>NZ_JBUYSX010000002.1:0-691796 GCF_055231775.1 Flavobacterium niveum
CTTTTATAATTTATGCGGTTAATGATAAAAGCCGTCAAAAAACGGGATGTAAATATCATAAAAAATAAGCCAATAAAAAGCGTTTTGTATGAATTTAATAACAATTAACAAAAACTTTAATTAGTGTTAATTATTAACATTTACTAACCACTGCGTTGGAAGGAAGGCCCACCGCCACAAAGCGGCGGGCCATTTCCAACGTAATTTATTATTTTACTTCCCTGTTAATATAAATCCATCCGGTTTTGTTTTCACCTGTATTGCGGTGAAGCATATAGAAGTAAGTACCTGTAGGCAGTTCTTCGCCATTGCTTGTGTTACCATTCCACTGGTTAGTGTAGGCACCATTAAAGCTGTATACTTCTTTACCGTAACGGTTAAATATTTCCAGTTTGGTCACTCCGTAACCTGTAAGGTCGAAGGTGTCGTTATCGCCATCGTTGTTAGGCGAAATACCGCGCTGAACCTCACAAATAGTGTTTGCAACAACTATTTCCTGCGTTACAGGGCACACGGCACCGCTTTCAGGAGTAAGGGTTACGTAGTACGTACCGCCTTCTGTAATTACAACTGTTTCACCAGTTCCAATAACCGGGCCGTTTACAGAACCCGACTGCCAGGCGATGGTAACATCGTCTATGCCGTACACAGGGTCATCGGTAAGGGCAACCGCAAGGGTATACTGCGTACCATCACAACCTTCAGTGTAAGCCAGTACAGGAAGTGCTGTTACAGTTACAGTTACCGGCGCACTAACTACTGTAGGACAGTCGTCTGAACCTTGAATAGTATTAACAATGGTATATGTACCCGGAGTACTGTTATCAAGGTCTATGATACCTGTAGCAGCGTCTATAGCAAGGCCTGCAGGTGTGCTGGTAAACGCACCCGCATCTCCAACAAGAACCGGTTCTGGGATGTCATCACCCGATACACAGTATGCAGGGGCATCATATGTAAAGTTAGCTACAGGGGCAGGAGTTATAACTACTGTAAATGTATAGGTATCCTCACATCCTGCAAATGCAGTAACGGTATTGGTAACCACATACGTGCCAGGAGTGCTGCCCACAGGGGTAACAACACCCGTAGCGCTGTCTATGCTAAGGCCCGCAATATCTACAGTAAATGTACCCAATGTAGCATTACCTACAAGTACCGGCGTAAGTGTACCTGCATTATCACACACAGTGTTGTAGCTGTAACCAAATTCAGCATTTGGCTTGGTAGTAATTGTTATTCCGGTTACAGTGGCTGTTACAGCATCACAAATACCTGTAGATGGTATTGTATATGTAATATCGTAAGTACCAGGCGTACTTGCGGCAAGGTCTATATCACCACCATTAACAAATGTAATGCCCGCAGGAGTACTGGTGTATGTACCCGCAGTAGCGCCCGGGCCTGATGCATTAAGCAATACTGAAGCAATACCGGCATCTGAACAGAACTGACTTGCAGCATAAGCAAAGTTCGTGATTACAGGGAGTTCATTAATTACAATCTCAACAGGGCCTGAAATTATTCCTGAACACGCTGCGGTGTCTTGCGTTGTATATGTTACATAGAATGTACCTGAAACACCAGGAACAAGAGTAATCTCACCTGTTTGCTCATTTATTACTAAATCACTTGGGGTAATACTATACGCACCACCAGTAGTACCCGGTGTGGTAACCGATACATAAGCCGTACCATCGTTAGAACAGTAAGGGCCGCTGTAAGTAAATACAGGTGCTACCTGTGCAGGCTCTATTACTACAGTTGCAGGAATCGATGTAAAGTCGTTACAAGAACCGTTAGCCGGTATAAAGTAAACTACTTCATAAGTGCCCGGCGTACTGCCTGCAAGGGTAATTTCACCTGTCGTAGCATCTATTACAAGTCCATCTACAGGGGCATCACCTACAGGAGTAAATTGGTAAGAACCATTAGAATCACCTGTTAATGTAGGAGTAGCCACACCACCGTTAGTACAGAATGGAGCTACACCGTAAGTAATATCAGCACTGTATGCTTCATTAATTACTACTATAATTTCTATTGGCGCACCACCACACGGGCCATTTGCAGGCGGGGTATAAGTTATGGTGTGCTCTACCGGTGTGCTTAATACAAGGTCTATTTGTCCGGTTGTAGGGTCTATTACAAGTCCCGCATCTCCGGCAAATGTACCGCCTGCAATGCCTGCATCTATAACAGGATCGGCAGTACCGGCAGTATTACAGTAAGGGCCGCTGTAGGTAACAGTACCTGAAAGCGGTTCGAATATGGTTACAGTAACCGGCTCAGATACAAATTCCGGGCAGGTAGCTGTAGCAGCTATTGTGTATACAACCAGGTATACACCCGCTGTACTTTCGGCAGGGGTAACAGTACCGGTTGTTGCATCTATAGCAAGGCCTTCTGGCGTGGCGCTAAATACACCACCGGCATTACCAACAACCACAGGTGTTACAGGGTCGCTGTTAACACAAAGGTCAGCCGGGGTATAAGTAACAGTAGCGGTAGCAGCATTACTTATAGTTATAGAAAGTGTTACCACTTTTTTACATGTAGGCACATTAATATCGCTTACCACAATATAAAGTGTTTGTGTAGAAGCGGTAAATGGCACAGTAAGGTCTATAGGGTTTGCACCCGAGTTAGCATTAGACTGCGAAGTATGTACAGTGAAAGCATAGTTAGCCGGGTCTAATGTTCCAAGGAAGTTAATCGCAGAAAGATCTATCTGTGCAGAACCGTTTTCGCCACAAGCAGTAATAGGTTCAGGTGTAGGAACAGTAAACGGATGGCTTATAGCTATAGTTACTGAGTCAGTTACGTCGTCAGGGGTTACCGGTACCGGCATAGATACCACTACGCTGTACACGTGGCTGCCCGGCTCAGTAATTGTAACCGTCTGAGAATCGTCAGTGGTTTCAACAACTGTTGGGGTTATTACCTCATCATCCATATACCATGTGTAGGTATATACCTGAGGTTCGCCAGGGTTATTTACCGAAGCAGTAAGGTTGTGAGAGTCAGTATCACAAAGCACAAGGTTTTGTCCAAGATCAACTGTAGGCACACAGCTTACGTCAGGGCCGGCAGTTTGGGTAATGGTTGTAGTACCAGGGCTACCGTTAAAGTTAGTAACAAGCAGGGCAAATACATCACCCGGGTTACCTGTTACGTTTATGGTTTCTGTTGCCGAACCAGAGTAGCTACAGTCTACAATATATGTAGTGTTTGGCGGGTTGCCTATTTGGTAACACGCTTCACCTAACGATTCGAACGGACCGAACGCTGCAAAGTCTACGTCGATAGGTGTACCGTTAGTGTTTACCTGTGTAAGGTTTAGTACAACTTCACCGGTACCACCCAGGGTAACATAGTACCATGTAGGGTTTGGCGTGCTGAAAAGACAGCCTACCTGGCCATAAGCCGGTACAGTACCACCTGAGTTACTTTGCTGTGGCTGTGCAAGGATACCTGCACAAAGCGCCTGTGCCTGCCCGGCAGATACTACCGGTGTAGTAAAGTCCATTTCTACCCAAGAGCTGTAACCGTCTATAAGTTCACATACTGCCCTTACATAGAAGGTATATTGTGTACTTACTGTTAGGTCTTCTACATAGTAAAGCGGCTCTGTTACTACAGTACCTGTAGTAGGTACCGGAGACGATGCAGATACTACGGCAACTTCCCAAGAAGTTTCGCCTGCACCTGGCTGCCATGTAAAGGTAGCACTTGTAGAGTCAAGACAGTGAATTTCTACGTTTGTAGGATCCGGACAAAGCGGTTGCGTTTCAAACAGGAACGGACCTGCCCATACGCTTGTACCTTCTTCACAGATAACACGTACATAGAACTGGTATTGTGTACTGGCGTCTAAGCCTTCAATAGTTACAGGGTTTGTAGTCGTTGTTATAACGTCTGTTTCGTCTGCTGTAGGGGCAGGGTTACCGGCGCCTGTGTAATACACTTCCCAGTTACCTGTGGCAGGGCCACCCCAGCCTACAGTAGCAGTATATGTTTCTGTAGTGGCAGTAAGGCCTGCAGGAGGTAAACATGCAGGAGTATCACAATCTACCTCGCCGGTGTACAGCAAGCTGTTTTGTAGGTTAGTACCCGGTGTATGGGTAAATAGTACCTGTGCAAAGTTATTTTGTACTGATATGCCTACCTCATTGGCAAATGCGCCGCCTGAGTTCCAGAAAAGGTTAAAAGGAATACCGTTACAAACCGGAACGTTTACCGTAAGCGGGCCCGCACCTGAAGGAAGGTTAAGGGTGCCTACTACAATACCGTTTTGCGTTACAGACATGGTGTTGCCATTCCAGCTATCACCAAACGAGTCTGTAAGTATAAAGGTGTAAACACACTGATCTTCCGGTTCACATAGTGTAGTATTAAATACATACGGGCCAGCCCATGTACTTGTACCGTTTTCACATACCACACGAACGTAGTAGTTATAAATAGTACCTGCAGTAAGGCCGTCTACAACAAACGGTTGGGTAGTTGTAGCAATTACGTCTGTTTCAGTATCAGCCGGGGCCGGGTTGTTGTTTTCTGTAATATATACCTCCCAGCTTCCGCTTGTAGGGCCTGCCCAGCCAAGGGTAGCCATAGTAGCAGTAATATCTGTTGCAGTAAGGCCCGTAGGAGGCAAACATGCAGGAGTATCACAGTCTACACTGCCGTTATACAGCACAGTGTTTTGCAGGTTACTGCCCGGTGCGTGTGTATAAAGTGTTTGTGCAAAGTTGTTTTGTACTGACACACCTACCTCGGTAGCAAAGTTACCACCTGTGTTCCAGAACAGGTCAAAAGGTATACCGTCACATAGCGGAACAGTTACCGTTACAGGGCCTGTGCCCGAAGCAAGGTTAAGGGTACCTACCACAATACCGTTTTGCCTCACAGACATGGTGTTGCCGTTCCAGCCGTCACCCCATGAGTCAGTAAGTACAAAAGTATAGTTACACTGCTGTGCAGGGTCACATATTGTAGTATTAAAGTTAGCCGAAGGAGTCCAAAGGCTCACATCAGTATCACTACATATTGCCCTTACGTATGCTTTGTAAAGCGTGCCCGAAGTAAGGCCGGTTACAGTGTAAGGGTTATCTGTTACAACCGTACCTGTCGATGCTGCTGTTGGTGCAGGGTCGTTAGCCGGTTGTACTATTACTTCCCAAGAAGTTGCAGTACCCTGGTTAGTCCAGGCCACAGTAGCTTCGCCAGCCGTAATGTTGCTTACAACAACGTTTATAGGCTGCGGGCATGTAATAAGCGTAAGGTTAATGTTATCTATAGCGCCCGGAGGGTTAGTACCACCCGAACCGTCATTACGCCACTGGAAGATAAGCCTCATAGTGCCGTTAGCATAAGCCGAGGCATTAAATATCTGGGTATAGGTTGTCCAGCTGGCGTTACCTACAAAGTTAGCACCAAGCTGAATACCGTTTGTAGGCAAAGCGCCTATCATAGTACCCGGTGTAAACACAAAGTTGGTAGGTACGGCATATACCCTTATAAAGTCCCAACCTGTTTCACCAAGGTTTTTCCAGTCAAATGAAAAGTTTACATCTGTAGCACCCGCAGGTATTGCGATATCGCGATATGCGTGTACTATAGAAGTACTGTTGTTTGTATAGGTGTTAGATACACCTCCGTCATTAGAAATATATAACGAATGGGTAGGGCTGCTGCTTGTAGCAGTACCGTAATACCATTTGTTAGTTTGTGTACCGTTAAGGATGGTCCAGTTAAACTCATCCTCAAAATCCTCGTCAAGGTTTAGTTCCGCAGGTATCTGCGTAGTACTGAAAGTGAATGGGCCTGCCCAAGTACTTGTAGTACCACCGTCGCAAATTATCCTTACCCAGTAAGAGTAAGTGGTGCTTGCAGTAAGGCCTGTTATACTAACCGGCTGCGTAGTGGTAACCACACCGGTACTGGCATCGGTAGGTGCTGCAGAACCCAGTGTTACAAGGTAATATTCCCAGTTACCGGTTGTGGCACTGCCCCAGCCAATAGTAGCGGTAGTTTCACCAATGTTAGTAGCGGTAAGGCCGCTTGGAGGTAAACATAGTGGAGTATCACAGTCTACACCGCCTGTATACAGCAGTGAGTTTTGTGTACCGGTACCGGCAGCCTTGGTATAAATAACCTGGCCAAAGTTGTTGCTTACAGAGATGCCAACTTCACCGGCCCATGTACCGCCAGTGTTCCAGTATAATGTAAAAGGTATGCCATCGCATAATTGTACGTTTACTGTAGAAGCACTGCCCGAAGGAAGGCCAAGGGTAGCCATTGGTATTCCGTTTTGTGCTACGGTCATGGTGTTTCCGTTCCATCCGTCGCCAAAAGAGTCGGTAAGGTTAAATACATACGTACACTGCTGCGCAGGGTCGCAGGTCAGGGTATTAAACGTAAAAGGCCCTGCCCAGGCACTATTGTTTCCTGTGGGAGAGCAAAGCGATCTTACAAAGTATGTATATGTGGTAGTTGCCGTAAGGCCTGTAGCAGTATACGGCAGTGTGCCTGTATATGGTACGCCCACACCCGTAGGGTTAGTGTTTGGCGGTACAACCTCTATTTCCCAAGAACCGGCACCTGCGGCATCGGTCCAGCTTAGCTGGGCAGTGGTTGTTGTAGCGTTAGCCGCAGAAAGGTTCGTAGGAGGCGAACACAGTTGCATTACGCTAACATTGTCTATCAGCCAGCGGTCGCCGTCATCGCCCATCATTACAAAGGCAAGGTAGCGTTGCTGTCCGTAACTTGCAGCAGGCAGGTCTATGATTTTTTCCTCATATTCCTGTTGTACAATGTTTAGGGTAAGTTCTGTCCAGTTTATAACCGGAGAAAACGTTGACATGTCGGCAGGGTCTGTACCTATCATCACTTTGTAGGTGCTTCCCTGGTCATTGTTTTGGGTCAGCCTCGAAAAGAAGTGAAGCTGTCCGTTTGTAGGCACAGTAAACTGTGGAGTAATCAGCCAGTCTTCAGACTGGGAACCTGAGGCAACGTTTTCTTTGTTAAGAAATGCTGCGTGCACACCCTGGTAAGCAGGCTGTGCGGCGGAGTTGTTTGCCTGCTGCCATGTTTGGACCGGGCCGGCCACGTTGATTATCGACCATCCTGTGGGTCCCTGGTTAGGTGTCCAGGTGCCCTCGAAGTCCTCTAAAGCCAGCTGCGCATAGCTGCAAAGGGATGACAGGAAGACGAAAATCACAAAAGTAATTTTCTTCATAGTTTTTCGTTTAGGTAAATTTAATTCCCAAATTTAAAAAAATATAACATATACTTAACTAATCGATAAAATTTAACAAATCTTTTTCACAATAGCATATAATAGCACAACATTAAATTTAAAAGAATTTAATTTTTGTATTTTTGCTAAATCATTAAAATTCTTATGCTCGAAAAAGAAAATACAGTATACGAAAAAACCGTTGTAGCCGGAATAATCACCCAGCAGCAAAGTGAGGAAAAACTTTCAGAATATTTAGACGAGCTGGAGTTCCTTACTTTTACAGCCGGTGGAGAGGTAATAAAACGCTTCTCGCAACGGATGGATAAACCGAACCCGAAAACCTTTTTGGGGACAGGAAAAATTGACGAAATTCATCAATACATAAAAGAAAACGACGTAAAAACCGTAATCTTTGACGACGAGCTTACACCTGCACAGCAAAAAAACCTCAACAATATACTTGATTGTAAGGTACTGGACCGCACCAACCTTATCCTGGACATTTTTGCACAACGTGCCGAAACATCATATGCACGCACACAGGTAGAACTGGCACAATACCAGTACCTGCTGCCGCGCCTTAGCGGTATGTGGACCCACCTTGAACGCCAGCGTGGTGGTATAGGTATGCGTGGTCCGGGTGAAACGGAGATTGAGACTGACCGCCGTATAGTGCGCGACCGTATAGCCTTGCTTAAAGAGCGTATTCGTACTATAGACCGCCAAATGGGCGTGCAGCGTAGCAACCGTGGTGCCATGGTACGTGTAGCATTGGTAGGGTATACTAACGTGGGTAAGAGCACTTTGATGAACGTTATAAGTAAAAGCGAAGTTTTTGTGGAAAATAAACTCTTCGCCACGCTTGATACTACGGTCCGCAAAGTAGTGATTAAGAACCTGCCGTTCCTGTTGTCCGATACGGTAGGGTTTATCCGCAAACTGCCTACCCAGCTGGTAGAATCATTTAAGAGTACACTGGATGAAGTACGCGAGGCCGACCTGCTGCTGCATGTGGTAGATATTTCACACCCTGACTTTGAAGACCATATAGCATCGGTAAACCAGATTTTGCAGGATATAAAGAGCGATGATAAGCCTACAATTATGGTTTTCAACAAAATAGACGCCTACAAACCACTTGTTATAGATGAAGACGACCTGGTTACCGAAAAAACACGCCGCCATTTTTCGCTGGAAGAATGGAAAGATACCTGGATGAGTAATGTAGGCGAAAAGAACGCCCTGTTCATTTCAGCGGTTAACAAAGAAAACTTTGAAGACTTCCGCGAAAAGGTATACGAAGCCGTGAGGGAAATACATGTTACACGTTTCCCATACAACAAATTCCTGTACCCTGATTATAAGGAGAATTTTGCAGAGGAAAAAGAATAAAATACAGCGGCTTTGATGCCGCTTTTTTTATGCCCCGAAAAAAAATCTGGGGCAACTATTTAAAACTAAACGAACATTCATTTATATTTGCGGCATCAAATTAAAATGAATGCGTACACGCGATACCGATAAGGAAGAACTGGTAAAGAAAAAAGCCATAGAATTACTGGCCGAATTGGGCTTTGAAGGCTTTAGTATGAACAAGCTGGCTAAGGCCTGCGGCATATCGGTAGCAACGCTGTATATCTATTATGAAGATAAGGATAACCTCATCAAGCAAATAGGGATAGAAATAGGCAGAAGTTTTTTCAGCAGCGCCCTTAAGGGTTTAGACCCTGATATGCCTTTTGCACAAGGCCTCCGTTGCCAATGGGAAAACCGCATTGCTTATTCGTTAGAACACAAAACGGCCATGCAGTGTTGGGAAGCACTACGCCATTCGCCACACAACGATTATGTACTGCAAAACAGCTATGGTGATTTCAGGGACGTCCTTGGGCGCTTTAAGCAAAATGCCATAGCGCGTGGCGAACTTACACCGCTGTCTATGGAAGTCTTTTGGAGTATAGCGTATGGACCACTGTATACCATGCTACGCTTTGAAGCCGATGGCAAAAGCATGGGACACCGCCCCTTTAAGCTTACTGAAGAAATGAAAGAGGAAGCCTTTGCCGCAGTAATAAAGGCATTAACGCCCGATAAACAATAAAGTTCAATCATCATTTATACACACATCACATCTTAAAAACGAACAGTTATGCAACCTAAACAGAACGATACGCCACTAACGGGCTATCAGAAGCTAATCATCTTTATACTGGCGATAACCCAGTTTACCGTAATACTCGATTTTATGGTAATGTCGCCATTGGGCGATATCCTAATGAAAACCATAGGCATGAAACCAAACGAATTTGGTATTGCCGTTTCGGCCTATGCATTCAGTGCCGGTATTTCCGGATTGCTTACAGCAGGTTTTGCCGATAAATTCGACCGTAAAAAGCTACTGCTTTTCTTTTACTGCGGGTTTATCCTGGGTACATTCTTATGCGGCATCGTAGATACTTATGAAACCCTTGTGGCTGCGCGAATTTTTACAGGCCTTTTCGGCGGGGTTATAGGCTCTATTTCAATGGCTATTGTTACCGACCTGTTTTCCATACAGCAACGCGGCCGCGTAATGGGCTTTTTGCAAATGGGCTTTGGCGCAAGCCAAATATTAGGTATTCCTATAGGGCTTTACCTTGCCAATGCCTGGGGCTGGCATGCACCTTTCCTTTGGATAGTAGGTATGGCAGCAATCATTGCGTTGCTTATAGCCTTCAGCATGAACCCGGTAAACGAGCACCTGAAACTGAAACAGGACAAGTCTCCACTACTCCACTTATGGCATACGCTGGAAAAACGCGAATACCGTATAGGCTTTACTGCCACTGCCCTGCTTTCTATAGGCGGTTTTATGATGATGCCTTTTGGTAGTGCTTTTGCCATCAACAATTTAAAAATCACAACGACACAACTGCCTACCATATATATGTTTGCCGGGATATTTACGCTCGCATGCATGCCGCTTATGGGTTTCCTGAGTGATAAATTCAACAAATTCCGGATATTTACTATTGGCTGTTTCTGGACTGTGGGCGTAGTACTGGTATACACACACTTAGGCGTAACGCCTCTTCCTCTTGTCATATTGCTGAACGTACTGATGATGGTGGGCATTACAGGCCGTATGGTACCCAGCACGGCACTTGTTACCGGTGTACCGGCCATGCCGGACCGCGGTGCCTTTATGAGCATCAACTCATCGCTTCAGCAAATATCGGGTGGGGTTGCCGCCGCTGTGGGCGGGCTTATTGTATTCCAAAAGGACAAGCAAAGCCCGCTGGAACATTATGACACACTGGGCTTTATAGTATCGGGCATTACCCTGCTGAGCATCGTACTTATGTACAGGGTATATAGCATGGTAAAGAAGAAAAATGCCGTGGCACAGCCCAAAGCCGAGGAGGTTTTGGAAGAAATTGGCGTACCGGAAATATAACTTTATAGCTTACTTAAAACTAAGAATCCCCGGAGTTACTACTTCGGGGATTCTTAGTTTTATATTGATGTCCAATTAATTAAAAACCATAGTTAGCCGCTACGCCAAACACCTGCCTTATCTGGAAACCACGATAGGCATTATCGTCATAAATGGTTTGGAATTGCAGGTTAGTGGTAAGGTAACGGTTTATTTTCATTACAATATTCAGCTGGTAGTCGATATCCACGTTTTGCGGGTCTTCCAGGTAGTTTGAATAAAGGTTCAGGATGTTTTCAAAGGTTACGTTAGCTATCACATCCAGCTTGTAATACATGTTGGCGTTGAAACCCAGCTCATAGCGCATGGTTTCACCCTCTTTTACACCAAAGTACGCTTCATTTGGCAAGGTGTAGTTTTTGTCTACAAAAGTGAATTTAGATGTCGCTGGTGATATATTTATTTTCAAGTTTTCATCACGCACGTACTGCATACCCGGACCTACCAGTAAATACGCCGGAGAAAAGAAATTAGTATATTCCTCACGGATTTCTGCACCGTTTTCATCCTTATCGTAGTTATATCCCTTGGTAAACTGCGTACGGAAGTTAAGCATGGCGGTATACAGCCACCTTTCGCTGGCTTTTTTACCCACAACCGAGTTGTAGTATAGCCTGTCGTCTGTTTTCTTTGCAAACGAGCTGGTACGTGTTTTTACAATACCGTAAGAAGCGATGATCTTATTATCCCAGCTCCAGTCGCCTTTTTCATAATTGAAGTCGTAATTAAAGCCCAGTGTACCCGAAATGTTGTTTTCACCACCGGCCAGCCAGTTGTCAAAGGTACTCTGGTTAAACAATAACGAGGCGTTCCCTTTTTTAGTCCAGGGGCCTATAGTATCGTTATCGGTTTTGGCAGGGGTTTCGGCATCCTGTGCAGTAACGGTAAACGCAACAGCCACAGATGCAAAAAGCGTAAGTATCTTCTTCATAACATGTGGGGTTTTTACAAATATAGCACTTGGTTAGGTGGCAAATTTTAAACTTACGTTAAAACTACCTGCGCTTGTACAGCGGTACAGATGAACACGCCTCGCCAAACATAATGCTTTTGGCTACCGGCATCAGCTTTTGTGTGGCTATAACATAAGCCTCCTCAGGTACCGGTTTGCGCGAACAGCCCTTTATAATTACAGGCTTATCGGCATAAGGGGTATAGTCAAGCCCGTCCAGTATTTCCTGGTATACCAGCACGTTTAAGCGCTCTACACCGCCCTGCACTATTTTTTTGGCAAAAGGTTGCAGGTAGGTAGTAACCAGCATATAGGCCCAGGCGGGCACTATGGCATCTTCACTGCAAAATACGGCAACAAACTTGCCGCTGTACTGTTCCCAGTCGTGGTTTTTAAGTGCATCGCGGAAATCTTTTTCACGGAGCACCAGGCCTTGCCACAGCCAACCCGAAACATCAAGCGCTACACGCTCGCCTTCGGGGTAATAATCTTCAAGATCAAAAACCTGCAGTGCGCTGTTTGCCACGCGGTTTACAATCTCGTCTTCAGCATTTATTTCGGGTTTCATAGTCAGTCTTTAAAAAGCAATTATCTGAATAAAAACACCTACAAGGTCATTAAGACCTTGCAGGAGCTGTACTGAACTTTATGACTTTCAACTTTAAAACTTTACAAACTGAGGATTAAAGCATCCCCAGTTCCAGTTTAGCTTCTTCGCTCATAAGGTCGCGCGTCCATGGCGGGTCGAAGGTAATTTCCACTTCGGTAGCCTTAACGCCTTCTATCTTGTTGATTTTTTCCTCTACTTCCAGCGGCAGGCTTTCGGCCACCGGGCAGTTTGGCGAGGTAAGGGTCATTAGTATTTTCACTTCGTTATCAGTGTTTACCATAACGTCGTATATCAGGCCCAGTTCGTATATATCTACCGGTATTTCAGGGTCGTAAATCCCTTTAAGCACCTTTACGATTTCTTCACCCAGCTGGGCTGTATCTATTTGCTGCTCCATATTTTTAATTTTTGGCACTGAATGCCAGTGCGTACATTTTTATCTGTTTTATCATGCTTACAAGGCCGTTGGCACGTGTAGGCGAAAGGTGCTCCTTAAGGCCTATTTCATCTACAAAGGCCGTATCGGCTTCCAGTATGGCAGCCGGTTTTTGCCCGCTGAATACGCGTATCATTATAGCAATAAGCCCTTTGGTAAGTATGGCATCGCTATCAGCGGTAAATACTATGTTACCGCTTTGTTCTTCGGCGTGCAGCCATACCTTGCTTTGGCAGCCTTTAATGATATTGTCTTCGGTTTTATATTGTTCTTCAATCAGCGGAAGCGATTTTCCCAGGTCTATAACGTACTGGTAGCGCTCGTCCCACTCATCAAACATCGAAAACTCGTCAATGATTTCGTCCTGTATTTCTTTAATGGTCATATATTGTAATTCCTCCTTCTTATTTTTCAAAACCGGCAAGCTGCACTATTTTATCTACCAGTGGTTTAATCTGTGCAGGCGGATTACCGTGGTCAAACGTTACGCTGGTTTGGGTCACCTCGCCCGATTTTACGGTAAGGTTTGCTGCCAGGGCACCGTCAAATTGGTGTTTTTTGCTTGGCGCTTCCAGCTCCTCCAGCTTTACCTGCTTTTTGCTGATATTGTCATTGTACAGTTTCACAAGTTCGTCCCACTGTACTGTCTCTATCTTTTTTGCTTCGGGCTTGTTACCGCGTACGGTAGAAGCCCATATTCCTGCTTTGCTGATAACCACACTAAGCTGGGTGCCACGGGTTATGGCCCTGTATTCAAACTCCAGGTTTTCGGCCTGTTTCGCAGTATTTTCCTGTGCCTTCTTTTTAGAAGCACAGCCTGTTACCAGCACAAGGCTTACGGCAAACAGTGTAAATAATTTTTTCATAGTATTATTTTTAGTTGATGCCGAATAAGGCCTCATGGTAAAAATAGCAAAAAATCTGCCATTTTTATCCCAGCATCATCTGTGCTTTTTTCACGGCAGCTACAAGCGCGTCTATTTCCTCTTTGGTATTGTAAAAGGCAAACGAAGCCCTTACCGTACCCGGTATGCAGAAACGCTCCATAACCGGCTGCGTGCAGTGGTGCCCGGTACGTACGGCTATGCCCATTTTATCTACAATAGCACCTATATCATACGGGTGGATTCCCTGCAGGTTAAACGATATTACCGAAGCTTTTTCTTTAGCGGTACCAACGAACTGTATACCTTCTATTTCAGACAGCTTTTGTGTGCCGTAAACCAGCAGCTCGTGCTCATAAGCGGCGATGTTGTCCATACCAATGCCGTTAAGGTAGTCTATGGCCGTACCCAGAACAATACCGCCCTCTATGTGCGGCGTACCGGCTTCAAACTTATGCGGAAGCCCGGCGTAGGTAGATTTTTCAAAAGTAACCTCCTTAATCATTTCGCCGCCGCCCTGGTAAGGGGGTAATTTTTCCAGCCAGGCCTCTTTTCCGTACAGTATGCCTGTACCGGTAGGCCCGCAGGCTTTGTGCCCGCTAAAGGCGTAAAAATCGGCATCAAGTGCCTGCACATCTATGGTAAGGTGCGGTGCGGCCTGTGCACCGTCTATAAGTACGGCAGCGCCTACGGCGTGGGCTTTATCTATGATGTACTTAACCGGGTTTATGGTACCCAGCGAATTGCTGATGTGGTTTACCGCAACAATCTTGGTCTTCTCTGTAAGCAGGCGTTCAAATTCCTCCAGAATCAGTTCGCCGGCATCATTTACAGGGATAACCTGAAGGCTTGCCCCGGTACGTTCGCACAGCATTTGCCACGGCACTATGTTGCTGTGGTGCTCTATAGCCGATATCATTACCGCGTCGCCCGGTTTCAAAAACTGGGTAAAGCCGCTTGCCACCAGGTTAATACCGTGTGTGGTACCACTGGTAAACAGTACCTCATGGGCATGGGCAGCGTTTATGTGCTTTTGTATGGTTTGGCGCGATACCTCATATGCATCGGTAGCCAACTGGCTCAGAGTGTGCACCCCACGGTGTATGTTGGCGTTAATGGTAGTGTAGTATTTGCTTATGGCATCGATTACTATCTGCGGCTTTTGCGAAGTAGCGGCATTATCAAAATAAACCAGCGGCTTGCCGTTTACTTTTTCATTCAGTATCGGGAAATCGGCTCTTACAGCCTGTATATCAAACATGTGTATCCTTTCTTTTTGGGCAGTTGCATCCATGTGCAATAGTTTTGTGCAAAGTTACGGCATGTTTTTTTAAAATAAGTGCTTACACTGCCAAAATGCATGGTTCGTGCGGTTTTAGAAAAATCACTTTTGGGTCAGGTTGTTTTGCTCAATGTGCATATAAAATGGATAGTCACCCTTTTTGGTTTGTGGAAAGTTAATGCTATTTCCCTCTATTACTGCATATCTGTACTGATTAACGTTATCTTCTGAAAAACGCTGCGAATTAAAAAACACCGTATCTCCTCTAACCGTATAAGTGCCACTTTCCTCGTCAACACCGAAACACACATGGTGAAACAGGTACGTTTTGTTTTCCCTGAGTTTTAATGTACTCATGCAATTAGCGGCACCTTCCTTTGTTGCAACCAGCAATGGTTTACTTTCAAGTTTTGAATACGGGATGATTCCGGTGGGGAATAAAGCAATAAGCACAAGGCTGGCTACTAACAAGCATAAAACTTTAAGCCTGTTTTTATCCGAAAACTTTTCCCTTAAGATTTTAACAAGCTGAACCAAAGCTGCAATGGCCAACACTAAATACAAAAGGCCGAGCAACATAAACACCGGGAAAGCGAGCATGCCCAGCCAACCTTCCCAAAAGTAACTGGTATTAATAAGCAGGAAGAAAACAATGGTAGTATATAATAGCAGCCTGTGTTTTTTCATGACCACTAATATAAAAAAATCCCGCCGAAGCGGGATTAGTATACTTATATTTTGGTAATTACCAGTTCTACACGGCGGTCGTATTCAGGCCCTTTGCCCAGCGGCTTAGTATTGCCATAACCCTTAAAGGTCATGCGGCTCTCGGCTACTTTTTTTGCCTTGAGGTAATTAAATACCGATTTTGCCCTGTTGATGCTCAACTCGCGCTTACGCGTCCCCATATCTATTGCCTCTTTTTGGAAGGTAGGCGTACAACATATATGCCCCTGTATTTCAAACTGTAGGTTCTTGTACTTCTGCAATATCTTACACACTTTATCCAGTTCTTTTTTAGAACTGAGGGTAAGCTGGCTTTTACCTTTTTCAAACAGTATATTGTCCAGGTAAATGCGGTCGCCAATTACCATATCACCCTTAAGGTCTTCTATATGGTACATGCCGGGTTCCAGCTTAGGTGGCGGTGTAGGCCTGAAGTTTACAACAACGTCTACACGGCGGTTTTTAGAACGGGCCTCGCTTTTGTTGTCTATATCTTCCTCCAGCATTATACGCCCTTTGCCTTCTATGGTAATGATAATCTTGTTTTTAACACCCTGCCCTACCAGCTTTTCTTTAATGGTATTGGCACGGTTTTTACTCAGCTTCAGGTTATAGCTGTCTTTACCGCGGTCATCGCAGTAGCCAAATATCTGTATGGTTTCTATTCGGGTGGTATCTAGCGCCTTAATAAAAGCCACTACGCCATCTCCCTGTTTTTCATCAAGGTTATACTTATCAAACACAAAGTATACCGAATATACGGTTTCCTCCTGCGCCCGTGCCAGCAGCGGGGCAAGCAGCAAAAACAGGTAAATAACTTTTCTAAGCATTGTTTTGTGGGGTTTTATCGTCTATCCTGCACAGGCTTATATCCTCCGGCGGATGTATTACTATAGGGAACTTCTCTACCTTAACCGAGCTGCTGTCCAACCCGAAAGCCCTGCCTTCAGAAAGGCTCACCTTTTTCAGCATAAAGTAAATATCGAGGATGATACGCTCAAACCATGGCAGGTCATTGTCATAGCTGAGGAATTTCTCAATAATTACAAACTTAAAGTCGCCTATCACATTATTACGGCTAAGCGATTCGTATCGGCTGGTAATATCCACTTCGCCACGCTTCACAAGGTCGCGCACTACCTGCTTAAACATAAGGTTAATACGCGGCTGCACCCTGAAACCGAGGTAGAAGTCTACACGTATAACGTCATCTTTTACAATTTCGCGTACGCGGTACTCCATTCTGTACGGTTCATCTACCACATTTACGTGTACAAACCAGTAAATATCGGCACGTTTCGGCCTTTTTTGCAGTATCGAATAAATAATTTTCGACTCTACCTCATCGCTCAGCCCGGCATTGGTCATGTATACCAGGTGGGTGGCGTATTTTGGTATAGAATTATCGTTGCTCAGTTCGGCAAGTACGGTCTTGTAGTTGTCTATTTTGGTAAACTCGGTATACTCACTGCGGATTTCCTTAGCCCTGTACCACACAAACATAATGAATGCAAGCAACCCGGCTATACCCAGCGACACATAACCACCGTGGTGGAACTTACTCATATTCGCCACCAGGAACGAGAATTCTATGGTAAAATATACCGCAACGGTACCCAGGATGAACAGCTTGTTGTAGCGTTTCATTACCATGTAATAGCCCAGAAGTATGGTGGTCATAATCATACAGAGTACAATGGCAAGGCCGTAAGCCGCCTCCATATTACCCGATTCTTTAAAGTGCAGTGTAATGAATACACAGCCCCAGAATAATAACCAGTTGATAGACGGTATGTAGATTTGCCCTTTCAGTTCTGTTGGGAACTTAACCGATACCTTCGGCCAGAAGTTAAGGCGCATGGCTTCGCTGATAAGGGTGAACGAACCGCTTATCAATGCCTGCGATGCTATAATGGCTGCCGATGTGGCTATAGCAATACCGAACGGCAGGAACCAGTCGGGCATAAGCAGGTAGAATGGGTTACCCGGTACTTCAGGGCTTGGGCTAAGCGCAGTAAGCGTTTTGCCTGCGTGCGATATAAGGTAAGCACCCTGGCCGAAATAGTTAAGTATCAGCATCAGCTTTACAAAGCCCCAGCTTATGCGTATGTTGCTACGCCCACAGTGGCCCATGTCGCTATACAGCGCCTCGGCACCCGTTGTACACAGGAATACGAAGCCCAGTACATAAAAACCGTCGTGGTGTACGCTAAGCAGGTTTATGGCATAGTACGGGTTTAATGCCTTTAGCACCTCTGCATACTGGAATATGGGAATAATACCCAAAAAACCCAGCATACCGAACCAAAGCAGCATCATAGGCCCGAAAAACTTACCTACCAGGCTGGTACCGAATTTTTGTATGACAAAGAGTGCAAACAATATACCTATAACAATAGGTACTGTGTTAAGTTCCGGGTTGTAGATTTTTAGCCCCTCTATGGCTGAAGAAACCGAAATGGGCGGGGTAATAATACCATCGGCAAGGAGGGCACTACCACCTATAATGGCCGGGATAATAAGGCCTTTCTTTTTAAGGCGCTTTACAAGGGTATACAAAGAGAAAATACCACCTTCTCCTTTGTTATCAGCTTGTAAGGTTAGTATTACATACTTTAGGGTGGTTTGCAGGGTCAGTGTCCAGAAAATACACGAGAGTGCACCCAGCACTACTTCGTTATCTATGGGCTTCTCGCCTACTATGGCCTTCATTACATATAGGGGTGAAGTACCGATATCCCCGTAGATTATCCCCAGTGTAACAATAAGTCCTCCTAAGGTTACACTGTTCAGGTGTTTGTGACTTGAGCTCACGACAATTGTTTGATTTATAAAGATACAAAGTTAGCAGTTTTTACAACATGCTATACCGCCTGCATGCCAATATTTAACGAAACGATGCTGCATTTACACTCTGCGCAATACTATAGCGTATTTGTTTATCAAAAAGTTATAAACACGAAAAAAAGTGATTAAAAGAAATAGAGTTTTAATTATTAACCCTCATAAAACACATAGATAAATATCAATATCAGGGCTTAAATTAAAAATTCCTGCACCATTCACTCCAGGATCCCACATAAAGCGAAGGTATTTCGAACCCTGCATGTGCCATGGCGAGCAAAGTATGGCAGGCCGTTACACCTGACCCACAGTGTACAATAATATTTTCAGCGCCATGTTTCTCAAATACATGCCTGTATTTTTCCCGGAGTAACCCTGGTGGTAAAAACATTCCATTATCATCTAAATTATCCTTAAACGGCATATTCACAGCTCCCGGAATATGTCCGGCAACAGGATCCAGCGGTTCGGTAATACCGAGAAAGCGTTCTGTGTCACGCACATCAATGATTAGCCAGTCATCACTACCTGAAGCTATTTTCACCTCATCAATCTTTTTGATTGGGAGTTGCCACGCAGTAAAGGGATATGGTTCTTTAATCATAGATGAAACTGTACCCGATGTAAGCCTGATACCTGAAGCTTTGGCCGCTTGTAACCCACCACTCAGTACCTGTACTTTAGTATGCCCGGCAGCCCTGAGCATCCACCAGAACCTTGCAGCAGCGTTGCTTCCCTGCTTATCATCGTATACAACTACATGAGAATCGGTATCAATACCGAGACTACCAAGAAGCTGCGAGAATTTATCAATACCGGGCAGCGGATGCCTCCCCCCTATTGCAGCATTTTCAGGCACTTCTGCCAAATGTTCATTAAGGTCTACATATAAAGCGGATTCAATATGTTTATTCTCATAACGCAAACGGGCTTCCTTCCCTGAACCCGCATCTATCAATACAATATTGCTTCCTTTTAATAAGGCACCTAATTCTTCTGTAGTTATTATTGGCTTCATGCTAAATAAAAAATCCCCTCAAAATGAGGGGACTATATTAAAAAATTACTTTTTAAGTATTTTGGTATAATCTGCCGTATTACCCAGTACGGCCGTCGCCTTTTTAATCTCTGTATTACTGGTCAGGTAGTATTTATACAAGCCTTCCTTGTACTGGTAACGCTTTATAAGCTCATCAGTAATCAGTTGCTTTATTTCCTCCTTATGGGCGGCAAGCTCTTTGTCTTCACTTTTTTGTACTGCGGCCAACAGTGCATTGTATTCTGCCTTAATGCTTTCGTCAACCTTTTCCTTCTTGGCGGTAACCATCAGCTCTTTAACAGCTTTCTCTGTATCGGTATCAAACTCAAAATTCTCCTTTTTCAGGAATGCCTTAAAAGCTTCAAAATCAGCATCGGTAACCGATGGTATCTTGGCACCAAGGTTCGGGTTTTTATAGTAATACTGGGTAGCATAGTTAAATACACCGTCTTTGCGTTGCAGTGCATCGGCTATGGCGCTTTGCTTACTCTCTTCCAATACCACATCGGGCAAAATACCACCCCCGTCATACACGGTACGACCGTTTCGGGTTTTAAAAGCATTGTAATTTTTGGCATCAATGCGTATGGCCTTACCGTCGGCATCTTTATGGGTATAGTCCAGCGCCTGTATACCACGGCCTGAAGGCGTATAATAGCGCGATATGGTAACTTTTACCTGTGTGCCATACGTAAGATCCAGCGGGCGTTGTACAAGCCCCTTACCGAAGCTGCGGCTGCCAATGATAACCGCACGGTCTAAATCCTGCAACGCTCCCGATACAATCTCTGAAGCTGAGGCGCTTTTTCCATCAACAAGTATTGCTAACGGAATGTCCAGGTCTACCGGGGCAGCATGGGTTTTATAGGTATTGTTGTACTTGTCGTTCTTACTTTTGGTGGTAACAATGGTTTCACCTTCTTTAACAAAAAGGCTGCAAATGTTTACAGCTTCGTTCAGCAGTCCTCCGGGGTTTCCGCGAAGGTCCAGGATAATACGCTTTGCCCCCTGGCCCTTCAGGTCAAGCAGCGCTGCCTTGGTTTCTGTGCTGGCTTTGGCATTAAACTGCGACAGCACTATATAGCCTGTCTCTTTATCAACAAGCGCGTAATACGGTACCGCTTTTACATCTACCTCGCTCAGTACAAGATCGGTAGTAAACGGTTTGCCCTGACGCAGGTATTTTATGGTAATTTTGGTATTCTTGCTGCCCTTAAGCAGTTCGCTGGCATCTTCTTTAAAATCAGCCAAAAGCACATCGCCTATTTGTATGATTTCGTCACCGGCTTTAAGCCCGGCCTTATCAGCAGGATAGTCCTTGTACGGTTCCTTGATGATAAGCTTGCCATCCTTACGGCTTATCATGGCGCCAATTCCGGTATACTCACCCGTGTTGTTTATCTTGAACTTGGCCACATCGGCTTCGTTAAAATACACGGTATACGGGTCAAGGTCGGCCAACATGCTTTTTATGGCCTTGTCCATCATATCACCGGGATTGGTTTCATCCACATAGTTGGTATTCACCGTTTTGTAAAGGGTGGTAAATATCTCTATCTGTTTGGCTATCTCAAAAAAATCATCGCGGTAGGTAAAGCCTGCCCCGGTAAACAGCAGCCCTGCGGCTACGGCAGGAACTACGTATTTCTTTTTTAATCTCTTAAACATTTTGCTTCCTCTTCTTTAATTTTTTACGGATCAGTATAATCGCAATTACGAAAATAAGTATTAACGGCCAAATGTCGAGCACGGAAAGGAAGAAATCTGAAATTGAATTAAATCCTGTGCCCAGCGATGCTATAATTTTGTTGCCGTACGACTGCCTTTTGGTCGTACCTCGTGCAATTTCCTTATAAAAATACAGGTCGATTGTACTCATGCTCACTTTGGTTTGCAGGTACTTCAGCCTGCCTTCCTTGGCTTCAATTTCCTCACGGATTTCAGACAGCTTTTGCTCAATTTCCAGCATTTCCGAAACCTTATTGGCCTTCTTCAAAAGCTCGTAGTAACGGTTTTCCAACTCTTTTTTGGTTTTAATACGGGCCGAAACATCTACATACTCTTCCGTTACATCCTGAGACGAAATTTCCTTGGTATCATAATAATCCACACCTTTACTCAGGTCGGAAATAAATGCATCAAAACTGGCCGAAGGTATACGCACACTCATACTCCGTGACAGCTCATAATCTTCATGTTGTTGCACATCGCTTTGAATATTGCCCTTATACTTCTCTACCAGCACCTGTATTACAGCCGTTGTACTGTCGGTATCTTTGGTCTGGAAACGCAGGTTGGCATTTTTGATGATTTTTGGCTTAATCGTCGCGGCATTGTTAGTGTTTCCTTCAATAGGCGGTGGAGGTGGCAGTTCATCGGCATCAGCCATAGGGGCCTCCATAGCTGCAACGGCTACAGCGGTACTGTCGTAAGCGGTTGCTTCTAATTCTTTAAATTTAACTTCTTCAACAATTGAAATATCTTCATTTTTCTTGCAGCCGGAAAGGGCCAATGCAAGTACAAGGGTATAAAAAAATGTTTTCATGGGTTTGGTGATTTTAACGTATAACGCAAAATCACAACCCGATAGTATAGGGCATTGATTTACAACCCTTCCTTCTCTAAAAACTTATGGAAAAGCTGCACGGTTTTTTCACTGATTTCAGCATGGGTAAGCCTGTCCTTAGTCTGGTAAAAGAACATAATGGCATACGGCTTTTCTACTTTGTCAAGTAGAATGTGCTTGTTCAGCCTGTAGGCTTCGCGCAGGTGACGCTTAAAAAGGTTGCGGTCGTGCGCACGCTTAAAGTATTTCTTGGAAACCGACACCCCAACTTGTGTAGTAGCACCTTCAACCGGTTCAAGGGGTTTGTAAACCAACCTCAACGGGTACTTACTTACCGACTGTCCGTCTGTAAAAAGCTCGCCGATGAGCGTGCGGCTTTTTAGTTTTTCGGCTTTGCCGTAGGTATAACGTTTGGTTTCCATGCGGGTGCAAAGGTAATGCTTTTTAGGTTTTGCCACGAATTTCACTAATGCCACAAGTTCTTTAATCAGGATTGTATTTAAAATTTTGAGTTACTGCAAAATCAATTTGTGAAATTCGTGTCAAACCAAAACAAAAAAACTGCCCCGAAAGGCAGTCTTCAACTATTTAAAACAGATAAAATTCTTACAAATCAAAACCCATGCTCACGCCAAGTTTGGTGGCAATGAGTTTGGTAATGCGTTGCTTAAGCTCCGGTATGCGGATACTGTCTATAGCTTCGTTGCTAAACGCGTACATAAGCAGTGCCTTGGCTTCCTTTTGTGGGATACCGCGGCTGCGCAGGTAAAATAATGCGTCGTCATCAAGCTGGCCAATGGTACAGCCGTGTGAACACTTTACGTCATCAGCAAAAATTTCAAGCTGTGGCTTGGCATTAATTGTTGCCTTTTCGCTGATAAGGATGTTATTATTCTGCTGGAAAGCATCAGTCTTTTGGGCTTCGCGCTCCACATATATCTTACCGTTAAACACACCTGTAGCATTGCCGTCATAAATACCTTTGTAGTTCTGGTGGCTTTCGCAGTTTGGTGTGGCGTGGTGTACCAGCGTGTAGTGGTCTACATGCTGTTTGTCGCCAATAATGGTAATACCCTTAAGCGTACTCTCTATATGCTCGCCCTGGTGGTAAAAATTCAGGTTGTTACGGGTAATATTGCCGCCAAACGAAAAAGTATGCACAGAAGCATTACTATTGCGTTTTTGGGCTATATAAGTATTGTCTACCAGGTTTGCCGATTGCTCGTCGTTCTGTATTTTGTAGTAATCTACATTGGCATACTCCTGCGCAAAGATTTCGGTAACGCTGTTAGTCAGCACCGGATTACCATTAAGGCTCTGGTGGCGCTCTATAATTTGCACCTGGGCATTTTCGCCTACAATAACCAGGTTACGCGGCTGCACCATAAGTGCGGCTTCGCTACCTGTACTCAGGTACATGATTTCAACAGGCTTATCGGCTACCTTACCTTTCGGTATGTTTATGAAAGCACCTTCGCTGGCAAATGCCGTGTTTAGCGAAGTAAGTGTTTCATCTTTGCTTGCTATTTTGTTGAAGTAGGCATCAATCACTTCCTTGTATTTCGGCTTGGTAAGCGCGCTGCTCATAAGGCATACATCAATGCCGTCATGCGTAGTGCTGCTTAAAAACGAACTGAAAACACCATCGATAAACACCAGCTTGTAGGTATCTATCTGGTGCAGGAAATATTTTTTTACGTCGCCATAGTTAAGAGCGTTTTCGCTCTTAGGGAACACCGTAAAATCATTCTTCAGTACCGCGTTTAGCGATGTGTATTTCCATGCCTCCTCTTTTTTTGTAGGGAAGCCTTTCGCCTCAAAATTCTTAATGGCAGCCGTACGGATGTCGTGCAGCGTGCTGTGCACATCTACATGCTCCTCAAACGCCATAAAAGACGATAATAGTTTTTCTTTTAAATCCATCTCTATAGTTTCAGGTTTAAAGTTTAAAGTTTAAAGTTGTGAGGAGCTCAATAACCACTCCTGCTCAAACCTTAAACTTTAAACCTTAAACTTTAAACGAATTAATTCTCCGCTTTAATCCAGTCGTAGCCTTTTTCTTCAAGTTCGTAGGCAAGTTCCTTACCGCCCGATTTCACGATTTTACCTTTGTACAGTACGTGAACGAAGTCAGGAACAATATAGTCAAGAAGGCGCTGGTAGTGGGTGATAACAATAACAGCGTTGTCTTTGCTGCGTAGTTTGTTTACACCGTTTGCCACGATACGAAGCGCATCAATGTCAAGACCTGAATCCGTTTCGTCAAGTATGGCAAGCTTCGGCTCCAGCATAGCCATCTGGAAAATTTCGTTACGCTTCTTCTCACCACCCGAAAAACCTTCGTTTAGCGAGCGCGAAAGGAACTTGCGGTCTATTTCCAGCAGTTCGCTTTTTTCACGGATAAGCTTCAGCATTTCGTTGGCAGGCATTTCATCCTGGCCGTTAGCCTTACGGGTTTCGTTAATGGCGGTTTTCATGAAGTTTGTTACCGATACGCCCGGTATCTCTACAGGGTACTGGAACGAAAGGAACACACCTTTGTGCGCGCGCTCCTCTGGGGCAAGTTCGCCTATGTCTTCACCTTCAAGGATGATTTCACCGTCGGTTACCTCGTAGTTTTCGTTACCGGCAATAACCGATGAAAGGGTACTTTTACCAGAACCGTTTGGCCCCATAATAGCGTGTACCTCACCGGCTTTAACTTCAAGGTTAATTCCTTTTAGTATGTCTTTGTCTTCTACCTTCGCGTGCAGGTTTTTTATACTTAACATGTTTTAATTGTTTAAAGTTTAAGGTTTAAAGTTGCCTCACTGGAACTTAGTACCCTTAAAATCTTTATTGTTTAGATAAATTATAAAATTGTTTATTTTACCGCTTAAATTCTCAAAACAATCTTTCAAATAGTTGAATTTATGTTCGTCAATATAACCGTAATCAAGCAACCTGTACAGTTGAGACCTCACCTCGCCGGCTGAGCCTTTGGCAACAGATAAAAATTGCCTGAATTCTAAATTTCCATTTCTTTCAAAGCCTTCAGCAATATTGTCCATGATAGAACCTGATGAAGCCTTTATTTGGTCACGAAACCTAAAGTCTGATTTTAATCCGGTTTCTACCGAAATGATGTGAATTTCTTTGCAAAGTCGCCTTGCTTCCTGCCAGATTTCCAAATCTTCAAACCTTTTTACCGTAGCCATATATTGTATTGATTAATCAAAGTTATAAGGCAAGAGTAAACAACTTTAAACCTTAAACTTTAAACAAAATTAACCCACAGATCCCTCAAGGCTTATTTCAAGAAGCTTCTGCGCTTCTACGGCAAATTCCATTGGCAGCTTATTAAGTACCTCTTTACTGAATCCGTTAACAATAAGGGCAATGGCTTTTTCTGTAGGGATACCGCGCTGGTTGCAGTAAAACACCTGGTCTTCACCAATTTTACTGGTCGTAGCTTCGTGCTCTATCTTGGCGGTAGTGTTTTTCGACTCAATGTACGGGAAGGTGTGCGCACCGCAGTTGTTACCCATAAGCAGTGAATCACACTGAGAGAAGTTACGCGCATTTTCGGCACGGCTTCCTATCTGTACAAGGCCACGGTAGCTGTTTTGCGACTTACCCGCTGAGATACCTTTAGAAATAATGGTACTCTTGGTGTTCTTGCCAAGGTGAATCATCTTGGTACCTGTGTCTGCCTGCTGGAAGTTATTGGTAACCGCGATAGAGTAAAATTCACCTACCGAGTTATCACCTTTAAGTACACAGCTTGGGTATTTCCAGGTAACTGCCGAACCGGTTTCTACCTGTGTCCAACTTATTTTAGCGTTCTTTTCGCAAAGACCGCGCTTGGTTACAAAGTTGAACACACCACCCTTGCCTTCTTTAGTTCCGGGGAACCAGTTTTGTACGGTGCTGTACTTAATTTCGGCATCGTCGAGCGCTATAAGCTCTACCACAGCGGCGTGAAGCTGGTTTTCGTCACGGCTTGGTGCGGTACAGCCTTCAAGGTAGCTCACGTAGCTGCCCTCATCGGCAATAACAAGCGTACGCTCAAACTGCCCGGTACCTGCCTGATTAATACGGAAATACGTGCTCAGTTCCATAGGGCAACGCACCCCTTTAGGGATGTAGCAAAACGAACCGTCTGAGAATACGGCCGAGTTAAGCGCTGCATAGAAGTTATCCTTTTGCGGCACTACCGACCCGATATATTTCTTAACCAGTTCAGGGTGTTCTTTTATGGCTTCTGAAATCGGGCAGAAAATAATGCCTTTTTCAGCAAGTGTCTTTTTAAACGTGGTAGCAACAGATACAGAGTCCACAACTATATCCATAGCTATGTTGTTCATCTTCTTTTGCTCGTCTATAGAAATACCCAGCTTTTTGTACATGGCCAAAAGCTCAGGGTCTACATCGTCAAGCGTTTTGTTAGGGTCTACCGTTTTCGGTGCAGAATAATAGGAAATAGCCTGAAAGTCGGGTTTCTCGTAGTGTACGTTTGCCCATTCAGGCTCAATCATCTGTGTCCATACACGGTACGCCTCAAGGCGCCACTCGGTCATCCACTCCGGCTCTTCTTTCTTAGCCGAAAGCGCGCGGATAATGTCCTCGTTTAACCCTATGGGAAACGTTTCGCTTTCTATATCGGTATAAAAACCGTACTCATATTCTTTATTTTCGAGTTCGATTTTTAATTCTTCTTCTGTATACTTACTCATGTTTTTTGTTTCAGGTTTAAAGTTTCAGGTTTAAAGTTGCGCACTCGAACCTAAAAACTATACTGAATAACTTTTTAAACGTTACAAATAAGCCTCAATTTTCAGGCTCCAAAACATGGAACCTGAAACCTGAAACTTTAAACTTTTTTATAGCGAGAAGCTCTCCCCACACCCACAAGTCCTTGCGGCATTAGGGTTATTGAAAACAAAGCCTTTGCCGTTAAGGCCGCCGCTAAACTCAAGGATTGTACCCGCAAGATACAGTACGCTTTTTTTATCTACGGCTATCTTTACGCCATTGTCTTCAAATACTTTATCATTTTCGCTAAGCGCGTTGTCAAATTTAAGTTCGTATGACAAACCTGAACATCCACCGCTCTTTACGCCTACCCTTATATAGTCAGTAGCTGCGTTAAAGCCGTCATCCTCCATGAGCATAATGGCCCTCTTCTTTGCTGAATCAGAAACTTTTATCATATCCTAAAAACGTATAATTAGTGTAAATTATGTGCAAAGATATGCCAAAAAGTTCGCTTTAGGAAATCATCCCATTTTATTGGCAAATATTAGCATAGAAGATGTTTATAGTTACGGCAATAATTATGTACTTTTACAAAAATTACCCAACCATGAAACCAAAATCTATCCTAGCATCACTTGCAGCATTAGCCATTCTAACCACAGGCATTGTACTATTCATAAGGAAAAGCAACGACCACCGTGAGTGCGAAACCGTGACATATAAAACTACCGCCGCAAACGGTGAAACCATAACTACCACAAAGCATGTTTGCAGGGAACGCTTTAGTTTTTAACCTCAACATTCACAATAAAACAACCTTAAGGACATCTTAATTTAAGGAATACGCAATGTTATGGCATTGTAATTGTTTACCTTTGCAAAAAATTTTTGTTCCACCATGGACGACTACCGACAGGAAATACAAGTATTAACCCTGCAGGGATAGCGAAGCAGCTTTTCCCTGTAACCAAATTATTGAGGGAAAAGCAAAATGGTAACCTATTACACCAAAGACCACTGCGGCCTTACTACATGTAAAACCGAGAACGACTCTATCTGGATCAGCGCCGTAAACCCTACCGAAGCCGAAAAAAAATACCTTTTAGACGAACTGAAGGTACCCGAGGCATTTTACAACGACATTGAAGATACCGACGAACGCCCCCGTATAGAAATGGAAGACGGCTGGTGCCTTATCCTCCTCCGCATGCCTATAAAGCATAACAGCGAGCGCCTGCCCTACACCACTGCCCCGCTGGGCGTAATTTTTAAGGAAAATGTTTTTGTGTCGCTTTGCTTTACACAAAACGACATGCTGGCCGACTTCATTCAGTACTCTAAGAAAAAACATATACAGCCCGACGGCCCTATGGAACTGGTGCTTCGCCTGCTGTTATCCAGCAGTATATGGTTCCAGAAGTACCTGAAACAGATAAACCAGCTTATAAAACATGCCGAAGATAACCTGGAAAAATCCATCCGTAATGAAGACCTTCAGGCGTTGCTGCAAATAGAAAAGTGCCTGGTGTATTTTATCACTTCGCTTAAAGGCAATGAAGTGCTGTTTTACCGCATTCGCAACCTTAAAGCGTACCGCGACGGCTATGACCCGGATCTGATTGAAGACGTAGAAATTGAGCTACGCCAGGCACAGGACACTACTAACATATACAGCGATATCCTTACCGGCACCATGGATGCCTACGCCAGCGTGATTTCTAACAACCTGAACATCATCATGAAACGGCTTACCTCCATTTCCATAATATTGATGATACCTACGCTTATAGCGAGTTTCTACGGCATGAACGTACCAAACAGCCTTCAGGAAAACCCGCATGGGCTTTGGCTTATAGCGCTGGCTTCGTTCCTAATTTCGGTTGTAGGTGTATTGTTGTTTAAACGCAATAACTTGTTTTAATGAAACGATGTTTCTGTGTACCAATGTATCAATTGTTTTAGGAATTATAACACATCACTGAATTGTTACATTGATAAATTACCATATTATTACACTAAAGAAAAGATTATTTTCTTACATTTGTAAAAATTTCTGATATGGTATCACGCAGGGTAGGCCAGTTTATAGAGGCCACGGGCATCAGCTATTACGCTTTTGAAAACAGTATCGGCGCAAGCCGTGGCGCTATAAGCAAGGCTGTAAAAGACGAGAAAAGCATAGGCAGCAACGTACTGGAAAAAATTATCAGCCAGTACCCTCAGCTGAATCCTAACTGGCTGCTTACCGGCTTTGGTGATATGCTGTTACCTGAAAGTGAAATGCCTACGGGTGTTACCACATTCCGCCTGAAGACCGATGTTACCGTAGAAAGCCAGAAGATACCGCTATACAACCTGGAGGCTGTGGCCGGTATAGTGCCGCTTTTCGGCAGTGCCAACACCATGAAACCTGATGATTACATCTCTGTACCGCACCTGCCTAAATGCGACGGCGCTGTATACGTAACGGGAGACAGTATGCGCCCCATACTGAACAGCGGCGATATAGTAATGTACAAGATACTGGACGATATTAAAAACAGTATTTTCTTTGGCGAAATGTACCTGCTGGGCCTGGATATGGGTGGCGATGAGTACATTACCGTAAAGTACATACACCGCAGCGAAGAACCGGAACACATAAAACTGGTAAGCGAAAACCCTAAGCACCAGCCAAAAGACGTGCCCATGCAGTCAATCCGTGCATTAGCACTGGTTAAGGGCAGCATCCGCATTAATGCGATGTTTTAAGCAAAAGATTTATTTCCAACAAAATAGCCAATGGGTAATTTGCATTTTACTTTTTGCGTTTAGCAAAGTATATGTAAATTGCCCATAGTTTTTTATACCGCCAACCGTGAGACATTTTTACACCAGCATAATATATCTCCCCTTTGCCATAAATTGCCTGGCTCAACAAAGCATTATATATACAAAAGACAGCGACACCGCCAGCATAAAGTATACGAACTACATTGTAAACCGATTTGATATAGAACCTATCACCGATTTACAAGAGCCCTTTGTTTTTAGAAGTTGGAATACATATTCACTACTTGAAATACGCAAAGACAGTATAAACAAGCTTTCAGGCAGTATAACGTATATGGCTCATGAATCTTCACAAAACAATAGCGGCGTGTATACCAAGGTATTTAACCTTAGTAGAAAAGAAGTTACAGAAATGTATAAAGTAATAACGCAGTCAAAGGTAGACACCATTTCGGATAAGAAATATATAGCGGGCTGGCCATGGGGTTTTGATGGGTATACATACACCTATGAAATGAAAAATGATTCGGTTTATTCGCACAAAAGCTATTGGTGCGCAGGCAATTACAAGTTCCTTCCTGAAGCAATTGCTGTGGAAAAATTTAACAAAGAACTATATTCCTGTCTTAATGAAGATTACTTTAAAACTTTTAATAGCGGAGTACCTTTTTTAGGCTGGCTTTATCCGGGATCAGCAATGTATACGGGAAAAATATTAACTGCTGAGAAACGACGCCGTTATAATGGGGAGATTTGGGAAATAGGCCCTTACGTAAATAAAACCTCTCATCAAAAACTCGTTTACAACGAATACACCTCCAGTGGGCCAGGAAATGATTCGATAAACACTATTATACGAAATTGGCGTGGCTATAAGTTTGTAAATGTGAGCGAACCGGACGGTAAAGGCAGAATGTTTTATCAGGACTTAATCATTTTTCAAAAGGACACGTTACCTAACCACGCTATTTTTAATGAAAAATATGGCAAACTTTTACAAAAAATAAACCGAAACTTGGAGCAACAGTTTCTTGAAATGAAAAAGCAGGACCAAAAAGAAACGAGCTATTGCCTTGAAGAAATAGTATTTACTCCATTTGAAATGGATAAACTTCAGATAGAGATAAACGACGAAAAAGCGTTTACGTTTATAGCCCGATATGACGTGGGTATGGCCTGTCTTCCAGTAATGTTTGACCGTGTAACAATTCCTTACTCAAAAATTAAAAAGTACCTGATTGACACGCTAACAAAAGTGAACAAATAACTTGGGCAAACCTTAAACAAAAACCTTATGCATCCTGATGTGCGGGATGTCATCCTCAAGATACCCCTCGCCTTCCTGAACAAAACCGTGGCTTTCGTAAAACTTTTTCAGGTATTCCTGCGCCGATATGGTAATGGCTTTCTGCCCGAAGTTATCGTAAATGCCCTGTATGGCAGCCCTCATAAGGTCGTGCCCCCATTTACGGTCGCGATAACCTGCATCAATAACCACCCTGCCTATGGATGGGTTGTCAAAATAGTACCCACTGTCAAACAAACGTGCGTAGGCCACGATTTTGCCGTTGTATTTACCCAATAGGTGTAATGCCTTGGTATCTTTGCCGTCAATATCCGGATAAACGCAGTTTTGCTCCACTACAAACACATTTGCGCGCAATTGCAGGGCTTCGTATAGTTCAGAGGTAGAAAGTTCGGTAAATCGCTTTATTTCGAATTGTATGCTCATAAGAATTTTGTGGAGCGTATTATGGCCTCAAGTTCCAGTAACAGGTCGCGCTTAGGCGACGACGGGCAGTAAATAAAACCCTCAATAACCATATAGCACTGGTTTTTGTTGTCGCGTATGCTGAAGTTGATGAACGGCCCACTCATAAAGTCGTTTTTCATTTCCCAGTTGCCACGGGTTTCCAGCGCGTGGTGGTCTTTAAACCCTGTCATAAACACCGATGGCGAATACGTAGCCTCGGTAACCATATACGTTTCCGGTTCACGGCCGTGTATGTACAGCGTCCCCACCGAATCGCGCATGCGAATGATGTTGTTAATCATATCGCGGTCTTTTTCCAGGGTTATGTACGGCACGCGGTACAGGAGCAGATTAGTATTACCGCCCTGAATTTCTTTTTTAAGCCAAACAAAATTCTCGTTTTTTATGGCGTACCGGTAGCTTTGCGGCACTTTAATACTCAGGCCGTATTGATTGGCAAAATACGTGGTATCACGCAGGCCAACTTCAATATCCTGTTTTTGCGCACGCGAAATCTCTCCCTGTTTTATCGTCCTGATGATTTCGTCACTGTACATCTGCACCGCCTCTATAAGCTCGGGCACATCCTTGCCGCTAAGCGTAAAAACATGCTGCGGGTTACAGTAACTGTTTTGCTTATATCGGTAATCCAGCTTTAAGCCTTCGCCCTGGTTGATGAAGATGATGTTACGGCCGTGCTTTATATCATCGTCAAGCAACTGGCCGCGGTACTGGTTCAGGGTAAAAATGGGTTCTTCCTGCACAAGGCCTTCTACCGGTGCGGCAAATTTTTTCCGAAGGCTGTCGCCTACAGCGCCATTCCAAAGCGCATCGCTTATGATGATGCTTACCTCATTTGGCCCGCCTTCCGATACATTTTGGTCATCGGTACCTTTACAAGACGAAAAAGTGCAGCTAATAAGTAACGCTAACGCTACTATTTGCTGCACTTTTTTCATGGTAAATATGTTAGGGAGCATTTCTTAGTTGTCTCCTACTTTCAGTTTCATTCCCGGCTGTAAACTTTCGCCTTTAATCTGGTTCCAGTCCTTAAGGTTATCTACCGTAACACCCGGATGTTTCCTTGCAATACTGAACAGTGAGTCACCTTTTTGTACAATGTACAAACGGGCTTCGTCATAGGTAGTATCACGCTTTTTCGGTTGCGAAGCCACCGCAGTATTCGCCTTTTGCTCGTTAGCAGGCGCATCACAATCAGCAGCCGCTATAGCAGGGGTATCTTCGGTTTGTTCTTCTTTATCCTTGTTGTCCTTAGCCGCTACAACTTTGGTTTTATCAGCTGTTTTAGCCGTAGCCTTGGCAGCCTTTGTAGTATCGTTAGCAGCAATAGCCGATTCAGGTTGCTCCTCAGCAATAATACGTTCTTTAACCGTGGTTATCTTCTGTATTTTCAACTTCTGCCCCGCCCTGATGTTAGTACCCTTAATCTTGTTCCACTTCTTCAGTTCGGCAAGGCTTACATCATACTTATCGGCAATAGCCCCAAGGTTGTCGCCACTTTTTACGATATACGTTTTTGTGGTAACGTTGGTCTTTTTCTGGTATTTCGATTTATGCTTAGATGAATTTGACGCTATAGCAGTGCTGTCCTTGTCAGGGTTACCCACCCAGTAAGGCCTTTCGCGCTTGGTACCTTCGTGGTCTATGTAAGCATAAATGGCGTTTTCATTTGAAGCAAATAAACCGATTTTATCTTTCGGAAGCCTTAGGTAATGCGCCTTTGCACCCGTAAACGGAATTACATCAAGCTTATAGATAGGGTTAAGGAACTCTAATTGCTTAACCGGTATATCCAATAGTTCTGATATCTGCCTGAACGACATCTGGCGTTTTACCATTACCGTATCGGTTTCAAAATACGTAAGAGCGGCTTTTTGTCCTTTAAGGCCGTGCTCTTTGGCATATTCGTAAATGTACATGGTAGCCATGAATGCAGGGTTGTACGCCTGGGTTTCGCGTGGCAGGTTTTTACGGATATTCCAGTAGTTTTTGTAGTTACCACTGCGGCGTATGGCTTTGGTAACGTTACCCGGGCCTGCATTGTATGATGCAAGTACCAAATCCCAGTCACCAAAAATATTATACAGGCTGGTAAGGTACTGGCAGGCAGCCTCGGTAGCTTTAAGAGGGTCGCAACGCTCATCTACGTAGCTGTTTACCTCCAGGTTGTACTGCTTACCCGTAGGGTACATAAACTGCCAAAGGCCTGTAGCGCCCACCGGGCTTTTAGCCCTTGGGTTCAGTGCACTTTCAACAATAGCAAGGTACTTAAGTTCCAGCGGCACATTGTATTTGGCAAGGTGCTCTTCAAACATCGGGAAATAGTACTCACTTATCGCCATCAGCCTCTCGTAGCTGCGTGGGCGGTTTTTAAGGTACGATTTTATAATGTTTTCTAAGCCTTTGCTGTATTCGATGTTAAACGGCGATGTAGCATCCATTTTGGCCAGCCTGTCTTTCAGTACATCGGTGCTCAGCGCCCTGTAATCTACATCAACATCGGGGTTAATGTTTTTCAGGTCGTTTTGCATGTCCTCAAACAGGTCGTCGTTGGCCAGCTCGCCCATCCACAGGCTGTCGATACAGGCCATTTCGTGGTTACGCACAAAACTTCCTTTTATCGAATCAAGGTATGAAACTTTTACATACGGCCTGGGCGATATCTCCGTTTGGGCCGTTTCCTGGGCAAAAAGCCCCGCTGAAACCAGCGCCAACATCAACGACAATGTTCCTCTTTTCCTCATAATTTACTCCTCACTATAAATTACGTGCCTTTTGGGGCACAGACCCATGTATAACACCGGCCTTCAGGGTTTTATTGTATTATTTAACTATTCCAGTATAGCAGCTATACCCGGAAGGGTACGGCCTTCAAGCATTTCCAGCATGGCACCGCCACCTGTAGAAACGTAGCTCATCTTCGGCTCAAGGCCAAATTGTTTTACCGCAGCTACAGAGTCGCCGCCGCCTACAAGCGAAAACGCACCGTTAGCTGTAGCCTCGGCAATGTACTCGCCAAGGGTTATAGTTCCATTAGCAAATTTCTCCATTTCAAACACGCCGATAGGGCCGTTCCAAAGGATGGTTTTGCTTTGCAGTATTACTTCTTTAAAGTTTTCAAGGGTTTTTGGTCCTGCGTCAAGGCCTTGCCATCCGTCCGGTATTTCCTTAACATCAACAATCTGGGTGTTAGCGTTAGGGCTGAAATCATCAGCAGCCACTACATCCACAGGGATGTGCACCTGTACGTTATGTTCTTTGGCTTTAGCCAAAATTTCGTGTGCAAGGTCCAGCTTATCAAGCTCGCAGATAGAGTTACCTACGTTTCCGCCAAGGGCTTTAACGAAAGTATACGTCATACCGCCGCCTACGATAAGGTGGTCTATTTTATTCAGGATGTTCTCTATAACCGTGATTTTTGTAGAAACCTTACTACCGCCAAGGATAGCCGTTACAGGTTTCTCGCTGTTTTTAAGCACTTTGTCAAGGCTCTCTATTTCTTTTGCAAGCAGGGTACCGAATACCTTAGCCTCAGGGAAGAATTTAGCGATTATGGTAGTAGAAGCGTGTGCACGGTGTGCCGTACCGAAAGCGTCGTTTACATACACATCGCCCAGTTTTGCTAGCTTGCCTGCAAATTCCTCATCACCGGCTTCTTCTTCAGCGTAGAAACGAAGGTTTTCAAGTAGCAGTACTTCACCCGGCTGTAGTGACGCAGCAGCAGACTCAGCTACTTCACCGATACAGTCTTCAGCAAATTTCACTTCCTGTCCCAGTACTTCACTTACTTTAGCTGCAATATGCTTAAGCGAATATTTTTCCTCTTTGCCTTTCGGGCGGCCCAGGTGGCTCATAAGTATTACGCTGCCACCGTCTTCCAGGATTTTATCAATTGTAGGTTTTGCAGCTACGATACGGGTATCGTCGGTTACGTTAAAGTTCTCATCCAGAGGAACGTTGAAGTCAACACGTATTACAGCTTTTTTGTCTTTGAAATTGATGTCTGAAAGGGTTTTCATAGAGTTATTTATGTTCTGTTTTAAGTATGGTGAAATGCAAATATAGGTTTTTGTGTTAATAATAAGCCAAATAATTGTTCATAAAGATTTTTGCAATTCTAATAAATATCTGATTTACAAATAAATATATAAGTGTTAAAGTTTGGTTTTTTGCATGAAACGGAAATAATCTGTAACGAGTTGGGCAAGGATATTTTCGCAGAAATCGTTTGCGCAATTTTTTGGCTAAGAGCTTTATAAAGAAGATTTTTGTTAAATTTTGATTGCTTTCTTCACATGCCGTCTTTGCGAGGAGGCACGACGAAGCAATCTAATTTTTTATCTAATAATTTAATGATGAGACTGCCGCGCTTCGCTCGCAGTGACGCAACGTGAAAAACGCAACGCAAAATCCCGAATTTATGGTGGAAAGTATTACATCCCCTTCTTCCTGTAATCCGTAGGTGAAATACCTTCCCGGTTCTTAAAAATGCGGTAAAAACTGGCTTTCGACTGGAAACCCGAATCATACGCTATAGAAACCATGGTATACTTTTCGGCATCGCCCGCATCCAGGCGGCGCTTAACCTCGCCTATGCGGTAATCGTTCACCAGGTCATAAAAGCTGGTATCCAGGTATTTGTTTAGTAGTTCTGAGAGCTTTTTGTTGGAAATGCCCATTTTATCCGAAAGGTCAGTAAGGCTCAGTTCTTCGTTCAGGAATACCTTGTCGTTTTCCAAAAGGGATAATAACCTGCTTTTAAGCCCCTCTATTTCAGGCGCAGAGAAACTATCCAGCTGCCCGGTAACGGTTTTTGCAGGGGTTTCTGTTACGGGTGCTTCAGGTTCGTGAAAAATTTCGGGTTGTGGTGCCTTGCCGCTTATTTTATCCAAAAGGAAATCGGGCATCAGTATCTGCGCCTGGAACATGCCTTTGTAACCCAAATACAGATACATGGCTATGTAAATCAGGGCAATGATAGTACCTATATTCCACTCGATTATGGCAAAGAAAAATTCGTAAACCGTACAGGCGGAATCGGTTGTAATAATCACCACAAAACCGATAATAAGGTACCGGTACCAGTCCAGGTTGTTTTTATCTAAAGCCGAATAGTTTTCCTGGAATATCTTTTCTATCCGCACCAAAAAACGCCACGTAAGCACAAGGTAAACGGCAAAAAAAGCATTCTCCGCAAGGTTAAAATAACCCTCGGCATTGTTGTAGAATTTATGGAAGGGCGTAAAATAATCGGTAGCCATGGCTACAGACAGTGGTATGTTTATGCACAAAAATACTGCAAAAAACGGTATCAGGTTCAGCAGCATGGGCTTTACCAGCTGTTCTTTCGGGAAGATGATGGATTTTAGCAGGTACAGTATCATAGGACCCAGCAGGTAACCTACCCCATGCCCGAAAAGTATGGCTATAGCCCCTATGGGCCTGGACCTGTGCAGGTAGCCGTAATAATACAGCAGGAAGAAAAAAGCGCTGGCAAAGAAAACGATGAGCAGCTTTTTAGAAAAGCCTGCTTTTTGCTTTATCAGGAAAAAGATGAGCAGGCCAAGAAAAGACATCCCGGCTATCAGGCAAAAGTCGATAAACATCTCCCAACTTTCCATGGGCGAAAAGTAGAAAGTATACGACACTTTTACAAGCGATTAGCCGGAATGTTTACAAAAAACTATTGATTACTGATTGATGATCCTAAAGTTATTCAACCCTTCCACCGCCAGCGTATACACACCTGCCGGGAGGTTTTGCAGGCTTACGGCATTATCTGCCAATAGCTTACCTGCTGCTATTTTCCGCCCGGCAACATCGTACAGCGTATACGGCGTTCCGTTAAGGTTTTGTGCCGCATGCACATACGCTAAGCCGCTTGCCGGGTTAGGGTACACAAAAACATCTTGTACAAATGCGGGATTATCGGTACCCATTAGCGGCATTTCCAGCTTTATAAGGTAGGTATCCCTGTAGCCAAGGCTTTGCGTTGGGAAATCCTGGCCCGCTATGGGGTTAAGGTCTACAAATGTTTCCAGCGCACCTGAGGTATACAGGTTACCTGCCGCATCACTGCGTAAATGGTGACTGTCTATGAAATTAGCTCCGCCAAACTGGAAGGCTGCTGTAAAATTACCGTTGGCATCAAGCCTTGCTATAAAGTTTTCATCAGCGTTTTCGGTTTCCTGGGTAAGTACAGTACTTCCGAAAGTTATACTATCTTCAAAAAAACCCGAAACAAAGGTTTCCCCGGAATTATTTATTGCCAATCCAAAACCGAAATTAGGCTGGGCAGAAGCAAACGGATGTGCCCATGCCACACCGTCGGTAGTATTGGCTTTCAGTACAAAACCTTTAGTAAACGTACCCGAGTTAAAGCTGATTTCATTTTCAGTATCTCCATTAAGCACCATTTCCCCGCTAAAAGAACCCACGATGTGTGCATTACCGTCAGCATCTATGGCAATGTCCCTGGCTATGGCTTCAGACGGGGCTTCGCCCAGCTTGGTCGCTTCCTGTAAATATCCATCGTTGTTAAGATGCATCAGGAACAGGCCACGGTAGTTGCTCTCCGTAAACAGGAAAGACGCTTCCACAGGATTAGGGTTAAAATCAGCCATTTCCCTGAACTGCCCGGTGATGTACATATCGCCATTGTCCTGTACTTTCATAGCCATGGGCAGGTCGATATCATTTCCTCCAAAACGCTGCGCCCAGCTAAAACTGCCCTCAGCATCATATTTTACAATAAATCCGTCGCAACTGCCCGATGAGGTAAGCTCTGCAGCTTCTCCTGCCGGGTTAAAGTTAGCCGTATCGTAAAAGTAGCCTGTAAGGTATACGTTCCCGTCAAGGTCGGCACCTATGGCAGTAGTTTCTTCATAGCCTGTACCGCCTATCGATTTGGCCCAGATAAAATCACCATCCGCTTTCAGCTTTATGACGAAAATATCCTGTTGCCCCGCAGAGGTAAGGGTAGTTACGCCGGGACCCGGGTCGGCATCAAAGCTTTCTTCAAATACCCCGCTGATGTACACATTCCCTGAATGGTCTGAATAAACTGCGGTACCGTAATCAAACGAAGCGCCGCCAAAGCCCTTCACCCAGATAAGGTTTCCGTTAGTATCGGTCTTGGTTACAAAAACATCGTACCAGCCGTTAGATGTCATGGTTACATTGCCAAAGGTGGCCGTATCGGTATAGTAGCCGGTAATGTAGGAGTTGCCGTCGCCGTCTACCGCAAGCGAACGGACTACATCCTCCCCCTCGCCACCATACCTCCTGGCCCAGGTAAACGATTGTGCTGTGGCCGAAGCCGCTGCCATGAGGCCCATGGCAGTAATAAGTAAAGCTTTTTTCATTTTCATAGTCTTGTGTGGTTTTGTTGCTGCAAATGAAGCCAGAATACCCCACACAACGTTCTTATCGGAAGCAGTGAGACCAATTATCAGCGTTTTTTAACAGTATTATAGGGCCATCAGCTATGGTCATATGAAAACCTACAAGGTTTTTGAAACCTTGCAGGTTAAACTCCCGCTACAACTCCTGCAAGGTCTTCGAGACCTTGTAGGTATAATTTAGCGTAAAAATTGATGGCCGTAACTCTATATGGGAATTATATACCTTTCGTAACTCAGCAACTTTTCTTATATCTTTGCCCTATGCTTTTCTCACAAATTTTAGGGCAGGACCACATAAAAAGCCACCTGGCTACCAGCGCCGACAGCGGCCGTATACCCCATGCACAGTTGTTTATAGGCCCCGAAGGCAGCGGCACACTCCCTTTGGCTATAGCCTATGCGCAGTACATACTTTGCGGAAATACCGGCGGCGAAAACCAGGGCGGCAACGCAGCCTGCAACCTGAAATTTGAACACTTTTCGCACCCGGATTTGCATTTTGTATTTCCCGTGGCGGCCAATAGCGAGGTGAAAAGCCACCCGGTGAGTGCGAACTTCCTGAAGCACTGGCGTGAGTTTATTACCGATACTCCTTACGGCAGCCTGTTCGATTGGTACAAGAAAATCGACATTGCCAACAAACAGGGGCAAATAGGCGTGGATGAGGCTACTGAAATTATGAAGTCGCTTTCGCTGAAGGCTTTTGAGGGTGGGTATAAAGTCATGATTATCTGGATGGCCGATAAAATGAACACCGCCACCGCTAACAAGTTGCTGAAATTACTGGAAGAACCGCCGCAAAAAACGGTGTTCATCCTAATAGCCGAAAGCCAGGACGATATACTGCAAACCATATTGAGCCGTTGCCAGGTATTACAATTTAACGCCCTGCCGGAACAGGTGATAGCCAAAGGGCTTGTTTCACGTGAAAAAACGGAACCGAACACGGCAATGAAGCTGGCACACCAGGCACAGGGCAACTACAATAAGGCCTTACACTTACTGCACAAAACCGAGGACGAGTTTCCGTTTGAGGAATGGTTCATCATGTGGGTACGCGCTGCTTTCCGTGCCAAGGGTAATGCCGCTGCCATACACGACCTGATAAGCTGGAGCGAACAGATAGCAGGCATTGGCCGTGAGGCACAAAAGCAATTCCTGAACTATTGCATCGATATGTTCCGACAGGCGTTGCTGCTGAATTATGGCGCTAAGCCGCTGGTATACATGGAACCATCGGTAGAGAATTTTAAACTGGAAAAGTTTGCGCCCTTTGTAAACGGCACCAACATTACCGAGATTTTTAAGGAGCTGAGCGATGCCTTGTACCACATAGAACGGAATGGTAATGCCAAGATTATCCTTACCGACCTGTCTATAAAGCTGACACGACTTATCCACAGGAAGTAACAGCTGTTATGATGTTCCATTTCGACCGGAGCGCAGCGAAGTGGAGAAATCTTAAAATATTGATTTGTAAGAATATTTTTCTCTACCCGTAAAAAGTTAATACACTGCAAAGCAAAGTTTTGCTATTTTTGAAACCTAAACAAACACAATACATGGAAACGCATACCCAAACTGCAATAATCATAATACTGGCTTTTTACGCCGTAACGTTCATACAATCGGGCTACGATAAAATCATGGACTGGCAGGGCAACGTGGGCTGGCTGAAAGGCCACTTCTCTGCAACCGTTATTAAAAACATGGTGCCTGCTTCACTGATGCTTATCCTTGTACTTGAAGTACTTGCAGGTGCCTTTGCCGTTATCGGTATTGTAAAGCTGCTTATGGGCGAAGGTGCAGATTTTGCCTATTATGCCGGCATCCTTAGCGCTGTAACGTTACTGTTCCTGCTGCTGGGCCAGCGCCTTGCCAAAGACTATGACGGTGCCCGCACCATAGCCATTTACTTTGTACCGGCAGTATTGCTGCTTAGCTGGGTATAGTTTAGATCGTTGGATTTTTAGATTGTTAGAGCTTTAGACAATCCGATTAACTTAGACTTAAAAGTAATTCCTTCAGAATACAAAAGCCTGTAAAGCAAGATGCTTTAAAGGCTTTTTGTTTAAAATATGTTTTTGCTTTTACTTCAAATTGCACATCCACGCATCAACAAATTAACTTAGCCGATACTCGCCTGGTACAACCGTAATTCACCATAGGTAAACTCCTCGCCATACTTTTCCTTAAGCGGGCCAAGGGCCTTTTCGGTATAGCCTTCAAAAGCTTTCGCCAGTGCCGCTATCTTATCTTCGGGCAATACTTCCCCTATTTTTATCTTTCCGGCCTGTATAAGCCCCGCCAAATGGCTCAGTATCGTTGTTTCAGTAAGTTTGCGTGCTCCTGCTATTTCTTTTATGCTTAGCCTTTGTTGCCATAGTTCAAAGGTTTCTTCCAGCGTGGATTTCTTTTTCTCAACCTTTTTCTTCTTAGGCATGTAGCGTTCGTCTTCAAAATCATCGTCGTCTTCATCTTCTACAAGCGCTACCGGGTTTTGCTTCATAATCTCCACAAGGGCAGCAATTTTATCGGCCTTATACGTTTGGATTTCAGGGGTACTAAGGCTTTCCCTGTCTATGGTTTCACCCGATGCCAAAACCTCTGCCAACTTCCGCGCCCGCAGTAACTTCAACACCGCCGTAGTTTGCATTTGCTCCAGCTCAGTCAGTTCGCCAAAAAAAGCTTTGGAACGCTTCAGCTTCCTAACCTCCAGCATTTTGCTGTACAGGCTGGTAGCTATGCTGTCCATGGTAGGGTAAAAATAATTCACGGCAGCAGTAACACGCTCCTGTACAAAATTCACATCCACCTCTTCTGCGCTAAAAATACGGTCGAGTTGGTTAATGAATTTACCCGAAGCATCAAGCAGGCTGTGTATGCGGTCTTCCTGCTGGCGCGCCCATTGTCCATGCGGTTTTTTTCCGCTTTTTTCGCCTTCAAAGTTATAGCTTACTTTATGCTTTTGCCACTGTTCAGCAAGTGGTGTCCATAAAAAGCTGTCTTTCAGGTAACGGAGTGCAAAACCAAATGTTTCCCGACGCAGCGAAGCCGCAAGTTCGTCTTCCCCTGCCCTGCCCTGTGCATACTGCATTACCTCCTCGTCGTTGCTAATGCCGTTCATTTGCATCGGAGAAAGCAAAATAAGCCCCTCTAACGAACGTAAACGCGAAAGAGCCACATATGCCTGTCCCGGCATGAAAACCTGGCTTACATCGAGCACAGCTTTGTCAAACGTTAGTCCCTGGCTCTTGTGGACGGTTATGGCCCATGCCAGCCGCAACGGATAGTGCACAAACGTACCCAGTACATCCTCTTTTACTTCCTTGGTATTTTCGTCCACGGTGTAGCGTACGTTTTCCCATTCGTATTTTTCTACGGCAATTGTAGCGTTATCTTCAGGAAACTGTATCAGTATCTCATTATCCGTAAGCGATTTAATGATACCAATCTTTCCATTGAAATACCTTTTCTCAGGCGAAAGGTCATTCTTAATAAACATCACCTGAGCCCCCACTTTCATCTTCAGCATTTGCTCCACCGGGAAAATCTTCTCCGGGAACTCGCCAACAATTTCAGGCAGGTAACTGTATTCCTTAGCTTCCAAATCTTCCAGTGCACGGGCATTCATGGTATCAGCCTTGGCATTATGCGTGGTCAAGGTTATATAGCCGGGGTGGTTTTTCAGGTCGAAACCACGGTCTACAAACTCATTCAGCACCGCAAGGTCGTCTTTGGTAATGATATTATTACGCAGGTTGTTCAACACCCCGATAAAACGTTCATCACTTTGACGGTAAATTTTATCGAGCTCTATGTACAACGGTGGGTCTTCCTGCACTACATGGCTGTGAAAGAAATATTTACCCTTATAAAAATGTTGTAATACCGTCCATTCCTCATTTTTAACAACAGGCGGCAATTGTAGTAAATCTCCTATAAATAATACCTGCACACCCCCGTAAGGGATATTCCGTTGGCGGATACTTCGTAGCGAATAATCTATAGCATCAAGTAAATCAGCGCGGAGCATACTCACCTCGTCTATTACCAAAAGCTCCATGTTTTGTATCACGGCTTTTTTTTCGCCACGCATAGTAAAGTGCCTTTTTAACGTAGATTTATTTTCAAATCTCACAAAATCAGATAAATAATCCTGGCTATACGTAGGCAAAAACCCTGAAAACGGCAGCTGGAACATGCTGTGTATGGTAACCCCGCCCGCGTTAAGCGCAGCAATACCCGTAGGTGCCACCACCACCACATTCTTCTGTGTAGTGCGGATGATTTCCTTAAGCAATGTGGTTTTACCCGTACCGGCCTTACCGGTAAGGAACACACAACGGTTTGTCTGGTTTATAAATCGCAGCGCATATTCGGCTGTAGATGAACGGGTTTGCATTGTGATTGGTTTCTAATTTACGAAAATAATCAATTATATAAGAAAATAATAATTTAAGCAAAAATATTTTGTGCCCAATTATTTGCCAAAAATAAGAAAAGGGCAACCGTAATGGCCGCCCTTTAGCATATATAGTTTTAAACTATTCTTATTTTTTTTCTTCCGTTGCAGGTTCTGCTTTAGCAGTATCAGTTGAGCCTTTGGTAGATTTATACTTATCGTTTATTTCTTTAAGTATCTCATCTGTAACATCATAACCGTCTTTTGCATATAGTACAGATGCAGCATCACCGGTTCCGTAAATGTAATCGTAACCTTTTTTCTTGCCGTATTCTTTGATTACTTTTTTAATCTGGCTTACTACAGTATCACGTTTTACACCAAATTCCTTAGCAAATTCTTCCTGGAAAGTTTGTTGTTTAACACTTAGCTCTTGCTGTCTTTTCTGTAGCTGTTGCCCTTTCAGTTGTGCCCATTCTGCACCTTTGGTCTGAGCTTCGCTTTGCGCAGCAGCCATATCCATCCTCAATGCCTCAGAGTCACTTTGAAGCTCGCGGCCCATTTCTTCTTCTTTCACTTTGGCCCTGTCTTCAAGGTCTTTCAGCTCGTCAGATTTTTCAATAAGCTTAGACGTATCCACATAAGCCGTTTTAAATCCTGAAGCCGTAGCGGCACCTTCTTTGTTGCAGGCTACAAGCGAAAGCATGGCAGCTGCTATAACTAATGTTTTTTTCATTTTCTGAAATTAGAGGTTTAAAAATTTTGGTAAAAATAATAATTCCGTTTTACGTACCAAAAACATCGCATTTTTTTCAATTTTTAAGGCCATAAATTTTTGCTATGGAAACCAAAAATCGACATAAACGTATTCAATTAAAACCGGCTTTAAATAAGGCGATTTGCCGAAGTTTCGAAAAAAGGCAACCCAAACGGATGTTGTAATGCAAAAAAGCCCGAAAACAAGCTTATTTTAGTTTTTAGCGTTTTTTAGCACGTAAATATGCGACGAATACTCCATGTTTTTTGCTGCTTTTCGGTTTGACACCCATCCGCGCCAAAATCCACCCACAAAATTCATTTTCCCGGTTTTGTACTTTTCCGAAAGCAGGCTCACATAAAAACTGTCAAATTTCATCGGCAAAATTTCAACAAGATCCATTTGCTGCCTCCCGAAAAGTTTTTTTATCGATGTTTTACTGAAATGCCAAAGGTGCCTTGGCACATCATAGGCAGCCCAAAAGGCACCATAGTATTGCGCATCGTGTGATTTATAATTCGGCACGGCAATAACCAAAACCCCGTCGGGTTTTAAAATACGCTTCAGTTCTGTAATTTGTGCTTCCACATCAGGCACATGTTCCAATACGTGCCACATGGTAATCACATCTTTACTGTGCGACGGGATCTCTTGCAAATCGGATGTAAATGGCACGCCTTTGCCTTTTGCAATGCTCCTCGCCTTTTCACTCGGCTCAATTCCTGTAATATCCCAACCATTTTGCTGAGCTACTACCAGGAAATCACCTGTACCCGCACCTATGTCGAGCAATTGCCCTTTTGAAGGCTTAAAACGCTGCACCAGGCTGATTTTATCACGAAGTGCTTTCTGCTTTACTGTATGGTACAGTTTTTCAAATAGCGAACGCTTGCCATCGGTATGCGAAATATAATCATCACTTTCGTAGTACCTTCCAAGGTTTTCCAATGCCGGTTGCGGATGAGTTTTTAAAAGTTCCAGGTCTTTGTCAAGCAATAGTTCAAAAGTTTCCCCGGAAACAGAATGGTCTTTTACAGTAATGTAAATGTTGTGGTCTTTAAAATCCATTTATAGATTGTTGTATTCGTCTTTAAGTTTTGTAAGGTAATCCATAGCCACCTGGTGAAAAAGCGAGTTGGTCAGCAGGCAGTCTTCATTTGCATTATTAATTACAGAAAGCCCAATGAAGTGTTCCTTAGAACCCACCACATTAACGTCATTTTCCTGCTTGGTAACCATAAACTGGCCCATATCGAAATATTTTTGCAATTCGTCGTAGTCGTACACTAAAACTTTTAGGCGGTGCCCGTCATAGTTTACCCAGTATGATACGTCTACGTAACTGCCCACTCCATATTTATCGGCTACAAATTGCACAAACGGGATTTTTCGGGGATTATTCTCAAAAACAAAGGCCGTAAGCCCTTCTTCCTTCCCTAAAATCTTTTTCCCGTTTTCCAGCAGTACATAATCTTCAATTTCCACACTATGGCGCGTTGTACCACACGATGTAAATAACAAGGCTGCCATAAACACCAAAAGGGCCTGTTTTATAAACAGCCCTTTTGTTTTATATTGAGATTTCTCCACTTCGCTCCGCTTCGGTCGAAATGGAAATGAACGTTCCACGTGAAACATATTAACGGCCCATGTGAATTAGTAACACAGAAACGTCAGCCGGAGTAACACCACTAATGCGTGATGCCTGCGAAATAGTAACCGGACGTATCTTTTTCATTTTTTCGCGCGCTTCATAAGAAAGCGACTTAATTTTATCGTAATCGAAGTTTTCAGGAATTTTTACATCTTCAAGCCTATTAAGCTTGTCGGCGTTATTTTTTTCTTTTTCGATGTAACCCGAATATTTCACCTGTACTTCGGCCTGTTCTATAATTTCACGGTCGAGATCATGCTCAGCGATGTATTCCTGTACCTTTTCGAATTTAAGGATGTCTTCCAATTCAATCTGCGGACGGGAGAACACTTTAAACATTTTATCAGGCTGCGAAATCGGCGCAGATTCTTTAGATTCTAAAATAGGATTCGTTTCGGCAACCGTAACACTCGTTTCCCTGAAGAAATTTACAAATGCTTCGCTTTTTTCCTGCTTGTACTCCATCCTGCGTAAACGCTCGTCTGAAGCAAGCCCTATAGCATGCGACATTGGTGTTAACCTGAAATCGGCATTATCCTGACGCAGCAACGTGCGGTATTCCGCACGCGAGGTAAACATCCTGTAAGGCTCTTCGGTTCCTTTAGTAATAAGGTCATCTATAAGTACGCCAATATAGGCTTCATTACGTTTAAGGATTAACGATTCCTTTTCCTGTACTTTCAGCGCAGCATTTATACCCGCCATCAACCCCTGTGCAGCAGCTTCCTCATAACCGGTAGTACCGTTAATTTGCCCCGCAAAGAACAAACCGTCTACCAATTTTGTTTCAAGCGTATGCTTTAGCTGTGTCGGAGGGAAATAATCGTATTCTATAGCATAACCCGGACGGAAGAATTTCACATTCTCAAAACCGGCCACACTACGCAGCGCTTTAAACTGTACATCCTCCGGAAGGGAGGTGCTGAATCCGTTTACATATACTTCAACAGTATTCCAGCCTTCCGGCTCTACGAATATCTGGTGACGGTCTTTATCGGCAAAACGGTTTATTTTATCTTCTATTGACGGACAGTAACGCGGGCCAAGGCTTTTTATCCTTCCGTTAAACATAGGCGAACGGTCAAAACCCTCACGAAGCAAATCATGTACTTCGTTACTGGTATACGTCATATAGCATGAATGCTGTTCCACCAATGGTTTGGTTATATCCAGGTACGAAAACTTATCAGGGTTTACATCTCCGGGCTGTTCCACCATTTTACTGTAATCAAGCGAACGGCCATCCACACGAGGTGGCGTACCGGTTTTCATCCTTCCGGCAGTAAATCCCGCAGCAACCAAATCTTCCGTAATACCATACGAAGCGCTCTCCCCTGCCCTGCCTCCACCAAACTGTTTTTCCCCAATATGGATTAATCCATTCAGGAACGTACCGTTTGTCAGCACCACAGTCTTGGCTTTGATTTCAATTCCAAGCGAAGTTTTAATTCCTTTTACTTCTCCATTCTCAATAATCAATCCTTTTACCATTTCCTGGTAAAAATCAAGATTTGGAGTACCCTCCAGCATCAGCCTCCACTCTTCTGCAAAACGCATACGGTCGCTTTGTGCGCGCGGGCTCCACATAGCGGGGCCTTTACTTTTGTTCAGCATCTTGAACTGGATTGCAGTCTTATCCGTCACAATTCCGCTATATCCGCCAAGCGCATCAATCTCACGCACTATCTGCCCTTTTGCTATACCGCCCATTGCCGGGTTACACGACATCTGGGCTATATTTTGCAGGCTCATTGTAACCAGCAGTGTACTACAACCCATATTGGCTGCTGCCGCAGCAGCTTCGCTGCCTGCGTGCCCCGCACCTACTACAATTACATCATATACATCCTGAAACATTATATTCCTTTCTTTTGTTCCACGTGGAACAGATTTATTTTAAAAATTTTCTCGTGTTCCACGTGGAACACGATACTAAAGTTTACCGAATAACGTTCCACGTGGAACAAATAAATACTCGGCATTAAAATTAATTATTCAACAACTATTTTAATGTGTTTTGAAACACCATCATAATCAGTTAAACTTGCAACATAGACACCTGGGCCTATATTAAAGATACTGTAAGTTTCGGAATGTATATTGTCTACAAACAGCACCTCCTTGCCGACAAAATCTCGAATCGATAAAGATGAAAGTAATTTGTTACTTTTGAATGTGTTTTTAAAATATAAAAATTCATTCTTGTGCTGAGCATCTAAATTCAAACTGGCTGGTTTCAATCTTACAAGCTCTTTGGTCGACTCGCTATTAAAACTATTAAAATCTCCGAAAACTAAAAAAGTATTATCTACATGCTTTAAAATTTTAATTACACCAAAGCCTTGATCGTAAAAACCAAAGCCATTTTCCATCGTAAAAGTAGAATCTAATCCCCCATTAACATCAGTTTTAATCAGACTATAAGTCTGTGTGTTTTCATAATCACCAATATTTCCACCCGCATAGACGTCGTTACCATCAACAAAAACAGTATTACAAATATATGTTAAGCCAGAATAAGGGCCTGGGCCTGGTATAATATAATTACTGAAAGTAGTATCTAACTCATAACCGTTAGAAAACTTACAGAAGTAAGAAAACCCAGGATTAGAAGCAGCTTTGAAAAGCCCGGATAAAATAAAATCTCCATTTTCAAAAAAAAACATATCTTTAGTGACACCAAAGAGATAAAAATTAGAATTAAAGTTATCATCACCAACAAAACTTGCATTATATCTTTTGAAAGAGTAACCCCCAGAAGTTTCTAAATAAATATTACCTAAAGGATCTATATAAATATTATCATAACCATATGTGTAGTAGGGATAGTTATAACTACTATCAACTGTGCCGTTATCATTCAATTCAGCTAAATTTCTATAATCGTCTTCAGCAGCATAAATAATAAAATCACCGACAATAATAAGTTTATCTTCTAATGACAACTTAAAATCATTAATTTCGGGATAATACATATGAAAAACACTAAGATCAGGATTAAAAGTTGAATCAATTTCACCTGTTGAAAGTAACCTAACTAAATACTGACGACTCGTAGAACCAAAAGAAGTAAATGCACCACGAATATAGATACGACCAGCAGAATCAACTAATACTCCTAAAATCGTCGCATTAGCCGTATTAATAACAAATGACTCATCAATTGAGCCGTCTGAATTTAATTTTATAACCTTGTTGGAATCTTCAAAATAACCGACAACAATGATTTTATTATCGGGAAGTACTACAAAGTCTCTTATATTAGACGGACCTGTAGCATCCATATTAAAAGTATCATCAAGAACTAATGATTGACCATTACATAAAGTAATAACTAAAAAGAAAAAAAAGATAATTGCTTTCATGTTATAAATTTGGTTAGTTGTTCATCTTCTTTTAATCGCATTAATTGCTCATCAGCTTCAGTCTTGTCTTTGTATCCGCAATAGTGTAGAATACCGTGTACCATGACACGGCGTAATTCTTCTTCAAACTCAACCTTAAAATCAGCAGCATTTTCGCGAACACGCTCTACCGAAATGAATATATCACCACTGATAAGGTTACCCATAGTGTAGTCAAAACTGATAATATCGGTAAGCGTATCGTGGTTTAAGAACTCGATATTCTTTTCGAGAAGATAAGCATCATCACAAAAAATGTAATTGATTTCACCTTCCGTTTTATCTTCACTGTCTATGACTTCAGAAAGCCAGTTTTCATACTGCTCTTCGTTCTGAATCTCAAAGTCTGTTTCGTAATTAAAACTAATCATTGCTTTTAAAATAAGTTTGAACCTTTTGGTTAAAATTCGGGCGCAAAGGTAGTGGTTGTCTGTTTAATATCTCTACACTATTCAGATATTCTTTTAAAGATTCCGGAAGCTGGTTAGCCGTGTTATTAAACTCCTTTTTATTGGTTTCACTTTGCCTTTTATTGTCCTGCCCTTGTTGTAATGTTGCCTTGTCAAGTTTCAGCAATTCCTGTTTCAGGTTTTGCATACGTTGCAGGGTTTCGTTTTTAAAGCCTTTATCAAGCAGTTGTTTTTCTATCTCCTTCATTTGGCGCAGTGCATTCTGTCCGTTGCCACCCATACCCTGCTTATCTAACAATTGCTGTAACTGCTCACGAAGCTTTTGTTGTTCTTTGTATATTTCAAGCAGGCGCTCAGCGTTTCCTTCACCATCATTACCATCGCCGTCACCCTGACCCTGGCCTTGTCCTTTACCTTGCTGTCCCGGTTTTTGTCCTCCTTCTTTGCCTCCCTGCTTACCTCCTTCTTTTTGGCCGCCTTCTTTCTTGCCTTCACCATCCTGTTTTTGTTCTCCTTCATTGCCTTTACCCTGGCCTTGCTGCATACCCTGCTGCATCTTTTGGGAAAGCCCTTGCTGTTTCTGGATTATGTCAGAAAGCTGTACTTCTTTACCTTGTTGCCCTTTGCCCTTACCTTTACCGGTGCCCATACCCTGCATTTGCATCTGCATATTGTTAAGGGCATCGCTAAGGAAATCAGCAAGCTTATTGGCAGAAGTTATAGCAAACTGCTGGTTACTCACACCCCTCGGAACTATATTTTCAGCAAGGTCGTCAAGTGCTTTATCAACATAATAATGCACATTACCCACCTCCTTAGTTATCTGTTCTGAAATGCGTGGGTTACGTAGTGACATAGCAAAAAGGCTGTCATCAACGTGGCCGAACTGTATTTTTAAATCCTGTTGCTTTTTAAGATACTTGGCAAAGTTAGCATTGCGAGAACCTGCATTTTTAAACTGCCCCATAACATCCTCCTGAGAGAACGAATATGCAAGCAGGTTATCCAGTATCTGGCGCAGCATTTTTACATCTTCTTCAAGCTGTTCCTGCTCCCCGCCTTCCATCTGCATTTGCATCTGGTTACCCATCTGCTTCATCTTATTAGCAGCATTTTTCTGCTTAGGTTTCGCTTTGCTTTGTTTGCTCTTTTGGTCGCTGCCCTCTTTTTGGAGTTCATCCTGGGCCTGTTTCATATCCTGCTCTATGCTCTGCTCCTGCTTTTCATCTGTAGGAATATCCATAGGTTTTTTAAGCTCCTGGTTTTGCTTATCCAGTTCACGCATTTCTTTTTGAAGCTTGTCAAATTCCTTATTGATTTCGCTTTGCTCCTTAGCGTTGTTGTCTTTATCCTCGGCAAGCTTGTCCTGTTTTTCACCAAGCTGGTTTAGCTTTTCGGCAATCTGTTCCGCTTTCTTTTCTACGTAAAAACGCTTGGTAAGTTCCACCAGCTGCTCTAGGTTTTTAGTCTGGTCCTTGCTCTGTTGTTTTAGTTTATCAACCTTATCAAACAGTTCTTCCTCCTGAAGTTTGTTGGTTAGCTTTTCAAGTTCTTCAAGAAGTTTCTGGTTTTTCTCAGACTCCTTTTCATTCTTTTCAAGGCGCTTCATCAATTCTTCCTTAAACTCATCCTTCTTTTCCGGAAGGAATTTTTCAAGATTTTCCTTAAGCTCTTTGCTCAGTTCCTGCTTACGTTCTTCAAGCTGTTGCTGCTTATTGATGAAATCCTGTACTTTCTTCTGGTCTTTAAAATCAAGCTCGCTCTTTTCTTTGCCCATTTTCTGGAGCTTGTCCAGTTCAGCATTCTGTTTGTTTTGGTTCTTTATAGATTTTTCAAGGTTGCCAATATTACTGTTCTGCTCCTGCAACGCTTTCTCCTGTTGCTCCTCACCAGTCAGTTCTTTGTGAGAGAATACAGACGACTTAGTACTCTTAAAGCCATGCACGGCATCGTTATCAAAAACCTCAAAATAGTACTCGTACACCACACCCTCTTTAATGGCTAACCCTTCAGGGAAGCTGTAGTAAAAACGGTCAACGGTACCTTTCTTAATTGGCAATGTTCCACGCTTGGCATTGGCAGGATTGTCCTGAGGATAATACACTATCTGTAATTTGGTAAACCCATTATCATCACTCAGCTGGCCCAGTACAATGTCTTTTTTCAGCTTCAGACTATCCGGAGCCGCCTGTACGCTAATAGTTGGATACTGGTCTTTGATAGTAGATATCTGATACTGCAGCTTTTCGTGGTTTTTTACCTTGTCATTTGAGGTAATAATTTGATAATCTGTGTTTTGAAGTATATTTTTACTGAAACTGAAGCTGTTATCGTTATTATTGAAGTCAGATGCAGCATTGTTAGCCATCCACTGTACATTACCGGTAGCCAGCGCATCAATTTTCCAGGTTACTTTAGTGCCTTCAGGCACAATGGCATTACCAGTACCCTTAACCACCTCATTCTTCTTGCCAAGGTACGACGGGAACTGTAATACCATTTCGAAGTTGGCAATAGTAGGCACAGCCACCACTTCAAGTTCATAAGGTTTACTGTCTACATTATTAGCCGAAAGCTGGAAGCTAATGGCTTTTGTAGGTTTTTCAAAACGGTAGGTAAATACACCGGGCTTTACATTCTCCAGGTAATAATGCTCATCACCTATGGTTATCATGGCATTTTCGGGAACTACGCTTCCCACGGTTTTCACCTCAAGTAAAAAGTCGGTGTCCTGTTGTGCCGTAAGCGACTTATTAACAACCACAAATTCAAACGGCGCCGGTGGTGCGTAATGTTTGTCGTAATTAACAACACGGGTAAAACTGTTGGTAATAACTTCACTGTTGCCACTGATAAAAAAGAACAACAGCAGCAACAATGGCACAGCCGCATACGGAATGTATTTTACGTTCTTTTTAAAATTAACCGCATTGGTAAACGGTATCGGCTGCAGGCTGTTTGCCTTCTGCTCTATCGAAGCAATAAGAAGTTCACTTTGCTGCGGCTCGTTGTTCAGTTGCAGGAAGTTGGTTAGCTTATCACTCACTTCGCTGAAGTGGCTGCCAATAATAGCCGATGCCTGTTTGTAATCGATACCCTTCTGTAACTTGAATAATTTGAACAACGGAAACAAAATAAAACGCCCAAGCAGCACAACTTCCACAGTTATGAACAGCCAGAATAAGGCAGTCCTACCCTTTTCGGGCAGCCACAGGAAATATTCTATAAGGAAGGTTACTATAAAGTAAAATATCCCAAGGCCGGTAAAGAAAATTGTTCCACGAATAACTTCATTGGTATAATACTTCTTTATAAAGGCTTCGAGCTTGGCGTATATAATGGTTTTTGCTTCCAAATTGTGTATAAATTAACTACCGTTGTTAATAACTGATAAAAGTACAAATTATCCCGATAGTAAAAACGGATTTTTTCGCTACTAATTGTTGATAATGGGGTTATACGGTTATGCGGTTATTTGGTTATTCGGAAAACCATAGATTCAATATCCAATCTTGTGTAACATCTGTATCGAATTACCAAATAACCGCATAACCGTATAACCCAAAACGAATCACCATATAACCAAATAACCGCATAACCCAAAAAAACTATCTTTGCATAAAAATTTACAACATCATGTCTAAACCGGTACGTGTGCGTTTTGCACCAAGCCCTACTGGCCCGCTACACATAGGCGGTGTACGTACGGCATTATTTAATTATCTGTTTGCCAAAAAACACGGCGGAACCTTTTACCTACGTGTAGAAGATACCGACCAAAACCGTTTTGTACCCGGAGCCGAAGAATACATAGTGGAAGCACTAAACTGGCTGGGTATACCTTTTGATGAAGGTGTGGGCAAGAACGAAAAATTTGGCCCGTACCGCCAAAGCGAACGCAAAGAAATATACGGACAATATGCTACCCAGCTTATACAAGGCGGATGGGCATACTATGCCTTTGATTCAGCCGAAGCACTGGATGAAGCCCGTAAAGCGGAAGAAGCGGAAGGAAAAACCTTTATATACAACCATACCACACGTGGAACACTGGATAACTCACTAAACCTTTCGGCTGAAGAAACAGCATCAAGGATTAACAACGGTGAGCATTATGTAATCCGTTTTAAAACTCCGGTAGATGAAACATTACACCTTAACGACATTATTCGTGGGGATATAAAGTTTGAAACCAACCTGCTTGACGACAAGGTACTTTACAAAAGCGATGGTATGCCTACCTATCACCTGGCTAATATTGTAGATGACCACCTTATGGAAACCAGCCACGTTATACGTGGTGAAGAATGGTTGCCGTCTATGCCGCTGCACGTACTACTATACAGGGCTTTCCAGTGGGAAGCGCCTGAGTTTGCTCACCTACCGCTAATATTAAGACCTGACGGAAAAGGTAAACTTAGTAAAAGAGATGGTGACAAATACGGTTTCCCTGTATTTCCACTGCAATGGAATAATGTCGATGGAACGTCATCTATAGGTTACCGCGAAGAAGGCTATCTTCCAGATGCAATAATTAACTATCTATCTCTGCTTGGCTGGAATCCCGGTACAGAGCAGGAATTTTTTACCCTTGATGAATTAGTACAATTGTTCGACTTGGAACGAGTACATAAAGCAGGTGCACGTTTTGATATTGAACGCATAAAGTATTTTAACAAGAACTATTTCCCACAACAAGATAATGCAACGCTGGCAAAAGACTTAAGTCACCAGCTACTTGAAAAAGGAATCAACGTACCTGTAGAAACCGTTTCACGCGTTGTAGGCCTTGTTAAGGAACGTGCTACGTTTGCATCTCAATTATGGAACCTGAGCCATTATTTCTTTGTAGCTCCTGAATCGTTTGACGAAAAGGCTGTAGCAAAACAATGGAAACCCGATACAAGCGCCCTGCTGAACGAACTGGCAGCAGAACTGGAGAATACCTTAGACTTTAGTTCAGCCAACACAGAAAGCGTTGTAAAGGCCTGGGTGGAACAAAAAGGTATAGGGATAGGTAAAGTTATGGCGCCGCTGCGTTTAAGCCTTGTAGGCGAATTACAGGGTCCTCACCTGTATGATATCATGGAAATCATCGGTAAAACCGAAACAATAAACAGGATATACAAAGCTGTTGAAACATTATAAAAACCAAAAGGGCTGTCTTAACCGACAGCCCTTTTATGTTTTACCACCTATGTATAGAGTTAATGACAAGCCGTTAAGTGTACCTTTTAAGTTAGATCCATTAGCTTGTACACCCTGAAGGGCATTAGTAAATCCCCTTGTATACCGTAGTACCAGCCTTACCCCTTCATACCCGCCGAAAATACCAATGTTAGCACCAAAATTGGTATCAGGCATGTTTTTAAAAGTACCGTTATCTATTCCAGTAGTATAATCCCTTCCGGCGAAATCATCATCTCCTACAGGGGCTAACTTCTGAAAAAATATAGAGAAATAAGGCCCGCCCTGTACTCCCATGTAAAACTCATCTTCTTCATAAGGTATAAGGTAATAATTACCGTTAAACATTACATCAAAGTTTTGAAAATCATAAACATCTTCTTTCGCCTTACCACCTTCACTGTATTTCAAATACTGTAAATTCCTGTTGTAAATAAGGTCGCTTTGTATATCCCATGTTTTGTGTTTAAGGAAGTTACACGAAACACCGAACGAATAACCCGGCCCGGCAGCGTCTTTAAATGCTTTGGAAGAAAAATTATAGTAATTCAATCCACCTGAGATATACAGATAGCTTGGGGTAGTATCGTATTCAGCTTCATCATCTTGAGAAAAACCTAAAAAAGGCAGTAATAACAGGCAGTAAAATGAAAATTTAAACATAAATTAATAATTGGTGATTGCCGGCAAATATACAATAACGCGTTAATAGTGTAACAACCTTGGCTTTTTTGCGTATAATTACATATAACATTAAAACCAATTCCAATGATGGGAACAGCTTTTTTAGTTTTTATCCTGTTTGTAGGGCTTATCATCCTCTTTACAGGTATTTTTACTGTAAGACAGCAAACAGCAGTAATTATTGAACGATTTGGTAAATACCAAAGCATCCGCCATGCAGGTTTACAGTTTAAGATACCGGTAGTGGATAAACAGGCAGGACGCATTAATCTTAAAATACAGCAGCTTGATGTAATTATTGAAACCAAAACGAAGGAAAACGTGTTTGTAAAAATGAAGGTTTCTGTACAGTTTAAGGTAATCCAGGATAAGGTATACGAAGCGTTTTATAAACTGGAATACCCGCATGACCAAATCACTTCTTACGTATTTGACGTAGTACGTGCCGAAGTACCAAAGCTGAAGCTTGACGATGTTTTTGAACGCAAGGATGATATAGCCATTGCTGTAAAACGTGAGCTTAATGAGGCCATGACTACGTATGGTTATGATATCATCAATACGCTGATTACCGATATAGACCCGGATCCTCAAGTAAAAAATGCCATGAACCGTATTAACGCTGCCGACCGCGAAAAGGCTGCTGCCGAGTACGAAGCCGAAGCACAACGCATACGTATTGTAGCTAAAGCTAAGGCCGAAGCTGAGAGTAAACGCCTTCAGGGACAAGGTATTGCCGACCAGCGCCGTGAAATAGCACGTGGCCTTGTAGAGAGTGTAGATACACTAAACAAAGTAGGCATCAACAGCCAGGAAGCCTCTGCGCTTATAGTAGTTACGCAACACTATGATACGTTACAGGCTATAGGCAGCGATACTAACAGTAACCTGATATTACTGCCTAATACACCACAGGCTGCTAACGACATGCTGAACAATATGATAGTTTCATTTGCAGCAAGCAACCAGGTAAGCGAAAAGCTGAAGTCTTCTAAGAAGAATACTGATACAGGGCATAAACCTTACTTAGACCACCCCGACAATACGGGTGAAAATAACGACTAATATAAAGATGCTTCCTTAGGGGAGCATTTTTTTTACATTGATATTAAACCATTTAGCTTCATCAAAGTCATATGTTTAACTATAACTGTAATTTTATGAAAAATACATTTTTAAAAGCAATGGTACTGGGATGTGTACTTACTGCTACAGCCGGGTTTGCCCAGGATAAAACTATAGAAAAGCCACAACGTAATGGCGAAAAGATGTTCGAAAAGCTGGATACCAACGCCGATGGTAAGTTAAGCAAGGAAGAAGCAGAAAAAGCGGAAAGGCCTATGCTGAAGGAAAAATTTGATGAGATAGACGCAAACAAAGACAAATTCCTGGATAAAGACGAACTTAAAGCCTTCCGCGAAAAGCAGATGGCTAACCGGAAAAAGAAAGAAGAACAATAAATATAAAGGCTACCGATTGGTAGCCTTTGTTATAGATACTTTCTAACAAGTTTAACGATAAGGAATACTACGCCTATAGCCAGTAAAATATTAAACAGTACCCATAAAAATACTGAAGGAATAAAATCATTAGTAGCCGTTTCCATGATATAATTGGTTTTGTATACCCAAAGATATAAAAAAAGCTATCGAAATGATAGCTATCCACTTGATTTATAAAACCTAAAAGAATTTTTTCATCAGCCATGTTATAGCGGCACTCTTTATAGACCCCGAAAATGTACCCAGTATGTTGAATATCTTTTTGGGTGTTTCGCCTATAATATTACCGGGTTCCAGGCTTTCTTTAGTTTCATTAAGGCTTCTTTTAAATTTTGCATAGGCCAGGTCACGTTCTAATTTCAGTATTTCGAGCTCCCTGTTTATTTCCTCAAAACTGCGGTATACTTTTGTTTGCATGGCTTAGTCGTATTTTTTAAAAAACATTTTTGAAAAGTTGGCAAGCAATGGGCCTTCCACAATTTTATCCTGAACCTTATATACTATAATGGCTATAATAAGGTAAATAAGCCCCATAATAAGGAAACCGTAAGCAAAATTATTTAGCCAGTAACCAAAACCAAGTGCCAGGGCAATTGAAAAAAATACGGTAACTATTACCAGCATAGTAGCCAGCAAAAACAGTTTGAGCATTTGTGCAGTGCTCTTCATCAGTAACTTAAAAGCCCAAAGCTTATAATAGGCAACACTGCTGTCTATAAGTTTTTTGGTTTCGTTTTTAAGTTCTTCTGCGTTTTCCTTAATTTCTTCAAATGCCATGGCAGGTATATGGTTTTATTAGCTTAGCTGTTAGTTAGACGATGGAGTAGCGGCTTTGGCACTGCTCTTTAGTTCCTCAAGTTTTTTCTCAAGGGTAGCAATCACCTCTTCAGCCTTATCTTCCACATTTGCTACAAGCTTATCAAGCCCGGCTTCAATATCCTGGCTTGCATAACCAAATTTGCTTTTTACCGTTTCGGTAAAATCGCCAATTTTGTTTTTAAGCTCATCTGCCTTTTGGGTAGCACCGTCTTTAATTTTTTTTCTTGTTTTACTTCCTTCGTCCGGAGCAAATAAAATTCCTAAAGCTGCCCCTACAGCCGCACCGGCAAGTACGGCCACAATTGTTGATGTTTTACCAGCCATAATTATAAATTTTAATGATTAAAAATCGGTTTTGAATTAACTCTTATAAAGGTAGGGAATTTTAACAGAGCCGGGATGTTAATAAGTGGTTAATTTAGGCATAAAAAACATACAAAATTGAAATAAGGCGATTTCCCGAATGTTTGTAATAGCAAATGATAAATAGCATTGCCTGTTTTTAAAAATCGATTATATCTAAAATATAAAAGTTACTTTTAAAAGTTTAAAACTATTAATATTTAAAAAATAATAGTTTTTATAAATAATAAAGCTACCCTATATATCTATACAGAAATATAAGATAGCCTTATAAAACTAACAATAATGAAAAAACTTAATTACGTACTAACTTTAATGATTTTGATTCGTTACCTGAATTCAGGTTAACCATATAAATTCCCGAAGCAAGATTTGAAGCATCTATAGTATGCTCCATCAATCCTGAATCCTGGCCTTTGATATTTTCGGTATACACAACCTGCCCGGCAAGGTTAACAATCGTGATATTTAAATCAGATTTGTATTTGTTGTAAGCATACAGTTGGAACATGCTTCCTTTAACCGGATTTGGTGTTGCAAAAAATGTGTTTTCATTTACAGATACTTCTTCTTTCTCAGGTTTAACATCAGCCATCTTACTGGTACTGCTGCTTATGTATTCTAATACCCACTGCTGGTTGATGCTAACATTACTATACCAATGTTGCAATATGCTGCTGTTAGCTGTTAATCCACCTGTATCCACGCACTTACCATTACTACGGTTAGTCAGTTTATAGTAAGGCCCTGCTGCTGAAATAGCCCATTGCTGGTTGTAGTTAGGGCTGCTTGTCCACTGCCCTACGTTAGAACCATCGGCAGTAGCTCCTACACTGTCCAGGTACTTGCCACCAGTAACACATTTTAGTTTGTAATAACCACTGCCTTCGTATGTTATAACCCAGCGCTGGTTGTTAGACGAGCTTGAAGAATACTGTACCACAGAAGCCCCATCGGTAGTAGCACCCAGGTTATCAAGGTATTTTCCGCTGGCTACATTCTTCAGTTTATAGGTACCGTTTGGCACAATCTGGCTTGCCGTACCGGCTACCGGCCAGTCGTTACTCCAACCCAGGGTTGTGGTCATCAGCTTAGGTGCACCATTGTCATTACCGTCATAAAAATGGTAACTAAGTGTAGATTCCCCATACCCGAAATGCCCCGGGCCTATGTACCTTCCGTTCTTATTCGGTAAAAAAGTAGTACCACCATTGTTCATAAGGCTAATACCGTTTTGGTCATAATAAGGCCCTGTTGGCGAAGTGGCACGGCCAACCTGCATGTAATAACCTGAGTTTACACCACTACAGCATAATCCCCTCTGGAAGAACAGGTAATAATAACTGTTACGTTTCATGATACCTGGGCCTTCTACCTCCCCGGCTACAAGATCCCAGTGGTTACTGTTCAGCCTGAGGCCCGTACTGGCATTCAGCTGTATCATATCGATACCGCTTTGCCAGTTACCATAGGTCATGTACATGTTAGAACCATCGATAAGTATCGCAGGGTCTATACAGTTATTCCCGGCAACAATCATCCCTTTATCTGTCCATGGGCCCGATAGGTTAGTAGCTGTTGCTAAGCCAATTGCAGCCGGAGCACCGGTACCTGCACAAGAGTAATAACAGTAATAGGTACTGCCGATTTTTACTACTTCAGGAGCCCAGAAAAAGCCATTGAATCCGGTTACATACGTAGCAATCCAGCTGGGCCAGGTACCCACAGGAAATACAGTATTTTCGGTTTGCCAACTTGAAAAACCAGTAGTATTAGACGATATGGTATAAATACCATCGCCGGTTGCAAAATGCCAGTAGCGCCCATCGGTATTCCTGATGGTGCTTGAAGGGTCGTGGATGCCGGGCTGGGCATAAAGCCACCCTGCGCAAAACAAAATAACAAGATTAAAAATGAAACCCTTAGGGCTTCGTCCGGAGCTGAAATTTGGTTTTAGATTCATAAAAATATAGAGTTTGGTTTATTTACTCATGACCTAAAAACACCTTATAAAAAGGCAATAAAAATCTGATACGTGTGCTATGCAACGTATTTACTGGACCTTCAACATTTAATCGTACTTCCGGGAATTTTAAATTTTTCTCATTTATAGTAAATAATAAGTGTATTATTTACATTTGTGAAATTAGTAAAATATTTTAATTATGATAACGTTTTCGGAAAAAATATTTTAAAAATTTAATATAAAACATTATAAATAAGAAACTCCCGCTGATTGCGGGAGTTTCAGTATATGGTAAGTAAAATATAATTACTCTTTGCTTTCTACTTTTGCCCAGGTATCACGAAGACCAACAGTCTTGTTGAAAACCAGTTTTTCGGCATTGGTATCGGTATCTACACAGAAGTAACCAAGGCGCTGGAACTGGTACCTCTCCCCTGCTTCAGCACTCTTAAGTGAAGGCTCTAAATAGCCTGTAATCACGCTAAGCGCATTAGGATTGATGTATTCTTTAAAGTCAACATCTTTATCTCCATCCGGGTTTTCATGTGTGAAAAGTCGGTCGTAAATACGCACTTCGGCCTTAATAGCATGTGGTACAGATACCCAATGGATGGTACCTTTTATCTTACGAAGGCTGGCTTCACTACCACTACCACTCCTACTGTCAGTATCATACGTAGCATGGATTTCGGTAATATTACCATCGGCATCCTTAACTACACTTTCGCCTTTAATGATATACGCATTCTTTAAACGAACTTCTTTACCAAGTGTAAGACGGAAGTATTTACTGTTAGCATTTTCCATAAAGTCTTCACGCTCTATGTACAGCTCACGGCTGAACGGTACCTCACGGTTGCCCGCAGCTTCGTCTTCAGGGTTGTTCTCTGCTTCCAGCCATTCTTCCTGGCCCTCAGGGTAATTGGTAATAACCAGCTTCACAGGATCCAACACAGCCATAACACGCGGAGCAGTTTTGTTAAGTTCCTCACGCACACAGAATTCAAGTACGCTAACATCTACCAGGTTGGTACGCTTGGCAATACCTATGGTATCGGCAAAGTTAACAATAGCCTGAGGCGGATAACCCCTGCGGCGCATACCACTAATGGTGCTCATACGCGGGTCATCCCATCCGGTAACATACTTTTCCTGAACAAGTTGTAGCAGCTTACGCTTACTTACAACGGTATGGCTAAGGTTACGGCGGGCAAATTCACGTTGTTTAGGGCGTGTTTCGCTATCGCTATATATCTGGTCAAGGAACCAATCATAAAGTTCCCTGTGCATCATAAATTCAAGTGTACAAAGCGAGTGAGAAACCGCTTCAATATAGTCGCTTTCGCCATGAGCCCAGTCGTACATAGGGTATACGCACCATTTGTCACCACTACGGTGGTGGTGTTTGTGCAGTATGCGGTACATAATAGGGTCGCGCATCAGCATGTTGCTGCTGGCCATGTCTATCTTGGCACGAAGCACGTGTGTACCTTCCTCAAATTCACCATTTTTCATGGCTTCAAACAGGCTAAGATTTTCTTCTACGCTGCGGTTACGGTACGGGCTTTCGGTACCCGGCTGGCTTGGCGTGCCTTTTTGTTTTGCCATGTCCTCAGAGCTTTGGCTGTCTACATAAGCCTTACCGTTTTTAATAAAGGTAACAGCCCAGTCATACAGCTCCTGGAAATAATCAGACGCATAGCGCTCCTCTGCCCATTTAAAGCCCAGCCACTCTACATCGCGCTTTATGGCATCTACATACTCCTGTTCTTCCTTGGCAGGGTTTGTATCGTCAAAACGCAGGTTTACAGGGGCATTGTACTTAAGGCCAAGCCCAAAGTTAAGGCATATAGAACTGGCGTGGCCCACATGCAGGTAACCGTTAGGCTCCGGCGGGAAACGGAAACGTAATTTGTCTTTAGGAAAACCATTGGCAAGATCTTCCTCTATGATCTGTTCGATAAAGTTAAGCGAACGCTCTTCGGTTGACATATATTTTTAATTATAAGACTGCAAATGTAGTTAAATTAGTCTTTAAAGTCGTAAAGTCTAAAGTCATAAAGTCAGTGAAATACCATCATACTATCATTAGAGGACTTTAAAAACTTTATGACTTTAGACTTTACGACTTATTTGTACCTTTATGACCTTAAAACTTTAGACTTTAGGACTAAAATGGGTATTATAAAACTACAAAACATACGCACTTTTTCGTACCACGGCTGCCTGGAAGAAGAGGCTAAAATAGGCAGCGACTATCGCGTAGACCTTGAAATTAAGGCAGATTTACGCAAGAGTATGGTTACCGATGAACTGGCCGATACGGTGGACTACGTACAACTAAACCGTATAGTGGTGGAAGAAATGGCTATACGCAGCAAACTGCTGGAACATGTAGCACAGCGTATAGTAAAACGCATCTTTGCCGAACTGCCACAAGTGAGCCGCATACTGGTCGCCGTAAGTAAAATAAACCCACCTATTGGCGGCGATGTAGAAGCCGTGACCATACAGGTGGAGGAGTTCAGGGCTTAGAACTTTGGATTATTAGATTTTTGGATGGTTAGATTGTATTGAAAGATTTAATAATTAAAAAATTTAAAGATTAAATTCACTTTAATTCAGTTACTTATAACTTTAATATGTACAAAATCCATTGAAATGTGGTAAAATTTAAAAATTTATGTACATTTGCCAACCAAAATAATGGCATCTTGGCCGAGCGGCTAGGCACAGGTCTGCAAAACCTGCTACAGCGGTTCGAATCCGCTAGATGCCTCCACAGTGGTAAAAAGCTCTCAGAAATGAGGGCTTTTTTGTTTTCTGTATTTCATTTGGATGTACCTTTTCTTAAATGCTTTCTTTTTTAGAAAGAAAACCTGATAAAAGTAATTGGAATTAATTAAATCTGTAGGAGCTATTTGGTATCATTTATTCTTTTCCGAATAACCGAATTAACAAATAACCGAATTACCTATTTAGCGTTTTCTATAGTATTGATGGTCTTCTTCATTTCAGATGGAAACCAGCCCTGAAACAACAGCGCAAGGCCAAATATCATCAGTATGATGCTTATCCCCTGCTTTATCTTCATGATGTTTTTAGTAGTAAGCTTGCTGCGTAGTTGTTTGGCAAGTGTTATTTTACCCAGGTCTATGGCAAAATAAGCCAATATTACCGCCACAAAAAATATGAATATCCTTGACGGTACCATATCCAGTTTTGGCCCCCAGGTGATGATAATAGCCAGCCAGAAGCCCAATACCCCAATGTTTATAAAATTAAGCAGGAAACCCTTTATAAACAGGCTCAGGTAGTCTTTCCGGATAATGTCTTTACTGGCCTCGTCTACCAATTCGTTTCGTGAAGTTTTTTTAAGCTTCATTAGTGAAATGATGCCGTAAGTAAACATAACGAGCCCGCCGAATATGAATAAGGCAGGCTCGTCTTTTATTTTTTCAAGCAGTTTATAGCTGCTGAAATACGCTATAAGTATAAAAACTATATCAGATGAAATAGCACCAAGGTCAAAGGCTATGGCGGCCTTAAAGCCTTTTAGTACACTGGTTTCCAGCAGTACAAAAAATACTGCCCCCGGCATTATGCTTAAAAAGAAACCCAGTGGAATAGCGCTAAGAATGTCCTGTATCATCAAGTCGGTTTAATGATGCAAGATACATTTTTTAATCTTAACTAAAAAAAGTGGTGCTTTTTGTGATTTTATGCAAAATATCAGCGTATCACCACTATTTCGGCGTCACTGCTTTTTACCTCGTTTACCTTTTTAGGGTTACCATATATTTTCAGTGAACCGTCAGATGAAACAGTAGCATTTACAATACCCTTAACAGTGATTTCTGCTGCTGCATCAGACGACATTACTATCGAGGTATTTTCGGTTACAAGTTTCTCAGCATTCAGTTGTGCATCAGATGCGTAGGTAGCCGTGTGTTCATTAGCCTTACCGGTCAGGGTTATTGTAGCATCAGAGTTGGCAGCGGTGCTAAGCTTTTTTACATCTACTTTCAGTTCCACCTCTGCATCAGAAGCAGCCGTAATGTCAAGTGAAGTAACTTTTATTTCGTCTTTACAGTAAATTTTAGCATCAGAAGCTGCTGTAATATTTTCCAGCGCACCGGTATAGTACACTGTTATTTTAGCATCTTCCCCGCCTTTTATAGCAAGTTCATTGCCTTCATTTTCAATTTCCGGTTCTTCTTCACCACCTTTTTCAACTACCAGTTTATTCTGGTTCGATTTTACAAGGGTAACGTGTACATCAGAGCCTACTGTAAGGCTTTTAAATTCTTTAAGTTGTGTAGTTTTTTGTGCTGCTACCAGGTTAAACGCGGCAAGTGCAGCCAGTACTAAAGTTGTTTTCATACAGATTATTTTTTAGTTTTTTGATCAGTTCACTTTCAACTAAAGACTGTACTAATTTACAAACTGTTACACTTTTATGTAAAAAAAATTTCCCTGTAAAGAAAGTACTCTACAGGGAAATATATCTGTCATTAAAAATTACCTAAAGTATATTGATGCTGCCACCTGCCCTGGTTTTTTGGCTTACCTGTTTAGGGTTTCCGTAGATTTTAATATCTCCACCGGCAAGTGTTTTTGCATCTACAAAATCTGTAGCACTTATTGTAGCCTCGCCACCCGCACTTACAGATACCGTTGTTTGGGCGGTGTCAAGCTCTTTAGCTTTTAATATGCCACCTGTACCCATAGAGGCATCGTGGTTTTTAGCCGAGCCTGTAACATTAAGAATACCACCCGAACTGGCTTTGGTTTTTAGTTTATCTACTTTAATTTTTATGTTTATCTGTGCGCCTTCTTTAGCATTAAGTTCCATGGCTATTGGGCTAAAAGTATCTGCAGAACCTATAATTGCACCTTCGCTGGCCTCTACCTTGTCTATGGTACCGGTATAATATACCGTAGCTTCAATATCTTCACCGCTAAACATTTTCGAAACTTTCATACGTATTTTAAGCTCACCGTTTTTATTGATGACTTCCACATCACCGGCTTGTTTACCCTTGATGTCTATCTTATTTTCGTCAGACTTCATAAGGGTAATACTTATCCTGTCGAATGCACGTACTGCGGTAAAATCACCCAGCTTTTGCGTTACCTGTGCTGCCACTAACTGGCTGATGCCCAAAAGGGCAATTAAAATCAGTTTTTTCATATACTTAGATTTTTTGATTGTTGCTATTTTACTTACAAAGTAACATTAACTACAAAGACAGTGCCGTTAAATATTTGTTACAGTTTACAGTAAAAATTTATAAAATATTTTTTACTAAATACTTTACAACTAATAAGATACAGTAAAATACTTTTTAACGATACTTAAAAGCAGCCCACCGTACTAAACCGCCCACCCGTCTTTATAATTACTTCACATTGTTTATTTAAGATAGTTTTACCCACAGACTTAAAACATTTTATATGAATACAATTTTTTTAGGCCAACTGTATCTTATAGACAGCAGCGATGAACGTGCAGGGGTATTCAAAGAAAAGCTTAAAGATATTAACAATGCTATTTTTTTTAACCACTTCCGTTCTGTGAACGAAGCATTTAACCTGGCACTTTCTAACGACATAATAGCTCCGGAACTTATTTACGTACACATTTCTATGGCAAATTTTGAAGCAAAGGAAGTATTGAAAAAACTTAAGATGCTTTCAAAGACCGAAGATGCTAAGGTTATTGTATACGGGCATGAGATACCTGATGCCGTTATGGCAGCTTCTTCCGAATATAAATTCAGGGTTATTAAAACTAATCCTTACGAAGAAATGCATTATTGCGAACTGTTTAATACCAGCCCGATAGGCTATGACAATAAACTATTGTGTTCGCAACAATGCAAATGCTGTTAATATACCGGCTTATCCGTTCTTCCTCAGGAAAGTAAAGTCGAGTTGTTTTTTAACCAAATCGGCATTTTTTACTTTTACATATACTTCATCGCCCAGCTGTAGCAAGTTGTGTGTAACCTCCCCTACCAGAGCATATTGCTTGTCATCAAAGGTGTAATAGTCATCTTTTATCTCCCTGATGCGGCACATGCCTTCGCATTTATTAGAAACAATTTCCACATAAATACCCCATTCGGTAACACCCGAAATCACACCCAGGAATTCCTGGTCTTTGTGGTCCAGCATGTACTTTACCTGCATGTATTTAATACTGTCGCGTTCGGCATTGGCAGCTAGGTTTTCCATGTTGCTGGAATGTACACACTGTTCTTCATATTTCTCAGCATCGGCAGATTTTCCTCCATCAAGGTAATGCTGTAATAGCCTGTGTGCCATAACATCGGGGTACCTCCTGATAGGCGATGTAAAATGCGAATAGTAATCAAATGCCAAACCATAGTGGCCTATGTTCTGGGTACTGTACTTGGCTTTGCTCATGCTTCGTATGGCAAGGGTATCTACCAGGTTCTGCTCTTTTTTGCCCTGTACTTCAGTAAGCAGGTTGTTCAGCGATTTAGAAATATCGCCTTTTGTCTTAAAGTTGATTTTATAACCAAACTTAGCAATCACCGTTTGAAGGTTGATCAGCTTATCCTCATCCGGCTCATCGTGTATACGATATACGAAGGTTTTTTCAGGTTTTTGTTTGCCAATGAACTCAGCCACCTTACGGTTTGCCAGCAGCATAAACTCCTCTATCAGGTGGTTAGCATCTTTGGCTATTTTAAAATATACGCCCGTAGGTTCCGCATTTTCATCCAGGTGGAACTTCACTTCTACTTTATCAAACGAAATGGCACCGTTTGCCATGCGCTTACGACGCAATATTTTGGCCAGCTCGTCGAGTTTTAGCGTTGCAAGCTGTATATCCTCACTAACGGTGTAATCGTCGCCTGTGAGCGAAATTTCGGCCGGAATCGTGGCACCTTTTGTCTCTATGATGTGCTGCGCTTCTTCGTAAGCAAAACGCTGGTCACTATAAATAACAGTGCGCCCAAACCACTGGTTAACCACCTCTGCCCTTTCGTTCAGTTCAAAAATGGCTGAGAATGTGTACTTTTCCTCATGCGGACGTAGCGAACAGGCAAAGTTACTCAGTACCTCAGGCAACATGGGTACAACCCTGTCTACCAGGTATACCGATGTGGCACGTTTGTACGCTTCTTCATCAAGTATGGTACCTTCCTGTAAATAGTGCGATACGTCGGCAATGTGGATGCCTATTTCATAATTACCGTTTGGCAACTTCTGGAACGACAATGCATCATCAAAATCCTTGGCATCCTTAGGGTCTATGGTAAAGGTAAGTACCTGCCTCATATCCCTTCGGCGGGCTATTTCTTCGGGGTGAATCTCTGTATCAAGCTTTTGTGCAAACACCTCTACATCTACCGGGAAATCATACGGTAACCCGTATTCGGCAAGTATGGCATGAATTTCAGTATTGTGTTCCCCAGGTTTACCCAGCACACGAAGCACTTCGCCAAACGGGCTGTCTGCCTTGGCCGGCCAGTCATCCAGCTTTACCAGTACAACATCGCCGTTTTGTGCATCGCCTATTTTTCCTTTAGGGATAAAAATATCGGTATACATCTTAGGGTTGGCCGTGCTTACAAACGCAAAGTTTTTCTGAATGTCTATAACACCTACAAACTCTGTTTTGGCACGTTCCAGTATCTCCACAACCTCACCTTCAGGCCTGCGCCCTTTACGGCGGTTGTATATATAAACCTTTACCTTGTCTTTATCCAGGGCTTTGTTCAGGTTATTGGTCGGGATAAATACATCATCTTCCAACTCAGGCGATACAAAGTAGGCCGTTTTGCGGCTGGTCATGTCTATGGTACCTTCTACATAGTCGGCTTTGCTTACCACACGGTACTTGCCGCGTTCCAGTTCCTCTATGTTTTCCTGGGCAGCCAATAGCTTCAGTTCTTTTATAATCTGGTTACGGCTGTTCGTATCGTTCAGCTCCAAGGCTGCTGCTATCTGCTTATAGTTAAACGATTTATTAGGGTCTTTGGCAAGTATTTTGTATATCTTTCTCGAAAAGTCCTTTTCCTTTTTGGCAGTTGGTTTGCCGTTCTTCTTACTCATAATTCATTCTAAATATGCGTGAAATTTACGAATAACTATCAGAATTATAAGACACCTTAAAGAAATAATAACGTTTTAATGGTTAACTTTATACCGGAACAGGCTAATAATAACCTATTTATGAAACAATTTGTTACCGCCGCCGTATTTACCTACCCACATGAAATAACCATTCTAAGGCTATTACTACAGGATGCAGGGCTACAGTTTTACTTTGAAAACGAAACCACACTCACCGTTATTCCCATATACACACATGCACTGGGAGGCATAAAGCTTAAAGTACACCGTAACGACCTGGACACCGTAAACGAGATACTCGAAGACTTTAACCATAACAACCATCTTAAAATTGTTTAGCCAAAAACAGCCAACAGTTTTCAACATATATTAAAAAACAAAAAAGAAATTTTTTAAAAATCTTTCTTTATGATTATTATTATTGCTTGTTGAAATGTGGAATAACTTTTTCGGCCCGGGCTTGTTTATGGAGTTATACAATTTTATACAAATGTTTCAACAATGTTAACACAATGTAAATTTTTTAAAATGAGGTGTTTTCGTTTTTTTCGTAAAAGGTTATCAACATTGGTTAACTCTAAGTTTAGATATGTTTTTATGGATAACTTCACTGGTTAATATCTGTTAATAACTGTGTAATTTATATTGAAAACTCCACAACAAAATTTAAAGAAATTCACTTGCATATTTCGTTTGCGTTTGGCTTATAAAAATTTCAATACGGCGGCAAAAAATCTTTAATTTTTCGCTTAACAGTTATTAACAAAAGCCGTTAAAAATTATGTCCTTTGTTTTCAATGGTTTATTAAAGTTATAAACATCGTTGGTTTTTAACAGTTTTTTTAATATACTAATACGTACACACATAAGGCGCTAAAAACGAATATTTTACCCTTTCTCAGTACGCAAACCATAATTTGTGGTACCTTTGCATCAGTAAAACTCACAGCTATATTTATATGAAAATTTCTATTGGTAACGACCACGCAGGTCCGGAATATAAGAAAGCCATTGTAGCCCACCTTGAGGCTAAAGGATATGAAGTTATTAACCACGGTACCGATACTACCGACAGCGTAGACTATGCCGACTTTATACACCCGGTGGCAAATGATGTAGAGAATGGCGTGGTAGAATTTGGTATCATCATCTGCGGAAGCGGTAACGGCGCTGCCATGACTGCCAACAAGCACCAGAAAATTCGCGCTGCACTGTGCTGGACTAAGGAAATAACCGAACTGGCCCGCCAGCATAACGATGCTAACATACTTAGTATACCGGCACGTTTTACCAGCAAGGAGCAGGCTATAGGTATGGTAGATACTTTCCTTAATACTGCTTTTGAAGGTGGCCGCCACAAAACCCGCATCGATAAAATGCCTTGTATGTAATACAGTCATTGACGGAATTAATGTAAATTCCGTCACTTCACTGACTCAATTAATGTAAATTCCGTCAACACGTTGACGGAATTTACATTTTTAGGGATTTAGTGTTTTTCATAATATCGAATGAAAATCCCTTATTTTACAGTAGTTTGGCACAAATGCCGTAAACATGCCGTACCAAAACCGTTACAACAGGCATGCCTGCCACGGTAATTTTGCTGCATAATCTTAAAACAAAAAATCATGGTTACTATTGGTAAAAAAATTGCGGAAATAAGGAAGCAAAAAGGGCTTACCCAGGAAGAGGTTTCAGAACGTGCTGGTATAAACCTGCGTACGCTGCAACGGATAGAAAAAGACGAAACCGAACCACGCGGTAATTCACTGCAGGGTATCTGTACAGCGCTGGGTGTGCCGGTAGAGAATATAGTAGACTATGGTAAAATTGAAGACAAAAGTTACTTGGTGTATATGCACCTGTCGGTACTGGCCGGGGTAGTGATACCTTTTGGTAATATCATACTGCCACTAATTTTGTGGCTTAACAAACGCGACCGCATTTCACTGGTACAGCAACAGGGCAGCAACATCCTAAACTTCCAGATACTGTGGACGGTGCTTACCAACGTCTTTTTTATTACATACGTCTTTTTTAAAATATTGGAAGGAGGGGACAGTTTTATATGGTTTGCCTACGCAGCTATAGCATTGTACCTGTTAAATTTCATTTACCCAATAGCAGTAGCAATACAAATAAGCAAAGGAAAAATACGTACGTATTATCCGGAGCCGGTGCGTGTTGTAAAATAAAAATTCCCGCCACGGCGGGAATCAGTCTATTTTTTAAAGACCAGCTCGGCCTTGTTTATTTTTAAGGATGGGTTATCTACAGCTGTAAAAATCGCTTCAAAAGTATATTTACCGTCTTCTTTAACAGTAAACTCGTGGTTTTTGGCATTAAAGCTGGTTTTTGTTTCGCCGTTTACAGTGCTGGAAAATTCGTTAAGGGTTATGTTTCTTTCAAACGGGTCTATTTCCAATTCATCATAAGGCAGTTTTTCCTTAAAGATCTTTACCCTGAAACGCGTTTGTATTTCACCGGAATACTCTAAATCCATATCCGACCATATACTGATTTCGTCGCCCTTTTTTAAATCGAGGGTCAGTTCTTTTACAAACAGGTGTTGTTCATCGGTACTTAATTTATTTATGGGCAAACGGCCTATTTCTTCGCCGGTTAAGCCGCAAGAAACAAAAAGTAAAGAAACTAAAAATAGGGCTATAATTTTTTTCATTGGATTGGTATTAAGTACCACAAATATAGTTTTTTGTAAATAAAAATCCCGCCATAGGCGGGAACATATTTTAGTAACAGCCGGTCGGTTTCCGGGTTATTTGATAATATTAGCCTTCAGCTTGCTTAAAATTACCTTGTAACTTTCCTCAAGTAACTCGCCGGATCTGCCGTTTATTACTGTATTATTAGTTCCCTCTGGCTTATCATAAGTAGTAACGTAGTGGGAGTAGAAGAACGTACCTTTTTTAAGGTCGTAAATTTCTATAACCAGTTGCGCTGCATTGCTGCCTCGGTAACCTGCAATGCCGGTAAGGGTACGGTCTTCGGCCAGGATAAAGCCCCTGATGTTTATAAGGTAGTCATAGTTTTTATTAGTGCCTTGGTACAATTCCTGTATCTGTTTTTCATCCAGCCGCAACGGAATGGGTTGCGGTAGTATAATGCCCGGTGTTTTAGACGTTTCATACAGGCGGTCGCCAAAAATGCCTTTAAGGCTACCTTGTATTGTACCGTATATACCATCATGAAAACGGTTTGGTACATCAATTTCATGCAGCAGCCATTTCCCTTGTTTTGCATCTACATCAGGTATCAGCAGGCTGTCCTCGGCAAACCCGTAAAAAGAGTAATCAGGCTCCATAGGGTCTTTTGTTGTACCGCACGATGCCAACAGTAGTATGGAAAGTAAGGAGGCTATGATGAGGTTGGTTTTCATTTGTGGCTGGTTTTGTGGAGATAAAAGTAATGAAAGTGGTTTAAATAATAAATCACGCTGGTGGGCGTGACGGGTATAGTTAATACTTTTCAAGCCACTCTTCCGCTTCTTTTTTCACTAAGGATTCAATATTATCAAGCGTTGCGCCATCATAATAATAATTGTCATCTCCGTAGTCAAGATCGTCCCATGCGTAGTATAAGAGATAAAAAGGATTTAACCCGTAGCCATGGTCGTATTGATTGCATAAATTATAGAGTTCCCTTAAGCTTTTCCTTAAAGAATTATCTATTACTATTTCCATAATATAATAACGAATCACTGCAAGTATGGCTTCTTCACCATCAATTTCTTTAAGGTTCAGGTCATTTAGTGCAACGTTGATATAAGGACGTATTTCAAGGGCATCAATGGGTTCGGCAAACGAAGCCAGCATAAATACACTGGGCATTTCATTACCGTCCTTCATTAAAGACAATGCCCATACTACTGCGAGGTTATGGTTAAACGTATCTAAACTGTTATGCGCCTGTATAAGATTTGTTAGGAAAGGATTGTTTTGCTCAGACAAGTAAGAATTAATTTTTTCTTTATGGATATGGGTTTGTATAAGATTTGTAGGGTTGTTTCTTTCCTTTTCCGGTAGCTGTTTTACAGGTTTACTCTTAGCACCAAAAAGCTTTTTAAAGAAATTCATTTTAGTTGGTTTTGCGAAGATAAAAATAGTGAAAGTAGTGAAAATAAAAAATCACGCTGGCTGGTGTGATTAGTTGAATTTATATGTTTTTGTTTGTAGTCACATTAATATCAAACCCATAAATAAAATAGTTTAATTTTCCTTCAGAACTTTCTAATCCAACAATATCCATGAGTTCCTCAAAATAGAAACCTACTTGTTCCCTGTCCTCGGTATCAATATAAATATCAGAAAAACGTGCAAGACCCTTATCAAGGGCTTCTAGGTATGCCTTTGTTGTGGACTCAGTACTAACTGAAACAGCAGCAAAATCATCCGCAGCCAAATTTATTCGTTCGGTCAGTTGTCTTCTGGTTTTTCTACTCGCCCCACCTGGATAATATGATTCCATATCCTCATTGAATTTATCTTTGTTTTTGAATTGTTCAAAAGGATTATCGTTATCAATAATATCAGAATGTTTCTTTCCTGAAAAAATGTTTCCTATAGTTGATAATATACGTTTAAATATCATTTTAGTCAGATGGTTGATTTATCGACCAAAATACAAAAATCCCTACCTCAAAAAAAATATATAAACTGCAAAAGTTTGTTCATATTTGCATTCCTTATTACAATCAAAAAATGACAAACATACAATACATAGCCGGGCTGGTAAGCGCCCCGGTTAAAGGCATTGAGGCCGTGCTGCAACTCCTTTCAGAAGACTGTACCATACCCTTTATATCACGTTACCGCAAGGACATGACCGGTAACCTCGATGAGGTGATTATAGAAAACATAGCCAAATACAGCCAGGCGTACGATGCCATTGTAAAGCGTAAGGACGCCATTATAAAAAGTATACAGGAGCAAAATGCCCTGTCGCCGGAACTGGGTGCAAAGATTAACCAGAGTTTCGACCTAACCGAGCTGGAAGACTTGTACCTGCCTTACAAAAAGAAGAAGAAAACCCGCGCCGATGCTGCCCGAGAAAAAGGACTGGAACCATTGGCAAAAATCATCATGGCGCAGAATGCCGATGATATGGAATACCTGGCTGCCAAGTACCTGAACGATAAGGTAGCCGATGAAAACGAGGCACTGCAAGGCGCACGAGACATCATAGCCGAGTGGATAAACGAAAATGTGTACATCCGTAAAAACCTGCGCCGTGTTTTCGGCCGCAAAGCGGCCATCACCACCAAGATAGCCAAGGGCGCCGACCCTGAAAAAGCCAAAAAATTTGAACAATACCTGGACTGGAGTGAGAACCTTACCAAGGCACCGTCGCACCGCCTGCTGGCCATGCTGCGCGCGGAAAATGAAGGAGTAATCAAGTTCAGCGTAGACATAGACGATAGGGAAGAGGCGATTGGTTTCATGGAGCAAACCATCATTAAAAACAAACGAGAAACGGCAACCCAACTTAAAAAAGCTATTGACGACAGTTATAAACGTTTGTTGGCTCCCGCTATTAGTAATGAGGTTCTGGCGGAAGCCAAGGCCAAGGCCGATGCCACTGCTATACAGGTTTTTGCCGGTAACTTAGGCCAGCTGCTACTTGCCCCACCGTTGGGCCAGAAACGTATCCTTGCCATAGACCCCGGTTACCGTAGCGGGTGTAAAATAGTGTGCCTGGACGAGCAGGGCGACCTGTTGTATAACGAAACCATATTTCCGCACGCGCCGCAAAACGAAACGGCCATTGCCATGAAAAAAATCCGCTCTATGGTTAACGCGTATAAGATTGATGCGATTTCTATAGGTAACGGTACCGCCAGCCGTGAAACAGAGCATTTCATAAAGAAAATAGCATGGGATAAACCGGTACAGGTGTTTGTGGTAAGTGAGGCAGGAGCTTCAGTGTACTCAGCTTCTAAAATTGCCCGTGATGAATTCCCGAAATATGATGTTACGGTTAGGGGAGCCGTATCTATAGGCCGCCGCCTGAGCGACCCGCTTGCCGAGCTGGTTAAAATAGAACCTAAAGCCATTGGCGTAGGCCAGTACCAGCATGATGTGGACCAAAGCCTTCTTAAAAACGAACTGGACACCGTGGTAATGCGTTGCGTAAACTCGGTAGGGGTAAACCTCAATACGGCGAGTAAGTCGCTCCTGGGCTACGTGAGTGGCATAGGGGAGAAGCTTGCCGAGAATATTGTGAACTACCGCAGCGAAAACGGGCCATTTGAAGACCGTAAGCAACTGAAAAAAGTGGCCAGGCTGGGGGAGAAGGCCTACCAGCAGGCAGCAGCGTTTGTCCGTATACCGAATGCAAAGAACCCGCTTGATAACAGTGCGGTGCATCCGGAAGCGTATACTATTGTTGAAAAAATGGCTAAGGACCTGAAACTGAAAACCGCCGACCTTGTGAGCAATAAGGAAGCGATTAAGAAGATAAACATCGATGCGTATGTGACTCCTGAAATCGGGAAGCTTACGCTTCAGGATATATTAAAAGAGCTGGAAAAACCGGGGCTTGACCCGCGTAAGTCCGCTAAGGTGTTTGAATTTGACCCGAATGTAAAATCCATGGCCGACCTGCGTACCGGTATGGTGTTGCCGGGTATTGTAAACAACATAACCAACTTCGGTTGCTTTGTAGACATAGGTATAAAGGAAAGTGGGTTGGTACATATCTCCCAACTGAAAGAAGGTTTTGTAAGCGATGTAAATGAAGTGGTAAAGCTGCACCAGCATGTTACCGTGAAAGTTACAGAGATTGATGAAAGCAGGAAACGCGTGGCACTTACAATGATCCTTTAAGGGTTATACGGTTATTTGGTAATGCGGTTATTCGTTCTTGGTGGATGCGTTGATTTGTTTATTCGTTAATTTGGGCCCACACTCAAAATTGTGATTTTTACATCTGCCACGCCCGTCATTACGAGGAGGTACGACGAAGTAATCTCATTAAATAAAAAATATTTCCATACCAAAACCTCAGTATTTACTGAGGTTTTGTCATTTACACGCATTTCCTCCAAAAAAATATTTACCCTTTTTTGTAAATACATTGTAATAAAATGTATATTTGTCCTATGTATAGTAAAGAACTCACCAAAGGAACCCTGCAACCCATCATTTTAAAGCTGCTCAGCGACAGCGAAAAGATGTATGGCTACGAGATTACCCAAAAGGTAAAAGAACTCACCAAGGGCAAGATAGACATCTCTGAAGGCGCCCTGTACCCCATACTCCATAAGCTGGAGGCTGAGGGTGTACTGGAAACCGAAAAGGTGTACATAGGCAAGCGTGTACGCAAGTACTACAGTGTAACGGGCAGTGGCAAAAAAGAAGCCGAAACCGTAAGCAATGAAATCAATGATTTTATAAAAACGCTATCTGTTATTTTCAACCAAAAACAACCGGCCCATGATACTGTCTGAAACACAAATAGAATACATAGCGGCAAACCTGCAACACTATGGCGTACACGAAACGGAGCTTAAAGAAGACCTGCTGGATCATATTTGCACCCATATAGAAGAAGGGAATGGCGCCGATTTTGAACAGGCTTATCGCGATGCCCTGCAAAAATTTGGTGGGCAGTACGGCATTTTTGCGTTACAGCAACATACATTTTACCTGGTGTCGTTGCAACGGTCGCAGTTCAGGCGTAAGGTGCTGTATATTTCCGGATTTATAGCCGCGTTCCTTATCAGTTCGGGGTCTATGTTTAAGTTTATGCACTGGCCGGGTGCCAGCATTCAGCTGCTGTTGGGTTTCCTGGTGCTGAATTTTGTATTCCTGCAGGTGTTTTTCTACAACCGCTACAAAAGCGAAAACCACACGTATTCATCAATCTCTTAATATCATCATCATGAAACGAACAGTTAATTTGTTGGGCTTCCTGGCCAGCTTTATGCTAAGTACAGGCTTTGTGTTTAAAATTATGCACTGGCCTACCGCAAGCATCCTGATGCTTATAGGTTTTGCCCTGCTTAATTTTGGTTTCCTGCCTACTTTTTTCTACCAGAAGTACAAGGAAAGCAAGTAAGGTTAAGGCTCCCGCTAACGGCGGGAGTTTTTTGTTTATAACAAGAATAATATTCCTAAATATGCTGTAGGAATATTATTCACCACTAACCATTATATTTACCTGTTTCTTTAAATCTTATCCCGCGAAGTATATATAATGTATTTATAAATGAAATGGTAAGCGAAGCCAATAAACACAATACCGCAATTTTTTCCATAGTCCTGTTTGATATGTGTTGAAAAGGGATTGCATAGCAAATCAATAAGTACGTAGTAAAAAGTACCGGGCTCATAATACTAAAACTTTTATAATTCATAGGAGGTAAGTTTTTACAACATAAAATTATGTTAATAAAAATTTGTGGTAAAACGATTTCGGATTTATTTTAGTGTTATATTGTGCTTATTGTTAACCAATTAAATATTTTAAAATTATGGCAGGAACTCTTATACTCCTTTTAGTTTTAGTCTTTGGATTTGTATTCCTTTTGATTGCCGCCCAATGGAAAATTTACACAAAAGCAGGTAAACCGGGTTGGGCTTGTTTAGTACCTATTTACAGCACGCTTGTGTTGCTGGAAATTATCAAAAAACCGGGCATATGGTTACTATGGCTTATCATACCGGGTGTAAACATCATATTTGCCATATGGGCTACAAACCTTTTGTCTAAAGCATTTGGTAAGTCAGAAGGCTTTACAATAGGGCTGCTTATGTTACCATATATTTTCTATCCTATCCTTGCTTTCGACAAAAGCATACAGTACGTTTACGGAAACAATGGAGACGATATTAACGAAATCGGCACGGTAGACCCGGCGGTTTAGTATACCCTAAATAACATAAAAACCCTCTCTTAAATATTTATAAGAGAGGGTTTTTTATATGGTCTACTGTTGTATTACAGTTTATTTTCGTCCTGTGCCTGTGCTTTTTTAGGCGCAGATGTATGGTCTTCTTCCTTAGCGGCATTTTTAAATTCTTTGATGCCGGTGCCAAGCCCTTTCATTAGTTCAGGTATTTTTTTACCGCCGAATAATAGTACTACTACCACTATTATCAATAACCACTCGGTTACACCAAATTTTCCCATGATTCTAAAATAAAATTAATTATCAGACAAAGTTAACTATAAAATATATTCGTTCACCTATTTACGGCAATTATTTGCTTTTGGTTTGCGTTAAATAAGAAAATTTTAGGAAAGCTATAATTTTTAGCCATCCGTTTCTTTCAGCGGCAAACGCTAAAGTAAGGCAGACTTAGTATATTTGTGAATTAAACCGTAATTATGTCGGCAAAAAGGCTCAGGAAGCAAATAATAAGGAAAAAGCTGTTTACAAAAAACCGCCTGGTAATACTGAACGAAGATACCTTTGAAGAAATCTTTTCGCTCAGGCTAAACCTTATGAACGTATTTGTGGGGCTTACCACGGTAAGCATCGTCATGATAGCGCTTACTACATACATAATCGCTTTTACACCTCTTCGTGAATACATACCCGGCTATGCCAGTACCAAGCTGAAACGTCAGGCTACCGAGAACGCTATAAAATCAGACTCGCTTATAAAAGTGCTGGAGGAGGAAAAAGCCTATCTGGCTTCCATAAAAAAAGTGCTTACCGGAGACCTGGAACATAGCAAGCTGAGCCGCGACAGCATAGTACCGGCAGAGCAACAGGAGCTTGACCCTGAAAAAATGAAACCAAACGAAGCCGACCAGAAGCTACGTGAACAGGTAACCCAGGAAGACAAATACAACCTGTTTGAAAAAGCTACCCCGCGTGTAAACCAGGTATTGTTTGCACCAGTGCGTGGCAGTATAACGGTACCGTATAATGCCGCCAAAAAACACCTTTCGGTAGAGATAGCGGTGGCAAACAATACCCCGGTAAAAAGCATAGCGGCAGGTACGGTAGTACTGGCCGACTGGACGCCGACTAACGGAAACGTACTGGTGGTGCGCCATAACGACGGTATATTATCGGTATTTAAGCGCCTGGCGGTGCTGAACAAAGAGCAGGGTGATGTGGTAAAAAGCGGTGAAGTTTTGGCACAAGCCGGCTTCGACGGTAAGTCGGGTACAGCTGAGGTACATTTTGAGCTGTGGAAAGACGGTTACCCGATTAACCCAACCCAATTTATACATTTTGAGTAATGGATTTATTTCTGGCTAATACGGCATTGGTATGTGGGGTGGTATTCCTCATTGCGGCGGGCATTATGAAAAAGTGGCCGCCTAAAGAAATAAACAGTCTTTATGGTTATCGTACAGTTGCTTCTATGAGGTCGCAGCCGCGATGGGATTTTGCGCAGGCGTATTCTGCAAAGCAAATGATGTGGTGGGCAATAGTAATGATTGTAAGTGGGCTTGTATTGGCACTGCTTCCAGTAGATATAGGATTTATAACCGTTTGTGGGTTATTTATCATGTTGATTTGCACTATATGTATGATATTCAATACTGAGAGGGCTATCAAGAAACGATTTAAAGATTAAAATTCCATAGAATGTCATTAAAAACATTTGGAGCCAAAATATTTGCAGGCATAGTCCATAACCAAACCCAAAAGTGGGCTACAAATCCTGTAGCCACACAGGAAAAGGTGTTTAGGGAACTGCTTGCTAAAGCAAAAGAAACGGAGTTTGGTAAAGACCATGGTTTTGACAGTATAACTTCGTATCCCGACTATGCTGCCAAAGTACCCGTACGCGATTATGAAGGGCTTAAGCATTATGTAGAAAAGGTTGTCCACGGTGATGCTGATATCCTTTGGCCGGGGAAGCCGCTGTATTTTGCAAAGACATCGGGTACTACGAGTGGTGCCAAGTACATTCCGCTGACTAAGGAAAGCATGCCGTATCATATTCAAGCAGCACGCAATGCGATACTAAGCTATGTGCACGAAACGGGTAATGCCGATTTTGTAGACGGCAAAATGATTTTCCTGCAAGGCAGCCCTGAGTTGGATGAAAAACATGGCGTGAAGTTTGGCCGGCTTAGTGGCATAGTAGCGCACTATGTACCTGCATACCTGCAAAAGAACCGTATGCCGAGTTGGGAAACCAATATCATAGACGACTGGGAAACCAAGGTAGATGCCATTGTAGGTGAAACCATAAACGAGGACATGACCGTAATATCGGGTATACCCAGCTGGGTGCAGATGTATTTTGAAAAGCTGCACCAAAAGGGAAGGAAACCCGTGGGCGATATCTTCAAGAACTTTAACCTGTTCATTTATGGCGGGGTAAATTATGAACCATATCGTGCCAAGTTTGAAAAGCTTATTGGCCGTAAGGTAGACAGCATTGAGCTGTTCCCTGCCTCTGAAGGGTTTTTTGCCTACCAGGACAGCCAGGCAGAAAAGGGGATGCTGCTTTTGCTTAACTCCGGTATTTTCTACGAATTTATAAAGGCAGAAGAGTTTTTTACCGAAAACCCACGCCGTTATACCATAGGAGAGGTGGAGCTTGGCGTAAACTATGTGCTTATTATTTCTACCAATGCCGGGCTTTGGGCCTACAACATAGGCGATACCGTAGCGTTTACATCACTTGCACCATATAGGGTAGTGGTTACCGGCAGGGTTAAACACTATATCTCGGCGTTTGGCGAGCACGTAATAGGCAAGGAGGTAGAAACCGCACTGGAGCAGGCTATGGAAGGTACCGAGGTGCGCATTAATGAGTTTACCGTTGCCCCACAGATAACGCCCGAAAGTGGCCTTCCGTACCACGAATGGCTGATAGAGTTTGAAAACGAGCCTCAGGATATGGATGCCTTTGCCCTGAAAATAGATGCCGCCATGCGTAAGCAGAATGTGTACTATGACGACCTGATTGTGGGCAATGTGCTACGTACGGTTGTGATTACAAGGGTGCAGCAAAATGGTTTCCAGGAATACATGAAAAGCATAGGCAAGCTGGGCGGACAAAACAAGCTACCGCGCCTAAGCAACGACCGGAAGATTGCCGATTTTTTTAAGAAATCTTAGCGTTAACCGCAAGTTAAACACACTAAAAATTAAAAAACCTACATTTGCGATAAAATATACACTATGCAGGGAATAAAAAACATTACACGTTCGCGTGCGCAGGAGTCTTCTGCTGCCATAGAACGCCTGTACATAACCATACGCCACCTGTTTAACCGCGGCTTCTATAAGCCTATGGGTGTTAGTGGCGAAACCTTGCGTGAAGCATTATTACAGCTTCGCCCCGAAATATATGGTTCCATAGCTGAAGAAAAAGCAGAGCTTAATGGCCTGTTGTATGTTATAGAACGCCTTCCGGTGGGTATAGAGCAATGCCGCTTTGTAAACCTTACCAGCGACGAAGGCTATGGCAAAAGCCATTTTAAGGCCATAGTACCGCCTAAGCGTAAGCGCAACTGCTACCGTATAGACGATGAGCAGATGAACGTGGAAATTACCCGAGGGCGCAGCGATATTTACGATATCCTTACGCACCTTACTTTTATATACATTGAGGCAGAAAAAATAAAAAATCGAGTACTTATAGACGATAACGGCGAGATTACCCGCGACTGGGTAAAGCTGGAGGAGACTATAAAGCATGACGAACCCCTTACGCTGGAGGAGCGCGAAACGGCCATAAGCCACGTAAGTAACGTACTGGGCCGTACCTTTGCAGAGATTACCGATATCTATGCCGGCTTTGCCACCAAGGCCGACCCGGACAGGTTTTTAAGGGTAATCTATTGGCTGGGTAAGCTGGCCATAGAAGAATCTATGGGTGGGCACAAACGTACCATAACTTTTTCACCCATGTTGCGCGAAAGGCTGGGCCACCACATACACGGCGAAATCTGGGCCGACAATATTAAGGCCGTACTGAAGCAAAACGGCCTGCTGGAACGCCCTATACACATTATAAGCGCTAACATGCACAGCGTAATGAACTCGGTATTTGCGCCGCCATTGCTTAAAAGTAAGTATAAGGACAAGGACGACTTCTTTATATACGAAGAGCTGAGCCGTTCTGATAACGGAGCCCAGCGTGATAAGGTGCAGGAAGCCGCCCTGAAAAACGGTATGATATACATGCCCGATACTTCGGGAACCAACATAGATGTACAGATATTCGACACTGCTAAAATAGACTTCAGTAAAACGGCATTCCCTAAGGCGGATATTGCAGAACATCAGCCGGTAATTGTGGTAATGGACTACGCTTTTGGCGAGCAGGCCTATGAAACCATAGACGAATTGCTGAAGCCATACAAGGAAAACGACCATAAAACGTTACTAAATGTGGAATCAGTTTCCATAATGGGTAAGGCCGGTATCCTGGAAGGAGGCAAGGGTGATATTATGATACCTTCGGCACACATAAACGAGGGCACGGGTGATAACTATCCGTTTTATAATGAGCTTACTGCCGAAATGTTTGAAGGGCAGGGCATACCGGTATACAGCGGGCCTATGGTAAGCGTATTGGGTACATCGCTCCAGAACAAAGACCTGCTGAAGTTTTTTAACCAAAGTACCTGGGGTGTTATAGGCCTGGAAATGGAAGGGGCTTATTACCAAAAGGCGATACAGAGTGCTAGCAAAATACGCAAGAGCATAAACCCTGATGTTAAGGTACGCTATGCTTATTATGCCTCAGATAACCCGCTTGAAACCGGCAGTACGCTGGCCAGTGGAGGCCTTGGTACTACGGGAGTAAAGCCTACCTACCTGATTACCATAAAAATACTTGAACAAATTTTTAATATCCAATAAGAAACTGAAATGGAAAACAACAACGCTAACTACAATGCCGAAATAGACCTGGGTCAGGTAAAAGAGAAGGTGCAGGGCTATATAGGCAGTATTAACGACCGTTTTTTTGACCTGATACTTTTTATTAAGCGCAACATAGTTCTTTTAATCCTGTTGTTTGTTGCAGGGGCAGGCCTTGGCACTTACCTGGATTATGGAAGCAAAAGCTTTACCCATAAAATATTTGTTATTCCTAATTTTAACAGTGTGAATTACCTGTATGAACAGGTGGACCTGATAGAATCTAAAATTAAGAAAGGGGATAAGGAGTTTTTGGCCGGGTTAGGTATTAAAGACCCTAAATCAGTTTCAAATATAGAGATAGAGCCGGTAGTAGATATCTACGATTATATAAACGATGCTTCAAACAGTGTTGAAAGTAACAAAAGTAAGCTGGAACTGTTTAAGATAATAACTGATAATGGCGATGTAGAAAAAGAAGTAAAAGAAGGTGTTACCAGTAAAAACTATAAATACCACGTTATTACCATTACTACGAATAAGGAAGAGGACAGAAAAGAAATGGTAGACCCGCTGATGAAATATTTCAACTCTAACCCTTATTTTTTACAGGTTCAAAAGCAGAACCTTAAAGACCTGGAATATAAAATTAGCCAGTTTGACAGTATCATTGTACAGGTAGACAGGGTAGTGGCCGGTTACAGTAAAGAGTCGAGAAAAGCTAATCCGAGCCTGCTGTACTATAATGACAATACTGATTTGGCAGACCTGCTGAACATGAAAAACGGCCTTGTAGGCGAGCAAAATAAAAACCACATAAGGCAGATAGATTACCAGGCGGTAATTAAAGACAGGGCGGTAGTGGCTAATGTAGCCAAATCGGGTAGCCTGTTAGGTAAAATGAAAGTAATATTGCCATTGTTGTTCCTGTTTATTTTTACTGTTGTGGTTACCTTCCGTAATTATTACAGGAGGCAAATGATAAAACGCGGACTGAAATAGTTGTATGGCAGTTACTAAATCTGTACTGGTTACCGGCGCCGGAGGGCAGCTGGGCCAGGCATTGCAGCAAGCGGCTAAGGATTACCCGGGGTTGGAGTTTCATTTTTGCAATTCCCATGAAGCTGATATTACCGATAAAGAAAGTATCAATATGCTTTTCAGTAACCTCAAGCCTGATTACTGTATTAACGCTGCGGCGTATACAGCAGTAGATAAGGCTGAAAGCGAACCAGAAAAAGCGGTCCTGGTAAATTTAACCGGTGCTAAAAACCTTGCGGAAGCATGTAATACTTATAGTACTGTATTGCTGCACATTTCTACTGATTTTGTTTTTGATGGTACTAATACGGTACCTTATACCGAAGAGGATGTTACGCATCCGGTTTCGGTTTATGGTACAACCAAATTACAGGGGGAGCAGGCTGTGGCCACTACGTTAAAAGCACATTATATAATACGTACGGCTTGGGTATATTCGGGCTTTGGTAATAATTTTTATAAGACCATGCTGCGCCTGGGTAATGCCGGCACTGACCTGAGGGTAGTAAACGACCAAATAGGGACACCCACTAATGCCAATGATTTGGCCGATGCGTTGTTGCATATTATAAGCCATGACAAAGGCCAATACGGTATTTACCATTACAGTAACGAAGGCCAATGCAACTGGTATGAGTTTGCCAAGGAAATTTTCGCATTAGGTAATATTAACGTGCAGTTAAACCCTATACCTACAAGCGGTTATCCTACACCAGCAGCGCGCCCGGCATATAGCGTATTAGACAAGGCTAAAATAAAGAAGGTATTCGGGCTTACCGTGCCGGACTGGAAAGAAAGCCTTGCCAATGAAATGGCAAAATAACCAAGTAGTTAATATTTTAAGTACATTGGTGCCGAAAAAGAAAGATTGCGAATAAAAATTAAAAAGCCCTGCAACCAGCAGGCTATTGCCATAGCACATGCAAAAAACAGCAATAATAATCCCCTGCTATAACGAGGAAAAAAGGATTGACGGGAAAAACATTGATTACCTTGTAGCCCACACTGATGCTACTATATTTTTTGCAAATGACGGTAGTACTGATGGTACATTGGCAGTGCTTAATACAATATGCAACAGATACCCTGAGCGCTGCTTTATTTTAAATTATGAGCAAAACTCGGGTAAGGCAAATACCATATATAAATCGGTTAACGACCTTTATGCAAGGGGAGAATTTACCCACATAGGATATTTTGATGCCGATTTTTCTACCCCTCCTGAAGAAGTAAAGCGTCTTATAGATAAAGCCGTGAGGAGCGATGCAGCCTTTGTAATGGGATCCCGGGTTAAGCTGCTTAATTCCGGCATAAAGCGTAAAACACACAGGCACTATATAGGCAGGATTATTATTACTCTTATCAGCATGAAGTTTGATACGGGGATATATGATACCCAATGCGGGGCAAAGATATTTACCGGAGAGGTTATACCTTATGGATTTAATAAGCCGTTTATTACTTCGTGGTTGTTTGATGTGGAGATATTCATCCGCCTGAAGCAACAGGGGCAATTACACAAAGGCCGCGAAATTCCGTTAAACAAGTGGCAGGATATAGAAGGCTCTAAGCTCAGCTGGAAATCGGGCTTTAAAATTTTAAGGGAATTATATTTACTCGGAAGAAAGTATTAATAAAAAAATGGAAGCCTAAGCTTCCATTTTTTTATTGTATTTAGTTTACTGTTAACACCTTATCTGTAATAACCAGGCCTTCTTTTTTTGTTGTGCCGTCTGTTATATATACAGCCAATTTATAAGTGCCGGGCTTCAGGTTTGCTTTGGCAAGGTCTATTTTAAACCCTGACCTGGACAGGTCATAAGAACTTTTAAAATAAGTGGTTACATCTCCACGGTTAACGCTTTCAGGATTAATAATGGTTTCTCCGTCGTTGTTTATCAGGGCAAGGAATATCTTGGCATTTTGCATAGACTGGTCATAGAAATAAGCCCAACCCGATATTTCTACGGTGTTTCCTTTATCGTTGAAGATTTCTACAATAGTATTTATTCCGTCACCGCTACGCTCTTTAAACGGTTTAAATTTGGTCAGGTTTACATTCGGTTTGTAAGTTGCCCTGTCATGATAATGTTTTGCATAAGCGTCAAAAAGCGCCACGTTATCATCTACCACATACAGGCTGTCCAGTATGGCATTAGTGCCCTCCGTGGCCGGATCCTGTATATTATTGATGTCTACATACCAAAATGAAGATTCAGGCTTTTCATGCTGGTTTACAATGCGGTCTACATATTGGTTAAGCGAACTGTTTGTTACAAAATTGTTCTCGTTCTTTTTAAGATAGTAAGAAAAGTAGTATTCAAAACTTGAGAGTATCTTCTCGTTGTTTTTATGGTGGTCTTTAACGTACTGGCTCACCTCACGGTATTGGGTTTTCATTATTGCATTATAAAAATGCCTTACCACAATAACATCGGTAAGTGAAAAAATAATAAATACCGTAACAAGTGAAAGGCGTACCATGCTGTTTTTAGCATAGAAAATACCTGCCGAAATAATAAGTATAAGAGGAGGCACCATGTTTATGAAGTACCTGCTTATTATCATAGGGAACTTAATGTAAGACAGTACAAAAGGGGTTAGTAATGTAATTAACAACCATATAAAAAGCACAAAGAATGAAAATGTTTCTTTTTCTTCTACCGGGTCTATACGGTATTGCTGTATTTCGCCTTTTTCGAAAATCTTTACAAAGAAATATATTATAGCAATAGCGGCTATCCATATGCATATTTCAGAAAAGCCGAAGAATTCTTTCATCATTGCCGTATACACATCTCTTTCGGGAGCGGGAATCCAGAACGATGTTTTACTGTTCATGCCTTTAACAATAATAATAGAAGGGATAAACGATATTATAGTTATTACCCCTGACATTAACGAGTACAGGAAGAAATTTTTAGAGGTAGACTTATATGGTTTTATAAGGAAGAACAACAATATTACATATTCTGAAAAAAGTGCAAATAGGCCAAAAAAGTGCGTATTTATCATTAATGAAGCAAATAGCGCGTGCCACAAAGCTGTTTTTATACTTGGGTCTTTAATAAACTTTACAAGGTAAATAAAAGACATTGTAGTGGTAAAGAACAGCATGGTATACATCCTGGCCTCTTGTGCATAATAAAACTGGAAATAATTTATGGTTAGTAGTGCCACGGCAATTAGCCCCACTTTTTTATTGCCGAACAACTCCTTAGCCAGATAATATAAAGCGGCTAAACCAGCGATGCTGAATAATACCGAAACAAACCTTGCTACAAAAGCCGAGTCGCCAAAAATAACAAGGAAGTAGTGTACTATATAGTAATAAAGCGGTGGGTGTACGTCTCCCTTTAACACCGTAAATATTTCGACAAATGATTTATCTGAACTGGAATTAATGAGGGTGAAAAGTTCATCGCCCCAGGGGCTTTGAAAGTTGAGCCTGTATACACGGAATATAAAAGCTACCAGGAGCAGTACACAAAGTGTAGTGTTTTCTTTAATCCAGTTTAAAATTTTCATGTGTTTAAAAGTTAATGACAGTTTTGTAATAAGCAAATGAATTAAAAAATAACGAACAAAAACAGCTAAAACAGAAAAAAACACCAAACAAAATATATTCCGTTCTTTTATTGGAAATTATGTGCGTAACTAAAGAAAATTTTTGTTGGCAGTATTAACAAATGGGCTGAATGAATATTAATTTTATATACATTTGCCAAAAATTATAACGATGAAAATCAAAATGTATGTTCTGGCTTTTGCCATGTTTGGCCTTATGGTTTCTTGTAAGGAAGAGAAGCAAAAAGAAGTTAAAACACAAGAAGTTGAAACATCTGCAGCAGCAAACCCTAATTTTAACGTAGAACTGTCTGTTTATACCTCTAAGACCGAAGATTTCGGGATGTATTTTACAGAAGACGGTACTATAAGCTTTAACGGTGAAGATGTAGCATGGAGTACTGTTGATGGACAAAAGGAAGACGGCAAGGCATATTTTGAAGTGCCGGATGCACGTATACCTACCCACATCAGGTTAGATTTTGGCCTAAAAAAACAGGAAGATACAATAGTACTTAAAAAAGTTAAAATTAATTATGCCGGTAATGGCTTTGAAATAAAAGGATCTGACTTTTTTACCTATTTCAGCCGCGATGACCAGTTTAAAACCGAAGTTGATGCTACAAAAGGTACACTTACGGTTTACAAAAGCGCCCCTGAATTTAAAACACCATTCTTTTATCCTGCCGATCCTTTGTTAAATAAAATAAAGGAAATTACAGGGGCTGCCCAATAATCCTGTAGCAGTAAAAAACAATAAATAATAAAGCCCGGAAATTTTTCCGGGCTTTATTATTTATTTAAAAAACGTAAGGTAATTACCTATTTCACTTCTTTTTCGGCAACAATAGTTATGGGCTTTGTGGTAATATTATGTGCAAATAAAGCTTCTGTAAGGCCGCCAAAATAAATGCCTACATCAGCCGGATATTTTATGGTTACGCTTGTTTTACCTTCTTTATCGGCTTTCTTTATCTCCTCAATCCAGTGCGACATGTACCTGTATTTTTGTAAAGCAGAAGTGTCTGACCAGTTACCTTCATTGTAAGGCTTTGATGAACGTGTAGCTTCAATAAACATTACAGAGGTTATAAGTGGAAGTACTATAAATGCCTTAGGATATTTTGATGTTATATAAATACAGGCAATTGCAATAGCCAGGATAAGGAAAAAATAAGTGCCGTAAACAGATTCTATACGGTAAGCAAACTGTGGCCCCGCTTTAGTATCTGCAATAATATAAAATGCACTGATAACAACCATACATACAAGGAAGCGTATTAATAGTTTAAAAGCAGCATTGGTTTCTTTAGATATGAATCGTATTACTAATGCCGCAACAAGGGCAAGGATGCCCAGTAACATCGTTAAGGTTTCAATTTGTTTGGCAAGCCTCATAAACTGTTTATAAGAACCAACAAGTTTTGTACTCCATTTATATGAGTTTTGCAGTTCGGCAGACCTTCCTCCAAAAAACTCAAAAACACAATAGGTTAAAAATAAAACAAATACAAGCAGGTATATTTTGTTGAATTTTAAATTTTCGTTCCAATAACCTGAAATACCTTTTTTGAAAAATCCTGATACAATTTCCAGAAGTAAATAAATGGCAAGTACAGCGCTCGCCCAAAGCATAGAGAATACGGCAAAATACAGTATTAGTACCCCAAAACTATATTTGGCAATGTTATTTTGTGTAAGCTGTAAATTTTTGTTATTAATAATTTTATCTATGAAATAGCAAACCAATATAGAGTTAAGGATATTAGGGACTAAATAGTAGATAGAAGTACACAGGTTAAAAGACCAGAACATGTAAAAGTTGTTCTCAGGGTTGCTTTTAAAAATGAGGAAATACATAACAATTACCAGCAAAGCAGAAAACAAGGCAACCATTTGGTTTTTTATTAAGCTGTAAAAAAGACGGCACAGCATGTAAAAAAACACTGTTGTAGACAAAGCCAGCAGCAGGCTCATGCTGAATGTTACAGATTGCAGATAGTCTCCGCAGAAAGGATAAACCACATAAGCAGCAAAATATCCTACAAGCGGCCCTAAAACTTCAGGTAAAATACGGCTCGGGTTCCAAGTGCCCCAGGTAGGGTAGGCATGCCGGTTATAAAAGCTCAGGGTTTTCCAGTCATCACCATCCCAGGGAATAAACGGATGCGCGCTTTGAAAAAAGATAAAGATGCCGGCAAATACAAATAACAATGCGCAAAGGTTTATAATCTCCACCTTTGTTTTAAAAGAAAACTTCATAACAATAAATCAGTTTTTTGGTTTGTTTTAATTTGCCAAAGGTATCAAAAGCACGGCATAAAGCAATTTTGAAAGGAATAAAGTACCGCAGAAATGCTATTTTTTATGCATACTTCTTTTTGTACCTTGCCTGCATGTTTAATTTCATAAAAAACATACTTTTTAATCAGCAATTCCGTAAGCTTGCAGTATATGGCTTTGGGCAGGGTTTTAACCTTGTTACCCCGATACTGGTTATGCCTTACATAGTAAGCATTTGTGGTGAAGATGTATTCGGTAAGGTTAGCGCCTGCCTGGCGGTGTACTTTTTCCTTATGGTATTTGTAGACTACGGCAGTGACATAGCCGGGGTAAAAGACGTATCGGTATACCGTGAAGATAAGGCTGTGCTTTCGGGTATGCTCAGTACGGCATATGCATCGCGCCTGGTTATGCTTGCGGCTGTATTGCTGTTGGTTGTTTTATCGGTTGTGGCCATACCTGCATTGGCTACAGAAAAAGCAATGTACTTTATGGCGCTTCCGGTACTGGCAGCCCAGGCCATAAGCCCTGTTTGGGTATTCCAGGGGCTTGAAGATTTTAAATGGACTACCTTTATCAATATCTTTTCAAAAGGGTTTTACCTCGCCGGGGTCTTTTTGTGTGTAAAACACCCTGAAGATTATATTTATATCAACTTATTTTGGGGACTGGGCATGCTGCTGGCTAACGGTGCTTCACTGTGGTACCTTAGCCGCCGTTTCAACATAAACATAGCCCATACATCTACTAAAGAGGTTTCGGCATTCCTTAAAAAGCATTTTGCACTGCTTTGGTCGCAAATTTTCTTTTCGTTGCAAATGTATGCCCCGATTATCATTGTAAAATGGTTTGGTGGCGATGCACTTGCGGGAGGTTACCGTATTTTAGAGCAGGTAGTAGTAATATTCCGCACCTATATATTATTGTTCTTTAATTTTATATACCCGCGTGTTTGTTACCTTATAGAACAAAACACTGCTGCCTGTATGCGTTTTTGGCGTACCTATAACGGTGCTAACTTTCTGTTTATAGCCATAAGCATGGCGCTAGTATATTCTAATGCCGGGCTTATAATAAATCATTTTAACGCCACCGAGCCCGAAAACCTGGCACAGACCTTACGTATAGCTACTGGGTTACCTTTGGCTTTTGGTATATCGGTGCCGTTACGGCAGTTGCTATTGGGCTACGGCCTGCAAAAAGCCTATGTAAAAATAACCTTCATTATGGTGGTTGCAGGCCTTGGCCTGTTAATAAGTTTGCTGTACCGCTACGGAATAAACGGCGCCATAACGGCGTTAATAATTGCCGAAGCTGCCACGGCAGTGCTGTTTGCCATTGCCATAAAAACACGCCCGAGGCACCATTAATAAAAACTATTGTATCTTTACAGTCGAGCCATAGTATAAACCCGTGATTAAGAAAATATTCCAGAAATTACTGCAACGATCAGGTAAGCAATATACCATAGACCCCGATTTGCCGGGAGGGCTTATCTACAGTACAATTTTTGGGCGTGCAGCTATGCTTGTACGGGGTTACCTGGGCCTTGGAAAAAAGGTATACCTGGGCCGCAATTGCAGCATAAGCAATAGGCGTGGCGTAATCATAGGCCCTAACAGCACCATAGAACATCACACAGTAATAGACGGCTACGCCCGCAATAAAGTTATTATAGGCAGCAACTGCAAAATAGGGGCTTACTCACTGGTTACCTGTACCAGCCATTTCTCTAAATACGGAGCAGGCCTTAAAATGGGCGATAATTCGGCTGTGGGGCGCTTTACAGAATTTGGTGCCGCAGGGGGCATTACCATAGGCAGCGATGTAATTATGGGTTCTTATGTAAGCTTCCATTCTGAAAACCACAATTTTTCTGATACTACAAAACTGATACGCGAGCAGGGGGTAACCTCTAAAGGTATTGTTATAGGTGATAACGTTTGGGTAGGGGCCAAGGTCACTTTCTTAGACGGATCTGTAGTAGGAAATCATTGTGTGGTAGCAGCCGGGGCTGTGGTAAATGGTGTATTCCCGGACTATAGCGTGATAGGCGGTATACCCGCAAAAATTATTAAGCAAATACAATAATGGCCGCAGTATTTAAAAAGGAATATATATACCAGGTATTATTTTTTATAAGTATAGGATTGCCGTACCTTAACAATTATGAAGTTATCTTTTCGGTATGGTCACTTATGGCATTGGTTACCCTTCGTAAAAGGTACTCATGGGGCATAATAAAGTGTATATCATATTTTGTAGCCATATTTATTATAGCTTTTATTGTAAGCTTTTTCCATGATGTGGCATTATACGAATATGCCAGGGATATAGCTTACCTGCTTAAACCTATAATAGGGCTGTTACTGGGCTACCAGTTATGTAAAGACTACATGGAAAGCCCGCTAAAAGTATTTATAAATATAGGTATTGCCATAGCAGTTATACACCTTATTGTTATTTGTTACGCTTTATTGGTGCTTCACGCCCATACGATGCCAGAATTACGGATGCATTCAGGTTATTTCAGCGATTTTGAAGTATATGCTCTTATCTTTCTGCTGTTTCACAGAAAATTTGGCATACAGGTTTCAAAAAAATGGTATATCATTGGCGTGGTGCTTATGAGCGTTTCCATTTTTATGTACCTGGCACGTACTAACTTTATACAGTTTGCCATACTTTATCTTGCTGCTGCGGGCTATTTGGTTTTAAACAAAAAAGCGATTAGGGCGTTAGGCCTTGCATTTTTGGTAATACTTATTGGATATGCAGCCATATACTACTATAACCCGGCCCGTAAACAAAAAGGGATAGAAGCACTGCTTTACAAAATCAAGAATTCTCCTATAGAGCCTTTTAAAACAAAGGTAGATGTAGACGACTGGAAAGACTTTAACGACAACTACCGCTCTTACGAAACCATACTTACCATCAGGCAAACAAAACAACAAGGTACTGCGGCAATATTGGTAGGGCAGGGTATGGGTTCATCTGTAGACCTTAAAAAGAAGGTATGGCTACAGTCCAGCTTTATGCGATACATACCCTTTTTGCACAATGGTTTTATGACCGTGCTCTTAAAGTCGGGGCTGTTAGGCGACATAATCCTCATTTTTTCCATTGCCTTTTTCTTTAAACGGATAAAAACAGATATACCGGAAGCACAAGCCATGAATAACATATTTGTGGGTACCGGTGTGTTCCTTATATGTTCATATTGGGTATTTATGGGATTATATTTTGTGCCCGACACCAAATCGGTAATGCTTGGGTTTTTAATCCGTTACCGCGAACTGATTTTTAAAAGGAACCAATTATTGCCAAAAGCGGAATAAACAGCCATGAAGAATATACTTTTTATCCACCAGTCGGCAGAATTGTACGGGTCAGATAAGACACTGCTGGTATTGTTAGAAAAGCTGAACCGCGATGAGTTTTTCCCGGTTGTGGTATTGCCTTTTGAAGGCCCGCTGAAAACCGAGCTTGAAAAGCTGGACATAAAGGTAGTTATACTGCCGGTACTAAAAGTATACCGCAAAATGTTTACACCCGTAAACCTGCTGAAGTTTTTTACAGGTTACCGTACAGCCGTAAAAGCGCTGGATAAGCTGCATGCACACTATAATTTCCATGTAGTATATTCTAATACCCTTGCGGTGCTGCTGGGTATGGTATATGCCCGTAAGCGTAACATAAAGCATGTATGGCACGTGCACGAAATAATACAGAAGCCTGCGCCTGTAGCAAACTTTTTTGCGAAAGCATTATATAAAAATGCAGATGAGGTTATCTGTAACTCATATGCTACAAAAGATAATGTGGCAAACCGTGTACCAGGGCTTGATGCCAAATGTGTAGTAGTACACAACGGCCTTGATACTGAGCCGAAGCCTGTTTATGAATATGAGCCACTACAGGGGTTTAATCCTGATGATGTGGTAGTAACGCTGTTAGGCCGCATAGGCTGGTTTAAAGGGCACAAATGGTTGCTGGATGCTTATGCCGAATATATGAAGGAATCTGGTATTAAGCTCATCTTTGCCGGGTCACCGGTACCGGGACAGGAATATTACCAGGAAGAACTGGAACAGTTTATTGCCCAAAACGGTATGACTGATAAGGTGACCATAATACCGTTTACAAAAAAGCTGCAACCTATTTGGGACGTCACCAGTATAGTAGTTGTGCCTTCTACAGAACCTGAACCCTTTGGGCTGGTAGCACTGGAAGGGATGCTGAATAAGAAACCGGTAGTAGCTGCAAACCACGGTGGGCTTAAAGAAATTGTGGTACAAAACGAAACAGGGCTGTTAGCTGAACCTCTTGATAACAAAGCCCTGGCAGATGCACTGCTTACCCTTGCTGCCGATGTTCAACTGCGTGATACATTTGCCCAAAACGGCTATGAGCGTGCCACGGAAGTGTTTACGCTGGAAAATTATGTTAAAGGGATAACAGAAATATTAAAATCATAAAATTGCTGCTTTAGGGAATGATACCTGAAAGCAGACTTGTAAAAAACATATCTTTGCGTTTTTGTAAAAAATGAAAATAGCTATAGTAGGAACCAGGGGCATACCGAACCATTACAGTGGTTTTGAGCAGTTTGCTGAGTATTTTTCTGTATATCTCGCCGAAAAGGGACACGATGTATACGTGTACAACTCGCACAACCACCCCTACCAGGAAAAGACGTTTAAGGGCGTAAACCTTATCCATAAACACGATCCGGAATACAAGTATGGTACATTCGGGCAGTTTATATACGATTATAACTGTATTAAAGATTCGCGCAAGCACGATTTTGACGTGCTGTTGCAACTGGGCTACACCAGTAACTCGGTATGGTTTCTTATGCTGCCGAAAAAGCCGGTTACAATAACCAATATGGACGGGCTGGAGTGGAAACGCTCTAAGTATTCTAAGCCGGTACAGCAGTTCCTTAAATTTGCCGAAAGGCTTGCGGCAGTAAGCAGCGACTTCCTGGTGGCCGACTCACTGGGAATACAGTCGTTCCTTAAAAACAAATACAATAAAGACAGCTGCTATATACCGTATGGTGCGCATCCGTTTAATACGCCGGATGATGCTATACTTAAGGACTACAATGTAGAAAAGGGTAAATATCACATGATTATAGCCCGTTTTGAGCCTGAAAACAACATTGACATGGCACTTCAGGGTCTGGTAGAATCGGGAGATAAAAGTACTGTACTGGTAGTGGGTACGCATACTACAAAACATGGCGAATACCTTAAAGAAAAATATAAAGAGCATACCCACATCCGTTTTACGGGCGGTATTTTTAATATAAGTTTTTTAAATAACCTGCGTTATTATTCAAACCTGTATTTCCATGGGCATTCGGTAGGGGGCACAAATCCGTCTTTGTTAGAGGCTATGGCCAGCAGGGCCTTTATTTTGGCACACAATAATGATTTTAACAAGGGTATCTTAAAAGATAACTCCTACTATTTTGCTAATAGTGCTGAGGTGGCTTCGCTGGTAAAAAGCCTTAAAAAGGAAGACAACCTGCACATGGTAGAAAATAATTATAATGCAATAGTTCAGGATTTTAACTGGGACAAAGTTAATGGGCAATATTTACAATTTTTCGAGGAATGCCTTGCTGAAAAGAATAGGCCTCACGCCGGGTAAAAAACTCCTCATATTCCTTATATCGCTTTCGGCGCTTACCATACCCATGGGGTATGCATACAACAGTATTGCCGTAATATTGTTTGTGGCCTGCTCGTTGCTTTCGGCCCGCAAAACTGATTTTTCGGTTACGTTTTCTGTAGCGCTTCCGGCGGCATTGTTCCTGCTTATGGCACTTTCTGCAAGCTGGTCTGTAAATGCCCACGAAAGCATTAAGGCACTGGGTAAGGAGGCTTCGCTTATATTTATACCCATCGCCTTTATGGTGAATAACAGGCTTAGCGGCCGTAGTGTAGATGCCATACTGAAAAACTACAGCCTGGGTATGTGTGCAATATGCATAGGTTTCCTTATAAGGGCATTTGTACGATTTGTACAAACCGGAAACCCCGAGGTGTTTTTTTACCATGAGCTATCTACATTTAATGTAAATGCCATTTACCTTTCGGTACTGGTTTCTATGGCGTTTGTAATATTCCTTGCCAAAGAAACCAAAACCTTTTGGGGTTATGGCGCCATGGGTTTCCTGTTGTTGTTTATTTTCCTGCTGTCGTCTAAAAATCTCATTATAATAGATTTGTTCATTGTAGTATTATATTATACTGCTTACTCAGGCTTTTCAAAGAAAGTGAGGACGGTATCGCTGCTTACCTTCCTCGCGCTGTTTTTGGTATTGGGCTATTTTGGTAAAATACACGAAAGGTTTTCGCATGAATTTGAGGTAGATGAATCTATAAGCTCCCAGGGCATACACATGGTTACTGTAAAAGAAGCTGCTACAAGGGATAAATTTGACCCTAACTGCTACTTTAACGGTACGGCTTTCCGCACCTACCAAGCGCGTATTTTTACCGAAATGCTGGCGGAAGACCCTATACTGTTTACCGGTTATGGCCTTGGCGGAAGCAAAATAAAAATAGAGCAGAAAGGCTTAGAGCACAATGTATACCACGATAGCGATGCACTGATGCCGTATAATAAGATGAACTTCCACAACCAGTACATAGAAGTATTTGCAGACCTGGGTATTGTGGGTTTTATACTGGTAGTGCTTATGCTGCTGGTAAATCTTAAAAACGGCATACAGAACAAATATTTTATACACATTGCTTTCGCAATTTTGATGATAAGCGTATTTTTGACCGAATCATTTATCTGGAGGCAAAGGGGAGTAGTATTCTTTACGCTTTTCTACTGTATGTTTAATACCATGCAGCCTTTTGCGGCCCGAAGGGCAGCCCTTAAAGCTAAGGAAGCATAATGATTTTGAAAACCCGGTGCCCCGGCACCTAATTAATTATGGAAGAGATTATTGAACAGATAGATACCACTATGCACGCAACCGGGACACAAGGTTATTCAAAGTACATAAGGCTTTTCAATATCACATTCGACCTGCTGATAATAAACCTTATATTCCCGTTTGTTTTTGCCGGGCAAAACCTTAATAATTCACACTTTGGCCTGTACATAAATGTATGCTGGGGTGCTATAGCATACTTTTCAGGTTTTTATGAAGTATACCGCTATACAAGTATTGTACAGGTAATTTCTAAACTGGTACGCCAGGGAGCTTTGTTTGTACTGGTTAGTATAGCGTTTTTCCCGTTTGCAAAGCACACTACGTTCGTTGCCGAAACGGTTGTTATGTATACAGGTAGTGTACTTGCATTGGTAACATTGTTTAAAATAAGCCTGTTCTATTACCTGAAGCAATATCGCATAGCTACCGGCAGTAATTACCGCAATGTAATTATTATAGGGCATTCGGAACAATCCCTTAAGCTGAAAGACTTTTTTGAGACCTCTAAAGATTATGGTTACCACTTTAAAGGTTTCTTTTCTGAAAAGAAAGGCCAGCAGGGTGTTGTAGGCGGTATGGCAGCTGTAGGGCAATATGTGCTGGATAACCAGGTAGACGAAATATACTGCTCACTGGGTGAAGTTACCGACAAGCAGCTGAAGGACCTGGTAGAATTTGCCGATGATAACAACGTTACCATAAAGTTTATCCCCGATACCCGCGAGATATTTTCCAAAAACCTGCGCATAGACCACTACGAGATGTTCCCGGTGCTTTCATTGCGTAAAACAGCTTTGCATGAGCCTACCGCACAAATTGTAAAGCGCCTGTTTGATATTGCTTTTTCCCTAACTGTTTTTATACTGTTGTTGTCGTGGCTTACACCGCTTATGGCACTGCTTATAAAGCTGGAGTCTAAAGGCCCGGTATTCTTTAAGCAGAGCCGTCCGGGGCTAAATGAGCAGGAGTTTTTCTGTTGGAAATTCCGTTCCATGCAGATAAATGAAACCACCGAGAAGTCGGTTACAAAGAATGACCCTCGCGTAACCCGTGTGGGTAAGTTTATCCGCAAGACCAGTATAGATGAGCTTCCGCAGTTCCTTAACGTACTGCGTGGAGAAATGAGCATTGTAGGCCCGCGCCCGCACCTGTGGACGCAAAACAACCTGTATGGCCAGCGCATAAAAAAATACATGGTGCGCCTGTATGTAAAGCCGGGTATTACCGGGCTGGCACAGGTAAAAGGCTACCGTGGTGAAATAGCCACAGATTCGGATATGATTCACCGTATAAAATATGATGTATTTTACATAGAAAACTGGTCGATGCTGCTGGATTTTAAAATCATTGTACAAACGGTGGTAAACATTTTTATGGGCGAGGAGAAAGCCTACTAAAAATGCTACCTTTGCAATACGAACATAAACACACAATCTGATACTCATGAACATTTTACTACTTGGTTCCGGCGGAAGGGAACATGCACTGGCATGGAAAATGCTGCAAAGCCCACTGTGCGATACCCTTTTTGTAGCGCCCGGTAATGCCGGTACCGCAGCCATAGCTACTAACCTTGCTGTAAACCCGCTTAACTTTGCCGATGTAAAACAGGCAGTGCTTACTAATAACGTAAAATTAGTTGTGGTAGGCCCTGAAGACCCATTGGTAAAAGGTATCTACGACTTTTTTAAGAACGATGCCGAACTTGCCAATATTCCGGTTATAGGCCCGTCTCAGTACGGTGCACAACTGGAGGGCAGCAAGGAGTTCGCTAAAAAATTCCTTATAAAAAACAACATCCCTACGGCGGCCTATGACAGCTTTACTAAGGATACTGTGGAAGAAGGCTGTAAGTTCCTTGAAACGTTAAAAGCTCCTTACGTACTTAAAGCCGATGGCCTTGCCGCCGGTAAAGGCGTACTTATACTTGCCGACCTTGAGGAAGCCAAACAAGAGCTACGCAACATGCTTGTGGATGCAAAATTTGGTGATGCAAGTGCCAAGGTGGTTATAGAGGAGTTCCTGGACGGGATAGAACTCAGTGTTTTTGTACTTACCGATGGTGTAAATTATAAGCTGCTGCCTACCGCTAAAGACTATAAGCGTATAGGCGAGGGCGATACCGGCCTTAATACAGGTGGTATGGGCGCTGTAAGCCCGGTGCCGTTTGCCGATGCCGAGTTTATGGAGAAGATAGAAACCCGTATTGTAAAACCTACTATAGAGGGCCTTAAAGCCGATAATATAGACTACAAAGGGTTTGTGTTCATTGGGCTTATAAAAGTGGGTAACGACCCGTTTGTAATAGAGTACAACGTACGTATGGGCGACCCTGAAACCGAAGTGGTGATACCGAGGCTTAAGAGTGACCTTGTAGAGATATTTGTGGCTATGGGCCAGCAGAAGCTTGATGAAGTAGCTTTTGAAATAGATGAGCGCAGTGCTACAACCGTTATGCTGGTAAGCGGTGGCTATCCTGAAGATTATGAGAAAGGTAAAGTAATTACCGGCCTTGAAAACGTAGAAGGCAGTATAGCATTCCACGCGGGTACTACCCTGAAAGACGGCGAAGTAGTAACTGCCGGTGGCCGTGTAATAGCCGTAACATCATACGATAATGACTTTAGGGAAGCCATAAAAAAATCTTACCAAAATATAGCGAAACTACATTTTGATAAGATGTATTATAGGAAAGATATCGGCTTCGACCTGTAATTAAGACAGGAATGAGTGGGCCGTAGTATCCTGGTCGTCGTCGTTGTTAGCTTTAAATATGCTAAGCTGTTTTAGCCAGTAAACAAAAGCTACACAGCAAATGATGATGAATATAAAAGTGATGGTGTTTGCAGCCCACCAGCTTTTCAGTTCAAGCTTGCGTAAAAAGTCCAGCGGAATGAAAAGGAAGTCTGTAAACAGTGATCCAAGGCCTTCAAAAAATGCTCTCATTATGTTTGTAATGTATTATATTAATAAGTAACAGTCACAAAAGTATAAAATAACCGCATGCTGGCAAATATTTTTAGTAAAACAAGGCCTATAAATTACGTTTTGCTGGGCATTACCCTGGTTTTGTTCTATGGGTTGCTCCTGGTAAAGGACATGGCCTGGCTGAATGACCCCATTAAACTGGGCGAAAAAGCCGGTTTACTGCTGCTGCTTTGTGCATCGGTGTTGCTGGTGGGGTTTGTTACCCTGCGCAATAACCTGAGCAAAGCAAACAGCTATGCAGTGCTGTTGTTTATACTGTTCTATATACTGTTTCCTACTACGCTGGGCAATGGTAAAATCATAGTAGCAAACTTTTTCCTGTTACTGGCCCTACGTAGGCTTATATCATTACAATCGCTCATTTCGCCTAAAGAAAAAATATTTGATGCTGCCTTTTGGATATTGGCAGCATCAATTTTCCACTTTTGGTGTATTATTTACCTTGCTTTGGTGTTTGTGTCCATTGTTTTTCACGTGGCGCGAGACTATCGTAACTGGCTTATACCGTTTATAGCATTGGTAGCTGTAACCGTAATTTACGTTATGGTAGGGCTTATGATAGGGCACAACCTGTTTAGCCACCTGTTTGACGAAATGGTACCGGGTTTTGATTTTACCTATTTCGAAAACATATACCAGAATATAGCACTGTCACTCTATGCATCAATTGCGGCGCTACTGGTATTCCCTTATGTAACTTCTATAAGCAGCAAGCCGCTAAACATGCAGTCCAGCCACAAAAAGGTGTTGTATTCTTTCCTTATAGGGGTGGGTATTTATATCCTCAGCAGCCATAAGAACAACAGTATACTGATTTTCACGTTTGCGCCGCTGGCCATTATGGGAGCCAACTTTATTGAAAGCCAAAAAGTTACCTGGACACGTGAAGCAGTAGTATACAGTATAGTTGCTGTAGCGTTCTTTATCTTCTTTGCACAGATGTAAAAGCTAATGACGTGGTTTTTGCTTAGTACCCCTGAAACTAACAACCTGGATTTGTTTTTTCTTTAGATTGACTTTGTAAACCAGATAATTGTTCTTGTCAACAATTGCTTTATGGGCAGTTTTTAATCTGGATGATTTCGGAAAAAGCTCAGGATTTGAAACGATTTTTGATAATACATCTCGAATGTTATTTTCAAGATTAATTATCTCCCTCTGTGTCCAATTTTCTTCGAGATAACTTACAACTTTGGCAACTCCTTTTACTGAGTCATCAGTCCATAAAATTTTTAATGCCATTTATCAAAAATTTTCATGACTTCTTCATGGGGTACTAAATTGCCTTTGTCGGCCTCCACAATACCGGATTCTATTTCTGCAATTTCTTCCTCACTCAATTCATCAGCCCAGTCATATCCTTTTTTATACGATTTTAATAAAATCTCCAGTTTATCCATTAGGCTTTCGTCTACATTGGCTAATTCTTGTATAAAATGATATTTTCTTGCTGCTAAATCCATGATACATATCTTAATAAGAACAAATATACGAAAATGATTCAATCACAGTCGTTGCGCCCTATGGCTTTTCAAAACATAAATATTCTAAGAAAAAACTACAACTTAACCCCATATGCTAAATCCCCGGCATCGCCCAGCCCCGGTACTATATATTTCTTTTCGTTCAGGTGGCTGTCTACATCGGCTACCCACAGGTGGAAATGATCAGGGAGTGTTTTTTGCAAAAACTCAATTCCTTCAGGTGCGGCAATAACCACAGCTATATGTACCGCTGCTGGTTTCTCATTTTCCAGGAGCTTGTCGCAGGCCGCCTGTAAGCTCAGGCCTGTAGCCAGCATGGGGTCGGCAATAATTACAGTTTTGTTTTCCAGTGAGGGAGCTGCCTTGTATTCGGTTACAATATCGAAGTAATCGTCATTGTTAGGGTGGTGGCGGTAGGCAGAGATAAAACCATTCTCTGCATCATCAAAAAATGAAATAAGCCCCTCGTGAAGTGCCAGGCCGGCACGCAATACGCAGGTTACCACTATGCCGTGCTGTATCTTTTCGGTGTGCTTGCTGCCCAGTGGCGTAGTTACCTCATAGGGTTCATAATGCAACGATTTGCTTATCTCGTATGCCATGATTTCGCCTATGCGGTGCACGTTTTTGCGGAAGCGCATGCTGTCTTTCTGTGCCGAAACATCGCGCAGCTGGGACAGGAAATGCTTTAAAATACTGTTGCTTTCTGATAGAATATGAACCTGCATTTTGCGAAAAAATTTGTATTGGTGTTATAAAAGTATTAAAACTATATTTGTAAAAAAATAAAAAGTATGTTTTCAGCACTCGCATTCCCCGTTTTCGAGCAAAGTATAAAAGATTACCACCTGTACGACAGTGTGGAACAGCCTATTAATAACCCTTTCAGTAAAGACAAAATAGAGCATTTGCTATATGCAAAAAACTGGGTAGATACCGTGCAGTGGCATTATGAAGACATAGTACGCGACCCGAACATAGACCCGGTAGCTGCACTGGACCTGAAGCGTAAAATAGACGCCAGCAACCAGGTACGTACCGATATGGTAGAATACATAGACAGTTACTTCCTGGACAAGTATAAAGACGTGCAGCCTAAGGCTACTGCCAAGATAAACTCTGAAAGCCCGGCATGGGCCATAGACCGCCTTTCTATCCTGGCGCTTAAAATATACCACATGGCTGAGGAGGCTAACCGCCCTGATGCCTCACCGGAGCACCGTGCAAAATGCCAGGAAAAACTGGACATATTGCTGGAGCAGAAAAAAGATCTTAGCACTGCTATAGACGACCTGCTTACCGATATAGAAAATGGCGATAAGTACATGAAAGTGTACAAGCAGATGAAAATGTACAACGACGAGGAACTTAACCCTGTGTTGTACCAAGGTAAGAAGTAACGGACTTTTACATACAGTACCTCTCTGCTACAGGCAGGGAGGTACTAATATTTTGCCCCATCCAAAATAAACTAACATAAGACCGACCGCTTATGTCCCCCACTAAAAATAAACACTACAAACACCTGCTGGTATTGCGCTTTTCGGCAATGGGCGATGTTGCCATGACGGTACCTGTACTCCACGCGCTGGTACAGCAGCACGCTAACGTGCATGTTACGGTGGTATCGCGCAAAAACTTTAAACCGTTTTTCGATAGCATTCCGCATGTAAGCTTCTACCCGGCTGATTTTGGCAAGCACCACAAAGGATTCTTTGGGATTTTAAGGCTGTACAGGGAGCTGAAGGCATTACACATTTATGCCGTGGCCGACCTGCACAATGTGCTGAGATCTAAAATAATTGCAAGGCTTTTCGCCTGGAAGGGTAAAAAGACTGCGACAATAGATAAGCTGCGTGATGAGCAGAAAGCCCTTACGGCCGCTGCAAATAAAAAGTTTGAACCGCTACCGCGCATAGTATACCGCCATGCCGATGTATTTGCACAACTGGGTTTCCCTGTAAAGCTAGATGAAACGGCACTGCTGCCTAAACCGGCCCTGAATGATGAAATACAACAATACAGCGGCCCCAAAACAGGCTCATGGGTTGGTATAGCTCCTTTTGCCCAGCATGACGGCAAGGTATATCCTGCCGACCTGATGCAGGAAGTGATAGACACTTTAGCACAAAGGCCAGGCACTAAACTGTTCCTGTTTGGCGGAAGCCGTGATGAAGCCCATAAGCTTAAGAAAATGGCTGCCGGGCATGAAAATATTGTGGTAATAGCAGGTGGTAAACTCACCCTGAAACAGGAGCTACAAATAATAAGCAACCTTAACGTAATGATAAGCATGGATAGTGCCAACGGGCACATGGCTGCCATGTATGGTGTACCGGTTATTACACTGTGGGGAGCCACACACCCGTACTCGGGATTTGTACCGTATAACCAACCACTAAGCCATTCGCTAACAGCCGATAGGGAACATTACCCTATGTTGCCTACATCTGTGTATGGTAATAAGGTAGTACCCGGCTATGAAGATGCCATGCGCACCATAACACCACAAATGGTTATAAATAAAGTGGAGGAAGTCTTAAAGTCATAATGTCGAAAGTCGAAAGCCCTTAGGCTGAGTAGACTCAACAAATAAGAAAAGCCCGTGAAGATAACTCTCCACGGGCTTTTTAACTTTATGAGTTTAGACTTTACGACTCACTACACATCGTCAAAGTCTATATACAGTTCAGCCGATGTAGGATGTGCCTGGCAGGTAAGTATAAGGCCTTCGGCTATTTCGCCGTCGGTAAGTATGGCATTCTTTTTCATTTCCGCCGTTCCTGATTTTATGCGCGCCATACAGCTGCTGCATATACCACCCTGGCAAGAGTAAGGCGCGTCTACACCCTGTTTTAGTGCAGCATCAAGTACGGTGATTTCCTTCGGCATCAAGAACGTAGTTTCCTCATCGTCTACCAATACGGTAACCTTGGTTTGCCCGCTAAGGTCGGCCTCAATTTTCTTCTCGGCAATAGGGGTAGAGAATAACTCAAACTTAATATTCTTTTCCGGTACGTTGTGTTCCTTAAGCACATCGTTTATGGTAAGTATCATTTCTTCAGGCCCACACAGATAGAATTTAGAAAATTCTTTCTCTTTATGCTTGTTGTTCAGTACAAAGTTTACCGCTGCGCGTTCTATACGCCCGAAAAGCGATTCACCCGCATGGGCACGGCTATATACAAAATGCACAAAGAAGCGGCCCAGGTACTCTTCCTGTAGCTGTACCAGCTGGCTGTGGAAAATAGTGTCCTCGGGTGTCTTGTTGCCGTATACCAGCACAAAAGTACTTTCCGGCTCGTTTATAAGTACCGATTGCAGTATGCTCATAACCGGTGTAATACCGCTACCTGCTGCAAATGCGGCATAGTTACGTTGCCTGTCGGGTTTTGGTTCAAAGATAAATTTACCCTCCGGTATACCCACTTCCATAGTATCGCCTACGGCAAGTTTTTCATTGGCGAAAGCCGAGAAACCGCCTGTTTTTACAGCCTTAATGGCCACACGCAGTTCGCCGCTGCCCGGTGCCGAACATATAGAATATGCCTTACGCACTTCCTGTCCTTCGTAGTGGGTTTTAATATTAATGTATTGCCCTGCAGTAAAGTTGTACACATCTGCAAGGTTTTTGGGTATGCCAAAGGCTATAGAAACCGCGTGGGGGGTTTCCCTGCGGATGTCTTTTATTATAAGTGGATAAAATGTTGACATTATCTGTTCGTTGTTTGCTGCAAAAATACGCATTCCGCCACTGGAAATAAAATCTGGTAAAAAAATAATACCTAAGAATGTTATACATAAGATTTTTATGTATATGTTTGTAATACCAATATCAGCACATGAAAAACTCACAACTGTACAAAGGGAGCCTTACTACCATAATAATGAAGCTGCTGGAAGAAAACGGCCGCATGTATGGCTATGAAATTACCCAGAAAGTGAAACAGATAACCAAAGGCGAACTGAACATTACCGAAGGCGCACTGTACCCGGCACTGCACAAGCTGGAAGCCGATGGCGTGCTGGATGTAGAGGTAGAGCGCGTAGACAACCGCCTGCGGAAGTACTATAAACTTACCGAGCAGGGGCAGAAGGAAACCATAAACCGCCTTGCCGAACTGGAAGAGTTTATCCGCAATATGCAAACGCTGGTAAACCCGGCACCTAATCCTGACCTTCAGTTTTAATCAATCGACTTTTATATTATGCCAAAACTTACAAACCAACAAATCCATTTTATAGACAAATATCTTGAAAATATAGGGGTAGTTTATGAAGACATACGTTTTGAGATGACCGACCACGTTGCCACCGCGTTAGAGCATCAGGAAGGTGATTTTATGCAAAATTTTATAGATTTTATGTTGCAACACAAGGATGAGCTGCTACAGCAAAGCAATGCCTTTGCAAATCTTGCGGGTAAACGGGCTCTTAAACTTTTTGGACGTACGCTGATAAGCCCGTATATGCTTGCTGCCTTAGCGGCAATAGGTTTCGCATCATATAAGCTTTACGGTATTTATGGGCTCGAAATTGTAAAAGACGGCCTTCAGGTTGTGTTTTCTCTACTCTTTTTTGTGGCTGTTTTTCCGGCAGCTATTGCAGTGATTACAAAACGCAGAGGATATTCGGTAGCACATAAGGCTATAAATGGCCCCGGGCTTATGGTGTATATACTGTTGCTGGTTGTAAACCCGTTGCTAAAGCACGCAGAACCCTGGGTAGTGCTAAGTATGTTCTCTGTGTTTTTAGTATATGTATTGACTATGTATGTTACCCGCTACAGGCTTAACAGGCAATATAAGGCACGTTTTATAAACTAAAGGATGGCTAAACTTTCAGCATACGAGATAGAACAGCTATATAACTTTGTACAAAATAACGGTGTGCCGTATTACGACCTGCAAACAGAGTTGGTAGACCACCTGGCTAACGACATAGAAAGCCAATGGCAGTACAACCAAAACCCTGATTTTGACATCGCGCTAAGGGCTGCCTATAACAAGTTTGAAAGAAACGGTTTTACCGGGTTGGTGATTGCGCGAACCAAATCGCTTTTAAAGAAACATATGAGGTTTGTAAAGCAGTGCTTTATTTCATTCTTTACATTTCCAAAACTTATAGTTACTGTGGCGTTGTTCTTTTTGCTGCATAATATTTTTTTGATTGATACTGAAGTACCGCTTTTCCAGTTTTCAATGCTTGCAATACAGCTTGCCTGTGCTGTGAAGTTTAAATTTTCTAAAAAGTATTTTGAAAAACGGCTGCACCAAAAAGAAAGGGTATGGCTGCTGGAACAGCTTATATACAAGAGTACAACAATGCCAATTATACTGATATTTACCAGTATATCATTTTCCTTTACCGATAATTTTTACGGTCCTGGAGAAATAGCCCAGTGGATACTTTCGGGTGAGTTTACCCTTGTTTTGTTACACAATTATATTGTGCTTTTTGTTATTCCTGCTAAAGCCGATGCATATTTAAAAGAGACCTACCCCGAGTACGCTTTTGAAAATTAGCATCAAAATATGTAACTTTCGTAGTGCATAGTGTACTAATCTTTCAAAACCATCATTACACTATGTTTAAAAAATTCCTCTGGCTAGAATGGAAGGCCTTTACCCGCTCGGCTTCCTTTGGCACTAATATGGCTATAAAAATCATACTGGGCATAGTGGCTGCCATTTACAGCATTATGTTTTTGTTTATGAGTTTTGCGGCATATTATGGCATCCGCGAAGAAATGCACAAAGACCCGGTTACGGTAGTAAGCCGCTTCCTTATTTATTATTTCCTGGCCGATATGGTTATCCGTGCCTTGTTGCAAAAGGTGCCGGTGCTTAACACCCGTCCGCTACTGTCGTTGCCCATAAAGCGCAGTACCATCGTAAACTTTGTGCTGGGCAAATCATTCTTTTCGTTCTTTACAATAGTGCACCTGTTTATCATGGTGCCGTTTAACATTGCACTGCTTATTAATGGTAAAGACCCGCTGGGCGCTATATTCTGGTGGCTGGGGCTTTGGTTGCTGATATACATAAACAACCTGCTAAACCTGCTTATGAACGACAACGACTTTGTGTTCATAGGATTCCTTGGGTTACTTGCGGGGCTGGGTGCACTGCACTATTACGGCTATTTTGATATTACCCATTTTACAGGAGTGCTTTACAGTAGCCTATACACTACCTACTATGCCATACTGGTTCCGGTGGCGGCCTTTGCAGGCTTGTATTGGTACTGCCATAAATACTTTGGTAAAAAACTGTACCTGGATACCGGCCTTAAATCAAAATCAGAAATTGCAAGTGGTAAGGATTACACCTTCCTGAATCGCTTTGGCAAAATGGGCACGTTCCTTAAAAACGACCTTAGGCTTATACTGCGGAACAAGCGCAGTAAAGCTACAATGGTAATGAGTGGGCTGTTTATATTCTACGGGCTTATATTTTACACCGGGGCTATAGAAATTTATGACAATACCCCTATGAAAATGTTTGCTTCCATATTTGTAACCGGTGGTTTCATGTTTACCTTCGGGCAGTTCGTACCGAGTTGGGACAGTTCTTACTACCCGCTTATGATGAGCCAGAACATACCGTACAGCCAGTACATAGCCAGTAAGTGGTGGCTTATGGTTACGGCGGTGGCAGTAAGTACGCTGATTTGTTCGTTCTACCTGTACTTTGGGGTAGAGGTATACCTCATGATACTTTCGGGGGCTATATTTAATATAGGTGTAAACTCACTGTTGGTACTGCTGGGTGGTGCTTACGTAAAAACCCCGATAGATTTGGCCAGTGCCAAACAGGCTTTTGGCAACAAGCAGGCGTTTAACGTAAAGGTGATGCTTATATCATTACCAAAAATGCTGCTGCCTATGTTACTGTTCAGCCTTGGTAAGATACTAATAAGCCCGTTGGCCGGGTTTTTATTTGTAACCGCTGCGGGCCTGTTGGGGCTGGTATTCCGCAAGGCAGCCTTCAGGGGTATAGAGCGTATTTACAAATCAGAGAAGTACGACACAATAGCCGCGTACAAACAAAAAGACTAATTACTAAAGCAATACCGTCATTACAACCATGATACAGATTCAAGACCTTAAAAAAGCATATAACGGCACCGTGGTGCTAAACATACCCGGACTTACTATTAACAAAGGCGAAAGCTTTGGCCTTGTGGGCAATAACGGCGCCGGCAAAACCACGCTGTTCAGCCTGCTGCTCGACCTTATAGAGCCATCGGAGGGGCACGTAACCATAAACAATATACAGGTTAACAAAAGTGAGGACTGGAAGCCGCTTACGGCAGCCTTCCTGGACGAAAGCTTCCTTATAGGATACCTTACCCCTGAGGAGTACTTTTATTTTATAGGCGACCTTCGCGGGCAAAACAAAGCAACCGTAGATGCATTGCTGGCTAAGCATACCGATTTTTTCAATGATGAAATTTTAGGCAAAAAGAAATACCTGCGCGACCTGAGCAAGGGTAACCAGAAGAAGGTGGGTATTATAGCTACACTAATTGGCAACCCCGAACTGATAATTCTGGATGAGCCGTTTGCCAACCTGGACCCTACCACACAGTTCAGGCTGAAGAAAATCATCAGGGAACTGGCCGATGATAAGAACGTAACCATACTGGTAAGCAGCCACGACCTGGCACATACCACAGAGGTGAGCGACCGCATTGTAGCCATGCACAAAGGGCAGGTGGTAAAAGATATTTATACCTCAGACGAAACGCTGAAGGAACTGGAAGAATTTTTTGCAGTGTAACCTTCAGGAGTTTTTAATAATATATGTGTTCCCATAGCAGTTAGCTGTGGGGATTTTTGTTATTATATTTTGCTCTTTAAATCCATCATTCCGTGTAATATCCTATCAATGATTATTTCACTTCTTGAAACTTCGTAATAAAATATAATATGTTGGCCACACTTATACCCCAAGACATTTATTGATAAAACATCATACGATTTTCCGAGTTGAGGATTTTCAGCCAAATCAGCACAGGATATTAATATATGATTATAATATTTCTCAGCTTGATTTTCAGACCATTCACTAACCGTATAATCCCAAATATCAATTAAGTCGTCAAGTGCCTTATTAGAAAAACGATATTTAGCCATCTATTTATTTCTGGCTTTTAAAGATTCTAAAAACTTTTTAGGTTCAAAATCTTCAGCAACACCACTATCTCTACCTTCCTGTATTGCCTTCCTCAATGCTATAATCTTATTCTCTTCATCTTCAAGTAGACGAAGACCGGCGCGGACTACCTCGCTTGCATTATTAAACCTACCATTAGTTACGGTGCGTTCTATAAAATCTTCAAAGTGATTTCCTAACGATATTGACGTGTTCTTTCCCATAAAAACAAACTTTAATCTAAGTTACCAAAAAATGGTAACATATTATTTCTTTAGTGAATATTTTATTCTCACACCGCCTCAAACAATTTACCAGGTAATGGCCGTATCACTCCTTTCAGTTCCATAGTGAGCAATAACGACGACAACCTGAAAACCGGCATGTCACAATTCAGGGCAATGATGTCCAGCAGTTCCTTACCGTTCTTTTGCAAAAAGTCATACACCTTTTGCTCCTCGGGTTCCAGAGTAATAAAGAGTTGCTTTTGCACCGGGGCCAGCTTCTTTTCTTCCAGTTCCCAGTTCAGCATGTATATAATATCGGCAGCACCGGTAAGCAGGTTGGCACGCTGGGTTTTAATCAGTTCGTTACAACCCATACTGTACTTATCGGTAATACGCCCGGGTAGGGCAAATACATCGCGGTTGTAGTCGTTAGCCACATTGGCCGTAATAAGCGAACCGCCTTTTTCGGCACTCTCTATAATAATAGTAGCTTCACTAATGCCCGCCACAATACGGTTTCGCTTTACGAAGTTTTCACGGTCAGGGTTACTGCTACTCCAAAACTCCGTCATAAAACCACCGTTCTGTTCCATACGGGCCACGTATTTTTTATGTGGCTTGGGGTATACCTGGTTCAGGCCATGTGCCACAACACCTATGGTTTGCAGGCCAAGGTCCATCGCCACAAGGTGCGCATGTATGTCAACCCCGTAAGCAAAACCGCTAATAATAACCGGGTTTAACGGGCTAAGGTCTTCCAGCAGCTTACGGCAGAAATCGGCACCATAGGCAGTCATCTGGCGCGTGCCTACAATGCTCAGGGTTTTGCGTCCTTCAAGGTTTATATTGCCTGAAGTAAACAACAGCGCAGGGCCGTCTATACAATGTTTCAGCCGTTCGGGGTAATTGGCATCTTTGTAAAAACTGACATTGATATTGTTTGTCTCGATAAATCTCAGTTCGCTTTCAGCATGCTTAAAAGCGTCCTTATTTTGCAGGTTCCTGTACAGGACTTCACCCACACCTTCTATGGCTAAAAGCTGTTGTTTTTTCGCCCTGAAAACGGCTTCGGCGCTGCCCATGTGGTTTATCAGCTTTTTTGCCACAATATCGCCTACACCCTCTATCTTTAACAGGGCCAGGGTATTAAATAAATCGGGTTGGTTCATTAAAAAATATAATTAACAGCATTTCAGCCGCTTGCTCATTGTTAATAAAATTTGTGAATAAAATGTTGGTTAACCCCCTCAATGATTAATTTTGCTTTTATGAAGATAGAAAAACACATATCGGCCCTGCTGTACCGCTACCAGTGCGTAACCGTTCCCGGTTTCGGAGCTTTCCTTACCGAGATACTCCCTGCACAGCTTAATGCAGTATCGCATACTTTCTATCCTCCTAAAAAGGTGGTTTCGTTTAATGCGAATGTAAAAAATAATGACGGGCTTTTGGCCAATCACATCGCACAAACCGAAAAAATTTCATACGATGCCGCTGTGGCTGCCGTAGCCGAAACCGTAAAGCAGTGGAAACACAGCCTGAACAGCCTTGATGTACTGTTCCTTAAAAACATAGGACAAATAGGTCTGAATACTGAGGGTAACCTTGTATTTACTCCCGATACTCCTGTGAATTACCTTACCGATGCTTTCGGGCTAAGTACCGTAATTTCACCTGCAATTAAGCGTGAAGAGCTGAAAGCGGAAGTAGAAGCACTGGAAGAAAAAGCCCCAATCATCTTTACACCGGAACGTAAGCGCGATTATAGCTTTATAAAATATGCTGCAGTATTTGCACTGCTTATAGGCGGAGGCCTTTTTGGCTACAAAAATTATATCGACAGGCAGTCTGCTGCCGAAACACTGGCCGTGCACGATGCGGTTCAGGCAAAAGTAGAGCAACACATACAAAAGGCTACGTTTATTATAGAAAATCCGTTTCCGGCAGTATCACTTCCTGTAAAACAGGATGAAACTAAAGCTGAAGAAATTGCGATAAACCTGCCGTACCACGTTGTAGCCGGTGCTTTTAAGAGCGAGGCCAATATTGAAAAAGTTATGGCAGACCTTATAGGTAAGGGCTATAAGGCGCACAGGCTTGAGTTGAACAAAAACGGGCTGGTCCCTGTGGCCTATGGCAGTTTTGCTACCTATGCCGAAGCACAGCAATATGTTAATGAAATACACCAAAAGGGTGATAACGATGCCTGGATTTCTGTAAATAAGCAATAATCTGATAAAAAAGTTCCTCCCGATGCGGAGGATTTTTTTTGCCCGTTCGTTAACAGTATCTTTGCCCACAGAACAAATATTGCACGAAACATAATGCAGCCGAAACACCCCTTAGACTCAGTTTGTATAATGACCGACATCATATTGCCGGGCGAAACCAATCCACTAAACAATCTTTTTGGCGGTGAGCTACTGGCCCGTATGGACCGTTGCGGCAGTATAGCTGCCCGCAGGCACAGCGGCCGTATAGTAGTTACGGCATCGGTAAACCATGTGGCGTTTAACCATTCTATCCCACTGGGTAGTGTGGTAACTATTGAGGCTAAAGTGAGCCGTTCGTTCAGTTCCAGCATGGAGACCTATATAGATGTGTGGATTGAAGACCGTGTTAGCGGACTAAAGACAAAAGCAAACGAGGCCATATATACCTTTGTAGCGGTAGATGAATACGGAAGGCCGGTACCTGTGCCACCACTTGTGCCTGAAACCGACCTTGAAAAACAACGTTTTGAAGCTGCACTACGCCGCAAGCAACTGAGCCTGGTGCTGGCCGGTAAGATGAAACCAAACGATGCTACCGAATTAAAAGCACTCTTTACAGAATAATTAAAACGCCTCCTTATAAGAGGCGTTTTTTTTGTTACTATGTTTAAAACAAACCGTAATATTTTTCATAACAGATATAAATAGTTTCAAAAAAAATACAACAGGAAGCTATTTTGTGATAATCATTGTGTTAAAAAAAAGCAAAGTATTTTTTAGGTATTTTTATTTTCGAGAAAAATACACTTCTATTAACCTATTTTATGAAAAAAACATTACGCCTTGTTTATGGGGGGCTTCTGCTATTGTGCGGAGGTACCGCCTTTAGCCAAAGTTACCAGGCTATTCCTGTAACGGGATTCAATGAGGATGTTATTGCCAATGGTACGGGTGCCGCCAGTGCATCTACTACCACCTCGGTAGATAACTCCCAAAATGCCAGTGCAAACTTTGCATTCCACTCTTTAGATTTCCTTCTTACAGAGACCAGCACACCGGTTACTTACGGTTTGCCTTTGGATGGGTTGCTTACTAGCCCTAACCTTAGCGGCTTAACATTCAACATGATGCCGTATTCGGGCAACAACTCGTTGAGGCTGCCGAACCAAAACAGTTCGGGTACATTAACCCTTACAACTCCTGTAGCGCTTTCTACACTTTACCTTGCCGCATCTTCGGGTGATGGCAGTTCGGTAATCAGCGTACAGCTGAACTTTGCCGATGGTACGTCACAAACCGTAACCGGCCTTAACGTAACCAACTGGGATGATAATGCCCCTGTGGCTACCCCGGCACTGATTAATAACATTGGCCGCGTAAAGCGTACTTCCGGTGTTACCAACACAGGGCCTTTTAAGCTTTTCCAAATATCGGTACCTGTAGAGGCCGCTAACCAGTCAAAGCTTATTAACAGCGTTACCATTACAAAAACAGACACAGGCTCTGAGTCTAAAATTCCGAATATTTTTGCAGTATCGGGTAAAACAGTTGGCGCGTGTCCATCTATAGCTTCGGTATCGGCTTCACCTACAAGTGCTACTTCGGCTAACATAAGCTGGCTTGTAGAATCTTTCGGTACAGGCGCTACCAGTGCTACTTATACTGTAGAAGTATATACTGACAGTGCCTTTACAATTCCTGTTGGCACGCCAATAACAGGTATAACTGCTGCTCCACAGCTTGTAACCGGCCTTACTGCCGAAACAACCTATTACTACAGGGTTAAGGCTAACAACGGCACTTGCGACTCTGCTTATGTTTCAGGAAGCTTCTATACAGGATATTGTACCCCTACAGGGCTTGCATCCAGTACAAGCTACTGGCTTACTAACGTAGTTACCACAGGCGGCGCTACTAACATAAGTAACGCTACTGCTGCCGGTACTGCGGGTTATGCAAACTTCTCATCTACCCAGGCAGTATCACAAATACCGGGCAGCTCGTTTAACATTGCGTTAAGCACAAACACCGGTACACACTATTACTATGTTTGGATAGACTGGAATGGCGACATGGATTTCACCGATTCTGGTGAAGCGGTTGTGGCTACAACAAGTTATACAGCAGGCTACAACGGTACTATCAATATTCCGGGTACTCAAGCGGCAGGAAACTACCGTATGAGGGTAGCCAACAGTTTCTCTGGTGCAATCACCAATAGTTGCGGACCGGCTAATAATGGTGAGTTTGAAGACTACACAATTACCGTACTTCCTGCGCCTACCTGTTACTTCCCTACAGGCCTTGCAGCGACTTTTACATTTACCAGCAGCACATTTAGCTGGAGCGCACCTACATTAGGTACTGCCCCTGAAGGATATGAGTACGTACTTTCTACCACGGCAGGCGCCCCTACAGGCAGTGGTACTCCTATAACAGGAACATCATTTACTGCCGATACAACTATGGGTACTACATATTACCTGTATGTACGTTCAAACTGTGGCAGTGGAGATTACAGCTCTTGGGCGAGTGCTACCATTACACCTAACTACTGTATACCTACCACCACAAACACGCCGAGCCTTTACTATATAACTAACTTTGCTACAACAGGTGGTTATACTAACATAAGTAACGGCTCATCTTATGCTGCATATACTAACTACAGTGCTACGCAAATCGTAACCAAAGCTGCCGGTACTACCTTCAGCTATTCAGGTACAAAAAGCGGTACTACTACTACTGTAGATATTTGGGTAGACTGGAACCAGGACCTTGTGTTTGACCAGGCTACTGAACTTGTTGTAAACGGTGGCACAACTTCTCCGGGCAATACGGCATTCTCGGGTACTATAACCATACCTGCCGGTACCCCTCTTGGAAACTACCGTATGAGGGTAAGGTCAAGGTATTATACTTATACTTCTACTGCATGTGGTAACATAAGCTACGGTGATGCCGAAGACTATACCATAACAGTTGCTACACAGCCTGCTGATTGTACAACTCCGGATGCTCCTACTTTAGCAGCTTCAGATGTAACAGCTTCTGCTATTTCTGTAGCGGTAACTGCACCGGCTACTGCTCCTACCGGCTATGTTGTAATACGCAGTACTGCCGCTACACTTTCTGCTACGCCTGTAAACGGTACTACGTACACAGTAGGTACTGCATTTGGCGGTGGTACAGTAGTAGCTAACAGCCTTACTGCACCTACAGTTAGCGACTTTGTACCGGCTAACAGCCACTATTACTACTATGCATTTGCATACAACGATGGTGGTATCACTTGCTTTGGCCCTATATACAGTACAGTAGCTTCTACCGATGCTACCAGCTGTGCTATAGCTACGGTAAACTCAGGTGCCAGTAACATAGGTAACTACAGTGCTAACCTTAACTGGACATCTGTACTGGGTAACGGTGGCCTTACACCTACCTATACTGTAGAAGTATATACCGATGCTGCACTTACTGCACTTTTCGGCACTTACACTGCTACTACAAACAGTTATGCACTTAGCGGACTTACTTTAGGCGCTACGTACTACTACCGTGTTAAAGCTGAAACCACAGGTTGCGATAACGATGCATGGTCTTCTACACTTAGCTTTACAACTCAGAGCCAATACACTCCGCTTGATGCTACCGGTTATAGCGATGACGTTATAGCAAATGGTACCGGTATTGCTAACCTTAGCACTACTAATGCTGTTGACGGTGTCAGCAATGCTTACATAGCGCTTAACTATCAAAACACTGCTTCAGGTTCGGTTACTTCAGTAGGTCTTCCTGTAGACAGGAGGCTTACCAATTCTGGTATTACCGGCCTTACGTTCCTGCTTCAGGATTATAGCAACAACAACTCACTTAGGATACCTGCACAAAACGGTACAGGTACACTTACACTTACAAACCCTGTAAAACTTACTAACCTGTACCTTGCGGTAACTTCAGGTAGTGGGCCTTCTACTATTTCGGTTCAGGTTAATTTCCAGGATGGTACTAACCAGGCAGCTACTAGCTTCAGCCTTCTTGACTGGTATGCTAACGCTACTGCAGCCCAGCCTGCGCTGGTATCAGGCATAGGCCGTGCCAACAGGGCAAATGCTACCGGAAACGTAGAAACAGGTGCTTCAAAAGTATTCTATGTTACCCTTCCTATAACCACTGAAAACCAGAGCAAGCAAGTTGCTTCTATAACAGTGACCAAAACTTCTACAGGTACTACTGAGCCGGTGCCGCATGTATTTGCACTTTCGGGCCAGCTGGTTAACGAGTGTCCTGTGCTTAACACAGCCTTTACTACCGCTACGGCTACCGGAGCCAGTGTAAACTTTGGCCTTATGGCCGGTAGCGCCGCTGCTTCTTCATACAGCTATGAGGTATATACCGATGCTGCATTTACAACTCCGGTTGCAGGTTCGCCATTTACAACAACTACACTTTCACTTACTGTTAGCGGACTTAGCCCGTTAACTACATACTACTACCGTGCACAGGCTATAAACACTGCATGTACGTCATCTTACATTACAGGCAGTTTCACTACGCTGTGTACTACTCCTGATGCTCCTACGGCAGGTGACCAGACATTCTGCTCAGGTGCTACTGTGGCTAACCTTGTAGCTGCTGCTGCTACAGGCAACACACTTAAATGGTATGCTACTGCAGATGCTACTACTGCTCTTGCCAATACCACTGTACTTGCCAGCGGTGTGTACTTTGTATCTCAACTATCAGGTACTTGCGAAAGTACACGTACACCAGTGGTTGTTACAATAAACACTGTTGCTGCACCTACTGCTGATGCTGCACAAGCATTCTGCGGAAGCGCTACTGTGGCTGACCTTGACGTAACTCCTGCTGAGGGAGCTATAGTTATGTGGACTGCTACTGTGGGTGGTGAAGCGCTTGAAGATACTACCGCTCTTACTGCGGGTACATACTATGCAGTACAAACTGTAGCAGGCTGTACCAGTACAGCTACTGCGGTAACCGTTACTATCAATGCACTTCCTGATGCTCCTGTTGCCGAGGCACAGACATTCTGCGGAAGCGCTACAATAGCCGACCTTGATGTAACAGCTTCTGAAGGTGCTACACTTACATGGTATGCTACTGAAGGTGGTGAAGCTATTGAGGCTTCTACTGCCCTTGAAACTGCTACTTACTATGTTACTCAGACTGTAGGTGATTGTACAAGTGCTGTAGGTTCAGTTAGTGTTACTGTAACTGCACTTCCTGCTGCACCTACTGCCGATGCACAAACATTCTGCGGAAGCGGTACTGTTGCTGACCTTGATGTAACTGCCGCTGAAGGTGCTATCCTTACATGGTATGCTACCGAAGCTGGTGAAGCTATCGAAACTACTACTGCCCTTGAAACTGCTACTTACTACGTTACACAAACCGTTAACGGCTGTACAAGCACTTTAGGTTCGGTAAGTGTTACTGTTAATGCTATACCTGATGCTCCTACAGCTGATACACAAACTTTCTGTGGTGATGTTACTGTAGAAAACATAACTATTACTGCTACCGAAGGTGCTGTGATTACTTGGTATGCTACAGAAGGTGGTGAACCAATTGAGGCTAGTACTGCACTTGAAACTGCTACGTATTACGTTACACAAACTGTTAACGGCTGTACAAGTACTACTGCTGCCGTAAGCATCACTGTTACTGCTACACCGGATGCTCCTGTTGCAGAAGCTGACCAGAACTTTACAGAAGGCCAAACATTGGCTGACCTTGATGTAGCGTATGGTACAGGTACTGATGTTACCTGGTTTACACTGGATGGAGATGTGTATGTGGAAATTGATCCGTTTACAGCGCTTGTTGATGGTACTACGTACTATGTAGGCCAAAGCAATGGCAGCTGCGACAGCGCACTTACTGCTATTACAGTACACATTACAGCAGGTACCGATTCATTCGGAAACCAGTCACTTACTGTTTACCCTAACCCTGCCACTAACGTTATCAACGTTAAATCGGGTGCAGCAATAAGCCACCTTACGCTTATTAACCTCCTGGGTCAGACCGTTACTGAACAAACTGCTAACGGCACCGAAACCCAACTGAATATAGAAAGGCTTTCTACCGGAACTTATATCCTGCAAGTAACTGCCGGAAACAAAATCACCACTGTAAAAGTTGTGAAGCAATAGTTTAGGTAATTCAATAGTGTTAAAACGCCACCCTTAGGGGTGGCGTTTTTCATTTGCTAATATTCGAATTTATATACTGTATTGTAAACCTGTTTCAGTGGTTCTTCTCCTGCTTCGCCATAATCTTCTATCGTGTAGGTGCCACGGGTAGTTGTTATTGTAATGGTTGAAGTGGGCTGGTCTGAAATATTCCCTGCCGAATATTTTTTCTTTAATACAGATAGTTGGGTTTGGTTGAGTGCCAATTCCAGTTTTTGAATTTCAGTTTTAGGGATTGTATACGTTGTAGGCTTGAATTGCGGATCATAATATGCCCTTTTTCCTGAACCTGTATCTTTTTCAAAATCAATAACAGCATCTATCGTTGGGAAATTCTGGCTTTCCACACCAAAAGCGTCAAGGTGCGCCTTGAGTGTTAGCACCTTTTCTTTTTCAGGTTTGGCACAGCACATCAGGATAGGTACCGCCAAAAGAAGTGTAAAATTGGTTTTCATGGGAGGTTGGTTTTTACTATTTCTTATCAGGCGTAACTACTGCCATATTCTCATAATGCAGGTTAGCATTCATTTCAATGTCAAATTGTTTATACGAAAAGTCGATATGCGTAATCGTAGTACTTTGCTGCTGTAACGGGAAATCATTTTTAATATCATAGCTCATAGTGCCCTTACCGTTACCCTCTGCTATAATCCTGAAATTAGGGTCGGGCTGTTTCAGCTTGTACGTAATTACAATATCAAACTGGGCTATACCTTTCTTTATATCGGTAAGCGTATAGGCAGATATCATATCCATATCTACCGTATGCCCGGGTAGCGGGATACTCACGGTCGTGATAATCTGTTGGGTATCGCCAAGCTTAAAGGGCTTATCAGGAAACGTAGCCGGACTGATGGAAGCCTCCAGTATATCCAGCAGGTTTTTCTTGAGCTGTTTGTCAACATCCGGCGCTGCAACAGAATCAAGTTTCGGTTGGCCACCGGTTTCGGCGGTACCATATACCTTTACACCATTTGTAATGCCTTTTTTCGCGAAAGCATCCGGAAGTTTTACAACCGTAACCGTTAACGGCACCGACTTCCCGTCAAGCGATTTCCCGGTTTTGGTTTCTGTGGTAAAATCTATATTAGTAGCTTGTTCCGTAGGGTTTACCGCGCCCTGGTCTTTCAGTACCTGGAGTACATCCGGGTCAGCCTTATAGCGGATGGTATTGGTATGCTTTTGCAATGATGTTTGCCTGTATGTGGTCTCTGCCTTATATACCGGTTTTAGTGTCACCTCTTTTTTACCTTGTGCAAAAGCTACAGTGCCTACAAACAGCACCGGTACTATTATATTCTTAAAAGTCATTTACAAAATGTATTTTACAGCAAACGGATTTATACAAATAAAAGTATAAAAAAAGGCCACCCGTAGGCAGCCTCTTAGTATGTTTGTTTTGTTTATTTAATTGTTTAGCGCTTCTGCACCACCTACAATTTCAAGGATTTCGCCGGTAATGGCAGCCTGGCGGGCCTTGTTGTAAGTAAGTTTAAGCTGGTTACGCATAGCAGTAGCGTTATCTGTTGCTTTGTGCATGGCCGTCATACGGGCGCCGTGCTCTGAAGCAAATGAATCACGAACCGCTTTGTAAAGCTGCGTTTTAAGCGAAAGCGGTATAAGGCTCAGTACGATTTCTTCTTTAGATGGCTCAAAGATGTAGTCTACTTCGCTGTTGCTTTCGTCTGAAGTAGCTTCGGCAGGTACCAGTGGCAAAAACTGCTCAGTGATAATTACCTGAGTACCGGCATTCTTAAAGTGGTTGTATACAAGCTCTATTTTGTCGTACTCACCGGCTTTAAAACTGTCCATAAGCGACTGGGCTATACGGGCAGTGTTTTCAAAGGTAAGTGCATCATACAGGCTGCTTTGGTTTTCCACCACGTTAGCAAGTTTCTTCAACACGTCGTTACCTTTTTTGCCTATGGTAAGTACATCTACCTGCTTACCGGCATAAGTAACATCCTGAAGGTTTTTTACCTGCTTAATCACGTTAGTGTTAAACGCGCCGCAAAGACCCCTGTTAGAGGTTATGGCCACAATAAGGACTTTGTTTACCGGGCGTTGCTCGGCATACACACCTCCTGTATCACCCTCCAGCGTTGCGCTAAGGTTTTGCAATAGCTCGGTAAGCTTCTGGCTGTAAGGCCTCATAGCTGTAATAGCATCCTGTGCCTTTTTAAGCTTGGCAGCCGAAACCATTTTCATCGCGCTTGTAATTTGCATGGTCGATGAAACGGAAGCAATCCTGTTACGTATTTCCTTTAAGTTTGCCATTTTTAATTCTTTAATGAAACAATGTAGCAATGTATCAGTTGGTACATTACTACATTATTAAGTAGGTACATTAATATTTTGCAGCGATTTCAGCAGCAGCTTTCTCAAGCACGTCTGTAATCTCATCGGTAAATTTACCTGCTTTAAGCGCATCAAGGGTAGCCCTGTGTGAAGCGTTAAGATAAGCGATGAAGTCTTTTTCAAACTCCTTCACTTTGTTTACAGGTACAGTCTTAAGCAGGTTTTTAGAACCGGCATAGATAATAGCTACCTGGTCTTCTACAGTATAAGGGTCGTTTACGCTTTGTTTAAGGATTTCCACGTTACGCTTACCTTTTTCAATTACGTTCATAGTAACTGCGTCAAGGTCTGAACCGAATTTAGCAAATGCTTCAAGTTCGCGGTACTGGGCCTGGTCAAGCTTAAGTGTACCGGCAACTTTCTTCATCGACTTAATCTGTGCGTTACCACCTACACGCGATACCGAGATACCTACGTTAATAGCCGGACGTACACCCGAGTTGAACAGGTCAGACTCAAGGAATATCTGTCCGTCTGTAATCGAAATTACGTTAGTAGGGATGTATGCAGAAACGTCACCCGCCTGAGTTTCGATGATAGGAAGCGCAGTAAGCGATCCGCCACCTTTAACAATCGGTTTAAGTGATTCCGGAAGGTCGTTCATTTCTTTAGCAATGCTGTCGTCAGCAATAACTTTTGCAGCACGCTCCAGTAGCCTTGAGTGAAGGTAGAATACGTCACCAGGGTACGCCTCACGTCCCGGTGGACGACGAAGAAGAAGCGATACTTCACGGTAAGCAACAGCCTGCTTAGAAAGGTCATCATAGATGATAAGAGCCGGACGGCCTGTATCACGGAAGTACTCACCTATAGCAGCACCGGCCATTGGGGCATATACCTGCATTGGCGCAGGGTCTGATGCGTTAGCGGCAACGATGATGGTATAAGCAAGAGCACCTTTTTCTTCAAGGGTCTTAGCAATACCGGCTACTGTAGAAGCTTTTTGGCCTACAGCAACGTATATACAGAATACAGGCTTGCCTGCATCGTAAAATTCTTTTTGGTTAAGGATGGTGTCTATACACACGGTAGTTTTACCTGTCTGACGGTCACCAATCACAAGCTCACGCTGTCCACGGCCTACAGGGATCATGGCATCGATAGCTTTAATACCTGTTTGTAGCGGCTCGGTTACCGGCTGACGGTAGATAACACCCGGAGCTTTACGCTCAAGTGGCATCTCATAAAGGTCACCACCAATAGGGCCTTTACCATCAATAGGGTTACCAAGGGTATCTACCACACGGCCCAGCATTTGCTCACCTACTTTAAGCGAAGCAATACGGTTTTGCCTTTTTACAGTAGAACCTTCTGCAACACCGGTAGAAGAGCCAAGCAATACTACGCCCACATTGTCTTCTTCCAGGTTCAATACAATACCTTCTAACCCGCTTTCAAACTGTACAAGCTCACCATATTGAGCATTGCTAAGTCCGTAAACACGGGCAATACCGTCACCTACCTGAAGAACGGTTCCTACCTCTTCCAGTGTAGCACCCGATTCAAAACCGGACAATTGTTTCTTTAATATTGCTGAAATTTCAGCAGCTTTAATTTCTGCCATCGTATAATTAAGTTTAATTACCTGTTTTATGTACTACTTTAATAATAGCCTGTTGTTAATTGGCCAGTTCCCTTTTAAGGGTTAACAGCCTTGCAGCTATGCTGGCGTTATATTGCTTGTCGCCAAGCCTTATAATAAACCCGCCTATTATAGATGGGTCTACTATGTTTTTTATAGTAACCTGGCTGCTGGTAAATTCTTTTACCTTAGCCAGCACCTTAGCTTCCAGTTCCGCATCTATAGGGAAAGCCGTAGTTACCACAGCCGTTTCTATACCGCTGGCAGCATCAAACTGTACTTTATACTGTGCTGCAATAGCAGGCAGTATATCAAACCTTTTGTTTTCTGCTAAAAGCTGGAAAAGCGATTCGGTTACATTTTGCGCACCGGCAAATATTTCCTTAAGCGCATTGTATTTAGTATCACCTTTTACATTAGGGCTGTTCAAAAAGTTTGACAACTCTTTGCTTTCCTGTACGGCAGCAGTAATCTGCGCCATATCGGCAGCTACCGGGGCAGCGTTACCCTGTGTTTGTGCAAGGTCTAGTATTGCTTTCGCGTATCGTACTGCAGCTCTGCTCATACGGGTGAAATTAGTTTAGTTTTACTTCGTCAAGCATTTTTTCTACAAGGGTGTTTTGCGCCTCCTTGTTAGAAAGTTCTGTTTTAAGCAGTTTCTCTGCAATTTCTACCGAAAGGGCAGAAACCTGGCCTTTAAGCTCAGCCATTGCAGCGTTTTTCTCAGCAGCGATAGCCGCTTTAGCTGCCTCAGCAATTTTATCAGCCTGAGCCTGAGCCTCAGCTTTTGCATCGGCTATCATTTTCTCTTTTATCTCACGCGCCTCTTTCATAATCGCATCCCTTTCGGCACGCGCCTGGTTAAGTATGGCATCGTTCTCGGCTTTTAGCGTAGCCATTTCCTTGCGGGCAAGTTCTGCCGAAGCAATAGCATTAGCTATACCTTCTTCCCTGGCAGCAAGTGCAAGCAGGATAGGTTTCCATGCAAACTTAGCCAGCAGGAAAATGATTATCACAAGGATAATTGCCTGCCAGAAGAATAAACCGAACGAAAAATCATTGATTAACTTTTCCATATATCTTTATTATAAAATAGGTGTTGTCTTTTTTCTAATTAGTGGTAAAAATACTATCTGCAACCAACCGTTGCAGATAGCATCTTGTTTGTTTCTTAGTTTTTACCAAGGATTAGGGCACCGAAAGCAAGACCTTCAAGAAGTGCACCGATGATGATCATCGCAGTCTGGATTTTACCAGCAGCCTCAGGCTGACGGGCAATAGCATCCATTGCAGAACCACCGATTTTACCTAAACCAACACCAGCACCTATTACGATAAGGCCAGCTCCAACTAGACTTGGAATTTCCATGATATATAATTAATTAAATTAATGTTCTTAATTAGTTGTTTCAAAAATTAGATCACAGGGATCTCAGGATCCTCTACGTGATGGTCGTCATGGCCGTGTGCGTGGTCATGATGATGCTCATGCTCCTGTACTGCCATACCGATAAACAGTGAAGACAGCATGGTAAAGATGAATGCCTGAAGGAATGCCACAAGCAATTCTATTACCGAGATGAACAGTGTAAGCAGCATAGAAACTCCTATACTACCGCCGGTACCCAACTGCGCTTTACCTACATACACTATAGCGATAAGACCCATAACTACGGTGTGGCCCGCTGTAATGTTTGCAAAAAGACGGATAAGCAGTGAGAACGGCTTGGTAAACATACCCAGCACCTCAATTGGCGCAAGGATTATTTTCATTGGTACAGGTACGCCCGGCATCCAGAAGATGTGGCCCCAGTACTCTTTGTTAGCGCTGAATTGTGTAATAAGGAAGGTAAATATTGCAAGACATAATGTTACTGCAATGTTACCGGTAACGTTTATACCCAGTGGCGTAAGTCCAAGAAGGTTAAGCGTCCAGATAAGGAAAAACACGGTAAGCAGGAACGGCATAAATTTCTTATACTTTTCCTCACCAATGTTTGGCCTGGCTATTTCGTCCCTTACATAAAGCACAAGCGGCTCAAGCACACGGCTGAAACCTGTAGGTATAGTGTTGGGACCGCTTTTATAGGTTTTAGCAAGACGTGAAAACAGCAACAGCAGTAGTAGCGAAGTGAACAGTAGTGCCACTACGTTTTTGGTAATAGAAAAATCCATTGCCTGTGCTACTGTAGGATGCCCGTGGTGATCCGGTTTAAGGTCGCCAGCAGCATCAGTCTTATAAATTTTGTTGTGGTATAGCTTGTAGTAGCTGCCATCTACATTTGCCACGCTTTCGCCATGGTTAAATGCCGATGCCATAAAAAATTTCACACCGTTATCATAAAGGATAACAGGTAGCGGGAAACCGTATTGTTTTCCGGTTTCTTCATCTGAAAAGAAGATAAACTCATGAGAGTCCTGAAGGTGATGGGCAATGTGCTCGTCGATTTTTGCTTTTTCATCAACAGGGCCGGCAGCCTCGTGGCCTTCATGGGCCTCGTGTGTGGCTGGGGCTTCGGCATGTACAGCAACAGTATCGTGCTGGGCGTGCAACGTATCCTCAGTTGAATCAGCAGAAGAAATAAGGGGCAGAACCAGCAGCAGGGCCGCTATTGTGTTCTTGAGAGATTGTCCGGTAAACACCATCTTATTAACTATCTTAATTTTACAGTCCTGAAATTTTGCGCAAAGGTATGATTTAAATTAATATCTATAGCCTCAAAACTGTTTTTTTTTAAGATTCGTCAGGGTATAAGAAATTTCATTGTTTTTTGTTTAACAGTTGCGCTGTAAAATAGGCTTCTACAGATAAAAATAACATAAAAATAACAAATACATTGATTTTTTCCGCTGAGCCTTCAATCGTTTTCGATAAAACAGGGCGGATGTAAAGATAGGCCGCAACAACTTTTAACGTGGTAAGAAGTAAAAAAACATAGCCTGCCTGCGCGGCATTATTTTTCGCAATAAGATGCAGTGCTAACAATATTATAAGGCTGAAAACATAGAAAAACACATACGAAAGGTATACCGGGTATACAAATGTACTTGTGTCCACACCAATACCGGGTATAAGGTACAGCAACACATTGGCAACTAAAAACACTACTGCCGCACCCGATACTTTAAGCACGGTGCTTATAAAATTCTTGTCCATTTATTTATTAAGTTGATTTACCAGGCGCACTACATTGTAAAGTGCTATAGCCACGCCCAGCATGGTGCATATTATAAACCACAGCTGGTTTGGGTTGGGGTATTTTTCATCGAGCCAGGTACCCAGCAGGCTGGATAAATAAATAACAATCCCCATTTGCGTAGGGATGCTTACCAGCACCAGCCACTTGTTTGGCTTTTTATCCTGCCTGTTGTTTGTCATTGGCGGGGCTGATGTTTTTTACGGCATTTTTCATGGTACAAGAGGCAGTAAAAATGGCACCCGGCTCTACGGCCAGCTTACCGGCCACTACATCGCCTTGTATATTAGCCTTGTTTTTTATGCTCAGCAGTTCGTCTACCTCTATGTGCCCGTTAAACTTACCTTCAATATCGGCACTCTTGCACTTAATATCTCCGGTTACGCTGCCTGCCGGGCCTATAACAAGCCTGCCCTGCGAAGTAACATTCCCCACAAGATGGCCATCCAGCCTTAGGTCGGCCTGAGATATTATATCGCCTTTTATGGTAGTGCCTTCCACAATACGGTTGGTTTTTCCTAAAAGGTCGGTATACGATTTCTGTGATTTATCAAACATGCTCATATTACTTCACCGGCTGATATTGTTCGAAGCTCTTTTTTACCTGTATCACCTTATAATCCTCAGTGCTGATGATTACAGGCGTCTCGGCTATCTTATAGTCTTTATAGTCCTTAAGCACCGACACCACATCTACGGCAGCCAGCTTATTTATAAGGCCGTGTACCACCAGTATATTATCTTTTACGGTATAAATATCGTTGCTCAGGGTAATGCTGTTGTTGTTATTGTCTTTAATAAACTGCTGTATGGTTTTGGTAAGCGAAGCTATCCTCGGGTCATTGGCTTCAAACTTAAATATCAGCTTGTAGGTTGTAGGGGTAGCGCCAAAGGCCAGTTTTTCCAATGCCGGGATGTCCTTCTTCAGCATATTGTCGGCTTCTTTACCTTCCTTGGCATTAGCGTAGGTAAGGGCTACATAGTTCAGTGCTTTCTTATATTCGTCCACACCTTGCAGCCTGGCAATAAGCTTTGCTTTAAGCAGCTCCATTTTTGGCAATATATCATCGCCCTCATAGCTGTCTATGTATTCGCCAATAACGGCATACACCTCGCGTACCTGCCCAGAGGTATACTGGTCGTACAGTTTTTTGTAAATAGCTTCGGGGCTGCCTGCATATAACGCTTCCGGGTTCGGGTTTTTAATAATGGCAGCATAACGGCTATCAGGGTATTCTTTTAGTATACGCTGCTTGTATATTTCGGCTTTCGCCGGATCAGTCGTTTCATATATGCGGTACAGGTTGTACAGGCTCGGCGCTATAAGGCGTTCTTCAGGGTTGTAGGTAAGCAATTTTTCCAGCTTATCTGCGGCGCGTTGGTTTTCCTTAAACTTATCTTTGTAAATGGCACCCAACTGGAAGTACGCAAAGTTGCGGTCTTTGGCAAGGCTGTCCAGTACTTTTTGCTCAGTAGGCAACTGACTGATGTAAAACTGCGGGTCGTAACGCGGTTCCAATGGCTTATCGCTTTCGTTGCTGTTTGCCAGCGAATCGTTTTCAGCCGAAGCATCTTCATCAGGCTTAAATCCACCTTTTATTTCCGATGCCACACGCCAGTTATCGGCAAGCGGCCTTTTGCCCCATTTACCCTGGAAGGTAAGCTTACCGTAAGAAACGTTAGCCGGGGTATAAAAATAAAACGGCCCGGATGCAGCAGCAGTAGCAGTACCTGTTGCGGTTGCAGTTGTTTTAGGCGTAGTGCCCGTAGAGGTTAAGGCGCCCGGCTGTTTCCCTGCCGGTACCGATAAGCCCTGGGCATTTCGGCCGGCAAAGCCACCACCACCTCCGCCACTTATCATGGCATCGTCGTCACGGCCTCCTACAGCAGCAGCATTTGCAGCCATATTGGCTTGCTTTTGTGCTTCGGCAGCAGCTTTTTTCTTGGCTGCCTCGTCTTGTACCTTTAGTTTTTCAATGTACTCTTTGTAATACGTAATACGGGCATCATCCGTCAGCCCTACAGCATTCAGTATACTGTCGTTCCTGTTGGCTATGCCTTCATATTTAATAACATCTTCCAGGTTGTCCCTTTTCTTTTTTATGGCCTTGTACTCACGCGTACGGAAATCCATACTTGTCAGCGTACTGTCATAGTACTTACCGGCAGCGAGGTATTTTGCCTCTTCAAAGTTTATTTCGGCAATATTGCGGTAGTTGCTTGCCACAAGGTAGCGGTCCTGGGCTTTTTTGCGAAGCGATTTATTGTAGTATGCTACAGCCTGTTTGTTTAGCCCCTGCTTGTCATAAAACAAAGCTATCTGGTGGTTTATTACATCCAGGAACGGGCGGTTTTCGCGGTCTTCAAGCAGCTCGCGGTATTTTTCCATGAAGGCAAGGGTGTCGCCGGTTTTATAATCAAACTGGCCTGCCTGCATAGCGTGCGCATGTATGGTATATATGCGAGGCGACTTGCGTTTCATGTCTATTACATGCTGGTAATAGGCATAGGCGCTGTCGGTATTGTTTTGTTTACTGTACAGCTGGCCAATGATAAAGTAATAACGTGATTTCTTTTCGTTGTCCTTTGTATGTTTCACAGCTTCCAGCAAGGCTGTTGTAGCGCTATCGGAATATTCTTCTTTAATGTACGCTTCGGCCAGCATGGCATTAGCATCGCTGTATATCTGCTCTTCCATTTTACCTTTTTTCTCTTCAAGGAGTTTTTTCAGGTTTTTAATGGCTACACCGGTATTGTCCAGGCGTATATTTGTTTTTTCGCGCCACACCTTTACCTCGTCCATACGGCTGCTGGTAGGGTACTTGTACAGTACGTAGTTAAACGCTTCAAGCGCCGGTATAAAACGGTTGTCGTAATAACGCGACTGGCCCAGTAGTAAGTGGGCTTCATCTATTTGCGGGTTGCGTTCCTGCCCGCCTATATCCATAGAGTGTTTTTGTATGGCTTTGGTAGCCTTGGCCTCAGCACGCTCAAAGTTGGCATTACGCTTATCGGTAGGCTCCATTTCATCGGGTGGGCGCTGCATACGCTCTACGGGGAGTATTTCCCAGTAGTTATCTACCATGGTAGTTTTAAGTTCGGTAACGCCTGTAGCAAGGGCATTCCTGCCGTTAAAAAGGATGTTATCGCGGGTGCTCAGGGCATGGTAGTTCCTGCTCATAAAGGTGTCCTTTTTTGTAGAACACGCTATGGCAAAAGCTGCTGCGCCTAAGGCTAAGATATATTTGTAATTGCTGGTTTTCAATACAAAAGAATTTTTTATCCTTAACTTTTAAAATTACTTTTTAGTATAGGAGGGGATAAAAATACGCTTCTTTTTTTTAATGGATAAGTTTTTAAGAAAAAAAGCCTTTTGTTTAAATAATAAAACAAGGCTTTACTGGGTGAAAGGTGTTCTTAGAAAAGAATACTTAGAGAAGCCTTCATCTTTTCTCTCCTGCCTTATCCCTTTTGCCTTTTCTTCCTTTTACGTAATTTTACACTATGGAAGAGCAAGCCGAAAAACCCCAGCGTAAAATAATCCATGTAGATATGGATGCCTTTTACGCATCGGTAGAACAGCTGGATAACCCTGAACTGAGGGGCAAGCCTATAGCTGTGGGCGGCAGTGAAAAACGCGGAGTGGTTTCGGCAGCGAGTTATGAGGCGCGTAAGTTTGGTGTACGCAGTGCCATGAGTGGTTACCTCGCCAAAAAGCGCTGCCCCCACATTATCTTTGTTCGGCCACGGTTTGACCGCTATACCGAAGTGAGCCGAAAAATACGCGAAATCTTCCATGAGTTTACTGATTTGGTAGAGCCCCTCAGCCTGGATGAAGCCTATCTTGATGTAACCCAAAATAAAAAAGGGATTCCCAGTGCTTCCATTATTGCCACGCAAATACGCCAGCGCATACTACAGGAAACCGGGCTTACGGCTTCGGCAGGTATCAGCATAAATAAATTCATAGCCAAGGTAGCCAGCGACTACAACAAACCGAACGGCCAAAAAACCGTGCCTCCGGACGAAGTGCTCGATTTTCTGGAAAACCTGCCTATTGGTAAATTTTACGGCGTAGGCAAGGTTACAGAAGAACGCATGTACCAACTGGGCATTTTTACCGGAAAAGACCTCAAGGAAAAATCTATAGAATACCTTAGCGAGCATTTTGGAAAAAGTGGCGCCTACTACTATTATGTGGTACGCGGTATACACAACAGCGAGGTAAAGCCCCACCGCACGGTAAAATCAGTGGGTACAGAACATACGTTTAACGAGAACCTTGTTTCGGAAGTGTTTATGCTGGAACGGCTGGAAATTATAGCAGGTGAACTGGAACGCCGCTTAAAGAAAAAGAAAATAGCCGGGAAAACTGTAACACTCAAAATAAAGTATTCCGACTTTATGGTGCAAACCCGCAGCAAAACCATGCCGTATTTTATATCAGATGCCAGCCTTATACTGGAAATTGTAAAGGAACTGCTGTACCAGGAAAAACCGAAAGACTCTGTGCGTTTACTGGGTATATCGTTGGCCAACCTCAACAACGAAGCGGGGGAGAAGAAGGCGGTGGCTGTTCAGCTGAAGTTTGACTTCTAAAAAAATAAACCGGCTGGGGGGACAGCCGGTTTGTACGTTTTGGCATTATTGCTTAATGAAGATAATGGGGAAATGCCAGTTATGTATGTAGTTTTGGTTTGAAAAAAACAGCTTTCGTGTTTTTTCTTATACAAATATACCGTCATATTTCAAGTATATCGGGTAAAATAGGCTAATGCAGCAAATATGCCGACGAATGGAACAAAGCGTAAGGTGAATTGTATTTGTAAGTGTTAAAAACACCAGAATACTTTACGGGATTTGAACAACCGTTAAACTTGCTACAAACCATTTTCATAAAATTCATACAGTTTGTAACTTTAAAATATAAACTGCGCCCCTATGAAACAGCCCCTGCTGGTTTTTAACGATAAAGGCATTTACTGCGCCCGGGCCGATGTATACCTGGATCCCTGGCGCGCGGTGCCCAAAGCCATTATTACCCACGGGCACAGCGACCACTCGCGCTGGGGGCACGGCAGTTATATAACCCATCATCTTAACGTCCCTATTATACGGCACCGGCTCGGCCCAATAAACGTTACCGGTAAGGACTGGGGTGAAACCTTTACCATAAATGGCGTTACCTTTAGCTTTCACCCTGCCGGGCATATTGTGGGCAGCGCCCAGGTTCGCGTGGAGTACAAAGGCGAAGTATGGGTATTTACCGGCGACTATAAAACCGAAGACGACGGTCTTTCCACGCCCTATGAAGTGGTAAAGTGCCACACCTTTATTACCGAAAATACTTTTGGCCTGCCAGCTTTTAAATGGTTACCACAAGCAGAAGTAATGGATGATATAAATACCTGGTGGGCACAAAACCGCGCCGAAGGGCAAACCTCGGTCATCTTTGCCTACACCCTGGGCAAAGCACAGCGCATCCTGAAATATCTGGATACTTCCATTGGCAAAATATACACCCATGGCGCGGTAGAGAACATGACCGAAGTAATCCGCCAGATGGTAGAACTCCCCGAAACCACCCTCATAACCCGCGATACTAAAAAGGAAGACCTCACCGGCAGTATTGTCATAGCACCTCCCAGCGCGCACGGCAGCCCCTGGATACGTAGGCTCACCCCTTATGTAACGGGTTCGGCAAGCGGATGGATGGCCTTTCGCGGCGCACGGCGCAGGCGGGCTATAGACAAGGGTTTTGTGCTGAGCGACCACTGTGACTTTCAGGGATTATTGGAAAGCATACAAGCCACAGGTGCCGAAAAAATAATCTGCACGCATGGGTACAGTGATATTTTTAGCACTTACCTGCGCGAGCTGGGTTACGATGCCCGTACCGAACATACCCAATACGAAGGAGATGAGGGCGAAAGCGACAAGGAATCGGAAACCATTACCGAGGAAGGGGGTACAGTATGAAGCATTTTGCCGAACTCATAAAAACGCTTGACAGCAGCAACAAAACCAATGTAAAGGTCGACGCGCTTACGCAATACTTCCGTACGGCAAGCGATACCGATAAGGTGTGGACCATAGCCATACTGTCGCACCGCAGGCCGCCGCGTCCGGTGAATACTAACCTGCTCAGGCTATGGGCAGCGGAGCTTGCCAACATACCACTGTGGCTGTTTGAGGACAGTTATCACATTGTGGGCGACCTCGCCGAAACCATAGCCCTGGTCATCCCGAATTCTAAGGAGCATTCAGACAAAAGCCTCACGGAGTTTGTACGGGAAATGATTGCCCTGAAAAAGAAAACCGACGATGAAAAGAAAGCCTACCTGCATACCAACTGGCTACGGCTGAATTATTACGAACGTTTTGTGTTTACCAAGCTCATAACCGGCAGCTTCCGCATCGGCGTAAGCCAAAAACTGATGACCCGCGCCCTGAGCCGTGCCACCGGTGTAGATGAAGAAGTATTGGCCTACAAGCTTATGGGCGAATGGAATCCGGTTACCATTAGTTTCCACAACCTGGTGCTGGAGGAAAAAGCCGAAGACAACCTAAGCCGCCCCTACCCGTTTTACCTGGCACACGCCATTGAGGGTGAACCTAAGGATTTGGGCAACGTGGCCGACTGGAGCGCCGAACACAAGTGGGACGGCATCCGCAGCCAGACCATACTGCGAAACGGACAACTGTTTGTATGGAGCCGTGGCGAAGAATTGGTTACAGATAAATACCCTGAGTTTAGCAGCTTTCTCGGTATTATACCGAATGGTACCGTAATAGACGGGGAAATTTTGCCCTGGGTAGATGGAACCATTGGTTCGTTTAACGACCTGCAAACCCGCATTGGCCGAAAAACCGTAACCCCTGCCCTTCTGAAGAAAACACCTGTCATCATCCGCGCATACGATTTGCTGGAATGGAACGGCGAAGACCTGCGGAACCACCCGTACAGTGAGCGTCGGATACTTTTGGAACAACTCATCGAAAATATGAAAGAGTACGAACTGCCGGTGCAGCTATCAGAACGGGTGCAACTCCATACCTGGGAACACGCTCTGCACGAAAAGGCAAAAGCCCGTGAATTGCATAGCGAAGGCCTTATGTTTAAACGAAACGATTCGGTATATGGGGTGGGCCGCAAAAAAGGCGACTGGTGGAAGTGGAAACTAGACCCATTTAGCATTGATGCCGTACTTACCTACGCAATGCGGGGCAGCGGTCGTCGTGCCAACCTGTTTACCGATTATACCTTTGCGCTTTGGGAAACCAAAGATGATGGCACTAAAGACTTGGTAACTTTTGCCAAGGCCTATTCGGGGTTGACGGATGCCGAGTTTAGAATGGTAGACGATTATATCAAGAAAAATACGTTGGAACGTTTTGGCCCGGTGCGCAGCGTAACGCCCAAGCTGGTTTTTGAAATTGGCTTCGAAGGCATAGCGCTCTCAGGCAGGCACAAGAGCGGTATCGCCACACGCTTTCCCCGCATACTCCGCTGGCGCCACGACAAGACCATTGAAGAAGCAAATACCATTGATGATTTAAAGGAGATGATTCCGAAGTAGTGATCAGTAATCAGTCGCAGTTTATAGGTTTTCGTCATTGCGAGGAGGCACGACGAAGCAATCTCATCGATGCAAATTAAGATAGCTCCCTAATGAGATTGCTTCGTTCCTCGCAATGACAGGACGTAATTTAGACCCGCCGAACTTGAAACCTTAAACTTTAAACAAGAATAATGAACAGGGAACAACTGTTTACCATAGCACAGGATTGGTTTACCGGCCGCGGCTGGAAGCCTTTTCAGTTCCAGCAGCAAACATGGACGGCGTTCCTTCAGGGGAAGCACGGCCTACTGAATGCGCCTACCGGTAGCGGAAAAACCTATGCGCTGTGGTTTCCTGTGGTTTTAGATTATATAAAAAAAAATCCCGATTATGCCACCAAACACAAACCGGGTCTTAAAGCCATCTGGATAACGCCTTTGCGGGCACTTTCGGTAGAAATACAGCAGGCGGCAGAGCGCGTGGCAAACGACCTGGGCACCCAGCTTACCGTGGGCATACGTACGGGTGATACAACATCGGCAGAGCGGGCAAAACAAAAAAAGAAGATCCCCGACCTGCTTATAACCACGCCAGAGAGCATGCAACTGATGCTGGCATCTAAAGATTACGCATCGGTATTTAAAACGTGTACCGCCATAATCATAGACGAGTGGCACGAGCTGCTGGGCACCAAGCGAGGCGTACAGGTAGAATTGGCCTTGAGCCGGTTAAAAAGCGTAGCGCCACAACTCCGCATATGGGGTATATCGGCCACCATTGGTAACCTGCAACAGGCTATGGAAGTCCTGTTGGGGCCGCACTCTGAAGCGTTGGGAAACAGTACTCTGATACGTGCGCACCTCAACAAGAAAATAAACGTACAGTCCATCATCCCTGAAAAGATGGATGCCTACCCATGGCGTGGGCATATGGGGCTGCACCTTATAGACGAAGTAGCAAAAATCATAAAGAAAAGCCGTACTACTCTCATATTTACCAACGTACGCAGCGCCTGCGAAATATGGTTCCAGGCATTGCTGCAAAAGTACCCGGAGTTTGCCGGGGAGCTTGCCATGCACCACGGCAGCATAGCCAAAGAAACCCGTCTTTGGGTAGAGCAGGCCATTCGCGATGAGCAGCTCAAGGCCGTGGTTTGTACCAGTAGCCTGGATTTAGGTGTTGACTTTGCCCCGGTAGAAACCGTAATACAGATAGGCGGTCCCAAGGGTGTAGCGCGTTTCCTGCAACGGGCAGGGCGTAGTGGCCACCGCCCCGGGCAGGACAGCAACATTTACTTCCTGGCCACGCATGCGATAGAATTGGTTGAGGCCTCGGCACTCCGCAGGGCGGTACGGGAAACCGTGGTGGAAGACCGTGTACCCTACCTTAACAGTTGGGATGTACTGGTGCAATACCTGGTAACCCTTGCCGTAAGCGATGGTTTTTACCCCGATGCCATTTTTAAGGAAGTACAAAGCACCTTCTGTTACCAGGGAATGACCCGTGAGGATTTCCAGTTTTGCCTGAACTTTATAACCCGTGGCAGCCAGAGCCTGCAGGCGTATGATGAATATAAAAAGGTGGAGATTGAGGCAGATGGCAAATTTAAGGTGAACAGTAAAACTGTAGCCTTACGCCACCGCATGCAGATAGGCACCATAGTAGGCGATGCCGTGATGAATGTGAAGTTTATGGGCGGCGGTTACATAGGCAGTATTGAGGAATGGTTCATTTCTAAACTAAACCCGGGCGACACATTTATTTTTGCCGGGCGCAAGCTGGAACTGTACCGTGTAAAGAACATGGAGGTATTGGTACGCATGGCCGACCCCGGTGCCAAGGCCATGCACGCCAGCTGGATGGGTGGCCGCCTAACGCTTTCGGCACAGATGAGCGAACTGCTTCGGGAGGAATTATATTCTGCCAATACCGATGAAAAAACACCCGAGCTTAAAGCACTACACCCGGTATTTACCCGTCAGCGCAAGGAGAGCATTGTGCCAAACGATAATCAGTTCCTTATAGAAACGTTTAAGACCCGCGAGGGTTACCACGCCATTTTTTATCCTTTTGAGGGGCGCTATGTGCACGAAGCCCTGGCAAGCCTTATGGCCTACCGCATCAGCCTGCTTATGCCCATTACGTTTTCGCTGGCGTATAACGATTATGGTTTTGAGTTGCTCAGCGATAAGGAAATTGATATGCAGCAGGTACTGGATAACGACCTTTTTACCCCCACTCACCTCCATGCCGACCTGCAACACAGCCTGAACGCTACCGAAATGGCCCGCCGTAAGTTCCGTGATATCGCGGTGATATCAGGGTTGGTGTTTACGGGTTATCCCGGAAAGGTGGTAAAAACAAAGCACCTGCAAAGCAGCAGCCAGCTTATTTTTGAGGTGTTTCGGGATTATGAGCCGGATAACTTACTGTTTCAGCAGGCATATAGGGAAACCTTTGAGCACCAGCTGGAGGAAGGCCGCCTGCTATTGGCATTGGAACGCATTGAACGCCAGGAAATGGTTTGGAAACCCTGCGAAAAGCCCACGCCATTCAGCTTCCCCATTATAACCGACAGGCTGCGCGAACGCTTATCCAGCGAAACTTTAGCAGAACGGATTAAGAAAATGACGGCGAGTTATATGAAATAGATGGTTGGATTTTTGGAAGGTTAGATTATTAGCTATTGGATGATCTGACAAAAGTTAAAAATGCCCTCTTCAAAATACGGAACCTTATCTTTGCACAACCATGACCCACAGCATAACCCTTAACCATAACGATTTTATCCTCCACTGTACCGGGGCGGTGTACTGGGTGCAAAAAAAGCTGCTGCTTATCAGCGATGCGCACCTGGGTAAGGTATCGCATTTCCGGAAGCATGGGGCTGCCATACCGGGCGGGGTTATGTATAAAAACTTCCTAAAGATGGACAGTATTATAACTCAGTTCCGGCCGGAAGGGATTTGTTTTCTGGGCGACCTGTTTCATAGTACGCTGAATAAGGAGTGGGATTTATTCAGCAACTGGGTTACTAAAACTAACCTCCCCATGGTACTCATAGCGGGCAACCACGATATAATCAACCCGAAGAAATACGAGGCTTTAGGCATACAAACGGTTAGCGAATGGGCTGTTGACGGCTTCCTGCTTACCCATCACCCTGAAGAACGGGAGGGGCATTTTACACTGTGCGGGCACATACATCCTGCGGTACAACTGCGCGGCAGTGGCAGGCAGTCCCTTAAATTACCTTGTTTCTTTAAAACGGAAAACCAAATGATACTCCCCGCCTTTGGCGAGTTTACCGGTACCTATGTTATGCAGCCACAGGAGGGAGATGTTGTATATGCCATAATTAAAGATGCTGTATTACCGATTGAAATAACATAATATTACGGCACCCATATCATACGCGTCATACCGCTGATACCGTGGTTAACGTGATGTGATGCCGGTATACCCGCCAATACACCCAGGCTGACACTTTTTGAAAAAGCAATTTTAAATTGTGGCCTAAATACAATCTCTGTTTCTTCACCTGAAAAATCCATATTTGTTTCAAGCCCAATGAAATTACCGTTTGTAAAAACATAATGAAGGCTGGCATTCACTTCTATAGAAGTACTCATTTTTCCCGATTCAAAATCCTGCTGGAATGATGGGCCGGTATACAGCAGTGTATGGATATTTGGCGTAAGCCTCTTCGCAGCAATAAAAATGGGGTTGTATATGGTGCCTTCAAATAACGGAGAATTTTGGCTAATGCTATCAATATCTGAAAATTCCATTTCCTGGATGTAACCCACAGCCATACTTGTCTGGTGCTTTGCAGAAACCCAAAACGTATATTGTGTAGCCAGTTTTATACCTTCTACACGGTTGGCCGGTATATTGTTTTCGTTTTGGCTGTTGTTGGCACTATCTATTTCAAAAGGTATTTCTACTTCCATGCCCAGGCGGTTGGCCACGGCAAACTCATATTCGGCAAAACCGGTGTAAGAAGTGTAGGTGGTTTCATCATTCACCCCAAAACCGATGTTCATCTCGTGTTCGCCTTTGCGTGCACCTAAGTCGCGAATGAGGTCGGTATACAAGGGTTCGGCGTGGTGCAGCTTTAATGGTTTACTGCTGTCGGTCTTATTTTGGGCAAAGGCAGATAAACTTAAAAGCGTAAGGAATAGCACAAATATCTTTTTCATAATCATTTCTGTTTGAGGCCAAAACTAGGCCCGCAATCAGGAAACAATTAGGAAGAATAGGGTATTGGGAAATATTTAACCCTCGCTGCGCAGTTTTTCGCGGTGTTGCTCGCCCCATTCGGCAAGGGTACGCAAAACATCCTTAAGCGTATGGGTATAGTCGGTAGGTTCGTAGGTAACAACTACCGGCATGCCTGTATCTACAATGCGCTTTACAAAGCCGTTAAGCTCCAAATCCTTTAGCTCATTGCTCAGCACCTTGGCAGAAATTCCTTCAATGGTACGCTGCAATTCGTTAAACCGCATGGGCTGTTCGCGCAGTGCGAGTATAATACGCAGTTTCCACTTGCCGCCTATTACGTAAAGGGCATCGCCTATATTGTTTAGCCGGGCGCTGCATTGCACTGCATCTGGGCATTGTTCGGGTTTTGTTATCGTTTCTTCTGCTGTTGTATCCATGGCGGTAACTTTTTAGTAAGTACTTACCTTGAGTAAACTGCTTACTTATTGAAAGCAAAGGTACATAATTTTGCTGTATAATTTAATACAGAGAAAAAATGAAAAGCATACTGCATATTATAAGCAGCCCGCGTGGCGAAGAATCATTCAGCGTAAAGCTGGGCAACGCTATTGTAGCCCAGGCACAGGAAACATTCCCAGGAAGCGTCGTAACTGAACTGGATCTTACCGTAAACCCGTTCCCGCATATAGACGGTGCGCAGATAAAAGCCCTGCGTACACCGGTAGACCTACATACCGCCGAAGATAAGGCACAACTGCAACGCTCAGACGAGGCACTGGCACAATTGTTTGCTTCCGACATTATTGTGATAGGTGTGCCCATCTATAACTTCGGGATTACATCTACCCTAAAGAGCTGGCTGGATAACGTAGTGCGTGCCGGGCAAAGTTTCAGTTATACCGAAAATGGCCCTGAAGGTTTGGTTAAAGGAAAGAAACTTTACATAGCCGTGGCATCGGGTGCGGTATTTTCTGAAGGGCCTTATGCCCCGTTTGATTTTGCCATATCCTATCTTAAAGGTGTGCTTAATTTTATAGGCATTACTGATATTGATGTGGTACGTGCCGAAGGCATAGCCATACCAGGTATACAGGAAACCGCACTGGAAAAAGCCATTTCGGCAATAGCCATATAAATTTTCATTACACATATCACCAAAAAGCCACCGTACTGCGGTGGCTTTTATATTAGTGGGTAAGGTGGTACAGTACAAATGCGTAAAAATCCGACTTTTCCTCCAGCCTGTCGGGCAGGCCGGTGGTAACGCCGTAGTGGCCTGAGTTTAGTAAGGTTTTCAGGTATACCGGATTGGTTTGCCCTTTATGGTTTTGCAGCCTTGCGGCAAATTTATACGAATGCACCGGTGGTACGCGGTCGTCGTTATCTGAAGTAAGGATAAGCGTTACCGGGTAGTTCACCCCGTCCTTAATATTATTGTATGGCGAATATTCCATCATGGCCTTAAACTCGGCTTCATTATCAGGGTCGCCATATTCATCATAATGGAAACGGCCTATGGTATAGCTGTGGAAGTTTGCCATATCATAGATTCCCACCTGTGGTACCGCTACCTTAAACAGTTCTGGGTGTTGTACCAATGCGGCACCTACCAGCAACCCACCCTGCGATCCGCCGGTAATGGCCAGTTTGCCGGGATTAGTGTACCCCTGGTCTATAAGGAAACGGGCAGCATCTATAAAGTCGTTCAGGGTGTTTATCTTTTTCAGCCTGCGGCCGTCGTTGTGCCATTGAACGCCACGCTCACCACCGCCACGTACTTCTGCATAGGCATATACGCCGCCGTTGTTTAAAAAGTAAATCAGCCCATTATCGTAATGCGGGGTATTTACGATGCCAAAACCTCCGTAGGCTTTCAGCAGGGTAGGGTTGTTACCGTCAAGCTGCAGCCCTTTTTTATACACCAGTGTTAAGGGTACCTTTACGCCATCGCGGGTGGTATAGGTGGTGGTTTTGGTTTCAAAATAATCCACAGGGTAAGGCGCAGTGGTTTTCTCAAAGGTGCTGTTTACGTAGCGGTCGTAGTTGCCACTATCCAGGTTTAGCGTAAAAAGGATGGGCGGAATTGTATATGACGTTACATAAAAAAACACATCCTTATCGTAATAGTCGCTACCGGTAAGCTGCACATCCATGCCTTTTTGTACCTGTATGCGCTTTATAAACTTGCCGGTATAGTCAAACAGCATAAAGTAGGTGCCGTCGTTATTCTTGTAGCGGCACAGTATGCGGTTTTCAAAGAAAGTAGCACCTACCAATAAGCTGTTTTGGTACTGTGGTACTACCACGGTTTTATCTTCCGGTTTATCAGGGTCAAAGCTGCGGATATCGCCCCAGTTCGATTCTTTAGACGAATAATAGATACGCCCACGTACATAGCCCGAAACATCAAAATCAGGCGGCACGTTTTTAAGAAAAGGTTTCAGTTCCAGTTTGTCTTTGGTGAGGTCGGCGTAGTAGAAGTCTACCGTCTGCTCATTGCGTGCGGCTGTTTCCAGGAACAGGCGGGTACCGTCATGACTGGTAAAGTAATATACCTGCCCGGCAAACGAAGCAGCGTTAAACACTTCTTCGTCTTTCAGTACATCGGTACCCAGTTTGTGGTACATTACCTGGAAGGTAGAATCGGCTGCAAATTGCGAACGGTTGCTGTTACTGCTGTAAAAAATACCTTCGTCGCCTTTCCAGGCAATGCCGCCAAATTTGGCATTCGGTATTATCTCGTTACTTTTTTTACCCGAAAGCGAAACAAAACGTATCTCATGGTTGTCGCTGCCGTTTACCATAAGTTTATACGCCAGCATTTTTGAATGTACGGAAGGTTCAAAATCTATAACGTTTACCGTTTTGCCGCTGTAAATAAAGTTAGGGTCTACCAGTTTTATGTAATAACCATCGAGTTTCTTTTTATAGGCAAGGTACGGTGTAGCGCCATGTTCTGCCCGGTCTATAAAGTTTGCATAATAGCCGTCGCGTTTTTTGGCCGGTATCCTGAAGCTTGTCTGCGCCTCATATTTTTCAAGGGTGGGCAGCGGGTATACTTCTTTAGTGATGGTGCCGAAGTGGCTTTGTGTAAGCTTGTTCTGCTCATTTACCCAGGCAGCTACTTCGGTGCCGTGCATGTCGTTAAGCCAGGTATAGTCGTCTGTAATGGTAGTGCCGAACTTGGTAGTGGTTTTGGTGGTTTTTTTGGTAACAGGATATTTTTGCCCGAAACATACAACCGGCAACAATGCCAGCAGCAGTAATTTTTTCATGTAAGATTGGTTTTGTTTGTCGTTGCAAAAATAGATAAAGCAGTGAAAATTTGGCTGCATTGAAAAATTTTTAATGATTTAAAAATACTGCTGACACAGGGCTGTCACTACACCAAAATACCTTTGGCATATAAATCATAAAAAACAACTATATCATGGAAAACGTACAAGAAACAACAGCAATTGTTACAAAAGAGCAACTGCAAAACCACTGGCGTGGCCATCGCGGCCTTACCCGCAGGGTTATTGAAGCATTCCCTGAGAAAGAACTTTTCGAATTTTCGGTAGGGGGGATGCGTCCGTTTGCACAACAGGTTATGGAAATTGTAGACCTTACCGGCCCAGGTATTAAAGGACTGGCTACGGGCAACTGGGGCGATGGTAACCTGCCGCACATAACCGGTGTGGGTATGCCTACCACTAAAGAAGATTTGCTTACCCTTTGGGACGAAGCCTCTAACCAGCTAAAAGTATACTGGCCACAAATTGCCCCTGAAGATTTTGGTAACTACGTTAAGGCTTTCGGGCAGTATGAGGGTACCATACTAAGCAGCATCCAGTATTTTATAGATAACGAAATTCACCACCGTGCACAGGGCTATGTATACCTTAGGGCGCTGGGTATAGAACCGCCGTTCTTTTGGGACAGGCAATAATTATGGGTTCAGGCATCAGTCATTAAAACGAAAAACGGCATCTTATAAGGATGCCGTTTTTGTTTGTATCTGTAAGTGTAAAACTTATTGTACTAAGATATCGTCTATCTGCATAGTAGTAGTAGGGCCGGCGCTACCGTTACCTACGTACTCAAATATGAAGTAGCCATTTCCTGTTAACGCAGCAGGAATACTGTAATTACCACTATTTGTGAAATTTTGGGCATAACCTGTTGTAGTGCCCGATGCAATAGCAAACGAAGATGTAATGTCTGTAAGTGTTGCCTGGGTAATGTCTCCGCCCGGTATGTAGTTAGTAGAGTAATATACTTTCAGTACATTACCGGTATAGTAACCATCTTTGGTTTTGAAAGAGAACGTATTGGCTGCATCAAAGTTTACAGGTACCACAAAGTACGTTTTGTTTGTACCGGTATTACCACCGCCAAATGAAGTCATCTGGATGTATTTGTTACCGCTAAATGATTTTACCTGCCAGTAACGTATACCTACAGCAGCATCGTTTACAGCATTAGGGAAGTTAGCGTTATCTAAAGCATAGCTTTCAAAGTTTTCATTGTACAGGCCATAAGTTATAGCATTACCTACAATTGGCGCGGCTGCATCAAGCCTTGTTTCTGTAAGGTTAATATCTTCGGCAGAGCGTGCAAGGAACTGGAAAGTGGTTCCGTACTTAGTAAGTACACCCCTTATTTTACCGCTAAAGCCCGGTATTACGTTACCGCTAAAGCTGGCGTAGCTGCTGGTACGGAACTGTACTGTATTTCCGCTAAGGTCGGTTATTGCCCTGTTAGTGGCACCACCCGCAGTGTTTGCAGTATCGTCTTCGTCATAGTAAGTGCCGCCTACAAAGTTGTCTGCAAACTGTACACCGTCAAGTTCTATAAGGGTGTTTAGGTTTGCATTGTTTAGCGCCTGGCTCAGTGTCATGGTCCTTACCAGTTGGTCTTCGCTAACTTCAGAGCAAGATGGTTGTACATACTTTTGGTAATCGTACTCGGCAATCCTTCCTACAGTACCCTCATAAAGGGCACCTATGGCAAGGCCACTGTTTACCTTACCGTAGTAAAGGTCTTTTAGCTTTACATATACCTTACGGCCAGGGTAAAAGTTAGCCCCAAAAAGGCTTGTTTTATCTATAGCAAGGCTAAAGCCTACCGGAGTACCATCTGCCGGAAGTGTTTGCAGGTATACGGTTTTAAATATGTTTCCCCTTTCGTCGCTTGAAACTACATAGGCTTCAATAACGTCATCTGTAAGGTATTTGCTTACAGTAGTTGTAGCGGCACTGTTTACGGCAGCTACAGTTTTATTAACCGTTAGCGCCGGTTCTGTGCAAGCCTGTACCGGTACGCCATAATCATCGTTGTTTGCACAGCCGGTAAGCACAAGTGCCATGGCAAGGCTAAGGATGGCGGGTTTATAAAAATTTATTTTCATAAGAATTTTTTTAGGAATTAGTAAACAACTACATTATCTATCTGGTAAGAGCCGTCTACGGCAGAAGCTGTACCGCCGGTAACCTTAAAGCCCACATATACATTTCCGCTATAGGCAGAAAGGTCTATTTTACCCGAAGATACAAACGCAAAGTTTACACCGCCTATTTCAGGTGCAGTGAAATTTACAGGCGTCCAGTTAGCAGTAGCTGCATTAGTACCATTAAAGTCGGTAGATATAAATACTTCCAGCTTGTTATCGGCAGAAGAAGTATATGCCTGAGACGACTGGAATACTAATGTTTTGCCATTGTTAGCGGTAAGCGGTATTGCAGGCGAAATAAGCCAGCCCACATTAAGAGTATTACCGCTTTGGTATGGGTTAAACTCAGCATAACCGTTGTCGCTGTAGCGCTGTACTGTCCACTGCTTGGTACCGGCTTCTATATAAGTAGTCCAGTCCGGGGTATTTTCAGGGCTAAGAAGGTCGTTATCCTCACCTGATTCAAATTTTTGGTAGAATACCGGTTCCCTGTATACAGGAAGGTCGGTATCGTCATCGCAGCCTGTTAGCGTAATTGTTGCGAAGGCAGCCAGGAAAAGGGTTTTAAAATGTATTTTCATAGCAATTCAATTAAAAGTTGATGTAAAGGTTTACGAAATAGTTCCTTCCGAAACCATAGAAATACCTCGGGCCAAATTGTGGCTTTCCGTTAGCCATATCATCACGAAGTGCACCGTAAGTAGCATTGCGTGATTGCTCAAAACCACCTGTTTTGTACGTTTGGTCCAGTACGTTGTTTACGCTTACAAAAACACCCACAAGCTGGTCGCCTATTTTCCACGATTTACCACCCTGAAGGTTCATAAGGAAGAAATCGTCAAACTTTTGTTGTTTAAGCAATTGCTTTGCAAGGTTCATGTCTACATCTTCATAAGGCACTCCTGTTTCAGGATCTTTAAAGAAGTTTTCTGTCCTCATTAGAGAAGATACTTCTACATAGTTGTTAGCTAGGTAGTTACCGTTTACACCTACCCACCAGTAGTGTGGGTCGCGGTATTCTATACCCAGCGAGTAAGCCTGCTGAGGTACGCCACCTATTTTATAGTTCTTAAGTTGCGATTTACCATAATCTACATTTGTAACAGGAGCCACAGTACCCACGCCGCTATCGTCTCCGTTTGTAGCCAGGGCATCGTTATTTATGGTTACATTAGGGTTGTTGCTGTAAGTGTAGCTGCCATAAGACGCTGCACCCCTTACAGTAATAGTGCTGGTAAGGTTGTATTCTATACCAAATTCGCCACCCATCATCAGCTTGTCTGCACCGGTTACGGTTTCTGCTACAAACGCACCTGCGTCGTCTCCTTCAAATATACCGTCTCCGTAAAAGAATGATGTCCTTACAGAGTTTTCTATAGTAGCATAAAAACCGGTAAGCCTTGCTTTTACCCTTGGTGCCCTTATTACATAGCTAATATCGCCACTGGTTATAGTTTCATTTTCTATACCGGCTACGGCATTGTTATTTAGCCTTGCATTAGGGTAAGCATTCCTTAGGGTAGGGGCCTGCGTCATACGCACGGCATTTACCACAATCATATTACGGCCGTCAAGCTTATAGGTAATACCACCTTTTACACCGTAGTTGTCAAAGTTCAGCTTTTCGCTTTTACCGAAAGAAGAGGTAGGGTAAAGACCGTTCCTGTATAAACCTTCCCTTTGGTATTCTGTAAATGAATATGTACCGCCTACATAAAATTCTACTTTACGGTAGTTAAATTTCACCTGTGCAAAAGCATCGGCTACATTGGCAAACAGGTTGTAGTTATAGCCGTAAGTATCGCCTTCTACTACCCTGCGGTTAGGGTTGTTAAGGTCGCTCTGTGCGTAGTCTCCGGTGTAGTAGTTGTCTATATCTTCAAAGAACTGACCGCCTAAAAGGTCTAGTAGGTTCTGGAAGTTGTGCGACTTAAGGTGCCTGTAGCTTGCACCGCCGTTTAGTGAAATATTATCGGTAAGCTGCGAACGAAGTATAGTGTTTGCAGTTAGTGTTTTGTCATCCGTCCTGTCTTCATACAGTACATAAGCGCTACGGCCGTTAGCCGTGTTAGCGTTAGTCTGGTACAGTTGGTTCCAGTTTATCTGCCTGCCGCCGTTGTTAAAAGGGGCAAGTGAGTCTGCAGCCTGGGCTGTAAGGCCTGTAGTTATAAGGTAGCTTGGCAGGTTACGGTAGTACGTAGGGTCAGGGTTATTAGCATTCTGGTAATCCAGCCTGCTGTTTCCTATTTGTCCGAACTGGTAAGCTACGTTAGTGTTTAGCGATGTAGATTCGCCTATTGTCCAGTAGTGGCTTAGCATTAGTATAGGCTCTTCCACATCTTTATCGCGGCTGTTACGTTTTTTGCCGTTTTGCCAACCCCAGTATGAGTTGTATTTTTCACCGGCTAAATCAGTAGCTTCCTGTGTGTTTGGCGAGTTTTTACCACGGCTGTTTTGCGCATATACGCTGGTAAAGTTAAGGCTGTGGTGGTCGTTTATTTTTTTCTCTATACTGGCAAAGAAAGAGTTTGCGCTATAGTCTGTACCGTCAAAGTAAGCTTCCTGTGCCCACCTTCTTGAGGCAGAAATTACATAAGCCCATCCGTCTGCACGCATGCCCGATGAGTACGTACCCATCATCCTCCAGTTATAGTTAGTATTGGTACCCGAGTATGAAATCCTTAGTCCCGGCCTGTATATGCTGGCGCGTGTGTTTATTTCCTGTGTACCCAGTATGTTACCGAAGGTGTAGTCGCTTGGTGCGCTGCCCATGGTAAATTCCTGGTTACGTGTAGCGTCGTTAAGTCCGCCCCAGTTGCTCCAGTTTGGCCTTCCGTCATATAGCTTGTTCATCATTACACCGTTCATCATGGTGTTACCGTACTGGTTGTCAAGGCCCCTTATCCTGAAGCGTGCCTGGCCCCAGTTAAAGGCGGCTGCCTGCTGGTAGGTATCGCGAGATGCCTGTAGTAGTCCTGCAGTGTTTTCAGAGCCGCTGTTGTCGTCTCCAAGGTCGTTATCAGTAATGGTTATCAAACCAAGTTGCTGCTCAGATGTAATGTCTAATTCAAGTGATACCACGCCCAGGTCCAGCGGTTTTCCGGCAACGGCCTCAATGGTAAAGGTTTGAGGTACATAACCGGCAGTAGTTACGGTAAGTACATGGCTTTCGGCAACGAGGTCTTTAAAAACAAATATACCTTCGGCATTGGTCAATGCGGTCTGGCCGGTAGCCTCTATAGTGGCCACCACGTTTTCAAGCGGTTTTTGCGTTTTGGCATCTACCACCTTGCCCTGTACAGATGCCGGCTGCTGTGCCCATGCACACACAAACTGCACCATGAATAAAAGACTGAGTACGAGTTTTTTCATAGATAAATTTAAATTATTTCTTTCCTTTGTTAAGTTAAAAATTTCTTAACGGCGGCAAAGGTACATTATTTCCAAAATATTATTTACTTTGGCACCCCGTTTGTTATAAAAATTGACGTTAAATTAATATTTGTTAATAATGACAAAAAAATTAGTATTTCTTTTCCTGTTATCAATGGTGTTTTCAGGGTATTCGCAGGACAAAAAGTTTAAAGTCCAGACAATTGCGTTCTATAACGTAGAGAACCTCTTTGACACCATTAACGGAACGAACAATGACGAAGAATGGCTTGCCGATGGCCGCATGCACTGGACAGGTGAAAAATACAAAAAAAAGCTGAAACACCTGGCGCGCGTATTAAGCGAACTTGGCACAGGTGAAAACCCTCAGCCACCGGCTATCATTGGCCTTGCCGAGGTAGAAAACCGTGGCGTACTGGAAGACCTGATTAAGGAGCCGCAACTTGCCGATAAAGGTTACGGCATTATCCACGTAGACAGCCCTGACAAAAGGGGTATAGACGTGGCGCTACTGTACCGCAAAAGCGTTTTTAAGCCTACAAGTTTTAAAAACATCCCATTAATTATATACGACCAGGAAAGGGCTAAAGAAAAAATCCAGGCCGAAAAGGATGAAGCGGCAGGTATTAAATCGGACAAGACCGATGAAGACGAAAAAGGCCTTTATATAAACGTAGACTACACCGGCCGTATTTACACCCGCGACCAGTTGCTGGTTACCGGCCTGCTTGACGGTGAGCAAATGAGCTTTATTGTAAACCACTGGCCATCTCGTGCCGGGGGTGAAAAGAAAAGTTCGCCAAACCGTGAGGCAGCAGCAGCACTAAACAAAAAGACCATCGATTCGCTATACAAAATTAACCCGAACACCAAGCTTATAACTATGGGCGACCTTAACGACGGCCCTTATAACAAGAGCCTTAAGGTGGTGCTTGGTGCAAAGGCACATAAAGATGAGGTAAAAGCAGGTGAACTGTATAACCCTATGGAGGAAATGAGCAAAAAGGGTATTGGCACACTGGCCTACCGCGATGCGTGGGACCTTTTTGACCAAATGATACTTACCGAGCCACTGATTAAAAAAGACTACACATCATACCGTTTCTGGAAGGCTAATGTGTATAACAAAACGTACCTTACCCAGCAAACGGGCACCTATAAAGGCTACCCGCTGCGAAACTCTAACGGGGAGGTAGGCTACAGCGACCACTTCCCGGTATACCTGTACCTTGTAAAGGAGCAGAAGTAATTTGCAAAAAAGCTTTAAACATATTTAAGGTCAGCTACGGCTGGCCTTTTTTGTTGTACCCCGTTTCAAAACAATTCGTTAAATTTGCCCACATTATAAAATTTTAAACAACCATGTTACAGACAGCATTTATTAGGGACAACCGCGAAAAAGTGATCAGCGCCCTGGCCAAACGTAATTTTGACCCCACAGCGCTTGTAGATGAAGTAATAGCTTTGGACGAAAAAAGAAGGTCCACTCAGGTAGAGCTAGATACCATCCTTTCCGAGTCCAATAAACTGTCGCGTAGCATAGGTGAGCTTATGAAAGCCGGTAAAAAAGACGAGGCTGCTGCCATGCGCGAGCAAACCGGCCAGTACAAGGAGAAATCTAAAGAATTGGAAGAAACCCTTGCTGCCGTTACTACCGAACTTACCGATACGCTGTATAAGCTGCCAAATACCCCTGCCGATATAGTGCCTGTAGGCAAAACCCCTGAGGAAAACGAAGAAGTATTCCGTAGTGGCGATATACCTGCATTACATGATGGCGCCGTACCGCACTGGGACCTGATAAAGAAATACGATATTATAGACTTTGAACTGGGCGTAAAGATAAGTGGTGCCGGTTTCCCTGTATACAAAGGCAAGGGAGCGAAACTGCAACGTGCGCTTATTTCATACTTCTTAGATAAAAATACAGATGCCGGTTACAATGAGTTCCAGGTACCGCACCTGGTAAACGAAGCCTCGGGGTACGGTACCGGCCAGCTACCTGATAAGGAAGGACAAATGTACCATGCCGTGGCCGATAACCTGTACCTTATCCCTACGGCTGAGGTTCCGGTAACCAATATTTTCCGCGATGTAATCCTAGAGGAAAAAGACCTTCCGGTAATGTGTACAGGCTACACACCATGCTTCCGCCGTGAAGCCGGTTCATGGGGTGCCCACGTGCGCGGCCTTAACCGCCTGCATCAGTTTGACAAGGTGGAAATTGTCCGTATAGAAAAACCTGAAAACAGCTACGCTGCACTTGAAGGGATGGTAGACCACGTAAAAGAGATACTGGACGAGCTGAAACTGCCGTACCGCGTACTGCGCCTTTGTGGTGGCGATATGGGCTTTGCATCGGCACTAACATACGATTTTGAAGTGTACTCTACCGCGCAGGAGCGTTGGCTGGAAATCAGTTCGGTGTCTAACTTTGAAACCTTCCAGAGTAACAGGCTGAAACTGCGTTTCCGCGACAAGGAAGGCAAGAATCAACTTGCCCATACCCTAAATGGTAGCTCACTGGCACTGCCGCGCGTACTTGCGGGCATCCTGGAAAACTACCAGACACCTGAGGGTATTGTAATACCTGAAGTGCTTAGGCGTTATACAGGTTTTGATATTATAGATTAAGTTTATCCGTAATAGTATTTTATAGAGGCCTGCCCTGTAACGGGGCAGGTTTTTTTATACCTTTAGCGTATGAAAAACCGACTAACCCTACTGCTATCCCTTTTCATTTCAATGGCTTATTCGCAGGGAAAACCGATAGAAAGTTACGTGCCTGCAGGTTGGAAGCTTTTGGCAAAAGCCACGGGCGACCTAAATAAAGACGGGCTTGACGATGCGGCTATTGTAATAGAAAATACCGACCCCGCTAACATTATAAAAAATGAAGAAGGCCTGGGGGCTAAGGAGCTTAATACCAATCCAAGGCATTTACTAATACTGTTTCAGGAAAACGGCGGTTATGTGCTGAAGCTTACCAACAAGAAGTTTATACCCACGGAACATGATGCTGAAGCGCCGTGCCTTTCCGACCCTTTTTCGGCAGGGGAAGATTTCGTTATTAAAAAACAGGTATTGCACATAAGGTTTGGTAACTGGTCCAGTTGTGGCGGTTGGGATGCGGGTACTTCTACCTACAAATTTCGCTTCCAGGAGGGTAATTTCATTCTTATAGGTTATGATGAGTTTTCCATACACAGGGCGGCTGGCGATATCTATGAAAAGAGCATTAATTTCCTCACCAAGAAACAAATTGTTACTACCGGCGGCAATGAGTTCGACCAAAAGCTGAACCATCCTGTAAGCAAAACAACCACCATTAAACTCCCGGTGTCCATAAAACTACAGGACATGCAGGGCATAACGGGTGAGGAGTTTGGTTTTTAATGGTTCATCCTCAATTTTTCTAACCCGAACTAAACTACTGCTTCGGGCGTTTGCCACTTGTAAACAAGTAACAGGTTGTTTATCTTTACCACATGAACCCGCTGCTTAGTATAGAAAACCTCACTGTTTCGGCCCGTAAAGAAGGCCAATGGACGCCTATTGTAAAAGGCAGTACCTTTCATTTGGCACAAAATGAGGTGCTGGGTATAGTAGGCGAATCGGGTTCTGGTAAGTCGGTTACCTCACTGGCCGTTATGGGATTATTGCCCAAAGGCATTTTGCAGGTTACCGGTGGCAGTATCACCTTTGAAGGGCGCGATGTTTCGGCTTTAAGCCAAAAAGAACTGCGCAAACTGCGCGGCGGCGAAATCAGCATGATTTTCCAGGAGCCCATGAGTTCGCTGAACCCATCGTTGAAATGCGGTTTCCAGGTTGCCGAGATTTTGCACGAACACACTAAGCTTTCTGACAAGGAAATCAAGGCGAAGGTGCTGGAGCTGTTCGCTAAAGTAAAACTGCCCAACCCCGATGCCATATACAACCGCTATCCGCACGAAATATCGGGTGGGCAAAAGCAGCGCGTTATGATAGCCATGGCCATAGCGTGCAACCCTAAGATACTGATAGCCGACGAGCCTACCACGGCGCTTGACGTTACAGTACAAAAAGAAATAGTGCTGCTGCTTAAAGAACTGCAACAGCAAACCGGTATGAGCATCATTTTTATTTCGCACGACCTGGCATTGGTAAGCGAAATAGCCGACCGTGTTGTGGTTATGTACCGCGGCGATATTGTAGAGCAGGGCAATGCAAAAGATATATTTAACAACCCGCAGCATACCTATACCAAAGCGCTTATCAGTTCGCGGCCATCGCTGGATGTGCGGCTGAAACGCCTGCCTACCATACAGGATTTCTTGGGTAATACCGTAAACACTACCGAAATTACTCCCGTACAACGTGCCGAGGAACATAAAAAACTGTACAGCCAGCCACCGCTACTGGAAGTAATAAATGTAGAGAAAGAATATGTTTCCAATGCCGGGCTGTTTGGCAAAAAAGCCACATTTAAGGCGGTAAACGATGTAAGCTTTAAAATATACGAAGGCGAAACCCTGGGCCTTGTGGGCGAATCGGGCTGTGGTAAAAGTACGCTTGGCAATGCCATACTGCAACTGGATAAAGCCACCGCCGGAAAAATCCTTTACAGGGGCAAGGACTTAATCAAATTATCAGATAAAGAAATACGCGAATTGCGTAAGGAAATACAAATCATTTTCCAGGATCCGTATTCGTCGCTTAATCCCCGACTTACCGTGGGGCACGCTATTATGGAACCCATGAAAGTGCACAGGCTCTACAAAACCGAAGCAGAACGCCGCGAAAAAGCCATAGAAATACTGCACCGCACCGGCCTGGGTGAGGAGCACTTTAACCGCTACCCGCATGAGTTTAGCGGAGGCCAGCGCCAGCGTATAGGCATAGCGCGTACCATAGCCCTGCAACCCAAACTTATAGTGTGCGACGAAAGTGTTTCGGCACTGGATATTTCGGTACAGGCGCAGGTGCTTAATTTGCTTAACGAACTTAAAGAGAACTTTGGATTTACCTACATTTTTATTTCGCACGACCTTGCCGTGGTGAAATACATGAGCGACCAGGTACTGGTGATGAACAAAGGCCGCATTGAGGAAATGAACGAAGCGGATGCACTGTACGCAAATCCGCAGCAGGACTATACCAAAAAGCTGATTGCAGCTATTCCGAGTTCTTAGGCGTAAAGTCGAAACAATCGAGAACACGTTGATAAAATTTGTTTTCCGTATTTTTGCTGCCTGAAAAATTACTACCATGGGCAACGCATCATTAATACACCATACCATAACTTTTGTAAAGCAGCAACTTGAAGGTGCGGAGGGAGGGCACGACTGGTTCCACATTCAGCGGGTGTATAACAATGCCCTTAATATAGCCGAAGGCGAGGAGTGTAACCTTACTGTGGTTCAGCTTGGAGCACTGCTGCACGATGTGGCCGACAGCAAGTTTCACAATGGTGATGAAACCGTAGGCCCGCGCGTAGCCTGCGAATTTATGGAAAGCCAGGGTGTAGATGAAGAAACCATACTACACGTGGTGGCTATTATAGAGAACATATCGTTCAAGGGCGGTAATTTCGAGAAGAAATTCAGCAGTAAAGAGCTTGATATTGTACAGGACGCCGACAGGCTCGATGCCCTGGGTGCCATAGGCATAGCACGTACGTTTAACTACGGTGGGTTTAAGAACCGTCCGCTGTACGACCCGGCCATAGCACCTGCTACCGGCATGAGCAAGGAAGAATACAAGGCCAGCAATGCCCCTACCCTAAACCATTTTTACGAAAAGCTGCTGCTCCTAAAAAACCGCATGAATACCGAAACAGGCCGCAAAATAGCCGAAGGCCGCCATCAATTTATGGAAAGCTTCCTGGCGCAGTTTTACGCCGAGTGGGAAGGCCAGCTTTAGAGGTTTTTAGTTGTTTGTAACTTCACTAAAATGGCGTAGCCGCATTCTACAATGCGGCTACTGCTGAAAATCGTAACTATGACCGGAAACTAACCTAAGTTTTTCTTCAGGTCTTCGTAGTTGCGGTACAGCTTTTTCATAAGCAGGCCGTACACCAACTTAAAGTAGCCCCATACAAGCAGTGCTATAAACCCAAAGAAGATAAGCGCTATCACAGCAATGATAAGTACCATTATCCAGAGTTTGTCAGCTTTATCCAGCCGCTCAAAAAGGTCTACCATTTCCTTGTTTTTAGTAAAGTATACCCAAAAGCTTACTACGCCCCTAAGTATAATAAGGAAGATGGTAACGTTAATGTAGTACATTATGGTTTTGCGTACCCTTAGGATGTTGCCCATAAGCTTCTGGGCATTGTCTTTAAGCTGTATTTTTTTATAGTTGCGGTAAAGCAATATTAGAAAACCGAACTGAACGGCATAATGGATATAAGATACTATATTTAAAAACGTATCCAGCCCCAGGCTTATCATAAGCTGTGATCCTTCATCACTGGTGTCGCTATCAGAAAACATCCCTAATGTCGTCCATAGTAAAAATTCTGTTATGCTTACCAGCAAAATCCATTTCATTACCGATGCCGATTTTTTATGGGCCATATCGTACAGCTCATCCTTCGGTATCTTACGGAACCTGTTTTCGTTGTTCCAGCTTTGTTTCAGCAAGTCTAATCCTTCCATAGTATTTTAAGGATTTAATATTTTTTTTAATTTGTCTTTTACTCTCATCAGCCTTATGCGGGCATTGCCTTCGGTAATACCCAGCGTTTCGGCTATCTCTTCATATTCTTTTTCTTCCAGGTACATAAATACCAAAGCCTTTTCTACATCATTTAGCTTTTCGTGTATGGCGTGGTACAGCTGCTTAATGTGTTCTTCCACTTCATAGTTATAGTCTTCGTCGCGTACAATGTGTATATCGCTGTCAAATGATACCGCATAGCTTTTCACCGTTTTGCGGTGCAGGGCCATGGCCGTATTAAGCCCCACCCGGTAGGCCCAGGTAGAAAATTTAGATTCTCCCTTAAAGCCGGGGTAGGCGCGCCATAACTGTACCGTTATTTCCTGGAACAGTTCTTTATGGGCATCATCGTTATTGGTATACAGGCTGCATATTTTATGAAGCAGTGTCTGGCTTTCATACAGCTGGTCCAGGAAGGATTTTTCGAGCTCTTTATCCATAAAAATAAATATGAAACGGTAGTAAGTGCAGAAATCCAATTTTTGTTACACACAATAAACATAAAATATTTTTTTCAATTTTTTATGTAACAAAGCAAAACGGTTATCACTAACGGGCAAACATTTTAAAAATTAAACATCATGAAATCATTTATTTACGTTGCTGTGGCAGTGTTATTTTCAACAACCATAGCTTTTGCACAGGCTACTACAGCCACCACACTACAAGGAGAATGGAAAGTAGACGCTGTTAATTTCAGCGGTATTAACTACAACATTAAAACCGGAAAGGTACTGCTGCTTGATGCCGGGCTTACAGAAGGGCAAGAGGTTACCGAAGACGACCTTGCCCTTTTAGCGGCGCAGGTAAAAGAGCAGCTTGCGCCTTTTTCGGGAAACAGCTTTACGTTTACTAAAGACGCCGTAAAAATTAAACTGGGATATAACGAGCGCGAAGGGAAATTTACCCTTACCCAAAAAGAAAGCCTTAACTACATTGAGGCCAGTTTTGACGGCAAAGCGGTAAAAGAGTTTCAGTACAACTTTAAAAACAACCAGTTATATGTGTACCTGCCCGATGAAAGCGGTGCCGACATACAGTTGATTTTTAAGCAGGGATAATATATCATTGACTGATTGACAACACCGATGATGGTTTTCGTTTGCCCGCCGTGAAAATTTTCAAAATCTAACGGCGGGTTTTTTAAAACTTTATTGTCCTTATTATATAAACTATGTTATGAAGATGGCTGCAAAGGATGTTATAGGAGTTATAGCCCGGCTTTACAGAAAAGTAGTGCCGTGGCGCAGGGTGCAGCAATACAAGGTAAAGCTGCATACTACCGAGAAAGAAAATATACTGCTGCAACAGCAGTTGGCCGAAATAAACCGCGAGCGCGAACAGCTGGTGGAAACCCTGAGCCTGAAGAACCGTAAACTATCGGCTACGTTGCTGTATACTACAGAGAGGAACCGCCATATAGAGCAGATAGTAGGCTATTTTATGTCACGTCCAAACCTGAAGAACAACCGAAAGCTATCGGCGCACCTGGATTTCCTGAAGCAAAACCTGCGTACCGAGCGTAACTGGCGTAGCTTTGTGATGCATTTTGAAGGAGTAAACCCGGGGTTCATTGCCCGCCTGAAACAAAAGCACCCATCGCTTACGGCAAATGATATGCGTTTTATTGCCTACGTGTACATGAACCTTAATGTAAAGGAAATAGCCATTGTGCTTAATATTTCTACCGATGCCTGCAAAAAGCGAAAGGAACGTATAGCAGGCAAACTGGATATTTCCGGTAAAACCGACCTGTATGATTACCTCTTAACTTTGTAGTGAAGCATATACGTTTTCCGGTTGGTTTTCCGTTACTTAGTAACACAAACCAAAACCGATGAAATTTATCCTTTTGCTATTATTCCCGGCAATACTTTTTTCGCAGGAAAATTTCCCAGATTATACCCGTGTGATAGCCTATCGGCTTGTAGAAGAATATGACGATGGCCCCTGTAATGTTATTAGTTACATTAAGGAAGGCCAGGTGGGGCGTTATGTGCAAAGCATAGAATCGTATTCACCTGAATTGGCCTATAAGCTGCATAAGATAAAACAGCAATCAAAATCATGGCAGGGAACAAAGCATTCCTGTGGTAAAAGGCTTATTATTGGTGCAGAAACCATACACAATATGTTTGTTGTTGAAATAAACCGGGTGTACGATACTATTTATACGACTGAGGATAATCTTAATATATTTGATTATGAGAAAAGCTATGTCTATGCTGATACTAAACACGTTTTACTGAATACCCTGCCTGCAGACTTTAAAGCATTTTTTAAAGAAGACTTCAGAAGAAAACGTTGGGATAATGTGACGCTTGATACCTTAGCCCCTGAAAAGGTTATTTATAACAATAAAGTATTGTACAGCACAACATATAGCGATTTCAACAAAAACTTCGATGAAATATCTTCTGTAAAGATAGATTCAATTATTGGAGACAATGACTCTACTATAAAGTCTTACTGGGTCACCCATTCTGAATTAGAATTTTATCAAAAAACAAAGCTTTTAAAATCAATAGCTGAAAAAGCAACCGATTATATTGAAGAGCCTTACTTGCTACATGTAGATGGAATAGGGGTTAATGATAAAGAAGATATACTCCTTAAGAAGTTTCCGCTTTCTACCCAATACAAAGGGTATAATCTGCCGGGGTACTCCATTGACGATATAAAAGATGATTACTTTTATGAAGTACTATTGGCAGACGGAAAAGGTTCGGTGAATTTTCATGTCCGGAAAAGGAAGATTTATAAGATAGAAGTGAACTTCGACTGATAATGCTACAAACCAAAACCTATGAAAAACCTGTTACTATCCCTGTTGCTGTTTCCGTTATTATGCCTTGGACAAAACTATGGCAATTATACAAAAGTAACCGCTATCCGCATGGTGCACCCTAACCGCGAAGGGCATATGATGGTTAAAGGCTATGTGGAAGAGGGCGACCGCATAGGTGCACGCATACAGGGTACACAGGAAGAGGACGAAGCGCTGGCTTTTGCCCTCCTTTCCCTTAAAAAACAAGCGAAAAACTGGCAGGCCAAATCGCTGCCGTTTGTCCCGAAGGGTTATGATACACAACTGCGTGTGCCCAATATGTATGTGGTGCAGGTAAACCGTTTCCGCGATACCATTTATGCCACTGAAGGTAATGCATCTATATATTTCCCTGATGAGGAAATGGAATACATAGACCCGGGCAATTTTATAAATGGGGCGCTTACTGAAAAACTGTGTTTTCTTGCCGAGCGTAATTTCAAGGACGAATTTATTACCCACCAAAACGATTCACTTTCGGTATCGCAACTGTTACTGAATGGTAAAGGTATTTATGGACATACCCGTAAAGGCTTCGAGAAAAAAGTACAGAAGTTTGACCGGGTGGCCACCGATTCTATTTTTGATAAAAAAGGAGTGGTGGTTGATAAAACCTTCTGGATAAACAACTACGTTATGAAGTTTGAAGGTAAGTTGCACGACTTTACCGCCATGGTACTGCCGGGTGCTGATTACCCTAACAAAGCCGTTTTTACCGCAGGCGGCATACAGCTGGAAGACAGCGAGGAAAAACTGGCGCTTGCATTCCCTTGTTCGCTGGAATACCGTAACTGGGGCGCTTCTCCCTACAATTTAGGCGATAACTATTACTACACAGTACACCTTACCGATGATAAGGGCTATGTGCTTTTTTACATAAAAAACAAAAAGGTAGATAAAATAGAAGTGGAGTTTAGGTGAGAGCAAGCAACACTGATGACACTGATTTAACAGATTGCCACCAACTTTTAAGAATCAGTAAAACTTTGGCTAATGGCTCCTCTGTGTAGCTCTGTGGAACCTCCGTGTATCTCTGTGTTACAAATAGATGTGAAAGTACTGCGACTGAAAACTTCTTTTCGGCTTAAAACCCAAGTATAATCTTCGCAATAGAGAAGTAAATAAGGATACCGCAAATATCATTACTGGTAGTAATAAACGGCCCGGTGGAAAGCGCCGGGTCAAACCCCACACGGTTAAGCAATATAGGCACAAATGTACCGATGAGCGATGCTATAACAATAACCGATACCAGTGATATGCTTACGGTAATACCCACCACATAACTTACGTCCAGCAATACGTGGCTGCCCACAATAAGTATGGCTGCCAGCAGGGCGCCGTTCAGTAGGCTGAGGAGTACTTCTTTGATAAGGCGGTTCCAAAGCGATCCGCTGATGCTGTTGTTTGCCAAACCCTGAACGATGATTGCTGATGATTGTACCCCCACATTACCGGCCATAGCCGCAATAAGCGGGGTGAAGAAGAACAGTTCCTTATGGTTGTTCATGGCGCCGCTAAAGCCGTTAAGCAGCTTTACGCTCACAAAGCCCCCTAACAGAGCCAGCACCAGCCACGGCAGGCGCGCACGGGTAAGGTCCAGTATGCTGTCATCCGCCTCTACGTCCTGGGAGATACCCGCTGCAAGCTGGTAATCCTTGTCTGCTTCTTCCTTAATTACGTCTACAACGTCGTCTATGGTAATGCGGCCCACAAGCCTGCCCAGTTCGTCTATTACCGGTATGGCTTCAAGGTCGTACTTCTGCATTATACGTGCCACCTCTACATCGGGGGTGCTTACCTTTACAAAATCAACTTTAGGGATATACACATCCTTAATCATGGTGCGGGTACTGGTAACCAGCAGGTCCTTCAGCGAAAGGCGGCCCTTCAGCCTGCCCTCATCATCCACCACGTAAATAGAGTGCACGCGCTGCACATTGGCAGCCTGTTCGCGCATTTCCTTTACACAGGTAAGTACGCTCCAGTTTTCATTTACCTGTACAAGCTCCTTACCCATAAGTCCGCCCGCAGTATCCTCGTCATAGCGCAACAGGTCTACAATGTCCTTTGCGTGCTCTACGTCGAGTATCTCAGAGATTACTTCCTCCTTCACATCGGCAGGAAGTTCCCCGATGATGTCTGCCGCGTCGTCGGTACTCAGCTCGTCCAGCTCTTCGGCAATTTCCTTTGGCGATAGTCCACGTAGGATTTTCTCACGTACCTCTTCGTCCAGCTCCAGTAGTATCTCGGCCGTCCTTTCGGTATCCAGGATGTGGAACAGGTAAATGGCATCAGCATCGTCCAGTTCGCCCATGATTTCGGCAATATCGGCGTAGTGAAGTTCCTGGAAAAGGTCTATCAGTTCCTTTTCACGGTTTTCGGTTACGTATTGCTCTATCTGGGTTATGAACTCCCTGCTGATTTTAAACTCCATGGGCGGCTATTTTTTGCGTAAGGGTTATAAACTGCTCCACCGAAAGCTGTTCCGGACGGAGGTCAAAGATACTATCTTCCTTTAAAATATCAGAGGTTATGTAGCTTTTCAGGCTGTTGCGCAGTGTTTTCCTCCGCTGGTTAAAGCCAGCTTTTACCACTCCGAAAAACAGTTTTTCGTCTACCGGCAGGTGGTAGTTTTCTTTCCTCCTGAGCCTCAGCACCCCACTCTTTACTTTTGGCGGTGGGTTAAACACATGCTCAGGCACGGTAAACAGGTATTCGGCATCGTAAAATGCCTGCACCAGTACTGATAGTATGCCGTAGGTTTTGCTGCCTTTCTTTTCGCAGATGCGTTCGGCAACCTCCTTCTGGAACATACCCGAAAACTCCGGTATGCGGTCGCGAAGCTCCAGTGCACGGAATACAATCTGAGATGAAATGTTATAAGGGTAGTTGCCTATAATGGCAAACGGGCTGTCGCCCATGGTATTGGTAATATTGTATTTCAGGAAATCCTCGCTGATAATGTGGCCGTGCAGCTTAGGGTAGTGCGCATGCAGGTACTCAACCGATTCGGTATCGATTTCTATCACAAAGGTTTCTATGTCTTTTTCCAAAAGGTATTTGGTAAGTACACCCATGCCCGGGCCTATTTCCAGTACTTTGGTGTAGCCCTGTAGTGTTAGTGAATCGGCAATGTCGCGGGCTATGCTTTCGTCTTTTAAAAAGTGCTGCCCCAGGTGCTTTTTGGCTCTTACTTTATCCATGCTGCAAATATCGCTGTTTATGGGTAATAACCCTGTAGGGCGGCCTATATTTTTAAAACGATAAAAACTCCTGTATTATTTCCAGCTCAGTACGGAACTGTAGTATGCTTTCGCCAAAAAGCTGCTTCATTTCCGCACGGAAATAAGGCGCATGGTCGCGGTAGTATTCGTCCAGCTTCTGGCGGCTGTCTGCAGTGTACTGTACCGAATAGGTAGCCCCGCCATGGTTGTGCTCGTCGCCCAGCACCTTCACAATCTTTATTTTGCTGAACTTGCCCGTAGCCATTATTTCGGGTACGTGCCTGTCCATCATGTATTGCAGCCACTGCTCATGTACGGTAGGGTCTACGGCGCTGGTAACGTTGTATATTATCATTCTGTGGTTATTCGTTAATGCGTTAATTCGGTTATTCGGAGAGAAAGTGCTAAAATTTTGCGTAAGCCTAAATACCCTGCAAAGATACTACTGTGCTGTTATGGGCGTGATAATTTTTTGGTAAATTTTATGCGTCTCTACGGGTGCAAAAACCAGGCATAAGCCCGGATGCCTGGTTACTGCCCAACTGCTTTATTTCATGGGCCGGGATTTTTACCTTATCATAAGCGTTATTATCCAGCCAAAGCATGGCACGTGCTATGGTGGCGGCATGGTTGCTGCGATATTTTTTCAGGCTGCCGAAGAGTAGCGGGTTCACCACCTTAAACAACAACCCGAGCAGGTTTTCGGTAAGCCGTGTTTCGGGGCGGCTGGCGGTAATCAGTGCCGGTTGCATAATGCGGGTGTTGGGTATGTTTTGTTCCAAAACCGCTTCTTCCATCTGGCCTTTGGTACGTATATAAAAGACATTGCTGTCTTTGTTGCTCCCCACTGCCGATACCACCATATACGATTCAATGCCGTTTATCCGAGCAAGCGAAGCCGCTGCAACGGGTATGCCGTAATCTATTCTGTAATAGAGGTCCATGTCGGGTGTTTTGGCTTTGGTAGTGCCAATACAGCAAAACACCACATCGCCGGTAAAATCGGTAGCATGTTGTTCCAGTTCAAACAGGTTGATGAGGTATTCTTTCACCTTAGGGTGTTGTATACCCGAGGCACTCCGCGAAAACAGTTTTACGGTATCGTAGCGGTTGTCTTCCAGCAGCAGCTTTAATAATTCGCTGCCCGTGGCACCTGTGGCTCCCAGTAGTATAGCGGTTTTTGGCATGAGTGGATTTTTTTAACGGTTTGGAAATTTTTAAAGTAAAGATAGGGGTATAATGGGTGTGTTTTAAATATTAATATAGGTTTGATGATTCTCTTATCAATGTTAGTGGGATTTTTGATTCTAAAATGATAAACAATAATTTTTTTCTTACAAATAATGAATTTGTGAGCATAAAAAGCGCTTTTTCAATACCATATATTGAAGTTTTGCGTTTTTGGTATTTTATTTGTTCATAACTTTGTAAAAATTTAAACCTACAAACCATGGAACCATTTTCGTCATCAACAATAGCTCGCTACTTTATTGAAAAAGAGCGGAGTATTGAAAAAGATATTATGAAAGTCTTAAAGCTTGTATATATAGCTCATGGCTTTCATTTAGCAAGTACAGGCAATCCGTTAATTAGAGAACAAGTTGCTGCATGGCAGTATGGCCCAGTTATTCCGCAGTTATATTTTCAACTAAAGACAAAGCAACTTCAAGATATTCCTCAAGAACAAATTAGGTTAGAAAATGATTTCTATCTTACAGGATTTCTTGATGTGGTTTGGGAAAAATATAAAAACTTTACAGGTTTTCAATTGTCAGATCTAACACATAAAAAAGATACACCTTGGGATATTACTGTTAGGAAATTCGAGGGTATAATCGCTAATGAGTTAATTGAAGATCATTACAATCAATTGATGAGTTAACAAAATTTCTATATTTACGTACACATGGAAACCAACCAAAATCCATTTGACCTAGGAAAAATTAAAAATGCGAAATCCGAACCTTCAACCCAAGAGATTTCAGATGTAGGAAAGGAGATTATCTCACCAGACGATAAGAGGAATGAGAATCAAAAAGGACATATTCACACTATAAAAATCATTGGGCTTTGGACTATAGGTGTTTCTTTTATTCTTGTTGGTATCGTAACAGTTTTACATATGATATTGCCGGATTATTGCTGCTGGCTTAAACCTGAAGATGCAAAAGCTTTAAAGGGGATTATGTTTAGTGGAACTGTTGGAGGCTTGATTGGTAAGTTTGGACACAAGATAGCTGAATAAAAGTAGAATTTAATTAATTCGAGGTCTTATTCAATTCCTACAAAAATCAATTCTGTTTTGGTTCGAATTTATGAAGAAGCGAACTAGGCTATAAAAAACCCGGGCTTATGCCCGGGTAAGAGTAGTTGTAAGTGTGTTAGCTTATGTAGCTTAGTTAAGTGTTTTCAGTTCCTTAAGGTGTTGCAGCATATCGGTGGTCATGGTGGCCAGGTCAAACTCATGCTTCCATCCCCAGTCGGTACGTGCGCAGCTGTCATCTATGCTTTGCGGCCAGCTGTCGGCTATCTTCTGCCTGAAATCAGGCTCATAGCTTATGGTAAATTCCGGCAGTTCTTGCTGTATGGCGTCTGTGATTTCCTTTGGGGTAAAATCCATGGCGCCCAGGTTGTAGCTGCTGCGTATTTTTATGTTTTCGGCCGGGGCCTTCATTATCTCTATTGTAGCGCGTATGGCATCATCCATATACATCATCGGCAGGCGGGTTTCCTCGCTTAGGAAACAAGTGTACTCACCATTTTCCAATGCCTTGTGGTAAATATCCACAGCATAGTCGGTAGTGCCACCACCCGGAGGCGTACTCCAGCTGATAAGGCCGGGGTAACGGATGCTGCGTACATCTACACCGTAAATGTTATGGTAGTATTCGCACCAGCGCTCACCGCTTTGCTTGCTTATACCGTATACCGTGCTGGGTTCCATAACGGTATACTGAGGGGTGTTTTGTTTGGGAGTAGTAGGGCCAAACACTGCAATACTACTTGGCCAGAATACTTTTTTTATCTTGCCTGCCTTGGCAAGGTTCAGTACGTGGAACAGCGAGTTCATGTTGAGGTCCCATGCAAAAGCAGGGTTCTTTTCGGCTGTAGCACTTAGTAGCGCAGCCATAAGGTAAACCTCGTCTACACCGTACTTTTCTATAGTGTGCTCTATCTGGTTAAAGTCGAGCGCATTTACCACTTCAAACGGCCCCGAAGCCACAAACTCAGGGTCGGTTTTGCGCACATCCGATGCAATAACATTATCGGTGCCGTATTCGGCGCGCAGTTGTTTCGTCAGTTCGGTACCTATTTGCCCACAGGCGCCGATAATCAGAATTTTAGGCATCAAGCAGTGTTGTTTATAAGTGCAAAGATATGTGTAATAAAATTACGAATTTTATTTTTTTAAAAGCTAAATGTAACATTTTTTTGCAATATTGTGATTGGATATCCTGTTTTAAAGTGTATCACTCACGTCAGGGCAGGGGTGTGCCAATAAAAAATCCCGCTGCTTTCGCGGCGGGATTACTCAAAAAAACTATTTGGGTAGGAACTAAAGTTCGTTCAGTAGTTTGTTTATCTCATCCAGCTTCGGCGTAAGGATGATTTCTATACGGCGGTTTTTGCTTTTGCCTTCAGCGGTATCGTTTGGCGCTATCGGGGCAAACTCACCACGGCCGGCAGCCGTAAGGTTTTTAGGGTCTACGTTTTTATTATCGCGTATAATGTTTACAATAGCCGTGGCACGCTTGGTACTCAGGTCCCAGTTGTCACTTATCTGGTTGTTGCCTGCGTATGGCACATTATCGGTATGACCTTCAATAAGCACTGAAATATCCGGGTTATCGGCAAGTACCTTGGCAACTTCCTCTACTGCCTTGCGGCCTTCGGTGCCTACAGTCCACGACCCTGAGCCAAAAAGCAGCTTGTTTTCCATACTTACATAAACTTTCCCGTTTTTGTGCTCTACGGTAAGGCCTTTCCCCTGGAAGCTGTTCAGAGCCTTGCTCAGCTTGTCTTTAAGGGCAGCCATACTTGCCTGCTGGGCATTCATTTTACCCTCCAGCTCATCTACACGGGCACTGCGCTCCTGTAGTTCGGTTTTTAGTTTTTGCAGGCGCTCCTGTTCGGCGGCAAGGGCTTTTTCTTTGGCCTCCAGTTGCGCCAGTAGCTCGCGGTTTTTCTTCATGTTGCTTTCCAGTGCGCTGTTACTGTCTTTTTCCAGCGCGGCATAGCTTGCCTTAAGTGCATCAAGGCTCTTTTTGGTAGCAGCCAGTTCGGCAGCATTCTTGTCGCGGTCTTCGGTAGTTTTGGCCAGTTTGCTTTCCAGGTCTTTAGCCTTCAGGTCCAGCTCGTTCTTTTCTTTGGTAAGCGCCGCATTCTGGTCGGCCATATCGCGGTTTTCCTTTTTCAGGTCCGCATATTTATTTTCAAGGTCTTTGTAAACTTTCTTAGAAACGCAGCTTGTAGTAGTAAGCGCCAGGGCCAGTACCGCTGCCGAAATCATTTTAATCCTCATCTGTAAATATTTTAGTGGTCGCGCTAAATATACGCTGATTTTTTACAAAAATGGTAATTATTCTATTCAAATTCTACCAATACCGGGCAGTGGTCGCTGTGCTTTGCCTCAGGCAAAATCACCGCACGGGTAAGGCGTTCGCGCATGGGTTCGCTAACCAACGCATAATCAATACGCCACCCTTTGTTATTGTTGCGGGCATTGGCACGGTAGCTCCACCAGCTGTAGTGGTGCGGGTCTTTATTAAAATGACGGAAACTGTCTACAAAGCCGTTTTTAATAAACGCATCAAGCCACGCCCTTTCTTCCGGCAAAAAGCCCGAAACCTTGGCATTGCGTATCGGGTCGTGTATGTCTATGGCTTCGTGGCAAATATTGTAGTCACCGCAAATCACCAGGTTAGGGTGATCCAGCTTCAGTTGGTTGATATATTCCTGGAAATCGTCCATGTACTTAAACTTATGGCTCAGGCGGTCTATGTTGGTGCCGCTGGGCAGGTACAGGCTCATTACGCTGAAGGTGTCAAAATCAAGCCTCAGGTTACGGCCTTCAAAATCCATATGCTCTATGCCGGTGCCATACACTACATTGTTTGGTTTGTGCTTGCTGAAAACCGCCACACCGCTGTAGCCTTTTTTCTGCGCGCTGAACCAGTAATGGTACGGGTAGCCCGCTTCTTCTATAAGGTTTACCTCTACCTGGTCTACATTGGCTTTGGTTTCCTGTAAGCAAATGATGTCGGGGTTGGCCTGTTTAAGCCAGTCTATAAACCCCTTGGTGTACGCGGCGCGGATGCCGTTTACGTTATACGAAATTATCTTCATGTCTGTTTTTTGGTTTTTCAAAAATAGGGATTTTTATCTGTGCCCCAAAAATGCGCCCGAAACGTTTTTTATTTATATTTGGAGAAACCAGTACCAACTTCCTATGAAACAACTGTTGACATTATTCGCTTTCTTTTTTGTTTTTGCAGCTTCTGCACAATCGCACAAACTAAAAGTGGCCCACCTTGAAAACGGTGCCTATAAATTTGATATTGATACCACTGCTATTAAAGAGTTGTGGGCTACCAAGACGAGTACCCCCGATGTTAAGTACCAAAAGATAGAGATACTGAAGCGGCAGACTTTTGGTGATAAGAAAGAAGATTTTTATATGCTGGTAGCTTATGATAAATCGAAGAATATAAAAACCTGCCGTTACCTTATCCGTAAAATGGGAAGCTTTTACTTTGGGTTGTTTACCGATGCGGTTTCAGATATAGAAATCTTCTACAATACTGTATTTACTTGTAAAGGTGAGGATAATGTGTGTTTCCCGGAAGTGCTTTATATGGATAAGCAATATTTTTGGGGCGGTAACCAAAAGTTGGAATGCAGCAATGACAATAGCTGCACAGCTACAAAGACAATAGATTTACCTACGCAATAAAGTTATAAAGCTTTTATAAAGTAGCTGCGGCAAAACACCATTTTTAGTAATTTTGCAGGACTTTAAATCCTTTCAGACTTGAAACAGCTCACCTACAAAAACATCACCATAAGCTATACCGATACCGGCAAGGGCAGTGCCGTAGTACTGCTGCATGGCTTCCTTGAAAACCAGAGCATGTGGGATTTTTTTGTGGCGGAGTATGCTAAAAAACACCGTGTAATAACGCTGGACCTGCTGGGCCACGGCGCTACCGGCTGCCTGGGCTACGTGCACACCATGGAAGACCAGGCCGATGCCGTACAGGCTGTATTACATGAGCTTCGCATACGTAAAGCTGTATTTATGGGGCATAGTATGGGCGGTTATGTGGCTTTGGCTTTTGCCGAATTGTACCCCGATGTGGTGAAAGGTATCATCCTGCAAAACAGCACTTCATTGGCAGATAGTGATGAGCGCAAGGCCAACCGCGACCGTGCCGTGGCTGCCGTAAAGCAGAATGCTTCTGCTTTTGTGCGTATGAGTATTGCCAACCTTTTCAGTGAAGAAAACCGCGACAAATTTGCCACAGAAATAGAAAAGCTGCGCGATGAGGCGGTAAAAACCCCTGTGCAGGGTATAGTGGCGGCACTTGAAGGGATGAAGGTGCGCAAAGACCGTGAGGTATTGCTGCACTTTGCCCCGTATCCGGTGCTGCTGGTTCTGGGGGAAAAAGACCAAAGCCTTATCTATGCCGAACACGCCCCGCAAATAGAAGGTACAGGTGTAAAACTTATTACTTACCCTGACGGGCACATGGCGCACATAGAAGACCGTGACGCCCTGCTGAAAGAGACCATTGATTTTTTAAAGAATATAAAGTAAGGTGTGCTTTTTGGCGTAAGTATTCATTCCCGAATAACCATATAACCAAATCACCGCATAACCCAAGAGACTAACTGCTTTGTGCATCGCCACGGAGTATGCGGTATTGTTTACGGGCTTCTATAAAGTAAATGCTATCTTCGTGCTCAAAGATCATTTTTTCGTAAAGTGGTTTGGCTTTTTCGGGTTGGTTTAGCCTTTTGTTGTAAATCTCAGCGGAGTAAAACAGCGCTTCATCTACGTAAATACCCTCTTTATACTTGTCTATGATTTCCTGGTAGTTTTGCAGGGCGAGGTCGTACTGGCCCAGGCCTTCATAAATTCGGCCCATGCGCAGTAGGGTTATGTCCTGTATGCTCTCGGTTTTATCAGTCGCGCGCAGGTTCTTGAATTCGTCTAAGGCTTCCTGCTTTTTGTTTTGGTACAGTTTAAAATCAGCGCGGGCAAATTTCTTCAGGGCGGTCTGCGTACTGTCTTCTACGGTATTGTCACTTATCAGCAGGAACAGTTCCATCGCGTCATTTGCTATCAGTTGCGATGAACTGGACTTAAGCACTTTCAATTGTTTTTGTGCCCATTCAAAATCGCCTTTAAAGTAACTGGCCCTAGCCACACGGAAACTGGCTTCGTTACCTATCGCATCGTTTTTAAGGTCTTCCTCTACCTGCGCATAGAAAATAATGGCCTGGTTAAATTTCTCCTCAAGCAACAGTATATCGCTCATTTTCATTTTCACCTGCGCCTGCTGGAACTTGTTTAATTGTAACTCCAGCGCACGGTTTAGCGTAGCCACGGCAGCCTTGGTGTCTTTCAGTTGGAATGCCTCAAAATCAGCTTTAAGGATTTGCAGCTTTAACGAATAAGGCGTAATACCGAATTTTTCCATATCGGCATCTATGCGCTGTTTTATCAGCGGCAGGTCGGCATCTTTAGCCTGCTTTATGTCTATTTGCAGCACATAATATTCCGCATCCATAAGCAGGTCGGGTTCCATGGTGTTCTGGCTCACAAAATCGAAAATCTCCTTAGCGGTAGTGTCTTCGTTTTCTTCAGCGGCCAGCCTGCCCAGGTTTACAATATTCAGGAACGAATCAGGGTTGCGCCTGTATATGGCTTTTTGTTGTATGAATGCTTTGCTATACTCTTTGCGTTGCACAAAATACCAGCTTAAAAACTCGTTCCAAAAAGTGTCCTGTGATTTTTGCGTTTGCAGCAGCAGGGCCTTGCGCAGCATGGAGTTAAAGTTCTCGCTGGTGTTTTCCTCATTCATAAAACGCGACAGCTGGTTTTGTACCATTTGCAGGTTTTGCGGGTTGTTGTAGGCAAAGCCCAGCAGGCGGTCTATCATCTGCTCTACGTTGCCCAGCTGTCCTTGCAATAACGCCATCTGGTAATCAAAATTCATTGTTTTATTTACCGATGAAGCCGTTTCGTATGTAGTAAGTGCCTGCTGTACCAGTACTTTTTTCTCAAAAGCATTGGCTACAGTAAATACATTGCCGGGGTTTTCGGCTACGGCGTCTATGGCTTTTTTATAGTAAGCATCGGCCTTAGCCTGGTTTTTCTGCAGCTGGTAATTGTAACCCAAGTCTACATACAACAAAGGCATTTTTATGAGTTCTATCTTATCAAGTAACAGTTTTTCGGCTTTGTCAAATTGTTTCAGCTGCTGGTAGCATTCGGCCAGCTTTTGGGCAAAGTACGGGTTGCGTGCCTGTGCCTTATCCAGGTCCTGGTAAATCATGGCCGCCTTTTCAAACTCGCCCCGCTCGAAGTAATTTTGGGCAAGCTGCTCGTTTTGGGCAAAAGCCGCAACCGAAAATATAAAGGCGATATAGAGGAATAATTTTTTCATACAACAAACAACCTGCTAATAGTATACCAAACATAAACGCCTGAAACAGCAGTTTTAGCGCAGGCACAAACAAATATACCCATTACACCCGAAATACCACGTTAAAAATTAAATTCCTCACCGGTTATATCCTGTATAGATTGGGATCGAAGGCCAACAACTGATAACCATCAACTAACAACCATTAAACATGCACCACCTCGTCATCTACCAGCAAAGCCTCGCGGCGGAAGCGCAGCAGTATCTGGGCTGTGGCTATCACATCTTTTTCGCAGTAGGTTACAATGCGGTCTATGTCTTTTTCTACATGGTATACGTGGCCTACCTGGCTGCCGTCTATATCATCCTTTGGCGATGGTATGCCCAGTATTTTGGTCAGTAGCTTAAGGGAAGTGAAGCTTTTATAGTCGCCAAATTTCCACAATTCCATGGTGTCAAGATGTGGTACTTCCCAGGGCTTTTTGCCAAAGAGGTTCAGCTTGCCCGGTAGGGGTACGCTGTTGATAATCATACGGCGGGCTATGTAGGGGATGTCAAATTCTTTGGCGTTATGGCCGCACAGTATGTGCTGCGGTTGGCCGAAATGGTTGTTCAGTAAATTGCTGAAATCGCGTAGTATTTTTTCTTCCTCCCCAAAAAAAGAAGTAACGCGGAAATGGCGGATATCATTCCTGAACGTAAAGAACCCGGCCGATATGCAAACAATCTTGCCAAATTCTGCCCAAATACCTGCACGCTCGTAGAACTCCTCAGCGCTTACATCTTCTTTACGCTGATAGGCTGTTTTCTGGGCGTAGAGTTCTTTCAGGTCATCATCAAGCTGGTCGTAACCGGGTTGTTCCGGTACGGTTTCTATATCAATGAACAGTATGTTTTCGAGCCGTATTTTTTCAAGCATTTTTAGTCAGGGGTATATTGTGCCTAATCAGTAATTTTCATAATAAGGAAGTCGACGAAATTATCTGCATATTTATTGCTTTCAGTGTTTAGGTAAACAGGATATTCTCCGCTGCCATCGGCCTCAGAAAGTTTGAAAAAATACGTTTCGCCATTGTCTGTTTCCTGTATCACCAGCATATTGGTTGTCGAAATGCCGTTTTCACGGTTCATCTCGTTAATATATACAATGTCGCCACCTACTACTTCATCAAAATCGACCTCATATATGCTGAATATTTCGTCACCATAGATTTCACCGCCGCAAAAGTTTTTTAGCCACCAAATATAGGACGGTGGGAATTTAATATCGAGGCGTATTTCTGCTGCTTCAATCCATTCTTCTGAAACGCCAACCCCAAACTCGGCAAAATCTACAAAATCAGGATTTTCATTTACCAGTTCTATTAGCTTTTCGTAGTCCATAGTGATGTTTTTCAGTTACTTCATTTCACGCTTATTACCCTCGCCGTCTTCAGGTTTTATTTTACCCAGCATTTTATAGGCTTCGTCTACATATACGTAAAAGTCGTTGCTGTGCGGATCGTAATTAGCATCGGTTCTCTTACGCTGTTTGCCCTTGGTATGGCCAAGGCGAACTACGATAAGGTTATCCTCAGGTATGCAGATGACAAACTGCCCCAGATGGCCGCGCATATAGTACATTTTTTTGCCCATATAGTCGTTTATCCACCATCCGTAGCCATATTCAGGGCTTTCGGCAAAGCGTGGCGTAACCATACGTGCCACATCGGTACTGTCTAAAACCTTGGTGCCGTTCCAGTCGCCATTATGCAGGAATAGTTTGCCAAAACGGGCAAAATCACGGGCGTTGCTGCCCACACAGCAGTATGATTTTTCTATACCGTCTTTTTTGTCCAGTTGCCAAAGCGCGTCCTGTTCCATACCCATCGGTTTCCAGAATTTGTCGGATACGTAGTCGCTCAGGGTTTGCCTGGTCGCTTTGGTAATCACCATAGCAAGGAGTTCGGTGGCGCCGCTTACGTAAACAAATTTTTTGCCCGGTTCTTCGGTTACAGGTACCTCCAGCATGGTTTGTTCCAGGTGGTCGCCAAAGTAGGCACGGGTAGTAATGCTGAAAGCGCTGGCATATTCCTCATCCCAGTCTAAGCCCGTAGCCATAGATGACAGGTCACCCACGGTAAGCTTGGCGGCAAGGCCCTTGGTAAACTCCGGGAAATAGTCGCCCACCTTTTGGTTAAGGCTTTTTATTTTTCCTTCTTCAATAGCCTTAAACAGTGCAGCTGAAGTAATGCTCTTTGCCATACTGAATGAGTTGCTTTTACTCTCCGGCCCGTAACCGTCGTAGTAGCTTTCGTGCCAAATGCTATCGTTTTTTATGATGAGGTAGGCCACGGTGCCCAATTCTTTGTTTACAGCTTCAAGCCTGTCAGTGCCTTTTACTTTGTTGTAATCTTTGGCGTTTGCCCAGGGTTGTGCGGTGCCGTGGTGGATGGTGCGGTTGTCAAAATGCGTGTAATCGTCCAGGTAGGCGGTGGTTTTGCCGTGCAGGTACACCACACGTACGGCTTTTATAAGGTAATCTACATCAAATATGTACATAAGCGCCACGATAATGGCTATGGGCAGTACGAACCATTTGAGGAGTTTTTTCAGGAATTTCATACAATGAGAGGTTTATACGAATGTACAAATTATTTTGGATAAAGTATGGTACCTCCGTATTGCTCTGTTCTATCACAGAGATGCACGGAGGGAACACAGAGCTTAAAAAAGATAGCCCTTAAAATATTTCTATTAGCCTCTGCGCATCTCTGTGCCTGCTCTGTGAAACTCCGTGTAATTCTAAATACGTAAGCAACAATAAACTCTTATATTTACATTATCCAAAATAATCACCTCATAAAAATGAAAAAGCTACCGGTACTTGCGCTTTTATTACTGTCCATTGCTGCATTTTCGCAAAAAACAGATTACTCAAAGTATGTAAACCCGTTCATTGGTACAGGCGGGCATGGGCATACGTTTCCCGGTGCTACGGTGCCTTTCGGTATGGTTCAACTCAGCCCCGATACCCGGATTGACGGCAGTTGGGACGGCTGCAGCGGCTACCATTATTCCGACAGTGTTATCTATGGGTTTTCACACACGCACCTTAACGGTACCGGATGCAGTGATTATGGCGATATTATGATTATGCCTACGATGGGCGAAGTTTCATTGGATAAAAAAGACTATAGTTCGCCATTTAAGCATGCCAATGAAACTGCTTCGGCGGGCTACTATTCGGTGCTGCTGGATGATGATAACATTAAAGCCGAACTTACCGCTACCCCGCGTGTAGGTTTTCACCGTTATACATTTAACACGGCAGGGCAGGCCAATATTATCCTTGACCTGAATCATCGTGATAAACTTATTATGGGCGAAGTACGGGTTATAGACAGTAAGACCATTGAGGTGTTCCGCCGTAGTGAGGCATGGGCGCGCGACCAGTACATTTATGCGTGTATAGAGTTTAGCACCCCGGTGAAGGTTACCAAAGTAAACAACAATGCCTTTGCCCCAGCTAAGGTAACCGATACGTTTTTTGCAGGTTCGCTTTTGGCAATCAGCTTTAGTAAGGAAGTGAAAAAAGGGGAAGAGCTGCTGGTTAAGGTAGCGCTTTCGCCAACGGGCTATGAGGGTGCTGACAAAAATATGAAGGCAGAACTTCCCGGATGGAAATTTGATAAAACCCTGAAAACCGCACAGGCGCTTTGGGATAAAGAACTCGGTAAAATAGAAATAACCGAAAAGGACAAAGACAAGAACACCGTTTTCTACACGGCACTGTACCATACCATGATGCAGCCCAATGTGGCTATGGATGTTGATGGGCAATACCGCGGGCGAGATAACGAGCTGCACTATGCTAAAGGGTTTACGTACTACTCGGTATTCTCCTTGTGGGATACCTTCAGGGCGGCGCATCCGTTGTATACACTGATTGACAAAAAACGTACTGCCGACTTTATAAATACCTTCCTTGCCCAGTACGAACAGGGTGGCAGGCTGCCCGTGTGGGAACTGGCCAGCAACGAAACCGACTGTATGATAGGCTACCATTCGGTAAGCGTGATGGCCGATGCTATGGCAAAAGATATTAAGGGCTTTGATTACGAAAAGGCATTCCAGGCGGCAAAGCACAGCGCCATGCTCGACCATCTGGGGCTTGATGCCTATAAGCGCAACGGTTTTATCAGTATAGATGATGAGCATGAAAGCGTATCGAAAACCCTGGAGTATGCTTATGACGACTGGTGTATTGCCCAAATGGCAAATATTACAGGCCATGCATCTGATTATCAACACTTTATGAAGCGAAGCCAAAACTGGAAAAACCTGTTTGACCCTACTACCAAACACATGCGCCCGAAACGCAATGGGGGTTGGGAAACGCCGTTTGATCCGCGTGAGATAAACAACAACTTTACCGAAGGTAACAGCTGGCAGTACAGCTTTTTTGTGCCACAGGATATATTGGGGCTTATAGAAGCCTACGGGGGCAAAGCAGCTTTTGAAGCCAAGCTCGATGAAATGTTTAGCGCGCCAAGCGCCACCACCGGCCGCGAGCAGGTAGATGTTACGGGGCTTATAGGCCAATATGCCCATGGTAATGAGCCAAGCCACCACATGGCGTACCTGTACAATTGGGTAGATAAGCCTGAAAAGGCACAAAAATGGGTGCGTTACATTTTAGACAATTTTTATAAAAACACCCCTGATGGGCTTATAGGTAACGAGGACTGCGGGCAAATGAGCGCATGGTATGTGCTGAGCAGTTTGGGAATTTATCAAACTACTCCGGGTGAACCCGGGTGGGATACGGTAACGCCTTCATTTAGCCGTGTGAAACTACATCTTGAAGGTGGTTTGAACCCTGTTATTACACCGGAAACCCCACAACGTTGGTTGCTGGATGTAACAGATAAAGAGTATGATGAGAAATATGTAGAAGATATTATTCCTGTGCCTGTTATCGAAGCACAGGGTAAGACGTTTAAAGATAAAATGCTTATTACATTATCTTCAGGTGGGGATGATAATAGTATTTATTATAAACTAATAGACAAACCGGAAAGCTATTTCAATCAGGAGATACATTATACCGGGCCATTTTATATTGAAAAATCATCAAGAATTAGTGCGATAATACGTACTGACACACAAGCTAGCAATTGGGTAAATGCGGAGTTCTTCAAAAAGCCAAATAACTACACCATAGCTATAAAATCAAAATACGACAAGCAGTATTCAGCCGGCGGAGACGATGGATTATTGGACGGTATTAACGGCGATGGTAACTGGCGCAAAGGAGGCTGGCAGGGTTACCAGGGGCAGGATTTTGAAGCCGTAGTGGATTTGCAAAAACCGATCAAGGTTAACTCGGTAAGTGCGGGCTTCCTTCAGGATAGCGGTGCGTGGATTATCATGCCTGCCAAAGTGGAGTATTATACCTCGGCAGATAATAAAAATTTTACCCTTGTAAAAACTATTGAGAATAAAAACATAGACCCTAAAAAGCGCGATGCGGTGATACTTACCCATTTTGATGCCGATATCAATGCCAATGTCCGCTATATAAAAGTGAAGGCGTACAACTTTGGTACATTGCCCGAATGGCATCAGGGGGCAGGTGGGGAAGCCTACATATTTATAGATGAAATTACGGTGAAGTAAAGTGTATTTGTTGTCCCGGTGGTGCGGGGCATTGGTGCGGTAAAATTATTACCTTTGCACCCCGAAAGGATAAAAACCTTATAGCATGAAAAAAGATATCGTAATACCTAAGGTTGAGGGTGTATATGTAGCTGCGTTACAGGAATGGAACGATGATTTTATGGAAAACACCTGGTATGCCTACCTTATAAACGACACTGCGGAGAAGCTGGAAACCGCTATAGTGGTAAGCAGCGCCCATGGCCTTATAGATGGTGAGGAACGTAAAACCAGCAGCCTGCGCCACGGATTTATGGAAGTATTGCCAAACACTGCCGTAAAGATTGAAATGATAGAGGAAAGCGTACTGCAGCTGGCTAACACGTTTATGGTTACCTATTTTATAGGCAACACGCTGTATGACAAAACCTTTACGTTTGCCGCAGCCAGCATAGAAAAAGAAAACGCTACCGAGGAAATACCGGTTATATACAAGGACGGTATACTGGCGAAATAGTCATAAGGTCATAAAGTCGAAAGTCATAAAGGAGGGATAAGGCAAAAGGCATAAGTGGTTGCGCTGTATACAATTTCTAATCGAAAGATACTGAACGGCCAACAACTTTAAACTTTACACGAGGCGATAGCCGAACTGGCGAAGCAAACCTGAAACAAAAATAAGATGAACAAAATATACCACCTAAAAACCTGCTCTACCTGCGCTAAGATACTTAAGCAGCTGCCTAACCTGGACAGGTTTGAGCTTCAGGATATAAAACCGAACCCGCTTACAGAAGCCCAACTTGAGGAGCTTTACAAAATGGCGGGCAGTTATGAGGCGCTTTTCAGTCGTAATGCTACGCTGTACAAGGAGCGTGGCCTTAAGGATAAAACCCTTGCCGAAGCCGACTACAAAGCCTTGCTGCTAGAGCATTATACCTTCCTGAAGCGCCCGGTTATTGTAGCAGGCGACAAGATATTTATTGGCAATAAGCCAAACACCGTACAGGAAGCGGTGGAGTATTTAAAGTAATATACAGCACATAATATAAAGCGTTTGCAGCTGCTAACCGCGGCTGCAAACTTTTTTATTACCTTTGCTTTCAACAAAATTCGTTGCATGATACAGTCAATGACCGGCTTCGGCAAAGCTTCGCTGCAATTGCCCACCAAAAAAATCACGGTAGAAATCAAATCACTGAACAGCAAGGGTCTCGACCTGAACGTGCGCATGCCTTCGTCATTGCGCGAAATGGAACTTGGCCTGCGCAACACAATTGCACAACGGCTGGAGCGTGGTAAGGTAGATTTTTCACTTTTTGTGGAAATTACCGGCGAGGAAACCACGTCTAAAATCAATGTGCCTATTGTAAAGGCATACATCAGCCAGATGAAGGCGGTAATACCCGATGGCGATGCTACCGAACTGATGAAGATGGCGGTACGTATGCCCGATGCGCTGAAAACCGAACGCGACGAAATAGACGAGAACGAGTGGGCACAGATAGAAGGCCTGGTTACTGAAGCGCTGGACAATATACAGAGTTTCCGTACTTCGGAAGGTGTGGCCCTGGAAAAAGAATTCATTGTCCGTATAGGCAACATCCTAAGGCTTATGAATGAAACACTGGCGTATGATGAAGAACGTATAGCCAATGTAAAAGAGCGCCTGCGCAACAGCATTGCCGACCTTGAGGTTAATGTAGACGAAAACCGTTTTGAGCAGGAGCTTATTTTCTATCTTGAAAAACTGGATATCACCGAAGAAAAAGTACGCCTGGAAAACCACCTGAACTATTTCCTGGAAACCCTTGCCGGTACCGAAGCCAATGGCCGTAAGCTGGGCTTTATAGGCCAGGAAATGGGCCGCGAAATAAACACCATGGGCAGCAAAAGCAACCACGCCCTGATGCAGAAACTGGTGGTACAGATGAAAGATGAACTTGAAAAAATAAAGGAGCAGGTACTTAACGTGCTTTAGCATAGTTGGTGGTTTTTGGTTGTTAGTTGTTGGACGTACCCGTAATTGTATCGGGTTTGAGTGCTAACAACTAACAACCAGTAACTAACAACCAAATTGAACGACACACAAACTACACTACATGAGCACTGGAGGAAAACTAATTGTATTCTCGGCACCATCAGGGTCGGGTAAAACCACTATAGTAAGGCATTTGCTAAAACACCCTGAGCTGAACCTGGCGTTTTCGGTATCGGCGGCCACACGCGAAGCACGCGAAGGTGAGATACACGGCGAACATTACCACTTTATTTCGCTGGAAGAATTTAAAAAGCATATTAAAAACGAAGACTTCGCCGAATGGGAAGAGGTATACCGCGATAACTTTTACGGCACATTAAACTCTGAAATAGAGCGTATATGGGCGCAGGGCAAAAACGTAATTTTTGATATAGACGTAGCGGGCGGGCTTCGTTTGAAGCGTAAATTCCCGGAGCAGACGCTGGCCGTATTTGTAAAGCCGCCAAGCATAGACGAGCTTAAAATACGCCTTAAAAACCGCAGCACCGAAAGCGAAGACAAGATAAACATGCGCATTGCCAAGGCTTCGGTAGAGTTGGCCACAGCACCGCAGTTTGATACCATTATAAAAAACTACGACCTGCAAACCGCCCTTGACGAAGCATATACGCTGGTTAAGGATTTTGTAGGGGCATAAGCGGTTTGTCATTGCGAGGAACGAAGCAATCCTATTATTAAAGGTTTTTATTTAGGAACAGTGATGAGATTGCTTCGTTCCTCGCAATGACAGGGCCGAACTATAAGATTATTAAAGATGAAAATAGGGCTTTACTTCGGTACGTTTAATCCCATACACACGGGGCATCTTATCATAGCAAACCACATGGCTGAATACAGCAGCCTGGATCAGATATGGCTGGTGGTTACCCCGCACAATCCGCATAAAAAAAAGAGTACCCTGCTTGAAGACCACCACCGCCTGCAAATGGTGCACCTTGCGGTTGAGGATTACCCAAAGCTAAAACCCAGCGATATAGAGTTCCGCCTGCCGCAGCCAAATTATACCGTAAATACACTGGTACATTTGCAGGAGAAATTCCCAACTCATGAGTTTTCACTGATTATGGGTGAAGACAACCTGAACACCCTGCACAAATGGAAAAACTACGAGGTGCTGCTGCAAAACCATGACATTTACATATACCCGCGCATAGATACCGCCACTCCCGAAAGTGAAATAGCCAATGCCCCGCGCATACATCGTGTAGGTGCCCCGGTTATAGAACTATCCAGTACATTTATACGCCAAAGCATAAAAGACGGTAAAAACGTGCGGCCTTTGCTTCCCCCTAAGGTGTGGGAATATGTAGAACACAACCTGTTCTATAAAAAATAATTGTTTGGATTAAATTGCTATTTTAGCATCATAACCAATAACGCAATTATGGAAGCTGACCAATATAACAGTTTTTCTGATTTTGAAACCATAAAATTACAATACCGCAGGCAGCTTATGCCTTGGTGGATGCGTTTTTTTAGCTGGCTTTTTATGATAATGGGTGGCTTTTCAATACCTGTTTTTGGTATGCTTAGTTTCAATTTAAATGTAAGTTCAAGCCTTTATAACCTTGACAATGCATTTCCATCATTTGGCAAATTTCTTTCTGCAATTCTTATGTTAGCAGGAGGTTTCACAGGCCTTTGGTTATGGTTAGAAAAGAAGGAAGCTGTTCTTTTCGGAAAAATATTTGCTATTATAAGTATTGTAGCCAGTGTGATAAGTATGGGTGCAATAATTGCTCAGAAGCATGAGCTAAGTGTACGTTTAGAGATAATATTCCTAATCATTTTTCTGGCAAGGCTTATAAAAATACAACACGATTGGGAAGATAATTATACTTCCCGTTACCACCGTAATTAATATTTTTTTGACGCCATATTTGGTAGAAAAATTACTATCTTATGCTTCCTGTTGAGCTAAAAAATGGAGGAAGAAAAGGAAGATAATTTTTCAGAGTTTGAAGATATACAACTGCAATACCGCCGCAGCCTGCTGCCGTGGTATGTGTGGGGCATATTGGGCGTGTATACAGCCTTCAGCCTGTTGTCGCTGGTTACAGATGTGTGGAGTTATTTCCAGGGATATGTATTTGTATTCGAAATGTTCCGTACACCGTTGCTTATCCCGTATCCGTATTACCCCATAGTTTCGGTTTTTATCCTCATATCCATTACACTATGCTATCTTCTTTTGCTTTTCGAAAACAAGAAAGCGGCACGGATTACATTGGTTTGTTTTGCCGTACTGCTGGCGTTCTGTGCTGCGCTGTTGCTTAAGGGGCTTATTACCGGGCATTTTTACCTGCGGCTGGAAATGCTCATTTGCATGGATATTGTTTTCCGGATGAAAGACATACGCAACGACTGGGAAAACAATGCCGTATCGCACCGCAAAACCGAAGAGTAACAGATTCAATGTTAATGAAATACTACTTAACATTTCTTTAGAGTGATAAAAGCGGGAATTGTGTAACTTAGATATACAATAAAAGGCACCTGCACAATTGCGCAAATGCCTTCTAAAACACCAAAAACAAAAAATTTAACTAACCTTGTGTAATCCTTGAATTAAACAAAATTCAATAATATAACGTGGGTAAGTGGGTTTCATTGCATTAATTAACGCTTAAAAATGTTAATTTTTCCATATTAACAATTGCGATATAATAGAATGTTGTACCTGCATCCGTTAAATTTGAGTATTTTTGGCGCGCCTAATTAAAAGTAAGAATGAGCAGTACTCCTAAGTTCGCGGTTATTGGTGGCGGAAGCTGGGCTACAGCCATAGCTAAAATGCTGTGCGTTAATGTAGATAAAATAGCCTGGTACATGCGCAGCGCCACTGCCATAGAACACATACAGCAACATTGCCACAACCCTAATTACCTGAGTTCTGTAGAATTTGATACCGACCAGCTGCTGCTTACCAACGACATTAACGAAGCGGTAGCCTATGCAGATTACGTAATATTTGCCATTCCCAGCGCATTCCTGAGCAAGGAGCTTGAAAAGCTTACCGAAAGCCTGAAAGACAAAGTGGTGTTTAGTGCCATAAAGGGTATAGTGCCCGAAACCAGCCTTATTGTGGGCGAGCATTTCCATAACGTATACGACATAGAATACGACAACATAGGCGTAATAACCGGCCCATGCCACGCAGAAGAGGTGGCACTGGAACGCCTTAGTTACCTTACCATAGCCTGTGGTGACCAGAAGAAAGCAAAAATTGTAGGTAAAAACCTTGACAGCTATTATATTAAAACCAAAATTTCTGACGATATTGTGGGTACCGAATATGCCGCAATGCTAAAGAATATTTATGCCATAGCCGCCGGTATAGCACACGGACTTGGGTATGGCGATAACTTCCAGTCGGTGCTGATGAGCAATGCGATACGCGAAATGAAGAAGTTCATACGCAAGGTGCATAAAATGAAGCGCAACATAAACAACTCGGCCTACCTGGGTGACCTTTTGGTAACGGGTTATTCTGTGTTTTCGCGCAACAGGATGTTTGGTAACATGATAGGCAAGGGGTATACCGTAAAAAGTGCCATGATGGAAATGAGTATGGTGGCCGAAGGTTATTATGCTACCAAAAGCGCCTACAAGCTAAACGAAGAATACCAGGCCAAGACCCCGATTATAGATGCGGTATACGCCATTTTGTATGACGGAAAGGATGCCAAGCAGGTATTTAAAAAACTAACGGAAAAACTCGACTAAATATACCATGAATAATGACGACCACCTGATAAAACACCCTGCTGTACTGGCCATTTTCGGTATTACGGTGATTGTTATGCTACTTCTGGATTTGGGGGTTTTTAACCGAAAAACCCATGAGGTAAGCAATAAGGAAGCCCTGACGTGGAGCGTGGTGTGGATAACCCTGAGCATGTTGTTCAGCGGGGTGCTGTACTATACCATGGGCTTTGATACGTTTGCCAAATTTCAAAGTGCGTACTGGATAGAAAAAGCCCTTTCTGTAGATAACCTGTTTGTTTTTATTATGGTGTTCGGGTTTTTTAATGTGCCGAAGCACCTGCACCACAAAGTATTATTCTGGGGGATTATCGGTGCGCTGGTATTCCGTGCCATATTCATTTTTACGGGTGTAGAGTTGATTAATCTCACCTACCTGCCTGCCATGAACATTTTTGGCGAAAGCGTAAAGATAAATGCCGTGCTTACCATTTTTGGTGTTTTCCTTATTGTGGCCGGTATAAAATCATGGGGCGCCCATGACGACGAGGACGAAAACAAAGACTTTTCCAAAAGCCCGGGCGCTCGCCTGGTACACCGCTTTTTTAATGTAACCGACAGTTACGAAAGCGGCAACTTTTTCACTATAGAAAATGGGAAACGCCTTGCCACGCCACTACTGGTAGTGGTAGCCGTTATAGAATTTACCGACCTTATCTTCGCGGTAGACAGCATCCCGGCCATTTTTGCCATTGCCCCAAAAGACCCGCTGATACTGTACACCAGTAATATATTTGCCATACTTGGGCTAAGGGCACTGTATTTCCTGTTGGCCAACTTCATGTACATGTTCAGCAAGCTGCACTATGGCTTGGCTATTATACTGGCGTTTATCGGTACCAAAATGCTTATCAGCCCGTTTGTACATATATCGTCGCCGGTATCGCTTGCGGTAGTGTGTGGGGTACTACTGCTTTCGGTTATTGCTTCGCTGGTTTTTAAGAAAAAGGAGGCGTAAATTTTATCCGCTTTTGGCACATCCAAGACAGTATAGATGTTGTAGCTTATATCCCCAAGCTACCATGCTTAATGCGATTGCTAAAGCAAGCAATAAAAGGCTTTTCCTGTCTAAAAATTTCAACACTGCAATAAGTACCCAAACAATAGCTGCAAAATAGGAAACAATGCCCAAAAATGGACCTAAGTTTGTATGGCTGTTAGCAGTGCTTTGACCGTAAGGCAGAATAAGCAGCGCATATAGCAGATTTACTGCTATTAAAGCAGCAGACAGGAGGATTGTCTTTTTCATTGGCTTGGTTGGTTTTATTTTCTAATCCGATTCCCTTACGCTTACAATATTATTCACAATCATATCCGCATGTACGCGGCTGTTTTCTATAAACCACTTATGGGTTTCCATGCCACCGCACACCACACCCGCAAGGTACAGGCCGGGTGCATTGGTTTCCATGGTATCGGGATTGTATTGTGGTATGCACAGGTTGTCGTTGCTTACGGCTATTCCGCAACGGGTTAAAAAATCAATATCCGGGCGGTAACCCGTAAGCGCCAATACAAAATCGGTCTCAATGGTTACAGGGCCATCAGGCGTAAGCACTTCCACTTCTTTCTCGCGGATTTCGGTAATGCTGCTACGGAAATGTGCTTTAATGCTGCCTTCGGCAATACGGTTTTCTATATCGGGTTTAATCCAGTATTTTACACGGTCGTTAATTTCACCTTTACGGATAACCATAGTTACCTCAGCACCCTTGTGCCAACATTCCAGTGCGGCATCTACGCTGCTGTTATTGGCACCTACCACCACAATCTTTCGGAAAGCATACTCGTGTGCCTCCTTGTAGTAATGGCGTACATGCGGAAGGTTTTCACCGGGGATGCCCATATACACCGGTATGTCGTAAAAGCCGGTAGCTATCACCACATTTTCGGCAGTGTAGTTTGCCTTATCAGAAACTATAGTGAACAAACCATCTTCCTGTTTTTGTACCGAAGTCACTTTTTCAAACAGGTTGATGTTCAGTTTAAAATGCTTCTGTATGTTACGGTAATATTCCAGCGCTTCCTGGCGGCCGGGTTTCGGGGCAATGCAGCTGAAGGGTACATAGCCTATTTCCAGCCGCTCTGCCGTACTGAAAAACGTCATGTACAGCGGATAGTTAAACAGGCTGTTTACCAGCGCGCCCTTTTCCAGGATGAGGTAGCGCAGGCCTTTGCGTTTGGCAGCAATGGCGCAGGCCATACCTATAGGTCCGCCGCCTATTATTATGATGTCATATTTTACTTCCATGTACTGTATGGGTTGCGGCTCAGGTAGGCGTTGTAGTAGCGTTCCTGCCCGGTTACTTCTTCGCCCAGCCACGAGGGTTTTATAAAGGCTTCGTGCTCGTTGGCCAGCTCTATTTCGGCAATGACAAGCCCGGCGTTATCACCCAAAAACTCGTCCACCTCATAGGTATGCTCACCCGCTTTTAACTCATAACGGATTTTATCTATGGCACCCGGTTCGCACAGGGCAAAAAGCTGCTCGGCTTCGGTAACGGGGATTTCCTTTTCCCATTCAAAACGGGTAGTGCCGCTTTCGTTGCCACGGCCTTTTATGGTAAGGAAGCCTTTGTCGCCTTTAATGCGTACGCGCACGGTACGGTCGGGGTGCGACGAAAGGTACCCCTGTGTAATGCGTTTTTGGGCGAAAGCCGTTGTTTTATAGTCGTCTGCAAGGATAAGGAACTTGCGTTCGGTTTCTGTCATGATTGTGAGATATTGCAGTGGCAATTTACACAATAAACAGGAGTGTTTTTCCGTATATTTAATCATAATTACCAACCTGACGATTATGAAAAACTTAGTTTGCTTTTTTTGTTTATTTTCCTTTTCTCTTTACGCCCAGAAGGCCGGATATATTAAACTTACAGGGCATATAACAGGAAATGTTCAATCTATCAAGCCTTTTAATTGTAGTATTTATTTTGATTTTCCCGATACACCAGATTCAGAATGGATATCTACTTATGCAGATAGTGCAGGCAACTTTAACGAAGAGTTACCAAAAAACACAAGAGTAAAACTTAAGACATATTTTGATGATCATTATTCCGTTGATACTATACTACATACTGGTAACGGAGATAAATTAGAGATAAATTTAAATCTGAAACCTAAAATTTACGCATATTCCGAAGCGACAGCACTTAAAGATATTCAGGATAATAAAATACAGTTGGTCACTGAAGATACGCTTTTATATAACTGGAATCAGAAAATACATTATACTCAAAAATTTGGATTTAATTATATTTTAAAAGCCTATGATGATTTAGAGTTTCGTAATAATGCTGATTATTACAATTATAAGATGAAAGAACACTTAACAGTAATAAATGAAAGTGACAGTCTTTGGTACGAAAAGCTATTTACTATAGAAGACAGCCTGATACACCTTGAAGCAGATAATTATAGTAAGACACATAACATAAAATTATCACAACTTAAGATACCGCTTTATCAAAAACTACCTGCAAAAATGCATTCCGCTATTGAAGAACAAAAATCGGAGTTTGAGCGTCTAAAAATAACAACTGCTTCTCTGAAGCCTTCCCAAGTTTTGGCTTACATTGATTCTGACAAAGAATACGGCCATATTTTTAATGCAGAATACTGGATTGCATACAATTATGAAGTCATGATCCCGGAACTTATAAAGCGCATTACAAATAAAAAGGAGATAGGTTTGGTGAATACAGCAGACTTGATTATCTGGGAAAGGATTCAATCCGGGGACTTGAAGTTTTATGGGCATGGTGGCATGGCAAATGACGACCTTTTTAAAATAGCAGGGCGTGCAAATCACCTGCTTAAAGTAGTTACCGGTGAATATTTTGGTTCGGTATCTATGTATTCCACTGATGCCGATCTCAAAAAACTCCAAAACCGCTGGGCATACTGGTTGCTGCAATTACAGGATAAGAAATAACCCCTACACCTCTTAACCAAATACTAAATTTCCCACAAACGGCACGGCATAAAGGATAGATTTGTACATTTACGTTCCTTAACCCGAAAAAGCCCATGAAGTTCAGGAAAACGAAAGCTATATACTCCTTCGAAGATTTTTTTAAACACAATTTCGACGAAAATAACCTGTGGGAGTACAAAGCCGAAGAAGTAGACCTGCTTGTGGAGTTTGTGGCCCTGATACGCCCGCGCCATCCCGAGCGCACAGCCGAGGTAAACCTGCAGCCGCTTTTAGACATACTGGAAAGCAATGAGCGTTACCGCAAAGGCCTGTCGTTTTACATAAAAGGGCTTATCAAACACAAAAAATTCAGCCGTATACTTACCGATGCCGGCATCCTTACCGATTCTGATTTCTTTTTCGAAGTAAAGAAAAGGCTGCTCAGCAAAATAATCCCGGACCAGCCGCTGAAGGACTCGCTTGAGTACATACTGAACCAGGTGTTTTACCTGAAAACCGACCCGGTATGGATAGATAAAATACCCAAAGAGCAGCAGGATGCCCTGTTTGATGCCCTTGGGTTTTGGTCGCTTTACGTTTCAGATGAGGCCAACAGCCCGCTTACCGAGCTTATCTTTGCCATGAAGGTACTCATACACCGCATAGGCGGCCGTGCGCTGGAAACCGACGTAATGCAGATGGTACCCGAATACGAGAACCTGGAAAGCCCTTTCCTTGCCATACAAAAGGAGTTCAGCCTGCTTACAGAACGATTGCTGGAGGAGCAGAAAAACTACGTTTCGCCTGACGATATGGGCTTTAGGCAGATAATGGTGCTGTTGCACCAGTGCCGCGATTATGTAGATACGGCCTTTAAAAACAGTGGTAAATACGGCATATCGCTCCGCGTAAACCAAAACCTGCTGCGCATGCGCCAGCAGCTTGCCCGCCTGGAGGTATTGCTGCCACTGCTTGCCATATCTGAACCCGACGAAGCCCGTTGCGATACCATACGGCTATCGGTAAACCTGATTACGTACAACTGTATAAAAAACAACATACGCGGCCTGGTGGGCGAAAGTACCCAGCTTATATCCTATGAGGTTACCCAGCACACCGCAAATACCGGCGAACACTATATTACCAAAACTATAGGAGAATACTTCCGGATGCTGTGGGCGGCATCGGGGGGCGGTATCATCGTGGGCATACTATGTATCATCAAGGTGATGTTGGGCAAAATAGATACCAGTATCTTCGGGCATGCGTTTTTCTACAGCCTTAACTATGCCTTTGGCTTTATCGCCATATATGTGTTGGGCTTTACGCTTGCTACCAAACAGCCCGCCATGACGGCCACCGCACTCATCCGTGCGCTGGAACGCGACCGCAAAAACAACGAGCTGGGTACCGATGAAAGGCACCAGGCGTTTGCGTCGTTCTTTGCGAGGGTATTCCGGTCGCAGTTCATTGCTTTTGTGGGCAACGTGTTGGTGGCATTTCCCGTAGCATGGCTGGGCATCTGGCTTATCGACCTGATTTTCGACTACAACATAGCTGTCACCAAATGGTATACACTCGCAACTGACCTCAGCCCTATACATTCGCTTGCGTTGTTACATGCGGCGATAGCGGGTATATTCCTTTTCCTTTCGGGGATTATAGCGGGGAGTGTGGCAAATAGGGATAAGTTTAGGCACATGTACTACCGCATTGCCGAACACCCGTTGCTTAAAAAAACTTTCGGGCGTACCCGTGCCCAGAAAATGGCGGGTTGGTACGAACGCAAATGGGCGGGTATAGTAAGTAACTTCTGGTTTGGGGTGTTTATGGGCAGCACGGCATCTATAGGTATATTCCTTGGGCTTAACCTGGACATCCGCCACATTACCTTTGCCAGCGGTAACCTTGCCATAGCGCTCTATGGGGCCAACTACAACATAAGCACCGCCATGATTATATGGGCATGTGCCGGTATAGTGCTTATAGGTATGGTAAACTTCCTGGTAAGCTTCAGCCTGAGCATGACGCTGGCGTTCCGTTCGCGGAACATCCCCCTTACCGAGTTTTGGGCAGTAGGGCGCGCCATCTGGAAATACTTTAAACGCAAGCCGATGTCGTTTTTCTTCCCAAGCAGGGAAAAAAAGAAAGAGGCTTAATGTAACGTTTTGGTGATTTCAACGCCTAACCGTTAACACCAAAACCATTATCATGAAACAGCGTTTACTCATACTGCTGCTGGCATTTGGCTTTGTAGCCACTGCCCAGGATGCCCGCGTACAAAAAATAGACAGCCTTATTTCGTCGCTTTATGCCAAAGGGCGTTTTAACGGAAACATACTCGTTGCCGAAAAAGGGAATGTTATCTACGAAAAAAGCTTTGGCCTTAGGGATGAGGTTACCAAATTGCCATTAGACAAAAACAGCATATTTGAGCTGGCTTCGGTTTCCAAACAGTTTACGGCTATGGGTATAGTTTTGCTTCAGCAAAAAGGCAAGCTGCAATATGACGATAAGCTGGAAAAATACATCCCCGAACTGGGTTTCTATAAAGGTGTTACCATACGCCAGCTGCTGAACCATACCGGTGGCCTTCCCGATTATATGGAACTTATACAGCAAAAGGGTGATACTACTAAAATATGGACAAACAAGGACATGATTTCCCTTCTTGCCAAAGAAAAACCTGCCGCTGTTTTTGAACCGGGAGCCAAATTTGAGTATAGCAATACGGGTTATGCCTTGCTGGCTTCGGTTATAGAAAAGGTTTCAGGTAAGAGCTATGTGAAATTCCTTGAGGAAAATATCTTCAAGCCACTGAAAATGGAGCGTACGTTTGTATACGCCCGAAGGTTTTCGCCTAAGAAAGTGGAAAATTACGCTTACGGTTATGTGTATGACAAAAACCATAAAAAGGCATTACCCGAAGACCTGCCCGAATACCGAGTGGTGTGGTACCTTGATGGTATAGTGGGCGATGGTACAGTAAACTCCACCACTGGCGACCTGCTGAAATGGGACCGTGCGTTATATACTGATAAGCTTGCCACCAAAGAATCTAAAGAACTGATATTTACCCCGCCGGTATTGCCAAATGATGAAAAGACCAATTACGGTTTTGGCTGGGCTACGGGTACTTCAGCTGACTTTGGCAAAATAGCCAACCACAGTGGGGGCTGGCCGGGTTATGCCACCTTTATAGAACGTCAGCTGGATAACGATAAAACCATCATCATCCTGCAAAATAATGAAGTAAGCCAAGGGCCGCCGATGAATACTATCCGCAATTTCCTTTACAACAAGCCCGTGCACGAAAAGCACAAGGAAATCACCTTAACCGAAGGGCAGCTAACGCCTTTTGTGGGGACTTATGCGCTGGCGCCGGGTTACAACATGCAAATAACCTACACCAGTGGCCAACTGTATACCCAACTGCCGGGCCAAGATAAATTTGAGATTTACCCTGAGGGTGAAAACCAGTTTTTCCTTAGGATAGTAGAGGCTGTACTGGTTTTTGAAAAAGACGACAAAGGCACCGTAACAAAAGTTACCCTAAAGCAAAATGGCAGAGAAATGCCTGCGCAAAAGGTGCAGTAATCAATTTATAAACCTACAAGGTTTTTAAAACACAGGTGTTGGGACGGAATTTACACGCATGGTTTTCCTGCAAGGTCTCTAAGACCTTGTAGGTATTATTTAGCTTAATGAGCCGGGACTAAAACCGCTTTTTAAGACTTATTTGGCAGCGGGGCAATTTTTCATTGGCTAACTTTATAATACTAAACAGTAATGCCATGAGAAAGATAAGCATATTACTATTAGCGCTGCCCCTTATGCTGGCCTCGTGCAAGGATGAAAAGCCCACACCCAGCGTAGAGCAGCAGGAGCAGGGTACGCTGCCCAGCAGTGACGGCCTGGACACCGTAAAACCCGCAGATACCATAACGGTAGACACTGTAGCCACCACAGGTGCATGGTACGGCAACTACGCCGGCAGCCTGCCCTGTGGCGACTGCAAGGGTATACTAACCCGCATTTCGCTACACAAGGATAAATCGTATACGTTGTCTTCGCAGTATCTGGGAAAGGAAAAGAAGCCTACGGTATATAACGGCACGTACAACCTTGACAATGCTAAAAGTATAGTAACCCTTGATGCCGAAGGCGACCACCTGAAATTCCTTGTGGTGGAAAAAGACAGCATGATTATTAAGCTGGACAAGTTTGGCGACAGGGAAAAAGGAGGGCCTGCCGCACGGTATTTTTTACATAAGGTTTTGTAGATTTTTTATATAGTTTGCCAACTAGAACTTACTACTCTACTTTGCTGGCGCGAGCCTCTGGCTCGTTGCCCGTTTTAGGATACGAGCCGGAGGCTCGCACCAGCTGAATGCACTAAACGACTTATTGTGACTAAAAACTACAACAACCCTAAAGCAGCCTCATACGGGGTTTTCTTTTCTGCTTGGGCAATGAGCCAACCCAAAAAGCTTATTACAAAAATATCCTCTTTTATAGCAGGATTCATTATGCTCAGAATGCCGGATTTAAAATCAGGGTGCTGTACCATTTCGGGCTTTAGTATGCAGCGCTCTACCATTAAGGCAAATTCCATAACGCGTTGCTCGCGTACTTCTTCAAGGTATTTTTTATAACGACGCTTAAAGCTTTTTAATCGCGCCAATGCCAGTTCCTCATTATCAAACTGGGCGTGCATCAGTATCTCCAGTAATGATTTGCGTATCGTCCATAGCATTCCTAATTTCTTTTCGTACCAGGCATCGGTGTGGGTAAACTGTGCCATATACTTCAGTGCAGCACGGTTACGGTGCTGTACCAGGAACATGGTTATACAGGCACGCAGGTCGTTCACATCTTCTGGGGCGGCTTTTTTAGTGGCGCTTTTCAGGGCTTTTTCGGCTAAGGCCAAAGCCGCTTCGGGTTGCCCGCTAAAATGCAGGTTCAGTGCCGTAAGCAGTTGGTGTCTCAGGTAAAAGCGGCTGTGGTAGCGGCTGCCCTGTTTCTGCATCAGCGTACCCATGCTGTTGAGGTACTTTTGGCTTTCGCCAAAGCGGTGGTTCCTGAAGTTGATGTTTGCCAAAAAGTAAATCACATAAATATGGTAAAACAGTTGCCCTTCACCACTGTCTTTCTTCGCTTCGATAAACTCATAACTGCGTTTTACAAAAGGTTCCACTAATGTAAAGTTATGGTTCATGGTGGCGTATTCGTTGGCAATGAATAACATCTGGTAAAGCGACTTGTACGTAAGCACCTCGTTAAGCGATACGCCCAGTTGTTTAATAGTTCCCATAACAAATGTACGGAAATCGACTACCTTGCCTTTCAGGTGTATCTCATGCAGCTCTTTACGCAGCAATGCATAGCCAATGTTCAGCTGGGCTTCGCGCTGCATCTGTACCTGGTTGTGCCGGAATTTAGCAACCAATTGTGCAAGATCCTCCGTGGGGTTAAGGTGCGCGTACTGTATGCGGGTAAGGTAAATCTCATTCAGTAAGCTGAACTGTTCCAGTGGCAATGCACGCGCTTCGGCTTTGGCAAGGCACTTAAAAGCGGTTTTGGTAAGGCTGTGTTCCAGGAAAAAGCGGCTCACTACCAGCAGGCGAAGTACCTCGTGGGCCTCGCCGGTAGAGGTTTCAAAGGTGCGGTTTGCCATGAACTGCACCAGGCTATCGTGCAGCCTTTTTCGCAATGCATGGTAGGCATCGTTATTATTTTGGCCTTTATATATTTTTTTTGCACTGATTATATCGTCAGTTTCTATGAGTTTGAACAATCGGGTGTTCTTTACATCTTCCCGCTTATTCTTTTTACGCAGGAAACTATTAAAATCCCTTTTATCATCTTCATTCATTAATGATACTATCTCCGGTATTGCATTCATATATCAATGTAAAATAGAACATATCAAATATAAAATAAAAAATTATATCGTCAGTTTTATTTATATATTAGCTTTCCGGGGCAGCACAGGCAGCCTACATTTGCTTCAGAAATAATAACCAAAACAATTTTTAAAATTATGGAACCGCTAAGAACATTTGATGTAAACGAAAACACAACAACCCCTAAAAAAGACAAAGGCACAAACGACCGCAACCCTATGAAACCTACCGGTGCATTCATAGGCGCATCATGGGCAGCACTGCTTGTGGGTGTAGTAGGCTACTGTGTAGGCTTATGGAATGCCACCATGGAGCTAAACGAAAAAGGCTATTACTTTACCATACTGCTGTTTGGTTTGTTTGCTGTAATATCAGTACAGAAAAGCGTAAGGGACAAAGCCGAAGGACTGCCTGTAACCGACCTGTACTATGGTATAAGCTGGTTTGCCACTATAGCCTGTCTGGTACTGCTTGTTGTTGGCTTGTGGAATGCTGACCTGGCGCTGAGCGAAAAAGGCTTCTACGGGATGTCATTCACCCTGAGTGTATTCTCTGCCATAGCCGTACAGAAAAATACCCGCGACGCACAACTTATAGATGCTCAAAATATATAACGCCTTAGCGGTGGCCCCGTAGTTGCAGCAATGCGTTGCGGGGCCTTTTATTTTTCGGGAATTAACAAAACCAAAGCCATACAGTTATGTTACAAAATAGAACCATTGTTTTTATATATGGGTTGCTTTCACTTGCACTATTTTGTTCGTGTAATGCGCAACCAACCAAGATAATAAATGCTAATCCTACCGAAAACCTCAGGGTTCATACAAGTCATCCTGTTTACTACTATGTTCAGAATAAATTGTATTATTCTGCTGACGGGCAAATTAAATTAGACAAACCCATATGGGAAGGAACTGTAAGCGAACGTTTTTATGAAAACAAGGTTTCGGTATCACCTGACTCAAGGTATGTGTTGCTCTTTCATGAAGCAGGCCTCGATGTAATAGACTCAGTTGGGAATAAAATATTTGCATTTGAAGATTCACAGAGAAAGCATAAAAAGCACCAATATGAAAGTACCTGGAGCAAACAGTTTCAGTGGAGTCCTGATTCCGGATATTTATACTTAAAGAAGAGGGGGCCGGGTTCATTCTATTTTGATGCAAGTGGCTCTACATTGGTAAAAATAGATTTGAGTAACGGAAACATGACAACGGCATACGATTTTTTAGAAAAATCATGGGATTGTTACTTGGGCACCCACGAGTCATTTTATTACACGGCTTATGACAATTTACATGATGCGTGGCAGTTTAAAAAGGTTGAACCGGAATCCGGGCTTATAACCCCAATTTTCAAAGATGATAAAAGCGGGTTAAAAACTACCGATACAATTTATGCAAGCTTAAAATTTGAACAAAGGCTGTATAACAATCATATATGGATAGGTCATCCTGATTATCAGGATTGTAATATATATGCAAAAAGTAGCGACGGAACAGAAAAGCTGCTTTTTGAAGTACAGTGCGGCAGGTCTTCATTAGACAAGAGCAAACGGTACCATCTTCAGGAAGGGAATTCAGAAGTTTATATATCTGACCAGTATTATTTCTGCGGTATTTATGATGACCGGTACAAAACAATGGTAGTTGACCTGAATACGTTACAATATAATTTTTACGGCGATTATATAAAGCCGTATGTAGCTTCAACCATTGAAACTGAAAATTTGATTTATATCGGTACAGAACTTCGGGTTCGCGGAAAGTTTTAGCCTCTTAATGCTCCTAAAGCGACTACTTATTGCTATTACGGTTACGTAATAAACCAATTTCATAGTAAAACCAACCAGCCATTTTTATTACATTTAACTAAAACCGCTATACCATGGCTATACCAAAAAAAGATCTCGACGAGTTGCTGTATGCAGACGTCATTACCCCCGAAACCGTTCGGGATATAGAACAGTATTACCTCAGTAAAAAGCAACAGCAGGGCAATCCGTTACTGGCAATATTTGCTGCGCTTGGCGGTATACTGGTTGGGTTGGGCATCATCCTTATCTTCGCCCATAACTGGGATAACTTTTCCCGCCAGGTAAAAACAGTGCTGGCATTTACACCATTGGCGCTTTCGCAGGCTTTTGCGGCCTATTGCATCCTGAAAAACAAAAGCGTTGCCTTTAAAGAAACCGCTGCCGTATTGGTGTTTTTCTCTGTTGGGGCCAGCATATCACTTGTGGCACAGATCTATAACATCAGTGGTGATTTCCCACAGTTTGTGCTTACATGGACACTGCTTTGTGCACCGCTTATCTACCTGCTGCGGAGCAATGCTGCTGTAGTACTGCACCTCATTATGGCTGCAATTTATGTCATCAATAAAGGCATGTGGCATTACCCTTACGAAGAACCGTACTGGTACCTGGCACTGATAGCCGTAGCATTGCCATACTACTACAGCCTGATAAAAAATGACACTGAAGGACGTATGACACGTACCCTGCACATACTGATGCCGGTATCGTTTATGGTGGCAGCACATACATTCTTTTCACATACGGGCGATTTTTCATTCCTGTTGTGTGTAGCGTTTTACGGGCTGCTTTACCTAATCGGCAAATTGCCGAAACTGGGTTGGACGTACAAATTTGTGGGGATATGCGGCACTATGGTACTGTTGTTTTTCGGGTCGTTCCGCGAGGTATGGGAAGATATGGATACCGATAAAGCGCCCGGTGGTTATATAGTAGTTTTTGCACTGATGCTCGCAGGTGTATTGTTCCTGATAGGGAGAAACCTGAAGCAGAAAGATACTGACCTGGCACAGTTTTTACCAATTGCGCTATTGGCTATGTACATACTTTCTTTTGTATCAAATGGTTTTGCAGCGGTGGTTACAAACCTCATTACGCTCGCTGCGGGTTTGTGGTATATAAAGCAGGGTATAGACCGGGTAAAGTACCTCACGGTAAACTTTGGCCTGGTTATAATAACCATACTGGCCGCCTGCCGCTTTTTTGATACCGACCTGAGTTTTGTAATCCGCGGGCTGTTGTTCGTAGGGGTAGGCGCGGGCTTTTTTGTCGCCAACTATGCGGTAAGCAAACGCAAACAACAAACCTTAAAACCACAACCTTATGAAAACTAAATTATTGATTATAGGCTTTGCAATAACAGCGTTGCTGCAACTGGCCATACCGGGACAAATGGTTTGGGAAAATGAAATGGCCTATACCCAAGGTGTCGAGTATAAGTTTAAAACGGAACCCATAGACCCTAACGACCCGCTAAGGGGAAAATACATCAGCCTGGATTTTGAGGCAGATGAGGTAGAGGTGGAAGATGGTGACTGGGGATATGGCGATGAGGGTTATGTAGTATTGGGTAAAGGTAACGATGGTTTTGCTCGGATAAGAAAACTTACCCACGAAGAACCTGCAAAAGGCGACTATGTAAAGGTTGTTGTAAACTACAATTATGACGGAAAAGTAACCATTGATAATCCTTTTAACCGTTTTTATATGGAAGAAAATAAGGCTCCGGAGGCAGAAAGATTATATGCAGAGTACCTTTCCGGCAATAAAAAATTACCGGCGTATGCAGTAGTATCTGTGAGGGGTGAAGTGGCTGTAGTTAAGGATGTTATCATTGATGGAATACCCGTAAAAGAGTATGTGGAAAAACATCAGAAAAACCCTTCTAAAAAATAGACTGAATATAAATAGCTGAAAATGTTTGCATTATAAAAAACAAATGCTATACATTTGCAGCACGTTTAACAACAAGATAAAAAACTAAAGAAAATGCGTATCACAATATCTAACATAAAACTTCAAAGTGTAGGCGGGATGCTTGCACCGGTGAAGGGGTATTGTGTAATGATTTTTGGATAGGTAAAATATATTCATAACACATATACAGGCCCCGGAACCACAAGTTTCGGGGCTTTTTTATTTGCACATGCTACAACACATTGTACACATACCAAACGCAAGCCGTCCTGAGTTATTCGGGCAAAACGGCTATGGCACAGGACCGCATATTCCCTTGTGAAAGGAGGAATTACACCTTAACTAAGGTAAAAGCCCGGTCCCGTTAACGACCGGGCTTTTTTATTGGCCTCTGGCTGATGTAGCCTCTTCCATTCCGACCGTAGCGCAGCGACACTAGGGCTTTGCCCGAACTGGCGAAGCAAATGGAGGAATCTCAACCCGAAGGGCGGGGTGGTTCTCAGCGCAGGATAGCGCGGATTTTCAATCCGTGCTTCTAATGTGGGCACGGATTGAAAATCCGCGCCATCGATGAAATCTCTAAAGGTGTAGCATGCGTGTGCATCAGTAAAATAACAACAAAATAATCGTCGGGCTTCAGGCATTAGACCTTTGATTTTCGACTAAAAAATAAATAAATGTTCAAAAAAACAACAAACCCGGCAACCACTTAGTGCAGCCTTAACCAGCCAAACCAGGTGTTTGCCACAATGCTAAAAAGCCATGGAAACATTAAACACACAACTTACGCCTTTTGCGGCACGCTTCCCGGCGCTGGTAGAAAAACTCTACCGTAACCCACCGGGTACAACCACAGAAGGCAACAGCATAGAAAACACTATACGGAACCATTTTGCGGCCATGAGCGCTGCAAACCATACCTGGAAGCGCGAAACCTTCTACAGGTTACTGATGGTGGTGTATGGCAAAAAATGCTATGGTGTGCTTAGGAATCCGGCGTATATAGACGTATTGGCAAATATCAGCCGGTTTGGTAACAAAACCGTAAGGCCGGTAGAAGAGTGGACTAAGGACAGCCTTACGCCCGACGGCCAACTGGCAAGCATCATCAGGCATTTGTTTGCGATGTATGAAGTGCCAAAGTTTATGGAGTATGTGTTTGCGGAAAGCAATATCATACACATGCACTGGTACATACAGTTGGGCCGGGGCGATAGTGTGATGAACCTTTGTGCCTTCCCTGCGGAGTTTACACACAAAATGGCGCATGAATTCCGTAACACGCCCGGTAATGCCTACAGCATAGACCAGGCCATAAGGCGGGCACAGGCATTGGGCTACGGCGCTACGCACAACCTTGCCGAAATGATAGCTTGGTCTGTTAATGTTGCCGAGATAAAAGACAATGCATTCCGTGCCAAGGCGATACAGTTTGTGGCTAAGCACGCAAGGGGTGCCGGCTTCGCAACGATAGAATCGGTTATGGGTTACATAGCTGAAAAGCATGCCGAAGGAGGTTTTAACCTGAAGGGCCGTACATGGGCTGCATTGGTAAAAGCCGCCGCAGAACACGAAGCGGAAAAAGCCAAAAGGCTTGCTGCCGAAATGCGGGGAGACTGGAAACCCATAGCAATAGCCGACTACGAAGTTACCGAAGGTGAAAACACATTCAGCATTGTGCAGTTGGTGAGTTCTGAGGAGCTGTATGAAGAAGGCCGAAGCATGAGCCACTGTGTAGCCGAATACGAGTACGATTGTAGCGTGGGCGATATAGCCATCTTCTCACTAAGGAAGTTTACCGCAGGTAAAGATGATTATGAAAGCCTTGCCACGCTGGAGTACCAGGCCCATGATAATGCGCTTGTTCAGGCAAGAGCCAGGTTTAATAACAGTGTTTCTGCAGAAGCGGAAAAACACATACTGGCCTGGACTAAAGCCGAAGGCATGGCTATAGACTGCGAACTGTATGTAGCTTACGAAGCTCCTGCGCCGATACAGGTGCCACGGGCAGCGGCGGCAGTACGCCCACCGGCAGAAATGCCACGGATAGTACCACGCCCTGACCCTCTTGAGGCACACCGCCAAATGATGGCAAGGAGGCGTAATGGAGCTAACAACGGCGATTTTGATGTAGATGCTGCTACGCTTATAAAGGTAGCGCTAATCCTGATAAAGCTATTGGTGCTGGTATCGCGTTGCCATTAAGGTGCTTTAATGTGGGCACGGATTCAAAATCCGCGCCATCGGAGATGAATAAGCAGCCGGCGCAGATGATTTCTTCCATTTCGACCGAAGCGTAGCGGAGTGGAGAAATCTCTTGAGATGTCTCCTATCGTCGACATGGAAGTACGCGCCAAAAATGAATCACAGGAAGCACACTTTCGACTTTTGACATTGGGCTTTCGACTAAATTAAAAGTTATGGCAAAATTAAAAATCAGGGGTAACCACCTCTTAGATATAGGATTTCCGCAGAACAAGGCAATAAGCATTGCGCTTGACGATATGAAAAAATACCACAAGCGGGAATCGCGTGAAAGGGTACTGGCTATGCTGAAAGAAGTATTGGCAAACCCATCCGCATACATGGGCGACGGCATTATGGGCCGTACTGCCGAGGCGCTGCTCGACGCGAAGAAAACCGAGAGCCGCCAACTGAATACACAGCGTGCACCGTACACCATTTTTGGTGAAGACGGCATAGCCCGCGAGGCAAAAGACCAGCTGTATACCGCACTGAAGTTGCCCGTAAGTAAAGCCGGGGCGCTTATGCCCGACGGGCACGGGGGCTACGGCCTGCCCATAGGCGGGGTACTGGCTACCGAAAATGCCGTAATCCCGTATGGGGTAGGGGTAGACATTGGCTGCCGTATGTGCCTTACCGTGTATGATATAAACCCGAGCTACCTGGAAGGCCACCGCGATAAATACGTGGGCATTTTGCAGGAGCATACCAAATTTGGGATGAGTGAGGTGCATAAAAGCCCTGCCGACCACGCCATTTTTGAGCGTAGTGAGTTTAACGATATTCCGTTTGTAAAGCGCCTTAAAGACAAGGCCTGGAAACAGCTGGGCTCATCGGGCGGGGGCAACCACTTTGTCGAGTTTGGCCTGGTTACCATCCCTGAAAAGGATGATACGCTCGGCCTGCCTGCGGGTAATTATGTGGGCGTACTGTCGCACAGCGGCTCGCGCAGCCTTGGAGGTAATATTGCCAAGCAGTATACAAACCTGGCTATGAAGCAAACCCCGTTACCCAAAGAAGCACGTCACTTGGCCTGGCTCGACCTTGATACGCACGACGGTCAGGAATACTGGCTGGCCATGAACCTTGCAGGCGATTATGCCTCGGCATGCCACCACGACATCCACCGCCGTATAGGCAAGGCACTGGGCGCACGCCCACTGGCTATGGTAGAAAACCATCACAACTTTGCCTGGAAAGAAATGATAAACGGGCAGGAACTGGTGGTGCACCGCAAAGGGGCTACCCCGGCAGGAGAGGGCGTTTTGGGTATCATCCCGGGGAGTATGACGGCGCCCGGCTTTATTGTAAAAGGTAAAGGCAATGCGTTGTCGCTTAACTCGGCTTCGCACGGCGCAGGCAGGCTTATGTCGCGCACCAAAGCCAAGCAGGAGTTTACCCAAAGCCAGATGAAAAAGGTGCTGGCACACCACGGGGTTACGCTTCTTGGTTCGGGTATAGACGAAGCGCCTATGGCGTATAAGGACATCCATGATGTTATGGCGAAACAAACAGAGCTGGTAGACGTGCTGGGAACCTTTACCCCGAAAATTGTCCGCATGGACAAGGGGTAGTTTTCAGTAGGCAGTCGCAGTTTGCAGTTTTTCGGGCTCTTCCTTTCGGCCGAAGCATAGCGGAGTGGAGAAATCTCTATAACGAAACTGAGATGTCTCAATTTGCTTGGCAAGTCGGGCAAAGTCCTTGTGTCGCTGTGATGCATTCGACATGGAAAAAACAATAAAAAACCTTCCGTAACAGGAAGGCGGAGAGGGGGCAAAACCAACTGACCAACTCCAACAAAAACCACAAGTGCGCTGGTGCAGGCCGGTGCTGTAACGGACAGCAACTTGCACGTATGTATTTAAACCGACCTATTCAATCCCTGAAGGTGCCGGTTACTGCCCTGTGTAGCCCTGTGGTGAATTAATAGTAATGTATAAAAAGTACGGTTATGGGAATTAATAGTTATGAAGTGATGTACATACAGGCTAAGGATAACTATCCTTACAATGTAGAGGAGTGCATAGAAAAACTTCAGTATGTTATAGCTGCCGACGACGAACACGCCGGGGCACACTTTTTAATGGGGCAGATTTATGAAGAACAGCTCCATGACCATAAGCAGGCCGAGTACTACTACCGCATGACGCTGTACCTGGATAAGGAATACATACCTGTATATGTGCAGTATGGCCGTATGCTTATAAACCACAGCAGGCTGGAAGATGCTAACCGCATTATAGAAGCCGGCCTTAAGGTGCCGGGTATTGCCCTGGCCGAGCTGCACTCATTACAGGGTTTTTTGTACGAGCGTTTTGAAATGTACGCTACTGCTATAGAATACTATAACAAGGCGAAGCTGCACTGCCTGAGCTCGGGTTTTATGGGTACTATGGATGACCATATAAAACGGGTAAAGGACAAAAAAGCCCTGCAAAAGAAACTGAATAAACCCAAAGAAGCTGAAAAGAAGGAGAAAAACAAAGAGAAGAAGAAAAAGGCTTCTTAATATGAAAAACCACAGATTAGTCTGTGGTTTTTTGTTTTTCCATTTCGAACGCAGCGTAGCGAAGTTGAGAAATCTCTATTAGAGATGTCTCCTATCGTCGACATGGAATAGCGTAAACATGCTGTTTTTTCCAGTAACTTTGTAGCTTTTAGTGCCGAAATAAGGTGTTTTAACATTTCTTTGGTACGAATATTGTTGCAATAAATGCAAAACCGGCAATACACCACTAACTGCCTCAGCCAATATCCCGGCATTTGTGCAGAAAACTTTTACTCCCTCGTTAGAGTATTATTGTTATCTTTGTTCCTTGCCCGAAACACACGTTAAAGTAGATGAGTTTAGTCACCCCTAATGAGGTTGCAAAAGCAATAAAAACAGACAGGTACGGATTTTTAGGTACTTTGTCAGGATGGCTCCTGATGAAAGTGCTTAAGATTTCTACTATGAATAAGATATATGACCGCAATAAGCACCTCAGCGACCTGGAGTTCCTTAATTCTCTGCTGGATGAGTTCCAGATAAAGTTTGAAATCCCTGAAGAAGACCTGAAGCGCCTGCCGAAAAGCGGCCCTTACATAACCGTATCTAACCATCCGCTGGGTGGCATAGACGGTATACTGCTCCTGAAACTTATGGTGGAGCGCGAACCCCGTTTTAAAATCATAGCCAACTTTTTACTGCACCGCATAGAGCCGTTAAAGCCTTATGTGATGCCGGTAAACCCGTTTGAAAGCCATAAAGATGCCAAGAGCAGTGTTGCCGGAATTAAAGATGCACTGCGCCACCTTAAAGACGGGCACCCGCTGGGCATTTTCCCGGCAGGGGAGGTAAGCACCTACCGCGATGATAAGCTGATTGTAGACAAACCGTGGGAGGAAGGAGCCATAAAATTTATTAAAAAAGCACAGGTACCGGTGGTGCCTATATACTTCCATGCTAAAAACAGCAGGCTGTTTTACTGGCTGTCGCGCATTAGCGATACGCTGCGTACGGCCAAGCTGCCCAGCGAACTCCTTACCCAGAAAAGGCGTGTTATTAAGGTGCGTATCGGTAAACCTATTTCGGTTGCCGAACAGGCCGAATATGAAAGCGTTGCAGATTACGGTGAATTCCTGAGGAGGAAGACCTATATGCTTTCTAACCCGTTCCAGAAGGAATCCAAGCTTCTTGATACGGCTAACCTGAACCTGAAGCTGCCTAAGGAACCTAAAAAAATAGCACTGCCTGCAAACCAGGATAAGATAATTGCCGAAATAGCAGAACTGCGCAAACAGGATACCCGCCTGCTGCAAAGTAAAAACTATGAGGTGTTTTTTGTTTCGGCAGATAAGATTCCGAATATATTACACGAGTTGGGCCGCCTGCGCGAAATTACATTCCGTGAAGTAGGGGAAGGTACCAATGAGTCGCTTGACCTTGACCAGTACGATAAGTATTACCACCACATGTTCCTTTGGGACGAAGATACCAAACGTGTGGCCGGTGCATATCGCATGGGGCTTGGTTCGCAGATATATAAAAAGCATGGTATAGACGGGTTTTACCTGCATGACCTGTTCCGTTTTGAACCGGAGCTGTATGATATGATGAGCAAGTCTATAGAAATGGGACGTGCTTTCATCATCAAGGATTACCAGCAAAAACCGATGCCGCTGTTCCTGTTGTGGAAAGGTGTTGTACATACTACATTACATTACCCGGAGCACAAATACCTGATAGGCGGGGTGAGTATCAGTAACCAGTTTAGTGATTTCAGTAAGTCGCTTATGATTGAGTTCATGAAGTCGCACTACTACGATCCGTATATTGCGCAGTACATCCACCCTAAAAAGGAATACAAGGTAAAACTGAAAGACGACGATAAGGACTTTGTATTTAACGAAGCCGAAGCCGACCTTAATAAGTTTGATAAAATCATTGAAGAGGTAGAGCCGGGCAACCTGCGCCTGCCGGTACTGATTAAAAAGTATATTAAGCAAAACGCCCGTGTTATAGCCTTTAACGTAGACCCATTGTTTAACAACGCGGTAGACGGGCTTATGTACATACGCATAGCTGACCTGCCGGAAAGTACCGTAAAACCAGTTATGGAAGAATTTCAGGCAGAACTGGAGCGTAAGGTTACCGAAAAGGGAGAAGATGCTTTGTAATTCAAATCCTGAAAATATATCATAATAAAAATGCCTCCTGTTACAGGAGGCATTTTTATTAGTATTCTACGGCTTTACCTATTTCGTCAAATTCGATGTAACCGTTATCTTTCGGGTCGGGGCCATATTGGTTAGGGCCGTTTTCGCCATCTGTAACTAGTAGTATCAACAGCCAGAAAGGGCCTATAAAAGGTATGAAACGTACAAAATACATGGTGCCGCTTTTGCCTATATCATGCAGCCTGCGTACCGTCACGGCCAGCATAGGAAGTATAGAGCCTATAGCATAAAGGAAAACTAACCAAAGCATTATTCCTCCATTATTATCTAATGCGATAGCTATACTTATGGGTAGTGCGTATGCTATTATATGCGTCAGTACAAAATACCAGTACTCGCTACGACTTGCACGTCCTTTAAAATTTACATAATTACGGAAAGCCTTAAAGTAATATTCAAACATCATAGTTGGTAAGTTTTATATTCCTGCTAATATAACTGTATTTCAACAAAAAACCACCTTGTAAAGGTGGTTTCATATCTTAGTACTGTGCTTCTCCTATTTCGTTTAGGTCGCCATACTCATTTTTAGGATCCGGGCCGTATTCATTCGGGCCGCTGTTGCCTTCTGTGGCAAGTAATATAAGAAGCCATATACCACCAATAAAAGGAATAAGCCCTACAAGGTAGTACCAGCCGCTTTTGTTAGTATCATGCAACCTTCTTACTGCTGCTGCAAGACCAGGGATTATAGTACCTACTGCATATACTGCATAAAGAATAAACCCTATAGTGCCAATAGCATACGATAATAATAGCAGTGCCAATATTATAAGAACATTACAAAGTACAAAATACCAGTATTCGCTCCTGCGTGCCCTGCCCGAAAAATTTGCGTAGTTGTCCCTAACTACTTTTAAGTACCAGTTGAACATAATTTAAAAATAATTGGTTTGCCTACTCTTTTATGGATTTTCGGTTTCTCCATTTTTTGTCGGCTAAAAATACAAATTTATTTTAAATACAACGTTTTTGTTAGCGTTATTAAAAAGCGCTGTCGTTGGGTTCCCATAGCTCTATCTTGTTACCTTCGGGGTCCAGTATCCACCCAAACTTTCCATAGTCATAGCTTTCGGGTGCGCCCACAACAGTTACACCTTCCGTTTTAAGTACTTCTAAAAGTTTATCAAGGTTCTTCACCCTCAGGTTTTGCATGAACTGTTTTTGTGATGGCTCGAAATATTTTGTGTCGGTAGCAAATGGGCTCCATTGCGTAAGCGCATCGTTGCCGTCTTTGTCTTTCCACCAAAAGCTCCACCCGTAATCGTCGGTATTCAGTCCAAGGTGCTTTTTATACCAGTCGCGCAGTGCGGCAGGGTTTTCACTCTTAAAGAAGAAACCGCCAATACCGGTAACACGTTCTTCAGCCTGTTCCGTTTCGGTGGGGCCAAAGTACACGGCTTTTATCTTATCTACAATTACCCGGGCAAGGCGTTCGTGGCTTTCAAAGGTCCAGCCGGCAATGTGCGGGGTAAGCAGTACATTTTCCGCATCCAGGAGATATTGGAAAGCTTCGGGGATTTCCCCGTCATTAAACAACGTTTCAAAAGATGATTTTTCGTATTCCAAAACATCAAGCCCGGCTCCCAATACCTTGCCTGATTTCAAAGCGTTGGCCAGATCAGCTGTCACCACGCTGTTGCCCCTCGCTGTATTGATGAACCAAAACGGTTTGGCAAAAGCATTAATAAAATCTGCATTCACCATACGGTCGGTCTCGGGAGTCCACGGAGTATGTAGGCTTAGCACATCGGCTTTCTGTTGCAGTTCCTGAAGCGAAACCTGTTTGGCATTGCTATCTGCCACACCGTCTTTAATGTCGTAGCAAAGCACCTCAACATCAAAACCGCGTAGCTTTTTAGCAAAGCTTTTGCCCATATTCCCGTAGCCAATAATGCCGACGGTTTTTCCGTCCAGCTCATGGCCGCGGTTGCCTTCACGTACCCACTGGCCGTTTCTCACACCACGGTCAGCTTTGTTCAGGTTGTTGAAAAGCGACAGCAGCATGCCCAGTGCCTGTTCACCCACAGCATTACGGTTGCCCTCGGGCGCAGCAATAAGGTGGATTCCTTTGCTTTCTGCATAGTCGCAGTCAATGCTTTCCAGGCCTGCACCCACACGGGCTATAAATTGCAGGTTGGTAGCACGGTCTATAAAAGCTTTGTCAATTTTAAACCTGCTGCGGATAACAATGCCGTTGTAATTAGCAATCTTATCCTCCACCTCTGCTTTCGTAGAGGTATAATCACCCTCGTTTATAAAACCGGCATCCTCCAGCCCGTTCCACAAAACCGGATGGTTTGTGTCAAGGTGGAGGATGCGTATGTTATTGTATTCGTTATTCATTGTATTCATTTAGTCGATAACCATTTCAGGTATTTCGCCTTCTATAATCAGGTTGCCTTCAGTGGCTTTAATAATATCTTCTACGGTAACTCCCGGTGCGCGTTCCAAAAGCTTAAAGCCCTCGGGTACTATTTCCAGCACGGCAAGCTCGGTAACTATTTTCTTTACACAGCCCACACCGGTAAGCGGCAGTGAGCAACGTTTCAGCAATTTACTTTCACCGGCTTTGTTTACGTGCATCATGGCTACGATGATATTCTCTGCCGAAGCCACAAGATCCATAGCACCGCCCATACCCTTAACCATTTTCCCGGGGATTTTCCAGTTGGCAATATCGCCGTTCTCGGCCACTTCCATGGCGCCCAGTATGGTAAGGTCTACGTGTTGCCCGCGTATCATGCCAAAGCTGGTAGCACTGTCAAAAAACGATGCACCCGGCATTGTGGTTATCGTCTGCTTACCGGCGTTGATTACATCGGCATCTTCCTCACCCTCAAACGGGAAAGGACCCATACCCAGCACTCCGTTCTCACTCTGGAATTCGACGCTTATATCTTCCCTTACATAATTGGCTACCAATGTAGGGATGCCAATACCGAGGTTTACAAAATAGCCGTCCTTAACTTCCCTGGCTATTCTTTTTGCTATATCTTCTTTGCCTAATGCCATTGTTGTTTATTTGTGGATTTGGTTATGCATTTAATCGAATTGACAGATTAACAAATCAACGAATTAACGTTTACGTACTGTTCGTTGTTCGATTCTTTTCTCATAAGTAGTGCCTTGAAAAATACGTTGTACAAAAATCCCCGGCACATGGATAAAGTTAGGATCCAGCGTTCCGGCAGGCACCAGTTCTTCCACTTCGGCGATGGTGATTTTTGCGGCACCGGCCATTACGGCATTAAAGTTCTTTGATGTACCCTTAAAAACAAGGTTACCCGCTTCGTCACCTTTCCATGCTTTTACAATGGCAAAGTCTGCTTTGTAGGCGTGTTCCAAAATATGCATCTTACCGTTAAACTCGCGTGCTTCCTTGCCTTCGGCAACTTCAGTGCCATAGCCGGCAGGTGTAAAAAATGCTGGTATACCCGCCTGTGCCGCACGGCATTTCTCAGCAAGGCTGCCCTGTGGGGTGAGTTCTACTTCCAGTTCGCCACTCAGCATCTGGCGTTCAAACTCGGCATTTTCGCCCACATAGCTGGAAATCATCTTTTTTATCTGCTTTTTTTGCAGCAACAGGCCAAGCCCAAAATCATCTACACCGGCATTGTTGCTGATGCACGTAAGCCCCGATACGCCTTTGCGTACCAGTTCGGCAATGCTGTTTTCGGGGATGCCGCACAGGCCGAAACCGCCCAGCATTATGGTTACCCCGTTTGGTATATCCTGCAGGGCTTCCTCAACTCCCTGCACTTTTTTATTAATCATACAATTTATTTTAAAATTGAGGTATAAATATATAAAAAAACACCTTCGTAAGAAGGTGTTATAGTGAATTAATTAATCTGTTCAGATGAAATCCCCAGTGTCTACTTTCAGGGTGTCTGTTTCGGTAGTATCTTTTTCTTTTGGTTTGCTGTAACAGTCTACCGGAATTTTTAGGTTGGCCGGACGTTCAAACGGTTTTTGCGAAACCTTGAACACCACCGTGTCATCAGCATATACCTTTTTCATGAACAAGCCCCAGATAGGAAGTGCCATGGTAGCACCCTGCCCGTAAATAAGGCTGTTAAAGTGCGCCGAGCGATCCTCGTTGCCCACCCATACGCCGGTACACAGGTTTGGTACCATACCTACAAACCAACCGTCGCTTTGGTTTTGAGTGGTACCGGTTTTACCTGCAATAGGGTTGATGATTTTATACGGATAACCCGTCATACGGTCATAACCCGTACCGCCTGCACCGCCCCATTTAAGGCGCGCACCCGAACCGGTTTCGGTAACACCTTCAAGCAGTTTTATAACCGCATAGGCTATGTCCTTATTCATAACCTCGTGGGTTTCGGTTTCGCCCTGATAAAGGATTACACCGTTTTTATCTTCTATTTTAGCAATTACCTGAGGCTTTACATACATACCCTGGTTCGCAAAGGTACTGTAGGCCGCTACCATTTCGCTTACGGTAACGTCGGCGCTACCCAGTGCTATACTTGGCTGTACCGGTATTTTGCTGGTAAAACCAAGGTTTTTTGCCATGTCTACTACCGGCTGTGGCCCTGTACGGTCTATAAGTTTGGCCGAAACTGTATTTATAGAGTAGGCAAGTGCCTGCTTATACGTAACCGAACCGCGGAATTGTCCGTTAGAGTTTTGCGGGTGCCAGTCGGCATCAATGCCGTATTTTCCCTTTGGCATACTGAAAGGCCCGTCGATTACGGTATCACAAGGTGAAATACCTAACTGCTCTATGGCTGTGGCGTATACAATAGGCTTAAAAGTAGAACCTGCCTGGCGTACACCCTGTGCTACGTGGTCGTACTGGAAGTATTTGTAATTGATACCACCAACCCATGCCTTAACGTAGCCGGTTTGCGGCTCCATACTCATTACGCCCGTTTGCAGGAAGTGTTTGTAATAGCGGATAGAATCCAGAGGCGTCATTATGGTATCGCGCTCGCCTTTCCAGGTAAACACGGTCATGTCGGTTTTCACGCTGAACGATTTTATAATGTCGTCTTCACTTTTACCTTCCTCGTTCATCTTCCTCCAACGCTCGCTGTTACGCATCGAGCGATCCATTATTTTATCGGTTTCAGCTTCAGAAATGTTTACAAACGGTGCATTTTTGTTTTTCTCTTGCTTGATGAAGAACTCCTCCTGAAGGTTGGCCAAATGCTCATAAACCGCTTCTTCAGCATACTTTTGCAGTTTGCTGTCTATGGTAACGTATATTTTAAGGCCGTCGCGGTAAATGTCATACTCGCTGCCGTCTTCTTTCTTGTGCTCTTTAGTCCAGTCAGCCATAAAACCACGCAGGTATTCACGGAAATAAGTAGCAATACCCTCCTTATGGCTCTCAGGGTTATAGTTAGTTACTATAGGTTTTTCCTCCAGCTTGGCTTTTGTGGCTTCGTCCAGTTTACCATTCTTTACCATTTGGCTCAGCACGGTATTGCGACGGTTTAGCATACGTTTTTTAAACTCATCGCTGGTGCGTACAGGGTTGTACAGCGACGGGTTTTTCAGCATACCTACAATTACAGCCGACTCTTCTACCTTTAGGTCTTTTGGTTCTTTGCCAAAATACGTTTTTGTAGCCGAACGGATTCCTACCGCATTATGGGTAAAGTCTACCGTATTAAAGTACATGGCGATGATTTCCTCTTTGGTATACTGCCTTTCCAGCTTTACCGCAATAATCCATTCTTTTACTTTCTGGATCATCCTCATCACTATGTTTCTTGAACCCTCGCCATGGAATAGGTTTTTGGCAAGCTGCTGCGTTACGGTACTGGCGCCACCGCTGCCACCCAGTGTAGCTATGGCACGGAATGTACCGCGTGCATCGATACCGGAGTGGTCGTAAAAACGTTCGTCTTCTGTAGCAATAAGCGCTTCAACCAAACTTTTAGGAAGTTCGGCATATTTTACGGGCGTACGGTTTTCCAGGTAATATTTACCCAGCGTTTGCCCATCGGCACTGATAATCTCTGTAGCCACGTTGTAGCTTGGGTCTTCCAGCTCCTTAAAGTCGGGCATCTTTCCGAATGCACCCCACGAAGCCAGCAGGAAGAACAGTATAACACCCAAAAAGGTGTAACCGAATATCTTCCAGAATTTTTTTACGTAATGAGAATAATCCTCTTTTTGGTTTACTGCCATAGCGCTGTATTATTTTTTCTCAATTCTTAGTCCTATTTCCGTAATGCCGTCAAGTTCCTGTACGCCGGGCACTTCGCCGCCTTTGCGTACTGCCTGTTGTATGGTAAATTTGTACTTGCCCTTTTTGGGGAAACGCACATTTTCCCCGTACCAAAGCTTGCTTTCCTTAACATCGCCAAAACCGTTGCCCATAAGGGTACCGTCAGGGTTTGCCATATTATACTCCAGCGTATCTACCTTGGTAACCTTGCTGCCGGGCTGCTGCATGTGTACAATAACAAAAATGTTACTGTACGGGTAGCTGTTGTTAGTACGGGTAGTAATAAACATATTATAAGGGCTTACCGTATCGGCTGCCTCATAGTTAAACGACAAAATGCTGTCTTTATTCCATTTGCCGTTAAGTTCTTTATACTCGTCAAATACCCTTTTTTCATCACATGATGATAGCAGCAGTAAAGCACCCACTGCGGCCAGGCTATGCTTTATCATTCCCATTTTTATCACCCGATGGTTTATTCTTATTGCGGTTATGATGTCTCTTGTTTTTATTGCCTTCACCTTGTGGCCTGCCTTCGGCATTGTTGTTAGCCGGTTGCTGTCCGCCTTCAGCCCTTGGCTGTTGCTGCCTTGGTTCACGCTGTTGCCTGTTTTCGCCTTCCGGCCTTGGCTCGCGCTGCGGCCTGTTATTTCCTTCGCCACGTTCCCTGTTATCAGGACGCGGTTCGCGTTGTGGCCTGTTGTTGCCTTCGCTCCGTTCCCTTCCTTCAGGGCGAGGCTCACGTTGCGGCCTGTCCTGTCTTGGTTCGCGCTGTGGCCTGTTTTCGCCCTCAGGCCTTGGCTCACGCTGTGGCTTGCCTTTGTGCCTTTGTTGCGGCTTTTGCCCGTTATCAGTACCGGTAGGAGCCGATGTTTCAACCCTCTCTTTCCTGTTATCACGGTCGCGGCCCGGTTTTTTCCTGCGGCGTTTCGGCGCGTCAAAACGGGTAAGGCTATCCTGGCCCACCGCATTAAGGAAGCTCTTTTCAGGTGCTACCTCATCGGCTTCTATAACATAGTCTTCAAGGGCGGTAATGCGCTCTTTCTGCTTGTTAAGGTCCATGATTTCGCGAACCTGCTCGGCATCCAGCATGTGCCAGTGCCCCATATCATTAGTATAGGCAAACCACATAAGGCCTTTAAAGATGTCTATCTTCTGGCAAACGGCGTCGCCTTTTTCAGTATACAATTTTGTATCCATATCCGGAAGCTCCTTCAGGGCGTCCAGATAAGTGTCCAGTTCATAGTTAAGGCAGCACTTCAGCTTACCGCACTGGCCTGCCAGTTTTTGCGGGTTAAGCGAAAGCTGCTGGTAACGTGCCGCACTGGTATTTACGCTGCGGAAATCAGTAAGCCATGTGCTACAGCATAGTTCGCGCCCGCATGAGCCTACACCGCCAAGGCGTGAAGCCTCCTGGCGGAAACCCACCTGCTTCATTTCTATACGGATGCTGAATTCGCGTGCGTAGTCCTTAATCAGCTGGCGGAAATCCACACGGTCGTTAGCCGTATAGTAGAACGTAGCCTTAGAACCGTCGCCCTGGAACTCTATATCCGAAATTTTCATTTCAAGGTTCAGGCGTATGGCTATTTCGCGTGCGGTAACCTTCATAGGCTCCTCGCGATTGCGCGCGTTTTGCCAAATGTCAATGTCCTTTTGCGTAGCCTTGCGGTATAGTTTAAGCACTTCGCCATCAGGGTCAGCGCCTTTTTTCTTCATCTGGATTTTTACCAGTTCGCCCGTAAGGGTTACAATCCCTATGTCGTGGCCGGGAGATGATTCGGTAGCCACTACATCGCCCATGCTCAGGGTAAGGTTTTCGTGGTTGCGGTAAAAGTCCTTGCGTCCGTTCTTAAATCGCACCTCTACACAGTCGAAAGGTTTTTGGCCACCCGGCAGGGTCATATTGCCAAGCCAGTCGAATACCGTGAGTTTGTTGCAGCTATCGGTGCCGCAGGTGCCGTTATTTTTACATCCTCTTGGGGTACCGCCATTGGCGCCCGAGGAACAGTTAGTACATGCCATAGTTATATATAGGTTGTGGCCGGGCCACTACGTGTCTTTGTTGGTTACTCTGCTCTAAAAACGTTTTTGCGGGTAAAGATAGTGTTTTTTTACCGAATGGTGTTAAAAAGCCCCTTTGCCCCGTTATTATGCTGTAGTGGCAGCTGCGTATGTTAAAGGATTGGTGTTTTTATTAAGAATAGGTGCCTGTTTTTGCCAAATTTTAGCTAAATGTGATTTGCAGTTGTATAAAATCAGGCGACAGGCATGTAATTTGGTTGAGTCAAAGTAAGCAGGGTGTTTCTTACACCGGCTAACCTTTAAATTATGGAATTATGAAAACACTACGATTATTGATGGCTGCGATGCTGCTTATAGTAGCCGGCCAGGTGAAAGCACAGGTGTCTGTAAACGTAAATATAGGCACACCGCCCGCATGGGGGCCTGCCGGATATACCGAAGTACGCTACTACTACCTGCCCGACATTAGTATGTATTATGACGTGAACACCGCCGAATACATTTACGTAAACAATGGTGCATGGGTACGTACCACTGTTGTACCGGTGGCATACCGCCGTTACGATTTTTACAACGGCTATAAAGTAGTACTTACCGATTATCGCGGTGGTACCCCGTATGTATACTACAAAACACATAAGGTAAAATACCCTAAGGGTTACCATCCGTCAAGGCAGGCTACCATAGGCATGCCTCCGGGACAGGCCAAAAAAGCCGTAGTGGTAAACAACAACCGTACGGTAGTGGTGAAGAAAGAAAAAGGTGGGCACGGCCGCGGCCATGGTAACGGACACGGAAGGCACTAAGCCTACGCAACACAACTTCTATTGTATTTTTAAGGGAACCGGTTCAGTAATGGGCCGGTTTTTTGTGCTTACAATTGTAGGCTGCTGCTTTTTGTGTTTAATGCTATTTTTGCATTATGGCAAAATTGTATGACGAGATTTTTTTGGTGATTGACCAACCTGAAGAATGTCCGTATTGTATGGCACGATGCAAATTGGTTTTGGACTTATGGCATACAAATACAAAGACGCAGATATATAAATGTTTGGACGAAATTTGTAGTTTTGAATACGTAGTCCAACCTTAAATTCTGCTGCCTGTATGAGTGCCAAACAAAATCTGTGGTCTAAAGAAGAATATATCCTTGCATTTAACCTGTATCTTAAAATTGATTTTGGTAAAACCCATTCTGGGAATCCAAGAGTACGGGAGTTAGCTGAACTCATTGGTCGTACACCTGCGGCCGTAGTTATGCGTTTGGGGAATTTTGCAAGTGTTGATCCCTACCATCAGCAAAGAGGGGTAGGAGGATTAAAGAATGCTGGCAAGCAGACACAGTTGATTTGGGATGAGTTCTTCCATAATCAGGAAGAACTGGTTTTTGAAAGCGAACGGATTTTGGCTCAATGGCAGCATAAAGAGTTAGAGGAAAAGTATAAGGAAGTATTATTTGACATTAAGGATTTAAAAGGCGAGGACAAAATAAGGGCTGTGAAGACACGCGTAAACCAATCTGTTTTCAGGGAAATGGTATTGACAAATTATACATCTAAATGTGCACTTACAGGAATTGACATTCCTGACTTGCTGTATGCAAGCCATATAATGCCTTGGTCTAAAAACGAGAACGAACGCCTGAATCCGGAGAATGGTATTTGCCTGTCGGCTCTTTATGATAAAGCCTTTGATAGAGGATATATTTCCTTTGATGATAATTACAAAGTGTTGATGGCTTCGTCATTAAAAAAGAATGAACTAAAAGAATACTATCCGAAGCATTTTGCTGCCATAGAAAATTCGACATTGTTGCATCCAATTAAGTATAGTCCAAGTAAAGCTTTTTTAGAATATCATCGAGATGTGATTTTTGATAAAATGTAAAAAAAATGGAAGCCAAACCGGTGACTTTTGTTCCAATTCGCAACGGGAATTTAATTGAATTTGCTGGTGATAAGGCATTTTTGTTTTCACGAAAGCATCTAAATCCTAATAATGCGTTTGTGCATGAAAAATGTTTAGATAAGTTGTCTGAAAACAACATGAGGATGGTTGATAGTAACCTGCCAGAAATATTAGGTGAGTTTGTAAGTTACATGCTAAATCACTCAATCTTTTCATTCAAAATTAAAGACTTGATTGAGTTTCATGACGAAAAAGGACTGTTTAAAATGAGTGACGATTATCCAATATCTTTTTATAATCATAAAATGAAAAGCTTGATAAGGGCATTAGTTTTAGGAATGAATAACGAAAAAGTTTGGTTTGGAGAGCCAAATCTATATGATTATTATCCTGTTATTAAGAGTAAGAACGAATTGATATATTTTGGAATTGAACCTAAAAGATTTACTTCAATAATTTTAGAATTTTTATCTTTAGAAATCTTAGATATTAAAGAGAAGACAAATAGAGTGGTTGTGAATTTAAGTTTGATGTTAAATCAACCACTATAACCCCTCCAAAATTCAGGGTGTATTGCAATGGTTAACATAATTTTATATTTTTGACCCTGTAAAACAAAAGGGTATAATGGAGAAAAAACACGAAAAAAGATGGTATGTGGCTTTTGCCCTTACGGCAATTGTAGCCATTACAGGTTTATTTTGGGATCATATAAAGTGCGCCACGCCAACCGATTTCCTGCCGGAAAGCGCCATTAACGGTGCCGATACGGCCTGGATACTGGCTTCATCGAGCCTGGTGCTGCTCATGACTCCCGGGCTGTCGTTCTTTTACGGCGGTATGGTGGGCAAAAAGAATATTATTTCTACCATGCTGCAAAGCTTCATTTGCCTTGGCGTTATTTCGGTGCTGTGGGTAGTTGTAGGCTTCAGCCTTGCCTTTGGCGATTCAGCCGTAACCATTAACCTGGGCGGTACCGAATACGGCCTTATCGGCAACATCAACCAGTACGCCTTTTTTGATAATGTAGACCTTGCGCCGCATGCCAAAATAGCCAGCACCATACCGTTTGTGCTGTTTGCCATGTTCCAGATGAAGTTTGCCATCATCACCCCGGCGCTTATTACCGGTTCGTTTGCAGAGAGGGTACGTTTCATTTCGTACCTGCTGTTCATTTGCCTTTTCTCTATAATAATATATACGCCGCTGTGCCACGCTGTGTGGTACCCGGACGGAATTTTGGGTTCATACTTTGGCGTTAAGGACTTTGCCGGTGGTACCGTGGTACACATGAGTGCCGGTTTTGCAGCCCTTGCGGGTGCATTGTTCCTTGGTAAACGTAAGGATGCCAACCACCAGCCTACAAACATACCGTTTGTGCTGCTGGGTACCGGCCTGCTGTGGTTTGGCTGGTTTGGGTTTAATGCCGGTTCGTCGCTTGCGGCAAACGGCATAGCTGCCAAAGCATTCGCTACCACAACCGCTGCTTCAGCTACCTGTATGATGACATGGATATTTTTCGACCGTATAAACGGGCTTAAGGTTTCGGCTATGGGTGCATGTATCGGCGCGGTTGTTGGCCTTGTAGCCATAACACCGGGTGCAGGTTACGTTACCGTGCCTGAGAGTATCTTCTTCGGGTTTATCTCGGCCATAGTTTCTAACGTTATGGTGTACTGGAAAAAACTGAAAAGCTTCGACGATTCGCTTGACGTATTTGCCTGCCACGGTGTAGGAGGTATTATGGGTATGATACTTACCGCCATATTTGCCGACGGCGAAAACGCCAGCCTGCTGCACGGCGGTTGGGAAATCTTCAGCCATCACATGATAGCGCTGGTGCTTGTTGCCATATTCTCGTTCTTCGGGGCTATAGGATTGTACAAGCTGACTAATCTTATGATTCCGCTTCGTGTATCGGAAGAAGCCGAAGAAATGGGGCTCGACCTTTCGCAGCACAACGAAAGCATTGGTTAAATTCCAATAAGAAATAAATAACATAGGTTATATTTACCGGAAGCCGCTAACAGAAATGTTAGCGGCTTTTTTATTGGCTCGTTACGTAAAGAAAATATAAATATCTAACATCGTGCGTATTGTGTTTTTGGTTAAATTTGAGGTATTACCTTAAAAACACAACCTCTCATGAGAAAAATTACATCATCATTTAACAAAATTTATGCTGTATGCTCAGTGACGCTCCTTGCGGTCGCCGGGGCATCGGCACAATGTCCCGAAAACATTTCAGTAGGTAACTCACCCGGCCAGTGCGGCGCCACGGTAACGTATAGTTCTCCGGGCGGATCAAGTACCGGGCAGTCGGTAAACGGGGTGGTAAACGGCGATGCCAGTAACGGGCTTACGGGCTGGACTGTTGTAAACGGAGGTAGCGGCTGGTTAGCTACTGGCGGTTACTTTGTGTCGTCCTATTCTACCGGAACCATGAGCCAGGTGATTGATCTCACCAGTATGGATCTTACTGATGCTTATATGGATACCCAGCCTGCCATAACGGTTTCGGAACAGTATGTAGGCTGGTATACAAATTATAGCGATATATATTCGCTTACGGTGCAATTGCGTGGGGAAGGCGACAATGTCATAGCTTCGTATACTACGGGTAGCCTTACCTGTTCCAGCACACTACAAACTGCAAGTCATGTGTTTACTGGCTATGGTACAGGTGTACGCAAGGTATACATAGCCCATACCGGTATAGATGTGGAGTTTTGGCTGGGGAACTACGGGGCTGCTGTTACCAATGCCCAATGTACCGTGGTACTGCCTGTTAATACAGTAACGCAGACAGCCGGTTTGGCAAGCGGAGCAGAATTTCCTATTGGCACCACTACCAACACTTTTGATATTACCGATGCCGATAACGTAACCACAACCTGTACATTTGATGTTACAGTAACCGATACCGAAGCTCCTACAATAGTGCTTCAGCCAAATATAACAGCCGTAGTTGGCGAAGACGGCACTGCATCCATTACCCTTGCGGATGTCGATGCCGGTACTACTGACAACTGTACAGCCAACACTGTTACAGTATCGCTCAGTCAGGATGCTTTTACCTGCGAAGACATAGGCACTACCCCTATAACCGTTACCGCAACAGACGGGACCAATACGGCTACGCTTACGGCCAATGTGCATGTGGTGGATAACATAGACCCGGTGCTTTCAGTGCAGGATGTAAGCGTGTCGCTTACGGCTATAGGCAATGCGGTGGTAACGCAGGCTATGGTAGATACGGGCACAACCGATAACTGCTCTATAGCTTCGTTTTCGCTAAGCCAGAATATGTTTACCTGTGCCAATCTTGGTGAAAATACCGTGACGGTTACTGCAACCGATGCCGGAGGTAATGCTGTAACAGGTACCATTACAGTAACGGTTACAGATGGAATTTTACCCATAGCTTTGGTGCAGGATGTTACCGTACAGCTTGATGAGTATGGTGTGGCTACGGTTTCGGGAGAAGCTGTAAACAATGGTAGTACTGACAATTGCGGTATAGCTTCGTATGTTTTGGATACAGCTGAATTTACTTGTGAAAACCTGGGGCAGAATTTGGTAACACTTACTGTTACAGACAATGCCGGAAACAGCAGTACGGTTTCTGCAACAGTGATTGTAACAGATGAAACACTCCCTGTAGCCTTGGCGCAGGACATTACCATAGCCCTTGCCGAAGACGGTACCGCAAGCATTATCGCCGATGATATAAACAATGGAAGTACTGATAATTGCGGTATAGCAAGCTACATCATAGATGTTGCGGATTTTAATTGCGATAACCTGGGTGAAAATACCGTAACCCTTGTAGTAACAGACAGCTCAGGTAATGTGTCGTCTGCTATAGCGATAGTAACAGTACAAGATACAGAAGGATATTGCACTACTTCAGCCACAGCGTCATTTGAAAAATCTGTTGTGCTGTACCCTAACCCGGCTAAGAACAGGGTAGAGGTAATGGCAAATGGTTTTGCCATAGACAAGGCAGAACTGTTTGATATAAACGGAAGGTTTATTAAAGCATTCACTGCCCAATCGGGGACTATCTCTGCAGATATTAGTACACTTGACAGCGGGATTTATTTTGTAAAGGTATATTCCGGTAAAAATATGTCACTGCAAAAAGTTATTAAGCAATAAGTACAAAGCACATAAAAAGCAAGGCAGCCCGGATATTCCCGGGCTGCTTTTTTGTTTTTGTAAAAATACTGTGATTAACTTTTCACGATTTTCTTAGTGGTGCTGCCTTTGGCTGTAGCCACATTCAGCATGTAAATACCGTTGCTAAGGTCGGCAATATTGGCGCGCGTAACGGCAGCGCCCGATGGTGTTATGGTTTTCACCACGCGGCCATTCATGTCGGTAATGCTTATATGCTGTAGGGCATCTGTGCCGTTTTGGGCTATGTTCAGCTCGGTTTGCGCGGGGTTAGGGTATACGGTAAATGCTACTGCTTCGTGCTGCGGTGTGTTTGCTACAGGTGCAGGAACGCTTATATTGTCTATAAAATATGAGGTACTATAATCGTCAAACAAATATTTAATGCGGTTTACCTCTGTGCCTTCGTTTAACAAGGGGCCTGTATAAACCTGGTTGTTGTTTATAAAATAGGTGGCGGCGGCAGTAGTAAGGTCGTAGGTGGTTTTAATGTTGTACCAGTTACCCGCTTCATATTCGCCTATCTGTTCAGCGGCATAAAAGAACTGTGTAGGATCAAAAAACGTTACTGCATAAATAAGCCCGTCATAACCAAAGATCACCCCTGATACCGGTATCTGTTCAGTATTTTCGCTGCCCTGAAGGTCGTAGGCAAGCAACAAGAGTTCAGATCCACTGTCTATATCAAGATCCTTTGGGTATACGTCCTGCGAAACGGAAAATATATTGCCGCCGGGGGGTATATCAGTTGCTACACCTATATATGTATCATACGACGCAAATGCAGAAAGGAACTGTAACGACTGTGTACCCTGGCTGGCTTCTTCGTTAGAGATGAACAGGTGCCCGTTGGGTGCCTGGGTTGATATAAGATCTGTAATAGTCCAACTGTTACTTTGCCCGGCGAAGGACCCCGTAGTAAAACCTTCCGAAGTTTCAAAAGAAAATGATTGTTGGGCTGAAGTCAGGCTTACAAAGCCCAGTGCCAAAGCGGCAACAGAAAATAATCGTTTTTTCATGTGGTTTGATGGTTAAACTTTGGCGCACGCATTACCTTAAATACGCCAGAGACTGATTGGTTTTTAAATAAGTTTGTTTGCATTTTGTTAACAAGAAGTATGCTACAAGGTGCGCTGTTAATAACGAACATCTCATTTAAATCATTGTGTCAGGAAGCAACAATTTTTCCGGGTTTGATTTTTCCGGTTTAAAGCTGTAAAAGCAAGGCAGCCCGGATATTCCCGGGCTGCCTTTTTATTTTGTATTAAAAATGCTGTGATTAGCTTTTCACAATTTTCTTTGTGTTGCTGCCTTTGGCTGTAGCCACATTCAGCAGGTAGATACCGTTGCTAAGGTCGGCTATATTGGCACGCGTAACCTCGGCGCCCGATGGTGTTATGGTTTTCACCACACGGCCATTCATATCGGTAATGCTTATGTGTTGTATGGCATCGGCACCGTTCTGGGCTATGTTCAGCTCGGTTTGTGCAGGGTTAGGGTATACGGTAAACGCTGCTGCATTGTGCTGCGGTGTTCCTGCCACAGGTATAGTAATGCTTATGTTATCTAAAAAGTATGATGTTGTAAAATCATCAAACGAGTAGTTGATACGGTTTATCTGGGTACCGCCGTTCATAAGCGGGCCGGTGTATACCTGGGTATTGTTTACAAAATAGGTAACGGTAGCAGCAGTAAGGTCGTATGTGGCCTTAATATTGTACCAGTTTCCGGCTTCAAACGAACTTACCTCTTCGGCTTCAAATATTTCCTGGGCCATGTTAAATGCCGTTACTACATAAATTCCGCCTTCATAGTCAAAATAAAGGATTGATGCCGGGACTTCAAGGGTATTCTGGCTGCCTTGCAGGTCGTAGGCAAACAATACCAGGTCAGAACCATTATCGGTATCAATGCTATTAGGGTACACATCCTGCGAAATGGTAAATACATTACCGCCCGGATTAATGTCTTTAGCGACGCTGATAAGTTGTTCCGGCTCTGTATAGGCGGAAAGGAATTGTAACGACTGGGAGCCGTTGCTGGCTTCCTCGGCAGAGATGAACAGGTGGCCGTTTGGTGCCCCTTCAGATGCTGCATCTGCAATAGTCCAGCCGGTGTTTTGGCCAAGGAATGAACCTGTAGTAAAGCCTTCAGAGGTTTCAAAAGAGAATGATTGTTGGGCTGAAGTAAGGCCAACAAAGCCCAGTGCCACCGCAGCGGCAGAAAATAACTGTTTTTTCATGTGATTTGATGATTGATGATTAAACTCAGGCGCAAGCATGTACTTTGCATACGCCCCTGACTAATTGATTTTTAATGATTAAATTTTATTTGCATTTTATTAACAAGAAGTGTGCCACAAAATTTTATTTATAACAAAGCGAGAAACCTATTCGTGTTTTTTGGTTTCTTTCCAATTGTTTTTTAAGTACTGCAATTTGAAGGAAATACCATTGTTCTCCATGAAACCAAAGTATTGCTTTCCGTTTATTTGCTGACGAAACATCCGTGTATTGGTTATGGGCAGGCTTGTCCTTTTCATCATGCTATAAAGGTGGAAATTGAGATTGTCTGCTATATGTTTTACTTTTTTTATGGCCCCTTTATCCAGAGTGCCTATATAGGCTTCGGTACTGTCGGCAACAAGAAAATGCAGCTTACCATTATGCTCAAAAGGATATTGTATGTTTAGTTCTGTCCTTCTGTAATTAATCACATCGCCATACAGTATATCAAATCCGGTAAAGCCCTGAGGCTTCCTGCTGTAAAAGGCGTTGGTGTTATTCATAAATGCCCTATACTTTTTATAAGCCCCTTTACCGGCATTTACAAGTTTTTTAGGATCTGTAACTCTCGTTATGTTATTTTCCGAAAGGATATAAAAAATGCCGTTTATGCGTATTACTTCTTTGCCATTTATCCATGCTTCATATTCGTAGCCTGTCTTTTTATCCATAAACCATATGGCATGTCCCCATTCGCCAAAATCAGAATGGTATATCCGATATTCGCTGTCGTCATAAATCACATCAGGTATAAAATCTATGGATATCCATTTGTGTTGTTTTTGGTCAAAATAACTCGCGCTTCCCCTTTCATCATCTGAAACAAGTATGCTATCATTACGGGTAAAGAAGCTATAATTAAACCAGTGTGGTGTATTCTCTATTTCAGTTATTTCATTTTTGTCAGTATCTACATAATATGAACTTATTGTATTTGCGTTAAATGAATCAAGAGGTTGAGAATCGAATACCAGTATGTAGTTGTCCTTGTATTTATACGAATAGTCAAGGTAGCCTTTTACGCTTACTACCAGCGTGTCTTTGTTAATGGAAAAGTCAGGTCCCTTATGTTTACACGAAACGATAAATACAAGCAATAAAAGCAACAGGATTGGTTTTAAGTTCATAAGGTGTTGGTTTTGTTTTAGAAACGAATTTCCATGTTGAAAAATTACAACAAAAATCCCGTTTATTTTTACCACCTGTATTTCGTAAGTTTACCCTGCTAAAAACCAAACGCACATAATTATGAAATACAGGGATTTTAAAGGGGAACAAATAGCCGAAGTGGGACTTGGTACATGGCAGCTGGGCAGCGCCGACTGGGGTGTGGTAAACCAGGCCGATGCACTGGAAATACTGCACGCTTATGCCGAAAAGGGTGGCAACTTTATAGATACTGCCGATGTATACGGCATGGGTACCAGCGAAAAGTTCATAGGTGATTTTTTAAAGGAAACCGATAAGAAAATGTACGTGGCTACTAAGCTGGGCCGCAGGCACGATGCCCCTAACGGCTGGCCGCAAAACTTTACCTACGATGCTATCCGCCGCCACGTGGAAGATTCGCTTACGCACCTGGGGGTAAACCAGTTGTTCCTGGAGCAGCTGCACTGCATACCTACTGAGGAGCTGCGCAAGGGTGACGTATTCGACCATCTGAGGAAGTTGCAGGAGGAAGGATTGATTAAACATTTTGGGGTAAGTGTGGAAACTGCCGAGGAAGCACTTATCTGTTTAGAGCATAAAGATGTGGCTTCGCTGCAGATTATCTTTAACCTGTTCAGGCAGCACCTTGCCGATGCGTTTTTTGATAAGGCACAGCAACAGGGTACGGCGCTTATAGCCCGTGTACCGCTGGCCAGTGGGTTGCTTAGTGGTAAGTTTACTGCTGATACTGTTTTTGCAGAAAAAGACCACCGTAACTATAATGCAAACGGCGATGCTTTTAACGTAGGTGAAACCTTCAGTGGTGTAGCGTTTAATGAAGGTGTGCAGCTTGCAGGCGAAATAAAATCCCTGCTGCCCGAAGGTAACCTTGCGCAGCAAAGCATCAAGTGGATATTGCAGCATCCGGCTATAACCACAGTAATACCCGGCGCTACAAAAGTAAGCCAGGTACACAGCAATATGGAAGCCGCTGCATTGGCCGATTTCCCCGAAGAAAGACTAACAGCACTTCGTGGGCTGTACGATGAGAAAATAAAGCCTGCCATTCGCGGCGCATATTAGCCGCTTGGTATAAGCACAAAAAAATAGTGGACTGCCGTTTCCGGCAAGTCCACTATTATACAATTGGCACTCCCTCAGTTAAACATGAGGTATATTGTTAAACGGTTTCTTCCCTAAGGAACTCACCATTTGCTTTGTAGTATGCAGCTACGTCTTTACCGTCTTTAGTAAGTACAAGCTTAAATTCGCTACCATCTGTAGCGGCCAAAGCCTCTACCAGTGCGTAGTCTTTATATTTGGCTACTGCTTTTTTCAGCACTGCCTGAGAAATCTGGCTTTGGCTTACCTTAGTAAACTCCTTACCATTTTCTACCGTTGGGGCAGACTGCTGTGGCGCTGCCTGCGCAGGTGTAGCTGCCTGTGCCGGGTCGGGCATGGCCGGTGTAGCGGTTGCCGGGTCTGTAGACGGGGCAGCCGGTGTTGCCGGTGTTGTTACAGAGGGCTGTGGCGTAGCCGGTGTTGTTGTTTGTACTTTGTTATCTGTTTGAGCTATGGCGGTACCGGCAAAAGCCAGCATAAGTGTTGCGCCTAAAATTAACTTTTTCATGGTCATTTCAATTTAAATCAGTTATTGAATCATTTACGCTTAGGTAATATGAAATAACCATGCCTTTATTGTTATTTATTTGTTTTTCAGTGTTTTGTGTTTTGTGCCAATACTGAAACCAAGCCGCAGTTCTACAGTGTTTGTAGAAAAATTCCACACATTTTGCATTTCTTTAAGGATAGCCGATAGAAAAATTTTCTAAATTTCAAACCTGCTTTAAAAGCATATTTTAAAGTAGCTTTGCGCCCCTTTAGCTTTCCCATGGGAAAGCCTTAGTGGTCTTTAACGGGCATAATTAATACATATAGGTTAGTGAACCTTGTGAAAAGCTTTGTGAACTTCGTGGTAGAAATTCACATGATGCCACAAGGCTGGAAAGTTACGCCCCGGAAGAAATTGAAATAAGTAATAATAAACAACACAAACAAAGCACAGGCCGCCTTATGGGAGTATTTGTAATAAGCAAACGCGATAACGGACAATATAAGTTTAGTTTTGATACCCGCAGGGCAAAAACCATTTTTACCAGTATAAGCTGCAAGCGCAAGCAGGACTGCGAAATGATGATAACAGGCATGCGCGAAAATATAGCCAAACTTACCTATACGCGAAACCGCAGGCCGTCGGGGAAATTGTTTTTCCGTATTTCTACCGGAGGGTTTGTACTGGCCACCAGCCGTAATTTTAATACTGAGTTCAGCATGAAGAAGGCGATGGACGAGGTATTGAAATTTGTACCCAGGGGCGAAATCATCGACTTCTCTGAAAACGACTTTGTTTTTCCGGAACTGGAAGAGGAGGAAGTAGAACTGTAACGGTGCTATTCCATTCCGAACGCAGCGTAGCATAGTTGAGGAATCTCAGAGATTTTGTCTATATGTCGCTTTGTGCACCTCTTAGTTTTCCGAAGGAAAGCCTTTGTGTCCGTGCTGATTGTAGTTTTCAGCTTTTGTGGACTTTGTGTAAAACTTTGTGAACCTTGTGGTGAAAATTTATCGCAAAGCCGCCAAGTCGCAAAAGATGTTTCTGTACAATAGCCTGAAAGAATTAGCCGGATAGTTACCTCAACAGCGAAAAGAATAAAAACACTACAATAACTGCAAGCAGCAGCAAAGCCCTTATGGTAACCGTACGGCGGTATACCGTGCCGTCTTTAGCCCACAGGCGTTTTCGGCTTTGCACTATCGAGAGCATCAGCGTAAGGAAAAAAATCATCACAAAAATAGTGAGCAGCTTGTATACCATGCGGTAAAGGTACGCCAAAAAGCCTCTTGCTGCCCGGAACAATAAATTGTAAGTATTTCCGCGCTTCTGTTGGTAATCCTGTTAAATAAAAAAGTAAATCTCAGCGAGGGTGAGATTCTGTTTGCACATCAGCAAAAAAAGCCCGTACTTGCTGACCCTTAACAAGCTACTGAACTACTATCGCTTATGAAAAAAACACTACTTACCCTTGCTGCGGTGCTGGCCCTTTCCACGGCCTATGCCCAGCAACCCTGGCAGCCTGCCCAAAAGGCAAGCATACCACAGGCTACCATAGCCGACCGCGACTCTAACCCACGCGAATTTTTACTGTACCAGCTTGATGTTGATGCGCTGAAAACCCAGCTGCAACAGGCACCATTGCGCCAAAGCGGGCAAACATCGCAGGTGATTATTACCCTGCCTGATGCCGATGGCGTACTGCAGCACTTCAGGGTGTACAATGCCCCGGTACTTTCTCCCGTACTGGCCGCAAAACACCAGGGCATACAAACCTATGTGGCCCAGGGTATAGAGCATCCGTCTACCACGGTGCGTTTCAGTACCACGCTTTACGGGCTGCATGCCATGGCGCTGAGCAGCGGTAATGATACATGGTACATAGACCCGTATAACAAGGTAGGTGCCGGTAATTATTATATTGTATACAAAAAGGGCAGCCTGCAAACGGCAAAGACATTCCAGTGCCTTACACCCGATACCAGGACCCACCGCCTTACTGCCAAACAGGTGGAGGAAGCACTGGCACCAATGGATAATGGCAACTGGCGTACCTATCGCACGGCTATATTGGCTACGGTAGAATACAGCGCTTTCCATATAGCTGAGGCAGGCCTTCAGGATGCTACCTTAGAGGAGAAGACCGAAGCCGTGCTTTCTGCCATTACCATTACCATAACCCGTGTAAACAGTATGTTTGAGCGGGACCTTTCGGTATCAATGCAACTTATAGATAACGAGGAAGACGTAATTTTCATTGAAAGTGATGAGGTAAACAACGACGATGCAGGCAACCTGTTAGACCAGGGTAATGCCGTAATCTACGCTACCATAGGTGCCGATAACTTCGATTTCGGGCACAGCTTTGGTACGGCAGGGGGAGGCCTTGCTGCGGGTGCACCGTGTTCTGATTTTAAGGCGGGTGCCATGACGGGGCTTGGTTCACCGGTGGGCGACTCGTTCGATATCGACTACGTAGCCCACGAAATGGGCCACCAGTTTGGTGCACCGCATACTTTTAATGCCGAGTGCGGCGGTAACCGTGCCAACAGCGATGCTTACGAACCGGGTGGAGGTACTACCATTATGGCCTACGCCGGTGTATGCGACCCTGTAATACAATGGCATAGCGATGCGCAGTTCCACGCTACCAGTATAGCACACATGCGTAACCGTATTAATAATGACAGCAACTGCGTAACACTGGTGCCTACAGGCAATACCCCTCCGGTAGCCAATGCAGGTGCCGACTACGTGATTCCTATCGGTACCGCTTTTATACTGGAAGGCAGCGCTATTGATCCCGATGGTGATGCACTTACCTATGATTGGGAGCAGATGAACATAGAAATAAGCGAACAACCTCCGGTGCCTAATGCCACGGGTGGCCCGAACTTCCGCTCGCTGCCGATAAGCGACTCGCCAGACCGCTGGATGCCACAAATAGAGGAGGTATTGGCAAACAACCTTTTCCCTACATGGGAGGTGATACCTACCACAGGCCGCGTGCTTGACTTTGCCCTTACCGTGCGCGATAACAACGCTAACGGTGGCGAATCGCATACTGATTTTATGCATATAGATGTAGCCGGTGCCGCAGGGCCGTTTACCGTAACCGCGCCTAACTCAGCCGTAAACTGGACTGCCGTTACTAATAAAACCATTACCTGGAACGTAGCCGGTACTACAGAAAATGGTGTGAATACGCCATTTGTAGACATTTACCTGAGTACCGATGGTGGTTATACCTATCCGATACTACTGGCTGGTGCTGTACCAAACGATGGCAGTGAATCGATACTGCTACCGGATGTAGCTACAACCACAGCTCGTATTATGGTACGTGGGCATAACAATATTTTCTATGATATTTCTAATGCCGATTTTACCATAAATGCAGCAGGAAGTACATTCCTTGCTACGGTACAAGGTGCGCAGACACAACAGGTATGTAAAGGCAGTGAAGCCAGTTATACTTTTAGCATAGAGCACATTAACGGGTTTTCAGGTGCTACTACCTTTACCGCTACGGGTCAACCTTCGGGTTCTACGGTGACTTTTTCACCGGACAGCCTTACGGAGCCTGGCAGTGTTACTGTTACGGTAACCAGTACAGACAATTCCCCTGTAGGCGATTACAATATTATTGTACATGCTGCCTCAGCAAGCGAAACCAAAACCGTGACCCTGCACTTCAGCATCCTTAGCAATGACTTTGCGCAACTTACAGCAATTTATCCTGAAAGTGGTGCCGATACCCTGCCTACTACCGTAGCGCTGGACTGGAATAACGACCTTATTGCTTCGTTCTATCAGGTTCAGGTGGCTACCGATGCCGAGTTTACTGATATTGTAGCCGATGCCTTTACTCCCACCAGTAACTATACCGTGAGTGGCCTGCTTCAAGGCACACAATATTACTGGCGTGTAAGGGGTGCCAATGCAGCGTGCATGCCCGATTTTAACACCCCGGTTTCTTTCAGCACCGGTATACAGTTTTGTAATGAGTATACAACCGAAAACCTGCCATTGGAAATTTCGGGAGGCGACCCTGCCACAACCTCAACAACCATGGAGGTAGATGGTGAGTTTAACCTGCAGGATGTTATCGTGGTTCTGCAAATTACCCACAGCTGGATAAGTGATGTTATTGCTACGCTTATAAGCCCTTCGGGGACCGAGATAGTATTGTTTGCAGGCCAGTGTGGCGATATGGACAATCTTGATGCTTCATTCAGCGATGCAGGTAACCCGCTTAACTGCTCGGGTACTCCGGCAATAACGGGGCTAGTAGCGCCACAGGATGCACTTAGCACACTTAATGGCGAAACCGCACAGGGTACATGGACACTACAGGTAGAAGATACCTGGGGTGGCGACGGCGGTGCTGTAACTTCATGGAGCCTTATACTGTGCGGCCTTAACCCGGCCAACCTAAGTACACCGAAACCACAGCAGCTTACAAACTTTGCTGTATACCCTAACCCGAGCAGGGGCAGTTTTAATGTGCAGTTTGGCGCAGTGGCGGGCATTGCAAACATAACCGTGTACGACCTGCGTGGCCGACTGATACACAACCAGCAAAACCATACTACTGCCGGTGTAAATACCATACCGGTGCAGCTACAGGCCGAACAGGGTGTGTACCTTGTAACCGCCGAACAAAACGGTAGCAAAACCACCCGCAAGATTGTAATACAATAAACCGTAGTTTTATGATATGAGAACGGCTGCCCGAAAAGGCAGCCGTTTTTTGTTTTATGGTTAAAGCAGATATTACTGTTTTACAAACTTAAGCTGTGCTGTACCTGCCGATGTTTCAAGGGTGATGAAATGCACCCCGGCTGATAGCTGCGATACATTCCATTTGGTATCGGTAGCGGTTTCCAGTACTTTTTGGCCTAAGGTGTTGTAGAAAGTAGTTTTAGTAACACTTACGCCATCGGGGATGCTAAGGTTAAGTTCAGTAGCTGTAGGGTTAGGGTACAGGCTGGCACTGAAGTCGGCGGCAAAAGCTTCGGTACCCAGCACACCGCTGTTTATGCCTGTTATAAGATGGTAATCAGGGTTTACTTCAATGCTTTGTACGGTAAAGCCCGGCAGCACATTAAACTGCTGGTTGTTATAGGTGTTGTCTAATACCGTGTTATATACCTGCCCGTTTGTACCGTGCAGGCGTATCGGCACCGGCATTTCGAAGAACGAAACAGATTCGTGCGACTGCGTTTGGGTAAGCTTTACATACACATTACCCGAACCGCCCGGTGTTACTGTAGCGGTGTAGGTAGGGTAGCCCTGGTTGTATATCCAGTCATCAAAAAACTCATCAAGGTTAACACCGCTTGCGGTTTCCAGGTGTGCCTGGAAATCCGGGGTTTTTGCGTAGCCGTAAGCCAAATCGGCATCGGCAAGGTAGTCTTTTACGCCTTGGTTAAAGTTGGTTTCCCCTAGCTTAAAGCGCAGCATGTACAGCACCATAGCGCCTTTGTTATAACTAAGCCTGCTGCTGAAGATGCGGCTTTCGTCCAGCGTGTCATTTGCTGTAAGGTATACTGCACCGTTAGGGTAAGATATAATGTTGTTTACCTTTTGCTGGCGCCATGTGGCAAATAATGATGCACCGTCCTGGTCCTCTATTACAAGCCCGCTAAGGTAGGTGGCAAAGCCTTCGTTCAGCCATATGTCCCTCCACGAGCCACAGGTTATTTTGTCGCCAAACCACTGGTGTCCCAGCTCGTGTGCTATAAGCTCCCTGCTGAAATTGCCCATAAAGGATACTGTGGTGTGCTCCATGCCTCCGCCTGCATTCCACTGTGCATGGCCATATTTTTCGGCATGGAAAGGATATTGCTCAAAGGTGTCCTCGTAAAACTGCATAATGCTAAGCGTTTGTGCAAGCATTGGCTCATTTGCAGATTGTGTTTCGGGGTAGAGGTAGTTTACCACAGGGAAACTGCCCTGGGTGCCGTTATAGGTTTGGTTATACACACTGTAATTTGTAACGGCAATGGCTACAAGGTAGGCAGGTATTAGGTAATTGTGCTGAAAGTGTGTGGTTTTATTTCCGCCCGATACGGTCTGCGAAATTTCAAGGCCGTTGCTTACCGCTGTATACTGCGATGGTGCGGTAATGTATACATCTATACCATCGATTTTATCGTTAAGGTCCTGCTTGCACGGCCACCAGTCTTTGGCACCGTAAGGTTCACTCAGAGTCCACAATATTGGCGAATCGCCGTGCCACGAAGTATTAATAGCATCTGTTTCAGGGTCGGGTTCGCCGTTGTAGTTTACCACCACAGTAGCCTGCTGCCCTTGTGCCATCACAGAGGGGAGGTTGATTACCAATTCATTATTGCTGTTTTGGGTAAAAGTCAGGTTTGTTGTACCCTGCTTTACACTGCTTACCGTAAGGGCATCATCCAGGTCGAACGTAATGGTAGACATGGACTGCTTTGCCGTAAATTCGGTAGTAATTTTTCCGGCTATGTAATATTCGTTAGGGTCTACGGTGAGTTCCAGTGTTTGGTGCCCCACGTCATAATTGCCGGTATTGGCATTAGCCACAAAGTTTGCGGACTTATAGGCCGATTTCATTTCAGATTCCACCAGTTGCTTAAACTCGGGCGAATCCTCTATGGTGGGGTTGTGCTGTGCAAATGCAGCAGCCGAAACAGCTAATAGGGTAAAAAGGGTAATTTTTCTCATTATAAGCATCAGTTTTGCCAAAGATAGTTACATATCTTCATAAGATGCTGGCAATTGCCTAAAATTTAGCTTAATAAAACAAAAAAACCTTTCTTGCCAGATAGAACCTTACATATTACCTTTGCGCCATGAAATTTATAGACATCATCATAGCCTCGTTACTGGTTTTCGGTATTGTAAAAGGAGTAGCAAAAGGGCTTTTTGCCGAACTGGCCTCACTTGTGGCGCTGGTTGTAGGCTTGTTCATCGCCATAAAATTCTCAGGCCTTTTTGCAGGCGATAAACCGGGCAATGGCGGAATCACCATATTCTTCATTACGTTTGTGGCTGCCGTGGTGGGTGTGTATATGCTGGCCAAAGTATTTACAAAACTTGCCGAAGCCGGTGGGCTGGGTTGGGTAAACCGTTTGTTGGGCGGGCTTTTCGGTGGGCTTAAAGTATGCCTTATAACAAGTGTGGCGCTCAACTTTTTCCTGAAGATAAACAGCACAAATATTTTTGCCAGCGAAGAAACCCTGAAACAGTCGTTATTCTTTTACCCGGTGCTTAGTGTGAGTAACTTTATTTTCCCGGTACTTAAAACGTGGTTTAGCTAACGCAGTTATTTTGTTTATAGTTCATGGTTTATAGATGGGTAAGACACTATAAACCATGAACTACTAACCTATTTCTTTTTCATTTTTTCTATAAGTGCATCCTCGTATTTCGCCTTCAGGGGAATCACCTCTTTGCTGGTTTCATTTGGTACGGTCATGCTCAGTACATAGTGTTTTATCTTCCACTCTTTCCCTTCTTTTTCCAGTACGCCACTGCCACGGCAGGCTTTCATCCAGGTATCCAGCAACTCGTCAAACCAGGCGGTTTTTCCGTCTTTGCTAAAGTATACGTGGCGTTCCAGTGCTTTAAAATCCCATGCCTTGCCTTTATCAAAATAGGGCTTACTAAATGTAGAGAACGCTTTTTTATCCCAGTTTTCGGTAGCATCGGTGCCTATGTAGTGCCCGTCCTCTGCTATTTTACCGAAGTAACCATTGTAGTCGGCTTTGGCAGCTGCGGTATGCCAGTCATCAAGTAATATGTTAATGGCCTTGGTTTCGTCTTTTATATTAACCGTTTGTTGAGGTTTTAGGCCGAAGTAAAGGCTTAGCCCCAGCGAAACCATAAGTAATATGGGAGTTGCTTTTTTCATAACATAAATATAGTAAAAAGCCGCTATTCAATTACGTGGTTTATAAGCACAAAAAAAGCCGCAAAAGCGGCTCTTTTTATTTTTCAGTATCAAATACTCGATTTAAACTGCTCCAGGAAGCGTACGTCGTTTTCATAGAACATACGTATGTCGCTTATCTGGTACAGCAGCATGGCCATACGCTCTATACCCATACCGAAGGCAAAGCCATTGTATTTGGCAGGGTCTATGTTGCAATTTTTAAGAACGTTAGGGTCTACCATGCCACAGCCCATAATTTCCAGCCAACCGGTACCTTTGGTAATACGGTAATCGGTTTCGGTTTTAAGGCCCCAGTAAATGTCTACCTCAGCACTTGGCTCAGTGAACGGGAAATAACTCGGGCGCAGGCGTATCTTGCTCTTGCCGAACATTTCTTTGGTAAAGTATAAAAGCGTCTGCTTCAGGTCGGCAAACGATACATCTTTGTCTATATAAAGCCCTTCTATCTGGTGGAAGATACAGTGCGAACGAGACGATATAGCCTCATTACGGAATACCCTACCCGGAGATATGGTACGTATAGGCGGCTTGTTGTCTTCCATATAACGCACCTGTACTGATGAGGTGTGCGTACGTAGCAGCACATCGGGGTTCGTCTGGATAAAGAACGTATCCTGCATGTCGCGTGCCGGGTGGTACTCGGGCAGGTTCAGCGCGGTAAAGTTGTGCCAGTCATCTTCAATTTCCGGGCCTTCACTTACGTTAAAGCCTATGTTGCTGAAGATGTCTATAACCTGGTTCCTTACAATAGATATAGGGTGGCGGCTACCCACGGCAAACGGTTCGCCTGGGCGGGTAAGGTCGCCATAAATACCGGTAGCTTCTTCCTTGCTTTCAAAAACTTCCTGAAGGTCAGATACCTTGGTTTCAGCAATCTTTTTAAGCTGGTTTATAACCTGGCCAAATTCCTTTTTTTGGTCGGCGGCTACGTTTTTAAACTCAGCAAAAAAATCTTTAAGTAATCCTTTACTACCTAAAAATTTAATCCTGAATGCTTCAAGTTCTTCTTTGGTATGTGCCTTAAACGCGTCGGCTTCGGCTATGTAGTCTTTAATCTTGTCTATCATTTTACTGTAAATGAGTGTGCAAATTTAAGGATTTTATCGTTGCTGCCGGTAATAAATAATAACCGGCTTATTGTATAAGCCCGCGCTCTAAAAAATAATCTACAATAGCAGTTTTCATCAGTACGCTTTGTTCGCCGGCTTTTAGCGGGGGTAATTGTTCTTTTACCGTGTAGTGCGGCCAGCCATCTGCGTCAAAAAAGTCGAACTCATAATAACCATAGGGTTCTAAAAGGCGGCATATGGCTATATGCATCAGGTTTACCTTTTCGTCTTTTTTAAATTTTTTGTGGAACTTACCCAGCTCCTGTACGCCTATAAGGTAAATAATAGAGTCGAGGTCCAATATTTCGCCATCGGCAAAACGGGTGCTCAGTATATGTACAAGCTGGTCCCAGCGTTCTTTCAGTTTTTCGTCGCGCGACATGTATATCCTTTCGTTAGTAAGCCGCAAAGATAATGAGATATATTTTAGCAGGTATGCACTATTGGCAAAAGGCTGAATGCTTTATTTATAACCATTCGAAATTTGAATTTAACGCTTTAATACGTATTTGATTATTAATTATTTATTAAGTTTGTGCATAACTTTGTGTAAATGTCGAATTTTAAGAACATGATGCTGGTAGATGACGATGAAGATGACCGTATGGTTTTCAGGGACATTTTGCACAGCGTATACCCCGATATTATATTTAACGACTTCAACTCAGCCGATGCATTGCTGATGTTCCTGGAGTGTGATTTTATAATGAAACCCGACCTGATATTTATGGATGTAAACATGCCGGTTAAAGACGGGTTTTACATACTGAAATACCTGCGTAAACGCGAACACCTGAGAGATATCCCCGTGATAATGTTCTCTACCAGTTCAGATCCTGAAGATATAGAAAAAGCAAGGAAGCTGGGGGCAGTGGGCTATGCTGTAAAGCCCGCCGAGATATCCAAGCTTATTGATATTATAAAAATTGTTTCAGACCGGGTGCTGTACACCACCAGCCCCGATGAAAACCTGGTGTTGCTATAAAACAAATAACCCTGCCTAAAAGCAGGGTTATTTGTTTTTATGTAGATTCGTTTATGCGTGGATATGTTTATTTGTTTATGGCTGAGTAAGCAACTTTAAACTTTAAACCTGAAACAAATAAACTAACTATTCATAATTGTTTCAATCTCTTCCGCTTCTATAGGGATGTTGCGCATCAGGTTAAACGGTTCGCCGCTTGGCTGTACCACCACGTTGTCTTCAAGGCGTATGCCAAAACCTTCCTGTGGGATGTAAATACCCGGTTCTACAGTAAATACCATGTTGGCTTCCATAGGCAGGTACAGCAGCCCATAATCATGCGTATCAAGGCCCAGGTGGTGGCTGGTGCCGTGCATAAAGTATTTTTTGTATGCAGGCCATGCAGGGTCTTCGTTTTGCACGTCGGCTTTATCAATAAGGCCAAGGCCAAGAAGCTCAGATGTCATAATCTTGCCCACTTCAACGTGGTATTCTTTCCATAGCGTACCCGGTGTAAGCAGTTTGGTGGCCTCATTTTTTACGCGCAGTACGGCATCATATACCTGGCGCTGGCGTGGCGTAAAGCGGCCGTTTACGGGAATGGTACGGCTAAGGTCGCTGCTGTAATTAGCATATTCGGCGGCAACGTCCAGCAATATCAGGTCGCCGTCCTTACACTCCTGGTTATTTTCTATATAGTGCAGCACATTGGCATTGTTGCCGCTGGCAATGATAGGCGTATAGGCAAATCCCTTGCTGCGGTTGCGCACGAACTCGTGTATCAGTTCGGCTTCCAGTTCGTATTCCCAAACGCCCGGTTTGGTAAAGCCTAGTATACGGCGGAAACCTTTTTCGGTAATGTCGCAGGCGTGCTGCATCAGGTCCAGTTCCTCCTGTTCTTTTATAGAACGCAGGCGTTGTAGTATTGGGTTGCTTTTGGCTACCTGGTGTGCCGGGTATTTGTCTTTCCACCACTTTATGAAGCGGGCCTCGCGGGTTTCCGTTTCCACTGATGAACGGTAGTGCTCATTAGTATTGATGTAGATGGTGTCGGTATAGGTCATGATTTCAAAAAGTGTCTTTTCAAAATCCTTAAGCCATACAATATTCTTGATGCCGCTAACTTCAGTCGCGCGTTCTTTGGTCAGTTTTTCGCCTTCCCAAATGGCAATGTGCTCGTTGGTTTCGCGTAGGAACAGTATTTCACGCAGGTGCTCATAAGGGGCATCCGGGCACAGTAACAGGATAGACTCCTCCTGGTCGGCGCCGCTCAGGTAAAAAATATCGCGGTGTTGTGCAAACGGTAGGGTGCTGTCGGCACTCACGGGGTAAATATCGTTAGAGTTGAATACGGCAACGCTTTTCGGCTTCATTTCGGCCATAAACTTTTTACGGTTTTTAATGAAAAGGCTGCTGGGTATCTGATGGTATTTCATAATAAAATTTTTATTCGGATACCAAAGGTAGGGAGAATTGGTAGATAGGTATAAAATATTTATTGAAAATATTTCCCAAAACGGGAACTTTTCTTAACTTTGTATAAACCAAAGAATCAATTGAGAGTTATATCGATAAAAATATTACGGGATTTCTGGGCTATACATGCGGATTGTGAACATCAACTGAAAGCATGGTACAAAGAAGCAGAGAAAGCAACATGGAATAGCCCTGTTGATATTAAAAGAGAATATCCAAGTGCAAGTATATTGCAGGACAATAGGATAGTTTTTAATATAAAAGGAAATAATTACCGGTTAATTGTAAAAATTAACTACAACCACAAAATGGTATGGATACGGTTTATAGGTACCCATGCAGGTTATGATAAGATTAATGCTAATACAATATAAAAATGAACATCAGACCTATAAAAACGGAAGAGGATTACAATGCGGCATTAGAAAGGCTTGAGGTTATTTTTGATGCAGCACCTGGCACACCTGAAAGTGATGAACTGGAGATATTGGGTATATTGATAGAGCAATTTGAAAAAGAACATTATCCGATAGATTTACCGGATCCTATTGAAGCCATTAAATTCCGTATGGAACAAATGGGTTACACCCAAAGTGATTTAGCTGAAATCATTGGGCAGAAAAGCCGTGCGAGTGAAATACTGAACCGTAAACGAAAACTTTCCCTTGAAATGATTCGTCAGATAAGTAATCAGCTGCATATACCTACTGATGTATTAGTTCAGGTTTATTAAATGCTCATAAAAACCCGCGCCATAGTAATCAGTGCCCTGCGCTACCAGGAAAAAAGCCTGGTGGTAAAATGCTATACGCAGAGCAGTGGCCTGAAAACCTACTATGTGCGCGATGCTTTTGGTGCCAAAAAAAGCACCCAGAAAAACATTTATTTCCGCCCGCTAAACCTGCTGGAAATAGAGGCTTCGCATAAAGATAAGGGTACGCTGGAGTACTTTAAGGAAGTACGCATGGCGCACCCGTACCACACCCTGAATACCGATATTGTAAAAACCACCATAGCGCTGTTTGTCAGTGAAATGCTGCACCACTGTATAAAAGAGGAGGAACAGAACGAAAGCCTGTATACCTTCCTGGAAACGGCCCTGTTGTGGCTGGACAGCCATGAGGGTACGGCCAACTTCCACCTGGTACTGCTTATGGAACTTACTAAGTTTTTAGGCTTTTACCCTAACGGTGCCGATAGCCACCCGTATTTCGAGATGACCGAAGGAGTGTTTATGCCCTACCACGGCATTACCTGCCTTACCGACCATGATACGGCCCTGCTGCGCCGCCTTATGGCCCTGAAGCTGGACGACAGCGCCAAGGCATTCCATGTAACGGAACGCCAGGTACTGCTGCGCATTTTGCTGGACTATTATGCCTTTCACCTCGAAGGTTTCCGCAGGCCGAAATCACTGGAAGTGCTAAGAGAAGTGTTTAGTTAGTGGATTCGGTAGTTTGTTAATTTGGCAGATTTACAATATTGTAAGTGCTATAAAAGATCCCATATATAAAACGAAACACAGGAAATCTACTCCGGTGGATTTTCGCTCATTGTTGCTAACCCCTCCTCTTTGGGGGAAGATGAGTTCCTGTCCCTGTTCTGCTAAGCTAATGTATCGTAAACCCTGGAATAACAATACCAGAAATATTGTATTTCTGAGAGGTTGCGCATAACTGCCTTTTACGGCCATATAGTAAGGTATATCTTTTAGGTATAGGTAAAAAAAGAAATGAATGATACCTACAATCAGCCAAAAGAAATAAACATTAAAATTGCGCAGAGACTTAAATCCCATGAGGTATAAAAGTATTTGTGTTCCAATGCCATAACCCAAAATTAAATCAGGTATAGGTGAGGGAGCAAAGGTGTAATAATACACTAATGCCAGTGAAAGCAAGGTATACGCTGCTAAAACTACGATGTTTATCAGCGTTAGTTTAAAGGGATTAAGAAATGGAGTAGTACCCATTCTAATGTTGGTTTTTACAAAGGTACTAATAAAACAAGTTCAAGTTTATTTTGCTAGAAAATATCCACCGGCTAAACCGACTCCCAGCCATACATACCACTTTTTATAAACAGGGGTGGGCAATATTACTTCAGCTGATTTTAATTGGGTTACTTTAACGTGGGGATTGCTATTGGTTACTTCGGTTACCAGGGTTTCACGGCCTAAAAACCAGCTGCGCTTAGTGCCGGTTATAAGGGTAGTTGTGTTAGGCAGGGTAAGGGTATCTATAATGATGCTTCTTTGGTCTGCCCGGTAACGTAATGAATACCATTTGCTTTGCGCAATACCTTCCCGTGAAAAAATACAGGGTACAGTATCGTGAAAAGTTATAGTAATGGTGTCGTATTTCGTCACGGTTTGGTATTTCGCTACTGTATGGGTTTTTGAAAAGTTTTCAGAGAGCCGTTGTAGTTCCCTGTCTTTATCCAGCAGTAGTTCTTCAAGTTGGCCTTTGTTGGTTTGCAATGTACGGACGGATGCTGTCTGCATGCCCAGTGCATTTGTAAAATACCGAATGCTATCGGTCAAAGCCAAAGCGTTTATCCGGCTGTTTTGCTGCACAGAGGTACACTTTTGCACAGCAAAAAGCAGCGCTATTACCAGCGCTGCTATAATCAGGTTTTGGGTTGGTATTTTCATACGTACTTTTCTATGGTTTTGGCTACGGCCTTTAGTGTGCCGGCATAGTTTGGCGCTGTAGCATAACCTGCCGCCGCTATGGCATCTATAAAAAGCATGGGGTTGTGCTTTACCTGTAGGGCTTCGGCATAGCGCTTGTTTTTCAGGAAGAAGTTGGCATGGTCTGTAAAACATTCCTCAGGCGTATTATACTTCCTGAAATAATCCTTCACTTTATACCGGAACATTTTCACGCCGTTACGCACTAAGGGTGTTACGCTTATCACCTGCGGGAATTCCAGGTCGGCCCTGCGGCTGTATTCGGTGGTGGTAAGCAGTTGCTCATTGCCGTTAATACCATCGGTGTCTTTTACACCAAAGAAAGCGTTGCCGGGTGCGGCTTTTCCCCAACCGCTTTCCAGTGCTGCCTGGGCAAGGATGGCTATGGCGCTGATGCCGGTTTTAGCTTCGGTTTGCTTGGCAAAGGGGAGGTATTTGGATATAAATTCAGGAATTGTCATTTTTAGTAGGGTTTAAGTTTCCGGAAAATATTACAAATATCCACTCAATGCTTTTCAGGCCACCATAGCCTAACAGAAACGCGATGCCGTACAGGACTTTATCGGTTAAATCCATCCGCTCGCCTACGATGGGAGTCAGGTAGTTTGCTGCAAACCCACCCGATACCACCGACAGGAATTTTTGCCATTTGGTAAGGCCACTGTTTTTAGAAATGAAGGTAATACCCCCGGCAAGCCCTGCAATGATAAAGGGAGCTTCTAACCCGAAGTATTTCAACAGCCCTGCAACAGTTGACAGTACAATATGTTTCATATTACGGTTCGTTTTTGCTGCTGAGTCTGCGTAGTGCGTCGTTCGCACGTTGTTGCCCGGTGCTGCTGCCCAGGTAGTATCCTATGGCAAGGCCCACGAACCCTATAAGGGCTGTTTGTAGTTGCTCATTTATATTTTGTGGCGGAATGTAGGAGGTAATAAACAAGTATACTATAAAACCGCCCACAAGAATAAGTGCCAGTATGGGCTTTATGTATTGGCTAATCATTTTCATGATTTGATTTCAAAATAAATCTTGACCAATCCTGATAGAAAATATTAAGTATTAGTTGAAAACCCTTATCTGTGTGCCATCACTGGTAAATTTGGCATTGCTGTTTTGCCCGGTAAGGGAATATGTAAGCGACTGGTTAATGAGTTCAGACCCGTTAGCATCTACGGTTACGGTATTTGCGGTATTGTCTTTACGATACACCCACACAGAATATCCACTAATTGAAGCAGCGGTTGGTAAGTTGATTGTAATATTCCCGCTGGAAGCATCAGCATAGACATACAGAAAGCCGTTAGACCCAATATTTGTGGTTGTTATGGTTGTAGTAGTAGTGACATTCATCACCCCGGCTTTTAGCCCTCCTGAATTAAAAGTAAAAGAGGTGCCTTTAATGTCTACTGCGCCAGTGCTTCCATTTTTCTCGAAAGCACGATTGCCATTGCCGTCGGCGATTACTACCCAGTTATTTGAATCTCCAGACATTGATTTAACAGTCCCAAGCAATGTATTATAATTTCCTGTAATAACACCTGTATACTCAGTTACGTTATTGGTGCCTCTTGAAACTATAAGATTATAGCTCCCGGTTGTTAGTGGACGGCCTGCTGACCTGCCCACAAAAGTGTTGAAATTTCCTTCTGTTAAGTCCATGCCGCTAGAACTTCCTAAAGCAGTGTTATATGAACCGGTTGTAGCATAATACATAGCCGATCCCCCAAATGCTGTATTGAAAGCTCCGGTTGTTAATAAATATAATGTTTGGAGCCCGATCGCTGTATTTGATGCACCTGAGGTAAGGAAAGTCAATGCCTGGTAGCCCACCGCAGTATTAAACTGTGATGTTACACTTTTAAGTGAAGAAACACCAACACCAGTGTTATAATTACCATTAGCGTTTAACATACAATTACGCCCCACCGCAGTATTGTTAAATCCGGTTGTATTAGAATACAGACTGCCGTATCCAAACCCCGTATTTGAATTTCCAGTTGTATTTTTGACTAGGGAATAGAGCCCAAATGCACAATTATTCTCTACATTTCCTTTTCCTCTATTGTGAATATGAAGTTGATTAAATTCATCTTTTGCTACATATAAGCTCCGGGTGTCAGTAGAAAAATCAGAGGAGCCATAAATCCCGAAAATATTTTTCACTTCACCCGTTGGCACAACATCATCATTCCCAATATACACCTGCCCGGCATACAACGTCTTATCCCCTAAGTCTACATTTTGTGTTGCACCCTTATAGGGTACGTATTTACCTCCCAAGGGGAAAAAGCGCACCGCTTTATCAATATTGCGCCACACAAGTACACTGTCAGTAGCGTTGCCTTCAACGGGATTGTTGATTTTCAAATTATTTGTTGTGGTAAACGGAGCAGTTTGTGCATGTGCAATACAGCAAACTATAAGCATCATATAAAATAGTTTTCTCATTTCTTTTCTGGTTTAAATTTCAGTTGCCAACAGAATACTTAAGTTTTCAATACTGTCAGGATCTCCACCGTTATAAATTGCACTGTGGATGACGAGGTTGCCTATACGGTGGCTAATTTCATCGCCCGTTTCCAGTTCGCTAATACTTGAGTAATTAGCTACTTTACTACGGATAACAGGCCTGCCCGGTGTTGATATCACAGTGCTTTGGAAAACCATAGTTTCAGAACCGGTACCGGAATATGAACGGGGTATCAGTAAATCAAAACTTTCATATACAGCATTCGGGTCAAGCATTAGTGTTATTTTATAACCATCCCTTTTAAGCATTAGTCCACCGGAAGGTTGTATCTCGGTAGTGTTTATGCCGTCCGATGTGGTAATGGGTTGGTCTGTTGTACTTCCCTGAATAGTCACCTGTTGTAGATTCGGGATGTAAGGCTCAGGCGTTTCAGCCACGGGCATTTCTTCGAAGTCTGACTCAGTAAATAGTAACGTATTACTGCCCCCGTATATACCGTAATCAGTTCCTATAAACTGAAGCAGGTATTCTGCCCCATCAACTGTAAACTTCAGGAAATAATACAAATCAGGATTGCTTAGGTCGCGTTCAACTGCATTGGCTGCTGAGATATAATCACCATCCGGCAGTACACCGAGTGGTATTACAGAAGTGTTACCTCCATCTTGTACATCCTGGGGTGTGGCATTTTGTGTAAGTACATATTGTAGCATACCCCGGTTAACTGTGGTGCCACCGGCAATTTCCGGCCCTCCCCATAAGCCCTTACCGGCTGTAAACCAGTATATGTGTTTTTTTATGGGGCTGGTGCCGAGCATATTCACGACAATCCACGGAACATCAGTTTCACTGAAGCTTATGGGGAGATTAGCGTTTATAAGCATTGCTACCTGGGTGGTGCTGGGGACGTTGCCTGCGTCCTGTGTGGCATAGGTACGTACACGGTGTATGTTATTTTGGTTTACATACGGCACATATTGGTATACTTTCAACAGGTTATTCAGCGTAAGCTGGGTACCTCCAATGCCGTAACTGCCTTTACCCACCCCAATAGTATTATAAACTAACACCCTTTCGCCTCCGTCGTAACACTTGTACGAAACCAGGTTGTGCTCATCAATAAGGTAAAGCGGCAGGGCATTAATCTTGGCTAATATTTGCGTTTCTGTATCAGTAGTAGCTATTGTTACATCTTTTACAATCCTTTTATTGTCCTGTATCAGCTCCCCTACATCGTTGCCCAAGGTGCCACGGCTGAATATAATGTCAAGCAACGCTTCCTGGAGCAGTGCCGCATTGCTGAAGGTTTCTCCGTTTACAATATAATTACTGTAAATATCGTAGCCTGCCAGTACATCGCAATTGTCGTAGCAGTTGTAAATCTGCACGCGGTTACCCGACACCCTGCTAACGTAGTTTTTCAGGTACTGTATGCCATTTAGCGTAAAGCGTTTGTTGCTGTACGAATTTATAATAACCATCAGCCAATCTTTTTAAGTCGAAATCCTCCTGCGGGGGCGTTTTGCCCATGGGGTTTGTACCCGGTATATCCTGTTCGGGTGAGGTAATTTTTTACATTACCCCACAGTTGTACGGCTGCATCGCGGTTCATGGTGTACAGGGTTTTCTTTGCCAATGGTTCTGCCGGGCGGCTGCTGTCGTTCAGTTTTTCTACCATGCTGAAGGGTGTATCGGTAACCGACGAAAACATAGCATAGCGTGCATAAGCAAAGTAGGCCAGTACCATCTTAAGTCCGTAGTTCTGGTAACTAATGCCGTCGTGCTCGTACACGCCGCCTTCCAGCAGTTCGGTATGATCCTGGGGTGCGGCAAGGATGCTGTTAAACAGGCTTTCGCCAATAAGGGGCTGAAGGTCCAGCAGCTGTGCATCGCGTATCTGTTCGTTCAGCTTATCGTCAAAAGTGGTTTTGGCCATCTGTTTGTATTGGGCCAAATCACTGCGGGATATCAGGAGCTGCATCTTCAATCAGTTTTAGGGGTTCTACTTTAAGGCTTTTGTAATCGGGCATTTGCGCCAGCAGGCGGTTCAGAAGCCCCGTAAGCAGGTTGCGGTCTTTGCTGGTGTTTTCCCAGTAGGTACGCTTCATTTCACGGATGGCCTCGCCACTATTTCCAAAAAGCGCACTGTCGTTGGTTTTCACGAGTCCCGACGGAAGGTTGTTAAATGCCACCAGTATGTTTTCGCGCACGCTGGTTTCGGTATAGTTAAACAGCTCGTCGTCTATTTTGCTTTCTATCTGCTTTACCAGTATGGCATCTTCCAGTTTTTCCCCGGCAAAGTCCATTTCCAGGCACAGCACGCCACCGGTATTTTCGGCACCGAGGCTGTCTTTTATGGCTTTCTGAAAGGCTTCGCGCTCATCTTCGGCTTCACGGTAGGCATGGCTGCCCGGTTCCAGGCCACCACCAACAAGCGGACGTGTAACCACCAGTGTATTGCCAAAAAAACCACGGCGCAACAGCCTGTTTTTGTAAATGCCCGCCTGTGCCTCGCTGTCGCAATCTTCGGCTACGGCATCAATGCGGCTCAGGGGGTAGATAAGCTTAGTATCCATATTAACGAACAGTACCTGGCCTTTGTACTGCTCCCAGCCACCGGCGGCTTCTACCTGTGCATCTATAACTGCCTTGCGGGGGTTGTACACATCTATAAGTTCTATTTCGCTGCGTTTTGGCTTCAGCCATTCTTTACACACCGCTACCTTACCCGAATAATCAGTACTGTCTTTTTTGCCCATACGGCACCATTCGTAGGGCAGTACACTTACGTCGGCTATCTGGTACAGTGCGTTGTAGTTGATGTGTATAAACACTCCGCGCTGCTTTACCAGGTCGTCTGCCACATCATCGGCAAAATCAATCAGGCGGAGGTTTTTCTGTTTGTTGATGACAATGCTGTCGTTTTCCGGGCCGTACCCTTTACCGATGAGGTACTGCACCATAATGGCTGCCGCGCTCTTGGCCGTAACGCTGTTGTTTATCAGCCGGTCCATACGTTCGGGATAGGCGTTGTCCACGTCATTGGCATATACGTCGGCGCTTTTGCTCCAGGGGGTAAGGCGTTTCCAAATGTCTACAAAGAGCGCCTTCATTCGGTACTGTCGTTATCTTCAAGTGCGGAGAGGGTATCTGTCGGGGTAGTGTTTACGGTCTGCCCAGTGTGTATTTCTTCGTCGCTTTCCGGTTCTGTTGTTGATACTGTTTCCGGCTCCGGTATTTGGGCAAAGTAGCGTGCGCCGTTAGGGTGGTTTAGTAATATTTCGGCATACGCATCGGTTATGTTGTCATTGTTGACCAAGATGGGTGAACCAAATTGCAGTGGTATGTTTTCGTAACGTTCGTGCAGCCTGTAGCGGCAGGTGTTTGCGGTACTCATACTTTTATAATGGTTTTTATAACGGGTCAAATATTCTTGCAGGCAGCGGGGGCACCCCGGGTTTACCGGGCCCGGGAAAAGGGCGGTATACTCCCTGAGGAACAGCTCAAGGTACCGCCGGCCCTCGCCCGTAACACTACGGGTAAGGGCTGCGATATCCATACTGGTAAAATCCATACGGTTATGGGGTTACCGGTACCAGTTTGTTGTCAAACAGGGCCTTTGTGGCGGCGTAGGTGCCGTCCAGGAAGTTTTTCGGCATGGTAGCCTCTTCAAAACCGTCGGCGCTTGCAAGCTCAAACATAATCATGTTGTCGTTTTCCTTGCTGCTGTTTGTCATGGTGCTTATTTCAAGGCCCGATGAAAGCCCCAGGATCTCGAAGGCATCTTTACTGCCGGCACCTTTCCATACCTGCTCTACGATGATTACATATTTGGCACCCTTGGCCAGAGCCGAAGCCTGCATTTTGTTTTCGGCGCTCGGGTTAAAGATCACCCCGCTAAAGGTGTGCTTAAACTTATCAGGCGCGTTTTCCTTTTTCACAAGTTCCCAGGCCTTGCTGTTACTCTGCTTTACACCGGTAAGCCTGAAAGCATCGGCAGTGGCATTCAGCTCCAGGCCGGTAACCACAAGGTCGTTATCAGGGTCTACAGTTATGGTAGATACTTTAACATCATCTTTTTTTACAATGAGCACGTTTTGCTCTATACCGCCCACAGGCGCGTTAATACAATCGAAAAGGATATCAGCGGTTAGGTTTCCAGTACAATCAGACATGGTTGTTTTTTTTGATTAGAGAAGAAGTCTTGGGGGGATGGTTGTTAGTTGTCGGTTGATGGTTGTTGGGAGCTTCACTCGTATATAATTCTCCATGCGGATTTCCCCCCGGGCGTTGCCCCAGGCTAATAAACGTGACCCCTTCAGGGTCGTAATGGGCACGAGTGAAGTTGCTCCCTCTCCTCCGGATAGGGGTTGGTGTGAGGATTGTTAACCACCCCGCCCTGCGGGCACCCCTCCGAGGAGGGGAATGCTTACTCTGCTGTATTATAGTCGCAGTTTTCAGTCCCGATAGTGGGTACGAGTGAAGCTAACTTTAAACCTGAAACTTTTAAACTTTAAACAAATTAGTACGCTGCCACCGTCATATACGGTTCAAGGTGCTTGGCGTCGATGCTGTATGCAGCGTCCATAATGTTGGTGCGTAGGGTTTTGTCGTAGAACACATCAAGCTTGGTAAGGTCTTCTTCGCTTAGGGTACCTACCGGAATGTTGCTCTTTGTAGTCAGCACGGCACGGTGTGGCAGATGGTATTTGGTACCGTTGTTCTGGTAGTCTTTAATATAGCGGTCCCAGTCGTAACGCACTTTTACCTCTATACCGTCAAAGAACAGCCTTGGCCTGCCTTCTTCCACCACTTCCAGGAAGCCCGAACCCAGGTTTTTGTTGCGCAGGGTAGCACGGTAGTTATCGGCCAGCGAACGGCTTGCAAGGATAAACACATCGTCTGCCGAAACCAGCCTTTCGTCAGCACGGGTTACCATTTTCTCGAAGATGTCCAACGCGGCATCCTCATCCAGTACTTGGGCAGCATAGGTAGTACCTGCATTTTTGGTAATGGCAACATAGTTGGCCACAGAGGTAGGCACTTCGGCGAAGATTTGCTTAAACAGGCCGTCGAACGAGTTGAAATACCCCAGGTCGGTACCGTTTTTAAACACACCGCTGTTTGCTACTGTGGCTGCCGTTTTATCGTTAAACCATACCTTACGGTGGATGTTTTCTACCAGTGCCGATTCTACTGCGGAAATGATAACACCCAGTTCCTGAGAACCAACAAGGTCGAAGAAATCAGGGTTAATGCGCTGCGACTTACGGAACAGCTTCAGCAGGGCAGGCATATCCGTTTGGCAGTGCATCAGGCGGAAGTCCTCCAGTACGGGTGTCCAGTACTTTTGCGTAAGCGAAAAGCCTTCGGCCTCATTTGGCGTACAGCCTTGTGTTTCCTTACCCAGCAGGCCCAGCCTTGTAGCAAAGGCAATCTGCGTTTTCACGTCGATACCGGTTTCTACCTCGTGGTATTCGGCAAGGTCGCTTTCGTTAAACACCCTTTCAAAAATTACTTCGCTTACCGTTTCGGCTTCGCGGGGGTTAAGCACCAGGGCATCTGCATTAATAAGCGGCATTACTTCCTTGTTTTTTGTTGCAAATATTGTTTCATACCGTTAAGGCGGTCGGCCTGTGCCGGTTTGCGCACAGCTGCCTTTTGGCCGTCCAGGCTGTAGCGGCTGCCTACCTGCCTTTTTAGCGCCAGTACTTCATTTTTTACCTGAGCCAACTGGCGTTTCAGGGCTTTGTTTTGTGCACGCAGGGCAGCGGCGGTTTCGGCAGGTGCGGCAGCAGGGTCGGGCTCAATGATTTCGGTAAGTTCGCCTGCGGTAAACACGTAGGTGGTTCCGTCCGGCAGCAGGTATTCGCCTTCGGCAGGTGTACCGTCTATGGTAGCGGTGGCACCTATTTCTACCACGTCGGCATCGGCCAAATCGGTAAAGTCAATTTCGGCGCCGGTGGCATCCTGCACCAGTTTGTTAAAAATAGCCGGCTGGTTAAACCTGCCCATCACTTTGGTAAACAGGCTTTCCATCCAGTGCCTGTCCTTGTCGGTAAACTGTCCTCTCATGGGTTTGTTAGTGTTCAAATATGCTTTTGCTACAGCTTTTATGGGCTGTGTGGTGGTGGTAAACCCCAGCGCGATGAGTTGGGCGGGGGTAAGCCAGGTTTCGTTTTTCAGCAGCGGCAGTATGGCTTCTTTCTGTACGCTGAGGGCCTTGGTGTAAAAGCCTACCATTTTTTGTTCTACCTGCCGCAGCTGGGCTGCAAACTGTTCCAGCTCATCGGCGGTGCCCATGCTGCCACCCCAGGGCAGGTGAATCATAAACGGGGTGTTTTCGCGCAGCTGGCGGCGGCTCCCGGCCATGAATATCACCGTGGCAATGCTGGCTACTATGCCGCTGCCTATGGTGGTAAGGGGCTTGCGCAGGGCACGCAGGTAGTTGTAAATGTCGAACCCTACGTCTACCAGCCCGCCTTCGCTGTTTATGTGCACGTTAAAGGCGGTGGCTGTGGGCTGCTTTTTTACCTGGGCTACCACATCGGCCAATGATACCCCGGTAGTACCGTCAAAGGTGCCTATCTGGCCGGAGATGTAGATGTTTCCTGTCATTCGGTGATTGAATGATTGAAATATTGGTTTTGTTTAAGGTTTAAAGTTTCAGGTTGGCTTACTGATACTGACAAACTCTTACTACTTAATTCCTGATACTTAATACTTCTTCAGTACTGAAATTCTACACTGCAAAGTTACGGTGGTTTTGGGGTGGTAGTACTGAAGGGGTTTGTTCAGTAAAAGTTGTCGGTTGTTCGTTGTTAGTTGTTGGGAGCTTCACTCAAATGTAAAAATGAAAGAGCGGCAATCTGAAATCTGAAATAACAAAAGAGTAATTTGCGTTATATTAGTAGCATAGTAAACCAGCCTGATTATGAAATACCTTTTTACATTAAGTATACTTTTTTTGTTTATCGGTTGTACTACGCCGCCGCATTACTATGGCTACCTCCGGGAAAAGGAAAAAGGAGTTTACTTTTTCTATGAAACGCGTAATGATAGCCTGATGCCGGGATTGTCGGTACAGTTTTCGGATATGGATACTACCGGGATATATAAGAAATCAGACAGGGAATTTGCCGCCAATATTAGTAGCATGAACCTGAAAGTAACCGGGCAGAAAACAGATGCCCTTAAAATATATAGAGGGTATCCTTATAAAACGATTGTTATTAGTGCTGTTGCAGACGGAAAATACAAGAATATTCCACTGGAAGGATATACGAGTAAGAATTATTTCAGGGTAAAATCAATAACTAAAGACTCTGTATTTACGGGGTTTTATACTGATGAATTTGAAGGGCAGATGTTCAAGTTCTCGGATAATAAACACATAGATGCTTACCAAGGGTGGATAACATTTAATTCAGAGGCTATGAATGACTCTGTTGCTGCCCGTATTAACCATCAAAAATTATATCCGAGTATATTTCTAAAAGTAAAAGCAAGGCTTAGTTATGGAGCAGGGCATGGCTACGGGCATTTTAGTGGGTTTGATTACCGGCTGGATGTTAAACAAGTGGTAGAGGTGGATTCATCACGTAATTTAAATAATGAATTAATTAAAGAGTTTGACAGGGGTTATGTGCATGATGGTAACGTTATGCAAAGCCCTGACGAATATGAATTCAATAAAGAAGTCCTATATAGTGCTGCGTTGGGCGACTCAATATTTGAACTTAAAGTGAAGAAAGTCTCCACTGCCAGGATTGCATATGATTTTGTTTGCCGTGGAAAGAAAGGAGATTACCTGAAGCTTTCAGGTGTTATGGATAAATACCTTCCGTCATTTGTAAACACCATAATAAATATGCATGGAAATGACTTTACAGGTTATAATACTTATGAGGTTATAAATGGTGAACGAAGTAGAGTGGTGCTTGAAGCTTACAAAGAACAAGAAAACATTCCCCAACCTATTGTTATGTTTTTTAGCATAACCACGCCAAACCGGGGAAGATATTTTTACACGCCGCCACTGCATTTACAAACCAAATAATACTAAACACTTACCTTTGCGTATAATTTAAAACAGCAGCAGAATGTTTTCCTGGTTTAAAAAGAAAAAAGAGGAACCAAAACCAAAAGTAAACCTGGCCCATTTGCCTGCGCTGAACGAGTGGGGGCAGTTCTTCCAGGGTAATGGGTTTAGCCTTTACAGCCGCTGGGCAGGGGGCGTGCCGGGTACCGAAAGCGAAACCATTTTCCTGAAAAGCTTCCCTGAAGTACCCGAACTGGAACGTGCCACTTTTGCCGACTGGCTCCATGTGGGAGATACGGGCGTGTACCTGCGGCAGCTTACGCCCACGACAGGCGAGGGTAGTACACTGCTGTTCGTGCATTTTGAAACCTGCGAAGCTACCATACTTAAAACTAACGTTACTGCTGCCAACTGGCGTAGCGGCTACCACGAAGGCCGCCCGGTGCTGTACCTGGGCGATGAGGTTTTTTCTTTATAAAATCTGTGACGGTTTACTAAACGCTTTCCATAAACGCGATGATGCTAAACATGCAGCGTTCGCTGATTTTGTACGTATCGGCTACGTTACCTGCGGCACGGGTTTTCTTGGTGCGGCCAAATTGCTGTTTCAGGGTTTCGGCTTCGGTAAGGTAAGCTTCATAATACACCTTCCAGTCCAGTATGTGTGTGGGGATAAGGCCCTGTGCCATCAGTTTTAAAAAATTATCTCCCAGTGAGGTTATGCTTTCATAGCGTGTCAAAATCACCATCTGTTTTCGGGGCAAATATCGTTGCTGCGCACCTTGGCGCTCAGGGGGCACTTACACATGTTGCAGTAAGCCCCTTCTATTTCGGTAAGGCTGTCTTTTATGAAGGCAAGAAGTTTACCCTGCCGTAGCTGTGGGCATGCAGCACAAACAGCTGCCCGTTTTATGGCAGTGGCTTCGGTTACTTCGGTTTTGCTAAGGAAGTTTTTCCAGCCGTCTAAAATAGTTTTAATCATATAAGAAAATAATCTTAATAAATATTGTTTAATACAAATAAATCATTACATTTGTACTGTAAACAACGAAGCAAAAAATACTGCAAATATTTAATATGCTTCTCTTTTCCTCTATATACTCAGAAGCTCCCTGCGCCGCAATGGCAGGGGGCTTTTTTATTTGAAAATAATCTTACAAAAAATTTGAAGTTTCAAAAAAATAGTTATATTTGCTGTATCAACTAACATTTTAAAAACACCAATCAATGAAAAAAGTGTATTTGCTGTGCGCACTTATGGCGCTGTCTTTTGTTTATGCCCAGGAAAGTTTCCCATTTATGCGTCCCAGCCTTTTGAAGGGTAAAGATGTTAAAATTGTTGATGGATATTCAACAGAAAAAGACGGCTATTTCTCCGGTTTTTATTCTGATGACCAGATGATGGATGTGTATATGCCCACTAAAGAGCGTGCACGCACAAGTAAAAGAGAAGAACTTATAGGTAAGGAATTTAATGTGGTTAATGTAGATACCTTAAAAAAATCGTATATCAACGGCCCTGGTGATGTAAGGGTTACTCTACAGGATAAGGCAGGTAGCAAACTCTATTACAAGTATAGTCCTGAGTCTGATTTAGACTATCCTTTTCAGGTAATTGGCGGCCTTAAACTACCGGCAGGTTTTTATTGTGATTATGTGAAATATAATGGTTTGGGGGGTTCTTCAACCTTCGCATCTGCTGGGCGTGGCTGCAAGGTAGAAAAAATGACATCAGAGGAGCAACCTACATATGCTGTGATGTTTAACTTTTTTGCCAAAACCAATTCCGGGGGTGAAGTTAATAAGGTTGCAGTGTCCCTGGAAGACGGTACGCGGCTGATATTTGATACAACCTGTTATCCCACCCCGCATTCTTCAACCGATTTTAAATACTCGTTTTCTATACTTATCTATGGTAAAAACCTTGCAGCGGTAAAGAAAAGCAAGATAGTAAGTATAAAAGCGGGCGAAGCCATATGGGGATTTGAAGGACGGAAGCTGACAGGTATAATTACTTGTATGGAAACCATGAAATAAAATATAAACTGCCGCCATTATAGCGGCAGTTTTGTTTATACTAAAAATTAGCGCCTTCCTTCACACTTACATAGCTGTTTCCTTTGGTTATAATATCTTCTACTGCTACTACAGGTGCAGGTAAAGAGCGGTTTGCCTGGGCAATACGGGCAGCAAGCTCTTCAGCATTGAGTGAAGGTTGTGCCACCTCACGGGATACAATACCACCGGAGGCAAAGTAGTTTGGCGCGCTGCCGCTACCTGCCGGGAAAGCATTGTTAAATGCCATAAAATGACGCGCTGCATTACGGTTCATTACGCCGATAACTTCACCGGCTTCAGCTTCAAATCGGGTGCCGTCTTCACCGGTAAACAGGGTGCCACCCGCACTGTGGCGTTTACCACCTATGCTGAACAAGGCACCTTTTTCGGCCTTAGGGGTTTTAGTACTGGTTATCTTCTTTACGTTTGCAATACCCGCTGCTACTGCTGCTGCTGCTGCTACGGCGCCCAACGCTGGGCCTACAACAGGTATACCGGTCATAGAACTATAGGCCGATACCGCACTCTTATAGGTATCTATAGTAGCTTGTGCTACAGCCATGGCTTTACCTGCAGCGCTTTCTTTGCCCACAATTCCCTGCATGGTGCTGAAGGCCTGGCTGGCAAGGGCAAGTTTGTTATCAAAAGAAGCTTTGTCTATACCTTTCTTTATTTCGGCATTTTTTTCATTCTCCTGTTTCTCTAGCTCATCAAACTGTTTTTGAGTTATGAGGCCATCTTGTAATTGTTTTTTGAGGTCGGCTATGCGTGTGGCATGGCGTTCCTCTTCATCTATACGTTGCAACTCAAATTCACTGGTAGCATTGGCACGTTTTATCTCCAGGTCGGTTGCGGCTTCCTGTGCTTTTTGTGCTATTTCTGCATCTTCTGCAGCCTTTTTGGCTTCCTTTTTTACCGTTTCAATGTTTTTCTCCTGCTCATCATACTTTTGTTGTATGGCAAGTTTTGCCTGCTCGAATTCTTCAGAGTTAATAAGGCCTTCATCAAATCGTTTTTTCTGGTAAGCAAGCTCTTTTGCTTCGAGGTTGGTAAGGCGCTCCGTTTCCTTTTTTATAAGCTCATCGTTGATTTTATCGGTAGAAATAAGACTCTGGTTGTTTGCTTCAATGTAAGCCTGTAACTCCTTTTCAGCATAAGCTACGGCTACTTCAGCTCTTTTGCCTAAAATTTCGTTATTGGCCTCCATTGTTGCCTTTTCCTTTTCCAGCTTTGCCTTAGCCGATTTATCTGAAGCAGCATATTCAGCATTAATTATTGCCAGTTTTCTTTTATGTATGTTTTCGGCAATGTCCAGCTCCTCCTTCATAGTATGCGCCTTGGTTTTCTGGCTTTCGGTATACTTGTCCAGTTCCAGCTTTTGTATGTCTATGGCGTCCTGTGCCGCCTTGGCAGCTTTCTGTCTGCGGGTCTCTTCAGCCTGTTTGCGTTTGTCTTCGGCTGCCTGTTGTTTTGCCGCAGTATCTTCGGCTATTTTGGCCTTATTGGCTTCATAGTTTTCCAGTATGCCCTTTTCTTCGCCGCTTAGTTTTATCCGCTCTATATTGGCTTTTTTCAGGGCATCGATTTCTTCCTTGGTGAAGTGTTTCACCTTCATCATCTTTTCGGCATAGGCGGCACCTTGAGTTTGCAGTTGGTATATCTCATCTTTGGTAAGCCCTTTGCCCAATGCAGCCTGATTTACAGCCTGGTTGTAAGTGTCATTACTAAGTTTTTTGCGTTCTTCAAGGTTTTGCTTTTCTATATTGTGCGCCGCTTCAAGGGCTTTAAGGCGCTCACCTTCACTTTTCGTCTGGTCTTTAGCCAGCTTCATCAGATCATCAATGTCCTGTTTTGCTTTGGCGTTGCGTTCCTCCTGCACGCTCATGGCGGCACTTAGTTCCTCTTCCTTTTTTTTAAGGGCTTCCTTGTCTTTGGCCAGTTGCTGTGCTGCCCGTCCCGCTTCGGTAGATGAACCGATAAAATCTGCAAAGGCCTCAATAATCGCAGCTATGCTGTCTACAAGAATTTGTATCGGCATAGATAAAATCTCCATTATTGGCCCCAGTGCGGCCATGGCTTTTTCTACCGCTTTTGTTATGGGCGGAAAACTCATCAGCTTTTGTATTAGCGGCCCCAATATGGCAAGCAGCAGGCCAATAGGGTTGGCGGTTATTGCCGCCCCCATACCTTTTATACCGCCTGTCATGCCCGAAAGCGAAGACGAAAACAGTTTGCCCACGCCGCCTGCTTCCTGTGCGCGGCTTACAAAGCCGCTAATGCCCCCGTTAAAAATATTGATAGCGTCAAACGACTCGGTTACCTGGTCTTTATAGTCGCTCATGGTAGTCATCAGCTTTGCATTGGCACTGCCGTTTTCTTCCAGCCACTGATTGTTTTCAGCTATTTTGGCGTTGATTTTACCGAGGCGTTTTTCGTAGTCGTCGTCATCTATGCGCAGCTGTTTTTTTAGCTCAATGAGTTGCTTATTATTTTCTATATAAGCGTTTTCGCTGTTATTTTGCTGGTCTACGGCCTGCTTTATGTTTTTCTTTATGTTTACCAGCTTTGTTTCCTCGGCTATTTGTGCCGATAGCGCTGCCTGCTGGGTTTTGTAGCTGTCTTCAAGGCTTTTTAAGGCGGCGGCATTTGCCACAAATTGTTTTGATGTTTCTTTCCCTTTTTCCTGTAGTTCAGATTGTTTGTCCTTCAGGTCTTTGATTTTTTCGGCCGTTTTGGCGGCATTTGCTATAAGGTCCTGTACATCTACATCAAGCTTGCCAATGTTTATTTTCTTTGTCATTACCCGCTAAAATTTATACTTAAAATATTGCTGTACAGTACCTGCCCGTTAGGTGTAGTAAAAGAGAGCTGTATGCTGGTGTTTGTGTTTTCGTCATATTCTTCAAACGTAAGGGCATACTCATAGGGGCTTATAACATTAATAACGGCACCCGGGGCAGTGAGCACAGGGTTGTACAATGCCGGATGGTACAGGGTGTTTTGCCATACAGTTATGGGTGGGATGTCATTAAATGCATATAAGGTTAATACCGTGGTGCCAAACCCAAAGTCTATTATGGGTGGTGTATTGGTGAGATCTGCTGTCATGGTAATTAAGTCAGTATAAATCCTCTAATCTTTATGTTGCTGTAAACATTGTGAAATGTATCTGCTATACGGAATTCGCATATCATTCCGTTAAATTCGGCAATGGGAAGGTAGAAGCTGAAAGGCGTGGTGTATTGTATAATTTGCCCTGCCGGTAATGTATTCCATTCTTCTGTACCCATTTCCCGCCATTGCAGGCTTAGTGCTGCCGGGTTGTAGTTAGTGGTGTATGCTGCGCTTATATTGTGGCGCTGCGTTGTATTGTTTGTAAAACTGCTAAAATCAGTTATGTTTATTTCGCGTGTTATTTGCTGTGCTTCGCCGAAAATTACTTTCACCAGTTCACAGGTGGTGGGTTTGCCCGGTATGTAGTTGCTCACCTTATTCAGCAAAAAGTAGCTGCCCAGCTGTTCTATATAATACAGCTTCAGGAAATCCAGCTGCGCAATGTCGCCTTCTTTAAGCCACAGCTCTGCGGTTATTATACAGGCTTTGTCCAGTATACGGTTCAGGTCGGTATAATAGTCCTGAATCACATCGTTAAAAGGCAGTTTCCAGTAGCTTTCTATGTATGCATATGCAGATGACTCCACGTCGCCAATGGTAAAGTCAATTATATTGATGTTTTGGTTGTACACTTCCCCACGAAGAAAATAGTAGCGTTTATCCAGCGGTTTGTACTTTACAGTACTTACACCGGCATCGTCTTCGCTAACCTCCTTTTCCCACAGCTTGTATACGCCCGAAGTGCGGTTAAGGTATGGTGTGCGGGTAAGTTCGGGGCTGTATATTTTGCTTTTTATGGCGTCACGGCTTTCGGTCAGGTTTACGTTGCCAACCGTTATACTGCTGTCGTTGTGGCTGCTTTCCTTGTCGTTATAGGCGTAGCGGAACCAGTTGTTCTGGGCATAGCTGCCATAGATGTAGTTTTCCTGTTTTTTGCTTATAAACTTGTCACTCCAGTCTGCCACATCAGGGTTTTGCATTACCTCGGCAAGGTTGCAAAATGTATAGGTATTGCTGTATTTGTCCTTTTGCATGGTAAGCCCAAAACGGTATACCACCTCACTAAGGAAATCCCGTATAGAAAAATCGGCAAAAGCAGCGCTAAAGTCCATTTCGCCCTGTTGTACCTGGCGCACAGTAACTTCCAGGGTTTCCCATTTATCGGCTGTAGAAAACGCCAGCCCCTGGTTTGGCCCGTTTACATGGCGGAAGATAATACTGATGGTATCGTTTGCCGAAAGTAACACCGATTGTGAGATATAATCAAAATCGGCATCCTTTACCTGGTTGGTTTTAATCGTGGCAATGGGCGACAATGCATTAAGCGCAGTGGCCGACGTATTGGTCACGTTCTTTACCACATACATGCTGAAGTTTGATGTACTTTTTACATTACCCGTAATACGCAGTTTGTAGTGGCCGCTTTTCTTTGCCTTAAGGCGGTACTTACTACTGCTCAGGTATTCAATATATTCGTCATTAATTGACTCAGATTCGTTAAACTTCAGTAACAGTGTACTCCACGAGCTGCCACTGGTGGCACTGTTTTCATTAGTAATATTGTTGCTGCTGAAAACTTCGCCCGAACTGCTTTCGCCGTCTATGCCTTTCGGAAAGGTCATCCACAGGTTTTTAAAGTACTGGGTTTGGAATACCGTACCTATGGGCGGCTCAAAATTATAGTGCTCGAATATTTTGTTCCAAAGCCACGACACGTTAACCGAGGGTACAAGGTAGTCTATAGCCACCGAGTTACCCGATGGGTTACTTCCGGTTTTGCCGTTGTAGTCGGCCAGTATGTAGCGGTAAGGGGAATCGGGTTCTGTCCATGAGTCTTCTATGGTTTGCAGGCTTTTGGTATGGTTAAGCCCTGAAAGGTCTAATACCGAAAGGTTTTGGTTTTCTATGGCCTTGTACAGGTCGATGATGCCGTCGTAAATGACTACATCAAAGCTATCGCCGCCATCGGTTATCATGGCCCAGCCGTTGTACACAAAACACTCGCCAGAAGCGCTGTACAGGCTGCATTCGTTTTTCTGATATGGCACGTTGCTGCTATTGCCCACCAGGGTAAGGTACTGTACTATACGCAGGTTAGCCGCCGTTTTTGGCAGGCTGAATTTATTGGTATAGCTGGCCTGGCGGTTGTCCAGGCTGTTAAGGTCGTTTACCTGCCTGGTCTGGGCTATGGTGGTGCCGGGTTCCAGGTCGGCCACCTGCCCGTTTATGTAGAGTATAAGCGACAAGGGTCATTTTTTATGGGAAATATTTTTTGGGTTGATGGTTGTCAGTTGTTGGTTGATGGGAGCTTCACTCGGATCTAAAATCAAATGAGATATCTCCACTCCGCTACGCTTCGGTGGACATGGAAGAAACTGAAAACCACTTTGGGTTACTTATTCACATTCCGAAGGAATGCTTTGTGCACTTACCCAGTTAAAAAACTTTGAGAAACTTTGCGCTCCCTTTGGGAGACTTTGGGTAATAGTCCTCTCTGTGTATCTCTGCGCTCACTCTGGGAGACTCTGTGTTACCAAAGCAGAACTAATTTTTCACAAGAGGGAAGTTCCCATCAACCAACAACCAACAACTAATAACTAACAACCACCTACAAACTCACCGTATACCGTACCGGGAGCTCTATATCAAAAGCAAAATTGGTAAGGCTTTCGCGTGGGTTTTTAATGCGTGCCGATGTGGTTTTTACCGAAACCTCTATCCAGCTACGGTAATCGCTGCGGCTGAAGGGCTTGCCTGTAAACAGGTACACCTTGGGGCTTTCCAGCAGGTTTTGCACTATATCGCGTTGTGGCGGGGTAAGCAGTTCGGCTACAATTTTTATGGTATCCTGTACTTCACGTCCCACTTGGGTGGTACTGCCAAAGCTGTTTTCGGGGTTCTCGAAATCACGGTTAAGTTCCCCAAGCGACTTGGCATTGCGGTCTATGGCGTAGGTGTTTTCAAACAGCCAGTAGCTGTAGCCTCCCTGGGAGTTTCGCCACTTCAGGTATACGCCTTCGCAGGGTGCTGATTTTTCCAGCTGAATGAATTTGGCTTTTTCCTGCGGCTCGCCTTCGCGTAGCAGCTTCAGGGTGTTGTAGCCTGTTGCTAAAGGCAAGATGTCTTCAAGGGTTTCATCGGTACGCCCATCTGAAAAGAAAATACGGGCGCCATAACCTAAAATATCCAGGCTTGCCGAAATAAGGTTGGTAGTATTGGTCACCTCCAGCCCGTTTACGTTGCTGAAAACCGAAAGGTCAAACGGGTAACCCTCCCAGTACTTAAGGTACCAGGTGTTGGCGGCATCGGGCAGGGTGGGGGAGAGTACCAGAAGTTCGTTTAAGAGGTATTCGGTATAATTGCCTATCTGTTGCGCAGCTGCCAGCCACGTAAGTGTGTATGAAACAGTATCGGTGCCGGCATCGCCCATATTGATGCTGAAGGTTACGTTGCGTTGGGTGGCCACATCGTTCATAGCGCTGTATACAAAGCTGCCGGGGTCTTCTACGGTAAGGTTGGTTTCTACGGTGTCTTCAAAATTAGCTATGTTGATAAACGTGCTTATGTACGGCCTGAAGTTGAAATAGAAACGTCCCTGCGGGTCGGGGTACAGGCGCACGGTAACCCCGGGGAATATGGTAATGGTGCAGTAGTTTGGCGTGCCAGCCATAGTGCTGTAAAAGCGCACCACATCATTGTTGTACGCCATACGCAGGCGGTTTGGGGTTATGGGTTTTACAAACTGTATCATGCAAAGGTTTTCTCTAAAAGCACTGAAATATCCCGGGCAAAATTTTCGGCGTATACCGGGGCTACGGCATCCATTATCTGCTGTATGCGTTGTGGTGTGGCTACCTGTCCTGCAATATCTTCATTGCCGCCCTTGGGTTTCCAACCCTGTCGGGCGATCTTACGGGCTATAAGGTAAGCCAGGCTGCCGGTAGAAATATCACCCTTTATCCGTGCCGAAATGCCCTTTTGTTTTATCCACCGTTCTATGGCTTCGCTGGGTGGCGCCTTACCGGGCCCACGGCCGTTTATGTAACTGTCGGCTACTATGGTAAAGCCATTCGGCAGTTCCTGTACCTGTACTGAATTTGCCCAGTTGCCCCCAGCCTTCATTCCGCTTTGCTCGTACCGGGCTATGATTTCCTGCCGCAGTTTTTCAAACTCGGCCTTAAGCGCCTGCCTTACGTTAGCTTCCATGGCTCACCAGTATTTTTATTTTGTAGCTGCACAGCAGGCCGTCCATGTTGGCATCCAGTGCATCGGTAACGTCTATATTATCCCATTGGGTTACCTCGTGCCCCTGGCAGGCCAGGCCGTTACCCAGCGTACTGAAAATATCCAGTAACGGCTCTATGCCTGTGGCGTATTTGCCTGTTTCGGCATCACCGGCTTCGGCATAAAAGTGCAGGTTGTAGTCGGCATGCTTCACCAGGAAGAATTTGCCTTCGTATTCAGTTGCTTCTATTTTGGTACCGGTTTGGTTATAGCTGCTTTTCCGGTTGGTAAACTCGTGTAGCAGGAAAATCTTATCGGGTTCCAGCGAACCGTCGAGCAGGTTCAGCGCGGCTTTTTTGCCGTAGTGGTAGTGCAGCCCGTGCGTATCGGCCAGGCTGTGGAATATGCGTACTATGTCCATTTTTTTGCGGATTTGTTAATTCGTGGATTTGTTGATTTGGTTGGTGGTTGTCAGTTGATGGTTGTTGGGAGCTTCAGTGTTCTTATATTAAGTCACGGATCACAGATCCGCGCCATCAGGGGGTATTATAGTCAAATGTTTTTAAGACATGAGTAAGCTAACTTTAAACCTTAAACTTTAAACCAAAACTACTTTGCCAGTTTGCCATATTCTGCCTCCACCTCATTCTGGGTTTTAATCTGTGCCAGCAGGCTAAAGATTTCGCCATACGGCTTACGCCCAAGGTCAAACGGATATTGCCCGAACATTTTGCCAAGTTGTACCAGTGGCAGGGTGTCGCTGAAGGGTTTCAGACGGTCGGCACCGGCCATGTGCCAAAGGTGACTGTCGGTACTCAGGGTATGCAGCAGGCGGGTTTCGGTTGCTATGATGCGGGTAAACTCGTTAATCAGGAACCGCCGCGCAGCAAAATATTCGGTGATGCGTACCTTCCAGAATTGCAATTCGTTTACCCCATAGCATATTTCAAACAGCTTTACCACATCGGGCCAGCTGCTGGTTTTGCCCAGCAGGCGGATGCAGTACTTTACATTGGCATAGGGCATCTGCTGGATGTCCATCTTTTTTCCGGCAAAGGTATTAGCGGGTTTCAGGGCTTCCAGTACACCATCATACAGGGAAGTATCGGGCAGGCGGGCGTATTGCCGCAGGGTGAGGTTTTTCATTTTTTTAAATTGAAAAATTTAAAGATTGAAGGATTGAAAGATTCGGTGTCTTTGCATGGAATTTGTAATACTGAGATGCACGGAGATTTTTGTCATCATTTAAAGCGAACAGAGTATTCCTTCGGAATGTGGAAAAGCGCAAAGTATAAACGGATGAGATGGCCGCGCTCCGTGCCTCCGCTCGCCATGACGGACGCGAGTGAAGCTCCCAACAACTGGCAACTGACAACCATCAACCCACCCTCACTCTTGCCGAAAAATCCTTACGCAGTGCAAACCAGTAGCGCATCATAATGCTGTCCCATTCATCCGGGGATCGGCCTATGAGTTCCTTTACACGCTCTTTTGGTATGATGCCCTGACGGCCGTCGCGGTCGATGTCCTTTAGTTTTACCTGCTCCATTTCTTCGGTTACGGTTTGTATCAGGGTGGGGTCGTGGCAAATTTCGCCTGCCAGCCTGCTTTCTATCATCCCGGCCATTTTAATGCTGCATTGGCTTTTCAGGTTGTCAAAGTTGGGTTTTACATAAGTGTCGCCCTCACGCATTTCCAGTGGTGCCGAATTGTTTATAAACCCCTTGCACCTCAGGAAATCGACTACCCCGCCGCCCACCCCGTCTTCATCGGCAATGATATTGCTCAGGGCAACGCCGTATTTGGTTTGCAGTATCTTGGCACGGCCTACTACTTCGTCCAGTCCTGATTGTGCTATGGCCTCGCGGGCTATGCACAGCCAGCCGTGCCATACCCGGAATACGGTTTTGTCCCTGCCCTTACGTGCCACGTCAATAGTCATGTACTTAACGCCTTGCGGACTAAGGTGTGCCGGGTTGAAATAATCGGTTATGGCATCGTGGCTTATCAGTGCGGCGGGGTCGTCGTCATACTCCCAGTTGCCATAGTACAGGCGTTCGCGGCTGTTTTTATCGAGCCGCAAGAGCGACTGCAGGTAGCTGCGGTGCAGATGTGGGTTATCTGCCGGAAGGCTTTGTATAAAACACCTGTATGTGGGAAGTTTGGTTTCACGCCAGGGTTTGTAAAACTCTTTATAGGCCCAGTTTTTTACGGGGTTGCAACTGCCCAGGAGCTTTGGTATCAGGCCAAATTCGGTAAGTTTATAACGGATGCGGCTTTTTACAATTTGCCATGCCTGGTACGCCACCTGGCTGCATTCGTCTATAAAGGCGCCGGTAATTTCCAGCGAACCCAGGCTGTCAAAATTCGGGTCGGATGGGTAATGGAACAGGTCTTTCAGCAGTATCTGGCTGCCGTTTTTCCAGTAGATGATATTTTCGGTGGGTTTGTAGGTAAACTGCGGACTGAGCCGCAGGGTGGTGGCCAACTCAAAAAACGTGTTGAGTGTGGTTTCCTTCAGGGTTTTGAGTTTGCTGCGGCCCATAAGCCAGCGCGAACCGGGGTATTTTTGGCACATTTCCATAAGCCACAGGCAGCCCAGTGCGCTTTTGCCGCCGCCTGCCGCACCACCGTACAGTATTTCTTCGGTAATATTGTCTTTAAGGAACCAAACGGCATGCTGCTGTTTAGGCAGTAGTTTCATCATCGAGCGGGTTTTGGCCAAAGCCCAAATTAAGCGTTATGCCGCGCGGGTTGTCGTCTTCGCTGTCGTCGTACTTTTCGTTCCATTGCTTGGGGTTACGGTTGCGCAGCCAAAACTGCTGGCTCCGGAAATCAGCCGGGACATGCTTTTGTACCTCTACAATTTCTATGCGTTCTTTTTCCACGCGCTTGCCGTTTTCGTCGTAGTACACCTCCTTGCATTTAATGGCCTGCTTCAGGGTAATAACCCTGTCTTGCGTGGCCTGGTAGAGGGAGGAAACAACTTCAAGGTCGGCGGCCTTTTTGCCGTGCAACAGGGCTTCTTTAAACTCGGGGTATTGCTTCTTCCAGTTGACTATGGTTTCCCGGCACACGCCAAAAAAAGAAGCAAGGGTAGCATCCGTAGCGCCCAGCAGACATATTTTGCGTGCGGTTTCGGTATACTCGGGTTTGTAGAGGGTGCCCTTGGTTTTCCTTTTGCCTGAAGCAGGTGTTACTGCTTTCATGGTGTGGTGGTTAGGGGAGTATTGGCGATGGCTATTTTATTAGCTCATCCATTAATCTGCGTACTTTTCTTTTTAGGTGAGTGCTGTTTTTGATACATTTTAGCAGCCTTGTTAGTTCATCACTACTAAGCTTCCCTAAATGCTTCAAGCGGTCTTTATAATAAATGGTAATGTTGTTGATACTTTCAATTCCCACATTATCTTTCACCAAAACAAAAGTGTTTTTGTTAAAACAGAAATCTTCATCATTTACTTTAGTCCCAACAACGCGATGTTCTTCAAACATGTAAAATGATAAAATATCGTTGTTAGTACAGCCGTGAAATTGTTTTTTATCTGGTACTTTTTCTTGTGAGGTGGGTAGTGCCTTTATAATTAATGAATTAACTTCATCAACGTATAATACTATTAAAAGTTTATCAGTTGGTTCACTACCATCTTCATACTCGTATTTGGGTATAAAAAATATATTCCCTTGCTCAATCATTTAACCGCGTATTTGCTCTGAAAAAGACAATGATGAAAAAGCCGCTTTGTAGGCAAGTTGCCTCAATTCATCATCTCTTAGAAGTTCGGTAAATGGTATAGAGAAGTCACTCTTATTACCTCTTAGTGTAAAAGATAACTCTAAGTTATTTTCTTTGACTACTTTATCCCACAACGTACCCTCTTCGTGTAAAATATTGATTAGTTGATTTCCTGATTTGTTGCCGTATAATTTAAGAATTCTATCCATTAAATTCATATCGTAATCAGAGAACTCATCGTCGTTAAAGTCTTTTGCGGGTGAAATAATGAAGGCCTCCATGTCTTGGTTTAGAGGGTTCTCTGTTACAGTTACCTTGATGTAATCTGAAAATTCAGGTTTATGAAAAGGATTGTTTACCTTATAACGAAGTTCAGTATGCAATTCTTCAGGGACTGGCCCGTTTTTCCAAACTTTATAGTCAAGCCATGTAAATGGAACACCTGTTTCTCGAATAGATTGTTCATCAAGCAAATAAAGTAATTTGATAACTTTAGTGAGATACACGTTTCCACCTAGTGAGCTAGATATATATATCAGTGTATTACCTATTTTATCTTTTAGAATTTGATTGAACATAGAGATGGGTTAATCAGTTAACATTCGTTCTGTTTCTAACTACTCGTTTTATAGTAGTTTCACTTTTAGGGAGGTTGAATTCTCTGGTTGTTTATCTATGTAAAAAGCAAATGAGCCTGCTCACGTAATTCTTTTTTGGCAGCTTCTTTATCTGCTTGAAGTTTACGGGCAAAATCTAATAATCCTTTAGATGGATTAGTTATATGTAAAGTATTGGTCTTCATATACACTGCAAATATATAAACTTTCTTCTAAATCTCTACCCGAAGATTCTTTTTATGTCCTTTTAAATCTTCTTAACGTATTATAGCACAATTATCTATTGCAATATTTGTACCATTGTTATATATAACACCACCTGTGCCAGTATTATTATCTGCTACAGGTGATGCTTTATTTTTCCCTTTTTCATTATGTCAAAGAACTACATCAGTCGAAAGTTGTAAAGTCATAAAGGCGAAAGCCTGAAAACTCCCAACATTCAAATTAGCATTAGAGTGAAGCTGCTCCCCTCTCTATTGGAGAGGGGCTGGGGGTGAGGCCTACACCCTCACAATATTGTCTATAATCACATTGTTATAAGTGCCTTTGCTGCCGCTGATATGGAACTGCAGTTCGGCAACGTCGCCGGGCAGTACATCGTGTAGCAATTCTATTTTGGTGCCCAGGGCGCTGGGGTAAAACATGCGCCCGTTTTCCTGTTCAAAATGCAGCTGCTGCACCGCGGTGCCCAGCTTGGTCGTTTTTACATCGCCTATGGCGGTTACTATGCCTTTTATGGTATAATTCATTTTTTAATGTTTAAGCCCCCAGCCCCAAAGGGGAGAAAGCGGTTAGAAGAGTTTTTTAGTTATGCGGGGTTCCCCCTTCGGGGGTTAGGGGGCTACACCGCCCTTACAGCAAATGCCACAAGGTTGTTGTACTGTATGCCACTGTTTTTGCTTATTTTTCCTTCAAGCGAAACATCTACCGCAATTTCGTCGTGTTCTTTATAGGGGTCAAGTTCCTCCATGCGGCGCCCGCGGAATTCTACAAATGCGCGTTGGCGGTGGTCGGGTACCAGGGTTACTACTTTTTTCTCATGGCCTGCTGTGTTGCGGTATTCAATACTTTCAATGGTTCCTGTAATAGTCATGCTTTTAGATTTAAAAATTTTTAGATTGAATGATTTAAAGATTTTGTGCAGGGTTATAGGTTACAGTATTCAGTCGTTTGTTTCCGGTCTCATCCGAATAACCTGATAACCAAATCGCCGTATAACCTATTCTGTAATAGTAAACCGCCTGTCGGTGTTAAAGAGCATAATGGCGGCCATATTGGCGTTAAAGGTCTGGGCTTGGTTGGTTTTGCCGCTTACCGTTTCGTTTGGCTGGGTTGGGTTGGTGCTGCTTGCTGTCATAATTTCATCTTCATCAAATATTTTGGGCAAATCTTGGTTGTTAAGGTGGTATATTCCACTTTAAGATTGTTGGTTTTAAGTGCTTGTGTTGGCTTGGTTAAAGTGTTTGTTGTGGATAAATGCACTATTTAACTAACTATTTGTTGTTTATTTCGCTTTTTGTGTTACCTTTGTCGAACCAACACTGCAAAATTAAGTGGAATATTCCACATGGCAAAATTATTGTGCGTTAATTTTTCCACTTTTTGGTGAAAATTTTTTGACGCCTACCGTAAACTGTTGATTATGGAAGGATTAGATATTAAAAAACGTCGTGAAGAATTGGGCCTGACCCAAAAGGAGTTAGGCGACCTTATTGGTGCCAGTCGCGAAACGATTATAAATTACGAGAAAGGCAAGCCTATACCGCGTAGTAAAAGTGAAATATTACACAAAGTATTGGCTGAAGACGTTAACCATACGCGTGTAGTAGGTGCTGAAGTAGTGCGCTATGTACCCGTGGTAGAGGAAAACAAGAACGGCAACCAGTTTGTGCCGCTGCCGAACGGGCAGTTTTATATGCTGATGCCTCTGGCAGAGTTTGAGGTGCAGGCGGGCTTCCTGGATAATTACCAGGACAGTCATTTCCTGATGGACCTGAGCCAGCACGGTATATTGGTAGATAAAGTGGTACATGGCCGCTATGTGGCATTCCGTGTGAATGGCGACAGTATGGACGATGGTTCGGCGCGTGCTATAGCCCGTAACAGTATTGTTACCACCCGCGAGCTGCAACGCCAGCACTGGACAAGCAAGCTGCGCTACCGCGATTTTCCGTATTGGGTTATTTATACCACCCAAAGTAAATTGCCCCTGCTTAAGGAAATCATAGAACACAATACCGAAGAAGGGTATATTACCTGCCATTCGCTTAACGACAGCCCTGAGTTTACCGATTTCCGTTTGTACCTTAACGACATCCAGGCGCTGTTTTATGTTATCGACGTTAACCGTACCGTGAGCAAGAAAGCGGTGTATTAGGTTATGCGGTTATACGGTTATGCGTTAATTTGTCAATAAGAAAGCAAGCATGAAAAAATACTACTTAATCCCGATAATGGTACTGCTTATAGCATGTAATAATCGTGAGTGGCATATCCCGCTTACCGAAGCAGAATACCGCAGCTATACGCCTAAGGATACCCTGCGCGAAAGCAAAGGGATATTGCTTACATTGGGGGAAAGGGATGATAATGGGTACATGTATGAAAGTAACCTGCTGAAGCTTGGCCGGCCCGGAGCGTATAAATATTTCAGGCTTTCGCCGGATGTGGCTTTTGAGAGTGATACTACACTGATTGAGGAGCAGCAGTTTTTTGAGAGTGGTGGGCATACGCAGGGCATTTGGGTATATGCTGCTTTTAAAAAGGATTTTACCACTTCCGAAATCCGTTTTAGTGTTGACAGCCTTCCGCCGGAGTACAACGGAAAACCGTTTCCGCAGGCTGAAGGGATTTATTTTTATGAAAACAAAAAACTGAGCAGGATAAGCCATGAGCAAACCGATGAGGCATTTAAGGCGTATGCCAAAAATGGCTTTTACTTTTTCCCGAACAGTGGTACGTTGTTTAAAAGGCACAGCATCCACGAACTGGAATAAATGGTATTGGTTTCCTGCGAGGGGTAAGTTTTCCTTATTTTTATTGCCTGAAAAAAATTACAACCGATAGTAAATGCAGCACTGATACACCACACCATAAACTTTGTAAAACAACAACTTGAAGGTGCTGAGGGCGGCCACAAATAGATGAGATAATCTCATAACGAATTGAAATACAAATAAGAAATCCGTTGCGGTATACTTTACCACAACGGATTTCTATTTTTTATCATAAAGAAAGATTTCTTTAATCGTTAACTACCAGTTTTTGCCTTACCGTGCCTGTGGCGCTGTTTATTTCGGCTATGTACAGGCCACCGGCCAGTGCGCTTACATCTATAGTATTGGTAGCGCTGTGGTATTGGTTGCTTAGTACCAGCTTACCGCTTAAGTCGTAAATGTTAGCCTGTAAAGGGAATGTGGCATTGTTTGTTTGCAGGGTTACACTGTTACCCGCAGGGTTAGGGAACAGCTTTACATTGCTTGCATTAAACTCCGGTGCGGAGGCGGTGGCATCGGTTATTTTGTATACTATACCGCCTATAATATCGGCTATATACAACTCGCCCTGCTCATCTTCGCCCAGGGTAGAAAAGTTTCCGTTAAAAGCCTCTGTCCATGTTATTTCGTTGCCACCTGGATTAAGCCCTATTTTACCGCTGCAATAGTCGGTAAAAACATATTGGCCTGTAAGGGCAGGGTAGTTACTTCCGGTGTATACAAAGCCACCGGTTATAGAACAGCCGCCATCGTCATGGGTGTATTCGGCTACGGGAGAAGTGTACATAACCGTAAGCGAACAGTCGTCGGCATTGTAGGTCTCGGTACCTTCAAAGCAGCGCCAGCCGTAGTTAATACCGGCCTCACCGGGGCCTACCATGTTTATTTCTTCTATATTGTTTTGGCCCACATCGGCTATCCAAAGGTCGCCGGTAAGGCGGTCAAACGAAAACTTCCAGGGATTACGCAGGCCGTACGCCCAAATTTCGTCGGCACCGTCTATACCTACAAATGGGTTGCCTTCGGGGATTGAATAGGTGTCGCCGTTATTCACATCTATACGCAGCAGCTTGCCCAAAAGAGTGTTAGTGTTTTGCCCGTTGCCTTGTGGGTCACCACCGCTGCCGCCATCGCCCATGGCTATATAAAGGAAACCATCGGGCCCGAAACGCAGGCAGCCGCCATTGTGGTTGCTGTACGGTTGGTCTATAGTAAGCAGTATCTGCGCGCTTGCGGGGTCGGCATAGGCAGCATTATCGGTACTGCGGGTGTAGCGGGCTATTACTGTATCGCCCGAAAGGTTGGTATAATCCACATACAAATACCCGTTATTGGCATAATCAGGGTGAAAGGCCAGACCCAGCAAACCCTGTTCGCCATTGCCATTGGTAAGCGCCGATATGTCCAGGTAAGGGGTTTCGTTTACCAGCCCGTCTACATTAAGTATCTTAATGGTACCGCCCTGTTCTACAATAAACAGGCGGCTGTCGCCCGCATGGGTAATTTCGCATGGCGAACTAAAGCCATCGGCAAACTGGCTCAGTTGTATTTCCTGTGCCCATGCGGCGGTGCAGCCAAGCATAAGGGCATAGCGTAAAAGTGTTTTCATAGCAAATTGGTTTTAAGAGATTTACTATAAAAATACCAAACTAAACTATAGCCCTTTGTGTATTTGTGAAAATTTTAATGTGCAGAAAGCATATTGCTATGCCGGCCATTTCTTTTTCAGCCAGCGGCGCACGGGTTCGTCATAGAGCTTCAGGGCGGCGTATGCCAGCACCACACTGCTTACAAACGTAAGGAGCATATACGGCCACGCTTCGCTATACGGTGGCTTTTTGTTGTTTGACACGTAGGCAGTATAGGCGTAGATAAAAGGATAGTGCGTAATGTAAATAGGATACGATATATCTCCTAAAAAACGGCATACGTTGGCAGCACGGCCCTGTAACTGCCCACCTGCACCGATGTATACTATAAGCGGGAATATAATGATGATACAGGCACTCTCATACAGGCCGTTCATCCAGTTGGTTTCGGGTGTACCCACACGCGGGAAAGCCATTACTGCAACCAATAGCAGGCTGCTCCACAAAAAGGCATTCTTTATGTTTTTTATACTTGCAATGCGGAATAACAGTAAACCTGCAAAGAACGGGAACATCATACGGCTGAAGCCAATGCGCAGCCCACCGGGGCTTAGCTCCCAGCCGCCTACAACATCGCCGCCTTCGCTAAACACGGCAAGGTAGACCAGCGCGCATGCCGAAAGGAATACCAGTACTATTAGTAATTTGTTGTTCAGCCTGCGGCCAAAAAGCGCGTAAAATATATTGGCTATATATTCAAAGAACAGCGACCAACCCGGGCCGTTAAGCGGGTGCATTTCGTTCCAGCCGCGTATGTCCTGAGATGGGGGCAGCGGCAGCAATGTACAGCCGATAACCATTACCAGCAACATTTGCCACACGGGAGTCGATTCTATTTTTGGCATTAATGAACACGCCTGGAAGTAGAACATAACGGCACCTACCACCATACCGAACACTACCATGGGCTGCAGGCGTTGCAGCCTTCGCCCGAAGAATTGCTTCATGCCCATGCTGTGCCAGCGGTCGTCGTACGCGTAGCCGATAACGAAGCCCGATAGCAGGAAGAAAAAATCTACCGCCAGGTAGCCGTGGTTAATTATCTGGTCGTGGTGGCTGGTAGAGTGCAGCTCGAAAATGTGGAAAATAACCACCATAAGGGCAGCTACCCCACGCAGCCCGTCCAGTATGGCATAGTGAGGTTTTGCAGGTGTTGCCTGCACAGTACTTGCGGATGTTTGCATAATGCTTTTGGAATTTGGGTGCAAGTAAATAAAACGTTTTAGTAAATGCAAAGATTGGGCTTAGTTTTGAATACTACGGTACTACATCGGAAACATAATCATACCCTGTATAGGTGATGTTGAGTAGCCCCTCCCCAGCCCTCCCCAAAGGGAAGGGAGCAGCTTCACTCATACGCAGAATAACTTTGAGGGACTTTGCGCTTACTTTGAAGAGCTTTGCGCAATAACTTCTCGGTAGTATATTTTTCTCGCAAAGCCGCTAAGGCGTAAAGTTATGAGATGGCTTCGTTCCATGACAGGCCTGAATTGGAGTGCTGTATTCATAGCGTTTTTCACGCACCGTCTTTGCGAGCGTAGCGCGGCAATATCATAATGCTGCTAAAAATCTTTTACATTCCGTAGGAATGCTTCGTGTGCTTTGAAGGCAATAAAAAACTTTGGGAGACTTTGCGCTTCCTTTGAGGGACTTTGGGTAATGGTTTCTTTATAATATATTTTCTCGCAAAGCCGCAAAGCCGCAAAGTTTTTATGAGATGGCTTCGTGCCCGCCATGACGGACGCAGCTGAAAATTTTATTAATAATTTTTCAATGCCCGTTTAATGAACAAATAGGCAAGAGTAAGCAACCATGAACTATAAACAACAAACAATAAACATAAAAAAAGGACAGCCCTTTACACTACCACCTGTAAGGGCTGCCCACACATTTGAGTTAGTTAAATATAGTTGAGTGGTTGGCTTCTATAAATTGGCTATTGCCTTGTCTTTCGGGTACCGGACTTTATAACTTATCCGTACCTTTTTGGTTTCGCCGGGGTTCAGTTTCAGTTCCCAGGTCAGTACACCGCTTTCGGTATTTACCTTGGCGCCGTCGTCTTTCAGCAGGGTTACTTCAATTTCTTTGTCGGTGCTTACCGGGTACTGGTCTTTTAGTAGCAGGGTTACCGTGTCTTTCTTGTTGTTGCGTACGGTGGTTTCATAGGTAAAGGTCTGCTCCTTGTACCCACTCAGGAATTTGGTGCCGCTTTTATCGGCTACTTTTTCACGTTTTACAGATACACGCTTGTCGCGGCCCATGCCCAGGTTCAGCGTATCTGAAGTCTGGTTAGGGTTGATGGTGGTTTTACCGATGTACATCCCTTCGAATATAATATTGGCCTCGCCCGGCAGCAGGTTGTACTTGCTGTAGTCGGTAACATCAGCCATAAGGAACGCCTCCTGCTCCAGCTTCGGAACCGAATAGTGGCGGTACGTAGCAGGCAGCTTTATCTCCTTCATGCGTACGCTGTGTGCCTTGCCGTTACTGGCTATATCATACGGGGCATCTATGGTAAACGACACGTTCATTTGGTTGTCGTTTATGGTGGTGTAGTCACCCAGGTCTTTTTTACCCACTTTATCCATATCTCCGCTTTCAGCTGAGTAACCTTTTATGTTAACACCTGAAGCCCTACCTTGTATAGTGTTTAACATCATATTGTTGCTGTAATACGCCGGTGCGCCAAACCTTAAAAACCACGCGGTAAGTATGGGTATCTGGCTGCTTTGGTTGGGCACGCCGCTGCTCAGGGTCAGTTTTACCTGTTTCCAGTCAATGCCGGTGTTTTGGGTTACCTGTGCCTTGTACATCATGCTGATGGGGCCGCTGCTGTTTTCGGCACGCAGGTCATAAAACGGCGCCCATGCCGCACCCTGGGTAAGGTAGGTTATCTCTAAAGGGTAGCTGCCCGCGGCATCGCACATTACCTGTAGCACCAGTTTGCCTTTGCTGGTGTCCTCGTCTTTAGGGGCATTGTCGGCATTCAGTTTTTTGTTCAGTATTTCCAGCTTCTCGTTCAGTTTCTTTTCACGGGTGCCTATGGTAAGCTGGTTGGCCGTAATCTCATTGCGCTTGGCACGATAGTAGTCTACCAGTTTCATAAGGTCGGCCACACTAAGGCCGGTATTTTGCCCGGCTACCTGTTGGTTTTTATCCAAAAGGTCAAGCGTTTTCTGGTCGTTGCTTTTTTGTGTCGCCAGCTTATCCAGTTCGGTACGGATAACCGCTATACTGTCGCGCACCTTTTTCAGTGCAGGCGAACCCGTATCGGGCACAGGGTATTCGCTCATGTAATTCTGTGTAAACTGCACCGACAGTACCGTAACCGCAGCGGGGGTACCCACCTGCACGGTATTTTCGTAAATATAGTTGGCTACGTTTTTCACAACAATTTCGCTGGTACCGGCAGGCAGGGTTACATTAGTAGTCTGGGTAAGTTCGGCACCGTTATAGTATACCGTGGCCTGCGTAGCCTTGGCATTGGCAAACACCGGCTTTTGGGCAAAAAGGCTGCCGCTTATAAGCAGCAGTGCTATCATTAAAATCTTTTTCATGTAAATAAGGTCTTTTTTATAAAGAGCATTGTTTAACGGAAAAGGTTGGGACGGGGGTGAAAAATTTTTTTGTTTTTTATCCCGGATTGTAAATCCTCCTTGACAGTGTTCCATACAAACGCTTATATTGCAATCGCAAATCTACCTGAACCATGAAACAATTTGAGGTTACCATGCAGCCGGAACTGTACCGCAGGCAGCATAGGCTTTGGCTTTATAAAAACTGGGAAAAGAACCGCCAGGCTACCCGCCGCACATGGTATATATCGGCAATACTATTACTTGCAGGCATGGCTGTGGCAAGCGCCAAAAATGGTGAAACAGGTTATCTGTTTATTCTTGTGGCTTTATTTGCGGCTTATACGGCATTTATTTCAATGTCTATATACAGGAGAAGTAAAAAGAGTTTTGAAAAAACGGTAAACGAAAGAATAACCGACTGGGAAAAACACCGCCAAAATACCCTTGTGGAATATGATGAAGAAAGTATACGCATGCTAAGCCCTACTGCCGATATAAAACTGAAATGGGAAAGCTTTAAAAGTTATTTTGTTATAGAGGAAACCCTGTACCTTATATCAGATATTGGTACAGCTTTTATTATTGCAGAGTCACTCGTTGGGGCTGAAATTTACGCCGAACTGATACGGATAATAGGAAGTAAAACGGCACAGTCATAAGTTTATAACTTCCATAAGTCTTCTTCTTGCCAGTTTTCTTTCATGCCTAAAGCCCCCGGGTCCACATTTGGGATTTTTCAAAAAGGGCAGACAACCTGGCCGTAAAGTTATTTTCCGGCTGTATCCTGTCTAACAAGTATTTCATAATACAAAGGTGAATATACAGCTTTAAAAATTCATGTTGTTTTGGGACATCCTTAACCCAATTATAGGGTGGATTCTGTAAAAGCTTTGGTGAACCGGGCAGGTTCTTATTCCATAACCTGGCGTGGTGGGCACATAAATTTCTTATCTGTGAGATGGATTGCAGCCAACTTGGGAGGTAGGTATGGTTAACAGCTCCTAATTCACGGGCTATTGTATCTTTAGACTTAACCTGGTTTTTAAGATTGCCGTATAGCTTTGATAAAGCCCCGAAACTTGTTTGTTCTAACGCTTTCCAGGAAGGAGGGAAACGCTGGTCTTCTTTATATTTTTTAAAATGGTTTTTTATTGTTACTTCCTTACTACGCTCCAGTTCTTCTTCAAGGTTTGCAAGTGTCTTTACTAACGCTTTACTGTCTTCAAAAATAAAAAAGTTTTGGAACCACCACGGGTCAAATTCATGAGACAGGTGATATATAAGTTTTGTCCTTAGGCTTATTTCAATTTTCTCAATTATATCAAATAATAAAATACGAAGTTCACGGTCAAAGTTGTAGAGTGCAATAACATCAGGAAACCTGCTGTTTGGTTTAAAAATATGCTGTTCTTTATCTGCCTGCATTACATACCAATACTCACCCAGCCGATAATAACTTATATGGGACAGATAATGATGTGCATTATCTGCGTCATCAATTAACAGGCCTCTGGTTTTAAGTTTATCAATTTGTTGGTCAATGGTAAGGGCTGGTTTTTCGAACATATTATAATTAATAAGTCCCGCTAAAATACAAATTATGTACTAAAACGGGACTTATTAAAAGCAAAAGACACACCCTGGTACGCTGTATGTTAACAAACAAACTCGCGCGGTGTGTACTGTTGCTGCAAAGATACAAATATTTTATAAAATTACTACTGTAACTTTTTCTATAATTCTGCCTGGGGTTAGAAGCATAGTGTTTTGTAGTAATGCTTATGGTACCGAGTTCTATATATCCGGTTCGAAAACAGTAACCCGCTACTGAAAATTTTCCCTAACTTTGGTGAAACCAAATCCATAAATACCATGAAATTTACCCGCTTAGTACCCAGTATATTTTACGAAGACATTACTGTAGGGCTCGATTTGTTTATCAACTGCCTGGGGTTTACTATGGGCTACAATGGCCTTGCCGAACGCGAACCCTGCTGCGTGGTAGACTGTGACGGGCTATCGGTATTTTTGTTTCAAAACAAGGAGTATGCCGATAAGGACCGCCCCGAAATACGCATCCATACACCCGATATACAAGCCGTATACAGTAAGGTTTCGGCAACGCACCCACACCTGTTGCACCCCAACCTTAACAAGGTGACCATGCGCCCGTGGGGTGCGCTGGAATTTGCCATAGCCGACCCATCGGGGGTGGGGGTAAGGGTACAGCAGTGGCCCGGTCACTAAGTATAATCGTTAAATGGTATACTTAGGGCGTTAGCAATGCCTTCGGCTACATACCTGGCATCGGTTTCCATGCTATAGCTGAATAAGTGTTTATATGTACTGTCATTTTTCCAGGCATTTATTCGAAATTCTGTACTGTAGCTGTCACCGCTTTCCGTTGTGCGCCTGTAGGTATTGCGTGTTAGTGATATATAATCAGGATTCCCTGTGCTGATTTCTTTGCCGTTAAACCTTATGCCAAACAACACCCAGCTTCTGCGTACTGTGCCACGGGCTTTGCTTATCACTATATTCACAATAGTGAGCATGTAAATAATAAACAACGGCTCTAACACCAGACCAATTCCTGCGGCCATGGGGCTGAAGAACCAATGGGCATATTCTTGTCCCAGTTGTACGTACCGGTACATAATCCAGATGTGCATGGGGAAAAGCGTAAGCGCTGTAAGGCCAATGCCCCGCCATATTCCGTGTGGTTTATATTCTGTAACCGTAGCTTTCATTGCGGTAAATATACATATAGTCCTGTATCAGAAAAACATTTATCTTTACCATAAATCCCATCAACTATGAAACATCTTGCTGCGCTGCTGTTTGTTATGTTTAGTACTGTGGCTTCATTTGCACAGGTACAGCTTACATTGGTAAACAAAACACCTTACCCGCTGCAAAACGTAACGGTAGGCACCACCACCACTGCGCTGATACGCCCGGGGCAGAATGTTGTTTTGAGCCTGCCTTCACTGCAACTGCTGGATGATTCGCCTTACCTTGAGGCAAAGACTAATGTTTACGATACTACACTGCAAACCCAGCCTGCACAAACTACCGGTATTGTAAACCTGCAAACTGTGTTTAAGGGCAATTATATTTTGGAACTACGTATTGCCCAAAATGCCTATGGTACCGAAATACTGCAACTGGTGCACATGAATAAGCCCGGACATTGCGGTACTATTGGTTCGCTGAAATCTACTACCAATTAATTACTGACCACTGCCAACCTTGAAAAATCTCTGCGTCTTAGTGCTTATCGTTTTACTTTCGGCCTGCCATAAACGGGAGCCGGGCAAAGTGCCTGTACCCGAAACTGCCGAAAGTACAACGCCCGACACTGTTTACGAAACTTACGATGCCCGCGAGCACAACTATGCCGGAAATAATGACAGCCTGTACGCCGATGATACTTTAATTAAGGTAGACAGGCAACTTTGGAAATGTACCGTTTCTGCACAGTGCCTTTTGGGTACAACCTATGTTTTTAATCATACCTACACCGATAAAGGGGTAACACATATTGGTAAATACACAGGTTATGATGCCGCATATACTTTTACGCTTACCGATGCTGCCGGGAAACAGGTGTTTAAAACCGTGTTTTCTAAAAAGGATTTTGAAAATACTGCCGACGGTAGCGTGGTAGCAGAAACTGTTATTGATACGCCTACCGTGCTCGGGTACGTACCGTCTTTTGATGCCTTTATGTTTACGGTGCGTTTCCTTGTGCCGGAGAGTGATGTGGGCGATGAAGTTTTTCTGTTGATAGGCCGCGACGGGAAGTTGCGCCACATGACGTATTACAACAGTTTTGGCGGTGGCGGCTGCGACGGGAAAATCGCCGTGGCACCCGATGGCAGCTTTATTGTTACCAACTACGAGGTGCTGCATCGCAACGGTAAAAAAACCAACCTGAATACCAAAGGCCACTGGCTGGTAACCAAAAGGCTGGTAAACCCTGAAACTATACTGGCTATTGATGAATATAATGACAGCACCAAAGTACCCAATGCCCGCCTGGTGTCGCCGTACGGTAAGGTGCTGAAGACGTTTACCTACAGGGGTTATTATGATGTGCTGGGTTTTGTGGTTCCGTGTTTTGAAGACAAAACTACGCTATACCTGCAGGACGATGACAACTCGCTAAGGGTAATACCGAAGAAAAATCCTCAAAGTACTACACTTATACCCATAGCGCAGATAAAGCAGGATGATGACAGTCCTGAAAAACCTGTAGAAAAGTCATTTAAAATCAGCAATGAAGGCTCTAATGATGTTTATAATTACCTGCACGATACTGTGGCAAACACCTACAGGCTAAGGATACTTAAGGAGTAGGTTTTTTAATCAGAAAAATTTTAGCAAATTTTTAACACGCCTTTTACATCATATGGGGCTGTCATGGCGTTCTATTGGCATAGTTTTCGCTCAAATTTTTTAAGTATTAATCAAAAACCACAATTGCCATGAATCCACTTGAAAACGAAACCAGGATTGTGCGCCCGAACTATACGTTGCCGGCAGTGGTAATGGCGGTATTGGGCTACTACATTGCCTTTCACATTGCAGAACAGCCACACATGGCCAATGCCCTTGTTATAAAAGCACTGGGTATTGTAAACATGTTAGTGTTTGGTATTGTAGCCGTAGCGGGCATTAAGAAAGCTCTGGGCAAATAACCCTGCCCCACCTTAACCACCATTTTAAAGCACATCTTACTATTTAAATATTTTCTCTAAGCAGCCGTATGGTTCCGTAAAAAGGACGATACGGCTGTTTTTATTTTATGAATATTAGTTTTATAATCTAAGAGATTGTATGATGTAAAATTTTCTTATTTTCTTATTTTTGTTCTAATAAAGTCAAATGTTTGACTTTATTTTTTATTTTTGTATGAAATAAGATTTTTTATGCTTCGTGAAATCTCTAAAAAACAAGTTTTAGACAGGATAAGATTTGAAAACCCGTGGTGGGTGGATGGGCAAATTGAAGCTGATTATAATGATATGCCCAGACGATTATATTTTGATCTTTTTAAGCCTCTAGTTTATGAAAGGGAGATAAGGAGGGCTGTAGTATTAATGGGGCCTCGTAGAGTAGGTAAAACAGTAATGCTTTACCATATGGTTCAGGATATGATAGAGGGTTCTTACGAGCCTAATAAAATTATATTTATTACTATTGAGAATCCCATATACAATAATATTTCCCTAGAGCAATTGTTTATTTATGCAAAAGAAGCAACAGGATTAAAGGATAAAACCGGATGGACTGTAATATTTGATGAGATTCAGTATTGTAGAAACTGGGAAGTGCATTTAAAATCTCTTGTTGATAGTTACAGAAAAGATAAATTTATAGTTTCAGGCTCTGCTGCTGCTGCTCTTAAATTTGCAAGTACGGAGAGCGGTGCAGGAAGGTTTACTGATTTTCTTTTACCTCCACTTACATTTAACGAATATATTTCTCTAAAGGGTCTTGACAGGATTATTACTACAATAAATTTAAAGTGGCGAAATACTGTATCTGAATTTTATACTTCTACTCATCTTGAAGAATTAAATAGGCATTTTATTGATTATATCAATTTTGGGGGCTATCCGGAAGTTATTTTTTCTAAAAAGATACAGGAAAATCCCGGAAGATATATAAGGCAGGATATAGTAGATAAAGTTTTACTTCGCGATTTACCTAGTCTTTATGGGATTAGTGATACCAGAGAATTAAACTCGCTTTTTACAACAATAGCATATAATACAGGGGGAGAATTTTCTTTAGAAACACTTAGTAAACAGTCGCAAGTTCCTAAGAATACGCTTAAAAAGTATATTGAATATCTCGAGGCGGCTTATTTAATAAAGCAGGTTAAGAGGATAGATCAAAGTGGTAAAAGGTTTAAGCGGGATAATTTTTTTAAAATTTACCTTACTAACCCATCTTTGCGCAGTGCGTTATTTTCTCCTGTAACAACTACTGATGAAATGATAGGGAACCTTGTTGAAACCGCAATTTTTGCTCAATGGATGCACCGTGAGTGGTTTACGCCGTGGTATGCCCGTTGGAGTAATGGTGAAGTAGATATGGTAGGTTTAAGTGATACAACTTTAAAACCGATATGGGCTTTGGAAATAAAATGGAGTAATCGATATTATGATAAACCTCATGACCTAAAGAGCCTCCACAAATTTTGCGAGGAGAATGAACTGAATAATCCAATTGTAACTACAATAGATAAAGAAGGCGAGATTGAAAATAAAGGTTTAAATATACAATATCTTCCTAGTTCTTCTTATGCGTATACTGTGGGTAAAAACACTCTGAATAAGAAGCTGAATAAATAGAAAAACAAAATCCCCTTTTCGCGAGAAAAGGGGATTTTAGCTGTATAGATGAATTTAATCAACCAGTATAATGATCCTGTTGTCTTTAAGTTCCAGTGTACCGCTTTCTATAGGCAGGTAAAACTTCTGGTCTTTGTCCTGTTTTGTAAAACGCTCGCTAAGCTCAGCAGTTTTAAAATCAGGCACGGCTATTTTGATGTTGCCCTGGGCCAGTATCGAAACAATATTGGCGTGGTGGTCCAGCATCTGGAATTCGCCATTTACGCCCGGCACAGTTACCGATGTAACGTTGCCTTTAAATAAATGCCCTTCCGGCGATACTATTTCTAATGATAACATAGTCCTTTTAGTTGATGGTTGTTAGTTGTCGGTTGTTGGCAGCTTCTAACAACCAACAACCAACAACCAATAAACCAGGTTTACGCTTCGGCTAACATTTTCTGGCCTGCTTCAATCACATCCTCTATACCGCCTTTAAGGTTAAAGGCAGCTTCAGGAAGGTGATCCAGCTCACCGTCTATAATCATGTTAAAGCCTTTTATGGTATCTTTAATATCTACAAGTACACCAGGTATACCTGTAAACTGCTCAGCTACGTGGAACGGCTGAGAAAGGAAACGCTGTACGCGGCGTGCACGGCTTACAACAAGTTTATCTTCCTCGCTAAGTTCTTCCATACCAAGGATGGCAATGATGTCTTGCAGCTGCTTGTATTTTTGCAGTATCTCTTTTACCCTCTGTGCAGTGTTGTAATGGTCAGCACCAAGGATTTGAGGGGTAAGGATACGTGAAGTTGAATCTAGTGGGTCTACCGCAGGGTAAATACCAAGCTCGGCGATTTTACGGCTAAGTACCGTAGTAGCGTCAAGGTGGGCAAATGTTGTGGCAGGAGCCGGGTCAGTTAAGTCATCCGCAGGTACGTATACCGCCTGAACCGAAGTAATTGAACCGTTTTTAGTAGAAGTAATACGCTCTTGCATAGCACCCATCTCAGTAGCAAGTGTAGGCTGGTAACCTACCGCAGATGGCATACGGCCAAGTAGCGCCGATACCTCTGAACCCGCCTGTGTAAAACGGAAGATGTTGTCTACGAAGAACAGTACGTCTTTACCTTGTCCTTCACCGGCACCGTCACGGAAATACTCGGCAATGGTAAGGCCTGAAAGGGCTACACGGGCACGTGCTCCCGGTGGTTCGTTCATCTGTCCGAACACGAAAGTAGCTTTACTTTCCCTCATACCGGCTTTGTCTACCTTAGAAAGGTCCCAACCGCCGTTTTCCATAGAGTGCATAAAGTCTTCACCGTACTTGATAATGCCTGATTCAAGCATCTCACGCATAAGGTCGTTACCCTCACGGGTACGCTCACCTACACCGGCGAAAACCGAAAGACCACCGTGGCCTTTTGCTATATTATTAATAAGCTCCTGGATAAGTACCGTTTTACCTACACCGGCACCACCGAAAAGACCAATTTTACCACCTTTTGCATAAGGCTCGATAAGGTCGATTACTTTGATACCTGTAAAAAGTACTTCAGAAGATGTAGAAAGTTCGTCGAAACGAGGGGCAGAGCGGTGGATTGGAAGACCGTTTGCACCTTCTTTAGGAAGGTTACCAAGGCCGTCAATGGCATCGCCTACTACATTAAACAAACGTCCGTAGATATCGCCGCCGATAGGCACCTGTATAGGAGCACCGGTTGCTACTACTTCCTGTCCGCGGCTAAGGCCGTCTGTAGAGTCCATAGATATGGTACGTACAGTATCCTGTCCCACGTGAGACTGTACCTCAAGTACCAGTTTTGAACCATCATTTTTAATGATCTCTAATGAATCGTAGATCTTTGGCAGGGCCGCAGCCTGTGAGTCAAACACCACGTCTACTACCGGGCCGATAATCTGTGCAACTTTTCCTGTTACTTTAGACATTGCTTATGTATTTATTAAACAGCTATTTATAGAATAAGGAAAAACCCTTTTTTTCCGAGTGCAAAGATAGTTGTTTATTACTGAAATATGCAATATGTATTTTGCTTATTTTTCAATAAAGTAAACGTTTTGGGTTAATTTGTTTATTTGCTAATGCGGTTATCGGGTTATCGTTAACGGATGTGGAGAATTATGGGCAATAGTTTTCAGTCGCAGCCGCAGTTTTCAGGGCTTACCTGGGTGTTTGGTAACATGTAGTTTCATAGAGAAGACAGAGAAGCTATTACGAAAGGCTTTACTCAGCCTTTGCAATATTATCGGTGTTTTTTTCTACCCTGAAGGTGTTGCCGCTAAAAATAATACGGGTAGTATCGGCCTGGTCTGGCTTATCGCCTTCATGGAATACCAATGATTCTATAACCACCATGGTATTCGGTTCACCGGTAAAATCGCCCGGCAGTATTTCCCTGAACGAGCGTGAGCTGTAGCCGTCGCCACTGTTAGCCGACCAGCTTTCGGTTATAAACGCCATGCTGCCATCGGCATTCACCACATAGTAGCGCGATATTTGTGCATAGTCGCAGGCGGGTGTGCCGTAGTTAAGCTTAAAGATGAGTTTTTTGCCGCCCAGTTCGTGGTAGCCCATAGAGGTTACAAAGGGTTCGCCCTCGCCTTTAAAAGCGTCTTTAAACAGTAGTTTACCGTCTTTTTTCACCTCCAGGAAACCGGGGTTCTCAAAACCGTATTCGTCCTCATCATACTTAGTATACCCGTAGCGGAAGGTAAAGCCTTCCAGGGTTTTTTCGTGGGGAATAAGGCGCTGCTGGTTTTTCAGGGCTTCTTCGTCAAGCGGGGTCTCTTTTGCAGGCTTGGGTGTTTTTTTAGGTATGGGCCTGTATACCTGCGCCGTTTTTCCGGTGCCAGGCTGTGTACCTTCTTCCCCGCGGTTGCCATTACAGGCCGCCAGGATAAAAGATAGTGCAGTGAGGGTATACATAATCCGCTTCATAATGCCTGCGTAGTGGTTAAGGGTATAAACTTACAAAAAACCTTTTAACGTAAAAGCGGTTTATGATATTATTGCTTTCAGTGTTAATTTGTAAATGTGTTGATTCGTTTATTTGTTTGGTGTGGATTTTTCAATCACAGCCACAGTTTCCATTCTCTTTGCGGCTTTGTGACTTTGCGAGAAATTGAAAAATTTACAGGCGAGGATAGTTGCCCGACTTTATGACTTTCGACCTTTAACTTTCGACTTTAAGATTCATCCGGGATAAACTCCATAATATCGCCGGGCTGGCAGTCGAGTTCGCGGCAAATTGCCTCCAGCGTACTGAAGCGTATGGCTTTGGCCTTACCGGTTTTCAGTATGGAGAGGTTAGCCGTGGTTATGCCCACCTTATCGGCCAGTTCGTTGCTGCGCATTTTGCGTTTGGCCAGCATCACGTCGAGGTTTATAATTATAGGCATGGGCTATATGGTAAGTTCGTTTTCCTGTTGTAACTGGTAGCCGTGTTGCAGCAGGCGCGACAGGGCAATAAGGCAAAGCCCAATAAAAACCGTTATAAGGCTGGCCTGCATGCTGAAAGACACATCTAACACCTCTTGTGTGGTGCCTCCTGCATTTTTTACAAGGGTTACCGTATGCAGGCGTGTAGCAATATACCAGTCTGAAAGCAGTAAGAACAGCTGCTCCAAAATTATGGCATTACCGGCATACAGTATGTTTTTTGCCAGTTTTTTACTGAACGAAAAATTTTCATGGAGCATTTTGGCCGACCTGTATATAAAGAACAGCACGATGAGGTTTTTTACCGGGTCGAAGAAATAGCGCAGCCACAACAGTATTTTAAAGCCAACGGAATCGGGGTTGACATACACCGCCCCGTCTGCACTGTCAGATACCGTCTGTACGGGGGTTGGCTCACCTCTCCGGCTTATAAAACGGTTGGTAATTATTTCTTTATGGTAACTGCTGTCGGTAAGTATGGTGTTTATTTCCTTACGCTCCGTTGCAGAAAGGCCATTGTGTATAACAACAGTGCCGGTTTCGGTACCCGATGGCCTGCTGTGGCTGTAGGGTATTATGGTGTCGCTTACGTTTTTCAGGTCCATGTTTACGGGTAAAAAGTAAGCGCTTGTGGGTTCTTTTGGCTCGCTGCCAAAGGTGTTGGCTATATTCTGGTAAACGATTGTGGCTATAAAGGCAAGGTACAGCCAAAATGCCACCCGGCTGAAATTGTATACCCTACCCAGGGCACGTTGTGTCGCTTTCATGGTGCTATAGGTTTATATGGTAAGTTCGTTTTCTTCAAGCAGGGTTTCGCCGCGCTCTGTCATATCGGCCATTACAAGAATAAATTTACCCATGGTATACAACGCAAGCATAGGGATTATTTCGGTGAAAACTGCCAGCATGTCTAACAATGCAAAGGCACCGAATGTACACATCAATACATATTTAATGAATGCAAACCGTACAATGCCGGTACCTGCCCGGTACAACCTGCGGGCATTATAATCTTCAAAAGCGCCATTTTTGGCAATACTTTTCAGCGCAAGCCTCAGGTTGTTTACATTGACAAACAAATATGCCATCGCCGCAGTATATGCCATAAAAAACAAACCGAGTGCAACACCAGAAGTTTTTTGCAATGGCGAAAATAGCCTGTTTATTAAGCCCTCGGCAAATGGAGGAATCTCATGAATGAGGCAGGCAAGGCCTGCAATAAGGCACATGGCAATGTATACAGAAAGGGGTATAAGTACTACCAGCAGCGCAGTAGTAACTACTTTTATATTGTATTTCATTTCTAAACGGGATTATACGGTTAGGTCGTTTTCTTCTTTCAGCTTGCGGGCCATCTCAAACACATCACCCAGTACCAGGAATAATAGCCCCAGTGCCGCTACAAAAATGGTTGCCGAGTTAATGTTGGCACTAAAGTGTACGGTTCCATCGGCGGCGGGTATAAGCAGGTGTGCAAACCATACCAGTATGCAGCCCCATATAACGTAGGTGCCTGTTTTGCGGAACAACGCTACCACTTTGGCATCAAAAAAACGATTCTTCTGGAATAATGCCAAAACCTGTTTAAGGCAGTACAGCGCATAGGCTTCGCAGGCAAAACCCGCAAGGGCAATAATCAGGTTGAAAAACCCAAAATGCAGGCCGTTACCCATATCCATTGTAGCTTTAAGCCCGGCAGGAATCCTGTCTGGCGCTATAAGATAAATGAGTGAAAAGGGTACGCCCAGGGCAATGGCTATAATGTCTGTTACAAAAAGGATAGATACAAGGAGTTTTAAAAAGTTAAGACGTTTCATAAGGTTTGTTTATTTAAATAATTTCGCGGTTTTCGTGTTCTATGCTTTCACCCTGTTGTATAAAATCGGCCACAACCATAAGCCCGATGCCTATAAGCAGGTTAGGTACTATAGAAGATAATGAGCCGGGGAACGTGTCCCATTTCATATAACCGGGTATATAACATATTGCGAGGTACAGTACCAGTGTAGTTATAACATTAAAAGCGAGGATATACCCCGTGGCTTTAAGCAGCCTGCGGCTTTTGGGGTTAAAATATCCTTTTATTAAAAAGAAATGCAGCGATAACCATAAAGTAACCAGGGCAGGTAACAAGGATAATGAAGATACAATCTCTACAATGCTTAACCGTTTTATCATTTCTAATTCGGGGAAATAGGCAAAACCTTCAAGACTGGTATAGGTTAAAACCATGAATAATATTTTGAAAGGTATATAAATACCCACCATTAAACGGATTATAGATATTTTAGCCATAGCTGTAAAAATTAAATGGTTAGTTGGTTTTCATCTTTCAGGTATTTGCCACGCAGTATAAAATCGGCCAGCACCATAAGCCCAATGCCTAAACAAAGGGGCAGCATGTTACTCCATCCTAAGATTATTGTTCCTATGGTTTGTTTAAAAGTAGCAGATGAAATGTACGTGTATAATGGACTTATTACTGCTTGGATTAAAAACAACCAGCCTGCCCATTTAAGCCCTTTAGCACTGCCGGTATTAAAATACCCGTATTTTATAAAGCGGTTAAGCGATAAAGCCACAAGGACAAGTGCGGGTATATCCAGGCTGTATGAAGCCAGTAACGATGCCAGTCTTCTTACTGGTATTTCTGATTCGGTTGTGGTGGTGCTTTGCTGCAACAAATAATCAACAAAATAATAGCCTATGTATAGCACATACCATGCTACAGCTGCTATAATAATAGCGTGGAGGATTTTTAACTTCTTCATGGTTGAAATGATTTTGTTTTCGACAAAGGTAAAATAATTATCGAAAAACAATAAAAAATATTTGAAAAAAAATATTTTTACGAAAAGTGTTAAACTTACACACGGGATGTTTATATTTGAAGTAATGGATACATTCCCTAAATCCCTTGCTGAAAAGCTGGCGCAGCGCGAAGCGGAAAACGCCCTGCGTACCCCCGGAAGCACCGGGAAGCTTACCGATTTTTCTTCTAACGATTACCTGGGGCTGGCCGCTTCGGAAGAGCTTTTTATTACTGCCCACGAACTCCTGGAGGGTATGGGTGTAAAGCAGAACGGTGCCACGGGATCACGCCTTATTAGCGGTAACCATGCCCTGTATGACGATGCCGAAAAAGCCATAGCCGAATACCATGATGCCGAAAGCGCACTGATATTCAACTCAGGGTACGATGCCAATTTGGGGTTTTTCAGCAGTGTGCCGCAAAAGGGCGATGTGGTTTTGTATGATGAGTTTATACACGCCAGCATACGCGACGGCCTTAGGCTTAGCGGTGCGGCCTCGTTTAAATTTGCTCATAACGACACGCAGGCGCTGTACCGCCTGGTAGAACGCCACCGCAGCAAGGCGCAGGAACTGTACATTGTTACCGAATCGGTTTTTAGTATGGACGGCGATACGCCAAACCTGGAGGCTTTTGCCGATGTTGCCGAACGCTACAAATGCCGCCTTATAGTAGATGAGGCGCATGCCATAGGGGTTTTTGGCCGCAGGGGAGAGGGGTTGTTGCAGGACTATGGACTGCAGCAGCGTGTGTTTGCTACTATAGTTACCTTTGGAAAGGCATTAGGTTGCCATGGGGCTGCCATACTGGGCAGTAAAGAACTTACTACCTATCTGGCCAACTTCGCGCGGAGTTTTGTTTATACTACGGCATTGCCGCCACACTCATTGGCCGCCATTATAAGCAGCTATAATATTATGCGTATGCACCCTGAAAGCCTTACAGGATTACAGCAGGCTATAACACATTTTAAATCGGAGGCAGAGCGTTGCCGCCTGCCGTTTATCCTCAGCTTTAGTGCCATACACTGTATTATTGTTCCGGGTAACGACCGTGCGCGAAAAATAGCGGGGCTGCTGCAACGTACGGGTTTTAGCGTAAAAGCCATACTGTCGCCCACGGTACCGGCAGGGCAGGAACGCTTGCGCATTTGCCTGCACAGCTTTAATACGACACGGCAAATTTCGGCACTTATGGATACGCTGACTAATGCGCTTCGTTATTCATAACCTCTTTTGCTTCTTTGTCGGCCTGTTTTTCAATTTCTTTTTCAGCTGGGGTGGCTTCGCCGTATCGCCGTTTGAACCAGTTGCTGTCTTCCTCGCCAAACAGGTAGGCATAAGGGCGCGTGTCGGGGCTTAGCTCAAAGAGTTTCTTCATTATGGCTATGGTAGGTATTATCAGTATCATACCCATAATGCCCCATATGGCGCCACCTACAAGCAGGCCTATAAACGTAACCAGTGCATTGAGGTTTACGTTACTTCCGGTGATTTTCGGGGTTAAAAATGAGCCTTCCAATATTTGTATGAGTGTAAAGGCAAATACTACTGCCAGGGGATAAAATACGCTGTCTTTAGTTACCAGTGCAAAGAAAAACGGCAGTACCGCACCCAGTGTGGGGCCTACGTAGGGGATGATGTTCAGCATGCCTGCCAATACTCCAAAGAATATGGCGTGCTCTATGCCCAGTGCAAACAGTACGGCAGTATTCACTATAGCCAGTATGCACATTACCTTACCCGCGCCCAGTATGTAGGCATGTACTATTTTACGGATGGAGGTAAGCTTTCGCAACAGAAAATCATTGTCCTGCTTACGGAATACCTTGGTAATGAACACAGCCAAATGGTCGCGGTATATCAGCAAAAAGAAGATGAAAACCGGCAGCAGCACTATGTCGCTCACAGTGCTTAGTGTATCTATAAGCATACGGGTAGGCTTGGCATTTTCGGCGCCTACCATTTCCACGGCTTTTTCTATTTCAAAACCGTTTGGCATGCCCAGGTCTACCCCAAAGGTATTTTTGCTCCAGGTGTTGGCTTCTATAACAAAGGTGTTTATTTTGCCCATAAGGCCGTCGCCCAAGTCATTGGTAAACCCTTTTACCTGTGTGTAAATCAGAAAAATAATACCGCCCAGTATGGTTACAAATACCAGCAGGCAGATAAATGCCGCCAGCGACCGCGGAACTTTAAACCGTTCCAGCCGGTTGCAGGTACTGGTAAGCAGCATGGCTATGTAACCCGAAATGAGCAGGGGTACCAGCAGCCCTTTTGCCATAATCATAAAAAATACAATCATGGTAATGAGCAGCATTATAGCCAGCGTACGCAGATAGGGTGGTAACCGCAGTTCCATAAATCAAAGTGTTAATTTCTTAGCAGATACACCAAAATTAGACAGAAATAACTTCGGGTTCTGGTAAGGATTTATTAAAGTATTGATAATACGGATGGGTGGTTTTTAACAGAATTGTGGGGGTGTCGGGAGGATGTATTTGTTACGTACCTTTGCAACATGCAGCCACAGTTTATAAAAGTAGCGTCGTTCCAGTACAGTGCCGAAGCACTTATCCTTAAGGGCAGGCTTGAAGCCGAAGGTATAGAGGTGTTCCTTAAAAATAATAACACCATAGATACCGATCCGTTGATGAGCAATGCCATGGGCGGTGTGCAGCTTTTTGTGCGTACCGAAGATGCCGAAAAGGCGCGGGAAGTGCTGCAAACCATATCGCGCTATGCGGTAGACAACAGTGGTAACCCCGTACATTGCCCCAACTGTAATGCTACAGAGGTAGAGGTAATGAGTACGGTACGTGACCGTAAGGGGTTTTTAGGTTTTTTGTTTGGTACGTTATTGCTGGGTACGCTTCCGCCATTTGTAAAGTACAAGTACCACTGCAACAACTGCGGCCATGAATTTGAGATGAAATAACGGCTTTACCATAGCTGTAAGAATACTTTATAATGAAACTATTTATTACCGGGATAGGTACCGATGTGGGTAAAACCATAGCAGCTGCCATAGTAACCCAGGCCCTGGAGGCCGACTACTGGAAACCCATACAGGCGGGCGACCTTGACAACTCCGACACCCATAAGGTGCAGCGTTACCTTAGAACTACCAAAACCATACTGCACCCTAATGCATACGCATTACATACCCCCGCCAGCCCGCACCTGGCTGCGGAGATAGACGGTGTTGCCATTTCACCTGAAAATATCATTGAACCGCATACCGAGAACGAGCACCTGGTTATAGAAGGGGCTGGCGGCATTTACGTGCCTATAAACAACACGCAGACCATAGCCGACCTGATTAAGCCCGACTATAAAGTGATTATAGTATCGCGCCATTACCTGGGCAGCATTAACCACACGCTGCTTACTGTGGAGGCGCTTAAAAGCCGTGGGCTAACCATAGCCGGTATTATTTTTAACGGTAATGAAAACCGAGCCAGCGAAAGTGTAATACTGAACATGACCGGACTGGACATGATAGGCCGCATACAGGATGAACCCTATTTTGATGCCAATGTAGTGGCCGAGTATGCAGATGAGTTCAGGGAGAGGTTATTTCAGATTTAAAAAAATTAAAGATTTAAAAATTGAAAAATTCAGAGATGAAGTCTCCCCCTTTGGGGGATGGGGGGCTCTGGCACCCGTATACACAGCATAAAACGGCGCTTCCTCCCATAAAAATTGTGAGGGGCGAAGGTGCCCTGCTTTGGGACGAAGACGGTAAGGAATATATAGATGCTATAGCCAGCTGGTGGGTAAACCCCTTCGGGCACAGCAATACATATATAGCCGATGCCATTTATAAGCAGCTTACCACGCTGGAGCACGTGCTTTTTGGCGGCTTTACGCACAACCCGGCACTACAGTTGGCCGAAAGGCTTCTGCAAATACTACCATCAAATCAAAAGAAGCTGTTTTTTAGCGATAACGGCAGTACGGCGGTTGAGGTGGCCATAAAGGCATCATTACAATACTTTTACAATAAGGGCGAAAAACGTACTAAAATCATAGCCCTGGCCGATGGTTTCCATGGCGATACCTTTGCGGCTATGGCGGCCAGCGGCATTTCGTTTTTTACGGAGGCATTCCGCGGTTCGCTGATTGAGGTTACGCGTATCCCGGTACCGGTTGCGGGGCAGGAGCAGGCCAGCCTTGATATGCTGAACCAGCTTTTGGCTACGGGTGAATATGCTGCATTTATTTTTGAACCCTTAGTACAGGGGGCAGCGGGCATGGTGATGTATGGCCCCGAAGTACTGGATAGCCTAATGGCAGCCTGCCGGGAACACGGTGTGTTTACTATAGCCGATGAGGTAATGACGGGCTTTGGCAAAACAGGAAAAATATTCGCGTGCGATTACCTTACGCAGCAACCCGATATGATGTGCCTTAGCAAGGCGCTTACGGGCGGTACCATCCCTATGGCGATAACCACCTTTACGCAGCAGATTTTCGACGGTTTTTATAGCGATGATATTAATAAGGCATTGTTCCACGGGCATACCTTTACGGCTAACCCTACCGGTTGCGCCGCCGCCCTTGCCAGCCTGGATTTGCTGCTCACCGATGATATGCAGGCCAACATCAACCGGGTAAATGCCCGCCACCGTGCCTTTATGGAAACGGTGCAACAGCACCCGCGTGTAAAAACTGCCCGTGTACTCGGGGTTATTGTGGCGCTGGAGATAAAGCGTGACGGTGCCGAGTCGTACTATGGTGATTTTCGCAATAAGCTGTACAAATTTTTCATAGAAAACGGTGTGATACTGCGCCCTGTGGGTAATATTGTATATGTGCTTACGCCTTATATCATTACTGACGAGCAACTGGACAGGGTGTATACGGTGATAGGGCAGGCGCTGGAAGAGGTGTTTTAAAAATGTACCAATTGTCTAATGTAGCACTGGCAAAATATTTAAATTTTTCAATCTTTCAATTTTGAGATTGTTGCCCGTATCTTTGCATAAATTTTTTACGGTATGAATACCGATACCATTTCTATACTTTCGGTGGGGTCTGTCTCACCACTGGGCGATACTGCGGCTGATGTTTGGCAACACTACCTTAGCGGCGGTGTATTGCTGAGGCCTTTGGCTGTAGCCAATAATACTGTTTTTGGCGGAAGCCTTGCCGAAAGCCTTTCTGCCAAAGCTGAGGCGCTAAAACAAAGCAACCCGAATTTCCGCAGTGTGGATAAGTCGGTACTGTATGCGGTGCTTGCTGCGCGCAGTGCTGCTGCACAGGCGGGCTGGGCAGAGGGTGATACCTTTGGCATTAACATAGGTTCCAGCCGTGGTGCTACCGACCTTTTTGAGCAGCATTATAACCAATACCTTACTACGGGCAAGGCGGCTGTACAGGCATCGCCGAGTACCACACTGGGCAATATAGCCAGCTGGGTAGCGCAGGATTTGAAACATAACGGACCCGAAATTTCGCATTCCATAACGTGCAGTACGGCGCTCCATGCGGTGCTTAACGGTGTTGCCTGGCTGAAGAGTGGCCTGAGCGATAAGTTCCTGGTGGGGGGGAGTGAGGCGCCGCTTACGGGTTTTACCATAGCGCAGATGCAGGCCATGAAAATTTACAGCCCGCTTACTAATGCCTATCCATGCCACGCGCTGGATATGGATAAGGAACTGAATACTATGGTGCTGGGCGAGGGTGCTGCTGTGGCCTGCCTTGAAGCAGGGTACAATCCCGATGCGCTGGGTTATATTGTAGGGATAGGCTATGCTACCGAAACGATAAAGCACGGGGCATCACTTAGTGATGATGCCGAGTGCCTGCAAAAAAGCATGAAAATGGCTTTGGCGGGAATGAACCCTGCTGAGGTAGATGCTGTAGTGATGCATGCGCCCGGAACCATAAAAGGTGACCTTGGAGAACTGAATGCCATTAAGGCTGTTTTTGGCGCAAGCCTGCCGCTGCTTACTACAAACAAATGGAAGATAGGGCACACCTTTGGTGCCAGTGGCCTGCTGAGTGTGGAAATGGCATTGCTGATGATGCAGCACAATACGTTTATAGCATCGCCATTTTACCCGCAGGAGCAGGACAGGGATATACGCAAAGTGCTTATTAATGCTGTGGGCTTTGGTGGCAATGCCGTGAGTATTTTAGTCAGTAAATAACATTTCAGGCTACGGTTTTAAAAGAAGCCTTTACACTATAAAAAGTAAGCCCCGCCAATATTGGCGGGGCTTCTCTTTTGGGTATGTTATTTTATAGCAACCGTTAGAATACGATTCGCTTGCTTACTTTTCCGTTTACGGTATCAATTTCCACAATAAGTACCTGCTGCTCTGCAGTAAGGTTGCTTATTTTCAGTTCGGTGTTGTTGATTCCGTTCTGGTTGTACAGCATACGTCCGCGGATGTCGTAGATGGTAACGTTGTTCATCATTGCGTTTCCGCTGTTGATGCCTATTACCTTACCTTCGGTGTATACAATAACCTTATTGGCATCCAGTACAGGGTTTTCTGTACCCAGGGCTTGTGTTGTATAGATTACATCAAAACGCCCTTCGAATGCACCCGCCTCACTGCTGAATGTGTAATCCAGTTGTGTAAGGTCGCGCACTATGCCTTCCTGGTTATCCCTCAGGTAAATTTTCTGTCCGTCTTCAAACAGCCCGTCTACGTGGTCAAGTGTTACGGTAAATGTACCGGCACTTGGCACGCTGAAGCCCATCGGTACTACATCGCTTACTTCAAAGCCCGGCCTTGCCTGTATGGTAAGAGGGGTTGTTTCGGCTACCGAGTAGATAGAAAGCGAGTTGCCATCGGTAAACTTGGTGGCATCAAAACCGTAGTCAAGTCCCAGTGTACCTTCTTCCATATAGGCTACCATGGTTTGGCTTGCAGTGCCGTTTTCGGCAGCGATGTTCAGCCACAGGCGTGAAGCGCTGCTTGCAGCCGACTTAAAGAAGGCTTGTGAAGCACCCGGTGCTGCACGGCGCATGGCGTTTGTAAAGGTTATAGCCCCCGACGTTACAGCAGCAGCATTTTTTACAAAGAAGCCCTGCGATGGCGCTATAGTCCAGTTGTTATAGGTGTTAACCCCTGAGAAGTACGAGCTCATGTCTACTACACCACCATCCTGCGGGTTCGCTACGTAACCAGCCTGGCTAAGTGTTGCGTATGATGAGTTGGCCGTATTGTTACGCTTCCTCCACAGGTAGATACCCGATGTGGTGTTAATCACGCTGTTGTTAGCAGTGAAGAAATCCGACAGGTTAATTGGCGACGGGTATGGGTTACCAGTTGCGGTAAACCTTTCAGCACCTGCGCTTATCGGGTAGGTTATGGTACCGTTGTTCGGTGCACCTGTAAACGTACCGTCGAAATAGTAGTTGTCGTTACCGGCTATGTATTCAGCAGGTGTTGTTACCTGGTCACCTGTAGTACCTACCACGTTTCCGCTCAGTACGTTTGGCATACGGATAAGGAAACCTTTAGCTGCTGTAAATGCAGTTGTTGTAGCTACCGGTGAGTAGGCACCTACACCTTCAGTAGTGTAAATGTACTCGTAGAAACGGTTGCTTGACGTTGCAGGCGAGAACTGTCCTACGGTCCATGTAGCTACCGGAGACGACCACAATGTGTAATCCAGCCTGAACAGTGGGTTACTTGTTTTGTGGAAGGTTATCTTACCGCTGTTAGCATCGGTTACGGTAGAGGCACCTTGTAGTAGTGCACCGTTGTTTTGTACCGTTAGCGTAGCTGCACTGTTTACAGCCAGTATGTTGTCTACACTTAGTGTAGCACCGCTGTTCACGGTTAGCGTAGTACCGGCACCCAGGGTAAGGTTGTGTACAGATACTGTACCTGTAGTAATTACAGGGTAGTATGTAGCTGTGCCTATGGTTACGTCATTTGCAGAAGTAGGTATTACACCTGCACACCAGTTAGAAGCCGTATTCCAGTTAGTACTGGTAGCACCTGTCCAGTTATAGCAAGGGGCTATAATGTTAATGGTGTAATCTTCTGTTTCGCCATAAGCTGTTGTAGCACATGGGCCGGATGCTGAGTAAGCTGAGTCTGAACCACCACGTACACGCATTACAGTACTGCCCAGCTGAGCAGTTGCAGGAACGGCAAATGTATAGGTTACAGTGGCACTGCCGGCTGCTGAGCTTGTAGCAACACCTATAACTTCTTCGCCTGTTTCAAAGATAAGGTTGCGGTTATAGTCTATCCATACAGCGCTGTACTGCGTGCCGTCTGTACCGAAGGTAAGTGCTATGGTATTACCGGCACTGCCCTGGGTAAGGTTAAAGGTTGTAGTATAAGTGCTGTAGTTTGTAGTACCGTTACTTGTAGAAGCATTAGTATAAGTGCCGCCTGTAGTATTTGTAGCTACTACGTTTGTTACCGTATCTATAGTGTTTACAGTAGTGGTAGCCGGTGTACAATAACCAGGGGTAAATGTAGCTGTAGACCAAGAGCTGTAATCGCCACCGCCACAGTTAGAACGTACATACAGGTAGTATGTAGTACCAAGCGTTGTAGGTGTTGTAAACGTAGGGCTGGTTACAGGAGTACCGCTGCCTGCAGGAGTGCCTGCTGTGGTAGACAGTACATACTCATATCCTACAGGAGTTGTGCCAGATATTGGCAGACTCCAGCTGAATGTACTGCTGGTGTAGCCATACGTTGCTACAAGCCCGGTAGGGGAGTAGCACGAAGGTGCAGGTAGTACGTTGATGGTGTAATCTTCATACTCGCCATTAGCAGCAGGGCCACAAGCGGTAATAACACCAGACCAGCTGTTAGCTACCCTCATACGGTAGTTACCCGCAGCCTGTGTAAGCGGTACGGTTATGGTTCCACTGTATCCGTTAGTAAAACCGTTAGTAGCTAATATTGTTTCGCCTGTATCGGCAAAATCAAGGTCGTTGTTCCAGTCTACCCATACATAGTAGTAGTGTGTACCTGTACTTGTAGCAATACTGTAGTTAAATGTGCCACCAGGTATCTGGCTTACGATTTGCGTAGCAGAGAAGTTGGCATAACCTGCCGCACCGGCAGTTGTAGTATTACTTATGTTAGTAGTACCGTTAGTGGTAGTTACATTAGTAATGTAGTAAGCCGTGTTGCCGGTAAGGCCGGTAGGTACACAGTAGCCTGTGTAGAAGCTGCCTGTTACATAACCAGAATCGCAGTTACCGTTGTTTGCCTTAACCCTGTAGTAATAGTTGGTTTGGCCGGTAAGGCTTGTAAGCGAAAGCGAAGTAGCGCTTATACCTGTAAACGGTGAGCCTGTAGCCGGGGTTGTAAAGGCGGCATCTGTATACAGTTCTACAGTGTAAGCTGTAGGTGCTGTAGCGCCATCGCCTGCCGATGAAAGGGTCCAGTTTATAGTAGCTGCCGTAAATGATGCTACAGTAGCCGACGTTGTACCCATAGCAGGGCAATCGCCTATTACTTTACCTGATACGGCAAAGATGTTTGCTACAGGAGTGTTTCCTGTTGCAGTTGTAGCAACGCTAAAGCTTGTTACGGTTTTACCTACGTTAGAAGGGTCAAGCGTAAGGGTAATCATGAATACTTTTGAAGCACCTGATTCCGGTGTGCCGGTAGCGCTGGCTGACCTGTTTACACGTCCTATACCGCTTATAAGGGCAGGTTGTGTAGTAGTTCCCGGGTCATACCAGTCTGTTAGGCTTATACCTGAAATGGTTTGTGTGGTACTGTCTGAGAAGTTAATGGTTACGTTTACGGTAGAAGCAAGGCTGCCCGATGTTACCGCAAGGTAAATGTCTGTAAACTTCATAGGTGTTGTAAGGGTTACGGTACCCGATGGGGTAGTGCCGTTTAGCCTTAACGAGTTGTTACCATTATAGTCTGGGATTATAAAGTTAAGACCAGATATAGTACTGCTTGTAAGCAACCTGTTTACAGGTAAACCGAATGTAGCAGCAGTAGCTGTACTTGAATTTTTATAATCAAGAGACATGTATGCATTGCTTACGCCGTCTACGTCGTTAGTGGTAGAAAGGTTAGCCAGGCCGGTACCGTTAGCAATTACGTCGGCGTTAAAGCCTGTAATGTCTATAGGGGTGTAGCTGTTTTGGGCTATGAAGCTTCCTGTGCCGTAGCCTGATTCGCATACGCCATCGGCAACAGCCTTAACCCTAAAGTAGTAAGTGGCATTGGCAGTAAGGCTTGAAAGCGCATACCTGATAGATGTTGTAGTAAATGGCGAACCGCTTATAGGGGTTGTGTAACCACTGTCTGTATACACCTCAAGGGTATAGCTAACGTTTGTGCCTACAACGCTGGCCCAGTTTATTGTGGCCTGGTTGTTTTTAATGTTGCTGGCGCCTGCCACCGGTGGTGTACCGATACAAGTAGACTTGTTAGAAGTATAGACAGCACCATATACAGGGCCTAAACAGGTGGCACCGCCGGTGTTGTATCCGTATACAAAGTAGTAGTAGTTAGTGCCTGATGAAAGGCCGGTATCATTAAACGTTAAAGCAGTACCGTTGTATAATACAGTACCTCCGCCAAGGCTGTTGCCTGCTGCATAAGAGGTATTGTTTACCGGCTGTGCTGTTAATGATGCAGCAGTGCTGCGTACTATAATATAACCTGTAGGTGCTGTAGCATCAGGAGTTATTGTACCCGCCATGCTTGTGCTTGTAGGTGTAAGCCCAAGGTCTGCAATAGCGTTTGGCGCTGTACACGGAGCCGGCTGCGATACTACTGTAAGTGAATAATCTTCATATTCACCATAAGGGGCAGGGCCGCAAGCAGTGATGGTGCCAGACCAGCTGCTGGCTACACGCATGCGGTAGGTGCCGTTTGGTGTACCTGCAGGTATAGCTATAGCGCCGCTGTAAGAGCCGGTGAAACCAGTTGTTGCAACCAATGTTTCGCCTGTGTCGGCAAAATCAAGGTCGTTGTTAAAATCTATCCATGTGTAGAAATAGTGTGTGCCTGAACTTGTAGAAAGCGCAATGTTAAACGAGCTTCCTGCATAGTGCGTTACACTTTGTGTAGCACTATAATTTGCATAGCCTACAGTAGCTGTACCTACAGTACTGCCGGTAGCGTTGCTTAGGTTGCTTAGTGCACCTGTAGTAACTACATTAGTAAGGTAGTAGCTTGTAGATGAGCTAAGTCCGGTTGGCAAACAGTAGCCATTATAGAAGCTTCCTGTAGAGTAGCCGGAATCACATATGCCGTTACCTGCTTTTACCCTGAAATAGTACGTGGTATTTGCAGATACACCACTAAATGTGTACGATGAACCGCTAAGGTTAGTAAACGGAGAACCTGATATAGGCGATGTAAATGCAGCGTCGGTAGCTACCTCTACGGTATAGGTTACTGCACTGGCAGCTGTACCGCCCGGGTTACCCAATACCCATTCTACAGTAGCGGTTGTAAAGCCCGGGTTACCGTGGCCTGCAGCTGTATTCATGGTAGGACAGTCGCCAATGGCTTTACCCGAAATAGCAAACATGTTAGCATAACCTTCGGCAGATGAGGTTTTCTTTAGCTGTACGCTCACTACCTTTTTGCCTTGGTTTGCTGCAAGGATTGGCACGGTTACCTGGAAAATTTTAAAGTTACCGGTATTTGCCGCACCACTGTCGCGAGATGCGCGGCCTATGTTACTGATAAGTGCCGGTACAGCAGTGGTACCTGCGCCAAACCAGTCTGTAAAGGTGGCCGTAGTAACAGGAGCCTGAGACGAGCCGTCTTCAAAGTTTACGGTTATTTCCATTGTAGGGCCGCCGCTGCCACCGGTTACCGCAAGGTAAATGTCGGTTAGCTTAGTAGGGGTTACAAAAGTAAGTAGCCCGGTTTCGTTTTGCGCGCCCAGTTTTAGTGAATTGTTAGAGTTGTAGTCGCCAAGGAAAAACTTAAGCCCCGTTGTAGCCGCACTGTTCATTACACGGTTTAGCGGAAGTGCATATGTTATGGCTGCATCACTAAGGTTCAGCTTATAGTCATTTGCCATATAGGCAAAGTTTGCGCCGGAGCCCACTGTAGGGTTATCTACAGCATTTGTTGTAGAGCTTGCTGCAGGGCCTACGCCGTTTGCAATAACGTCATAGTTATAACCGGCCACGTCTATTGGTGTATAGGTGTTTTCTGCCTTAAAAGTACCGGTTACCCAGGTGCCCGAAGTACAGTTAGCCGAGTTTACTTTTACCCTCCAGAAGTAGTCAGCATTTGCCACAAGGCTGCTTACATGGTATTGTAGGCCCGTAATGGCTGTAGATGAACTTACCAGTGTGCTGTATCCTGCATCTGAATAAAGCTGTGCATCATAGGTTACAGATTCTGAGCCACCGCCTATTGAAGATGTCCAGTTAAGGTTTGCCTGGTCGTTCTTTACGTTACTGGCACCTACCACAAGCGGGTCGGCCACACAGGTGGCTTTGTTGCCTGATATTGATGAGGTGCTGTATACAGGGCCTAAACAGCTTGTAAATGTGCTGTCGTAGTTATATGAAAATATAAAATAGTAGTAGTTAGTGTTAGGGTTTAATGCTGTAGCAGTAAACGTAGGGGCAGTGCCGCTGTATACTACTGTACCGCCACCTAAACTGGCTCCTGCACTATATGAGTTGTTGTTTACCGGTGAGGCACTAAGTGTAGATGATGTACTGCGTACTACAAGGTAACCTGTTGGGGTTGTAGCAGGGGCAGTTATAGTACCCACCATACTTGTAGAAGTAATAGTACCTATAGAAAAGTCAGTAGCAACAGTAGGTGTACTACATGCCGCTGGGGCTACCTGTATGGCAAACTGTACCTGTGCCAGTGTGGCGCTGTTGTAGCTTGTAGCCGTAGGAGGCGAAGCCGGAGCCGGGTTTGTACTATCGCTATAGTAGTAAATACTCCTGTTAGTCCCGGAGCCGTAAGACTGCCATGTAGCAGTACAGCTAAAACCGGCAACATTTTCGTCTACAGCTATAGCAAGGTTGCTGGTGCCGTCCCACACAAATGGTGTTACAAGCGGTATTTCTACCCAGCTTCCTGCACTCATTGCCGGCAGGGTGCCACTGTATACCTGCGTAAGGCTTGTACCCGGAATCCAGTCTGTAGTGCTGGTAAATGCAGCTTTGGTTGTATTGGCCATGTATACAACCCACTGGTTGTAGTTAGCCTGCGTAGCACCGTTAACCGTAGGCTTAAACCTTATTTTGGTGATAAGGTTACTTCCTGCAGATACCACAGCCGATATTTCGCTTGCAAGGTAAATTTGCTGCGAATAGTTATACCCGAAACAAGATTGTATTGGCAGGGCAGTAGATGTGCCTGCGCCGGCGCCCAACTGGTTAGGTGTAAGGGTGTAGAAGTTACTTGTAGTGCCATAGTAAGTGGTGCCACCGGTATTAGTAGCGTATGCACGGTAGTAGTACTGTGTACCATTGGCAAGGCTGGTAAGGCTGGCGTTAAATGTGCCGCCTGCAACACCGCTAAAACCGGTGCCGCTAACGCTTACGTTGCCACTGGCAAAAGTGCTCGATGTACTGTACTGTATGCCGTAATCTGATATAGGGCTACAGCCTGTTCCGCTTATGGTGGCGCCTGTTATGGCAGCCGATGTAAGTGTTACAGACCCGGTCGAACCGTTAGCGCTAATTGTAGGGGCAAGGTTAACCCCGGCGCCTGAGGCGGCAACGTTAACTGTTGTAGCTCCGGTACTGCTCAAAACAATGTTACCATTGTAGGTTTGTACTGCTGTAGGTGTAAATTTCACATAAACGGTTTGCGATACGCTGCCGCTTGCAGGGGTAAGCGTAAGTGTACTTGTATATGTACCGCCCGATGTGGTAGAGTAGGTGTAGCCATCCAGCGCGCCTACAGTAAGGTCTGTAGTTAGGGCTGCTGCCGATACCGTAAATGAGTTAGGCCCTACTGTAGTGTTAGGGCAATTGTTACCAAATGCAGTAAGCGCACCTGCGCTTATTGTTGGTGTGGTAATTGGGGTAAGTGTAAGCTGTACGTTTGGCCTGTTGTTAGTAACAGTTGTATTGCCGGTAGGGGCAGTAGTATCTGCCCGTACAAACATGTGCCTGCTGGTAGCGGTACTATACCTTACGGCGTTACCGCCTGTACCCATTCCGTTACCACTGCCGCCGTAGTTCGCTTCTACAAGCACTAAAAGGTTGTCAGATCCTGCCAGGTAGTTGTAAGGGGTGCTTAGTGTTACGCTATTCCAGCCTACTACCGGGGTAACAGAACCAGAATATACCTGGGTGGCGCCCGAAATGGTGTTAGCCCATGTAGCGGCACTTAAGGTGCTTGACGTAGTTGTTTTTAAGTATATAACAATGGGGCGTGTGCCGCCTGCGGTATTTGCATACCACGAAATTGTTGTTATACTTCCCGTAGTGCCTACTTCGGCTGCTGTGTAGAGTGAAGCTGAGCGCTCAAACCCATAATAGTTTCCAAGAGGATAAACCTGGGTGCTGGTTCCGGTACCTATCGTTACCTGGCCTAAGGCCGGTAGCGTGCACAGGGTTACTAATAAAAGCACTACCCAATAACGGGTACGCTCAAACAAAGTTCCGGATCCGGGGGATGACGATCCGGCACTACCCCGCAGCCTCGCCATTACTGTGGCGCGGGGGACATTCGCGTAATTTTTTTCCATTTGTACAAGATTTCAAGGTTATAAACTTAATTAATTTAACAATCCGTTAACGAGTCTTTAACATTATTAGGGAAATTTTTACTGAAATCGTTGTAATTAGTGATTAAAAATTACTTATTTATTTGAAATAACATTTTTAATGAAAATAATTCAATATTTTAATCTAATTTAAGAATTTAAAATAGCAATTTTATGTTAATATTTTGATTAAAAACCGTTTTGTTGGCATCGGGTTTGGACAAAATATTCCGGCTATGATTTATTTTTTAATTATAAATGCAGAAAGGCAGTGGGTTTTGCCCACTGCCTTTCAAATATTTGTAACAGTTGTTAGAAAATTATGACAATTTTATAACTTTTAGAACACGATTCGCTTGCTTACTTTTCCGTTTACGGTATCAATTTCCACAATAAGTACCTGCTGCTCTGCAGTAAGGTTGCTTATTTTCAGTTCGGTGTTGTTGATTCCGTTTTGGTTGTACAGCATACGCCCGCGTATGTCGTAGATGGTAACGTTGTTCATCATTGCGTTTCCGCTGTTGATGCCTATTACCTTACCTTCGGTGTATACAATAACCTTGTTGGCATCCGGTACAGGGTTGTCTGTACCCAGGGCTTGGGTTGTATAGATTACATCAAAACGCCCTTCAAATGCACCCGCCTCACTGCTGAATGTGTAATCCAGTTGTGTAAGGTCGCGCACTATGCCTTCCTGGTTATCCCTCAGGTAAATTTTCTGTCCGTCTTCAAACAGCCCGTCTACGTGGTCAAGGGTTACGGTAAATGTACCGGCACTTGGCACGCTGAAGCCCATCGGTACTACGTCGGTCACCTCAAAGCCCGGCCTTGCCTGTATGGTAAGAGGGGTTGTTTCGGCTACCGAGTAGATAGATAGCGAGTTGCCATCGGTAAACTTGGTGGCATCAAAACCGTAGTCAAGTCCCAGTGTACCTTCTTCCATATAAGCTACCATGGTTTGGCTTGCAGTGCCGTTTTCGGCAGCGATGTTCAGCCACAGGCGTGAAGCGCTGCTTGCAGCCGACTTAAAGAAGGCTTGTGAAGCACCCGGTGCTGCACGACGCATGGCGTTTGTAAAGGTTATAGAACCCGATGTTACGGCAGCTGCATTTTTTACAAAGAAGCCCTGCGATGGCGCTATAGTCCAGTTGGTATAGGTGTTAACCCCTGAGAAGTACGAGCTCATGTCTACTACACCACCATCCTGCGGGTTAGCTACGTAACCAGCCTGGCTTAGTGTTGCGTACGATGAGTTGGCCGTATTGTTACGCTTCCTCCACAGGTAGATACCCGATGTGGTATTAATCACGCTTCCGTTAGCGGTAAAGAAATCCGACAGGTTAATTGGCGACGGGTATGGGTTACCTGTTGCGGTAAACCTTTCAGCACCTGCACTTATAGGGTAGGTTATGGTACCGTTGTTCGGTGCACCTGTAAATGTACCGTCGAAATAGTAGTTGTCGCTGCCTGCTATGTATTCTGCAGGTGTTGTTACCTGGTCTCCTGTGGTACCTACCACGTTTCCGCTCAGTACGTTTGGCATACGGATAAGGAAACCTTTGGCCGCTGTAAATGCAGTTGTTGTAGCTACCGGTGAGTAAGCACCTACACCTTCAGTAGTGTAAATGTACTCGTAGAAACGGTTGCTTGACGTTGCAGGCGAGAACTGCCCTACGGTCCATGTAGCTACCGGAGACGACCACAATGTATAATCCAGCCTGAACAGTGGGTTACTTGTTTTGTGGAAGGTTATTTTACCGCTGTTAGCATCGGTTACTGTAGAGGCACCTTGTAGTAGTGCACCGTTGTTTTGTACCGTTAGGGTAGCTGCACTGTTAACATTAAGTGCGTTTTCTACGTTAAGCGTAGCACCTGTACTTACAGTTATTGCAGCTGTTCCCAGGGCTGTAAGGCTTGCGGCATTTGCTGTGCCTGAGCCTATTGCTACGGTTTTACCTGTAGGTACGGTTACACAGTTAGCAGCAGTTGGCACACCCGCAGGTTTCCAGTTTGTTGCAGTAAACCAGTCGCTGTCGGTACCCACATAGCGTTTAGAGTAGTTTTCTACTGTTGTAGTGCCCGTGTTAGTACAGCTGGCAGCTGTGGTAGCCGTAGCGGTGTATACCTGTGATCCGTTTGGCAAAGCATATACTGTTCCTGTTACACCTCCTGTATATGGAGTTGTAAGGGCAGTATCGGTATACAGGGCGGTGGCAGGAGCCCAGGTAATTGACTGGGCATCACCATAAACGCTGATGTTATCGAGCGCCCAGTAAAAAGCATATGCTGCATCATATTTAAACCTGATTTCTACACTGGCATTGCCTACATATGGTGTAAGGTCTACTGTTCGCTGCACAAAACCGGTAGATGTACCCGTATCAGTATTTATTGTAGCAATAGTGGTAAAGTTACCACCGTTAACTGACACCTGTACCTTACCGCTGTCGCCACTGTAATAGTTATAGTAGTGGTAGAAAGACAGCGTAGCATTTGAGTACCCAACTAAAGAGAATGCAGGCGATTTCAGGCGTGTATCTGTAGTACCACCACTACCTTGCGAGTCGCTGTTAGTCAAAACAAATTTACTGTTGTCGTTAGAATTAAAGGTCGTAGAACTATATACGTAACCGTTATCCCTTATGGTAAAGGCTGCATTTGCAAGGGTACCACCTGTAGAACTGTTGTTCCTGGTCCAGTTTGAGCCTAATACACCATCAGTATAGCCGTTTTCAAAATTAAGGCTTGCGGCAGTGGTTAAGGCTAAACCACCGGTAGCAGTAAGCTGTACATAATCTTGCGTACAGGCTGTAGCCCCGGCCGGCGAAACAGTTTGGGTTATAGTTATAGCTGTAGGTACAGCGTTTATTGTAGCGGTTACTGCTGTGCGGGTAAGGCTTTCGCAGGTACCGTTATAAGCTGCTACATAATAAGTAGTGGTAGCTGCTATAGAAGGTGTTGTAAGCGTTCCGAAATCACCATCGGTACTGTATGAAGTGTCCAGAAGTGTACCTCCCGTAGCAGCAGTATACAGGCGCAGCTGGGTAACTTCTGCATTTCCGGTAGCAGTAACGTCTACAGTACCGCTGCCACAACGTGAATTTCCTGTTACAGATGTTACAGTTACAGTACAGTTTTCTACAACGGTAAGGGTGTAGTCTTCTGTTTCGCCGTAGAATCCTGCTCCACATGGGTTAGATGGTGAGTTAGTGTCTGCGTCTACCATTATCCTCATCCTGTGGTTACCCAAGGTAGCCCCAACAGGTATAGGGAAGCTGGCTGTAACCGAAGTATATATATAAGAAGATGAAGTGTATACCCTTTCGGTAGTTTCAAAAACAAGGTTGTTGTTCCAGTCTACCCAGATAGATACGCCTGCCCCATAGTCTATTGCGTCAAGTGTAGCGGTAAAGTTAACTGTGCTGTTAGCAAGGCCGCTTACAAAGTTGCTGCTGCTGTAATTAGAGTAGCCTGTGGTATCGTAAGTAGAGGACTTGTTTATGTTTGTAAAGCCACCGGTTGTGGTGAAGTTACTAATATAAAAATTATAGAACTCACCCCAGTCCCAGTCTTCATATGTAGGGGAAGAGTTAGGCACGCAATATCCGGTGTAGAAGCTTGTGCCCGCCCAGTCGCTTTTTTCAGATACGCTACATGCAGAGCGCACCCACCAGTAATAAGTGGTGTCTGCAGTAAGCGAAGACAACGCAAACGTGGTTGTACTCGTGTCTGTAGTACCTATTGCTGCTGTTGCAGCTGTAGGTGCTACGCCGGTAGTATTATAGTATATCTCATATCCGTTAGCCGGAGCCGATGTAGAGGCCGTCCAGTTTAGTGTGCCGCTGTTAAAGCTTACCGGTAATGTATTCAGGCCGGTAGGTGGCAAACAGCTTGGCGGGGCCGAGATAACCATTTGCATTTGCGGGATATTGGCTGTAGGGCCGGAATATGTCATTGTTGCTGCACCCGGAGCTGCTGGGTCAGTGTTTGTATCGTCAGAATAATAAACCATTCCACGGTTAGAGCCTGCATTATAAGAAGCCCACGCTGTACCCGGAGAAGCATCATATCCGTTAGTGTTTTCATCTACACCAACTACGATGTTGCTGGTGCCGTCCCAAATGAATGGTGATGACAGGGTGATTTCTACCCAGCTGCCTGCTGTAAATGTAAGGTTGCCTGAGAATACCTGGGTCAGCCCGGTTGAAGCAACCCAGTTAGTATTAGAACTAAATGACGACTGGCTTGTATTACCCATAAATATCGTCCAGTTATTAGAGTTGCCTAATGCTGTAGTGGTATTCGTAGTATCACCGTTAGTGGTCGTGTTTGGCTTAAACCTTATTTTGGTAATATAGGTGTTGCCGGCTGTTGTTACTGCCGAAATTTCGCTGGCAAGGTAAATTTGCTGTGAGTAGCTGTATCCAAAAAAGCTGTACACAGGCAGGTATGTACTGGTACCTAAGCCCGAACCCAGCTGGTTAGGGCTTAGGGTAGCAAAGTTACCGGTAAGGTAAGCACTGTTACACGCGGTGTTGTTTGCCCTTACACGTACATAATATTGTGTAGACTGCGTAAGGCTGTTAAGGGTGTATGTTACTGCCGTACCTGCGTTAAACGGAGAGCCCGGTATGGCGGTAGTGTAAGCAGCATCGGTAAACACCTCAACGCTGTAGTTTATAGGTGCTGCCGATCCTCCTGCTGCCGATGCTGTCCATGAAACAGTGGCGCCGGTATACGACAGTGCCGAACTTGCAAAAACTGTTGGCGCGGCCACACAGGTAATGGCATTTGTAGTTACTGCCGTGGCGGCATACTTTGGCCCGCCGGTACAAGAACCGGTGTAGGCGGCATATACAAATACATAGTAGTGTGTATTAGAAGTAAGGCTACTTATAGTAGGTGTAAGCGATGTACCGCTGTATGCTACAGTACCACCGCCAAAAGCAGTACCTGCCGTGTAGTTTGTGCCATCTGTAGGGGTGGCGCTAAGCGATGTTGCCGTGCTGTAAATAACAAGGTAACCTGTAGGCGCTGTAGTAGGCGAAGCAGGTGCTGTTATGGTAAGTGGCAGTGTGGCTGCCGTAACGGTTCCTACCGCTACCGAAGCAGCAGCATCTGGGGTAGGGCATGGGCCGCCCGGTGCACCGTCAAATTCGTCGGCACCTATATCCGGGGCTGTACCGCCACCGTTTACAGCAGTAGGACCCGGCCTGCTTTGGCCATCTATATCGGTAGTAATGTTGGTTACAGAAGTTGCTGCACCGCCCGATTCCAGCAAGCTGCTTGAGGCTGCCGGTATGTGCAGGTCAGTAGCCGAAGTAAAGGCAGGCAGTACGCTCTTAGAGTTGGCATCAAGGCCTGTAGCGGCACCCTGCCAGTCGGCAAGGGAAGTCCTGTTAGTTGATGAATAATAACCTACATAGTTAGTAGTACCAGCCACTACATATAAGTCGTTATTGTCAAATGTATAGGTACCACTGCTCCTGTACACGGCATATTTGTTAACGCCTGTAAGGGCTGTGCCTGTATTAACAAAAATGTTATTCCTTGCTACTATGGTGCCGCTATCGGTATATAGTGCGGTACTTGAAGCGTTAGAAGCTGTAGATCCTGCAAGAGTAGAAGTTACATTAAGGTTTACCGAATTATGGTACAGGTTTACGGTTCCTGTAGCTGCATGTATACCACGGTTATATATGGTTGTGGCTGCATTTGGATTACCTTTTCCATGTGCATAACCGTATACAAAGTTGTTATATGCAGTTATGGTATTGCTACTTGCCGGTGCCAAATAAAGGCCGTAAAGGTATGTGGAATTATTGTTTCCTGTACCTACAGCACTCAGAGCGTGTACTTTGTTGTTATAAACGGTAGATGTTCCGTAAGTACTTAAAAAGTAAATACCGTAAACAATACCGCTGTTACCGGTTGCCGTAAGGTTTTGTATGTCGTTATTAAATACCTTGGCACCGCTTTGGTAATAGGCGTAAATACCGTAAACAGAGTTACTGCCGTTTCCTATATCATTGGCGGTAGCCGCCGCACCTATGGTGTTAAATGTAGCGGCTGATGTGGTGCCTACTTCTGCACCAAGGTCTAAATATGTAGTGCTGCCCCCATTAAGGTAAACGCCGACATAAGAGTTGGTAATGGTAAAGTTGTAGTATTTGTTATACGAGTTAGCACCCGCAGCACTGCTTGGTGTAGCGTTTGTAGCTTGGTAAATACCCCTTGTAGAAGTGTTTGTCCTGTTCAGGGTAATAGTGGTGTTTTTAATGGTGTTGTACTGCGCACCGTTAGTTGCAGTTGCGTTGGTTATATAGTAACCGTAGTTTACAACAGTTGTGCCGTTAAAGGTGACATCTATACCGTCAAACGTTATGTAGTCACCACCACTGATACGTATACCGGCCAATGTTGTAGAGGCCGTGGTAGGTGTAACAACCGGGTTAGCCCCGGCGCCTGATTTCTGGAAAAAGATACCGTTAGCAGCGGTGCCGCTTGCGGTTATCGCCGGTACGTTTTCGGTAAAGGTTTGCCCTGCCGATACGTTAAAGGTTACGGTGCCAAGTGTACATGCACCCAGCGTGTTAAGGTAATTTACAGCATCTGTAAACGAGGCAAAGTTAGTGCCGCCTGTAGCGCTGCCACTGTTAATGGTAAAGGTAAGGTTACCGGTAGGGCAGGTAGCAGTAGTTTGGCTGCCAGATGCGTAAGTGCTGCTCAGTTTACCTTCGCTCAAAGAATATACCCTCCAGTAATAGGTGGTGCCGGGCGTAAGGTTTGTGGCAGTGTAGGTTGTAGCTCCTGCAGCGCTGGTACCACTAAAGGTAAATGTGCTGTTATCTGTAGATGCAAAAACAGCATAGCGTACAACACCCGTAGTAGGGGAAGCAGCTGTCCAGTTAAGGGTGGTAGCGCTTACCGTTGTGCCCGAAAAAGCAAGGGCGGTAGGTGCCGCAAGCGTAGTAGCTATAGTGTTACCTGCGTTTCCGGGAGGGTTAAACCTGAAGAAACGGCGGCTGCCATCGGCAGCACTGTTAAGGTTAGCCATGTTTGATGATGCCGTGAACGAAGTGGTTGTCCAGGTTGTATTTGCTGCAAATGCAGGTGTGGCGCTAATTGTTGCAACCCTTGCAGATGTAGTTGATGTAGAGCCTGAACTTATTGCTACAGACCTTGAACTAGCTGATGTACTCATATTGTACATACCTCCGTATACATATTCTACAATACCGGTGGTTTCATATAACCTGGCCTGTAAGCGGCTGTATGTGCCGCCCGATGTTTCGGAGGTGGAGTAAGGAATACGCAGGCCGTTCCATTCTACTACCAAAACCCTGTTTGGCGCCGAGCCAAATACGGCATATTTTACAGTACCCGCATTTTGTAAGGAATTGTCGCCTGTAATCGGGGCAAGTAGCGGTATAGAAGAATCAGGTGTAGTGTAGGCGCCGCCTGCAATTACTGTACTTCCTAATGCCAACTGACCATTAGAGTTGATACTGAACTGGGTATAACGTGCACCCATAAAGTAAAAATCAAAACCAATATTGGTTACCGGTGATGCGTTATCGTCATTGATAATCCCGGTAGTTAAAAGGTCTGTACCCGAAGCAAGGTTTATGGCGTTGCTGTTCATATCTGCAGCCAGTGAACCGTCAGTATTGGTAGACCAGGTGTAGTTAGTAATGTTTTGCGCCATAAGGCTGTTGCCCATAAGTGAGATAAGGGCAATGAATAAGTACGCTAAATAATTGGTAAAACTGTCTTTTGCCGAAGCAGGGTAAGACAGGGGGAATGAAGATGCTACGGGGAGCACAAGCCTGGTTTTGAGTTTACTCAATAATCCGTTTCCGGACCGTTTTAACTCACATAGATTTTGCCCAGAAGTCTGGTCTTCTGTACAAGGTGTGTAATTTTCTATCATCTATTTTTTCGTTAAGCAAACAAAAATAGATATTTAACAAACGCATGGAGTTTTGTGATGTATTTTTATGTTTTTATAACATCAAACGTTTTTTTCACGATTTTTTATCACTAAGCACCTTTATTTTACTGTTAATTTTGTCATAAATTTATATTAATTCTTAAAAAGGCAATTGGTTGTTTTGTGATTTTAAGAAGAATATTTCGCTGCTTTTCACTTAAATAGTCGTAAAAACAGATAAATTTAACATGTGACTCATTTCGAAGCATTGTTTAATTACTATTTAATTACATTGTATTTATAAAACAAATTGAATGTGGTTTTGTGAAATCGTTTAACTTGTTTAAATGCAAAATTACGGTGCATTATTTTTACAAGCCTATGTTTTAAATTTACAACCACACAGCTTTTATTTTCCCGAAATTTACACTATGCAACACACCATCACAAAAACACAAATTGGCGTTATGAGCATTGCCGCGGGCGTATGCGTAGCCAACATCTATTATAACCAACCCATACTGAAAGATATAGCCCATAATTTTTCCATCCCCGAAAGCAAGGCCGGCATTATATCGGTACTGGCACAGGCGGGCTACGGGCTGGGGCTGTTTTTCCTTACCCCGCTGGGCGATAAGGTAAACCGCAAAAAACTGATACTCTCCCTTATGGGGATATTGGTGCTGGTACTTATAGGCACCACATTTATAAACAGCTTTACCATGCTGTGCCTTTTCAGCCTGCTTACCGGGCTTATGAGTGTGGCTGCACAGGTAATACTACCCATGGCTGCAAGTATGGACACCGTAAACCGCGGGCGTACTGTAGGCATCATCTTTACCGGTATACTGGTGGGTATCCTTTCGGCGCGGGTATTCAGCGGGCTGGTGGCCGGCTGGCTCGGCTGGAGGTATGTGTACGGTATTTCATCAGTCATGGTTATCGGCTGTATGGCTATGGTACAGTTTTCGTTACCCGATGTAAAAGCCGGTTTCGACGGCAGCTATGGCAAACTGCTGGGTTCGTCTTTGGAACAACTGAAGCGTTTCCCAGTATTGCGCCGCGCGGCCCTGCTGGGTGCACTGATGTTCGGGCTGTTCTGCTCGTTCTGGACTACGCTTACCTTCCACCTCAGTGGCGCACCGTTTAACTACGGCCCGGAGGTGATAGGCCTGTTTGGGTTTTTGGCTATAGCCGGGGCATTGCTGGCGCCGGTATTCGGTAAGCTGGCCGATAAGGGCAACCCCGCCAAAAGCCAATTCATATCCGGGCTTACGGTGTTAATTAGCATAGTTTTAATAAAAATATTTCCGCATTCGGTACCGGCTTTTGTAATTTCAGTCCTGCTGCTCGATGTAGGTGTGCAGGCCACGCAGGTAACCAATGTGGCTACCATTTACACCCTCGATGCCACGGCGCACAGCCGCATTAATACCGCGTACATGACCAGCTATTTTATAGGTGGCGCCCTGGGCAGCTTTACCGGTATACAATGTTGGGGACTTGGCGGCTGGGATGTAGTTACGTGGCAGCTATTGGCCTGGTGTTTACTGGCGCTGGTAATTGTAGCCTCAATGCGAACAAGGAAGTAGAGACGTTGCATTGCAACGTCTCGGTACAGATAAAACATAGCCAAGCCGCAAAGATGTGCCCGTACGATAGACGTTGCACTGCAACGTCTCTACAAAAAATCCGCGGCATCAGCGTTCCATATACATAACATATGAAAAATATTTTTCTTTCTTTATTAATAGCAAGTTCAGCTTTCGCCCAAAACAAGCTGGAGGAAGTCGCTTCCTTTGGTAAAAACCAGCCCATAGGTGTGGCGGTGGAAACCAAAACCAACAGGCTGTTTGTGTCGTTCCCGCATAGTGAGCCGTTTTTGTATGGCCTGACAGAAATAAAGGACGGCAAACGTGTACCGTACCCCAACACGGCCTGGAACTGGTACCTGCCAAACGAATATGCTACCCACTTTTACAACGTCCAGGATTTATATGCCGATGATAAAGGTTATCTGTGGGTGCTGGACAGTAAGCCGTCGGGCAGTGCATCGGTGTTTGGCGATGACGGTAAAAAGGAGGAAGGGAAGTTCAAGCTGGTTAAGATAAAACTTGCCGATAATAAGGTAGAAAAGGTGTATTACTTCGGCGGGCTGGACAAAACCAAAAGCGGCCTGAACGACGTACGCGTAGATACTTCGCGCAACCGGGCCTACCTGAGCGACCCTGCACAAAAGGCTATTGTGGTACTGGATTTGGCCAACGACACCGTGCGCCTTGCCCTGCAAAACGATGTTAGCACCACTGCCGATGAAGGATATATACTGAAAATAGGTGGCCGGGAAATGAAGGATGAAAAGGGCAACCCTTTTAAAAGCGATGTAAACGGTATAGCGCTTACGCCCGATAATACATACTTCTACTACAAGCCGATTAACAAAGATGCACTGTTCCGTATTGAAACGAAATACCTGGCCGATGCATCGCTTTCCGCAAAGGAGCTAAGTGCCAAAGTGCAAACCGTAGCCAAAGACGCCGGGGTGTCGCACGGACTGGAATGCGATGCCCGAGGCAATGTGTATTACGGCCATTCGCCCAGCCACAGCATACGCTACGTAAGCCCCGATGGTAAAGTACATACACTTGTTACTGACGACCGCCTGGTGTGGCCCGATAGCTTTGGCATAGGCAGCGATGGCTACCTGTACTTTAGTGTGGTGCAACTGAATCGCATTGCCAAATGGAACAACGGGCAGGATAAGGTGAGTTACCCGTTTAAGGTGTACCGGGTGGCTCTTTAGGGTTATGCGGTTATTCGGTGATTCGAAAAAGCAAAGCATAATATAAATAGTTATCTTTAATAATGTAAAGTAACGAATAACCGTATAACCAGATAACCGCATAACCCAGTTACAAATAACCCAATAACCGCATCACCGAATAACCCAAAAATGAACTGGCAACAGCAATCCCCGCCCGAAGCGCTTACCGATTTTGTGTCGGGTTACTGGAAGTTTCACAACGCTGCGGATGCTGATTATAACACCATTATAGTACCCGATGGCAGGGTGGACGTTATTTATTCCCGCAACGAAAACGGATTGCAGTGCGTACTCCGCGGGCTCGATACCGAACCTGGGCCGGGTACCATACCTCCCCAGGCCGAATATTTTGCCGTAAACTTTAAGTTGCCCGCAGTGGAGTATTTGTTTGGGCGCAGCATCAGTACCCTGGCAAACAGCGGCGAACCATTAACCGCCGGTTGGTGGGGCATAACAGAAAACGACCTTGACAGTTTTGATGTATTTTGCCAAAAAATATCCTCAGCGTTATTGGCCCTGATAAAACCGTTAGATCCGCGGAAGCGGTTACTGTTTGAAAACATTTACTCCTCAAACGGTACGCTAACGGTACAGGAACTCTCGGATAAATCAGGATGGAGCAGCAGGCAAATTAATAGGTATTTCCACGACTGGTTTGGGTTGTCGTTAAAGGCGTATTGCAACATCGTGCGTATGAGCGCTTCGTTTCGCCACATCAGCGAGGGCAGGCTGTTCCCTGAACTGGACTATACCGACCAGAACCATTTTATAAAGGAGATTAAAAAATACACCGGAGTAACCCCAAAAGAACTCAGCAAAAACACGGATAACCGCTTTGCCATTATCTCTGCGCTGAAAAATCTCGATTCCTGAAAAACGACCGTTTTTTACTATTTTATCATGCACCCATATCGGAATTTTGCCATGTAATATTTAAACATTGAGCAAAATGAATGTACTTAAAGATAAAAAGGTAGCCATAGTAGGCGGCGGCCCCGGCGGGCTCACCTTAGCACGCCTGCTGCAACAAAAAGGCGTAACGGTAAACGTATACGAACGCGACGAAAACAAGCACATACGCCAGCAGGGCGCCACACTCGACCTGCACCACGATTCGGGACTGGCGGCACTGGGCGCGGCAAACCTGCTTGAGGAATTTACCCAATACTACCGCCCCGGAGCCGATAAAATACGTATTGTAAACGGGCAGGGCGAAATATTTTACAGTGAACACGAGCACAGCAACAAACCCGTACTCGACTTTAACAGCCCGTATTCGCGCCCCGAAATAGACCGTGGCCCGCTGCGCGATATGCTTATTGATTCGCTTGCCGAAGGTACTGTGATTTGGGACTGCAAATTCACCGAAATGAAACCCCTTGAAGACGGCTGGGAGCTGTTTTTTGAAAACGGTAACTCTGCCTATGCCGATTTGGTTGTGGCAGCAGACGGCGGCAACTCTAAAGTCCGTAACTATGTAACCGATATAAAACCGATTTACTCGGGATGTACTATAGTAGAGGGCAATATTTACAATGCGAAAGAAAATGCACCAAAACTCTGGGAACTTACCAGTGGCGGAAAGGTGTTTGTATTGGGCAACGGCAAAACCCTTTGGCTTAGTGCCAAGGGCGACGGCACGCTAAACGCCTATACCACCACTCCGGAAACGGAAGACTGGGTAAAAACATCAGGAATCGATTTTAATGATATAGCCCAGGTAAAGCAGTGGTTCATTTCCCGATACGAAGGTTGGGGTGAGCAGTGGCTGGAGATTTTCGGGAATGAAAACACCCATTTTATCCCGCGTCCGCAATACCATTTTCCGGAAGATCAGTATTGGGGAACACAAAGCAACGTAACCCTTCTGGGCGATGCCGCGCACCGCACACCGCCATCAGGCGAGGGGGTAAACCAGGCCATGCTCGATGCCCTTGTGCTTACCGATGCCCTGACCAACGGGCAGTTTGATACCCTATATGATGCCTTGGTTCATTACGAAAAAGATATGCTTACCCGCGGGAAGGAATCTACCATAGAGGCACTGGAATTTTCAGCCATGATACAAAAGGAAGATGCGTTGGAAAAGATGCTGGAGTTTTTTGCTGATCCTATAGCGGACGAATAACCAAATAACCGCATCACCACATAACCCAAAAAACCTACCTTTGTAACTATGTATGCACTGGTAGACTGCAATAACTTTTACGCTTCGTGCGAGCGGGTTTTCAAACCGAAACTGGTAGGGGAACCCATTGTGGTGCTGTCTAATAACGACGGCTGCATCATCTCCCGCAGTGAGGAAGCCAAGAAGAAGGGCATTCCCATGGGGGCGCCGGAGTTTCAGGTGCGTGCCCAACTGAAACAGGAGGGCATACACGTGTTCAGCAGCAACTATTCGCTGTACGGCGACATGAGTGACAGGGTAATGAAAATCATGGAAGATTTCACCCCGAATGTGGAAGTATACAGCATAGACGAAGCCTTCCTGGATTTTAGCGGTGTAGCCGTAGCCGATTATTACGACTACGGACAGCAAATGCGTAAGCGTACCTCCAAATGGCTCAGCATACCCATTTGCGTAGGGATAGCACCCACCAAGACTTTGGCGAAAGCCGCCAACCGTATTGCCAAAAAATACCAGGACCGCACTGACGGTGTGTATGTTATAGATACCGATGAAAAACGCCTGAAAGCCCTGAAATGGCTGAAGATAGAAGATGTGTGGGGAGTGGGCTGGCGTACCGCGAAGAAGCTGCATGCACGCAACATAAAAACTGCACTTGATTTTATACAGCCGCATTTTGAGGGTTGGATAAAAACCAATATGGGTGTGATAGGCCTGCGTATAAAAATGGAACTGGAAGGCAAACCCGCCATAGGCGACGGCGAGGTGCCCGAAAAGAAAAAGAGCATAGCCACCACCCGCAGCTTCCCGAAGCAGATATCTGATTTCGACCTGATACGCGAACGCGTAAGTACCTTTGCCAGCGTTACCGCCGAGAAGCTCCGCAAGCAGGAGTCGGCGTGCCACATGGTTATTGTAATGCTCATAGCCGATAAGCATAAGGCGCACAACGGCCGCTACCATTACAGCCGCGCTATTACGCTGCCCTACGCCAGTAACTCGGCGATTACTATAAACAATGCTGCCCTTAAGGGGCTGAAGGAAATTATGCACGATGCCCAGGGTACCGTATTTAAAAAAGCCGGTGTGGTGGTTACCGAACTGGTACCCGAAAACGCCCGACAGCTGGATATGTTTGCCAACGAAGACCCGCGCCACCTGGCCCTGATGAAGGCTATAGATAAGGTTAATACCAAAAACGGCAGTCGCATAATACGTCTGGGCACTACCGATGCCAAAACCTGGAACATGAAGCAGGACATGCTTTCGCCACGCTACACCACCGATTTAAAAGATATACTGGTAATACAATGCCGATAGGGAAACCCAAAAATAAGCTCACGTTTTACAAGCCCGATTTTGAGGCCGGTACTGCGCTGCCTTTTGTTCCCGATGGGGTAAAGGCGGGATTTCCGTCGCCTGCGCTCGATTTCATGGAATACGAAATTGACCTGAACCGCCACCTGGCGCGCAATCCCGTCGCCACGTTTTACATACGCGTAGATGGCGACAGCATGCAGGGCGCAGGGATTTTTAACGGCGACATGCTGGTAGTAGACCGCAGCCTGGAACCCGCCGATGGTAAAATTGCCGTGTGCCTCATCGATGGTGAGTTTACCGTAAAACGCCTTAAGCTGGAAAAAGACTGCCTGTACCTGATGCCTGAGAACCCCGATTTTCAACCACTAAAAGTTACTGAAAATAATCAACTTACCGTATGGGGAATCGTTACGTATGTGGTGAGGGAGGTGTAGTTTTAATTTTTCAGTCGCAGTCACAGTTTTCAGTTGCTCACTCTTGCGTACCACTCTGTTATCTCTCTACATTCCGCAGGAATGCCCTGTGTGCTTTAAACACTGAAAAACTTTGTGAAACTTTGCGCTTCCTTTGGGAGACTTTGGGTATTAACTTCTATTTAAAGCTGATATAAGCAGACACTATGAGATGGCTTCATTCCTCGCCATGACAGACCGGAAACCGTACCAATCGAATAACCGAATTACCAAATAACCGCATAACCAAAAAAACTATTCCTCCACATACAGCACCAGCCCTTTAAGGTACGAACCTTCTGGGTGGAAGATGTTTACCGGGTGGTCCGGGCCCTGCGAAAGCTTGTGCAGTACGCGTACCTTGCGCCCGGCCTCTATGGCTGCTGCCGATACGGTGTTGTAAAACAATACATCGTCTATAACCTGCGAACAGCTGAATGTAAACAGGAAGCCGCCCTGGGTAATGGTTTTAAGCCCGGCTATGTTCAGGCGCTTGTAGGCCTGTGTGGCGGTATGCTTGCTTTTTATGTTCTTGGCAAAAGCAGGTGGGTCCAGTACAATAACGTCGTACAGGTTTTTATTTTCTTTCAGGTAGTCAAACACATCCGAAGCTACGGCCTGGTGGTTGCTGCCCGGGAAGTTCAGCTGCATATTCTCGTCGGCAAGCTTTACCGCTTTCTCTGAAATATCAACTGACGTAACCAGTTCGGCACCCGCGCTCATTGCATAAATAGAGAAACCGCCGGTATAGCAAAACGTGTTCAGCACCTTTTTTCCCGCCGAATATTTCTTAAGCAGGTTACGGTTATCGCGCTGGTCCAGGAAGAAGCCCGTTTTTTGGCCTTCCACCCAGTTTACGTGGAATTGTATGTTGTTTTCCTTAGCTACAGTATCATTGGCAGTGCCGTATACATGGAAGTCGGTACCCGTTTTAGGCAGAGTCTGCGCACTTTTGCAGTACACCGTCTGGCAATACTCCGGGAAGGTTGCTTTAAGTGCATCGGCTATTTCCTGTATTTTAAGGTAAATACCGGTAGAGTGCGCCTGCACCACAAAGTGCCCGTTGTAATAATCAATGATAAGCCCGGGAATGCCATCGCCCTCACCGTGTATCAGGCGGAATGCGTTGGTTTCCTCAATAGAAAAAAGTTTGGTACGCAGTTCCCACGCCGCCTTAAAGCGCTTTGCCCAAAAGGTGCCGTCAAAGGTTTCATTGGCAAAGGTAAGCACGCGTACGGCTATGCTGCCCTTGTCGCTGTAAAAGCCCGTAGCCAGCAGGCTGCCCTGGTGGTCGGTAACGTGTACCATCTGGCCGTCGGTAAGCTCCTCGCTTACGCCGTATACCGCCCCGCTGAAAATCCACGGGTGGTTTCGCTGTACTGATTTTTCTTTTCCTTTATTGAGTATAACTTTTGCAAATTCCATTTTTCTGATTGTTTTAGCCACGAATTACACGAATTGCCACCAATGCATTAGTGAAAATTAGTAGAATTTGTGGCTGCTGTTTTTTTCCGAATAACCAAATAACCACATCACCGAATAACCCTTTAGTACGCCAGTTTGCCAAGGTTCTCAAAGAACTCGTCTACGTTTATAGAGTCGTTGGCAAAGATGTGCTCACGGCTTAGCGGCAGTCGGTTACGGGCGCGGCCTATAACGTTGATGTGGCCGTTTTGGGCTATGGTATCTTCGGCGGTAATAAGGCCGCGGCGCAGCATTATATTTTTAATGTAGTTGTCGTGTTTTAAGGCAAAGCCTTTCAGGTTACCCGTGCCGTCAAACTTGTACATGAACTTTTTAGGGCTTGGGATAATGCTCGCCAGGTACACGCATTCGTCCAGTGTAAGCTCGCTAGGGTGCTTGTCGAAGTAATAGCGCGACGCCTCACCGATACCGTACACATCCGGACCCCATTCTATAATATTGAAGTACACCTCAAGCATACGCTCCTTACCGGCCACACGCTGGTTTTCCAGTACGTATACCAGCAGTATTTCCTCCAGCTTGCGCGACAGGGTTTTTTCGCGGGTAAGGAACACGTTCTTTACCAGCTGCATGCTTATGGTACTGCCGCCACGGCTAAACTTCTTGGTTTTTATATTGGCAATAAGGCTCTGTCGGAACGCTTCGGTAATGAAACCACGGTGGCGGAAAAACGAAGGGTCTTCGCTGGTAAGTACAGCCTTACGCAAAAATGGCGAAATATCGGTAATCGGGGTATAGTACGGGTTTGAAGTGCCCACGGTAATGGCGCGCTGTGCACGGCCGTCTTCCATGGCGCGGTACGTAAAAGGGCCGTTCAGCTTGGCAAGGTCGGCGGCACCGTACTTAATGATTTCCAGGCCTTCCTTATCCATTTTACTGTCGAACACCAGTGCGTTCGGCTTGTTTTTGTTGAATAAGAAATCGAGCCTGTAGCTGAAGTTGCCTTTGGCTTCCATACCCTCAAAGTTGGTAAACAAGCCCGTAGGCAGCGAGGTAATGAAGTCCTGCGCCTGCATTTTCGGGATGTTTGTCTTAAACTGGTATATGGTATCGCCCTCTACACTATAGCGTGCAAAAGGATGTAGTTTTACTTTATTAAGCTGAACGGTACTGGTACTGTCCAGCTCTATGTATTCGCCGCCAAAGCGGAAGTGGTAGTCAAAGCGGGCGTTGTTTATCACCACGTCTTTACTTGCTATACGGCGGTTGTTTACCATAAAGTTTTTGATGGAAGCGTAGCCGTCTACGTGCAGTTCGCCGCCGTCCATGTCTATCTTATCCACCTTCAGGTTAATGGCATCAAACCCGCTTTTCAAGTGGAAACGCCTTGCCACATACGGAATCACAATACGGCCCGTATCGGCATTAAAGAATTTCAGGTCGCACTGGTGCCCACGCGGGTCGGCCATACCGCTTACCTTCCAGGTTTGCACTATGGTATCTTCGGTAACACGCAGGGTACTCTCCAGTTGGTTATCGGCCAGGCGGGTATTGTCCAGCTTCAGGTTCAGCTTATGCCCCAGGTCGTCTACGCGCAGTTCCAGGTTGTGCAGCTCCATATCGGTAGGGATAAGGTTCAGCACACGGTTTATCAGGCTGTAGGCGCGGTCGGCATAATCGGTATCGTTATCGGTTTCCTCTTTTACCTCTTTTTTAGAATGCAGCAGGCTACGGAAGTTCCACCCCAGGCTGTCGCGCACCATTTGCACATAGCCGTTTTTCATGTGGAGTGTGCCCAACTGCACATCGCCCACAAGCAGGTGGCCCAGGCTTATGCTGGTATTTATTTCTTCCACGCTCATAAACGCAGGCTGGCCATTCGGCGTAAGGCTTACGTTTTTAAGTCTCACGCCGGTAATGCCGTCAAACGAGGCTTCGCGTACCTCAAAGGTAGCATTGCGCTCGGCGGCTTTGTCCTTAACGCGGGTAATTACCTTCTGCAACGCCATATTCCTGAAGGCGAAGAACAGTATGGTAAAGAGTGCCAGCAGTATTGCCAGGGTGATAAGCAGCCTGCGGGCTATTTTTTTATAATTGAGTTTCCTTCTCATCCGTTATCCGAAAAGGTGGCCTGCCACATCTTCAATTCGTGCCACCTGTTTTATGTCAATCAAAGTGTTTTTTAACGAAACCTTGCTGTATTTCGATACAAAAATAGTAGAAAAACCTAACTTCTCGGCTTCCAGTATGCGTTGTTCCACACGGTTTACCGGGCGTACCTCTCCGCTAAGGCCTATTTCGCCTGCAAAACAGTAGCCTTTGCCCACCGGGATGTCTTCGTTACTGCTGAGTATGGCAGCTACTACGGCCAGGTCTATGGCGGGGTCGTCTACGTTAATGCCCCCTGTAATGTTCAGGAAAACGTCCTTCGCCCCAAGGCGGAAACCGGCACGTTTTTCCAGTACGGCCAGCAGCATGTTCAGCCTTTTGGCGTTGTAGCCTGTGGTGCTGCGCTGCGGTGTGCCGTATACTGCGGTGCTTACAAGCGCCTGTATTTCTACCATAAGCGGGCGCATGCCTTCCATGGTGGTGGCTATGGCGGTGCCGCTCAGTTCTTCTTCCTTATGCGAAATCAGTATCTCACTTGGGTTGGCCACCTCTCGCAGGCCGTTGCCCAGCATTTCGTAGATGCCCAGTTCGGCGGTAGAGCCGAAACGGTTTTTAAGCGCGCGCAGTATGCGGTACACGTGGTTGCGGTCGCCTTCAAACTGAAGTACGGTATCTACCATGTGTTCTAAAATCTTCGGCCCCGCTATGGCGCCGTCTTTGGTAATGTGGCCTATCAGTATTACGGGTACGTTGCTTTCTTTGGCAAATTTTATCAGCTCGGCGGTGGTTTCGCGTATCTGGCTGATGCTGCCCGCACTACTTTCTATATAATCTGAATGTAGTGTTTGTATGGAGTCGATAATCACCACTTCAGGGTCTATGGCCTCTATCTGCCTGAAGATGTTTTGCGTTTTGGTTTCGGTAAGGATAAAGCAATTATCGGCCTGTGCGGTAATGCGTTCGGCACGCATTTTTATCTGCTTCTGGCTTTCCTCACCGCTTACGTATAAGGTGCGGAACGGCAGCTTCAGCGATATTTGTAGCAACAGCGTACTTTTACCAATACCCGGTTCGCCACCCAATAGCGTCAGCGACCCAGGGACCAACCCGCCGCCCAGCACACGGTTCAGTTCGCCGTCGCCGGTATCCATCCGTATTTCGGTAGCGCTGTCTATCTCGGTAATGCGTAACGGCTTGGGGGCTTTTTTGGCCTCGCCTGTGGGTGCTTTCCAGCCCGGTTTGTCTTCCTTAACTATGAGTTCCTCTACTATGGTGTTCCATTCGCGGCAGGCATTGCACTGCCCCTGCCATTTGGCATACTGGGTACCACAGTTTTGGCAATAAAATGCGGTTTTTACTTTGGCCATTTCCTAATAATGGGATAATAGTCTGTAAAGGTAGGATTTTTTGGGTTATGCGGTGATTTGGTTATTTGTTAATTCGTGGATGTGTTAATTTGTGTATTTGGTTGTTGGTTATTAGTTGTTGGTTATTAGTTGTTGGTTGCCGGAAGCTTCACTCAATGTTGGTATAAGTGAAGCTGCTCCCCTCTTGGAGAGGGGCCGGGGGTGTGTTATTTTCATTGAGAAGTTTGTAACACGGAGTTTCACAGAGAAGTCACAGAGATACACGGAGAAAGTTATTACCCAAAGTTTTTCATTCATAATATTGAAGAACACAGAGCATTCCTGCGGAATGAAGAGAAGATCACGGAGCGATTCGGCATGAGTGAAGCTGTTCCCTTCTCCGAGAGGGGTTAGGGGTGTGTTATTATTGAGGGTTTGTAACACGGAGTTTCACAGAGATACTCGGAGAAAGTTATTGCCCAAAGTCCCTTAAAGGAGGCGCGAAGTTTCCCGAAGTTTTCATTCATTCAGAACAGAGTGTGCAACTATAACTGTAAACTAATTAAAGTTTTTCAGCGCGCTGTATCATAAAATCCTTAGTGTATTCACCCACCGGATCCAGCGAATAAGAGTTGAGGTACACCCTTTTGGCTTTGGCATATTCGCCTATCATTTCGTAGTACATCGCTTCGTAGTATTCGCCTATGGTCTTTTTCGGGTAGCTTTTGCGGGCTACATCGGCCAGGTCTTTCAGTTCGTTGTATGCGCTGTTTTTCATTATGGCGGCTTCTATGGCCTTAAAATCGGTAAGGCGCACGGGCATATCGGTGCCCAGGTCCTGCTTTATAATGTCGTACTTATCGGTAAGGTATTTTACGTAACCCGACGGCAGGGTGGCAATCTTTTCCTGGTATTCTATAGGAGATATGGGCCTGTACGATGCAAATATACCGTACAGCGCACCCGGCACCCCAAAGGGTATAAGCGAATAGTGGCTGCCTTGGGTATATTCTTCATACAGGTACTTAAGGCTTGGGTTTTGTATGGTTTTAAGGTTAGTATCCAGCTCTTTTATTTTCTTTTTAAGGCGGGGTATATCACCATCGGCACTGCATACGTAGTAAAAAATATTCTGCTTGGTGTTTTTTAGCACCTCGAATATGCGGTTTTCCATATCGGGCGCTATTTCGGGACTGAAGTTTATATACCCCCTAAACGGTGTGGGTTCTTTGTACAGAAAAAAATTAGCTGCCCGCGCAGTAACGTCATGCCCGGCTATAATACGGAAAGGCGAAATACGGTAGTTCTTGTCCAGGTAGGGTAGTAGTTCATCGGCTACAAACTGAAAAAATTTATCGCCGGTACCTACGGGCAGGCCGGTAGTTTCATCTATTTCGGTATCGGCAGCGCGCTGTTTTGGGTCTATGTGGTTTATGGCCACAATAATGGTTTCTGGCAGTTCATCCCAGTAATAGGCATAAGAAAGGTCGCCTGAAAAAGGCTCAAGCATATACTCTCCGTCCAGCAATAACAGCAGCGGATATTTTTTTTCTTTGTCAGCCTCATAATACGGGGGCGTTACTACCCGTATCGATCGCGGAGCGCCCAGTATTTTGCTGGTCAACTCCTCTGTTTTTACTTGTGCACCGAGGGGGATCGAGGCAAAAAACAGTAGCAGTAGTGACACGTATTTCATGTTCTACAGTTTTTAAGGGGATAAAAATGCAGGACAAGATACGGATTATTTTTTACGATGGAACAGCGAAAGTGCTAAAAATGAGAAAGTTCCTAAAATAATAGTCAGTAATGTTTGCGAACCCCAAACGATATAACCGAAAGCAATACCCGAAGTAAAGGGTATATTGTAGGCTATCAGTACGTTAGCTACCGCTAAAGGAAACGACCCCACACCACCGTTTGTAAACGTTATGGCGAGGCTGCCTACTACAAATGCAACCAGTATGGTGCCGAAGCTAAGCCCCGCTGTTTGTGGTATGGCAAAGGTGGAAATATAAAACATAAGTACATACGTACACCATATGTATATAGACAGCAGCAGGAACGGCCACTTGTTTGGCATTTTAAAAACACTCAGTGCGCCTTCGGTAATACCGCTTAGCTTACCTTTTAATTTGGTAAGCCATTTCGCCTTACCATATATATAGTATAACAACCCGCATATGCCTAATATGAGTACTATACTGCCGTATAGCAGCAGCTTTTCATACGGTACGGTTACCAGGTAATCTTTCAGTTCGCCAAATTTAAGGGCTATGGTAAGGCTGGTACACAATATAAGCAGTATAAGGTCTACCACCCGTTCGCTTATTATGGTGCCCAGTGACTTGTCAAAAGGCACATCGGCGTAGCGGTTTATTACCCCTGCGCGTGCCACCTCGCCACTGCGGGGTATAAGCATGTTCATTATATAAGTAGCGCACACGGCGGTAAAGCGCACAAAAAACGGTGCGGTATAGCCCATGTGCTGCAGGGTATACTTCCAGCGGTAGGTACGCGCCCAGAAACCTGTAATGCCGGCAAACAATGCCAGGGCCACATACCAGTAATTTGCCGAAGTAAAACTATGTTCTACTTCGGGGCGTTCTTCGGGGCTAAGCTTGTTATAGGTGTATATAATTAAAAAAACTCCCACAGCGAGCGGGAGTAGTATACTTAATATTTTTATTATTTTTTGTTTCATTGCCCTTTAGGTGAGCGTGTTGTCTTTTTCGTTAGGGAACACTATAGTGGGCTTAAACTGCTTGGCTTCCTCAAAATCGAGTATGCCGTAAGAGATTATTATAATAATGTCGCCGCGCTGCACTTTTCGTGCGGCAGGCCCATTAAGGGTAATATCGCCGCTGTTGCGGTTTCCTTTTATCGCATAAGTTTCAAGGCGTTCACCGTTATTGATGTTCACTATCGAAACTTTTTCACCTTCAATAATATTCGCAGCTTCCATAAGCGCTTCGTCTATGGTAATGCTCCCAATATAATTAAGATCGGCCCCGGTCACCACTACACGGTGAATCTTGGATTTTACAACTTGAATTTGCATGGCGCAAAGGTAATCAATTTAATGAAATATTGTCTATTAACCTAACGTTGCCTAAAAAAACTGCAATGAAAGCCCTGTATTTCCTGTTTTCTTTTAACGTGGCAGGCAGCAGCGTGTCTTCATCGGCTATTTCAAAGTACTCCGGCTTAAACTCCGGATGGCCTTCAAAGGCGTGCTGTACATAGCTTTTCACCCCGTCTATGGTTTCGTGCTGAAAGCGCTGGCGGGCTTCCTGTAATATCTGGTATATCAGGGCGGCATCGTGGCGTTCTGTGCTGGTAAGGCGCTCATTGCGCGAGCTCATAGCCAGGCCGCTGTCTTCACGGCTTATGGGGCAGCCCACTATGTTTATAGCCATATGCTCTTTCTCTACCAGTTTCTTTACAATCTGCAACTGCTGGAAGTCCTTTTCGCCAAAATAGGCATTGGTAGGCTTTACGGCTTCAAACAGTTTTTTCACTATGGTGCCCACACCGTCAAAATGGCCGGGGCGGTGTGCGCCTTCCATCTGGTTTTCCAGCCCGTCGAAGTTATAATGCACGCTTTGGGTTTGGCCCTGGTACATTTCGTCTACCTCCGGGGCAAAGATGATAATACCGGGGTTAAGTGCTGCTATCTTGGCGGCATCGGCCTCCAGGGTGCGCGGGTATTTCTCCAGGTCTTCGGGGTTGTTAAACTGGGTGGGGTTTACAAAAATACTTACCACAGTAATGCTGTTTGCGGCAAGCGATTGCTGCATAAGGCTGAGGTGGCCGCTGTGCAGCGCCCCCATGGTAGGTACAAAACCAACGGTTTTTGCGGTGTGCCAGTACGGTGCCAAATGCGCCTGTAGCTGGTCTTTTTTACTGAAAATGAGCATTGATACGCTATTTAAAACCCCGCAAAATTAATATATAGTTATAAACTGCGCAAAAATGTTTAATTTTGCATGGTTTTTTTACCGGAACTAATTCAAAAAACAACGATGGAGGATAAGAGGATATTATACGTATCGTCTGAGGTAGTGCCTTACCTGGCTGAAAATGAAGTTTCTTTAATGTCATTTGACGTGCCGAAAATGATTAACGACCAGGGCGGGCAGATACGCATTTTTATGCCACGCTATGGCAACATTAACGAGCGCAGGCACCAGTTGCACGAAGTTATCCGCCTTAGCGGGATGAACCTTGTGGTAAACGATATGGATATGCCGCTTATTATAAAGGTGGCCAGTATACCGAAAGAGCGTATACAGGTGTACTTTATAGATAATGACGAATACTTTAAGCGCAAGGCTACGTTTACCGACGAAGATGGTACCCTGTACCCTGATAATGACGAACGCGCCATTTTCTTTGCAAAAGGCGTAGTGGAAACCGTAAAGAAGCTGAACTGGGTACCCGATATTATCCACGTGCACGGCTGGCTGGCTAGCCTGCTGCCGGTGTACATGAAGCATTACTACAAAAATGAGGCGCTTTTTGCCGATACTAAAATAGTTACATCGGTATACGGACCGGGCTTTGAAGGTACGCTGGACCAGAACATGCTGGGCAAAGTATTGTTTGACCAGGTTCCGGAGGCATCTGTAAACATGCTTGCCACGCCTGATTATGAAAATATAATGAAGGCGGCCATAAGCCACAGCGATGCTACCATTATAGCGTCGCCAAACGTGTCTGAAGGCCTTATAGCCTATACTGAGGCTTCGGGCAAACCGTTCCTTCCGTACGTGGATAAAGATAATTTTGCGGCTGCGTATACTAATTTCTATAAAAATGAGGTTTTATAGCAAAACCGTATAAAAAATTGTAAATGAAAAACTTTTCGTTCCTGAAAAACCTGCTTTTTGCTTTTGCAGCCGTAGCGGCAGTTGTAGCGTGTGATGACGAGTACAGCGAGCTGGGCAGCGATGTGGTAGACGGCGATATACATAACTCCCTTAACCGTACCTATGCACAGCTGGTGGCCTATGACCGCCCACTGGGTGCCGTGCAGGTAAACGGGCTTGACGTAAACTACCTGGGCGTGCTGAACAGCGATGTATTTGGCAAGACTACTGCCAGCTATATTACGCAGGCGCAGTTGGCCATTACAAACCCTTCTTTTACCAGCAACCCGGTAATAGATTCGGTATGGGTATATGTGCCCTACAATGCCGTTACAGATAGTGTTACAAACAATAACAGCATAAGGGAAACCCATTACTCATTAGTAGACTGTTATGGCAGCGAGGATGAAAACCAGTCGTACAGGCTGAAAATACGCCGCAATAATGTTTACCTGCGCAGTAACGATGCTTCATCGGGCGGTAGCGAAACGCAATATTACTATTCTGATGACAATACATTATTGGCTAACCAGGGTATAAGCCTGCTGGCTAACGATGCTGCTGATGTAGAAGCAAAAATCAGCGATAAGGAAATACGCCGCCTTGCCACATACGTGCACGGCGACGACACTACAGCAACGGTAGATACGGTAGAAACACTTGCGCCGGGTATATTCCAGTACCTTAGCCCACAGCGTTTCCAGGAAATATTACTGGGGCCGGCAGGGCAGGGTCAGCTGGTTAACAACAATGTTTTTAAGGATTATTTCCGTGGCGTGTCTTTTACTGCCGAGCAAATAGGCACTAACAGCCGCATTATAGCCCCTAAGTTTACCAGCGGTTATATAAAAATAACGTATGACCAGGACGACCTGGACAAAGACGGTAACCTGCAATACGAAAACGGCAACATAAAGCGCGAACACCTTAGCCTTACTATTAACCTTACGGGTACGCATGTAAATGTGCTGCAAAACGAAAATGGCGACCAGTACCTTAATGCGGTAAACTCATCTGACGAAACCAATGGCGATGACAGGCTGTACCTAAAAGGTGGAGCGGGCAGTATGGCCACTGTAAATATAAACCAGGCCGATATAGATGCGTTAAAAGACCTTAGTGAAAGTGACAGTGATAGTGTAAGGGCACTGATAAACCAGGCCAGCCTTAAAATTTATGTAGACAGGCAGAATATGCCACTATCGTCATTGCCGCCGCGTATCTACCTGTACGACCTTACCAATAAAAGGCCGCTGTATGATTATTACCTGGATGCTACTACCTCTGCAAATACAAGGGCAAGTAAGTATGTGTATAATGGTATACTTAAAGATTCTTCTGCACCATATTACCGCATCAGCCTTACAAACCATATTAATAACCTTGTCCGCAAGGACTCTACAAATATCAGGCTTGGCCTTGTATTAACCAATGATATAACGGTTATTTCAAACGCTATGCTACGTACACCGTTTACACTTCCGGCTATTTTAGGAAATCCTGACATTCCGGAATTTACGGTAAAAACCGTGCCTACAGCGCACATAAGCCACCCACAGGGTGTGGTGCTGTACGGCAGCAACATTCCGGCAGGCGATCCTGATTACAACAAGCGCATGCGACTGGAGATTTTTTACACTAAAAAAGATTAATTATGTGTGGAATTGTAGGATACATAGGCCACAGGGAGGCCTATCCCGTAATAATAAAAGGGCTTAAAAGGCTGGAGTACCGTGGGTACGACAGCGCCGGTGTGGTACTGTATAACAACAACGAACTGCACCTGTGCAAAACAAAAGGCAAGGTAAGCGACCTTGAAGCCAAAGCCGATGCCGAACTAGATAAAAGCGCTACCATAGGCATAGGCCACACACGCTGGGCTACGCATGGTGTGCCGAATGACGTAAACAGCCACCCGCATGTTTCTAACTCGGGTAACCTGGTTATAGTGCACAACGGCATCATAGAAAACTATGAGCCTATAAAGAAAGAACTTATAAAACGTGGCTATACCTTTAAGAGCGATACCGATACCGAAGTACTTGTAAACCTTATAGAAGAGGTGCAAAAGCAGGAAGGCATTAAGCTGGGCAAGGCTGTACAGATAGCCCTGAACAATGTGGTGGGCGCATATGCCATAGCCGTTTTTGATAAAAACAACCCCGATGAGCTTGTTGCGGCCCGCCTGGGCAGCCCGCTGGCTATAGGTGTGGGCGAGGGCGAACTGTTCATTGCTTCAGATGCTTCGCCGTTTATAGAATATACCCCGAATGCCTTGTACCTGGAAGATGGCGAGCTTGCCATCATAAGCCTTGGCAAAGACGTAAGGGTGCGCAAAATAAAAGACGATACGCTGGTAGAACCCTACATCCACGAGCTGCAAATGAGCCTGGAGCAGATAGAAAAAGGCGGTTTTGACCACTTTATGCTAAAGGAAATCTACGAGCAGCCTAATGCTATTAAAGACACCTTCCGCGGAAGGATAAGGGTAGAGGAGGGTATCGTGAAAATCAGCGGTGTGGAAGACAACCTGCCGAAGTTTATCAATGCAAACCGTATCCTTATCATAGCCTGTGGTACCTCATGGCACGCAGGCCTTGTAGCGGAATATATATTTGAAGAATTTGCCCGTATCCCTGTAGAGGTAGAGTACGCCAGCGAGTTCCGTTACCGTAACCCGGTTATCCGCCCGGATGATGTGGTTATAGCCATATCACAATCGGGTGAAACTGCCGATACCCTTGCCGCTATTAAGTTGGCTAAAGAACACGGCGCCTTTGTATTCGGGGTGTGTAACGTGGTGGGTTCGTCTATCTCCCGCGAAACACACAGTGGGGCATATACCCACGCCGGCCCTGAGATTGGTGTGGCTTCTACCAAGGCATTCACCACGCAGATTACCGTGCTTACCCTTATGGCGCTGCGTATAGCAAGGGCTAAAGGTACCATGGCACGTGCCGATTACTTCCGTTACCTGCAGGAGCTGGAGCGTATACCGCAACTGGTAGAGCAAACCCTGCAAACCAACCTTGAGATTCAGACGATAGCGTCTATCTATAAAGATGCGCCAAACTGCCTGTACCTGGGCCGTGGATTTAACTTCCCGGTGGCGCTGGAAGGTGCGCTGAAGCTTAAGGAAATCAGCTACATCCATGCTGAGGGTTACCCTGCCGCCGAAATGAAGCACGGGCCTATAGCACTGATTGACGACAAAATGCCGGTGGTTATCATAGCGCCGAAGCAGGAGCATTACGACAAAATTGTGAGCAATATACAGGAGATTAAAGCCCGCAGCGGCAAGATTATAGCCGTGGTAACCAAAGGCGACACCCAGGTGAAAAGCCTTGCCGACCACGTTATAGAAATCCCAGAAACCAGCGATGCGCTTAGTCCGCTTGTGGCCACCATACCGCTACAGCTGCTAAGCTACCACATTGCGGTGATGCGTGGTTGCAACGTAGACCAGCCGCGTAACCTTGCCAAATCTGTTACAGTAGAGTAAAGAACGTATTACACTTTTATAGTAAAGCCATCGGGAAGCCGGTGGCTTTTTTTGTGCCTTGTGGCGAAAAATTACTGAAAACTACCTCGAATATTCCACACCGTAGCGGGGGTGCAAAACTGGTTTTTTGGGTGGTGCCCTACTTTGCAGCGGGTACTGCAAACAAAAACGGGGTAGCACCTTACACCCGGCCTTTTACCCCTGAAGCCCCAGCCGTAGCGAGCTACAGCGGTATGTTGGGGTAACTTTGGCAGGCTGTGCTACAGGCACTATTTATAAAGATACGAAATACCTCCCACAGTACCAAAACCACCCTATGGCATGCCGAATAATCCACTTTTTGTACGTTTTTATACAAAATGCTGTGGAATATCTTTTTTGTAATATTTTGTAAAACAGTGTTTTAGTTTTTTAGGGTTGTGGATTATCAGGGAGATATTCCACAATTTTTGGGGTGGAAATTTTTAGTAGAATAGAAAAGTTTAAGTATTCTTACTAACAATAAAAAAGTTTTCTCTTTTTACTTTATTATACATTATTTCAAGTCTTTTTTCTATTTTGTGATTTTCAGATATAGGTACGTCAAAGCTGTTGTCTTTTAAAAAAGTTTTCAAATTCTCTTCATTTGAAAACTTTAATGATGTAATATTATATTTTTCAAACTTATTATTTTTCCAAATAACGCTCTCATAGGATGAACAAGAATGAAAATTTGAACCCCAAAAATTGTTATTTATAATTATTGAATTTGTAAAGTCGATATTAAATGAACAATCGATAAAACTATTCCCATTAATAGTGCAATTAACTATTTCTTCTTGAATTAGAATATTTGTAAAGCTGTTAGAGTCAATTAAATATAAATGAGAATTGTAACTATTGAAGTTAAGATTAGCAAATGTTCCATCTATATTAAACATAGTTGATAATTTAAATAGAAATAATTCAACTTCTTCTGTGACTTCAAGAAGTTCACCCGTAACTAAATTTGATGTTGAGTAAAAAATCCAGAAAAGTTCAAAAATTGAAACTGCTTTTTTAAACGGTGTAATTTTTGAGTCTCTATTATAATAAATTAAATATTCATCTTTTGAAAGACTATAGAAAATACTTTTAGATTGATTGACTATATCCAATTTAATAGATGAAGGTTCATTTAAAATTATTTCTTGGAGGTTTTTAAACACAGAGTAGCTAAATTCTTGAGTGCCGATTAATCTATATAGTAAATCAAAATACGTCTCTTTGTTTATATATACCAAGTCATTATCTTCATCTCTTTTAAGAAGAATTTTTTTGTTTTCTTCCCACATATATTCAGCAGTCAAATATTCCCATAATGAGTTATGAAAAAATTCAATTGCAGTGTCTTTTGCATTATCATTTTTTGATTCTTGAAAATAGAAGCTTATAAGCAAATATTTGCTTATTTCTTTGATTTTTTCAGGTGAACTAAGTATGTCAGGACTAAAACATTTTTTAACAAAATTTTTGGTTGATTCTAATTCAAGCAAGTTTTCTAAAGTTATAAATAGATTAGGTGACTGATATATTTCAAATGCAATATTTCTAATGTATTCGCGTAAATATTTTTCGTACGATGAATGACTATCTTTAATTTTTGGGTTGATATAATCTAATTGCCCATTTTCATCCCAAGCTCTTTTTGATAAAATTGAAAATAACTTACTGTATATTATTGATTTAGAGTCTCCTTTTTGAACATTAATGTCAGCTATTGATATAAAATAAATTACAACTGCCTGCTGTAAAAGTTCCTTTATATGTTTATATTCTTTCTGATTTAAAATGGTTTTGATTTTTTTTGCGAACTTATTTTTTGGATAAAATTTTTTGAAATTAGATACATATTCTAATATTTTTTTGTCATCAAAAGGTTGAAGTTCCACTACTAGTGTTCCATCAATGCAAGGTTCATTTACATTTAGATAATTTGCCCTTGACGTAAGTATGATTTTTAAATTGTTATTACTTCTACATGCTTTATTTAAACGCTCATACAATATCCTTAAATCATTATCGCTAATCCCTCCTCCCATATAGGCTTCATCTAAACCATCTAATATTAGAACTATTTTTGAGTTTGAAAAATCGCAATTAAGTTTGAGTAATTTGTTGATTTCATCAAAGGGGGCTCTTATAAAATCTGTAGCGACTAAATCTCGGATTTTAACGAAACAAAGTTCATAAGGTGGTAAGCCTTGGTGTATATGTAATAAATCATATATTGTTTTATAACAAAAAGATGTTTTTCCCTGCCCAGGTTGCCCTAGTATAAATATCATGTTGTATTTTTCTCTAAATACAGATAACTTTTTGTCTTGGAAGAAGAAATCATTTAAGAAATCATGTAAAGTAATTTGCTGTTTAAGCTTTACAAAGTAATGATAATCCGTAGAGTCTTGTAAATTCCGGCTTAAGACTTGGAAGTATGGCTCTACATATAAATCTTTCAAGGATTCTTTACACTCTGTCCTGTTAGGTTGTAAAAGATTTGTGAAGTGACTTTTTATCTTTAGATAATAAGTTAAAAGTTTATCTATGGCTTCAGATTGCGTAAAAATCACATTGTCAAAATGATTAACTAACTTTTCATATTTTTCCCGATTAGATGAATATTCTAAGTTAAGGTTATCCCTATAGGTCTTGTAATATGTGTATTCAAAATCTTCAGGAATAACGATTTGTAATAATTTAATAAATTTCTTAAACAGTATGTACGCTTTGGTTAAATAGGCTGGTGAATGAGTAATAATGTCTTCAAAAAATTCTTTTCGAATTATAATATCCTGTTCAAGAAACTCTTTAACGTCTTCAGCAATATCAGCATTTAGAACAAAACTACTATTTGTATTTACTTTCGCTTGGTCAAGCTTTTTTGCTAAATCGATGTTAGTTTTTATAGCAGTATTGTATAGCAGTGAAAATGCTATCATCTCTAAATCATTCTCGGCAGTTACGATGTCAGTAATCGCTGTGCCTAAATTGAAATCAAAAAAGTTCTTGATTAGATCTTTACCACTTAATTTAAATGTATAGCTTGAGGCTTTAAGTCTTATTTCCATGATTTATGTTTGCTGGTTGGGTTAAAGTTAATATTTAATTTTTCTGATTGTAAATTAAGGTTGTCGAAAAGTAAAAAATACCTATAAGTAGGTAGGTTTATAATAAGCATTGACAACTCTATCTATCATTACAAACACCAAGATTGCCACGCTCCGTACCTCAGCTCGCGATGACGTGCCGGATTGGGATGTTTTCTGCACATTCCGTATCATCGACCCCACGGGGGTCACGTATATTAGCGTGGGGCAACGCCCCTCGTGCATATCCACATCCCCTGTACCACAAGAGTGAAGCTAAACTTTAAACCTTAAACTTTAAACAAAACTTTTATCGCATCGTTTTGTACCCTACCTTTATGCTGCCTTAAATTAAACCCTGTTAAAAATGGATAATTTAGATGCCGCACGGATGCAAATGGCATTCACCCTCATCTTCCACATTGTATTTGCCTGTATCGGTATGGTAATGCCCTTTTTTATGGTACTCAGCCATGCCAAATACCTCCGCACCCGCCGCCCCGAATACCTTACCCTTACCAAGGCGTGGCAAAAGGGCGTAGCCATATTTTTTGTAACCGGCGCCGTATCGGGCACCGCACTGTCGTTTGAGCTGGGGCTGCTGTGGCCGGGCTTTATGAAGTACGCCGGGCCCATCATCGGCATGCCGTTTTCACTGGAGGGCGCCGCATTTTTTATAGAGGCCGTGGCCCTGGGCTTTTACCTCTACGGGTGGAACAAGATACCCGAGCGTTTCCACCTCATTACCGGTATTATCGTGGGGCTTTCGGGCATTGCCTCGGGCATACTGGTGGTGTCGGCCAACAGCTGGATGAACAGCCCCGCGGGGTTCGACTACGTAAATGGGCAGTTTCTTAACATAGACCCTGTAAAAGCCTTTATGAACGATGCGTGGTTCAGCCAGGCGCTGCACATGACGCTCGCCGCCTTTGCCGCCACCTCTTTTGCCGTGGCGGGCATCCACGCATGGCAAATATACCGCGGGCGCAACACGCTGGTGCACAAAACAGCGTTTAACATCGCCATAGTATTCGGGGCGGTAGCCGCGCTGCTGCAACCGCTGAGTGGCGACCTTTCCGCCAAGGATATTGCCCACCGCCAACCTGTAAAGCTTGCTGCCCTTGAGGCGCATTACGAAACCGAAAAGGGTGCGCCGCTGTACATAGGCGGTATTGTCGACGAAAAAACCAAGACCGTTACCCATAAAATAGCCTTGCCAAAAATGCTGTCGTTCCTGGCTTTTGGCGATTTTGATGCAGAAGTAAAGGGGCTGAATGATTTCCCTGAAGAAGACCACCCACCTGTAGCCATAACACACTATGCCTTCCAGGTGATGGTGAGTTTGGGAGGGTTGCTGGCACTGGCCGCCGTTGTCTTCCTCATCAGCCTGAAAAAGAAATCGTGGCAGGGCAACGCGCGCTACTGGCTGTTCTTTAGCCTGATGGCTCCCGTAGGTTTCCTTGCCCTCGAAGCGGGTTGGATAGTCACCGAAGTGGGTCGCCAGCCGTGGATTATCCACAACGTTATGCGTACCAAAGAAGCCGTAACGCCCATGCCGGGCATGGTGTACAGTTTTTATATGTACATAGTGCTGTATGCCGTGCTTACCGTAGCGGTGGCCTGGCTTATGGGCCGCCAGATTAAAGTGTTGAACACTGTGAGCCACGATTAAGGCTCGCCCAAACCTACAAGGTTTTTAAAACCTTGCAGGTTGCATAACCGGATTAGTGCCTGAATCTCCTGCAAGGTCTCCAAGACCTTGTAGGTATTAAAAATTATAACCTATTAATATGCTTTACGTAGTATTGTTATTTGTAGTCCTTTCGTTCTTTTTATACGTGCTGCTGGGCGGTGCCGATTTTGGCGCAGGTACACTCGAACTCTTTTCGGGACCCGACCATAAAAAGAGTATCAAGAAAACCGTGTACAGTGTTATGGGGCCGGTGTGGGAGGCAAACCACATCTGGATCATCATCCTCATCGTAGTGCTGTGGATAGGCTTCCCGGGGTTTTATAACATCATTATCGTGTACATGCACATACCGCTTACGCTGATACTGCTGGGCATTACCCTGCGTGGTGTGGCGTTTGTGTTCCGCCATTACGATGCCATAAAAGACCATACCCAAAACCTGTACGACCGCATGTTTGAATTCAGCTGCCTGGTTACGCCCATTTTCCTGGGGATGACCTTCGGCGCGTTGCTCAACGGTGATGTACAAACGCTTGAACAGGCTCCGAATGCTTCCTTTACCCAACTCTACATAGAACCCTGGCTACAGCCATTCCCTATATTCACGGGGTTCTTTTTCAGTACGCTGTGTGTGTTCCTTGCCGCGACGTTCCTTATTGGCGAAGCAAAGGACTACGAAAAGCGTATGTACATGCGAAAGGCCGCCGTGGCCATTATTGCCGTGGTGGTGATAGGCTTTGCCACGATACTTATAGGTTATGTGCAGGGCAATGAGTTTACCAAAGAATTTATATCGAACCCGCTGGCGATAGGCGCTGTGGCGTTATCGGGAGTCTTACTGTACCCGCTATGGAAGGTAATCCGCATAGGGCGCGTTATCTGGAGCAGGTTCCTTGCCGGGCTTCAGGTGCTGCTGATATTGTTTGCTGCCATTGGTACGCACTTCCCTAACCTTATCATTACCAAGCAAGGCCCCATCAGCCTGCTGGACCACGTAGCGCCCGGGCGTGTTATGGATGTTTTGGGCATCAGCCTTATCATAGGCGGCGCGCTGATTATCCCTGGGCTTATCCACCTGCTGAAATCCTTCCGGATGATAAAAGTGCTGGAGGAGAGGGATTAAGAGGTTATGTGGTGATTCGTTGATGTGTTAATTTGTGTATTTGGTTTAAGGTATGAGTGAAGCTATTCCCATCCTTTGGAGGGGTGCCCACAGGGCGGGGTGATTGACTGTAACATTCGTTACAAACAGCAGTCTTTCATATACAACCCTAACCCAACTGTATATGAAATCAACCCTTATCCGTGTCCTTACCCTGGCAAGCTTCCTGATTTTTATGCTGCCCTTTGTGCAGATGTGCAGCCATTCTATGCGTTACCCTGAGACAGAAGTTGCTGAACCTACAACAGGTAATGCTATGGTTATAGATACGATGGCTTTGCAGGATATTTCCACAGAAGCGGCAGCAATTGAATCAGTGAGTGACGCAGACCGGCAATCTATATTCTATACTAAAGAAAGTTTAAGTGCTTATCTGATTGCGTGTTGTGTTTTTAGCAAGCCAAAACTCTTAGATGCCTGGACGTACATTTATCTTTCCTATTTCTTCATAATGATGCTGTCGGTAAGCATGGCGGTAAAAGCATTCAAATCAAAATACAGGGCGTTAAGGAAACTCGCTTTGGTAAACATTGGCCTGTTGCTGCTTTCGGTAGCGCTGCATTATTCTTGCGGCTTGCTGGAATATTGGTGGCAAATAAAATACGGCTTTTACCTGTTTTTAATCGATATGCTATGCGTGGTGTTTTTAGCATCATCACTCCTGAAAGATTTTAAAAGGCAGGTGTGAATTGCAGCTAAAAATCTGCTACCTTCACTCCATAAACCAGCTGTTTTATGAAACCGCTTTTATTCTCTATTATACTGCTTTTGGCACTTACCACAAGTTGCCATAACAAGGCCGTAACAACAACTAAACCGGTGTGGGCCGATACAGCTGTGGCAGCTAACAATAACGACACTATTGATAGTTACGCAAATGTAGACCAGGACAGCCTCCTAAATGCTGAAGTGGATAAGCTACTGGCAAAATATGATGCAAGATCAGGGAGTGCTGTTTTTACAGACAGCCTTGAAATTCCGGGGTCTGTAATAGGGCATATACAGACGTATATAAATGCGGGGCCAATATTCCATAAAACCGGGCGGCATGTTTTTATCAGGCAAATTTCATGGAATGGCGTGAATATAAAAATATTGCAAAAAGGTAAAACCGGGTATAAGCAATTGGTCAATTACGAAATTTCTGCACTGGAGCATACCGGCGATACGCTTAAAGATGTAAACAACGACGGGTATAACGACCTGCTTATACATACCTACGGCAGTTCGGGGTGTTGCCTTAAAGCTTTTTGCGAATTGTACCTGTACAAGCCCGATGGCTCCGGTTTCGCAGAGCCTTATCGGGTTGAAAACCCAACGTTTTCCCCATCCGAGAAAGTAGTGCGTGGGGTTTATTATGGCTATGCAGGGCTAACGCCTATGTACAAATACCGCTTTAACGGAATGGCTTTAGATACTGTAGAGACGGTTTCTATAGATACTATAAGTAAGCAATACATCCTTCAGCGTTATCCTGAAAATAAGCACAAGCCTGTTCTTTTAAAAGAACCGCCTGCCGAGTATCGCAACATTTTTGGGTTTGACTGGTTTATGGGAGATATTTAAACCATATCCCGTTACGCAGAAACCCTCACACCGTTGCGCAACCGAAACAACGGAAAGTCACCACCCATAATATCCTTCAGCCGTGCCACACTCATTTTAAGGTATGATGCCAGCAGTGGGGCAGGCAGGCGTTGTGCCAGTCCCGGGCGTTGCGTATCAAAGTTCTTAAACCTGTCGGCATCGCTTAGTATGGCGTCCTGGTAAATGTGCTTTTGGGTAGCCAGCAGCGTGCTTTGTATCAGGGCGTACATCATGTCGTTAAAGGTGGGTACCAGTACACGCAGGCGTTCAAAATCATCTTCGGCTATCAGCAGTACGGTAGTCGGCTCTAAGGCTACGGAAGTACAGGGCATCGCCTTGCCGGTAAGGAGGCTGTGGCGGTCGCCTATCCAGTGGTTTTCCGGCGCAAAGGAAACCACGTTGTTAAGCCCGTTTTCATTTTGCAGGGTACAGGCCAGGCCGCGGCACATAAATCCGTTAAAGTTCCAGTAGCTGCCCTGCGCAAAAATGGTTTCGCCTTTAGCATAACGTTTTACCTGTACGGCGCTTAGCAGGGTTTGCAGTTCGCTTTCGGTAAAGGGCGCTTTGGCCAACAGGTATTTTTTAAACAGTGTTTTCATCAGTAAGGTGTTTCACGGTGTTAAAAACAGAAAGCATGCCGATTTTTCTGTTTAAACTTTTCTGAAGCGAATCTTAAGGAAGCTGTTAGCGATTAGCTATCAGCGGTCAGCTTTCAGCCATAGTAGCCTATTAACTCCGTGTCCTTCTCTCCATTCCGCAGGAATGTTTTGCGTTCTTCAATACTATGAATGAAAAACTTTGGGTAATAGCTTTCTATGTGCAGCTCTGTGACTTCTCCGTGGGCTCTGTGTAACAATTCCACGCAAAGCCGCTAAGGCGCAAAGCGAGAGATGTCTCCATTTGCTTCGCCAGTTCGGGCAAAGCCCTCGTGTCGCTGCGCTTCGGTCGACATGGAAGAGCCAGAAAATGTGATTGAAAACTCTGCGTGCTTCTCTTCATTCCGCAGGAATGCTCTGTGTTCTTCAATATTATGAATGAAAAACTTTGGATAATAGCTTCTCTGTGTGTCTCTGTGACTCCTCCGTGAAACTCTGTGTTACAATTCCACGCAAAGTCGCTAAGACGCAAAGTGAGAGATGTCTCCACTCCGCTACGCTTCGGTCGACATGGAAGTACCTTAAAACTAATTCCAAGAGTGATGCTCCCAACAACCAACAACTGACAACCAACAACCAAATACACGAATTAACAAATAACCGCATCACCAAAAAAAACACCTACCTTTGATTTTTGCAAATATATCCGTTATGGAAACCACAACACTCGAACAGTTTTACGATAAGGAAATATACAAAGGCGGTGGGGCAGGAGGCGGCCTGTTGCCCGAAGGCATCAGCAAGGACATCGGCCATTTTAATGTATTCAACATTGGCGAAATGGTAGCGCGCTACCGCGAAAAGCCCATTATGCCTTATAACCGCAGGCTGTATTTTAAGATCAGCTTTATAAAGGGGCGCAACCGTGCCGAGTATGCCGACAAGCAGATAGAGCTGGGTAAGTATACACTGCTGTTTGCCACTCCGCGCGTGCCGTACCACTGGCTGCCGCTGGACGAAAACCAGGACGGCTTTTTCTGCATATTTACCGATGAGTTTCTGGCCAAAGGCAAAACCGGATTGGTACTGGATGAACTGCCCATATTCACCCCGGGCGGTTACCCCGTATTTAACCTTACCGATGCGCAGGCCGCTGAGGTAGAGCAACTGTTCAGCAAAATGTACAACGAACTTTCGGGCGATTATGCCTTTAAATACGACCTGCTGCGCAACTACCTTTTGGAACTGATCCACTACGGACAAAAGCTGCAACCCGATACCGCACTCTATACCGGGAACACGCCCGGCACACGTGTAGCATCTATTTTTACCGAGCTGTTGGAACGGCAGTTCCCCATAGCAGCGCCGGGGCAAAAGATAGCCCTGCGCACTGCATCTGACTTTGCCGACAGGCTTGCCGTGCACGTAAACCACCTGAACAAGGTGCTTAAGGAACAGACCGGACATACTACCACGGCGCTCATTAAAAGCCGCTTTTTGCAGGAAGCCAAAATACTGCTGCGCCAAACCGACTGGAACATTAGTGAGATAGCCTATTCGCTGGGGTTTGAGGAAGTGGCGCATTTTTCTAATTTCTTTAAAAAGGAAACGACGGTATCCCCGGCTGCCTACAGGTTATAGCGCAGATTTGATTTTCGCAACTATTGGATTGATGTTTGCAAACGTGCAGGCGTTGTTTTGTGCCAACTTTGTATCAACAAAATGATACACTATTATGCAACTATCAAACAGTAAAATCCTGATTACAGGCGGGGGCAGCGGTATAGGCCTGGCCCTTGCCGAACGCTTTGCCGCTATGGGCAATACCGTTATTATAAGCGGAAGGCGCGAGAGCATATTGACCGAAGCCGCCGCTAACAACCCGAACATTATTACTAAGGTGTGCGACCTGTCTAAAGAGGAGCAGCGCGTGGCCCTGTACAACTGGGTGGCTGAAAACCATGCCGACCTTGCCACATTTATAAACAACGCGGGCATACAAAACTGGATGCACATTACCGATGTCGACTTCCTTACCCGTGCCAAAGCTGAAATTATAACAAACATTGAGGCTCCCATTCACCTTACTAACCTGTTTGCGCAACTACCGTCGATAAAAACATTGGTAAACGTTACCAGTGGCCTGGCATTTGTCCCGGCTTCGGCTATTGCGGTGTACAGCGCTACCAAGGCATTCTTCCACTCGTTTACGTTGAGCAGCCGTTACCTTTTGGGTAAGCAGGGCATCGAAGTGATAGAACTGATACCGCCTGCACTGAATACCGACCTTGGCGGCATTGGCCTGCACAACAACTTCCCGCCGGTTTCGGGTTTTGCCGACCATGTGATTGAAGAACTTAAAGCCGGCAACGACGAAATCGCCTACCTGCACGCAGTGGATATGGCTACCGGAGGCCCTGAAGTAATAAAGGAGCGCTTTAAGGTGCTGAACCCGTAGTCCAGTATAATGGATACGAGTGAAGCTGCTCCCCTCTCCGAAATCGGAGATTCAACGACTCAAAAACAAAATATCATTTGGAGTTATAGGGGTTGGGGGTGTGTCTTCTTTATTGCGGGCATAGATTCTTTACACGCCGTCACTGCGAGGAACGAAGCAGTCTCATCATTGATAGACGAATTGCCTTGTGGGATTGCTTCATTCCTCGCAAGGACCGGACGACATACAACACTACTAAGCAACAAAAAAGAGGCCTAAGCCTCTTTTCTTATTTCAGTGTCAGTACAAACGATTTGTTTTTACCAAACCCTATCAGTATGTACTTTCCTAGAATCAGGTCTTTTTCAGATATTTTGTAATCAGCAGTGATTTTTTCTTTATTAACCGCTACTGCGTTTGCAGCAATACCTTTTCTTGCTTCGCCTCTTGATGGGAATATTTTAGTGACATCTGAAAGCAGTTCTACAAGATCTTGCTCCTCGTTTAGGTTTTCTTTGGTTATGTCTGCATAAAAGAACTCCCCAAAAATATCGGTAAAGAAATCCTCACTTACCGCGTTCAGCTGCTCGTAGTTGTATTTAGAGAATACAAACTCACTGCGGCGCAGCGCTTCTTCATACTGTTCCTTACCATGCACAAAAGTAGTTACTTCCTCGGCAAGCCTCTTTTGCAGCAGCCTAAGGTGTGGCGCCTCTTTATGCGCTTCAATCAGCGTGTTTATTTCTTCTTCCCCAAGGAAGGTGAATATCTTAATGTACTTTTCGGCATCCACATCGGTAGTTTTTACCCAAAACTGGTAAAACTTGTATGGCGATGTTTTATCGGCGGTAAGCCATACGTTACCCCCTTCAGATTTACCGAACTTGCTGCCGTCTGCCTTGGTAATAAGCGGGCAGGTCATGGCATAAGCTTCCTTCAGGCTCTCCTCGGTGTTCATACGGCGGATAAGCTCGGTACCCGTAGTAATGTTACCCCACTGGTCGCTGCCGCCCAGCTGAAGCTTGGCACCGTAGGTTTTATGCAGGTGGTAAAAATCGTACCCCTGTATCAGCTGGTAGGTGAACTCGGTAAATGACATACCCGAACCTGCTTCACCGCTAAGGCGTTTCTTTACAGAGTCTTTAGACATCATGTAGTTTACGGTAATACGCTTGCCCACGTCGCGTGCGAAGCTGATGAACGAAAACTCCTTAATCCAGTCGTAGTTATTTACCAGTATAGGCGCATTAGCTTCTTTCGAATCGAAATCAAGGAAGCGCGACAGCACGCCTTTAATACCGTTTACGTTCTTTTCAAGAGTGGCTTCATCCAGCAGGTTACGCTCGTCTGATTTGCCCGACGGGTCGCCTATCATACCGGTAGCGCCGCCCACAAGGGCAATGGGTTTGTGCCCGCTGCGATACAAATGCACTAATATGATTATAGGCACAAGGCTGCCTATGTGTAGGCTGTCCGACGTTGGGTCAAACCCAATATACGCAGTCGTCATACCTTTAAGAAGTTCGTCTTCCGTTCCCGGCATAATGTCGTGCACCATGCCCCTCCATTGTAATTCGGCTACAAAATTTTTCATATTAGTGATTTTAATGCGGTTGCAAAAATACAAAGGCTAATCAACTTTACTGAATATTTTTCGGCAATAATTTAGCCTTCCTTTTATGTTAAGCCTCCGCCCGGCTGCTGCCTTACTACACAAAATGTTTATATTTGTTACCATGATACTAATTACCGGCGGAACAGGATTAGTAGGCGGCCACCTGCTGCTGAAGCTTGCCGGGGGCAGCACACCCCTGCGCGCCATATACCGCAACAAGCAAAATATAGACAAAACACGGCAGCTTTTTTCACGTTACAGCAAACAGGAATTGTTTGCCGGGATAGAATGGCTGCAGGCCGATATTAACGATATCCCCGCGCTGGAGGAAGCCTTTACAGGCGTAACCCACGTGTACCACTGCGCCGCCAATGTTTCTTTCGACCCGAAGGATGAGGAAGCGCTGCGCAAGATAAACATAGAGGGCACGGCCAATATGGTAAACTTTTCACTGGCTTATGGCGTGCAGAAGTTTTGCCATGTAAGCTCTATAGCGGCGCTGGGCGACCCCACTATACCCGGCAGCACCATTACCGAGGCAACCGAATGGAACCCCGAAGCCTACCACAGCGACTACCAGATAACCAAGTACGGCGCCGAAATGGAAGTATGGCGTGGCTGGCAGGAAGGGCTTAATATGATAATTGTAAACCCCGGGCTTATTTTTGGCGAAGGCTATTGGGAACAGGGCAGCGGTGCGGTGTTTAAGGCTGTAAAGCGCGGGCAGTACTTTTATACGCTGGGTAATTGTGGTATAGTAGCCGTGGAAGATGTGGTAAATATCATGGTGCAACTCATGGAAAGTCCGCTAAGTGGCGAGCGTTACACCCTCGTAGCCAAAAACATAACCTTTAAGCAAATGCTGGACACCATAGCAAAAGGCATGGGCAAAACCGGCCCGGTAATGTTTGCCACCAAGCTGATGATGGCTTTTGCATGGCGGTTTGACTGGCTTTTGGGTAAACTACTGATGCGTAAACGCATGCTTACAAAGCACATGGCGCATACTGCCTATACTACCGAACCCTTTGATAATACCAAAATAAAACAGGCGCTGGGCTATACGTTTACAGATATGAAACCCTACCTGGAGCAACTCGCTACTGAATATATAAAGCATTGATTCCTCTTCCATGTGCTTCGCCAGTTCGGGCAAGCCCTTGAGCCGAGCGGAACGCAGTGTAGTCGAGAAATCTCAAGTACATAAAATTAAAAAGCTCCGCAATTGCGGAGCTTATGTTGTTGTGTCAATTAAAATTTTACAGCACGCCATTCCATCGGGCCTACAGCAGTTTCGGCTACAGAGTCATGCTGGATGACAACTGAAGTAGGGAAAAAACGGATGCCTTTTTCCTTAAACGGAAACTGGGTGGTATCGGCACAATACACCGGTATGTTTAATTTCCTGCTTTCCATAAATTTCCGCACCTTTTCAGGGCTTTCAGGGGAAACCATATAAAAGTCTACCGCACCAAAATGCTTCCTGTACTTTTCTATGGAATCCATTTCGGCGATACAGGGTTTGCAAAAAGTCCCCCAAAAATGAAAGAACTTTGCCCTGTCGCCTTTTAAATCCACAATTGTATCTGTACCGTCTGTCTTTACGAGTTTGAACTTTGTATCGGTAAGTGTATATTTTGTATTATTAACCTTGCCAATAAGGTCTGCCGTCATAGACGTTAACGATGATATAAAAAATATAAGGGCGGCTAACGGAACGACCCAAAGGAGATGTTTAAGTACTGGTTTCATAATTTGGTTGATTTTGATTTGCTTTTAGGGCACAACCAAATTTAATGAAGTTTAATAACTTACGGAATACTGAAAATGATAATTCATTTCTGTTGCTTAGTTTATAAAAAAATTATCCCAATATACAATCGGCTTCGGCATGCTCAGCCTCACTGTATATTGGGATACATTATATAATCAGATTTTTACTCACTACTGTGGCAGCTGCCTGTTTCCCGGTACTGCGGCAGGATTGCCCGCTGGTGGGGTGCCGCCGCCGCTTGAAGCAGGGTTGTCAAAACGGTTAGGGTTTGCAGGGTTAGATGGGTTTGCCGGGTCGGCTACATTAGCCTCAGGCTTTTTCTTTACGCCCAGTTTTGCCTGTTCGCGCTCTATGCGTTTTGTAACCTTGCGCTGCATCTTCTCGTACTTCTCAAGGTCTGTAGCATACCAGGTGTGGTTTTGTACCAGGGTAAGGCTGTCTATTTTGTACTTTTTGTAAATGTAGGTCTTTGGGTCTACGGCATTGCTGTCCAGTGCCGAAGCCTTGTATGATTTTACCGCCTGCATCAGCGCCATATCATACAATATGTCTACCATTTCATTTTCAGCTATAACATGCTTCGGTTCGGGTACTACCTCGTCCTTGCAGGCTATTGCCATAAGCGCCAGTATCAGTACAGCCAGTTTTTTCATAGGGCAAATGTATACTTTATTTCGGTTCAGGGTGTTTAGCCAAAAATTACACCAACTTTGTAATTTAAAATTAGCAAAATCGGTGTAATCCGTGGCTTATTTTTTACCCGCGGTCAAAAAGCAGCCTTTCGCCGCAGCGGATGTCTTTCACCTTAAAGTTATTATAAACGAGCTGGCCGTTTACAAAAGTATGTGTAATGCGCGATTTAAAGTTAATCCCCTCAAATGGCGACCAGCCGCACTTGTACAGGATGTTCTCTTTTTTTACGTTCCACGGCAGCCCCGGATTGATGATAACCAGGTCGGCATAATACCCTTCGCGGATAAAGCCGCGCTTTTCTATCTGGAATAATTTTGCCGGGTTGTGGCACATTTTCTCCACGATTTTCTCTACCGATATTTTCTTTTGGTGGTAGGCCTCAAACATGGCTACCACGCTGTGCTGTACCAGTGGGCCTCCGCTTGGCGAAGAAGTATAGGGTTTCTTCTTCTCTTCCAGCGTGTGGGGTGCGTGGTCTGTAGCTATTACGTCTATGCGGTCGTCCAGCAGGGCTTTCCACAGCGCATCGCGGTCGGCAGCGGTTTTTACGGCAGGGTTCCACTTTATAAGCGACCCTTTAGTTGCATAGTCGGCATCGCTAAACCACAGGTGGTGTACGCATACCTCGGCCGTTATCTTTTTCTCCTCAAGGGGGATTTTATTGGTAAACAAATCGGTTTCTATAGCTGTAGACACATGGAATACATGCAGCCTGGCACCGGTTTTCTTCGCCAGTGCTATAGCGCGCGACGATGATATATAACACGCCTGGGCACTGCGGATTTCCGGGTGGCATTTCACCGGGATATCGTCGCCGTATTCGGCTTTGTATTTTTCAAGGTTTTCGCGGATGGTAGTTTCATCTTCGCAGTGTGCCGCAATAAGCATGCTGGTACTGCTGAAGATTTTTTCAAGCACCTGCTCGTCGTCCACCAGCATGTTACCGGTAGATGAGCCCAAAAAGAGTTTGATACCCGCCACATTACGTGGATTGGTTTTCATTATCTCCTCTATGTTATCGTTGGTACCGCCCAGCATAAATGAGTAGTTGGCATACGAAACCTCAGAAGCCCTTTGGTATTTTTCCTCAAGGATTTCCTGGGTTACCGCATTGGGTACTGTGTTTGGCTGTTCTATAAAGGAAGTAACCCCACCGGCCACGGCAGCACGCGATTCCGACTCGATGTCGCCTTTATGGGTAAGGCCGGGTTCGCGGAAGTGTACCTGGTCGTCTATGGCCCCTGGGATAACGAAGCTACCCTCAGCATCGATGATTTTCACATCGGCAGATTTCGGGCTTATGTAATCGGCAATTTCCTTAATATACTTGTCCTCTATATAAAGGTCGCCTTCAAAAATTGTACCCTCATTTACAATTTTGGCATTCCTTATAAGTATCCTGTTCATTGATTGGTTTTATTATAATCTGTTCAGCATTTTTTTCCATCGCAGGCGTATTACGCCAAATATAGCTTCTTTAAATATGGCCGAGCTCATTTTACTTTCGCCTTTTGTACGGTCGGTAAAAATAATCGGCACTTCTACAATATTGAAGCCGTTAGCATAAGTGCGGTATTTCATTTCTATCTGGAACGCGTAGCCCACAAATTTTATGCGGTCAAGGTTGATGCTTTCCAGCACCTTTCGTTTGTAGCAGATAAAACCGGCAGTGGCATCGCGGATGGTCATTCCGGTAATGGCACGTACATAGCTGCTGGCGTAGTAGCTCATAAGTACGCGGCTTAGCGGCCAGTTTACCACATTTACCCCGGTTACGTAGCGCGACCCTATGGCCAGGTCGGCGCCTTTGTGGCAGGCTTCGTACAACCGCGCAAGGTCGGCCGGGTTGTGCGAAAAGTCGGCATCCATCTCAAAGATGTATTCGTACTTGTTTTTTATTGCCCATTTAAAGCCGTGCACGTATGCTGTGCCCAGCCCTGATTTCCCTGCCCTTACCTCAAGGTGCAGCGCGGGATATTCGGCCTGTAGCTCTTGCACTTTTGCAGCGGTGCCGTCGGGCGAATTGTCGTCGACCACGATTACATCAAAGGCTACCGGCTGGGCAAATACCGCCCGTACAATAGCTTCTATGTTCTCTATTTCGTTATATGTAGGGATTATTACGATTCCGTCGTTCATGTTCCCGGTTAAAATTTTGTGCAAAAATAGGCATTTATTAACGCTTAAAAAACAATTAAATGAGAATTAACGAACGCGCGAATAAAAAATACTAATTTTGCGCAATGGACAATTTTACACTGCACGAACGCATTACGGGGGCACACGACTGGGCCACATACCTCTTTGTGCTTTGCTTTGCCATAATCGCCGTAAACCGTACGGTTTTTGAGGTGCGCTTTGCCGAGTTTGCCAAACTGGCGTGGTCTGATAAGTATATGAAAATATACAAGGATAGCAGCAACCTGCAAAGCTGGTTTACCATTTCATTCTTCATTGTGCAGGTAATATCGTATACGTTTTTACTGCAATTTATACTGGTATATTCCTATGGCGAAGAGCTGCAGGGCGGCTTCCTGAAGTTTATACAGCTGCTTACGCTGATAAGCAGTTTTGTTTTGGCAAAATACCTGATAGAAAAAATTATAGCCACCGCTTTTGATATAGAGGAGTTTAACGAGCAGTTTAACCTGCACAAGGTGAACTACCGCGCATATATCGGTATGCTGCTGCTGCCGGTTAACGTGGTGCTGTTTTACAACCTGGCCCCAAAAGCATTTGTACTATACATAATTTTAGGGCTTATAGCAGCGGGCAGTATCCTCTCTTATCTTATTTCGTTGAGGATTTATCAAAAATTGATACTCAGTAAATTGTTTTACTTTATTTTGTATCTTTGCGCACTCGAAATAGCGCCCTATTTTTTCCTGTATTATTGGTTTACCAATCGCTAGTTAATAATATAATTTATGAAAGTGAAAACAATTTTGGTTTCGCAGCCGGAACCTAAAGTAGAAAATTCACCGTACTTTGAAATTCAGAACAAACTGAAGGTTAAAGTAGACTTCAGGCCTTTTATACATGTAGAAGGTGTTAGCGCCAAGGATGTAAGGGCACAGAAGATAGACCTTAACAACTACACCGCCATCATTCTTACCAGCAAAAACTCTGTAGACCACTTTTTCCGCGTAGCCGAAGAAATGCGATACAAAGTCCCTGAAACACTTAAATATTTTTGCCAAAGCGAGGCCGTGGCCTTTTACCTGCAAAAGTATGTAGTGTACCGCAAAAGGAAAATATATGTGGGACAGAAGGATTTTGCCGAACTGTCTCCGCTGATTAAAAAATATAAAGACGAGAAGTTTTTACTGCCATCGTCTGACCAGCTTAACGACGACGTACCACAGGTACTGAACACCCTGAAGGTAGACTGGACACCGGGCACTTTTTACAAAACCGTAATGAGCGACCTTAGCGACCTTAAAGACGTGTACTATGATGTACTGGCGTTTTTTAGCCCTACCGGTATAAAATCGCTGTTTAAAAACTTCCCTGATTTTCAGCAGAACAACACACGCATAGCGGTGTTTGGCACCACTACACAAAAAGAAGCGCTGGACCACGGCCTTCGTGTAGATATTATGGCGCCTGCACCGGGCACACCGAGTATGACCATGGCACTTGAAAAATATATAGCAGAAGCAAATAAGGCAAAATAACATTACTCTTATATACAGGAAATCCCGCTCAGTGAGCGGGATTTTTTTTGCAACACATTTTTTGCTGTTACAGGATGTTTCCGGAATCGGGGGTAATATTTGCTGAAAAATATGACGATGAAATTATTAACCTGCATTACCTGCATCTTTATTACTGCACAGGCCACAGCCCAAATAAGCCCGCCCGGCCTTGGTGAAACCCACTCGGCCTACTGGAGCGCGGCGGGGGTGAGCCAGAAACTCGACACAAAAAACACTTCGCTTACCTACATTGGCAGCGGGCGCATCAGTCGACCTAATGCGGAAAATCCCATAGACAAGCCATCGATATTTGTAGTGAATGAGGAAATTTACCACAGCCTGAGCCATAACTGGCAATACAGCTATGCCCTGAGCTACCGCAGGCAGCTGCACTATTCTTACGACGACAATGCCGTGCACAACACCGAGGTACACCAGGAATACCGTGCGTATGGAAGATTATCATACAGCCTTACGTTCGGGGGTTTTAAGTGGAAGAATACCCTGAGGCAGGAGGTGAGGAAGTTTTTTAACCCTGAATTTGGCGATATAGAAAACAGCCTGCAACTGCGTACCCGCCTGAAGACGCAGCTTAACGCCGCTATAGATAATGACAAAACCAACAGCATAACCGCCAGTGCCGAAGCCTTGTTTTCGGTACCATATGACGCTGATGGGGAATGGGGTAGTTATGAATATACCGAAAGCCGCTTTTGCCTGTATTACACCCTGAAGCCAAAGCAGCTGCCCGTGGTGTTTGACCTCGGTTATATGAACGACCTTATGGGTACCGGCCATGAAGTTACCGATGCCAGCTATATAGCTTTTGATATAATTCTGGAGAATCCTTTTTAGAGGCGATTTTACAAAACCAGCGTGCCCAATACCTCAATTTTATTACTGAGTGATAATCCGCCCGGGTTACAGCCCGGCAGGCCTTCGGGTATGGGCTTGCCCAGTGTTTTGTAGTAGTCTGTCCACGCCGGGAAAAATGTGTTAGTACCCGGCTGCTTATACGTCATGGGGGTCAACTCAAAGAAAGGCTTACCGCCGTTGGCATGCTTAAAGGCATCGTATATCAGCTCAGAGCAGTAGTACGAGCCGTTATCGTAAATGTATTCATCGTCGTAGGGAACACCCAATTGTTTCAGGGAAAAATCAAGCGCAGACGGTATCAGTTTGGTATACTTCTTTTTAAGGCGTGCCACCAGCATGGGCTTGGTGGTGTTTTTGGCAAACTTGGTTAGCGGGGTAAGGCGTACAGCACTACCGGCAGCTTCTACCACATATAGTGTATCATTCCGGTGGAATACCATACCCATATGGCTGTAATCATTACCCTGATAGCCTTCGGTTACGGCTTCTATGGCATCGCACAGCGGGCCGCAGTCCATATCCTGGAAAATAAAATCACCGTCCTGCAACGCCTGCGGGGTTACCTGTGCCAATAACAGGCAGGGAAACAACAGGAGTATACAGGCCAATTTTTTCATTATTCGGCAGTTGTTATGGAGTCTTCAAAATCGTTAGGAGAAACCGAATTTACCACATCAAAATCGCCAATCTTAGTACGTCGCAGTGCCGTAAGGTGCGCACCGCTATTCAGTGCAACACCATAATCATACGCAAGCGAACGGATGTAGGTGCCCTTGCTGCACACCACCCTGAAATCTACTTCGGGCAGGGCTATGCGGGTCAGCTCAAACTCGTATATGGTAGTCTTGCGGGCTTCTATTTCTACTTCCTCACCTTTGCGTGCGTGTTCATACAGGCGCTTGCCGTCTTTTTTAATGGCAGAGAACACCGGTGGTTTCTGGTCAATTTCGCCCAAAAACTGCGATATGGTTTGCTGTAGCAACTCTTCAGTAATATGCCCTGTAGGGAAGGTTTCGTTTACTTCGGTTTCAAGGTCATAACTCGGCGTAGTAGCCCCTATGTGGAACGTACCGGTGTATTCCTTCACCATACCTTGCAGTTCAGGGATGCGTTTGGTAAACTTACCGGTGCAGATGATAAGCAAACCGGTAGCCAGCGGGTCGAGTGTACCGGCGTGGCCTACTTTAAGCTTTTTAAGGCCAAGGTGCTTTTTCAGCGCCCATTTTATTTTGTTAACCGCCTGGAACGAACTCCATGTAAGCGGCTTGTCTATAAGCAGTACTTTGCCTTCGGTAAAATCTTCGGGTAAGGCCAATGGTAATTATTTAAAATAAGTAAAATACACCAGCAGCAGTATGCCGGCTACAATGCGGTAAATGCCCCACGGCTTAAAACCGTATTTTTTGATAACGCCGATAAAGCCTTTTATGGCAATAATAGCCACTACAAAAGCAATGACATTACCCAGCAGGAATACCTTCATGTTATCGCCCTGGCTTAGCATTTCGTAACCTTTTACTTCTGCACCGGCTACCTCGTACTTTTTAAGCACGATAGAATACACGGTTACAGCCAGCATGGTAGGCACAGCAAGGAAAAATGAGAACTCAGCAGCTACCTCGCGGGTAAGCTTTTGTTGCATACCGCCAATAATAGAGGCTGCGGCACGGCTGGTGCCCGGCATCATGGCAAGGCATTGCCAAATACCTATGGTAAACGCTTTCTTTATAGTAATATCTTCTTCCTTTACAATCTCGGGGCTGTGGAAAAACTTATCGATGAACAGCAGCACTACGCCACCCACTATAAGCATTATGGCTATAGGAATGGGTTTGCCCAGTACATCGTCTATCATATCGTCAAAAAGCTTGCCCAGTACCAGGGCAGGGATTACGGCACAAGCCAGTTTTATGTAGAAGTTAATACGGCTTAGGTCGAAAAACTTCCTCCAGTACAGTGCCACTACTGCAAGTATGGCCCCAAACTGTATGGCAGTCTGGAACAGTTTTACAAAAGCATCTTCCTGTATGCCGTAAGCCGAACTGGCAAAAATCATGTGCGCAGTCGATGAAATAGGCAGGTACTCGGTAAGGCCTTCAATAATGGCAAGGACAATGGCTTGTATTAAATCCATGGATTACTTCTTGGTTTTTATCGGTTGGTCTTCAGGGAATGTTTCAGCGCCCTTTTTAGGGTTTTTAAGGATGGCATAAATGGTAATACCATAGCCTATAAGCACCACGGTAGGTGCCAGGCGTATCCTCCTCCAGCTGAAAATATCTTCGCTAAAAACCTTAGGGTCGTTGCTGCCGCCACCGCTCATAAGCAGGTAGCCCACCGCCACAACAGCCAGGCCGATAAGTAATATCTTGTAGTTTACCCTTTCAAAAAGGAACTCGGTTTTTAAGGGGTTGTTTTCCATTTGTTATTTTGTTTCAGGTTTAAAGTTTCAGGTTTGCTTCGCCAGTTCGCCTAACGTCTCGTGTCAGGTTTTGCACCGGAAACACTCAAACACATATCATTTATTTATACATATTATCTGAAAGCGTTCTTCCAAATAATTTAAAATTCATCATTCAAAATTTAAAATAGAACCGACAGTCTATTATCTTTTATCTGTCATCTTGCCGTCTTTACTAACAATCTAAAAATCCAACAATCCAAGATGCCTTAATAAAGATCGTCCGTCCTCAGGTTCAGGAACCTTTGTGTGGCAAAGAACGTGCTTATGGCTGCAATTATTATCCCGGTGGCTAATACGCCCGCCAGTACTATGGCAGTAGGGATCCAGTCGGCCCACAGGTGCAGTTCAGGGAATACCCCGTCCAGCCAATAGGCCAGGCACACTACGGCTATCATGCTAAATAACGATCCCAATAGCCCCAGCTGTATGCCTTTCCATATAAACGGGCGGCGGATGAATGTCTTGGTAGCACCCACCAGCTGCATCGTCTTTATGGTAAAGCGGTGCGAATAGATGCTCAGCCTCAGTGCGCTGTTTATAAGCAGCATGGCTACCACGGCAAGCACCCCGCTTATTACCAGTATCCAGTACGATATGGCGCTGATGTTTTCATTCGCCTTGTCTACCAGTACATTGTCATAGCTTACATCGCCCACATTAGGGTCGCTGCGCAGTTCTATTTCTATATCCTTTATGTGCTTTTTATCTACATAAGCGCTCTTCAGGTGGATTTCGTAATTATCCAGCAGCGGGTTTTCGCCTTCCAAAAATTCAGAACCTTCCATAAGGTCGGGGCTGTTCTTTACAGCATCTTCCTTGCTTACGTATTTATAGTCCTTAATATAGGCACTGTTTTTAAGGCGTTCGCCAAAAGCCTTGGTAACGGTATCGTTTGCCTCACGCTTAAAATACACCACCATAGGGATGTTTTCCTTAACGTAGCCCGAAATTTTATCGGTATTGATTACAAAAAGGCCAAGCGCCCCCAGCAGGGTAAGCACTATGAAAATACACAGTACCACAGAGAAATATGATGATATAACCCTGCGCCTCTGGAACTTTTCAAAAGATGATGCCATATAGTGTTTCGGAATTTAGGCGTAAAAATAAGAAAGTATTTTTTAATAAGCTGCTTAGCTGCTGAGAAACTTAGCTGCTAAGCTTCTTAGCAATTTAGCTGCCAAGCTACTAATTCAACGTATTTTCTATGACAAAATTGCTCAGTGGCTTAGAAGCTGAGCAGCCCGGAAGCTTTCTCAAAAAAAACACTAAATTTGATGCTCACGATAGTAACCAACACCCAAATATTCCCGGTATGCATACATCTTTCTCCACTGCTTTTCAGGTTTTTATAAGGCCAATGGCTGTTGCGGCAGCAGTGCTGTTTTGCTCGGCTAATGTATTGGCGCAGGAGCAACAGCCGCCACGCCCTATTGATTTGCCCGACTTTGACAAAATGGATAATTTTTTCAAATTCCGGGATGAGGTGCTCCCTGAAGACCTTTCCATAAAGCTGGAAGACATTAAAAAGATGCCTACAGGCAAAAGCTACAGGTTAGTGGAAGAAGTGCAGGACGGCCACATAATTGCCAAACATTACAAGAACGATAAGCTGGTGCTGAAACAGTCCTTCAACCAAAAGGGCATCCCCGATGGGGTAGCTACGCTGTACCATACCAACGGGAAATTGCGCCAGGAAATCCCCTATGTAAACGGCATGGCCGATGGCGTGGGCAAAGCCTATGACGATGATGATTTTTTAAAAGCGGAAACAACTTATAAAAACAATAAGTTCCACGGGTTGCGGAAAATATATGCCCATCGTGGAGGTGGTATTGAGGGTAATTTTGACAACGGAAAGGTTACAGGGAAGATTACGGTGCGTGATGCACGCGGTGTTGTGTATTACTATCCGCCCGATATGAAACACGGGGTAGTGGAGCTGTTTTTTAAGGATATAAAAGTTGCCGAAATTTCCATTATTGCCGAAGAACAGCGCGATGGCGAACAGAAAGAATTTACAAAGGATGGTAAGCTAAAAAGTATCTTCAGGTTTAAGGATGGCAAACGCCATGGCCTTACCGAGTATTATAAAACCGATGGTACATTGCTTTACAGCAACAACTACAAAGATGGCGAATACATAGGGAAATACACACTGAAACTAGAAGACGGCACCACCGTGCAGGAAGGTTTTTATGATGATACCGGAGCCAGGACGGGGCAGTGGGTCTACTACGATAAATCGGGCAAGCCGGAAAGGGAGATGCAATATAAAGCCGGGAAACTGAACGGGACCTATAAAAGCTATTACAAGGGTGTGCTGACCGAGGAGACCAACTATGTAAACGGCAAAAAGGAGGGTAAGTCTGTTACCTATGATAAAACTACGGGCGGGCTGAAATCAGAAAAAAACTACAAGAATGACGAAGTGGAAAGCTATAAAAGCTATTACCCTAACGGAAAGGTTATAGAAACCTACACTGCCGCCCCGGGCAAGCCGTCGTCGAAAAAATTCTATGACCCGCAAGGGAATATGATACACGAAGCGAAATACAACGAAAAAGGTATGCCTGTAGGCGAGCACAAGCTTATAATGTTAGACGGTAACTCGTACAAAATAAGTAACGTTATTACGTATGATAACAGCGGCAAACATACAAAAACGCTTATATACACCGGCCCTGATAACAAAGGTTACATAGAGGCCAGCTTTGACGGTGAAGTAAAGCACGGTCCAAGGACGGAGTATAATGCCGTTACCAATGAAAAAACCGTTACCTACTATTTCAAAGATAAATTGGTAACCGAACAAGAATTTAAAGAGCTTAGCCAAAAGAAGAAGCCTTAACAAAGCTTCTGAGTCTCTTAGCTTCTGAGCAAAAAAAGCTAAGTAGCTAAGCGGCTCAGAAGCTCAGAAGCTTTTTCAAAAAAAACACTAAATTTGCGGGAAGTTGCCAAACCTTCACAGGCTTAACCAGGCCTTCACTAATGCGCCAAAAAAAGCTAAGTGGCTCAGGAGCTAAGCAACTCAGAAACTAAGAAGAAATGAAATACAACCACAGAGAAATTGAGGCCCGCTGGCAGAAATTCTGGGCAGAAGACGGTACCTTCCGTGCCGAAAACACATCAGATAAACCTAAGTACTACGTACTGGACATGTTCCCTTACCCAAGCGGTGCGGGGCTGCACGTAGGCCACCCGCTGGGCTACATAGCCAGCGACATCTATGCCCGATACAAACGCCACCAGGGCTTTAATGTGCTGCACCCGCAGGGGTACGACAGTTTCGGCCTTCCGGCAGAACAGTACGCCATACAAACCGGGCAGCACCCTGCGGTAACTACCGAAACCAACATTAACCGCTACCGTGAGCAGCTGGACAAAATAGGCTTCTCTTTCGACTGGGACAGGGAAGTGCGTACCAGCAACCCCGAGTACTACAAGTGGACGCAGTGGATTTTTATACAGCTGTTTAACTCGTGGTATAATAAAGATACCGACAAGGCCGAAGACGTAGCTACGCTTATCGCGAAGTTTGAGGCCAACGGAAACGCAGGCGTTAATGCCGTAAGCGATGATAATATTGCTGCCTTTACCGCCGAAGACTGGAACAGTTGGGCCAAAGAAGAAAAAGAACGCATACTGCTGAAATACCGCCTTACATTCCTCGCTGAAACGGAGGTAAACTGGTGCCCTGCCCTGGGCACGGTACTTGCCAACGACGAAATTGTAAACGGCGTAAGCGAGCGCGGTGGCCACCCGGTTATCCGTAAGAAGATGACCCAGTGGAGCATGCGTATTTCGGCTTATGCCGAAAGGTTGCTACAGGGGCTTGACACAATCGACTGGACAGAATCGCTTAAGGAAAGCCAGCGCAACTGGATAGGCAAGTCGGTTGGGGCCAGTGTGAAGTTCCGTATTATGGACCAGGAAGAAATAGACGCTGACGGCAACGACCTTAGCGAGTTTATATCTGACCTTACTTCGCCGCTTGAAAATGCCGAATATATAGAGGTGTTTACCACCCGCCCTGATACTATTTTTGGGGTTACCTTCATGACCCTTGCACCGGAGCATGACCTGGTAGCCAAAATAACCACCCCTGCACAAAAAGCTGCCGTGGATGCCTACGTGGAAGCTACTGCAAAACGCAGCGAGCGCGACCGTATGGCCGATGTAAAAACCATTTCGGGTGTGTTTACAGGGGCTTATGCCGAGCATCCGTTTACCAAGGAGCCGGTACAGATATGGATAGGCGACTACGTGCTTGCCGGCTATGGTACAGGCGCCGTTATGGCGGTACCTGCGGGCGACCAGCGCGATTATGATTTTGCCAAACATTTTGGCATTGAAATACCTAATATTTTTGAAGGCGCCAATCTTTCGGAGGAGGCTTATGCGAGCAAAGACAACGTAAAGCTGATCAACTCTGATTTCCTGAACGGGCTTAACTATAAGGAAGCTACCAAGGAGGCCATTGCTGCCCTTGAGGAAATGGAACAGGGTAAAGGCAAGACCAATTACCGCCTGCGCGATGCTGTTTTCAGCCGCCAGAGGTATTGGGGTGAGCCGTTCCCGGTGTATTATGTAAACGGCCTGCCGCAAATTATACCTACCGAGCACCTGCCGTTACGCCTGCCGGATGTGGAGAAATATTTGCCAACCGAAGACGGGCAGCCGCCACTGGGCAACGCTACCGAATGGGCCTGGGACACTACCACCAACACCGTAGTAAGCACCGATAAGATAGACGACGTAACCGTATTTGCGCTGGAGCTGAACACCATGCCGGGTTGGGCCGGAAGCTCATGGTACTGGCTGCGCTATATGGATCCGTTTAATGACGATGAATTTGTATCAGACAAAGCAGAGGAATACTGGCAGAACGTTGACCTTTATATAGGCGGTAGCGAGCACGCTACAGGCCACCTGCTGTACAGCCGTTTCTGGAACAAGTTCCTTAAAGACCGTGGTTTCATTAACCAGGAAGAGCCTTTTAAAAAGCTGATTAACCAGGGGATGATTCTTGGTATGAGTGCTATTGTATACCGTATTTCAGGCACAAACACTTATGTGTCAAAAGGACTAAAAGGCGAGCATCAGGTAGAAGAACTTCGCATTGACGTAAATATGGTTAATTCTTCAGACGAAATAAATCCTGAAGAGCTTAAAGCATGGCAGCCATCGTTTAATGATGCTGAATTTATCCTTGAAAATGGGAAATATGTTGTAGGCCGCGAAGTTGAAAAAATGTCAAAACGTTGGTACAACGTTGTGAATCCCGACGATATTTGCGACCAATACGGTGCCGATACGCTTCGACTGTACGAAATGTTCCTTGGGCCATTAGAACAAGCCAAGCCGTGGAATACTGCCGGTATTACGGGGGTAAGCGGTTTCCTAAAAAAACTATGGAAACTGTACTTTGACGATAACGGCCTTATAGTAACGGCCAATCCGCCAAGCAAGGACGCGTACAAGACACTGCACAAAACCATTAAAAAGGTTCAGGAAGATATAGAGAACTTCTCATTTAACACCTCGGTGAGTTCGTTTATGATTGCCGTTAATGAGCTGCTTGCCATGAACTGCCACGAACGCCTGATATTGGAACCACTTGCAATACTGATTTCGCCATACGCGCCACACATTGCAGAGGAGCTTTGGCACCAGTTGGGCCACAAAACGAGCATTAGCACCGTGCCGTTCCCTAAGTTCAACCCTGAATATTTGGTAGAAAGCAGCAAGGAATACCCGGTGTCGTTTAACGGCAAAACCCGCTTTAAGCTGGAATTCCCGATGGATATGCCGGTAGCCGACATTGAAGCCGCCGTACTTGCCGATGCCCGTACCACAGAGTACCTGAACGGCAACACGCCGAAGAAGATTATCGTAGTCCCGGGACGTATTATAAACGTGGTGGGGTAAACTAGCTGCGAAGCTTTTACGTGCCGTCACTGCGAGGCACGAAGCAGTCTCATCACTTTGTTTTATGAGATTACTTCGTCTGTTCGGCTATGCCTCGGGTGCCGCGGTCGTACCTCCCTCGCAATGACAGCACGTGAAGAAAGCAATGTAAAAGCAATGTGTTATTCAGGTTCCTGATTTACGTGTGGATTTATCACAACGTTTTTCAGGTCTGTATTGCGAGCAAAGCGAAGCAATCTGGTGAACTTGCTTTGCAAATAATAACCATAGTCAGTAACTGAAAACTGCGACTGCGACTGTAGACTAAAACAAAAATGACGCCTATAAAGCGTCATTTTTTCGTTTTGTGCGTGTTTTATAATTTATTCCCTGCTCTTCGTTTGGGATGAGCCGTTCAGTATTGCGTTCAGGCTGTTCAGCCCTATGTTGAGGTACGACGCAATCATGTGCGGCGGCACGCGGTGCATCAGTGCCGGGTGTTTCTGTATCATGTCGGCATAGCGCTGCTCGTCGCCCATTACCATGCTGTCGGCTATTTCCTTTTGGGTTACACTAATATTATTGGTAATCAGCTGTGACATCATTTCGTTAAACGATGGCACAGTAATACGCAGGTTTTCGAAGTCGCTGTTTTCTATCAGCAGCATGTAAGTATCTTCCAGTGCCAGTGCGCTAAAGGGCATAGTGCTGCCCGTAAGCAGGCTGCTGCGATCGCCCAGCCAGTAATTTTCACAGCAAAAACCCACAGTTTTCTCAAAGCCGTTATCGTGCAGCGTATGCTTTTGCACCAGCCCTTTGCATACAAAACCGTTGTACGGCCAGTGGCTGCCTTCGCTAAAAACAACGCTTCCGGCGGGTACGCTGCATACGGTAACCACGCGTTCCACGGCAGTAATTTCTGCATTGGTAAACGGGGCTTTGCTTAGCATATAGGCCTTAAACAGGTCAAACATAAAGGGCTCGTTTTCTTAGTATTAAATTAAAAAAAATGTGGCAATTTATTACTGCGATTTCTTAAAATATTCTTAAATATATTTTTTCAGGGTTTCCTCGTCCAGTTCCAGGAACGAAGCTATGGTATACAGCGGTGCGCGTTGTGCCACCGTAGGGTATTTGGTTTTAAAGGCCGCTATTTTTTCCTCGTCGGTAAGCAGTTGCTGCTGCACCTGTTTCACCCTTGCATGGATGTTACGCTGAATCAGGTTATCCATAAACTCGCTGAAGGGTGCAAGCGATACACACAGGTGCTCAAAAGCATCGCGTTGTATCAGGATAAATTCAGTAGGTACCAGTGCTTCTACGTAGAGTGTGGCAGGATTCCCGGTAAGGGAACTTTCACGGTCGCCCGTCCAGTGGTTTTCCGGGGCAAACAGCACGGTCTTTTCATGCCCAAATGCATCAATGCGGTACTCACGGGCCAGGCCGCTGCTTACAAAAGCGTTGTGTTCCCACAGGTCGCCCGGTATTACCAGTTTTTCGCCTGCGGCAAGGTTGCGGTACAGGCATACTTTTTCTACCACTTCCAGTTCGGCAGGGGTAAAGGCAGCTTTGGTACAAAGATAACTGCTCAGGTTGCTGAATGCCATGTTGTTTATAGCGATGGGATATTCTGCTAAAGTACAAATATTGGACATTGGGTGTATACGGTTTTCCCGCAAAAATTTTAACATTGTTAAACTTCTGTCAAATCATGGCTTCAAAAATAAGCATTGATAAATTTTGTCGTACCTTTATTGTACAATTTTTAACAAACAAACATCATGTCATTACTTAAAGATAAAGTAGCAGTGGTATCGGGTGCCGGTTCGGGCATAGGACGTGCCATTGCCGAAACCTACGCTAAAGAAGGCGCTAAAGTAGTTGTAACCGATATTAACGAAGCACACGGCGAAGAAACCGTAGCCGCGATTAAAGCTGCGGGTGGTGAAGCATTTTTTGTAAAGTCGGATTCCGGTAAGGCAGAAGACAACAAAAAGCTGGTAGAAGCCATTGTAGAAAAATACGGCAGGCTGGATGTGGCCTGTAACAATGCCGGTATTGGCGGGCCTGCTGCGCTAACGGGCGAGTATCCGCTGGACGGTTGGGATAAGGTAGTAGCCGTAAACCTTAGCGGCGTGTTCTATGCCTGCCATTACCAGCTGGAACAAATGGTGAAAAATGGCGGCGGCAGCATTGTAAACATTGCCAGTATACACGGCACGGTGGCAGCGCCTATGAGTGTTGCATATACTGCTACCAAGCACGGTGTGGTGGGCCTTACCAAAAACATTGCGGTGGAGTACGGCCAGAAAGGTGTACGCTGTAACGCAGTAGGCCCCGGTTATATAGCCACGCCGTTGCTGGATGCCAACCTTACCGATGAAATGAAAGCGGGAATTTCAGCCAAGGCCAGTATGAATCGCTTAGGCACCCCCCAGGAAATAGCCGACCTTGTGGCGTTCCTGAGTTCTGATAAGTCATCTTTTACTACCGGAAGTTATTTTATAGCCGACGGAGGATATACAGCTGTTTAAGTTAGTGGTTTTGTACAAAAAGAGGAGGCCCATGTTACCACACACGGAGCCTCCTTTTGTTTAAAATAGCACTACTTATTTTAAATTGTAAAACGGGGCGCAGTCATTTCTCCCGGACGCCTGAGCCCGCTAATAGTTTTTACCTAAACTACTTACTGTTGTAAACATACTAAATAATTTCTGAATATTCAACGTTTTTGTTAAAAAAGACGATTTACTAAAATTATTTTTTTCACAATGCCAATATTTTTTTGTTAAATTTCGTCAATAGGTCATCGTTTGTAAGTTTTGCCTTAAGCTTTTGTTAATTAGTATGCTTGCGCTATTAAATAAAATGGCTAAAAATTTCGTAGTCAGTAAAAAAATATCTTTATTTGGCGTGGGAAATGTTATTTTAAATGGAGATTAAAGATTTGCTTATTGCTAAAAGCGAGGAAGCACGCGATACCTTTTTGCCTCATGTTTCTATTGATTGTGTGGTATTTGGGTTTCACGGTGGTTCCTTGAAAGTACTGCTCGCCCGTATGAAAGGCCAGCAATACTGGATGCTGCCGGGTGGTTACCTGGGTAAAGAAGAAGAGCTGGAAGATGCTGCTACACGTATCCTGCACGAACGCACCGGCGTACCCGATGTATACCTGCAACAATTCCGTATTTTTAGCGGCTTACAACGCTCGGAGGCTTTCTTTGAAGGTTATCCGGATGATTTATGGCATAAGCAACGTTTTTTAACCGTCGGCTTCTATGCCCTTGTAGATTACAGCGTTGTGCAGCCCGTTACAGACGAGTATTCTGATGCCTGCGAATGGAAGGACCTGGATGATTTGCCTGAGCTAATCATGGACCACAAAGATATTGTGCGCGAAGCCCTGGTGAAAATACGCCGTGGGCTAAACTTCAGGCCGGTGGGGTATAACCTGCTGCCGGAACAATTTACCATGCCGGAGCTGCAACGCCTGTATGAAGCCATACTGGGCAAGCAGCTGAACCGTGGCAACTTCTACCGCAAGATGATGGCCTACGACATCCTTGATAAAATGCCTGAACCACGCAGGGGAGGTGCACATAAGTCGCCTAACCTGTATAAGTTTAACCTGGAGCGCTACACTGCCGCTTTAGAGGACGGGCTTAAAGAAGGGTGGTAGGAGCCCCTCCCCAACCCTCCCGCCACGGCGGGGAGGGAGGAACTTCACTCAAGTTATAGTTATTCATATAAACAGAAAGGGCGCTTAGTATTAAGCGCCCTTTCTGTTTATATGTTTGTTTGTTATTACCTCCAGTAATGTTCCAGTGCCTGAGGGAACAATGCCATGGCAAGGTTCAGCACTATGGCAAGTACCGCCACAGCTACGTAAGCAGCAGGTATTTTTGCCGCCGGGGTGGCTTCGGTAGTTGGCTCCTCGTCTTTAGTGTACATGGCTATGATTACCTTAAAGTAGTAGCCTGCACTGATGATAGAGCTTATCACGGCAAATATTATCAGGGTAAGGGTAGGCATAAAGCTGGTATCCCTAAAGTGGCCTTTTTCCAGGACCTGGGTAAACAGGAACATTTTCGCCATAAAGCCTGCAAATACCGGGATACCTGCCATAGAAAGCAGTGAGCCTGTAAGTATAGCCGAAAGCAACGGTTGCTTTTTGCCAAAGCCGTTAAAGCTGCTTATCTCCTCGTTGCCTTTTACCTTAACCACTGCTATGATTACCGCAAATGCAGCAATACCGGCAAGGCCGTACGCAGCAGCGTAGTAGAACAGGTTAAACTCAGCTTCGCTTTGCGTTTTGTACTGTATGGCAAGCAGCATGTAACCTGCGTGCGCTATACCCGAATAGGCCAGCATACGCTTTACATTCGTTTGTTTTAGCGCGATGAGGTTACCTATTATCATAGACAGTACCGCAACTACGTTTATGGTAGTTATGTAGCCCGCAAGTTTAGGGCTTAGTGATACAACCAGCTTAAAGAATGCGCCCATGGCAGCAATTTTGGCCAATGTACTCATGGTAGCGGTAGTAAGCGCAGGTGAACCTTCGTATACGTCAGGCGCCCAAAAGTGGAACGGTACGGCAGCCACCTTAAACATAAGGCCTATGAATATCATCATACAACCCAGGGCAAACCACGAGTTAAGTGTTTCGCGGTTTAGCGTTGCAATGTAGCTAAGGTCAAACGACGCAGTAGCACCATAAATAAGCGCTATACCAAAAAGGATGAAGCCCGATGCAAACGAACCCATAAGGAAGTATTTCATACCGGCCTCGTTGCTCTTTATGTTCTTCGGCTCGCTGGCAGCAAGCACATACAGTGCTATAGAAAGTATTTCTATGCCCAGGAAGAACATAGAAAGGTTATTGAAGTTTACCAATGCTATGGCACCGGTAAGCAGGAATATTTTTATCGATACAAAATCAGATATCTTAGGCTTGTGCTCGCTGTGGAAATTTGGCGTAAGCGTAATAAGGAATGCCGCCAGCACTATAAACAGCGCCGTAAAAAACAGGCCGTACTTAGTGGTAATGAACATATTGTTCAGCGCGGCCTCGTCTAACTGAAGCCCCGGTAGTAGTGTTTCTGCCTGGCCTGTAATTTTTAATGCTACATAAACAAGTGTGGCAAGGAGCCCTATAACCGTTACCGGCACTATGGCTTTCCTCAGGTTAAAAATTTCAGCTACAAGGCAAAAAATACCTAATCCTGCAATAGCTATTAAGATCTCCATTATAAATTATATCGGTTTATGTAAACTAAAACTTTCTCAATTTCCGGCAGTATAAAATCGGTAACCGGTTTCGGGTGAAGACCGAAGAATATAAGCACGGCGATGATGATTGTAAAGGTAAGGCCTTCGCTAAAGGTAACATCGGCAAACGGTTTGGCATTGGTTTCGCCAAGCATTACCTGCTGGAACATCCTCAGCATATAGAAAGCGCCCAGTATTATGGTAGTACCACCCACTACGGCAAGCGCTATGTGCGTTTGCGCAAGGCTGTACAGCAACTCAAATTCACCCACAAAGCTGAAGGTACCCGGCAGGGCTACAGAAGCCATAACCAGTATCATAAACATAGAGGTAAACTTAGGTGCCTGCGGGCGTATGCCACCCATTTCGGCTATTTCCTGCGTGCCGTAACGGCGCTCTATCACTTCGGCGGCAAAGAACAGGCCTACCACGCTAAAGCCGTGTGCCAGCATCTGTATAAATGCACCGCGTATACCGTCAAGCGTCAGCGTGTACGCACCCGCAGCGATAAGGCCAACGTGCGCAAGCGATGAATAGGCAAGCAGTTTCTTTATGTTGGTTTGTTTCAGTGCCAGTATAGAGCCGTAGATAACCCCTGCAAGGCACAGGCCAACTACGATGAATTTGTTTTGCTCGGCAGCAAACGGCGTTAAAGGCAATTGCCAACGCACAATGCTGAACAGCGCCATCTTTAGCATGATGCCCGAAAGCAGCATGGTACCCACAGCCGGGGCCTTTTGGTACGTATTGGCCTGCCATGTGTGGAACGGTATAATTGGGGTCTTAATAGCATAAGCAAGGAAGAATGCCCAGTAAATCCACTGCTGCTCCTTAGCCGAAAGGTTAAGCGCATACAGGTGCAGGTTAAGGAACGAATGCGATTTCTGGTACAGGTACACAAAAGCAAACAGCATAAACAGCGAGCCTGCGAATGTGTATATGAAGAATTTGATAATCGCTTTTTTGCGTTCTTCGGCATCGCCGCCGCCCCATGTAAGTGCTATGAAGTAAATAGGGATAAGCGATACTTCCCAGAAGATGTAGTATACGATACCGTCTGCCGCAAGGAATGAACCCACCATGGCAGCAGCCATAAGCAGTATCAGAGCATAGAAGGTGCGCGTACGCGGAAACAGGTTACCGAATGACGAATACACTATTATAGGTGTAAGCGCTGTGGTAAGCGCCGTCATGGTAAGGCTGAGCCCATCGGCCTGAAGCGAGAATACAATATGCGGTTTCCTGGACCAAAGGAAATTTACGTGTACCATTTCGCCCTGGGTGAATAGATAGATTATAAAAAGCGTCACTGCAAAGGCAGCCACACCGGAAATTAATGCCATTTTAGAGGCAAACTTGTCGCCAACAAACCAGGTAAGCAATGCACCTGCAAGTAAAATAATAAGTATTAATGCTACGTTCATCAGTGTAAATTATTTTGCCAGAAACAGGAATATATAGCCAAGTATAGAGCACACGCCCAATACAAATACAAGCAGGTAAAAGCCTACGCTGCCGTTTTGCAGTGTTTTGCCTTCGCTGCCCAGTATACCGGCAAGCTTGCCCAGGCCAAACACCAATCCCGAGATGGCCACTTCGGTAACATTTTTAAAGAAGCTGCCTATAGCGTATATCGGTTTCACGATTATAGCCATATACAGTTCGTCTACATACAGTTTGTTGTACAGCACTTTGCTAAGCCCTGCAAATTCTTCATCGGCAGGCGGAACTTCGCCTTTGGTTTTGTACTTATAGTGTGCATAAAATATACCTATTAAAGCACCTGCTACTGCAATGCCCATAAGGATATACTCTTCATTACCAAGTTCGTGGTGAGCCGCGGGATGCGACATGATAGGTGCAAGGTAGTGGTTCAGCCAGCTGTTGCCCGGTACACTTATAGCCCCGCCAAATATTGCGAAAAGAGCAAGTATTACCAGTGGTATGGTAATAAGGGCCGGTGATTCGTGCAGGTGGTGTTTTTGTTCTTCTGTACCGCGGAAATCTTTATAGAAAGTAAGGTTTACCAAACGGAACATATAGAACGCTGTCATTATAGAGGCTATTGAACCAATGGCCCACAGCACAGGGTTGTGATGGAATGCTGATATTAGTATTTCATCTTTAGAGAAGAAACCAGATAATCCGGGAACACCGGCAATTGCAAGTGATGAAGCAATAAAGGTGAAACCTGTAATTTTCATTACCTTACCTAATCCGCCCATTTTACGCATATCCTGTTCGCCGTGCAGGGCGTGTATCACCGAACCCGAACCAAGGAACAAACATGCCTTAAAGAATGCATGTGTTATTACGTGGAATACTGCTACTTCATAAGCGCCGCAGCCCAGTGCCAGGAACATAAGGCCCAGCTGCGATACGGTAGAGTACGCCAGTACCTTTTTAATATCGGTTTGTACAAGACCTATGGCAGCAGCCACAAGAGATGTAATCGCTCCTACTACAGCTATAATTTCAAGCACATCCGGGGTAAGGTTAAACAGGAAGTTCAGCCTTGTAATCATAAATATACCGGCGGTAACCATGGTAGCCGCGTGTATCAGTGCCGATACCGGGGTAGGGCCGGCCATCGCATCGGGTAGCCAGGTGTATAGGGGCAGCTGTGCACTTTTACCACATGCACCTATAAACAGGCACAGGGTAGCCAGTGTAAGCCAAGCAGTATCGTATTTCCAGCCGTTAGAAAGTTCGGTTTTTATTACGTCGTATTCTGTAGTGTGGAACAGGTACCCTAAGATAAAGATACCGATAAGGAAACCAAGGTCACCTATACGGTTCATGATGAAAGCCTTTTTGGCCGCATCGTTATAATCCTGGTTTTTGTGCCAAAAGCCGATAAGCAGGTACGAGCAAAGCCCTACGCCTTCCCAGCCGATGAACATTATTAGAAGGTTGCTGCCCATAACCAGCGTAATCATGAAGAATACAAACAGGTTTAGGTAGGCGAAGAATTTGTGTACGTTTTCATCATCATGCATGTAGCTGATAGAGTACAGGTGGATAAGCGTACCGATACCGGTAACGAACATAAGCCACAGCAGCGAAAGCTGGTCCAGCTGGAAGCTGAAGTCTACGGTAAAGTTAGCCAGCGTAAGCCAGGGGGCTACGTTGATTTTTACAGCTTGCCCGTCGCCCAGTACCTGTAAAAAGAAGGTAAGTGTAACGCCGAAAGCTACAGCTATGGCACCCGTGGCAATCCAGCCCGGGGCGCTATGGCCGAGTTTCTTCCCGAAGAAAATGTTGATGAGGAACCCTGCAAAGGGTATTATTAAGAGTAGTAAGGCCAAATTATTATCCATCGGGCGTTATCCTTTTAGGTTCTTGAGGTTATCAATGTCAATGTTTTTCAGGTTGCGGTATATGGCTACCAGTATGGCAAGCCCCACGGCAACTTCGGCAGCAGCTACCGCCATGGAAAAGAATACGAACACCTGTCCGCTGGCATCCTGGTGGAAGGTAGAAAACGCTACAAGCAGCAGGTTTACCGCATTCAGCATAATTTCGATAGACATGAACATGATGATGGCATTTCTCCTGAAAAGCACCCCGAATGCCCCGATGCAGAAAAGCACCGCAGAAAGCAGCAGGTAATTTTCAATGCCTATTTGCTGTAATATATTTTCCATTCTTAGCTGTTGATGTGTTCTTTTTTACTTAGCAATACTGCACCTATCATAGATACAAGTAGCAGTACAGAGGCAAACTCAAACGGTACCATGTACTCGTTCAGCAATACCTGTCCCAGCACCTTAATGCTCTGGAAGTCCTTGCCCGATGCTTCGTAACCGTTTATTACCGGCTGCGATTTTATAAAGGTAGCCAACAATACAAGGCCCAGCAGGCCTGCTGCACCGGCAGCCGCCACGCGCGATAGTATGGGTTTATGCTGTTCGTCTTCTTTGTTAAGGTTCATGAGCATGATGGTAAACAGCATCAGGATCATGATAGCGCCAGAGTATACTATAATGTGTACTATACCAAGGAAATCGGCATTAAACATGAAGTAATGCCCCGCTATAGAAAAGAAACAAAGTACTAAGTAGATGGCACTATGGATAGGGTTTTTGCTAAGGATGGTAAGCAGCGCCGTAGCAATGGTAATGGCCGATAGTATGTAAAATAACGTTATCATCTTAGCTTGCTGTCTGTGTTTGAGTGTTCCTAATGGCCGCATCAAGTGGCATTACCAGCTTGTCTTTGCCAAAGATAAAGTCTTCCCTTTCGGTAAGCGACGGTACCCATTCGCGGCTTTTTGTAAGGTAAATGGCCTGTTTAGGGCATGCTTCCTCACACAATCCGCAGAAAATACAACGCAGCATGTTTATCTCGTATATCTCGGCATATTTTTCCTCGCGGTACAGGTGCTTTTCGGCAGGTGTACGCTCGGCAGCTTTCATGGTTATGGCCTCGGCAGGGCAGCTCAGTGCACAAAGCCCGCAGGCAGTACAGCGTTCGCGCCCTTCGTCGTCGCGCATCAGCGTATGGCGGCCGCGGTATACCGGGCTCAGCTCGCGCTTTTCGTCAGGGTATTTAATAGTAACCTTACGGGTAAAAAGGTGGCTAAGGGTAATCTTAAGCCCCTTGGCAATCGCTACAAGGTAAAGCCCCTCCCAGAAGTTCATCTTCTTGTTTGAAACCTCTTTCTTGCGTCCCGATAATGATAGCGTTTCTATTGACATCTCTATTTATCTTTATTAGCCCCGTGGGGCAAACTTTATCTTATTTAATTACAGCTTTCCGTCGGCAAACAGTATGACTATGGCTGTGATAACAATGTTTACAATAGCCAGCGGTATAAGCATCTGCCAGCCCAGCCTCATCAGCTGGTCATAACGGAAGCGCGGTATCGTCCAGCGTACCCACATATAGAAGAATATGAAGAAGCATATTTTTCCGAACAGTACAAACACACCGATGATGTTAGCCCAGTTTTCGCCAAGAGCAGCGGCAGCCTCATCCATAAACGGATAGTTATACGCACCGAAGTACAGTATAGAAAGGATGGCTGAACTGATGAACATTGAAGCATATTCTGCAAACAGGTAGAAGCCCATTTTCATAGACGAATACTCTGTATGGTACCCACCGATTAGCTCGGCCTCACATTCGGCAAGGTCAAACGGTGTACGGTTGGTCTCCGCAAACGAACATACCAGGAAGATAAGGAAACCTACCGGCTGGTAGAATGCATTCCATTTAAAACCGTGCTGGCCTTCGGCAATGTGGCGTATGCTCAGTGAGCCGTCCATCATTACAAGGGCTATAAGCGCAAGGCCCATGGCTACTTCGTACGATATCATTTGAGATGATGCACGCATGGCGCCCATCAGCGAAAATTTGTTGTTAGATGCCCATCCGCCTATCATGATGCCGTATACACCTACCGACAGCACACCGAATACGTACAGCATGGCAATATCGATGTCGGTAGCCTGCAGCTGCACTTCGCGGCCCATAATGGTAAGGCTTTTGCCCCACGGAATTACGGCGCTGGTCATAAGCGCGGTACTCATAGAAATGGCAGGGCCTACTATGAAAAGGAATTTGTTTGGCGTATTCGGGAAGAATTCCTCCTTGGCAAACAGCTTAAGGCCGTCGGCAAGGGGCTGTAGTATACCGCCTTTACCGGCACGGTTAGGGCCTATACGGTCCTGGAACCAGGCGGCTATTTTGCGCTCGGCTAATGTTTCGTACATGGCAAAAAGCATGGTTATGGCGAAAATCACCACAATAAATACGCTTTTTTCTATAATGATAGCACTATCCATTTCTTTTGTTTAAAGTTTCAGGTTTAAAGTTAAGCCTGTTCGTTTTGTATTTGGAAGCCTAATAATTTCCTTTTTTTAATACTGCTGCTTCTTCGGGTTTCAGTGGCACTTCGGTCATACTTATCTTGTGGCGGTCTTTGTCGCGGCCCAATAGTATGTGTTTCTCAGTACCTATTTTTACCGGCTCTACCTTGCGGGTATAGTTGTTCTGGTTGATAACCGAATCTTTCTCAAACTTGCGAGGGCCTTCAATTGTCCAGTCCTCCACATTTTTATGGTCGAAACGGCATTCGTTACAAATAAACTCCTCTACCTCATGGTACTCGTCCTTACGGGCTGTAACCCTTTGTATTTCGTTACCGAACATCCAAAGCGTGGTTTTACCGCAGCACTTGTCGCAGTCGCGGTGCGCGTTGTATGGCTTGTTAAACCATACCCTTTGCTTAAAGCGGAAGGTTTTATCGGTAAGGGCTCCCACAGGGCACACGTCTATCATGTTACCCGAGAACTCGTTGTTTACCGCCTTGCTTATGTAGGTAGAAATCTGCGCATGGTCGCCACGGTTCAGTACGCCGTGTACGCGTCCGTCTGTAAGCTGGTCTGCCGTCATTACACAACGGTAGCACAGTATGCAGCGGTTCATGTGCAGCTGTATGTTCGGGCCTATGTTTTCAGGCTCAAAGGTACGTTTGTCTTCAATAAAGCGCGTTTTGGCAGCACCGTGCTTAAAGCTAAGGTTTTGCAGGTCGCACTCACCGGCCTGGTCGCACACAGGGCAATCCAGCGGGTGGTTTATAAGCAGGAATTCGGTAACGCTCTTACGCGCATCCAGCACCCTTTCAGACGTGATGCTTTTTACCTCCATACCGTCCATACAACCGGTAACGCAAGATGCTACCAGCTTTGGCATAGGGCGTGGGTCGGCTTCGCTACCCTTGCTTACCTCTACAAGGCAGCAACGGCATTTACCACCGCTACCTTTTAGTTTAGAATAATAGCACATGGCGGGCGGAACGCTTTCGCCGCCTATTTTGCGCGCAGCCTGCAGGATGGTGGTCCCCGGTTCTACGTCTATTTCCTGGCCGTCTACTGTTACTTTCATTGTAAAACTCCTTATCGCTTCACGATTTTTTTGGTGATGCTGTTATTATTATTGTCAGTAAGCTGCACAAGGTAAAGCCCCGATGCAAAATTACTGATGTTTACCATATTGTTTTGTGGTTTTCCTTCAAAAACCTTATTGCCGTTAACGCCGTACACTGCTACATTTTTAATGTTTGCTTCGGCATCTATGTTTATATAATCTGTGGCCGGGTTAGGGTACAGGTTAATAGCGTTTTTAGTAAGCTGCTGTGTGGCAGCAGTAGTATCGTGCAGTATGTACACTTTGTCTTCGGTATTAAAGGCATAATAACCGTTGCCGCACGTAATAATGCTTTTGGCCTCGCCTGTAGCTTCTTCTACCGCAAAGGTGTCTTCTTCAAGGTAGGTTTCGGCATTAAACCTTTGGAACAATATATACGTATCAGTATCTGTAGCATAACATGCATAGTCGTTAGCACCGTCATACACTACAGGGCCGCTGGCACCGCTGAATGAACCGCTTATAAAAGGTATGCTGTATGATGCATCTACCACGGTACCGTCTGTAAAATAGGCTTTGTTGTTGCCGTAATCAAAATCAAGGTAAAACCACGAGCTTGGCGTACTGCCTGTAGACGAGCTAAGTGTAAGCCCGCTACTGTTCATGGTCATATAGTTAAAATAAAACCCTGTGGTTTCGTTATTATAACCTAAAAGCGTGGCTTCGTTTTTAAACTCTATCTGGTTGCTTATTTCGCCATTCGTCCAGGTTACCACGTTAGGGCGGGCTACGCCGTCATCATAAATGGCTACGCCTGCAAAATGTGGCGAAACAGAAGTGTATCTCCTGGAAACCGCTATACTGTTTGGCTGTCCCGGTACGGCTTCTAAATCGGCAGCATAAAACTGGCCAAGGAAAGAATCATTGCCCAGCGGGAACTGAAGCCCTGCCGTTTGTGCAGCCACATCAAACCTGCGCACCGTAGCCGAACCCGAAAATCCGGTATAGATGTACTGGCCGTTGTCTGTTATGGCAAGTTCTGTAGGCTCGCTTCCCATAAACACCGTACTTTCCAGTATATGCGTTTGCGGGTTAATAATACCTATGCTGTTACCGTTGCTGCCATTGCTGCTGGGAACTGAGGCATAAATACGATTTGTACCGGCATCATATACCAGGTCATTCGTCTTTACATCTACAATGCTAACTTCCCACTGCTGCGCAAAGGCGGGCAGGAAAGCAAAAGCGGCTATAACGGTTACTATCTTTTTCATTATATGGTTGTTGGTTGTTTTGCAACTAAATGCCTTACCTTCTCAAAAGGTTCGTGTACAAAGTGGTCTTTGTCTTTAATCTTTTCAGGGAAACGCACGTGGAATTCAAACTCTTCCCTGAAGTGGCGTATGGCAGCGGCTACCGGCCATGCAGCAGCGTCACCCAGTGGGCAAATGGTATTACCCTCTATCTTACGCTGTATGTCCCAAAGCAGGTCGATATCCTCCTCGCGGCCGTGGCCTGTTTCTATACGGTGCAGTACTTTTTCCATCCAGCCCGTACCTTCACGGCATGGCGAACACTGCCCGCAGCTTTCGTGGTGGTAAAAACGGCTGAAGTTCCAGGTGTTACGTACTACACAGGTTGTGTCGTTATATACAATGAACCCGCCCGATCCCAGCATCGACCCACTTGCAAAACCACCTTCAGATAACGACTCGTAGCTCATAAGCCTGTCGCCGCCTTCGGCATTTTTAAAGATAAGGTGTGCAGGAAGGATAGGCACTGACGAACCTCCTGGTATAAGCGCTTTAAGCGGACGGTCGTCCATCATACCGCCAAGGTATTCGTCAGAGTTCATGAATTCGTCTACGCTAAGGCCAAGCTCAATTTCGTAAACGCCAGGGTTTTTACAATGCCCCGAAGCTGAAATAAGTTTGGTGCCTGTAGAACGTCCGATACCGATTTTGGCATATTCTGCCCCGGTATTGTTTACAATCCACGGCACTACGGCTATAGATTCTACGTTGTTTACCACGGTAGGGTTTTGCCACAAACCGCTAATCGCCGGGAATGGCGGCTTAATACGCGGGTTACCACGCTTGCCTTCCAGCGACTCGATAAGGGCGGTTTCCTCACCGCAAATGTAAGCACCACCGCCACAGTGAACGGCAAGGTCAAGATCCCAACCGGTACCTAATATGTTTTTACCCAGCCAACCTGCGGCATAGGCTTCTTTAATAGCAGTTTCAAGGATGCGGAATACCCACATGTATTCGCCACGGATGTAGATGTAACTTTGGTTACAGCCCAGCGCGTAGCTTGAAGTAATCATTCCCTCGATAAGCAGGTGAGGGATGTACTCCATAAGGTAACGGTCTTTAAACGTACCTGGTTCAGACTCGTCGGCATTGCACACCAGGTGGCGTGGTTTGCCCGATTTCTTGTCTATAAAGCTCCATTTCATTCCGGTAGGGAAACCGGCACCACCACGGCCGCGAAGGCCACTGGTTTTTACCTCTTCCACCACCTCGTCAGGCGTCATGCTCTTAAGCGCTTTTTCTACCGAGCGGTATCCACCTTGCTGGCGGTACACCTCATAGGTTTTTATACCCGGTACGTTAGCGTGCTCTAATAATATCTTTTGTCCCATTGTTATTGCGAAATGGAAAGTTTATGTAAATCTATTTTGCCCGCGCGGCAGTCTTCAATCAGCTGGTCCATTTTTGCAGGGTCAAGCTTCTCGTAGAAGTAGTCACCCAGCTGAAGCATCGGCGCATAGCCACAGGCACCCAGGCACTCTACACCCACAACGGTAAACATACCGTCCGATGTAGTTTCGCCTACATTAATGCCCAACTTCTGGCAGGTATAATCCATAAGGTTTTCGGCACCGCGGATCATGCAGCACGATGTGCGGCAAAACTCAAACATGTACTTACCTATGGGTTTTTGGTTAAACATGGTATAGAATGTAACCACCTCATACACCTCTATAGGTTGTATGCCAAGGATTTCGGCTACTTTGTCCTGAAGCGGTACGCTAAGCCAGTTGTCGTGCTTGTCCTGTACTTCGTGCAGTACAGGCAGCAGCGCGCTTTTCCTTTTCTCGGCAGGGTAGTGGCTGCAAAGCTCCTCTATCCTGGCCGAAAGCTCGGGCGTAATGTTTATTTCCTGATGTATGTGACTAACTTCCATACTCCTTTTTTCTATTTTAAATTTTGAATTATAAATTTTAAATGACTCTAAAATTCTTAACCCAAAACGTTCTTTCTTCTTCTTTTAAATTCTGAATTACAAATTCTGAATGTACTCCACCCAAAAATTTAAAATTCAAAATTCATCATTTATAATAAATCAAATTAAGCATCAAGTTCTCCTGCAATAACATTCAGGCTTGAAAGCGTTGCAATAGCATCCGAAAGCATTTGCCCTTGTACCATATCGTTAAACGCCTGGTAGTAGATAAAGCACGGCCTGCGGAAGTGCAGCCTGTATGCCGTACGGCTACCGTCGGTTATAAGGTAAAAGCCCAGCTCACCATTACCGCCTTCTACCGCGTGGTATACTTCGGTTTTCGGTACCGGTACTTCGCCCATTACAATTTTAAAGTGGTAAATAAGTGCCTCCATGTTGTGGTATACTTCCTCTTTTGGCGGAAGGTAATAATCAGGCACATTGGCGTGGTAAATCTTTTCCGGTATCGCCTTTATCTTTTCTATAGCCTGGCGGATAATCTTAAGGCTCTCCCACACTTCGGCGTTTCGCACGCAGAAACGGTCGTAGGTATCACCTGATTTGCCAACAGGTACATCAAAATCAAATTCTTCGTAAGAGCTGTACGGTTTCATAACGCGTACATCGTAGTCAATGCCTGCAGCCCTAAGGTTAGGGCCTGTAAAGCCGTAGCTCATGGCTTTTTCGGCAGAGATAGGGCCTACGTCTATGGTGCGGTCCATAAAAATACGGTTGCGCACCAGCAGGTTTTCAAACTCCTGCCATACCGCAGGGAAATCGGCAAGGAAATCGTCTATCTTTTTAAAGGCGGCATCGCTCCAGTCCCTTTCAAAACCGCCTATGCGGCCCATGTTTGTAGTAAGGCGGGCACCGCATATTTCTTCGTATATTTCGTATATCTTTTCCCTGTACTGGAATACGTAAAGGAAACCGGTAAGTGCGCCGGTATCTACACCCAGTACCGAGTTACATATAATATGGTCGGCTATACGGGCCAGTTCCATAATTACCACACGCATGTACTGTACCCTTTTCGGCACCTCTATATCCAGCACTTTTTCCAGGGTCATCCACCAGCCCATGTTGTTGATGGGGCTTGAACAATAGTTCATCCTGTCGGTAAGCGGGGTTATCTGGTAAAACGGCCTGTTTTCGGCTATTTTTTCAAAAGCGCGGTGTATGTAGCCTACGGTAGCCTCGCCGTCTACAATGCGCTCGCCATCCATAAGCAGTATGTTCTGGAAAATGCCGTGCGTGGCGGGGTGGGTAGGACCCAGGTTCAGTACAGAAAGCTCGCTGCCGTCGTCGTTATGCTTTTTTGCCTCAATGATTTTGGCGTAGCGGTCTTCCGGAGATAATAACAGGTCTGACATGTTTATATAAACTTATTGCCGGTTAGTAATTTAATGCGTTATCAGTGCTGCGGCCGAAGAAACGGTCGTCCTTATCGGTACGGCCTGCGTCTTCCATCGGGAATTCCTTCCGCATCGGGAACACCTGCATTTCATCCATATTAAGGATGCGTTTCAGCTGCGGGTGGCCTTTAAACACTATGCCGTAAAAATCGTATGTTTCGCGCTCCTGCCAGTTGGCCCCAAGGAAAAGGTTCGTTACCGAATCTATTTCAGGGTTGTCGCCGTTCAGGTAGCATTTTATACGTACACGTACATTATCAAGCCAGTTGTGCATGTGGTATACCACGGCAAACTGCCTTTCTTTTTCGTTATCGGGGTAGTGCACGCCGCATACATCGGTAAGGAAGTTAAAACGGAGTGTGGCATCTTCCTTAAGGAAACGCACCACATCGTTGCTGGCCTCCGGGGCTACCTCAAACGAAAAAATGTCTTTTATCTGGGCAAAACCGAAAACTTTGTCGCCAAAGGTACCGGTTAGTTTATCTTCTATTACAGTGGTTTCTAAAGCCATTTATGATATGTTATAAGAAGCCATTAATTCTTTATACTCAGGCGAGTTACGGCGGCGCAGTGATTCGTCTTTTACAATTTCCTGCAGTTTCATTATGCCGTCCAGTATCTGCTCAGGCCTTGGCGGGCAGCCCGGTACATATACGTCTACCGGAATTACCTTGTCTATACCCTGAAGTACAGAATAGGTGTCAAATACACCACCCGATGATGCGCATGCGCCTACGGCTATAACCCAGCGCGGTTCGCTCATCTGCTCGTATACCTGGCGCAGGATAGGGGCCATTTTTTTGGCAATGGTACCCATAACCAGCAGCATATCGGCCTGGCGTGGCGAAAAGCTCATACGTTCTGACCCGAAACGGGCCACGTCATACGTAGAGGCCATGGTAGCCATAAATTCTATACCGCAGCAAGAGGTGGCAAAAGGCAGTGGCCAAAGCGAATTGGCACGGGCAAGCCCTACTACGTCTGCAAGCTTGGTGGCAAAAAAACCTTCGCCCTGTAATCCTTCAGGGGCTTCGGCTGTTTTTATGTTTGATGAATCGCTCATACTAATTTTAATTTTTGATTACCGGGTATATGCCTCAAAAGCCGTGCCCGGTATTACTCCCACTCCAGGCCTTTTTTCTTGATAACATAGAAAAAGCCCACTACCAGAAGGAACATGAAAATGCCCATTTTGGCAAGGCCGGCTACACCCATTTCGCGGAAGTTTACCGCCCACGGGTACATGAAAATTACTTCTACGTCAAAAAGTACAAAGAGGATGGCTACAAGGAAGTATTTTACAGAAAACGGTATACGGGCGTTACCCACAGATTCTATACCGCACTCAAAATTCTTGTCTTTGCTGGCAGAGTGCCTTTTCGGCCCCAGCATGTTAGATATGGCAATAGTACCTGCTACAAAGCCGATGGCAAGCCCCATCTGCATTAAAATCGGGATTAGTTGTCCCTGGCCTGTTTCCATAATATTGTGTATATATAGTAAATCAATTCACAAATATACATGTCATTACCCTACTTATTCAATGTTTTTCTAACAGATGAAAGGGTAGGGGCTTAATTTTTATTGGTTCTAAATAATTATTGCGCGGCTATGAAACAATGGTTTTTGACAACTTGCCAATTACGGGTTTTGGCTGTTAACATATTCTTAAAAAAAATGCAAAAACACTACCGATAAATGCGGGGTATTAATAAAAAAGCCACCCATAATGGGCGGCTTTGTCGCTTTAAGGAAAATAATAATTGTTATATTATTATAGCGCTGTTACGTTAGCGGCTACTTTACCTTTTTTGCCATCTTGTTCCACGTAGCTTACTTTGTCGCCTTCGTTAAGGTTACTTGTTTTAAGACCTGTAACGTGTACAAAGATATCTTTGCCCGTTTCGTCATCTGTAATAAAGCCAAAACCTTTTGACTCAATAAAGAATTTTACTTTGCCTGTTCGCATTGTTGCAATAAAAAAATATTAATAATGCGTAAAGGTAAATCTATTTATGTAACATCCAAACATTTATGTTAAAAAAATTGGAAACAACTAAAAAATAAATTCGTTTTTTTATAATGTTTCAAAAAAAGTTACAGTTTGGGTTTTGTTTTGAAGCAATGAAAACCCGCATGTATGTTGGGTTTTTCAATCGTTTTCGTTTACAGAGCTGTAGTAATGATTTAACAAAAAATGTGGTTTTTTGGTAAAGCTAATTTTACCCCCTTGCGTATCTTCGCTACCGAAAATGAACTGATTTTTGGGGTAGGAGTTTTCCAAAGGAATTTCATTTTATTAATAAGTAGTTTAGTTAAATTTTTTTGTTGGGGTATAATCCGTGATTTTGCCGGTATTCAGGAAATCTACCCAAAATATAAAAACCGATTTACCAACCAACCAAAAAACAAAAAGGGCACTATTCGGTGCCCTTTTTCTGTATGTACTGTTTCGGTTATTCATCATCAGAGAAGCTCACCCTGTAGCTTACACCAAGTATAAAGTAATCCATGTATACGCTTTGGCCTGCGCTGTCTTGGTCAAAACGTGTAAGCCCCCTGTTATATTTCAGTTCAAAAAGCAGGTCGTTGCCATTTTCTTCAGATAGTGCCAGGCGGTAACCGCCTCCTGCAAAAACACCTGCCGTATACTCAGCATAGCTTACAAAAGCATCGTACCCACCGTTTGTGCTTGTTTTACCGCCCAGTTGCAAGTCGGCAAAGCCCCCGGCGTTTACAAAATATTTTGCCTCTTCGCCAAAGTAAAACCTCAATCCTACAGGTATAGATAAGTAAGACAGGCTTCTGTCACCGCTTTCTTTGACTGGGGTTAGTTGGCCGCTCGGTGATTCATAGATGTAGCTGTAATCGTAGCTGTATTTCCTGCGGGAGTAGTTAAGGTGCCCTAAAAAGGTAAAATTATCGGTTATGGGTTTGTCCATTGATATGCCGAGTTCCCAGGTAACGCCCGGTGTTAAGTTGTAGCCAGGGAGGTCTACCCTAACGTTTGTAAATGTACCGCCAAGGTTCATACCGTAAGTGGTTTCTTCCTGGGCAAACCCCGGAATTGATAAAAATGCCGATGCCAGCAATAAGAGTAATTTGTGTTTCATTGGTAATGGATTTTTCCTGCGCGAATATAAAGGCTTTTTGTTAAATGTTTTGGGTTTTTTAAGGTTTGGGCAAAGTGTGTTGGTGTTTTTGCGGTTTGTTAACATCTTCAGGGTTTTAAGGCCTTGCCGGAGCCAGAATGCCGTAATATTACTACACCTGCAAGGTTTTTTAACCTTGTAGGTTTTGAGATATAATCTATAAAAAAGAAAACCCGCAACAAACGCTGCGGGTTTTCCAATATGTATTTGTGTAAACTACTCTTGTTTTACACTGATAAAAAGCTCGTTAAGCTGTGCATCGGCTATGGCACTCGGTGCATCAATCATAACATCGCGGCCGCTGTTGTTCTTAGGGAAGGCGATGAAATCACGTATAGTTTCCTGTCCGCCAAGAATGGCTGTAAGCCTGTCCATACCAAAGGCAAGGCCACCGTGTGGCGGCGCACCGTACTGGAACGCATCCATAAGGAATCCGAACTGGTTTTTAGCTTCTTCTTCGCTAAAGCCAAGGTATTTAAACATAAGGCTCTGTGTGGCCTTATCGTGTATACGTATGGATCCGCCGCCTATTTCGTTACCGTTCAGCACCAGGTCATACGCATTGGCACGTACCGCGCCCGGATTGGTTTCCAGCAGGGCAATGTCTTCCGGCTTAGGCGAAGTGAACGGGTGGTGCATGGCGTGGAAACGCTCGCTTTCCTCGTCCCATTCTAAAAGTGGGAAGTCTACTACCCATAGCGGCGCGAATACCTCAGGGTTACGCAGGCCAAGGCGTGTAGCTACTTCCATGCGCAGTGCGCTAAGGCGTGCACGGGTTTTGTTGGCATCACCGCTCAGTACCAGTATAAGATCGCCCGGTTGTGCACCGGTAATTTCGGCCCACTTTTTCAGGTCGTCCTGGTCGTAGAATTTATCTACCGATGATTTTATAGAACCATCAAGCTCATATTTGGCATACACCATACCGGTAGCACCTACCTGCGGGCGTTTTACCCATTCTATAAGTTCGTCTATCTGCTTGCGGGTGTAGCTTGCAGCGCCCGGAACGGCAATACCCACTACAAGTTCGCTGCTGTTAAACACTGCAAACTCTTTGTGCTGGGCTACTGCGTTCAGTTCGCCAAACTCCATCCCGAAACGAATGTCCGGTTTGTCGTTACCGTATTTTTTCATGGCCTCGTCGTAGGTCATACGCGGGAATTTACCGGTTTCCACACCCTTAAGTTCTTTAAGGAGGTGGCTGGCAAGGCCTTCAAACATGTTGATGATGTCTTCCTGCTCCACAAAGGCCATTTCGCAGTCTATCTGCGTAAACTCCGGCTGGCGGTCGGCACGAAGGTCTTCGTCGCGGAAACATTTCACAATCTGGAAATACTTATCCATACCACCTACCATAAGCAGCTGCTTAAAGGTTTGTGGCGACTGCGGCAGGGCATAGAACTGCCCAGGGTTCATGCGGCTTGGTACTACAAAGTCGCGTGCACCTTCAGGGGTACTCTTTATAAGTACCGGGGTTTCTACCTCTACAAAGCCGTTGCCACTAAGGTAATTACGTACCTCCATAGCCACCTTGTGGCGGAACAGCAGGCTGTTCTTTACCGGGTTGCGGCGTATATCAAGGTAGCGGTATTTCATACGGATGTCCTCGCCACCGTCTGTTTCGTCTTCTATGGTAAATGGCGGTACCTGTGCTGCGTTTAGTATGGTAAGTTCTTTTACCAGTATTTCTATATCGCCGGTAGCCATGTTAGGGTTTTTGCTTTCGCGTTCTATTACGGTGCCTTTTACCTGTATAACAAACTCGCGGCCCAGGGTAGCAGCAAGGTCCTGCACGGCTTTTTCTGTACGTTGTTCGTCAAAAATAAGCTGTGTAATGCCGTAGCGGTCGCGTAGGTCTACCCAAATCATAAACCCTTTGTTACGCACTTTTTGTACCCATCCGGCTAAGGTTACTTCCTGGTTGATGTGGCTGGCACTTAGCTCACCACAATTATGGCTTCTGTACATTATAGATTGTATGTTGAATTTTCGAGTGCAAATATAGTGGTTATTTGGTTATTCGTGGATTCGGTTATTTGGTTATTCGATGTTTGTGGTTTAACGCCTCCTATCCGGCGAGTCATTACGAGCGGAGGTACGGAGCGAAGTAATCTAATTATTAAGTGCAAGGATAGAATCCAATTCAAACAACTGTTCTATTAGGAGCTTATAAATCAGAAATAATGTGGGTTTTTAAATACTTTGTCTATTTAGCTTTATTCACTTTTTACTTCATAAACCGTTACATCAAAGTTATCGCCGTTGCCAATATACCATTGGTTTAGTGTAATAATTTCAGGATAGCCGCCCGGTACAACATCGGCAATACAATAGTCTGTAAAAGGTTCTTCAATAGCTATACTAATGCTATCGTTCCCGGTTGTTACAAGTACTATGGCAAAATTGTCATATTCGCCTTCCCACTTTGCTTTTATAGTGGCGCCTGAGGTGCTTTTCAGTTCAAAGCCTGCTCCCGGTGATTTTATTTTTTCTATGAGTAATCGTCCGTCTTTAATAAAACCTGCTTTTTCGAGCCTGCTGTCCTGCATTTCGGGATTTGCAGCAAAAACCGAATCCCTTTCTTTATCGGTAAGGTAGCCGTATGTTTTCCTTGCGGAGAGTTCGTTTACTATGTTTATGGTGATGACAGGCTCACGCTTACAGGAGCAAACAAGTACCAATAGTAAGAGCAAGGGGATTTTTCTCATAAGCAGCAAGAAAGGCGATAATCTTTGGTAATGCATGTTTCTGTCCAATGGTGCTTTCAAATCCCCGCTATCGAACAGTTCTTCCGAATACACAAATCCACAAATCCACGAATAACCAAATAACCGCATCACCTATTTCGCTCCAAGTTCCTTAAACGAATCGATAATCTTATCCATGTCGCCTTCATAATCCTTTTGCTTATCGGCCAGGGTCCAGCACAGCAGTTGGTAGTAATGTTTTTTACCTTTATAGTATGCCGCTTTCCAAAAGATTTTCTGTCCCTCGGCCTCACCGGTAAAGCCACCCACGCGCGCATCCATGCCGTTTATCTTTTTTGGAGAAAGGGCTGGCTCTTTAGCCAGGTGCAGTGCTTCGGCAGTACTGCCTATCAGCAGCTTGCTGTAGCCGTCTACATCGGGGGTATATTCAGGCAGGCTTTCGTTAATCATGTTGTCCAGGGTATTGCTGGGTTCGTCTATAACAATCACGTAAAACTCCTTCAGCAGGTTTTGGTATTGTAGTGATGCATCGTCGTGCAGGCCTTTGCCCTCGCTCAGGAAAGACGGGAGTACTACGCTGTATTGGTTTTTAATTTTTACGGTTTTTGGTTCGCTGTCGCAGCCGGTAAACAGGGTTACTACAAAGGCTATAACAGCCAGGTGTTTTATTCTCATTGTTTTAAATAATTGGTTCGCCATCATAATTGTGTACTGCAAGATACTGTTTTTTGCCGGAACAGTACTTTATTTTTAACATTTACGGGCTGTGGAGTTACGCATTTCTCGCTTACATTTACACTTTATAATAAAATTCTGAAACTACTCCCGATGAAAAAAATTCTTGCCATTATGCTTATGGCTTCTGCCGCACTGCATGCACAGGCCGATAAGGTAAAATTTAAAGCTACGATACAGCATGCCAACAGCGACTCGCTGGTGATACGTTCGCGCACATTTAAGCACGTTATAAAAGGAACAAAAGGCACATTTACCGATGCTTTTTCGGTAACACCGGGCATATACCAGCTTTTTGACGGTACAGAGCAAACCAGTGTGTTCCTTACAAACGGTTTAGACCTTACCCTTACTATGGATGCTGCGCAGTTTGACGAAAGCATAGTATATAAAGGTAAAGGCGAAAAAGAAAATAACTTCCTTGCCAAACTGGGCCTTGAGATAGAAAAGATATCTGAAACCCTGGGTGGGGGCAACCCTGATGCTTACAAGGCTGCAGCTAACAAGCTTGATGCATTTGTAAAAGAAGTAGAAGGCCCGGGTTTTGATGCCGATTTTACTGCCGCCATGAAAAAAGACCTGCTAAGCAACAAGCAACAGTTGGAGCAAATGGCGGTGCAGGCAGCAGCCACTGCAAAAATGAAAGGCCAGCCTTCGCCACAGTTTGCTTATGAAAACCACAAAGGAGGCGTTACCAAACTGGCCGACCTTAAAGGTAAATACGTATATATAGACCTGTGGGCTACATGGTGTGGGCCATGCCGCCAGGAAATTCCGCACCTGCAAAAGGTGGAGGAGCATTTCCACGGTAAAAACATAGAGTTTGTAAGCATAAGCATAGACGATGCTAAAGACCATGAAAAATGGAAGAAGTTTGTAACCGACAAAAGCCTTGGTGGCGTACAGCTGATGGCCGATAAAAACTGGTCGAGTGATTTCCCGAAAGCTTTTGGTGTAAACTCTATACCACGTTTTATCCTTATAGACCCTAAAGGCAATGTGGTTGATGCCGATGCCAAAAGGCCAAGCGACCCCGGACTTACAGCACAGCTTGAAACACTGTTGAAATAATTTTTCAGACACATATAACTAAAGCCCATGCCTGTGCGTGGGCTTTTTTTAGTATTTTCACTTTGCGTCAGTCATGATGAGTCACGAAGCCATCTCATAATTAAGAACTAAAACCAATATAACCTTTTATGAAAAAACATTTTTACATTTTTCTGTTACTGGGCTTTACGGCCTTTGCGCAGGCCGGTTTTAATTTTAAAGGGACAATTACTAACAGCACGGTAGACTCTGTTGTGGTAACCGGCCTGCTGGACAAGTTCCGTCAGGTAATGCCTGTAGATAAAAGCGGAAATTTTGGTGCAGCGCTACAGGTTAAGGAGAATATTTACACCCTGCAATACGGCTTTACCAAACAGTACATTTACCTTTCTGATAAAACCAACCTTACCCTTACTGCCGATGGTGCAAAATTTTTCACTACGCTGGCTTTTGAAGGGGAGGGCGCTGCCGAAAACAAGGCGATACAAAAAATGTCTGTTGATGCGTATAACCTTAGCATCCGTTTTACCTCGAACATGGAGAGCGATAAAAAGCTGAAAAAAGATGCCGCGTCTATTATGGACTATTGGCATAAGAGCATAAGTAAATCGGGCTTTTCGGCCGATACGCAACGGTACCTTGAAGTAGCCGCAGCCATGGAAACAGAAAAGGTAGAGAAAGAAATCAGCCGCCTGGACCTTATAGCGGATATGGGAGGCAAACCCTCGCCGCAGTTCAGCTATAAAGATGTAGATGGCAATACGGTAAACCTGTCTGATTTTAAAGGTAAATTTGTGGTTATAGACATATGGGCTACCTGGTGCAAGCCCTGTGTGGCCGAGATACCATTTATGGAAAAAATAGCTAAGGAAATAAAAGGTGAGAATGTTGTATTTTTGAGCATTTCTATAGATAAGCAGGAGCAGGCAGATAAATGGAAGAAGTTTGTGGCCGATAAATCCCTTAGCGGGGTGCAGGTGATAGCCGATAACGACTGGAAGAGTGGTTTCCTTGCGGAGTATGGGGTACGTTCGGTACCGAGATTTATCATCGTGGCACCCGACGGTACGGTAGCCAACCCGAGTGCTGACAGGCCCAGCGACGGGCTGGACAAACAACTTAAAAAGTTGCTAAAGAAGCAACAGGCTAAATGATTAAAGTTACTATGAAAAAACACTTTTACATATTGCTGCTAATGGGCTTTACCGCCCTGGCACAGACCACACCAAACTTTAAAGGTACGCTTACGAACAGTAAAGGTGATTCTATTGTAATTAAGGTGGGCAAATTCAGGAAGGCCATGGCTGTAGACAAGCAGGGGCGTTTCAGTGCGAACATACAGCAGGGTATGAGGCTGTTTTCGCTGGAATATGGCGGGCAGGATATTATGATTTTCCTGTCTAATGAAACCGACCTTACCATAACTGCCGATGCTAACGAACTGGAAAAATCAATAAATTTCAGTGGGGAAGGGGCTGTGGAGAATAACTTTGTAAAACGCGTAAACCTTGATACCCGCGCTATGGAAGCCAAAATAGCCAGCCCAATCAACAGTGCCGAAACGCTAACCGGCGAAATAGATGCTATGGTAGCAGAGTGGCGTGTGCAGCTTAGGGAGAACACGCCGGCCATGTCGCGCACCAGCCTTGTAATGCTTGTAACCCAGCAATCGGCCTCCCTGAAGCTGGAGGTTATAGGCAGGGAAAAGAAAGCTGCCCTTGCAGGGAAACCTTCACCACAGTTCAGCTACAAGGATGTGAAGGGCAAAACGGTAAACCTGTCCGATTTTAAAGGTAAATACGTATATATAGATGTGTGGGCTACCTGGTGCGGCCCCTGTCGTAAGGAAATCCCATCCCTGCAAAAACTGGAAGAGCAGTTTAAGGGTAGTAAAATAGCTTTTGTAAGCGTATCTATAGACGAAGCCAAGGATGCCGAAAAATGGAAGAAAATGGTAGCCGAAAAGTCGCTTGGCGGCGTACAGGTAATGGCCGATAACGACTGGAAAAGCGAGTTTGTTACGGCCTATGGCATAGAATCTATACCGCGCTTTATAATTATAGACCCTAACGGTAATATCGTGGACTCTGATGCTTTGCGCCCCAGCGACCCTGATTTGGGTGCCCAGCTAAAAAAACTATTGGGCAAACCGTAAGTACAGTTTTCAGTCGCGGTCGCAGTTTTCAGCTTTGCGCCTTGGCGGCTTTGCGTGGAATTGTAACACGGAGTTACACGGAGGAGTCACAGAGCTGCACAGAGAAATCATAACTGTTCGAAACCTTTCATCAGCTCCGGAGGAGCGGTATATCTATAGCAAGATAAATGATTTGGTAAGCAAAGGAGTTCCGGAGGAACGGCATATAGCCGTATAAATATGCCGCTCCTCTGGAGCTCTGCTCACTCCTGTACAATGTATTGCTATAGATATGTCACCCCTCTGGGGTTTAATAACCGATAAAATTCATGTTTCGAACACTTATGCAGAGAAATCCGCACCATCGATTTTCGAGCATCAGTGAAGCTGCCCCCTTCCCTTTTTTGAAGGGTTGGGGAGGGGCCAAAAAAAAGTCCCGCCATGTGGCGGGACCCGGAATAACTATATAAAGATGAAAACATAAATTAGTGCTTGGCAGTAAAGCCGTCTTCGCTAAGCTCGCGGTGCTCGTAGTCGGCCACCATTTCGGCAGCGTAGTCAATTTTCTCTTTCTTAGAAACACGGCGGATAAGCCCGTCGAATATAGAATACACCACCGGTACTATAATCAGGGTAAGGAACAGCGAGCTTACAAGTCCGCCGATGATTACCCATGCAAGCCCGTTGTTCATCTCTGCCGCACCACCTTTGGCAAGTGCAATAGGAATCATACCTATAACCATCGCTATTGTGGTCATAAGGATAGGGCGAAGACGGGCATGGTTAGCCTGTATTAGTGCATGGTAAGTACTTTCGCCCTCCGCTTTACGGTGGTTTGTAAAGTCTACCAGTAGTATCGCGTTCTTACACACAAGCCCGATAAGCATGATGATACCCAATATGGTAAAGATGTTCAGCGAGTTGTTTGTAAGCGCCAGGGCAAGCAATGCACCAATGAACGACAGTGGTACGGCAAACAGTACCACAAACGGATACACAAAGCTGTCATACAGCGCTACCATAACAAGGTATACCAGGATAATCGCAGCAAGAAGCGCCACACCCAGCGTACCGAAACCTTCGCTCTGGTTTTCCATATCACCACCCCATACATAGCTTACACCGGCAGGGCGTTCCATTTTTTCAAATACTTTTTGCCAGTCGCCTACAACGCTACCTACAGGCCTACCTACAGTTTGTCCCTGTACGGTAACCGATGTACTCTTGTCGCGGCGTTCCAGTAAGCTTGGGCCGGATCCTTCAGTAATATTGGCAAACTGGCTCAGCTTCACCTCCTGTCCGGCAGTGTTTACAAAAGTCATGTTGCGTACGTCTTCTATGTTCATACGGTTGTACTGGCCAAAACGGATGTTGATGTCGTACTCGTACTGCCCGGCACGGAATTTACCGTCGGTATTACCGTTAAAGGCAGTCTGCATGGTTAAACCTACAGTTTGCAGGTCAAGCCCCAGTGCAGCCATCTTATCGCGGTCTACTTTTACGTCAATCTCCGGCGAACCCGCTTCAGACGTTAGCTTAACTTCCGATGCTCCCGGTATTTTCCTAAGCTCATTGGCAGCAGCCTCGGCCCATTTATAGGTAGTTTCAAAATCGTTACCTGTTACGGTAAGGGCTATCGGCGCTTCGTCGGCACCACCCATTATACTTACCGGTACGGTTTTTATCTTGGCACCTACCAGTACCTTTTGCAGTTCCAGCTTGGTCTTGGCAGCGTATACAAATGAGTTGTCTGTACGTTGTTCGGCATCTACAAGGGTTACGGTAAGCTCGCCTTTATAAGCGGTGCTTTGCGAACCTGCAAAACCTTCACTCGTTTGGCCCACTGTGGTAATGATGCTCTTCACTTCTTTTTTGCTTTGAAGGAAACGCTCTGCCTTAATCATCATAAGGTTGGTTTGTTCCAGTGAAGCATCTTTCGGAAGCTCTATCTGTACCATGAACTGGCCCCTGTCCAGCTTCGCGAAGAATTCACCACCTACATAGTTACCTGCTATCATTATAGAGGCAACAAACAGGCCGATGGCAACACCAAGGCTGGCAAGTTTTGTCTTCCAGTTTTTAAGTGCCCATGTAAGGATATCGGTTACCCAGTGTGTAAATTTATCAAGGCCTTTTTCAAAACCAAGGATGATGCGGCCGAAGATATTTTTACCGGTAATGTGCTCCAGCTTACCAAAGCGTGATGACAGCCATGGTATAAGCGTGAATGATGATACTAACGATAGTAATGTGGCTATAACCACCACCACACAGAACTGGGTGATAATGTTACTTACAAGGCCTGTACTCATGGCTATAGGCAGGAACACCACCACAATAACCAGCGTAATGGCCGCTACCGTAAACCCGATTTCGGCAGTACCGTCGTAAGCGGCACGTATACGGCTTTTGCCCATTTCCATATGGCGGTAAATGTTTTCCAGTACCACAATTGCGTCGTCCACAAGGATACCTACCACCAGTGATAAACCAAGTAAGCTCATCAGGTTAAGGGTATAGCCCATAAGGAAGATACCGATAAACGTGGCAATAAGCGATGCCGGGATAGACACCATTACAATAAGTGCATTCCTAAGCGAGTGCAGGAAGAAAAGCATTACAAATGCCACAAGTATTACCGCAAGGAACAAGTCGTGGATAACGCCTTCTGCCGCTACAAGGGTAAATTCTGAGGTGTCGTTTGCCACTTCCAGCTTCAGCCCTTCTTTGGCATAATCCGTCTGTATTTTTTCAATGATTTTGCGTACGTCCTCACTTACCTGTACCGCGTTGGCATCGGTTTGTTTGGTAATCTGTATCGCTATCGCGCTTTTACCGTCTACACGGGCTATTTTCTCGGCCTCTTTCTGGCTGTCCTGTACATCGGCTACCTGGCCCAGGCGTACCTGTATGCCGTTTTTGCTCGATATTACAAGGTTACGCATTTCCTCTACATCGCGGTATTTACCGGCAAGGCGTACAAGCATGCTGTTTTCGCGGGTTTTTACACTACCCGTAGGGAAGTCAAGGTTACTGCCCAGTACCGCCTGCTGTACCTGCGGTATACTAAGGCCGTAGCCTTTCAGCTTGTCCTGGTCCAGGTTTACCTGAATTTCACGCTCTTCACCACCTACAAGGGTTACCTGAGCCACACCGTTTACACGGCTAAGTATCGGTTCTATTTTCTTGTCAAGGAGGTCGTAGAAGGCTACTTCATCCAGCTTACTGGTAGCACCCAGGGTTACCACCGGAAGGTCGCTCAGGGAGAATTTTACCAGCGATGGCGGATCGGCATCTTCGGGTAAGTCTTTCAGTACGGCGTTTATCTTACGTTGCGCATCGTTAAGCGAGTAGTCGGCATTGGCTTCGGGCTGAAGCGTTACCATTACTACCGAAAGGCTTTCGTATGATTTAGATTCTACTTTCTTTACCATCTCCAGCGACGATACCGCATCTTCAATTTTCTTGGTTACGGTGTTTTCAATCTCGCCCGGCGAAGCACCCGGATATACGGTACTGATGGTAATAACGTTCATTTCAAACTTAGGGATAAGCTCGTAGCTCAGGCTGCTGTAGCTGTAAAGCCCTCCCAAAGTAAGTATGGTGAACAACACTATAATAAGCGTTGGCCGTTTTATGGATATTTCTGCTATTTTCATTTTTTTGAGTTTAAGCGCCCCCTAACCCCCAAAGGGGGAACTGTTCCCCCTTTGGGGGTTAGGGGGCTTTGGGCCTATTTTATAACGCTTACTTTACTGCCGTCTGCAAGGTTTATCTGCCCGCTGGTTACCACCACGTCGCCGTCGTTGATTCCTTTAAGCACCTCTACCTGGTCGCCAAAGATGCGGCCTGCCACCACTTTTGTAAGTTTGGCTACGCTGTCTTTAACTACAAATAGTTCGTTGTTACCCACACCGCCCACAAAGGCTACACGTGGCACGGTAAGTACCGATGGTTGTTTTGTACCGGCACTGTTACCAAATACTGCCGAACCGTACATACCGGCTTTAAGCTCGTTGTTAGGGTTGTTGGCTATGGTTATCTCTACAGGGAAGTTAAGCGACCCATCTGCCTTAGGGGCAATGAACGTTACCTTACCGCTGAATTTCTTGTCAGGGTATACGCTGGCAGTTACATTGATGGTACTGCCCAGTTTAAGTGAAGCAATCTGGCTTTCCGGAACGGTTACCTTTAGTTTCAGGCTGCTTACGTCTACAAGTTCAAACAGTACAGTACCCGGAGATACTACGCTGCCCGGCTCTATATTACGCTTGTTTACAATACCGTTTATGCTGCTTTTAATGCTGTTGTCGCCAAGGCTTACACGAGTTTGGTCATACTGCGCCTTTGCATTGGCAAGGGCCACTTTGGCCTGGTCCAGCTGCTGCTTGGTAACACCACCGGTTTGGAACGCACTTTCGTAGCGGGCAAGGTCGGCTTTGGCATTCTGGTAAGAAGCATTGGCGCTTTGCAACTGTATGTTCAGCTGGTCGCCTTTTACAATGGCAAGCACCTGGCCTACACGTACGCGGTCACCTTCGTCTACCAGTACCTTAACCACACGGCCGTTGTTTTCGGCAGGGAACTCCAGCTGTTGTGCCGGCTCAAAATTACCGTTAGCAGTATACTCCAGGTTTGGCACCTCGTTTTTGGCAGTGGCAATACGCACCGCAACCGAGTTGTTCTGTTTTGCCACTACGGCCGTTTCGGCTTCGTTCTTGGCTTTGTTCTTATTTAGTATATAGTATCCCAGTCCCAGTACAGCGGCTATGGCTACAACGTATATTACTTTTTTCATCTCAGGTTAATTTTTTAATGTTTCCAGTTCGCCTTTGGCCTTTATCAGCTGCACTTCGGCAAGCTTATAGTCCAGCAGGGCAGCATTATAGTTATTTTGTGCTTCTATGTACGAGTTTTCTGCATCAAGCAGGTCGGTGAGTGTGGCGAGCCCTTGCTTGTAGTTGTTTTGTGTGTTTTCCAGTACCTCTTTTGCCAGCTTGGCATTTTCTTTTTGCAGCTGTATGGTACTCAGGTTGTTTTCTATACTAACCTTTGCATTGCGGTAATCCAGGTCAAGGCTCAGTTTGGTATCTTTAATGTCCTCTTCAGTCTTGCGAAGTTCTATATCGGCCTGCCTTACCTTGGCACGGGTACCGAAACCGGTGAATATAGGTACGTGCAGGTTAAGCCCTATAGCACTGTAATCAGTCCAGTATACATCATTGCTTGGCTTTTTAAACCATGGCATTTCAGGGCCCTGGCCTATGTAGTTATACCCGGCAGTAACAGAAAGGGTAGGGTAATAGGCTGCCTGCTGTGCTTTCTTGTTGTAGTAGTACAGCTGTTTTTGTTTAAGCAATAACTGGTATTCGGTACGGTTAGTAACATCGGGGGCTTCGCTTAGCGCCAGTGGTTTTACCTGCATGTCGCTGTCCGGTAGGGTTATAGGTGTGTCTATAGGCATGCCCATGTAGAATTTCAGTGCATTTTCCTGAAGCTCTACAGCATTCTTTACCTGTGTAAGCTGCGTTTCCACATTACGAAGGTTTACGTTCATACGGTCCAGGTCTATTTTGCGTGCCAGGCCTGCATCAAACTGCCCTTTTATTACATTGCGTACCTTTTCGGTATTCTTGTACGTTTCGGTAAGGGTGTTCAGGTTTTGGCGCTGCACGTATACCTGGTAGTAGTTTGTAGCCACGCGCTCTATAACCTGTTGTTCGGTAAGCTGTGCATTTACCTGGTAGAACTCGCGGGTGCTTTTGGCTGCCTTTAGCCCTGTAAATACGCTTTGGTCAAAAAGCTTCTGGGTAAGGTTTACACCTGCTACCGAAGTCCATTTCTGGCCCAGTGGCGCAAGGATTACAGATCCGACAGGGCCGCCGAAATACTGTCCCGGAAGCGCATTAAGTTGTAAAATAGGATTGTACGTAAGGCCACCGCTTGCCGATATGTTTGGCAATGCCTGTGCACGCACCTCCTGTATCTTATACTCGCTGTTTTCTACATCCAGCTTTGCCTTGGCGGCATCGGCCTTGTTTTGCAGCGCGTAGTTTATGGCATCCTTCAGCGTTATGGCCTGCGCGGGTTTTGTCTGCGCGTGTAGGCCAAGAGCTGCCGGGAGTGCCATCAAGAGGGCTAATAGCCCCTTACGGGTGATTAAACTGCTCATTTTTTGTTGATATTTAATGATTATATTGGGTTTTCTATAATTCGTTTTCTTTCCTGCAAAACAGCAGGTCCAGTATTATCTGCTTGCGCTCTTCCAACAGGCGGTCGTAGCCTTCCTGGGTAAAGCCCATGGTTTCCTGCAACAGCGGGCGCATAGACACCGGGAACGAGCACAGCGAAATAAAATTCAGCAAAAACTGCTCTGGGCGCATCTTCGGGATATATCCTTTGTCCATTTCTACAGCTATTTGCAGGTAAAACTTATCCAGCATACGGTTCATAGTTTCCGGGTCTTTGTACACGCAGCCCTGGTTCATCTGGGTTACCATATATATTTCCAGGTAGGGGTATTCTTTGCTTTGCTGCAGGTTAAAGTCCAGGTAATCGCTTATTTTTTCACGAAGCGACCCTTCGCTGTATACAATAACCTCGGTGCGGTCCTGCTCTTTTTGCTGTGCTTCTTCAAACACTATGTTAAACAGGTTATCGCGCGAGCGGAAGTAGTAGTTTATAAGCGTACGGTTTACCCCGGCTGTATCGGCTATTTCCTGTGTGGTGGCATTAAATTTTCCTTCGCCAAAGAAAAGTTTTTTGGCGGTATCTTTTATCAGCTGTTCTGTATCAACTGCAACGGCTATATCTTCGGTTTTTTTAGCTGACATTTTAGTTTAACTTTTTTGTTTGACATTTTTGTCAATGCAAATGTATAGGTTTCCCTGAATTAGCAAATGTTAAATTTTGTTAAGAGTTTTCTTCGATTTCCTTCAGGTGGTTTTCAATTTGTTGTATGCCCTTTGGTGTACATATGGCCCTTAGGTGGTATTCCAGGTACAGCACGTGGAGTTGGTTTACCGTAAAAAGCTGTTCCGGGAAAATGCTTGTATCTTTAGTAGCCGATACCCCTGCAAAGTACATGCGCGATACAAACTCGCAGTTAATTTCCGGGCGGTACAGGCCTTCTTCTATTCCCTTCTTAAGGTTGCATGTTACGCTCTCCTGCATGCGGTCGAACTGGCGGAAGTGCATTTTCTGCGATATCTCGGGGAAAAACTTGTACATCTGGTAGATGGCCAGCCTGTAGCGGTCTTCTATGGTGCGGCGCAGGTATTTTCGTATTTCAAAGAGTTCTTCTATGGCATTTACATCAGATGCCGAAATTTTTTCAATTTCAGCAAACACAATTTGCATCAGGTTATTCAGTACCGCTTCTACCAACTCATTTTTATTGGCATAATGCTGGTAGATGGTCTTCTTGCTGATGCTCATTTCCTGGGCTATATCATCAAGCGTTACACCCTTAAAGCCGAGCGAAAGATACATCTCTTTTGCCTTTTCCAGAATCTGCTCGCTTATGTGGGGTTCATTTTCCATGGTACAAATATAGCAAGGAAACTTTAAAAACAAAAAAAGTTTCCAAAGTTTTTACATTTTTGTCAAACACGAGATGTTTAGTTGCCTATTGTAAGAATTTTCAAAATTTAAATCCCTTAATTTGCCAAACCTGCAACGTATTATAAATTTCTTTGCAGTTTACGATGTATTGTCTAACGGGCTTTGCTTTTGTCAAACCTTGCGAGGGATTGTTTCTCGCAAAGCCGCCAAGGCGCAAAGCTGAAAACTGCGACTGCGACTGAAAACTCCGGGTTCTTCTCTTCATTCCGTAGGAATGCTCTGTATACTAAAAAACATTAGCGAATAAAAACATTAAGAAACTTCTCGCTTTCTCTGTGTAGCTCTGTGCCTCCTCTGTGAAACTCCGTGTTACGTCATACACGAGTGAGCGCTGTAAACTGCGACTGCGACTGAAAACTCTTTGCAATGCTCTTAATTTTGCATAACAGTGAATTATAAACTACTTTAGCCCAAATATTCTGTAGTAATGCACCCTATAACCTATTACCAGCAGGTAGTGGCCGATTATTTTGCCAGTACCGCTGTGGAGAAAGAACCAAAAAACCTGTACGATCCCGTAAACTATATACTGTCGCTGGGCGGCAAGCGCATAAGGCCGGTACTTACCCTTATGGCTGCTGAGGTATTTGATGCCGACTGCCGCGAAGCCCTGCCGGCTGCTGTGGCTGTAGAGGTATTCCACAACTTCAGCCTGGTGCACGACGATATTATGGACGACGCGCCACTGCGCCGTGGCAACCAGACCGTACACGAAAAATGGGACATTAATACCGGTATCCTCAGCGGCGATGCCATGCTGATACTGGCCTACCAGTATTTTGAGCAATACCAGCCGGAAACCTTCCGCGACTTGGCAAAGCTGTTCAGCAAAACTGCCCTTGAGGTGTGCGAAGGCCAGCAATGGGATGTGGATTTTGAATCCCGCAACGACGTTACCGAGCCGGAGTACCTTAAAATGATAGAATACAAAACCGCAGTGCTGGTAGGTGCCGCCATGAAAATGGGCGCCATAGTAGCCAAGACATCGGAGGAGAATGCAAGCCTTATATACGACTTTGGGCGCTACCTGGGCATAGCCTTCCAGCTACAGGACGATTACCTTGATGCCTTTGGCGACCCTCTTACTTTTGGCAAACAGGTGGGGGGCGATATCATCGAGAATAAAAAAACCTACCTGTACCTTAAAGCCATAAAACAGGCCGACGATAACAGCCGCGAACGCCTGCTGCAATGGTTTGCCGCGCAACCTGAAGATGCTACAGATAAAATAGAAGACGTAAAAAACATCTTCACCGCAAGCCGTGCCGACGAAGTGACTAAAAAAGCCATAGAGGAATACACCCTGAAGGCATTTGATACCCTTGATAAAATGGATATTGCGGCAGATAAAAAAGAAGTGCTGCGCGCCTTTGGCCAAAACCTGATGAAACGCACTGTATAATGACTTACGTTCCCCCGGAAAATACCGACCTGCTGCTGAGCCAGGCTCAAAAAGAGCAGCTGTACACAAAACTTATAGAACAGCTGAACAAGGATTTTGCGCTGGCCAATGAGTCTATGGATTTAGCAGAAGGCATATCGCCCTTTGATATGAAAATGGCGGTGCAGGATAAAATCTTCCGGATGATTCACCACAAGTTTGCCGAATACCTTAACCTCCTCTATATTATAGACGTACCCGAAAAAGACGTAAAAGCCCTCAACGGCGGCGATATAGCCGAACTGGCAGAGCAGGTTACCTTCCTTATCCTGAAGCGTGAATGGCAAAAGGTGTGGTTTAGGAACAGGTATTAGTTGTTGGTTGTCAGTTGTTAGTTGTTAGTTGTTGGGAGCTTCACTCGGGCCTGATAACTTGTATGCATCCAGAGGTTAATCAGTCTTTATACATTACTTTTTTCACGCCCCGTCATTACGAGGAGGCACGACGAAGTAATCTCATAAATATAACAAAGCCCATAAGTTTATCGCTTATGGGCTTTGTTATCTATACAGTTTCCATTGCTATTGGCAACCTGAAACTTTAAACTTTAAACAAAAACTATAGCATCCAAAACGCATACACAAACGCCGATACAGAGATAATAATCCCCACCATAAAAATGTTATAAGTAATACGCAGCAGGCGGTACTTGCGGTTTAGCACCAGGCCCAGGTAGTACAGGTCTTTAATCAGGGCGCTGTACAGGTCGTCGCGGTCGGCCATAATTTCTTTCAGTGCGGCATCGTACTCGTCCAGCCCCATTTGGTGGAAGTTGCCAAAAAACAGCAGGTTAATACGCTTATGCTGTATGTCGGCTTTGGTTACGTTGCCCGAGTTTACTTTCGGCCTTGTGCTCAGTATCGCGAAGATGATACTCACGGTACTAAACAGCATCATTATAAACGTAGGGAATACCAGGTGCGCATTGGCAGGGCTGTCCAGCTTAGGGATAAGGCTGCTCAGCGCTATAGATATGATGATTGTGTTTACCGATAGCAGTATGTTTGCCTTGCTGTCGGCTATATCACTCAGGCGGGTATGGTTGCTCAGCGTCACCCGGAAAAGGGTATCTATGCCACGGTCGGGCTTTTCCTCCTTTTTCTTATCTTTTTCTTTTTTCTCTTTCTTCTTTTCTTTTTTGTCCTGCTTATCGTAGCCGCTTATGGCTTCCTGTAGTGCGGCAATGTTTGCCTCCTTTATAGGTTGCAGGTGTTTTTTAGCATAATGGGTATAAAAGCGGTGCTTGTGCAGTAGCATCATGCGGTTTGCCACATTCCATTCCAGGTCGGTAAAATCCTTGCCTTCGGTTTTCTCCCATTCGCTGCGCAATAGTTCCGATAACTGAATGTAATTCGGGTCGGCAAAATGCGCGCAGTCGGCATCCTTCATTATCTTTTCGGGCAGGTCTTCCGGCTCATGGGTCATTTCGGTAGCCATGATAAGGCGCTTTATCAACTCCGTTTTTCCTTCAGGGTAGCCGTTTTCTTTCAGGAAATCTTCGGCCATTTTGGCACTGCGTTTCTCATGCCCGGCACCCCCGTCTATATACCCGGCATCATGGAACCAGGCCGCAAGGGTAATGGACTCAAGCATATCGGGTGCCACATCTTCTGCCTTAGCTATGGTTTCAGCGGCACGCACCACACGTAAAGTATGGTTAAAATTATGGTAAATATAATCGGGAGATAACCTATCTTTGAATAGGTGGAATACGTAGTTCTCCGCTTTTGAAACAATATCCATTGGCAAGACTGATTTAAAAACACTACCAAATTATGAAAATCTTTCCGGTTGGCACCAGGCTTTCAAAAAATATTGGCAGTACGGCTGTTGTCGTTGCTGCTTTGGCGCTGTCATCGTGCGCTACCCGGCACGAACAATACGGCCCAAAAGCCCTTATAGACAAAGATAATACCGCGGTTACCGCAACCGATACCCTTGCCCACAGTTTTTACCTGGTGGGCGATGCCGGTTTTGCCGACAGCCCGCATTCGCGGCGGCTGCTTTCGGTAGTGGGGGATAAGCTGAAGGGAGAGGGTAAAAACACCACCCTGTTTTACCTGGGCGATAATATTTACCCGCTGGGCATGCCACCCGAAGGCGATAAAAGCCGTGCCGAAGCCGAGGCTTCACTAAACAGCCAGCTGGCGCTTGCAGCACTTTTTAAGGGTAAAACGTATTTTATTCCCGGTAACCACGACTGGTACCACGGGCTTAAAGGCCTTCAGGAACAGGAAAAGCTGGTAAAGGCTGCCCTTGGCAAAAAAGCATTCCAGCCGGGTAGTGGCTGTGCCATAAACGATATTGAAGTTACCGATGATATTACCATAATTACCATAGACAGCCAGTGGTTTTTGGAAAACTGGGACAATTATCCTACCATAAACGACGACTGCGACATAAAAACCCGAGAGGCTTTTTTTCTGGAACTGGAAAGCCTGCTGAACAAAAATCAGGACAAAACCATACTCCTGGCGCTGCACCACCCGCTTATGGATAACGGTGCACACGGAGGGCAGTTTTCGCCAAGGAAGGAGCTGTACCCCTCGCATTACAATATACCTATGCCCATACTGGGTTCGCTGGGTAACCTGTTGCGCAGTGCCGGTGGCGTTATAGACCAGGACCTGCAAAGCAAGGAATACAGTACCCTGAGCAACCGTATAAAAACGTTGTTGCAGCCGCGCGATAATGTCATCGTAATATCGGGGCACGACCACAACCTGCAATACATAGAAAAAGACAACATAAAGCAGATAATAAGCGGCGCAGGCAGTAAGGAAGAACCGGCACGCGCACTGTATGACAATGATTTTTCATACGGTGGCCGCGGTTATGCCACGCTCGATGTGTATACCAATGGCGAGGCTATAGTAAAATACTATAAGGTAACCGATAACGGCGAAGAGCAGATATTTACCAAACGCCTGCTGCATAAAGAAAAAGAATCGGGTGCGGCACCGGCCACGTACGGCCGCAACTTCCCGAAAGATACCGTAGCAAGTATTTACACCAAAGCAGAGACTACCAAGGGCGGCTTTTACCGCTTTTTGTTCGGGGAGCATTACCGCAAGTACTACAGCACCCCGGTAAGGGTGCCCATGGTAGTGCTCGATACCCTGCACGGCGGACTTACCGTGGGCCGCACGGGCGGCGGCCACCAGAGTAATTCAATCCGCCTGATAGACAAACAGGGCCGCGAATATGTAATGCGTGCCGTGCGCAAAAGCACTACGCGTTTTTTACAGTCGTCGGCGTTCCGTACACGTTATATAGGCGATGAGTTTGAAGATACTTTTGCAGAACGCTTCCTGCTCGATTTTTATACTACGGCTAACCCGTATACGCCTTTTATCATTAACGACCTGGTGGGTGCAGTGGGCATTTACCATACTAACCCTGAGTTGGTTTACATACCGAAGCAGCCCGCATTGGGCAACTACAATACCGAATATGGCGATGCCCTTTTTATGGTGGAGGAACGCCCTACGGATGAGTTCAGCAAGGCCGATACCTTTGGCAATGCCGATGGTATTGTGAGTTCTGCCGATGTACACGATAAGCTTGCCAAAAGCAAAAAGAATGTAATAGACGAAAAGCTGTACATCCGTGCCCGCTTGTTTGACTTTGCCGTGGGCGACTGGGACCGCCATGCCGACCAGTGGCGCTGGGCTGAGTTTAAAACGCCGGACAGCACCTACTACCGCCCCATACCGCGCGACCGCGACCAGGCATTCCCGAAGATAGACGGGGCACTACTGTCGCTGATTATGAAGATACCTGCGCTGCGCTACATGCGTAATTATTCCGGTGATATACCGAGTGTAAAATGGCAGGCCAAACAGGGCTATCCGCAGGATGTGGCATTTATTACCAAAAGCGGCGAAAAGGAATGGCTGGAACAGGCCGCTTACATAAAGGAGCACCTTACCGATGCAGCTATAGAAAAAGCATTTGCCCAGCTTCCGCCGGAGATTATGGATGCTGATATAGAAAACATCAAGAAAAACCTGAAGAGCCGTCGCGATAAGCTGGATAAATATGCGCTGGAATACCGTAAGGTGCTACTGCATACGGTACTGCTTACCGGTACTGATAAAAAAGACCGTTTCGTTATTACACGTAAACCCGATGGCGTTACACAGGTAGAGCTGTATAAGGCGAGTAAAAAAGGAGATTCGCTCATCTATAACAATACTTACAACCGTGCGCAGACGAAGGAGCTGTGGATTTACGGCCTTGACGATGATGATACTTTTGAAGTAAAAGGCCAACCCGAACATCCTATTACCGTAAGGCTGATAGGCGGACAGAACCACGACAATTATATTGTGGAAAACGGCAGGAAGGTGAAGATATACGACTTTAAGAGTAAGGAAAATACCTACCAGACCGACACCCGCACCGCCCTGCGCCTTACCGATAATTATGAAACCAACAGCTACGACTACAAAAAGCCGGATTATAATTACTGGGTAGCCTACCCTATGGCGGGCTTTAACCCCGATGATGGCGTAAAGCTGGGGGCTGTGGCCGGCTATACGGTAAACAATTTTAACCGCAGGCCATTTTCGCGTAAGCATACCTTTGGGGCCAATTACTTTTTTGCCACCCAGGGTTTTGAGCTTACCTACCGCGGCACGTTTATGAATGTAGTCAGCAAGTGGAACATTGGTATTGATGCCCGCTATACCAGCCCGAATTTCAGTATTAACTATTTCGGGATGGGTAACGAAACCAAAAACTACGATGACGACCTTAGCCTGGACTATAACCGTGTAAAACTACAGGTATTCCGTGTGTCGCCGTCGCTGTTCAGGGAAGGGGTAAACGGCAGTTTTGCCGAGCTGAAAACCGATTTTGAAACCATAGAGGTAGACGGTACCACAGGCCGTTTTGTAAACCAGCCGGGTGCCATACCGTCGCGTTTATTTGAACATATGCAGTATGCCGATGTGCAGGGTACGTATAAGTTTGAAAACTATGATAACGCTTCGCTCCCTGCTATGGGTATGAAGTTTTACGTAAACGGAGGGTGGAAGGTAAGCTTTGATACCTTTGAGCGCAACTTTGCCCATGCTGAAAGCGGCCTTGCCTTTTGGCACCGCATAACGCCTGATGACAGGCTGGTGGTTTCCAGTGGGGTGAAGGGCAAGCTTATCTTTAACAACAACTACGAGTTTTACCAGGCCAATACGCTGGGTGGCGATGCCGACCTGAGGGGTTTCCGCCGTGAGCGTTTTGCAGGGCGTAATACCTTCCTGCATACTACCGACCTGAGGTATACACTGGGCAAAGGCAAAAGCATAGTGCCGGTAACCTATGGCCTGCTGGCCGGGTACGATTATGGCCGCGTATGGCTTCCGGGCGAAAACAGCAATAAGTGGCACCAGGGCGCAGGTGGCGGCTTTTGGCTGAACGGCGCAAGTGCTGTTACCGCAAAGCTCAGCTATTTTTATACGTCAGATGGTGGCAGGATTACCTTTGGTATGATGGTGGGATTATAATCATAACCGGCCTTAATGGCCCATCAGGAATAAGACTGGGCGCTTATGTCATAGATTCCTGTAAGAGCGCACTACCATAAAATATAAATGCCACGCAAAACTGCGTGGCATTTGTATTTTCTATTGATTTAATGTCTTATAGCGTGCCTGCAACTTTTTCTATTGCGGCAAGAGTAAAATCAAGGTCTTCGTAGCAGAGCGCATCGGTAATGAACCAGGTTTCATAAGCCGATGGCGCTATGTATACACCCTCGTTTAGCAGTCCGTGGAAGAACTTCTTAAACGTATCGTTATTACCATAACCCGCCGTTGCAAAATCTGTCACCGGCCTTGCATCAAAGTGTACCGAAATCATGGAACCTGTACGGTTTATGGTGTAGGCTATTTTCTTTTTGTCCAGTATGTTGCGTATACCCGTTTCCAGGTAAGCGGTTTTGGCATCCAGCCTTACAAATACCTCAGGGTCGTTGTTCAGCGCTTTCAGCATTTCCAGCCCGGCAGCCATAGCCAGCGGGTTGCCGCTCAGCGTACCTGCCTGGTATACCGGGCCTACAGGCGCCAGGTAATCCATTATTTCATTGCGTGCGGCAAATGCCCCCACAGGAAGCCCGCCGCCTATTACTTTGCCAAAAGCAACAATATCAGCTTTAATGCCAAACAACTCCTGCGCACCGCCTTTTGCTAAGCGGAAGCCCGTCATTACCTCGTCAAATATCAGCAGGGTGCCGTGCGCATCACACAGGTTGCGCAGCCCTTGGAGGAAGCCGTCAGTTGGAGGGATGCACCCCATATTACCGGCTACCGGCTCTATGATTATGGCTGCGATTTCGCCTTTATTGGCCTCAAAAATTTCGGTTACGTTGGCCAGGTCGTTGTAGGTTGCCAGCAGGGTATCTTTGGCAGTACCCTGGGTAACGCCGGGGCTGTTAGGGCTGCCGAAGGTTACCGCGCCACTGCCCGCCTGAATCAGGAACGAATCAGAATGGCCGTGGTAGCAGCCTGCAAATTTTATAATCTTTTCGCGATTGGTATAGCCGCGTGCCAGGCGTATGGCACTCATACAGGCTTCGGTACCGCTGTTTACAAAGCGTATCTTGTCTATATTCGGCACCATAGAAACGGCCAGTGCTGCAATCTCGGTTTCAAGCGCGGTAGGCGTACCGAAAGATGTACCTTTTTTGGCACGTTCTATAACGGCATCTACCACGGGTGCGTAAGCATGGCCCAAAATCATGGGACCCCAGCTGTTTATATAATCTATATAGCGGTTGCCGTCTTCATCAAAAAGGTAGGCACCTTTAGCTTCTTTTACAAAAATAGGGGTTCCACCCACGGCTTTAAAGGCACGTACGGGCGAGTTTACGCCGCCGGGAATAACCTGTGAGGCCTCGGCAAAAAGGCGGCTGCTGCGTTCGTATAGCATGGTTCTTTTATTTCACTTTTAGTACCTGTCCTATGCTTATGGCATTTCCGGCCAGGTTGTTAAGGCGCACTATTTCGTCTACGGTAGTGTTGTATTTTTTTGAGATAGAGTACAGCGTATCGCCCTTTACTACCTCGTGGGTATCGCCTGTAGCGGTAGTTGTAGCAGCTGTTTCTGCGGGCTTGGCAACAGCCGGAGTAGTTTGCGCAGGTTGTTCTGCCGGTACAACAACCGGAGTCCTGTCCAGTATAACAGGCAGGGTTTCCTGCTTAGGGGTTTCGGTAGATATAGTAGGGGTTTGCTGCACTACCGTTTTAGGTACGCTTTGGGTAGCTACTATTTCGGTAAGCTCGCCTTTTACAGGGATATCTTTATTGATGGACGGTTTGGCATTACCCAATACCTCGGCATCATATTTTGCCAGCTCGAAACGCTCTATCAGGCCGATAAGCTTATCCGGGTACTTAGGATCGGTAGCATAACCTGCCGATTTAAGCCCTTTAGCCCAGGCCTCGTAGTCGTCTTTTTCCAGCTCAAACAGGCTGGCGTAGCGGCTGCGTGTGGTAAGGAACTGCGAGTGGTCTTCAAACGAGTCGGCTGCCTTAGGGTACTTGCGGAAGCATTCGCCTGCGGCATCGTCGTCATGGGTTACAGTTTCGCCCGTCCAGTCCTTGTGGCACTTAATACCGAAGTGGTTATTGGCGCTTACGCAAAGGTCACCATAGCCCGCACCCGACTCTAATATACCCTGCGCCAGCGTGATACTGGCCGGTATGCCGTGGCGGCGCATGTTGTCCTGCGCTATACCTTTATAAGTTGTAACATAGTTTTGTACCTGCTCGCTGTATACCACAGTGCGCGAGGTGCTTTCCAGCACTTCGGTTTTTTTTCCGGTTGAAGCGGTTGCTTTTTTAGGAGTGGTACGATGATTACGCGATTTGTCGTTTTTAGTAGTCTGTATGTAAGGTGCCTTGCTGCCCCCGCAGGATACCAGCGCTGCCAATAATACAAATGCCCCGATTTTTTTAATCATCTGATAGTGTTTTTAATATGGGTAAATTCTTTTTCATAAGCAGGCGGTTCATGCCCTCTGTGCCTTGTAGCCCCCCGGTGTGTATGAGCAGTATTTTGGCCCCTTTCGGGAAAAAGCCCTGCTGTACAAGGTCTATAACGCCAAAAACCATCTTGCCCGTATACACCGGATCCAGCGGTATGTGCGTTTTATCGTAAAAATCATTGATAAACGCCACCAGTTCCGCTGTTACCTTGCCATATCCGCCAAAGTGGTAATCCTCCACCAGCTGCCAGTTTTGATTTGTTGCAAATGTACGGATATCATCCCACAATCCGGCGTTTTTTAACGCTGGGAAGCCTATTACCTGCTGGTTTTCTGCCGCTGAATTTATCACCCCCGATATGGTGCCGCCCGTACCCACTGCCAGGCAAATGTGGGTAAACTGTGCATCTTCCTGCGTAAGTATCTCTTCGCAGCCCTTAACGGCCAGTGCGTTAGTGCCACCTTCCGGCAGAATATAGCAATCGCCAAACTCCGCCTGCAACGCCTCCAGGAATTCCGGTTCGGTTTTGCGGCGGTAGTCTTCCCGTGATATAAATTTAAAACGCATTCCGCAACCTGCTGCAAACGAAAGCGTTGGGTTATCCCCAATTTTATCAACCAATTCATCGCCCCTTATGATGCCTATGGTGGTAAAGCCGTACTCCCTGCCTGCCGCCGCCGCCGCCGCTATATGGTTGCTGTATGCCCCGCCAAAGGTAAGCAAGGCCGCCTTTCCCTGTTGTTTTGCCTCCAGTATGTTGTACTTCAGCTTACGGAACTTATTGCCCGAAATATGCGGGTGCAGCAGGTCCTCGCGCTTTATGGTAAGGGTAATGCCGTATGGGAGGGGTATAGGGAGGTTTTGGTTCATTTGTGGGTTATCCGGTAATGCGGTTATATGGTTATTCGATTTTTGTGGATGCGTTAATTTGGAACACTGATGACACAGATTTTGCAGATTTACACAGATTTATTATTAGAATGCGGATTTCTTTCTAATGCTTTTATCCGGTCCGTCATGGCGAGGCACGAAGCCATCTCATATCACATTGGCATTAATAACCGATACCACAAATTTACAATGATTTATCACCTGATTTCAGGAAGCATTAGTTTTTTATGAAAAACGTTTCTTTCAGTTTTGGAGTGCAAAATTGAAATATTACATTTATCCAATCAACCTAATTTAAAACAACTTAACCATGGATACATTGCCACAAATTAAGCATTCACAAGAATTTATAAACTTTGTTACGGATGGAGCCAGGCAAACGTATTATATCGGCATTGGCAACCCTTATGCAAAAATTTTGTTTGTTGGGAAAGAATCTGCAACGGACAAAGAAGATGTCAGGATTCAGGAATATTCTAAAAATGCCAATGACTGGAAAGGGCTTATAGAAAACAATGAAGGGCAAGTATTGAGCTATGCTGTCTCCAAAGATCATGATTTAAGAGCCGGTTGGGGAAGAAATACCTGGAGCAAATACCAAAAACTAACAGACATAATTTTTGAAAAGAAAAGTGAACCTTTCCATGTGGATTTTCTTGAAAAGGTATTTACCACTGAGATTAATGATGCACCATCAAAACGTACTTCTTCAGCTGATAAAAGTAGTTTAAAAGACCGAAAGGAATTATTTAAAAATTCAGCGTATATCCAAGGCTTTTCGGTCGTGGTGCTGGCTTGTTCAAATTATATTACCAATATTGACCCTAATAGAGAAATAGATAAAACATTTAAAGTTACCTACCCAGGAGACAAAATAGGAAAGTATACAGATTATAAGAGGGGGAATTGGTTTTATCTGCATTATAGTGAGGATTGCAAGAAACTGGTAATTCATACCCGACAACTAAGCATGAATGTAGATAATAAGATGCTTGAAGATATGGGAAGAGTTATACGGGAGCATTTAATTCGTAACAATTTATATTAGTCTATACTTTGGATTATGAGATGGCTTCGTACCTTCGCTCGTAATGATACACCGGATAGGAGAGATGAAATCTACAACCGTCGAATAAACAAATCCACGAATTAACCAATAACCAAATAACCTATCTTTAGCATGAATTTCAAATCCGTATGAAAAAATACCGCAACATCATTTTCTCGGCAGTCCTTCTTCTTGTTGGTTTTATTGCCCCGGCACAAACACCTGAAGAACCCGCAGATTCCCTCAGGGCTATAGATATTGCTGTAGATGCTGCAGCCGAAAAATTCCTTTCGGGCAAACCGGGCAATGTGGTTATTTCGGTAGGCGTTTATGATAATGGTAATACTTCTGCGTATCACTACGGCAACCATACGGACGACAGGAGCTTGTACGAAATAGGTTCGGTTACAAAAACCATGACCGGTACCCTGCTTGCCATGGCCGCAACCGAAAACAAGGTGAAGCTGAACAACGATATACGCAACTATTTACCGGGTTCGTACCCAAACCTGGAATATGCAGGCCAGCCCATACGGCTGTACCAGCTACTGAACCACAGTTCGGGATTGCCGAACGCGTGGGCAAGTGACGACACTAACGGAAAGGTACTCGGCCAAAAAGCATTTTATAAAGAACTGCATAACGTGAAACTGGATACTGTTCCGGGTTTTAAGCTAAGTTATTCTAACAGTGCGGCAAACCTTTTGGCTTACATCCTGGAAAAAGTGTACAACAAGCCTTTTCCTGAATTACTGAAAAGGAAGCTTTTTACTCCCCTGAAAATGGACAGTACCACGCTTGACACGTCAGGCGAATTTATATTGCAGGGGTACGACGGGGAGGGTAAGCCTGCGGTGCCAAACCAAAGCAATGCCGCCGGGGGAATACGTTCTACAATACCGGATATGCTTAATTATATAGGCTATCACCTTAATGAGCAAAACTCTGTAGTGGAGCTCTCGCACCGGCCTACCTGGGGCAACTTATTGTACTATGCCATGGGGCTTAACTGGCAAATGTCGCACAGGGAAGGTACAGAACGCTCGGTTTTCCAGAGTGGCAGTACTGCCGGTTTTACCAGTTATGTTATTATGTACCCCGACTTAAAAACCGGGATTGTTATACTTACAAACATGCACAGCGATAATTCTGAACACGAGCTCAGCGAAATGGGTTACGGTATTTTAGGTGTGCTTAATGCAGGGGATAAGCGGTAATGCGGTAACTTGGTTATGCGGTTATGCGAAAGAAAACAGTGTAAATCTGTAAAATCTGTGTCATCTGTGTTCCAAATCCTCCCCGCAACGCATAAACCTCAAAGTTAGTATAACGGATTTAAAAATTTTGTACCTTTGCACTCACACACCAATACACGAAGCTATGGAGGCAAAGCAATACAAATGGGGGCCGTTGGCACCCCGCCTCTCATTCCACAAAGTGCTTGAAGCACTGGAGGATATCGCTAAAAACGAAACCGGCTACCGTGCCGAATACGCACAGGCACTGCTAAACCATGCCGCTCCCTTTCCTGAGCTGCGCGATGGTATAGAAGACATGGGCCTCATAGAAACCCATGAAGGGCTGATACGCAACCTGCTCGCCGACCTGTTCCCCACGGCACTTACCCACAACGAAATTAAGGCTGTAACCATACCGTTTTACGACCTTACCTTTAACCATACGGCACGTTTTAAAAAGATACTCAGCAATGCGGGTACCGACTTTGATATGGCCATACGCGATTTTGACGGGCACCAGTTCTATGTGTTCTGCTGCTGCCTTGTGCTTAATGCGTACTATGGGTATAAGTTTGATTTCAATAAGCCGCTGTTTTACGATATCCCAGATGAAGAGGGGGTAATGCACCACTACCGCATTACCTACAATGCAGATTTTATGGAGCTGGTACCTACCGATAAGGCTGTACACATTACGCCCGAAGATGTAGACCGGCTGATTGATAATTTTGACAACCTGGAACTGTGGCAGGAGAAATTCCCGCCGGACAGCTGGCTGGTTAAGGGTTTTGGCATAATATCATTGTTTGATGCCACTACCGAAAATGCCATAGGCAGCCTTAAGGACAGCCTGCTGAATAACGACGATACGAAAGACAAGGACACCGAAAATTTCGAGGGGATTTTCCGTTCTATCTTCCGTATGGCCGACCTCCGCGTGGGCTTTACCGAGGTAAACACCGAAGACAACCTTTTCAGGCTGGCACCGTTTGTAGGAATAAAAAGCCATATACTGAACGGTATCAGCGAAATGGACTGCGACGCCATGTTTTGCAGCGATGCGCTCGACGAGATAATGAACGACCGCAAGTACTTTGTAATAAGCGATGTGGAGCGCTATATTGTTGAAAACCCTGATGAGGAAGCCATGGGCAAGCACCTGCTTTCGCAGGACATCCGAAGCATGATACTGGCACCTATAGTAAAAAACGAACGTTTTTATGGCTTTATAGAACTGGTATCGTCGCATCCTAAGGAGCTGAATACCATAAATGCCAACAAGCTGGAGTTTGTAACGCCGTTTATTACCGATACCATAGAACGCTACTACAGCGAACTGCAAAATGAGGTAGACGCCATAATACAAAATGAATACACGGCCATACACCAAAGCGTGTACTGGAAATTCCGTGAGGAGGCGCTGGAACACCTGCACAGCCGCAACAACCGCGAGGCATTTAAGGATATTGTATTCCGCGAAGTGTACCCGCTTTACGGCCAGCTGGACGTAAAAGGCAGCAGCACCGCCCGTAACGACAGTACAGAAAAAGACCTGATGCTACAGGTACAAACCTTGCTGTCGGTATTCCGGTTTATATTTGAGCAGGAACAACTACCGCTTATAGAACAGCATATCTACGAGCTGGAAAGCCTGGAAGACAAGCTGCGCGACCCGCTGAAGGCCGATACTGAATCGACAATACAGGCGTACCTTATTAACGAGGTACACCCGGTGCTGAACCATTTTGACAACAGCAACCCTACCGTAAGGACACGCATCAAGGAATACTTCGATACGCTGGACGGCAAGCTGCACATGGTGTACCAAAGCCGTAAGGATTTTGACCGTACGCTGTCGGCCATCAACAAGCAGATGGCTAACCTGCTCGATAAAAAACAGGAGCAGGCACAGTCATTCTTCCCACATTATTACGAGCGATTTAAAACCGATGGTGTAGAGCACAACCTGTACATAGGGGCCAGTATTTCGCCGAAGCATCCGTACAACCCACTGTACCTGAACAACCTAAGGTTGTGGCAGCTACAGGTAATGTGCGAAATGGAAAATGAGTACTACCGCCTGAAACCGTCATTGCCATACGAGCTTGATGTTACCTCGCTGATACTGGTATTCAGTTCGCCCATAAGCATCCGCTTCCGTATGGACGAAAAGCGTTTTGACGTAGACGGCACCTACAATGCCCGTTACGAAGTGGTGAAAAAACGCATAGACAAGAGTAACATTAAAGGTACCCAGGAGCGTATTACGCAAAAAGGCAAGATTACCATAGTGTACACCCAGCGTAAGGAAGAAGCCGAATACAGGCGTTACATCCAGTTTTTGCAACACAAAGGCCTGCTGGGTAATGTGGTGGAAAGCTTTGATGTAGAAGACCTGCAAGGTGTAACCGGCCTTAAAGCACTGCGTGTTTCTATAAACTACGGCACTGCCAACACCGGTACGTATACGTATGAAGACCTTTTAAAGGAGTTGCAAACCAAGTAACGGCCTATAGTAATTTTACATTTTATTGCAGTACCGTTTAAACCTACGGCTGTAATTTTAATCATACAGTAGCCCCGTAAATGCGGGGCTACTGCTATATTATGAAATACCTTAAACATTTGCTGGTTGCCTTTTTTATAATGGCCCACAGCATTGCCATAGCCCAACCCAAACACTACCTGCTGGTACTATCCAAAACCGAACATAAGCTTATAGTGCTGGACTATAAAACGCTCGATACCATAGCCCGCATATCAGTAGGCGATGACCCTCATGAAATTGTTACCAGCCCCGACGGGCACTACGCTTACATTTCGGTGCCTATGATGAACAGTAACGGGCACGAAATAGACATCATAAACCTGAAAACCCTGAAGCCTGAAAAGGTAGTAGATACCCGTCCATTTTACATTCCGCATGGGCTGGTGTACCGTGACGGCAGGCTGTGGTTTACCGCACAGGGTTCTAAAGCGGTAGCCGTATACGATATAAAGCAGGATAAAGTAACCGATATTTACGGCACGGGACAGGACTTTACCCACTTGATACACCTCACGCCCGACGGCAACCGTTTTTATACCACTAATGTAGAATCGGGTACGGTAAGCATTTACGAGAAGAAAGAAATACCGCCCTATATGCCGCCTACGGGTGTGTTGCCTGCTAACGCCAAACCCAGGGTAGAGTGGAGGCAGACACTGATAAACGTGGGCTTCGGTGCTGAAGGTTTTGATGTATCGCCCGACGGCAAAGAGTTGTGGACAGCCCGCCCTGATGGGCATATTGTTATTGTTGACCTTGAAAAGAAAGCAGTGAAGGCTGACATTAACTCAAACGTACCCGGCCTGCACCGCCTGAAGATGACGCCAGATGGTAAAACCGTGTGTATTGTAAGCGTTAAAACAGGTGATTTACTGTTTTACAACCTGCAATCCCGAAAGCTGGAAAAACAGGTGAACATAGGCAAAGGCGCGGGTATTTACATTGACAAAGACAACCGTATGTTTGTATCGTGTACGCCCGACAATGCCGTGGTTGTCATTGACCTGAAAACAAGGAAAGAAATTAAAAGGCTGGATATCGGAAGGCCTGACGGGGTTACCGATGTGGTGGTGGAGTAGGGGAAATAACCACATGCGTGGTAGGGTTTTAAACCATAACATTGTTTCATTGGGAAACCAATTAAAATCAATGTATGGAAAAGAGATACCTTTTTCTGTTAGCTTCCGTTTCTTTGAGCCTGTTTGTTTCCTGCGGCCCTACCGAAGAAATTGGCCTGCCCGGCCATAGTGTAACCATTCCCACGCAGCCGGAAGCCCCCACATTTACTCCCCCCACAGCACAGGAGTTCGCTAATGTAAAAGTACAGGCCATAGAGCATGCTACCCAGCATTTTACCGTAAGTACTGATGCCGCCTGGACAAGCTTTACGTCGCAAAAAGGCGTTACGGTATGGCTTTCTACAAATTGCTTTACCCTTAACGGCAGCCCCGTAACCGGCGACGTGACCGTTGACTATGTGGAACTTTTTGACCGTGGCAACATGGTGGTTACCAATAAAACCACTATGGGCCTTTTGCCAAATGGCGATACATCCCTGCTGCTGTCGGGAGGTGAGGTGTACATCAACGTTACCCAAAACGGCCAGCAGCTTGACACCAATTGTGGCCTGAGCGTTAGCATACCTACGAGCCTTACCGGTGGCACGGTGCCCGGTATGCTGCCCTGGATGGGTACTGTAGATGCTGCTGGTAATGTGGTGTGGGAGCAGCAGTATAACGATTTTTGGGTAGGCACCGAGCAGGGGCAGGACGAAGAATCTTTTAATGCTTATCTTGACGGTTTCGGGTGGTTTAACTGCGATAAGTTTTATGGTTTTGAAGGCTCCAAGACGGATGTTGAAATTATAGTGCCCGAAGGCTACAATGGTGCAAACAGTAACGTTTTTATAGCATTGGTAAATACGCCGAATACGCTGGGCAACCTTTCGGGTGAATATCCTGTAGGGCTGCAATGCCACCTTATTTTTGTTACGGGCGACGGTAGTGGCGGCTGGATATATGCCATAAAATCGGTAACACTGCCAGAAGATGCGTCTTATACGTTTACCCCCGAAGAATTTATTACGGCCACTGAAACGGAAGTTGTAGATGCTATTAATGCGTTGCCTTAATATTTTTTTGCCCTGATGATACAAACCGCTCCTGAATAGGGGCGGTTTTTTTATATTTATTCGTGGTGCTAAGCTTGTTAATGCAGAAATATCAACCTTGTAAAGTAAAGCACTCTTTTTTAGGGTTAATACCTGAGGCAAAATTTTTACTATTTTTTTTAAAGAGGTTTTTAAACAATAAAATATACCTTATTTTAGCCCCTCTGTAACCAACATTTTTCTTTAATGAATACACCAAAATCAAAAACTACTACCATCTTATTTGCATTCTTCCTTGGCGCTGTTGGTGGGCATCGTTTTTATCTGGGAGATAAAACAAAGGCTTTATTATCCCTTATTTTCTGTTGGACTTTTATACCGCTGGTAATATCGGTTATAGATGTTTTTGTTTTTTTGTTTATGTCTCAGGAAGATTTTGATAAAAAATACAATAAAGGGGCAGTGTCACATTTTACAACCGATTCGCCGGAGATACATAATCAGGAGACTACAAACCGGACTTCCGGTGAAGAAAGTGCTTTAAGGCGTGCTTTCAGGGAGGCAGATAACAATATTGCCCATAATAATGTAGAAGAAAACGACGACAACCAAGAGGAAGAAGATACTGATTCGGGGTTTACCAATGAATATTATTTATTACTGAAAGAATATGCCGCTTACATATGTAAAGTGGCTGATAAAGTAAGTAATGATACCGGAATAAATGAGCAGTTAGAACCATCATTAGAAGGGAAAATTACAGTGCGAAACATGGTAAAGCTGGTAATAAACCAGGAACTTGCCAAAGTAGCCTTGTTTGTAAAAGGGGGTAACATAGATTATGGCAGCCTGGAAGCAACCGGCATTGCACTGGTAGGAGAAGCCGTAACCGGAATCGGGGCAGATTTTCCGCAGTCTATTTCGCTGGATTCTGACTTTGGGGTGGTAAAAAAAGGTTTTAAAAATGGAATCTATAAACCGCTTGCCCAAAATTTTATAGATAACGGAAAAGAAAAGGGTATGCTGGGCATTAGCCTTCAGGAAAAGAACAGTGATAATAGTGTAAGTGATCTTGAAACAACTACAGACCTGGGGCTTACCATTTTACTTAAACTTGGTGAGAGTAACGTTTTTGAAGAATATGCGACAGCATTATACAGGTTTGCAACTATTATTTCTAAGGCAGACACCATTGTAACCCAAACCGAAGAAAATACGCTTAAAGAAATTTACCATATGATAAATAATCCCATACCCGGCCAGGAGAATGAAACGTTGCATGTTTCTAAAGCCACTGACAATGAATCACTCGATGAGGTTTTGGCAGAACTTAACAGCCTTATAGGCTTAAGCGATGTAAAAGAAGAAATAAATACCCTGGTTAACTTCATTAAGGTGCAAAAAGCCAGGGAAGAATCGGGGTTAAAATCATCTTCTGTATCTTATCATATTGTTTTTACAGGTAACCCCGGCACAGGCAAAACCACGGTAGCACGTATAGTAGCAAAAATATACAAGCATTTGGGTATACTTACCGATGGCCAACTTGTAGAAACAGACAGATCTGGTTTAATAGGAGAATATGCAGGGCAAACCGCGCCTAAGGTAAACCGTACCATAAATACCGCTATAAACGGTGTGCTGTTTATAGATGAAGCGTATTCGCTGGTAGGAGAAAACAACGATGACTACGGTAAAGAAGCGGTAGCTGCCATTATAAAACGTATGGAGGATGACCGTGATAAACTGGTGATAATATTGGCAGGGTATACTAAGGAAATGGCTAACTTTATAGATACAAATCCCGGGTTTGAATCAAGATTTAACCGTTACATAGAGTTCCCGGATTACACTCCCGAAGAGTTGTTTAAAATTTTTGAAAGCCAGTCCAAGAAGCTGGAATATCAACTTACTCCGGGTGCTGTCACTAAATTAAATACAGTGTTTGCCGAGGCATACACCAATAGGGATAACTCGTTTGGCAACGGGCGTTTTGCACGAAACATCTTCGAGAAAACTATGGAAGAGCAGGCAAACCGCATAGCACGCGAACCAAAAATTACCCGAGAGCTGCTGGTTACCATTACCGAAAATGACATTACAACGAATTAATACAAAAGCGCCCCATAATAGGGCGCTTTTGTATCTTTAATATCAAACCTGCCAATATGGGAATATTCGACTTTTTAAAGCCAAAAACTAATAAGCCTTTTGTAACCGAAAACGCATTTAGCAGTAATAAGAAAATGCAAGTTCAACTGGCTCCAGAAACACTTGGGCAATTACGTAAACTGAATGTTACTGCCGAAAGGGAACTTAAACTGGAATTTTTCTTTTACACTGATACTGCCGAAAAGGCACAGGCGCTTTCGGTTTCTCTTGCTGCTTTGGGGTATGAGGTGAACCATGGTAAATCTGCCGGTAGCAGCAGGGAGTATCTTGTAAACGGTTGGACGACCAAAATGCCCTTGGCTGATAATACTGTAGCAGATTGGGTAAACAAGATGTGCGACCTTGGTTTTAAACATGATTGCGAATTTGACGGCTGGGGTACTACGCCGGAGCAAGAGTAAAAATTAGTCTTTAACCAAGTAACCCTACTATATTTTTATGCTTAAACTTTACAAACTAATTGATGGACAATTGCATTATTGGGAAACATGGGATAGCGATGATAAATCAGCTGTAATACATTGGGGAGTTGTCGGACAACGTGGCGAGCATAAACAAATAAAAGGTAGTTTTTTCTCCAACTTCAGAAAAATAGTCCAAAAAGAAGTGGACTTGAAGGTTAATGAGGGATATGCCGAATTAGACGAAGATAATTTGGTGTTTTTAGAAATAGAGTACGTCGTTGACGGGTTCGGCACAGAAGAAGATCTTGATAAACGGCATCGCCTGGAGAATCGTCTAAATGAACTTTTGGGCTGGACAGGTTTGGGGCATGTAGATGGTGGGAGTATTGGTAGCAGTACGATGGAAGTCGGTTGTGTTGTGGTTGATTTTGATATTGCAAAACAAGTTATAGACCAAAATCTGAAAGGAACTGAATTTGAAAACTATTCAAGGATTTATAGATTAGGGGAGTGATAATTTTATTTTTGAATAGTATTTGTTCCTTCTCATTTTAAGACCCAAAAATAAACCAACAAAAAATGCGCTATGTATAAAACAGTAATCATGTCAGTGTTGTTTACAATAGTGGTCTGCAGTTGCCAAAAAGCAAAGCCCCTTTCTAAAGCCGAGCAGTATTTTTCGGATAAAATGCTTGCGGAAAAACTGTCGGATGATTTTACTGATACTTCTGATTTTGGCTATATCAGGATTGGGAGATTTCTCAACAAAAACAAACAGCAGGCACTTGTTATCCATACCGACTCTATCACGGATTTATCTGTATATGAACTAAAGGATGATAAGTGGATAAAGACATATAATCAGCAAAACACAGACTTTCTCAGACCCGATTTGGTTTACATTGCCGATTATAATTTTGATGGTATTAATGATATTGGTGCAGTAAGTATGGTATCTAACGGCACCGCTATTATGTCGTTTAGCCTATGGCTAAACAAAGTAAACACTTTTAAGTATATTCCCGAATTTGGAGAAATAGGCACTCCTATGCTACTTACTAAGCATAATGTCATACAGGGTTATACCGCCTGCTGTGCTTTTGAATCTATGAGAATAGGCAATTATAAATGGGAAAAAGACAGCCTCATAAAAACATCAGAGTATGCTATAGAGAACTATCCGTATGGCAAAACCGCAACCCTTACAAAAGATGGCAAGGAAGCCAGCCTTCCCCCATATACCCAAAAAGAGATTGATGCTATAATTGAGCATTATGCCCAAAACTGGAAACTGATTGATACGGTTTCTGTAAATCAATACTACAAGTAACAAAAAAACCGCCCCTTTTCAGGAGCGGTTTTTATATATACTGACTAATATATACTATAGTTCAAGGGCTTTCTTAGGGTTGTTGTCCATAAGAAGCTCAGCAGGGTTTTCAAGGCCTTCTTTAACGGCTACAAGGAAACCTACAGATTCACGGCCGTCGATGATACGGTGGTCGTAAGAAAGCGCCACGTACATCATAGGGTGTATTTCCACTTTACCGTTTACGGCAATAGGGCGCTCTATAATGTTGTGCATACCAAGGATACCGCTCTGTGGAGGGTTAATAATAGGTGTAGAAAGCATACTGCCGAATACACCACCGTTAGTAATGGTAAAGGTACCACCGGTCATATCGTCTACAGTAATCTGTCCGTCACGGGCACGAAGCGCAAGGCGCTTAATTTCGGCCTCAATACCACGGAAAGAAAGTGTTTCTGCATTGCGCACTACCGGTACCATAAGGCCTTTAGGGCCCGATACTGCGATAGAAATATCGGCAAAGTCAAACGATGTTTTAAAATCACCGTCTATCATAGAGTTAACATCCGGGAACAGTTGCAGCGCGCGGGTTACTGCCTTTGTAAAGAACGACATATAGCCAAGGCCAAGTCCGCCGTGTTTTGCCTTAAACGCATCCTTGTACTCGTTACGGATGGTGTTTATAGGCGTCATGTTTACCTCGTTAAAGGTAGTAAGCATAGCCGTTTCGTTCTTAGCCGAAACAAGGCGCTCTGCCACCTTACGGCGTAGCATGCTTAGTTTAGTGCGCTCGCTGCCACGGTTACCGCCTGTAGGGGTACCCATACTGGCTTTAGCGTTTACGGCGTCGTCTTTGGTTATGCGTCCGCCTTTACCGGTACCGGTTACAGTAGCAGGGTCTATGGCTTTTTCATCAAGTATTTTTTTAGCCGCCGGAGAAGGGGCACCTGTAGCGTAAGTAGCAGCAGGGGCAGCCGGAGCCGGTGCAGGAGCAGCAGCTTTCGGTTCTTCTTTCTTAGGCTCTTCTTTCTTTTCTTCTGCTTTAGGGGCAGCGCCAACTTCCGGTTTAGCAGCACCGGTGTCTATAAGGCATACAACCTGGCCCACTTTTACAGCGTCGCCTTCTTCTGCCTTAAGGGTAATGATACCCGCAGCTTCGGCAGGAAGCTCCAGGGTTGCTTTATCTGAATCTACTTCGGCTATGGCCTGGTCTTTTTCTACATAGTCACCATCCTTTACAAGCCATGTAGCTATTTCTACTTCGGTAATCGATTCCCCCGGCGAGGGAACTTTCATTTCTAAAATCATGTCAGTATAATTTTATGAGTGTTTTATTCTGAAAATCAAATGTACGTATTAATTGAATAGGTTCTTGTCAAAAACCATGGCGATAGCCGCAGCGTGGCGTTTTTTGGCACGGGTAGAACTACCTGCCGCAGGCGCGCTGTATGCTTTAAGCGATGCCACACGGAACTTCACTTCGGTAAAGTTCATCAGCATGTAGCCGTAAGCACCCATGTTGCGTGGTTCTTCCTGCGCCCACACGTAGTCGTCGGCATTGGTATATTTGGCAAGTACTTCCTTGATTTGCTCTGTAGGCAGCGGGAACAATTGCTCCAGGCGTACAAAAGCCACATCGTCACGGCCCAGTTTTTCGCGTTCGGCCACAAGGTCGTAGTAGAACTTACCGGTACAGAATACCAGTGTTTTTACTTTTGCAGCATCAGCAATAGGGTCGTCCAGTACTTCCTGGAAGCTGCCTGTGGCAAGCTCGTTAGCAGAAGAAACTACCGACGGGTGGCGTAGCAAACTCTTAGGGGTAAATACTACAAGCGGCTTGCGGTAATCCGTTTTAAGCTGCCTCCTAAGTAGGTGGAAGAAGTTAGCCGGAGTAGTTACGTCTGCCACATACATGTTGTGGTTAGCACACATCTGTAGGAAACGCTCCATACGGGCGCTGCTGTGCTCTGCGCCCTGGCCTTCGTAACCGTGTGGAAGTAGCATCACAATACCGTTCTGGTTGTTCCATTTATCTTCGGCAGCACTAATGTACTGGTCTATCATAATCTGGGCACCGTTACCGAAGTCGCCAAACTGCGCTTCCCAAATGTTAAGCGTTTTAGGGCTGGCAAGGGCATAACCGTATTCAAAACCAAGCACACCGTATTCTGAAAGCAGCGAGTTGTAAATGTAGAATTTACCGTTCTGGTCTTTCAGCTGGTTCAGCAGGGTTACTTTTTCTTCGCTTTCCTCCGCCTTCACTACAGCGTGACGGTGAGAGAATGTACCCCTCTCTACGTCCTGCCCGCTGATGCGTACATCAAAACCTTCAGTAAGTAGAGAACCGTAAGCAAGAAGCTCACCCATGGCCCAGTCCAGCTTATCGGTTTCAAAGTACATGTTCTTACGGTCGTTTATCAGCTTTTGTATTTTGCTGATGAACTTTTTATCCGCCGGAAGCTCAGTAATGGTTTTGGCTATTTCGTCAAGTTTTGCCTTGTCGAAAGTAGTGTCGGCAGTTTCAAGCATTTTCTGCTCGTCGGCCTGATTGTAGCCTTCCCACTCATTTTGCATGAACGGGGTTATAATGGTAAGGTCGCGCTTACGCGAAGCCTCAAGGTTTTCTTCAAGGTTTTCTTTGTACTGCTTTTCAAGGCCGCTTACAAAGTCGTTGCCTATAACACCTGCGTTTATAAGCACTTCTGCATATTGGTCGCGTGGGTTTTTGTGCTTGGCAATGATTTTATAAAGCTTAGGCTGTGTAAAGCGCGGCTCATCACCTTCGTTGTGGCCGTATTTACGGTAACCCAGTAGGTCGATAAACACGTCAGTGCCAAACTCCATCCTGTACTCAAGTGCGAAAAGCGTAGCGTGTACCACTGCCTCGGCATCGTCAGCATTTACGTGCAGTACCGGTGAAAGGGTAACTTTAGCCACATCGGTACAGTAGGTAGACGAACGTGCATCAAGGTAGTTGGTGGTAAAGCCTACCTGGTTGTTTATTACTACGTGGATGGTACCGCCGGTCTTATAACCGTCCAGCTTAGCCATCTGTACAATTTCGTATACAATACCCTGGCCTGCAACAGCAGCGTCACCGTGCAGGGCAATAGGAAGCACCTTACGGAAATCATCGGCATAATGCCTGTCCTGTTTGGCACGGGCTATACCTTCTATTACCGCACCTACGGTTTCAAGGTGGCTCGGGTTAGGGGCAAGGTTCACGTTGATGCTTTTGCCGCTTTGGGTCTTTTTGTCGGCAGTAAGGCCAAGGTGGTATTTTACGTCACCGTCAAAAAGGGCATCGTCGTCATAGTCTTTACCGTCAAACTCGCTGAAGATATCAGCCGTTTTCTTACCGAACACGTTAGCAAGTACGTTAAGGCGGCCACGGTGTGCCATACCCATAACAAACTGCTCCACGCCTTTATCGGCAGCGGCTTCTATAAGGAAATCAAGCGCAGGGATAAGCGTTTCGCCGCCTTCAAGCGAGAAACGTTTCTGGCCTACGTATTTTGTGTGAAGGAAGTTCTCGAAAGAAACCGCCTCGTTAAGTTTTTCAAGGATGCGCTTCTTCTGCTCAGCGGCAAAAGAGGGCTGGTTGCTGTTCACGGCGAGCTTGTCCTGTATCCATTTGCGTACCTCAGGGTCGCGGATGTACATGTACTCGATACCGATGTGGCCGCAGTAAATGCTTTGCAGGTAGCTTACAATGTCGCTAAGGGTAGAAGGCTGAAGGCCAATTTCCTTGGCGGCGTCAAAAACCGTGTTAAGGTCGGCGCTGCTAAGCCCGAAGTTTTCAAGGTCCAGCGTAGGGGTAAACGTACGGCGCTCGCGTACCGGGTTTGTTTTGGTAAACAGGTGGCCGCGGGTACGGTAGCCCTCTATGAGGTTAAGTACCTTAAATTCTTTCTGAAGCTTTTCAGGGATGCCTGAATAGTCGGCTGTTGGGGCAGCTGCGGGTGCAGCTGTAGTTGTAGCAGTGGGTGCAGCGGCAACTACTTCTGTAGCGCCAGAACCGTAATCGGCTGCTGCGAAGTCAAAACCCTGGAAAAAAGCCCTCCAAGAAGGCTCTATGCTGTCGGGGTTCTCAATATATTGATCGTATAAATCAGCGAAAAATGCAGTATTTGCTGCATTTAAAAAGGAAAACCTGTCCATACTTATGTGTTTGTGACGGTGCGTTATAAAAAATTTATGCAAAAGTACACTATTTCTAATAATCTTTCAACGTTTTTTATACATTTATGCCCTCTGATAATACCATGTTGCCAAAATGCGTCAAAGCTTTTTCATTTTTTTAACAAAATTAACAGCTGTGTTTACATTATGTTTACATTTTAGCACGGCAACTGCACAGGATAATGCATTTTGGGACAAAGTGCAATTTGGTGGTGGTTTGGGTGTAGGTTTCGGTAGCGGCTATATCGATGTAAATCTTTCGCCGGGGGCTGTTTACTGGTTTAACCAATACATAGCCGCGGGGTCATCACTCCAGGGCAGCTATACCTACCAGCGCGACTGGTACAGGAATGCCATGTACGGCGGTTCTGTAATTGTGCTGGGCAACCCGATACCGGAAATACAGCTTTCTGCAGAGGTGCAGCAACTGCATATAAACCAAAGCTTTTACCTCAATAATAACGGGGTGTACCCGCCGGGTATTACTGATGCAAACAACAAGCGAAACTTCTGGAACACCGGTTTGTTTTTGGGGCTGGGCTACAGTTCAGACGGTGTTACCATAGGCCTGCGTTACAATGTGCTGTACCATGAAAATGATTTTATATACGGCGATGCACTGATGCCGTTTGTAAGGGTGTATTTTTAGCGAAGGTTATCCGGTGATGCGGTTATTCGTTAATTCGGAAGTAACCGAAAGGGAACACTGATGACACTGATTTTACAGATGTGCACAGGTTACAGGCAGGTAATATTCTAATAGAATCAGTGAAAATCCACTAAATCAGTGTCATCGGTGTTCCGAATAACCGCATCGCCAAATAACCTACAACCGTATACGGTATAGCTTGCCGCCGTCTTTTTTGTCTTTTTCGTCGGCTACCAGCAGGGTTTTATTATCCGTAAAGCAAATAGCTTCTTTTTGTGTAGTCTTTCCTAAATCGTAGGATTGTATGTTGCCATGGGTAAAATCATCGCCTTTATAACCTGTAATCAACCACAGTTTGGCGCCGCTTATCAGGGCTACGGTTTTGCCGTCGGGGCTAATGTCGGCACCCGCTATGGCACATTTACGGAAATTATCGCAGGTGCTAAAGCTGCCTAACGTGGTGATTTTGCCCTGTTTGGTTACTTTGCGTACCATGACAATATCGTCGGCAGGTACACAGCGGTTTTTGCTAAACAGGTAAAAGCTGCCTTTATACTCAAAAAATGCCTCGCAGTCGAAGTTGCGGTCTTTCTTCTTCGCCGGGAAATCCTTCTGATCCGGGTAGCTAAAAGCAGTAGTAGCAGTAACGGCTACATCCTTTCCGGGTTTGCCAAGGGTATAAATAGCCAGGTTAGTACGGTCGTTTTCATTATTGCCAAAATCGCCCAGGTACAGGTTGCCCTGCGGGTCGCTTGTAATGTCTTCCCAGTCGTGGTTTTTGGCATTGGTTACCGGTACTTCGGTATGCTTGCCTGTTTTTTGGTCAATAATGTATAACGAAGCATCGTTACCGCTGTCTTCGTGCGCCCACAGGGTGCCGTTTACATATTCCAGCCCCGATACCTCTTTAAGGTGCAGGGTGGCTATTTCCTGTATATCTATTTTTGGGGAATCAGTTTTTTTATCGGCACAGCAGGTAATGGCGGCGGCAAGCAGTATGCAGGCACCAGGCAATAATTTCTTCATAGCCATAAAGGTAGTTAAAAGCGGGTAAACCAACAAAAAAGCCGCACAGGCTGAAACCTGTGCGGCGGAATAATCAAAATATTTTTTGTAAGGATGCAACCTTACGCGTTTTGGCAACTTAAAGTTAAGCATTATGCCGGTATAATTACAATAGTTTGCCTTTATAATCGCCTATAGGCGTATTTTACCGATTAAAGGCAGCGGGTACTTATGCCAGCGGCATATCATACCACTGGGTTACCTGCATGCAGCTGCTGTTTTTAGTTTCACCCGGGCCGGTTATGCGTAGCCTCCAGCGGTAGCAGGCAGGTAATTGCGATTGTGGCTTTGTTACAAAAGGCAGGTTGTTAGATGCGTCATAAAACGTGCCGCCGGGGTACGATGTTATGCTTCCGTATCCTACGGTTATATCTTCGCAGTCGGTAGCCTGTATTTCAAGCTGTACGCTGTAACCGCTTGTGCGGCCTGCACCCGCAGGTATATTAGCGGTAAACGTCCACACCGGGTATTCAAAAGAACCGGTATTACTGTAATAAGCGGTAAGGTTGCTAAAGCATTCGTTAATAAGCTGGCCATCTTTCATTACGGTGGCATCGGTTTCCTTAGCTGTTAGTGCAGTGTTGTCGTTAATTGTGTCTTCGTCTGTAGAACAGGCAGCCATTAGTCCGGCAATCATCATCAATGTCAGTATTTTCTTCATTTTAAGGGCTTTATTTTTGTAAATGTAAAAATGCGGAATATACTTTTTTGGTAAATCCTTAAAAAAACGTTAAATAGTGCGTTTTGTACGTCCAATGGTTTGCTTTAGGATTTTATTGGCTGTTAACCCTGCGTTAATTGCATAGGCATTGCCAAAGGTGCGGGCTAACTTTATGATTATAAACGGGCAAGCAGATATTTCCTGACTGCCAAACTCATATAATTATGCATTCGGTAGTAGAAAAATACGAGGGTAATGAAACGGGAGAACTACGCAGCCTTTTTGAAAAGCAGCTGAAGGAACTGTACTGGACAGAACATATTACAGAAAACCTGCTGAAAGGGATTATTATGCAATCATCCAGCCGCGACCTGGAGAAAATACTGGATAAGCACCTGGCCGATACGGCTACACACATACACCGGCTAAGCGACGTGTTTGTGTCTACCGGTATAATACCCGAGCAGCTGCCTTACAATGCGCTGCAATGCCTGGTAGAGGAAACCGAAGAATTTATACGCAGTACCCGCCAGGGTGTGGTACGCGATGCCGGTATTATAGGGCTGCTGCAAAAGTTTAAGCATTATGAAATAGCCAGTTACGGCACCATGCGTGCCTTTGCGCTGGCATTGCGCGAGGAGGAAGCCGTAATACTGCTGGAACTTACCCTGCAGGATGAAAAGGGCGCCGACTTGCTGCTTACGGGTATTGCCGAGTCGCACATAAATATAGAAGCTGCCGATAAGGAAGTATAAAAAATAATCTAAGTAATTAGTTTAACCTAAATAAATACAGTTATGGAAACGAATGATAAAAGGGTGTATACCCACGAAGATGAAATGGAAAGGCTTCAGGAAATAAGGCATATGGCGCCTGATACTACATTGCCCTATGAAGATCCGGCATTAGTAAACCCAGAGGAGCTGGCCAGTTTCCCGAGGGCGGCTAAAAAAGTAGATGCGCAGCAGATAGAAAATGAAAGTGAAACGCGTATAGTAAGCGTAAAACAATCGCCGGTACGCGAGGGCCGTAATATAGTGCGTACCGATACCGCGCCGGACCCTGATGGCTTTATGTAAAAAAACCTAAAATCTTAAAATTAACGAAAAAGACATTGTTTATTAAGGCAATGTCTTTTTTTGTTAACTAATATTTAACTTTTTTTGTTAAAAAAAAGAATTAGATTTGATAGGTAAATTTTTACAATCAATCTAAACAAAATCTAATTTTTATGAAAGCAAAACTTCTTTTTGCTGCCGTATTTTTTGCGGCGGGTGGGGCATTGTATGCACAAACGACATCATTACCTACTACAGGAACAAATCCTGCTGGAACTTATGGAACTAATAATGTTTTTGTTGGTTCTTATGCTGGTTCAGATGTTAATAATACAGGAATTGCCAATGTATTTGTAGGATACCAAGCTGGCAAAGAAAATGAAGCGGCTGGATCATGTACATTTGTAGGATACCATGCCGGGCAAAACCATACGACTGCGGGAGGTAATACATTTATAGGCTCTGCTGCCGGAGAAAATAATATCCTGGGAGGCTCTAATACTTTTTTAGGATTACAGGCGGGCCAATCCAGTACTGCATCACAAAATACTTCAATAGGAGCTTTAGCCGGACAAAATGCCACCGCTTCATATAATGTTTTTGTAGGTTATGCTGCGGGTCAATATGCCGGTGGTAACAATTATAATACAATTGTTGGGTTTTTAGCAGGCCAGGCCAGTGCGGCAAATCCGAGTTCGGCATCACAATCATCATTCTTTGGAACTTGTGCCGGACAAAATAACCTTGCTACTGGGAATATTTATATCGGAACATATGCAGGCCGCTATATTACACTTACAACAAGTATTGAGAATACTATGGTAGGTACATCAGCCGGGGCAATATCAACGGCTGCCAAGCAAAATGTTTTTGTAGGAAATAATACAGGTCAGAATGCCGGAAACGGCAATGTTTTGCTTGGCTGTAGGGCAGGACAAGATTTAACAGGGTCGAATAATGTTTTTTTAGGATACTATGCCGGTAAAAGCCAGACTGCTGTAAATAATAAACTTTTTATTGCAAATTCAGATACGTCAAACCCGCTTATTTACGGTGAATTTGCTAATGGAAGTAATCCGGCGGTATTAAAGTTTAATGCAAAACAGGTAGGTATAGGTTATGAATCAGGAGGTTTTGGGGCATTTGATGCTACTACAACTGTTGTTCCTAACCTTTCTGATTACAGGCTTTTTGTAAAAGGTGGTATATTGGCTAAAGAAATAAGGGTGAGGACTGCCTGGGCAGACTATGTGTTTGAAAAAGGCTATAACCTGATGCCGCTTTCAGAAACTGAAAAATATATAACAAAAAACGGACACCTTCCTAACATGCCATCGGCAGTGGAAGTGGCAACTTCTGGAATAGAGCTTGGAACAATAGCAAAACTACAGCAGGAGAAAATAGAAGAGCTTACTCTCCATGTTATTGAACTAAACAAACAAGTAGAGCAACTGAAGAAGCAAAATAAAGAACTTGAAGAGCTAAAAGAAAAAGTAAACCAACTGCTAAACAAACAATAATATGAAAAAGCATATACAGCAATTGTTGCTTGTTGCTTTTTTATTGTTAGGGCTACAGTCTTTTGCTCAGGTAAGAGAGCAGTTAAGTTCTTCAAAGCAACGTATTGTCAAAGCACAGGCGACTGAAAAAGATATTGAGGTTTTTATATCGGAAAACATGTCTAAGTATGATTTGACAACCGATAAGTTAGCACAGATAAACAAAAAGTTCCGTGTTAAAAATAAAACTACTGATAATTCTCTTTTAATTGAAGATTATATTGTCGAAGTAAAACGTGTTGAGTTGAGGAAATTATATTTTCAAACATATTCAGCCGCTCGCGGAGTGTATAGTGTAGAAGAGGAAGAAATTCATTTTATATGCAATAACGGTAGTTTTGATGATGGTGTAACAGATGATTACGACTTTGTGTCAGACCCTGTTTTTGCTACTGCATATGATTGTGCCACACAGCCATCTACAGCGATTGTGCCATCGGCTACGATTAATGATTTTACAGGTTTTGCTACACTTGTGGATGATAATACAACAGTTTCTAATGGCTTTGACCCAACGCTTGAAGCAGCTGGGGTAGATGTGGCACGGATAAACAGTGGTACTACCGCCATAAAATTAAATGACAATGCCGGTAATAATACAGTTACTACTATGAGGAGGCCATTTATAGTAAGCTCTGGTGAAATAAGTTTTTCATATTCTTTCCTCGGGCATGACCCTGGTGGGGCTATAGATGAGCGACCTCATTTTAATGCACGTGTTATTTTGCCTGATGGCACATTGGTACAAGAGATTTGTTTATATGCTGATGCGGCAAACACTTTACAGTTTGACCATGTCGCAGATCCTAATCCACTTATTACTGCTCCTTTGGTATATACCGGCTGGCAATGTGCAGTGTTGCCGTTAGGTGATTTAGAAGAAGGAGAGGAAGCTATACTGGAGTTTACTGTTACAGATGCTGTTGTTAAAGACTTCTTTAGTACAGTATATATAGATGATATATGCGATTATAATGGAGGATGTAGCCCTAAGGTAGGTGCAATACGTTTGTATGCTGATAATACCAAATGCATGCCATGGCCAGTAAAAGTTAGCGGATATTATTCACTGCCATATACAACCAATACAGACCCTATTGTATACGGAACTTTAAATAACATTGTACTTAATGTGTATGAATATGGCACAGGTATGACAAATATGGTTTATACCAGTAGTTCTGCAGATTATTTAACTGACAGTCAATTTTATTTTGAAGTTGATGAAACTGATTTAAGTAGTACTATCCTGCAGTACGAATATAGTGTCACTGCAAATTTCACAGTACTGGGTAATAATTATTCGGTTACATACACTTCTTCGTTGGTAGGGCCGGATCTTGATATTACCAATTGCGTTACAGATTGTGTTGATTGCCCGGTTATAACTACTGATGTTTCGTCAGGTACAGATTATGTTCAATCAAAAGTTTGCATAAAAGCTTCAAATACAATTGCCGGTAGTAGTACGGAAGCAGTATATCATGCAGGTGAATATATATTGCTTGAAGATGGGTTTGATGCAATTAGTGAAAGTAAAAGCCGTTTTTACATATTAGGCTGTACAAATCCTGAAACTTATGTCTTAAGGCAGGTTGTTCTTCCAAAAGTAAAACCAAAGATAGACCTTGTTGAGGTAAACAGTAACGGCGCTGATATTGTAATTTACCCGAATCCGACAGATAGTGAAATTACAATAGAAGCCGGTGGACTCACTGTTACAAAGGTGGGTATTTATGGTATAGATGGTAAACTTGTGTATTCTAATACACCAGAAGATAATGCGGGTACAAATAGCATAAACCTGTCGCACTTAACACAAGGTATTTATATGGTGTCTGTTACCACGTCAAATGGTGTAGTAACCACTCGTAAAATTGTGAAAAGGTAACTAAGGTTATTATATTCAATTATTCAATCCCTGTTATAAATTATAACAGGGATTTTTGTTTCTCTTATTTTAAGGTATATAAAAACAAAAAATCCCCACGCTAAGCGTGGGGATTTTAGTATATCTAAGTTTATAAAATCTTAGTGGGTAATTTTCTTAAGTACTTCCTGGTTAGCATCAAGCTTGGCCATTTTGTCAGCGCTAAGGGTAGCCCTTAGTTTAGCCTCTATACTTTGAGAAATAATAGCATTGCGCTCAGGGCTTCCATTGGCAACGGCTACTTCGCGGAAATTGCGGTATTTAGTTGTAAACAGCTCCTGGAAAGTAGATTTCTCACTGTCTGTAAGGGTAACTACAGTGTTAAGGCTGGCTACATCATTTTTAGCAGCTTTTGTAATGTCAGCATCGCTTAGCTGAGTTTGTGTTTTTACAGTAGCAGGCGCAGCGGCCTTTTTTTGCTGTGCTGAAGCTGTGAAGCCAACACCAAGCGAAAGAGCAATCAAAGCAATTATTTTTTTCATGACAATTATAGTTTTTGTTTAGTGTTTATTTCGTCAAATCTAATTAATTTACAAAACAACACAAAACTTTAACACATAAAATTTACCTTCTGTGCGCTTTTTTTGCCTTAATACCGCCTTCCGGCCTTTTTGCAGCACGTTCCTTATGCAGTTTTTCAAATTTTGTAAACTGCTCAGGGGTAAGTATCTTCTTCATTTCGCGCTTCATGGCTATCTGCTCGTCCAGCATTTTGCTCTTCATGGCATAGCGTTCGTCGGCAGTGGGCACCTTACCGGCTTCACGGTCGGCTTTCATTTTGTCGTGTGCTTCCTGTTTTTTCAGTTCGCGGTCCAGTACCAGCTTTTGTATATCTTTTTGCTGCTTATCGGTAAGGTCCAGTGCCAGGGTAAGGCGCTTGGCCTTCAGTTCGGCACGTTGCTGCGGGGTTAGTTTTTCTTTGCCTCCCCTCATAGGGCCATCGGCTTCAAATTCGGGTCCACCCATTCCTTCGTCATAAAACGCCACATCTGCACCGTCTGTACCCGGGCCTGCATGCCTTTCATCAAAACCCCTCTCTTCCTGGGCAGCCACGGTAAAGGCTGCCATCATAGCAATTGCTGCAATTAACGTTCTCATCTTTTTTCCAATTTAATTGTTATACCTCTTTGACGACGTTTTTGCAAAAAAGTTTAATTAATATGACATTTATCCTGTTTATTTAACATTTGGGGTGTACTTTTGCATCCGTGAAAAACCTTGTTTTCGTAATAGTATTCTTTATTATGGCACGGCCTGTAATGCCCGTGCTGGAATACATTATTAATTACGATTACATAGCCAAAGAACTGTGCGAAAACAAGGCAAAGCCCCAAATGCACTGTAACGGTAAGTGTCATCTTATGAAACAGCTGGCCAAAGCCGCCGAACAGGAAAAACCTGCCCCTGACAAAAAATCGGCACACGCTGAAGCGGAAGTACTGTTTTGCCACTCACTTACAGGCTATGTTTTTTTGGCTCCGGTTTTCGCCCCGAAAAAAACACAGGTTTATTACCATAACCATTACTCACACCTTTCATTAGCATCGGTATTCCATCCGCCTGCTGTTATTGCTTAAAAAATTATTGGCCATGTTAAATGTCATGTAGAGAAGCTAAAGCGTAGCGTTTCTATTGATATTGTTATACCCAAAAACTTTGCGTCTTCGCGTCTTTGCGAGGGTTTGTAATTTTTGGGAGGAATAGCACGGCTTTATCTTACGGCATGATGATTCAGTCTTTGCCGTGAAAATTATTTAATCAATAACATCACATTAATTTTAAAAAGGATGAAATTCCGAAACCTGCTTTTCCCTGCACTTGCTGTAGCAGCATTTGCGTGTACATCATGTAATAACAACGACGATACCATAAACGACACTACCGGCACCGGTGCACTCGATGTAGAGTTTGACAATGCTTTTAACGGCGACGACCTTATACTGGGCAGCCCGTACACTACGTCGCTTAACGAAACCCTGAAGATAAGCACCGTAAAATACATCATCAGCAACATAGTGCTTACCAAAGCCGATGGTACCACCTATACCTACCCGAAAAGCGAAAGCTATTTTATTGTGAACGAAGCCAATGCCAACACTCATATACTGCACCTTACCGGTGTGCCTGCGGGCGATTATACCAAAGTGAAATTTGGCATCGGCGTAGACCAGGAGCAGTTTAACCAGGGTGCTGACGGACAGGGTAATTTCCTTGCCACTGCACAAGCCGAAGACATGCTGTGGAGCTGGAGTGCAGGCTATAAATTTGTGGCGTACGAAGGTACATTTACGTCGGCTACGGTAACTACCGATACTTCATTTATGGTACATACCGGCCAAACGGGTACCGACTACAACTATGTGGAGGTAACACTGGATATGCCTACTAAAGCCCTGGTACGCCAAAATATAAACCCGGTTGTACACATTATTACCAATGTGGCCAAATTTACCGACGGCACCAACAAGATAAGCCTTACCGATAACAATGCTATGGGTATGGGCGCCATGATTATGGGTGGCGACCAGCTTCCGCTGATTATGGCAAATGTTACCGGGGCGTTTACGGTAGACCACGTGCATAATGATTAATGCCATGAAGCTTTATTACCTTGTTGCTGTAGCACTGCCCCTGCTTATATCATGCGGGGGCAGCGACAGCGATTATACCGATATACCGCTTGACGCACGGCAGCCGGCCAACTTCCCTGCCATGACCTACGATACCGGGATAAACCCACTTACACAAAAGGGTTTCGAACTGGGGCGCAAGCTGTTTTATGACGGCCGCCTTAGTGCCGATGGGTTGGTAAGCTGCGCGTTTTGCCACATACAGGAAGATGCCTTTACTCACCACGGGCACACCGTGAGCCACGGGGTAGACAACCGTATGGGTACCCGAAATGCGCCTGCCATACAAAACATGGCATTTATGTCGTCTTATATGTGGGACGGCGTTACCACCCACCTGGACCTGCAACCGCTGATACCGCTGACCAGCGAGGTGGAAATGCAGGGCGACCTGAATGCAATACTTGATATGATGAAGGCCGATAAGGAGTACCGTAAACTGTTTGCGCAGGCATTTCCTGATGAGGAGATTACGGTAGAAAACATGCTGAAAGCCATGTCGCAGTTTATGGTGATGCTGGTTTCGGCTGATTCGCGTTTTGATAAATACCGCCGTGGCGAAACGGGCGGTACACTTACAGCAGAGGAGATGGAAGGTTATAATCTTTTCACTCAAAAGTGCGCTTCCTGCCACGCTACCGATTTGCAAACCGACGGCAGCTATCGCAACAACGGCCTTACCGTAAACCCATTGGTAAACGATGTGGGCCGCTATAAGGTTACCGAACAGGATGCCGACTATTATAAATTCCGCGTGCCCAGCCTGCGGAATGTAGCCCTTACTGCACCTTACATGCACGATGGGCGTTTCGGTTCGCTGCAAAGCGTGCTGAACCATTACAGTACCGGTATACAGGACAGCCCTACGCTGGACCCACTGCTGAAGCAAAACGGTACCCCCGGCATACCACTTACCGATGCTGAAAAACAGGCCATAATCGCCTTTCTTAATACCCTTACTGATGAGGAGTTTATCAGTAACCCAAATTATAATTTCCAGTAAAATGAAACATATTTTCTTAGCCCTGTTGTTTACGTTTGTTGCCGCAAAGGCCAATGCCACCACTACGCCACCACCTGATTTTAAGCACTTCCTCGAAGAATTTGACTGCGATGCCTGTGGCTGCTCGGCCAGTGGCGGGGGCATGGGCTTCAGCTCTATGATAGACCGTAATTTTGTGGGGCTACGCTATTTTTACCAAAGCTACACCAGCCGTAACGGCATCTTTAACAACTCGCCCTGGGTAAATGAAAACTTCAATACCGTGCAGCTGTGGGCGCGTATACCGGTGGCCAAAAAGGCACAGGTATCGGCGCAGGTACCGTACCATTTCTTTGACCGCGACCTCAGTACGGGCTACCAGTCCGTTAACGGCATGGGTGATGTTACCGTGCTGGGGCTGTACACGGCTTACCAAACCAAAAAAGACAGTGCTGCTGTAAGCCACGTACTGCAACTGGGCGGTGGTGTAAAAGCGCCTGTGGGCAAGTACGATGCTGCCAATAACGGTAGTGTAAACCCCAGTTTCCAGTTGGGTACCGGCAGTTGGGATTACCTCGCCGTAGCCGAATATGTGCTGCGCTATAACAGCTGGGGGCTTAATGCCATGGGTACTTATATTTATAAGACAGAGAACAGTAAGCACTACCAGTTTGGCAACCAGGTAAACTATGCCGCTACGGCCTTTTATACTACTGAGGCCGGTAAGGTAGTGCTGGCGCCACAGGCAGGTGTGGCAGGCGAAGTATATGCCACTAACAGGCAGTACGGGCAGGATGTACCCCAAACCAAAGGCGATATACTTTTTGCCAAAGCAGGAGTAGAAGCCGGTTTGGGTAAATTTTCATTGGGCGTAAACGGCATGCTGCCTATAAGCCAGAACCTTACCGGGGGCAGGGTAGAGGCCAATTACCGCTGGTCTGTAAATGTTAATTATAGTTTGTAGGGGGCTGTTTTATGATAGGCAAAAGGCAAAAGGGATAAGGCAAAAGTGTTTGATGCACGAGTGAAGCTACTTTTGCCTTATCCCTTTTGCCTATTATTGCTAAGCAACTTCTCTAAATAACAAAGGACACCCCTCGTGGTGCCCAGTGTCTTCGTACAAGATTTTAGATTTTCCTGCGGTGATGTATCGTTAAATAGTGTTAGCTGTTTATAAGCTCGTTAGTGCTCCAGTATTCTATAAGCTTTTTGGTATTGCTCATATACTCCTCATGCTTTAGCGGTTTTACCACATAGCCTGCTATACCTATATTATAACATTCTTTAATATCAGTATGGTTTGTAGAGGTAGTAAGTATTACGGTAGGTATGGTTTTACGGCTGTCGTCTTGTTTCAGTATTTTAAGAAACTCGATGCCGTTCATTTTAGGCATGTTCAGGTCCAGGATAATGATGTCCGGGTTTACTTCCCTGTCCTTGAGTATCTCAAGGGCCTGGGCACCATCATTGGCCTCCACAATCTTGTGGTGCAGTTCAAGGTTCTTCACAACTTTGTTGAATTTCATTACCTCGATTGCATCGTCTTCTACTAATAATATATTTAAGGGCCTTGACATTTCTTTCCGTTTTATAGGAACAAATGTACAAAGCCCTTAAAGTTTATTTTGTCAGTTTTAGCTTAACAGTGCCTGAGTGTCGTTGAACGGTAGTTTAAAGACGTTAAGCTGTTTTTTAGCTAAAACTTTAAGATTTAATTAAGAATTGAATATTGCCTAAAGCATGTTCAGGCGCTTCATCAGCTCGGGCCTGTTGGCACGGCTTACCGGGATTACATCCTTGCCTATAAGCACGCTGTTGTCCTCTATATCCACAATCTTTTTGGTATTGATTATGTAGGTACGGTGCACTTTAAGGAAAAGGCTGGCAGGCAGTTTTTCCTCTATCTTTTTAAGGGTGCTGTGTACTATATAGTTTTTTGTTTCGGTTTTTATGTGGATGTAGTCGCCTTTGGCCTCCACCACGTTTACCGACGGTATGTCTATCTTAATAAGCCTGCGGTCTATGTTTACGTAGAACTCGGTAGCCGTATCTGCCGGAGCTACCTGTGTAGGCGCGTCGGTTGCAGGAGCCGGTGCCGTGGCGCCGCTTACCGGCGTAACCGATGGTGCCGGTGCCGATGCCCTTAGCGATTTGGCCTTGCGTACCGCCCTGAAGAAACGTTCCTCTGTAATGGGTTTTACCAAATAGTCTACAATACAGTCGTATTCAAAAGCCTCTGTGGCAAAGTTTTTGTCTGAAGTAACCAGTACCACAGCCGGTGGGTTCTTTATGGTTTGTATAAAATCAAACCCCGTAAAGTCGGGCATGTGTATATCCAGGAAGATAAGGTCGGTATCTTCATGCTGGTTCAGGTGCTTCATGGCATGCATGGCGTTGCTGTAAGTACCTGCTATGGTAAGCTCAGGGTCTTTAGCAGCCAATCCTTCAAGGATGTTGCGTGCCAGTGTTTCGTCGTCAACAATAATGCAATTCATAGTTGGATAAAATGCTATAGCCCGGCCGTAAATGCAGCCATATTGTTCAGTACGGCTTCAAAATCAGGCGCAAGGGTAGTTTCGTTGTTCTTTAACTGGTCTTCAAAATCTGCGGCAAGATAGTAACTTTTTTCTAATCCTAAAATGCTGATTTTGTGCTTCAGCTTGTGCACATGCTCTGCCGATGCTTTATAATCGCCGCCGGTGTAGCTGTTGTTGTAGGCTGCTATTTCCTGCGGAAGTTCTGTTTTAATGGTTTTTATGAGGATGGCCTTAAAATCTTCATCGTCCCCGGCCAGGGTATTTATATAGTCCAGGTTAGGCTGTTCCATTTTTTAGGTAAAGTAAAATAAAAAGTTGTTCCTTCGTTTTCTACGCTTTCCAGCCAAAGGCGTCCTTCGTAGCGGGCTATAATCTTTTTAACGATAGAAAGCCCGATGCCCGATGACTGGCTGTTATTGTCAAGCTTTGTAAATATATTAAAAATTTTCTCGAAGTACATTTTCGGGATGCCTTTTCCGTTGTCTTTTACAAAAAACAGGTAGTTGCCGGGCTGGTCTTCAAAGCCCACCTCTATAATTCCCTGTGGCTTGTCGTTGTATTTTATGGCATTTTCTATCAGGTTCTGGAACAGCTGCCTGTAGCGGTAGTAGTTGCCTTCTATACGGGGCAGGTTAGGGGCTACTGTTATCTGCACGCCGTTCGGCCTGCCTATGGTAAGCAGCAGTTCGTGCAGCACCTCATTAAAGTTTACCGGGCGGCTTTCGGTTTCATGGCGGTCTATAGACGAATATTCCAGGATGCCCTTAATCAGCAGGTCCATCTTTTCGGTATTGAAAAGAACCAGGTTCAGCGAGTTCAGGCTTTCCTCATCCAGCTTGTCGCGGTTGTCTTCCACTACCCAGGTAATAAGCGTGTTTATAGTGCGCAGCGGCGCCTTAAGGTCGTGGCTTACCATATGGGCATAGTCGTTCAGCTCCTGGTTTTGCTCGGCAAGGTTTTTCAGCAGTTCTTCGCGCTGGGCATTTATTTTAATGATTTCCTCGGCCTGTTCCTTTATGTGTTCGGCAGGGTTAAAGTGGTCATCGGCAGTATTGGCTACCGCCAGTTTCATGGAAAATAATATGGAATTAAGGTCGTTATTCAGTTCCTTAAGGGTGTCGGTTTCGCTACGCAGCTTTTCGTTGGCTTCAAACAATTCATCCGAACTCAGCCTGAGGGCGTGCTGTAATAGTGCCACCTGGTCTTCATAATGGTCAAATGCACCGCTTACGGCAGAAAGGAACGGCTCCAACGCGGCAAGGTCGGCCCCGGGGAGGTGTTTCTTGAGTTGCCTTGCCAGCAGCGAATTCATGTTACTCACTGATTAAGGTTAGCGTAAGGGTTTGGTTGTGTTGTTCGCACACATTATTGGCATAAAAAGGCGCTATCTCTGCATATGAATAGAAACCGGCCATGGCGGCCTGTTCGCCCACCACTTCGCGTACCAGTTCCACTTCTTCCTCTATGCGAAGGCCCATAATGGCCTTGCGGCCCATGCAGCTAACCAGCAGTGCCAGTTCGGCAGGGTTTTTACGGTTTAGGGTGGCTTGTTTTGCGGCTTCTATGGCTCCGTCGTTAATACCGTGCATAGAGGCCATAAGCAGCTGTATGCGGCTGCCTTCAGGGCAGTCACCCGCCAGTACTACAGAACCGTCTGTAGTGTCAATCTGTAATACGGTGCGTACCAGCGCAAAGTTTTTACCCGGAGGGGTTATCTGTAGTGGGAATGCTAATAATGATTCCATTTTTTGCTCTACACGGTCGCCCAGGTAGGCTATATACAGGTCAAGCGCGGGCTTGCCGTCTATTTCGTATACTACGTTCTTTTCTGCTTTTGTGGCCTTACGCTCCGGGCCCAGCGGCTGGAAACCACCAAAGCTGGCATGCGTTATCTCAGGGTTGCCACCGTACAGGCCTATCAGCACGGCAGTACCTTCTTCCATGGGTACGGTGCCGTAGCCGGTAATGGTTTTTTCAAAACGGTTATCGTCGCCGCTAAGGCCGCCGGTAGTGGCTATATTGGCTAGCGGGCTATCTGCAATACCCTGAACAAGGGCGCTGCCGTTAAGGAAATGCCCGGAGGCAAATATAAGCAGGTGCTTCAGATTGTCAATAGGCATTTTAGCACACAGTGCGCGTGCCATTGCGGTAGCATCGCCATTGTGGTTTTGCAGGCTGTCCGTCTCTATCCTGAAGGTGCTTTTTTCAAATTCCATTGCTGTTACCGACAGGGATTCGTCGTATACGTGGTCGCCCAGTATTTCTCCGGCGGTAGATATGTATACAATTTCGGGATAGGCAAATTCTTTTTGCAATTCTTCTAAAACTCCTGAATCATCAAGCAACAAACGGTTTGCAAATACCAGGACCAACGGGTTTTGCAACTGTTGTTTTTCGGTAATGTAGTCCCATCCTTTAGCGCGGGTGTAAAGTGCCTGTACTGCTTTCATTATTTAGATGTTTTAGGGAATCGGGCAAAAAACGTGGTGCCCTGGCCCACAATACTTTCTATCCATACCTTTCCTTTGTAGTGGTCTACCACCTTTTTTACAATGGAAAGCCCCAGCCCGGTAGAACGCTCGTTTTTAACCAGCGACTGGAATATTTTAAATACTTTTTCGTGATTTTCAGGCGCTATGCCGGGGCCGTTATCCTTTACATAAAACGTATAGTCTACCGGGGTTTCTTCATAGCCTATGTTTACAAAGCCTTCGGGCTTGTCTATGTAGCTTACGGCATTACCTATAAGGTTCTGGAACAGCTGCTGCATACGGAACCTGTCGGCCAGCACGGTAGGCAGCTTGTTGTCTACCTTTACCTGTATGTGGTGTGGTATGTCTATAATGTGGATGATGTTAGATACCACCTCGTCCAGGTCTATGCGTTCGCGGCCCACATCGGTACGGTCTATACGCGAGTAGGTAAGTACGCCCTGTATAAGGCTGTCCATTTTTTCGAGCTTGTTCTCTATCATATTCATGTACATAGAGGTCTGCTCGCTCATGGTGCCTTCGTTTTCCTCGCGTATCCATGCAATAAGCGAGTTGATGCTGCGCAGTGGCGACTTCAAATCGTGCGATACTATCTGTGCATAGTCCTCAAGCTCCTTGTTACTCTTTTCAAGGCTTTCCAGTAGTTCTTCTTTCTGCTGCTCGAATTTCTTACGCTGGCTGATGTCTTCGGCTACGGCAAAATACCCTTTTATTTCACCACGCTCGTCATACAGCGTTTGCCCCTGTATGTACGTCCAGAACGGTTGCCTTTTGGCGTTATAGTTAAGTATTTCGCAGCTGAAGGGTTTGCCCTGGTCTATTTGGTCTATAAGGTATTGCGTAGTTACGGGGTCGGTTTCAACTCCTTGTAGTAGGTCACCCGGCCTTTTACCCAATAGGTCGGCAAGGCTGAACCCTGTCATTTCGCTATAGCGTTTGTTCGCCCAGTTTATACGGCCGTCGCTATCGCAAATTACGATTGAGTTTATATTTTTTTCCGATATCAGCGAAAGCAACTTTACCTGCTCGTCTTTCGCCTTTATCTCGGTCATGTCTTCTATCATGGCAAAGTACTGTGTAACTTTGCCGGTATCGTCGTATATGGGCTGCCCCTGTGTACGCGTCCAGAAAAAGCTGCCGTCTTTACGCCCGTGGGTTATTTCCACATCAAAAGCCTCGCCGCTGTAAAACAGGTTCACCATTTTATCAAGCGCCTCCCGTGCTATAGCAGGGTTGTTACCCACCTGCACCGGGGTGCGGCCTATAATTTCCTCGCGGGTAAAGCCGGTTTGCTCCGTATAGGCATCGTTACACCAAAATATCTTGGCATCGGGCGTGGTAAATATAATGCCGTTGTTGTTGCTGCTGGCCACCAGAGAAAGGCGGTTCAGCTCCTCGCGGTCTTTACGAAGTTCCTCGCGCTGGCTGTTGTTTATCTTAAGCAGGTTGCGTAGTTCGAGGGTGGTTATTTCCTGCGTTTTAAGCAACTGTAGCAAATCCAGGAGCGGGTCATAACTGGCAAAGTCAGAGAGGTTTAGGCTTCTGCCTTTTACCTCTTCCATAGATACAAACCATGGCGAACCTACAAACAGAAAGCAGTCGCCCAGCTGTTCAAACTGCCCCCTTAGTATCACTTCAGATCCTGCAATGCTTTCCAGTATCACCAGGTTATTACAGTTTTGCTCTAACGATTCTGCGTTTATTTCTTCCACAAAAGGCCGCTTAAAGTCGAAAATATCTGGGAAAAGGGTGCCGGATGCAATTTCCGGATATAGTTTAGAAATACTCCTTCCGAAGGATTGTATTTCCATATTATGGCCTATAAGAAGGTAGAAAGGAAAAAGTTTGCCAAAATTATCCTTTGTAAATGAAAATGTCTTACTATCCATTGTGTTTTTTTACCAGCTAACATTAAATACTAAAGTCCGGCGGGTGCCCTTTTCGGGTAGGGCGGTAACGGTACTGCCTTTGTCAAAATGGTGCGCTATGCCGGTAAGGTATCCTAACACGTATGGCGTTATGCCGTCTTGCTTGTACTGGTATTCTATTTCCAAAGAATTTTCAGTACTGGCCGTAATCCTGAACTCGGGTGCGCCGAGGTGAGGGTAAATAAGGCTCATACGGTTATGATATGCTGGTAAATTTAGTAAATATTCCTGCAGGCTGTCTCCCCTTGAGAGCATTACTTCAGGATATTTTTCGGTAATGGTTACCGGGGTGTGGTAGCCAAAGCCGTACAACACCTTGTTTATGTCTTCGCCGGTTTCGGTTGCGGTAAGGCCGGCTATATGGTACACATTCTGTTCGCTGTAAGGTTGTTCGGTAGCGGTAAAGCTTATATTGCGGTCTATGCGGGAGGCTATTTCCTGCCAGGCGGCATCGCCATAAGCAGCTTTAGCATAATCCTTTATGGTTACATATATCATCCCGTACATAGCAAGGTAATTTTTTATTGCGAGGTTAGTTCGTTTGTGCTCCAGTATTCCAGCAGTTTCTTTATACGCTCGGTATACTCTTCATACTTCAGCGGTTTTATAAGGTAGCCCGCTATGCCTATACGGTAGCATTCCAGTACATCTCTGTGGTTGTTGCTGGTACTCAGTATTATAGAAGGTATGTAGCGCAGTACCTCGTCTGCCTTCAGTATGCCTAAAAACTCTATGCCGTTTATCTTCGGCATATTAAGGTCCAGCAGTATAATATCGGGTATAATGTTTTGCTGCTTTAGCAGGTGCAGCGCTTCCTCACCGTTGCCTGCCTCAATAACCTTGTGGTTCAGGCCCAGTGTTTTCAGCACGCGGTTAAACTTCATAACCTCTATAGCGTCATCCTCTATGAGTAAAATAGTAAGCACCCTTGACATTGTAAATTGTGTAATATGGATAGATAGCAAAAATAGGAAATGTAAAAGCATAAAATCGTTAATCTTCGTTATGGGAGGGGTTTGCTTCGGTGGATGGCGGTTAACTTTCGGTGAATGGTATTTTGTCGTAGATGAACGGTGTGGTTTTAACAATTTATTAATATATCTTAACGATGATATGTGTTATTTGTCGACACGCCAATACACGTTCGTCTCTAAATTCCTACACTTCGTCTAATAAATATCAGGTATTGCAGCAATCATGATAATTTTGCCCGTGTAAACAATACAAAAGCCCATGGCTAATATGGGTTGAGTTTTCAGGAAACTTCCGGTATAGGGTTACAGAAACAACTACATTTAACTTCGGCCTGCACCTGCCCCCGGTGCAGGCTTTTTTATTTCAGGAATACTTTATGGTTTTGTAGGTAATTACTTTGTTAAATGCCGTTCGTCGACAGTTTTTTCGGTTTTGCCGACACTAAGCCCTTAATCGCCGAAAATACCCTGTACTGCCTGCAACGCTGCCCTATCTTTGCCATGTAAATAAGAACAAACATACAGGCTGAAATATAAACGAAACCTGTTTTTAAAATATACAGCTTCTAAAAAAGCCCCCCTAAATTTTTTTAGAAGAAATTTTTACTAATGCAACTTCACTTATAGTCCCCAAAAAAACCGCTAACCCCAATGCGGTTTTTTTTTATTTTGTATCGTACCGGTTTTATGGATGTGTTTTGTGGAGGCGTAGCACTGCAACGTCCCTACGGATGATTGGAATAAAATTTCTCCCAAAGGCGCAGAGCCGCTAAGATAGAATTTACCGTTCGTCGACAGTTACTACATACACGGCGATACTAAATCCCGTTATGGTCGAAAATAGCCCCGCAACCTGTAATCGCGTCCTATCTTTGCCATGTAAATAAGAACAAACATACAGGCTGAAATATAAACGAAACCTGTTTTTAAAATATACAGCTTCTAAAAAAGCCCCCCTAAATTTTTTTAGAAGAAATTTTTACTAATGCAACTTCACTTATAGTCCCCAAAAAAACCGCTAAACCCAATGCGGTTTTTTTTATTTTGTACCGTACCGGTTTTGTAGAGACGTTGCACTGCAACGTCTAACCGCAACGTCTCACGAATCATTGGTGATAAGATTTCTCGTAAAGGCGCAGCCCCGCCTGTATAGAATTTACCATTCGTCGATAGTTAGCCTGCATGTAACGGCATTAAATCCCGTTATGGTCGAAAAAGCCCGGTACAACCTGCAATGCCTCCCTATCTTTGCTGTAACAAAAACAAAACGGACGGTTTCTAAAAGCCTCGGTTTTAAAATACAGCTTCTGAAAAAAGCCCCAAAATTTTTTAGAAGATATTACTAATGCAACTTCATTTATAGTCCCCCAAAAAACCGCTAACCCCAACGCGGTTTTTTTTATTTTATATCGTACCGGTTTTGTAGAGACGTTGCACTGCAACGTCTCACCGCAACGTCTCACGAATCATTGGTGATCAAATTTCTCGCAAAGGCGTAGCCGCCAGTATAGAATTTACCGTTCGTCGATTATGCCTGTGTGGATAACGGCTGTTGCATTCCATTTATCGAAAATAGCCCGTACAGCCTGCAATGCCGCCCTATCTTTGCCATGTAAATAAGAACAAACAACAGGTGTACACACTACAACAAAAGCCTGTTAGTCGATACAAAGGCTGCTAAAAAGCCCCAAAATTTTTAGGAGCACATTTTGCTAATGCAACGTTATTTAAGTCCCCAAAAAAATAAAACCTGCGGAGCCCCCACCGCAGGTTTTTACATTTAAAAAAAATAAACGTATTGTCCAGTAGTACTACTGAATATCTTTAGTAACAATTTGCAGCGTTTCGCGGCTGGTTTGTTTTACCAGTACGTCTTTGCCCTGTGTTACCGTAGCTTCTGAATTGTCGTTAAAGTGGCGTATGGTATACAGCGACACACCGTCGTTGTAGGTTACCTTAAACTTTTTGGAAAGCACCGCTTTAAGCTCGGCAAAGTTACCAAATTTATCGTCTACGCAAACCGAGAAGCTGATGGCCGAGTTTTGTATCAGCGACACCTTCATGCGGTACTTGTGCAGCAGCGCAAATATTTCGCTGATGTTCTCTTCCATAATGAAAGAAAAATCAAGCGACGACAGCGATATAAGCAGTTGGTCTTTCTTAACGATAAAACAGCTGGTTTGCGGCTCCAGGTCGGCGCCTTTGCTTACGCTGGTGCCCGGCAATAATGGGTTTATAAACGATTTTACGTAAAGCGGAATCTCCTTGCGTTGCAGTGGTTGCAGCGTTTTCGGGTGGATAACCGTAGCGCCGTAAAACGCCAGCTCTATGGCTTCGCGATAGCTTATCTGGTTCAGCAGCACCGCATTCTGGAAATAGCGTGGGTCGGCATTCATTACGCCCGGCACGTCTTTCCATATGGTTACGCTTTCGGCACCCACACAGTAGGCAAATATAGCGGCAGTATAGTCGCTACCCTCGCGGCCCAGTGTGGTAGTAAAGTTGTTCTCATCACTACCAAGGAAACCCTGTGTAATGTTAAGGTTCTTCTTTTTTACCACTTTGGTAATATTCTTTTTGGTATTGTCCCAGTCTACAACAGAATCGCGGTAGGTGTTATCGGTCTTTATCAGTTCGCGCACGTCCAGCCAGGTATTCTTCAGGCCTACGTGGTTAAAGTAGTGGCTTACAATAGTGGTTGAAATCACCTCGCCAAGGCTTACCACCTGGTCGTACACAAAGTTGTAGTTTGGCGATTTATTGCCCTGTAAAAACGATTCAAGCCCCGTAAATATATTGCCCACGGCAGTAAACACGGCATGCTTGTCGTCTTCAAAAAGCTCCAGCAATATCTGGTTATGGTATTTTTTTATTTCCTGTATGCTGGCCTGTAGCCCGGCAGATTTGTCAAAGTAATTTTTTATAACCACCTCAAAGGCATTGGTGGTTTTCCCCATGGCGCTTATAACCAGCAGCACATCTTCATGGCCCACCTGTTGCAGCACGCTGTACACATTCTTTACGCCGTCGGCATCCTTAACCGATGCCCCTCCGAATTTAAATACTTTCATGTATAATTTTGGTGTTCTTGTATAGTTAGTTAAGGTGTTTTTCGGTCAGTGTGGCCGTAAAAGCTATAAGGCCCTGTTCGTCCATCTGCACGGTACGCCAGGTTTCCAGTATCCTGGCACCGCTTTTTTCGTAGAAGTTTATGGCAGGCGTATTCCAGTCCAGCACGGCCCACTCCACGCGGCGCAGCCCCAGCTGTTTTGCATACTGCATTACGGCAGTATACAGTGCGCTGCCGGCCCCGGTGCGGCGGTGGCTTTCTTTTACAATAAGGTCTTCCAGGTGTATGGTTTTTCCTTTCCAGGTGCTGTAGCGGTAGTAAAACAGCGCCATGCCTATAATTTCGCCGTCTTGTTCGGCTACATACGTTTCAAATAACGGCTGCGTGCCAAAACCGTCGCGCTCCAGGTCGGCTACGGTTATAACTACGGCATCCGGCTCTTTTTCAAAAATAGCCAGTTCGCGTATCAGTTCCAGTACGGCAGGCATGTCTTCTTTCTGTCCCCTTCTTATGGTCATCGTTTTGTGATATTTTGGCAAAAATACAAGTTTAACAAACTGCTAAATAATAAATTATTTTCATATCACAAAAATTCGCATATTTGTGCCAACCCAAACTAAATCGATTTCGATGGAAGAAGAAAGAAACTTAACCCTCGGTGAGTTCATCATCGAAAAGCAGGAGGACTTTAAGTATTCCTCCGGCGAACTTTCCCGATTGCTCAATTCTATCCGCCTGGCGGCAAAAGTGGTAAACTATAAAGTAAACCAGGCCGGGCTTGTAGACATTACCGGGGCAGCCGGAAACCAAAACATCCAGGGCGAAGACCAGCAAAAACTGGATGTGTTTGCAAACGAAACCTTTATGCAAACGCTGATAAACCGTGAAATTGTGTGCGGTATAGCCAGCGAGGAGAACGATGAGTTCATTGAAATCAAGGGCATGGACGAATGCCACAACAACAAGTACGTGGTGCTTATGGATCCGCTGGACGGATCAAGCAACATAGATGTAAACGTACCCGTAGGTACCATCTTTTCTATCTACCGCAGGGTAACCCCACAAGGCACCCCGGTAACTATTGAAGACTTTCTGCAGCCCGGCGACGCACAGGTGGCTGCCGGCTACGTGATTTACGGCACCAGCACCATGCTGGTGTACACTACAGGCCGCGGCGTACACGGCTTTACACTAAACCCGGCCATTGGCACGTTTTACCTAAGCCACCCGGATATGAAATTCCCGAAGAACGGTAATATTTACTCTATAAACGAGGGTAACTATGTGCATTTTCCGCAGGGGGTGAAAGATTATATAAAGTATTGCCAGAAGGAAGAGGCTAACCGCCCCTATACCAGCCGCTATATAGGCAGCCTTGTGGCAGATATACACCGCAACATGATTAAAGGCGGCATATACATATACCCTACCAGCAGCAAAGCGCCTAAGGGCAAGCTGCGCCTGCTGTACGAGTGCAACCCTATGGCTTTTATAGCAGAGCAGGCGGGGGGCAGGGCTACAGACGGTTTCCAGCGTATTATGGAAATAAAGCCTACAGAGCTGCACCAGCGCGTGCCGTTCTTTTGCGGAAGCTATAATATGGTAGCCAAAGCCGAGGAGTTTATGGCACTGTATGTAGAACAACAGGCATAACTATAACCAAACCTTTTTTATATTAGTTTCCTGATTTTTTTCTGAAAGCCTGCGGATTAGCCACCGCAGGTTTTTGTTTTTATCAGCTTTTCCCAACGATAAGGTTGGCCACAAATGCCAGGCATACCAAGCCTATTAAGTACTGGAACAATATCCATAAAGCAATAAAAGCATTGTTAAGCTTAATGTTTTCTATATCCAGGCGTATCCTCCAGAAAATGTGGTTGGTAAAATAGAAGCAGTAAAAATACCGTAAAAAGAATTTCCTGGGTGTGCTTATTGCGGTATTGTTAATTACGCGTTCATTGGCTTTGTCTATTTCTTCTATGAAAAAACCTTCTTTAATAATACGGTTAAAAATCAGCATGTTTATAAAGCTGAAAAACATCAGTAGTATAAAGGAATTAAACACAACCTTGGTTTTGTCATAACCAAAATTCCACCACAATTCATTTAAGCGGCTTTGCCATTTCATATACGATTTGTCGCAAAACTTCCTGTACTCTACATCAAGCAGTTCATAGCTTTCTATTTGTCCTTTTTCCTTAAAGCTTTTTAGTACGGCTTCATATATACGCCTTGCTTTATCAGTTTCCAGGGGTTTGCCGTTATCATCCGTAAGCAGTAGCTTAAAGTGGAAATAGTCAAATTCTATTTTTGAAACATCGGTGTTATCAAGCTTTATATAGTGGGTTTTATTCTTTTTAAATGACGCAGATGTAAGCTCAATCCTGAAGTCATGTCCGTCATTGCCAGAAAAATCAAGGGTGTCCGGTAATGTTGCATTTCCAAAGGAAATGTTGATTTTTTTATCGGCTCGAAGGCCAATAATATTTAGTCTTTTGTGGAAAATTGCATCCTGAAAGGAAACCGACCAATTAAAAGCACAACCATAAAAATTTGCAGCCTTGTGAAATTCGGTAAACATAAATTCTGTATGCTTGTCAAACGTTGAAGCTACAAAGGTTACGTCCTGTTTAAACTCAGTGAAATTTCCTTCAGCCTCGCCGCTAAAATAAACCCGGTCAAAAAAACGGACGTGAAAAAACGTAGCCGAATTGAATTTGCAACTATGGAAATCTGTTTCGCCTGTCATATCACAATCTGAAAAATCAGCCGCATCGTTAAATGCCAAATCACGAAATTCAGGATTGGTAACAATGCAGTTCTCTACACTAAACGGTTTTTTAAATGTTTCGTCTAAATCAAATGAATAATCGTCTGAGATGTAAATATCTAAATCAGCATTTTTGATGCTAACCTCATTTGTGAAAGTTTCCTGTCGGCTTAAATCCAGTGTGGCTTTTGTTTTTTCTCCCGGCCTTGTCTGGGCAAAAGTTATGGTTATGCCTGCAAGCCATAGTACTGTCAGTAAAATGTTTTTAGGCATCCCGGAAATGTTTTGTGTTTGAAATGAATATAAAATGCTTATTGGTAGTCAGTTGATAAATGTATAAATAAAAACAGGAGGATAAATACTTATCCTCCTGTTTTTATTGTCGAGTAAATTCTTACTTATTCATGTGCTGCATTTCGTATACAAAGGTGTCGCTGTCTACGCCCATAACCAGTAACGAAAGCGCCTTGTCTACAATATACTTTACGTTGCCCGGGGTAAAGCCCAGTGCCAGCGAAAAACGGGTAAGTATTTCTTTTTGCTTAGGCCCCAGTACGTGGTCTGCGTACACCATGCGGCTCAGGTCGTACAGTCTTTCCAGTCGCTGCACATACAGGTGCGGCGGGTTTACGGGGTACTTATACGGGTTAGCCAGTATCAGCTTGTAGTCTTCCTCCGAAATCTCTAATTTCTTAGCTAACTTATCAATAAACGCCCTTTCCTCTACACTGAGGTGGCCGTTCTCCATGGCAACCCTAACGATAGAGGCAAAATGCCCCTGGTTACGTTGCTTAAATCCTGTGTCAAATAAATCTGAGATAGACATAATTCTTTGTGTTTCGTTTACTTTCTTCTAAAAACTTTTTTGCGTTCAATAAATTTATGAAAACATTTTTTAATAGTTATCATTATATGTGCCATTGCGGCGCAAAAAAGCTGTAAGTTTACATTTCCTAACTAAATCTTAAGAATTTTTCGGCTGATGAGCGATTTTCAGTTATACTTTACCCTCGGTTTTCAGCATGTGCTGAGCCTTGACGGGTTCGACCACCTTTTATTCCTTGCCATGCTGGCATTACCTTACAGCTTTAAAGACTGGAAACAGGTACTGCTGCTGTCTACACTTTTCACCGTGGGGCATACCATGACGCTGGTACTCTCGGTATACGGGCTGGTAAACGTAAATTTGGGGCCTGTAGAGTTCCTAATCCCCATAACCATATTTGCAACGGCATTGGCCAATATTTTCTTTACCAAAAACCGTTCGGCATCAGGCATGTTGAATTTTACGGCATTAACCGCGTTGTTTTTTGGGCTGGTGCACGGGCTGGGTTTTTCGCACGGCTTCAAGATGATCATTGCCGGGCAAAAGCAGCGCGTATTCGTTACACTCTTAGAATTTACACTGGGTATAGAGGTGGCACAACTTATTGCCGTTTTAGCCGTTCTTATCATTACACTGCTGGTTACAGACGGGCTTAAGGTAAACCGCCGCGACTGGCAGCTGGGGCTTTCGGCTTTTGTGGCAGGTATTTCATTGCCCCTAATCATTAGCCACCGTTTTTGGTAATTTATACGTAATTTTAAAGTCCCGCAGCGCAGGCAGCGGGCACTGCACATGATACACGACAAACTGAATAAATATGACAGGGCTTACCTGAGGATAGCCCGCGAGTGGGGCCAGCTTTCGTACTGCAAACGAAAAAAAGTTGGCGCAATTATTGTAAAAGACAGGATGATCATCTCAGATGGGTACAACGGTACACCGTCGGGCTTTGAAAACTGCTGCGAGGATGATGAGGGCACCACAAAATGGTACGTACTGCACGCCGAGGCCAATGCCATACTTAAGGTGGCTCGCTCTACCCAGAGCTGCGAAGGCGCTACGCTGTACATAACCATGTCGCCCTGCAAAGACTGCAGCAAACTGATACACCAGGCGGGCATAACCCGTGTGGTATACCAGTCATTGTACAAAGACCGTTCAGGGATCGATTTCCTGGAGAAGGCAGGTGTAGCGGTAGTACAGGTATCTGAACAGGATAGTATTAAAAATGAAGATTAACAAAATATTCCTCCCCGTAGTGCTGGCCACAGTGCTGGCCCTGGGGATAGTTATAGGCAGCCTGCTGAATTACCCGGCGCACCAGGGTACGCTTATTGGCGGCAACACTTCAGGCAAAGGCAAGCTGAACAAGCTGGTGGATTTCATAGAAAGCGACTACGTAGACGATGTAAATACCGACAGTATTGTAGACCTTACCGTAAACAGCATACTGGAAAAACTGGATCCGCACAGCGTATACATAGACAAAGGCGAAATGGAACAGGTAAGCCAAAGCATGAAGGGCGACTTTGTAGGCATTGGCGTCAACTTTTATATGTATAAAGATTCGGTCGCGGTAATAAAGCCCATACCGGGCGGCCCCAGCGAAAAAGCAGGCATACGCGCGGGCGACCGCATCCTTTTTGCCGATAATTATAAGCTGTACGGACGTAAGCTGCCAAACGATACGCTCTTTAGTAAACTAAAAGGAGAAGAAGGCAGTAAGCTTACCCTTACTATTTTCCGCAAAAGCGAAAACCGCAAGTTTAATGTAAACATTACCCGAGATGTGGTGCCTATAAAAAGCGTAGACGCTGCCGTAATGGTACAACCGGGTACGGGCTACATTAAGGTGAACCGCTTTGCCGAAACTACCGAAACCGAATTCCATAAAGCTATTGCTGACCTGAAAAAACAGGGAGCAAAAGAGCTGATTGTAGACCTTCGGGATAATGGTGGCGGCTACATGGAAATGGCTGTGGAAATGGCCGACGAGTTCCTGCCGAAAGACCGCGTGATTGTAAAGACCAAAAACAAGAAAGGCCGTGTGGACGTTAACCGTTCTACCGAAAAAGGCCTGTTTGAAAGCGGCAAACTCTATGTGTTGATAAACGAAAACAGTGCTTCGGCGAGCGAAATATTTGCCGGTGCCATACAGGATAACGACAGGGGTACTATAGTGGGCCGCCGTTCATTTGGTAAAGGGCTGGTGCAACGTGAAATGCCACTGGGCGATGGCAGTGCCGTACGCCTTACCGTGGCACGCTACTACACGCCTTCGGGGCGCAGTATACAACGCAGCTATAAAGAGGGCGGCGATGCGTATTTTAACGACCTGCAAAAGCGTTTTGAAAGTGGCGAGCTTTACGCCGCCGACAGCATAAAAATAGCCGATACACTGAAGTATAAGACCCTCAAAGGGCGTATAGTGTACGGCGGCGGCGGTATTATTCCCGATACGTTTGTGCCGCTGGACGGTAAGCATGGCGATGAAAACATCACCACCCTGATGCAAAGTGGCATGGTGAGTTATTTTGTGTTTGAACAGCTGGATAAGGAAGGCCGCAAGATTTTCAATAACCTTGACCAGGCCGCGATAGAAAAACGCATTACCGAAAGCGATACGTACTATAATGCTTTTAATACCTACCTGGCCGGCAACGGGCTTGTATTTAAACTGGAAAAACACAAGCAACGCGTGAAGGAATACCTTGCTGCTGAGTTTGTACGCCAGCTGATAAATGAAGCGGCCTACTATAAGCTGGTACTGAAACAGGATAATATGGTGAAGACGGTAATAGCCCCCTAACCCTCAAAGGGGGAATAGTTGATAGGGTAAAGTCGCAGTAAGCAGTAGCTTCACTCATACATCCTATAATTTAGAATGTGTTATACCTATACGTTACTTTCTTCACGCTCCGTCATTACGAGGAGGTACGACGAAGTAATCTCATAAATAAAATAACAAAGCCCATAAGTTTATCGCTTATGGGCTTTGTTGTTTTAGGTTGCCACACTCCGCTGCACTGCGTTCAATGACCGTCCGTGTGAGTGAAGCTCATTCTGAATTCTGAAATCTACCTTCTGAAATCTAAAAATTACTTAGGTACACTGTCGTGGCTTTGGCTTGGTTTGCCGTCGTTCCACAGGGTGAGTATGTCTGTAGCAACCGATGCGCCACTGCCTGCTGCTATGGCAAGCTGGCTGCGCCATCCGGCAAGGGTGCCCGCTACATATAGGCCTTCGGTTACCAGGTGGTCGTCGTTACGCAGCTGTATACGGTTCTTTTCAGGTATGGCCCGTTTATTAGGCTCTATATACTGGTCCAGGCCTTCAATGCCAATAATCGGGGCAGAGCCTACGGCTACTACTACAATTTTGGCCTTAAACGCGTTGCCTTTATTAGTGGTTACGGTAAAATCTCCGGCAGTGCCTTCAATCTTCATGGCCTTTTCGTCGGCTATCTGCGTTACAGCAGGGTAGGTTTTGCTCAGGTTGTCAAGGCTGGTTTGCAGCAACTCCTGGCCTGTGGTGCCGGGTGCTATGCCGTAAGCATTGTTATACAAACCGTTTTGCAGCGACGAGGCTTTTTGGTGGGTAAGTATGGCCGCGGTTTTTCCTTCGGCATATGGTTTATTAAGGCCTGAGCCAATAATAAGTGCGCAGGAAACGCCGGCAACGCCCCCGCCTATAATAAGTACATCAAACATTAGTGTTTACGGATTTTCTGGTCAATTTTTTTTGCGCTGTTAAAAATCAGCAGTATCAGCAGCCCGCATACCGAAAGCAGCGAGCAGATAAGTGCTACAGCACTGTTTTTTTCAAGTGGGTTTTCAAAGTTTACCTGTGTAAGGTTAAACACCGCCAGGGCAGCAGTAAGCCCCATAAGGATATAAATGAATACTTTCATTGTAGTATTGCTTAAATATGAAATAACTGGCCGTAAAATTAGTCAATATAAATGTTAAACAAACAACTGCTTTACATTCGATGCAAATAATTTAACAGCAATAGCCAGTAGTATCACCCCAAACACCTTACGGATTACCCCCAGGCCGTTATTGCCCAGTATACGTTCTATCTTGGCCGATGATTTCAGTACTACATACACTACTGCGACGTTTATGGCTATGGCTATGATAATGTTTACCTTGTCGTACTGCGAGCGTAATGAAAGCAGCGTGGTCATGGTACCTGCCCCGGCTATAAGCGGGAAAGCTATGGGTACTATAGATGCCGTGCTGGGGTTGTCTTCCTTATACAGGTTGATGCCCAGTATCATTTCCAGCGCCAGGAAAAACAGCACGAACGAACCTGCTACGGCAAAGGAGTTGGCATCGATGCCTATAAGCTTCAGGATTTCTTCCCCCACAAAAAGGAAGGCAATCATGATAACCAATGCTACTATCGAAGCCTTTTCGCTTTGTATGTGGCCCAGCTTGCTGCGCAGGTTTACAATAATGGGTATGCTGCCCACTATATCTATCACGGCAAACAGTACCATGCTTACGGTAAAAACATCTTTCCAGTTAACAATCATAGTATTAGGTGTATTTTCGCGGCGCAAAATTACTGCGCAAAATCACAAACAGCAATATTTTTATGATAAAATTTAACAAGAAAAGCTTCTGAGCGATACAAGGCAAAAGGGATAAGGCAAAAGAAAAAGTGATAAGGCATTTGTATATGAGTGAAGCTGCTCCCCTCTCTTTTGGAGAGGGGCTGGGGTGAGGCCTCTTTTTCAAAGAATAAACACTATCTTTGCGGCATGTTTCAATTGGGTAAAACGATAGTGTCTGAGGACATACTGGAGAAGGAATTTGTGTGCAACCTTAGTGCCTGCCAAGGCGCGTGCTGTGTAGATGGCGATGCGGGTGCACCGCTTATTGAAGAGGAGACCAAGATACTTGAGGAAATTTACCCGTTGGTAAAGCCATTCCTGCGTAAAGAGGGGATTGAAGCCATAGAAGCCCAGGGCACCTGGGTGGTAGGCACCGATGGCGAACTGGAAACCCCGCTTATAGACAATAAAGACTGCGCCTATGTTATTTTCGACGGGAAAACCGCGTTGTGCGGCATAGAGCAGGCTTATAACCAGGGTATAGTGCAGTGGAAAAAACCCGTAAGCTGCCACCTGTACCCCATACGTATAAAGGACTATTCAGAATTTGCAGCGGTAAACTACGACCGTTGGGAAATTTGCGACCCTGCCTGCAGCCTGGGTAAGGAGCTGGAGGTGCCGGTATACAAGTTTGTAAAGGAAGCACTCATCCGCCGTTTCGGCATCGACTGGTATACCGAACTGGAAAAAATAGCCGAGGATTTAAAAAAGGACGGACCAAAGAGGAGGAGATAAAATTTCTTTTGTTCTTGTTTTTTAAATCTATAGTCTCCTGACGATTTCAGGGCTTCTGAAAAGTTTATAAAACCCTCCTATTTTACAGGCGAAATCACTGATTTGTGAAATGTTTAACATTTTGTAATATTTTGATATTCAGCATTGTGTGATTTTTATGAAAGCCTTAACATATTTGCTTTATTGTTAAAAACTATCCGCGATTGTGGATAACTATGTGTTTGAATTTTTAATGTAATTGCCAACCTTTGTATTCTACGACCGTTAGAAAATTCGAAAACCCTAAAGCAATAAAACTCAAAATACTATGTCTTCAATAGAGCCTATACTTCAGGAAAATAAAAACCGCTTTGTGATTTTTCCTATCAAGCACCACGACATATGGGATTGGTACAAGAAAATGGAAGCGAGCTTTTGGACGGCTGAAGAAATAGACCTGCACCAGGACCTTAACGACTGGAACAATAAGCTTACAGAAGAAGAGAAGTATTTTATAAAGCATATCCTTGCGTTTTTTGCTGCTTCAGATGGTATTGTGAACGAAAACCTGGCCGAAAACTTTGTGAACGAGGTGCAGTACCCGGAAGCGAAGTTTTTCTACGGTTTCCAGATTATGATGGAAAACATCCACAGCGAAACCTACTCGCTGCTGATTGATACCTATGTAAAGGACGAAGCTGAAAAAAGCGAGCTGTTTAATGCACTTGATGTATTCCCGGCCATTAAAAAGAAAGCAGAATGGGCACTGAAATGGATAGAAAGTGATTCTTTTGCCGAAAGGCTTATTGCTTTTGCAGCGGTAGAGGGTATTTTCTTCTCGGGTGCGTTCTGTTCTATTTTCTGGCTGAAGAAGCGCGGCCTTATGCCGGGCCTTACCTTTAGTAACGAGCTGATAAGCCGTGACGAAGGCGTACACTGCGACTTTGCTGTGCACCTGCACAACAACCACCTGGTAAACAAAGTGCCTGCGGCCCGTATTAAAGAAATTATTGTAGATGCCCTGAATATAGAGCGTGAGTTTATTACCGAATCATTACCGGTAAGCCTTATAGGCATGAACTCGGCCCTGATGACACAGTACCTGGAGTTTGTAACCGACAGGCTTCTTGTAGAGCTGGGCTGCGAAAGGGTGTACAACGTAGCTAACCCATTTGACTTTATGGATATGATTTCGCTACAGGGTAAGACCAACTTCTTTGAGAAGCGGGTGTCTGAATACCAGAAAGCGGGTGTAATGAATAAAGATACGGATTCACAGAAGATCAGTTTCGACGCTGACTTTTAATATATAGTTTTTTTAACGATTTTGTTTTTGGGAGATGCTGCTTCTGCAGGTTCTCCCGGGGGATTATTAACCTTAATTTATAGCCTTATGTATGTAGTAAAAAGAGACGGAAGAAGAGAGCCTGTCATGTTTGACAAGATAACCGACAGGGTAAGGATATTGTGTTATGGCCTTAACGACCTGGTAGACCCGGTTAAGGTAGCCATGCGCGTTATTGAAGGATTGTATGACGGGGTAACCACCTCTGAACTGGATAACCTTGCAGCCGAAACTGCCGCCTCTATGACTGTTACCCACCCTGATTATGCCCTGCTTGCAGCGCGTATAGCGGTGAGTAACCTGCATAAAAATACCACGAAGTCATTCTCTGAAACTATGACAGAGATGTACAACTACGTAAACCCGCGTACCAACCAGGAGTCGCCTCTATTAAGTGATGAGGTGTATGAAATAATTAAGGCCAATGCCGAAATACTGGACAGTAAAATTATTTACAACCGCGACTTTAACTACGACTATTTCGGGTTTAAAACCCTTGAGCGCAGCTACCTGCTGCGTATAAACGGACGTATAGTAGAGCGCCCGCAGCACATGCTTATGCGTGTATCTGTAGGTATTCACCTTAACGATATAGAATCGGCCATAGAAACCTATGAGCTGATGAGTAAAAAATACTTTACCCACGCTACGCCTACGCTGTTTAACTCAGGTACGCCAAAGCCACAGATGTCGAGCTGCTTCCTGCTTTCTATGAAAGACGACAGCATAGACGGTATTTACGATACGCTGAAAAACACGGCTAAAATATCGCAGTCTGCCGGTGGTATAGGGCTGTCTATCCACAACGTAAGGGCTACGGGTTCGTACATCCGCGGTACTAACGGTACCAGTAACGGTATTGTGCCTATGCTTAGGGTATACAACGATACTGCCCGCTATGTAGACCAGGGTGGCGGTAAGCGTAAAGGCAGCTTTGCCGTGTATATAGAGCCATGGCATGCTGATATTTTCGATTTCCTTGACCTTCGCAAAAACCACGGTAAGGAAGAAATGCGTACACGCGACCTGTTCCTGGCCATGTGGATTCCGGACCTGTTTATGAAACGCGTTCAGGAAGACGGCGAGTGGACACTAATGTGCCCTAACGAGTGTCCTAACCTGTACAACGTACACAGCGAGGAGTTTGATGCGCTGTACCTGCAATATGAGTTTGAAAACCGTGGCCGCAAGACTGTAAAGGCGCGTGAACTTTGGGAGAAAATACTTGAAAGCCAGATAGAAACCGGCCTGCCTTACATGCTGTACAAAGATGCGGCTAACCGTAAGAGCAACCAGAAAAACCTGGGTACCATCCGTTCGTCTAACCTGTGTACCGAGATTATGGAGTACACCAGCGAAGATGAAGTAGCGGTATGTAACCTGGCTTCTATATCGCTGCCTATGTTTGTAGAGAACGGCACTTTTAACCACCAGTACCTGTATGATGTTACCAAACGCATCACACGAAACCTGAACAGGGTTATAGACCGCAATTACTACCCGATTGAGGAGGCATACAACAGTAACATGCGTCACCGTCCTGTAGGGCTTGGTGTGCAGGGCCTTGCTGATGCTTTCATCATGATGCGTATGCCGTTTACAAGCGATGAGGCTAAACAGCTTAACCAGGAAATATTTGAAACCATCTACTTTGCCGCTGTTACTGCAAGTATGGAGCTTGCCAAAGAAGAAGGCGCATACTCTACATTCCAGGGTTCGCCTATATCTCAGGGTGAATTCCAGTACAACCTGTGGGGCCTTAAAGACACCGACCTTAGCGGCCGTTGGGACTGGGCTTCACTACGTACAGAGGTTATGGAGCATGGTGTGCGTAACTCGCTGTTGCTTGCGCCAATGCCTACGGCTTCTACATCGCAAATCCTTGGTAACAACGAAGCGTTTGAGCCGTATACTTCAAACATCTACACACGCCGTGTGCTTTCGGGCGAGTTTATCGTGGTGAACAAGCACCTGCTGAAAGACCTTGTAGAACTTGGCCTTTGGAACGAAGAACTGAAGCAGGAGATAATGAGGGCAAACGGTTCGGTGCAAAACATCGATATCATCCCTCAAAACATAAAAGACCTGTACAAAACCGTGTGGGAAATGAGTATGAAGGACATCATAGACATGAGCCGCCAGCGTGGTTATTTCATAGACCAGAGCCAGTCGCTTAACCTGTTTATGGAAGGTGCTACCTACGCCAAGCTTACCTCTATGCACTTCTATGCGTGGCAAAGCGGCCTGAAAACGGGCATGTACTACCTGCGTACCAAGAGTGCGGTGGATGCGATTAAATTTACCCTTAACAATGAGAAGAAAGCCGAACCTGTGGCTGTGGAAGCTGTTGCCGAAGCGGCGCAGGGAGAATCAATGGCTGTTAGCGAATTCCAGGCTATGCTGCAACGCAGCCGCAATGCCGAGCCGGATGACTGCGAAATGTGCGGCTCATAATCTTTCCAATATATACATGCAATGGGGAGCCCTTTATAGGGCTCCTTTTTTTATTTGTACCGGCTTAATGAAGAGGTATTGATTTCGCCAATGCAGTTACCCGAAGTAATTCCGTATTTATTGTAGAAAACCCAATACCTGGATTTGTTATTATAATCACGAACCAGTCGAATAGGGATAATATCATCCATTAATTTTATAGTCACATCTATTTTAGGATCACCGGTATTCCTTGAGCTGCTTTCCTTTTTTATATTTTGTAATGCTGCAATCAGGCTGTCATTTTTGGGACGAATGGTGTCATTTATAATAAGCGTATATCCTTGACCTGACATCGTTTCTGTTTTTTGCGAAATCTCATCCCTGCTGATTTTGGAAGCTATACCTGAAACACAAAATATACCGATGATTGAAGATACAAGAAGCCCGAAAGCAATCCCGAAATACTTATTCTTCCATAAAAAATCTGCATTTTCATCCGGATTGTCAAATTGGCGGAATTTGAATACCATTACGAAACCGAAAACTATAAAAAAGCATGGTATGGCCGTAATAAATAAAACATCAAAAAGTACATCAATTATCTTCATTTCATGACAATATTACGCATTATAAAGATGGCTTGATGAACTGTCTGAATATGAATTATCATTCAGGGTAAATTCATTTTTAATGTGCAGGGTAAGGTTAATCCCTATTTTAGTAGCCCTTGTTTGAATGTCCGAAAGTTTGGCATCCTGTATTTCCAGGAGCTTTTTAGCCTCTTCTCTATAGTTAATGTCATTTTGTGCCAAAGCAATATTCTGGAACCACATTGTGTCTATTTGCCGTGCTGTAGAATGGCATTCGGCAGCCAGGATTTTAAGTTCGGTGGTTTTGCTTTCGTACTTAAAAGTGGTTTCCAAACCGGTGATTATGGCTACAAGCAGGCCTATAATAGTAAAGAAAACCAGGTTAAACTCATTATCTGAAGAAAGCAGTTTATCAAACGTGCCTTTGGTCGCTGCCAGAGCACCCAGGGCTATAACTGCTACCTTGCAGGTTGTCCATCTTAGGCTGAACACATGGGCATTCCTGGCTAATATGGTGGCTACCCTGTTTAGTTCTTCCTGCCGTACACTGATTGCATCCTGTAAGTCGTGCCTGTAGTCTGATCCCATATATATGTAAATTTTGGTTGTTGTATAGTGTGTTGATTATAAATGTACTAAAACAATCAACAACTATTACAAAATTTTACAGCGCAACAACTTCTGTTGGCGTTATGCCAAAATGCTTACGGAACGCATATGAAAAATGCGAGAAATCCTCAAAGCCCAGCTCGTTGTACACCTCTCCCGGCCTTGCACCCATGTTTTTCAGCAGGAAATGGGCTTCCTCAAGACGCTTGGTCGTGAGCCACTTGCCCGGTGTAGTCCCGAATACCTTCATGAAATCACGTTTAAAGGCCGAAAGGCTGCGACCGGTCATGAATGCAAAGCGTTCCAGGCTCACATTAAACCTGAAATTACGGTGCATAAACTCCTCAAGGTTTATCTTTTGTGGCACGGCAAAGTTAAAGAACACATTGGCCAGCCAGGGTTCTGATTTGAGCAATATCAGCATCAGTTCCTCGCGTTTCAGGTCTTCAAAGCCCGCTTCAATTTCCAGGTCGCCGGTATAATAAGGCTCTATGGACTGTATATAACTGCTGATGCGCGGGGTATCGGGCAGGGTCACAAATGCCCCGGTGTTTACAAAAGCAGTGGCCTCAACAGGGTGCCGCTCTAAAAAATAATCCAGGAAAGGCTTATCAAAAGCTATAATCACTTTACGGAAAACATTGTTGGCGCTGTGCTTGGTGTAGCGTACAAAATGGTTTTTCCGGGCTATGGTTATTTCACCAGGATGCACCGTGTAGGTATCTTTACCGTCATAGGCCGTAATGCTCCCTTCTATCAGGTACATAAAAAAGTGCTCAGATATAAAGTGCTCCGGCGAAATTTCCGGCCCTATATGGCATGATAGTATTTTGCTGGTGTACATAACCATGATTTAGTAGTATAAAGATAGTATTTTGGTATAAAAGAAACCTACAAGGTTTTTGAAGCCTTGCAGGTTGTTATGCCTTGTTGGATTAGCTTCCTGCAAGGTCTTTAAGACCTTGTAGGTATAAAATTCTATCAACGATGTTTATTAAACCCCCTTCAGGCTATCCACGCTTGCCAGTACAGCTTCTTCTTTGCTGCGCGGCTGCCACCCCAATACGGTTACCGCTTTTTTGTTAGATAATACAGGGTACTTATCGGCATGCGGTTTTTCAAAATCCTGTACGTTGCCTGCATACTGAGGGCGTTCCTTACGTATCAGTTCTGCCACGTCATAAAAGGCAATTGCACCTTCATCTGTAGCAAGGAAACGCTGCCCTGCAGCATCGGGGTGCAGCATGGCAGTGATGTGTATATCGGCTACATCGCGCACGTCTACCGCACCAAAGGCAAAATCAAACGTCTGTGCTTTACCGTCCAGTATATCCCTTATAACCCAATCTACAGAGGCAGATGTAATGCCGCCCACCGCCGGGCCAAACACCCCAACCGGGTTAATAACGGCCAACTCCAGCCCGTTGCCTTCAGCGGCAATAAAATCCCATGCGGCCTTTTCGGCTATGGTCTTAGATTTTACGTAAGCGCCTACAGGGGCAGTAGGGTCGGTCCAGTCTTCTTCGGTAAAAACGTGTCCGGGTGTGTTGTTGCTGTAGCCAATGGCTGCGAATGACGAGGTAAGCACCACGCGCTTAACCCCCGCATCGCGCGATGCCCTAAGTACACGAAGCGAACCTTCGCGTGCCGGGATAATAAGTTCGTTTTCGTCTTGCGGCTCGCTAACAATAAACGGAGAAGCTACGTGCAGTACGTAGTCAGCTCCTGCTACGGCTTCGGCCCAACCCTCATCTTTCAAAAGGTCGGCTTCAAAAAAATGAAGGTTATCAAAGGTGGTGATACCGACTGATTTAAGCGCTTCGGTAAGTTCGCCCGAACGGCCCAGGCTGCGTACGGTAGTGTGTACGTTATAGCCTTGTTTTAGTAAATTAAGGATGATGTGTACGGCTATAAACCCTGTGCCGCCGGTTACCAATACTGTTTTATCTGTTTCCATTGTGTGTGGTTTTTTAATTAACAACACTACAAAGTTCAGTATTTAGGCAACCGCCGGATGTGTTGAAAAGTTCAACTTTTCTGTGTTCAGAAGTCCATTTTTTGGGATTAAAACCCTCTTTTAAACGTAAGGGTAAAGGTACTGCCCTGGCCGGGTACGCTGCTTACCGTAATGGTGCCGCCCTGTGCTTCCATAAATTCCTTGCTTATGGCGAGGCCCAGCCCGGTGCCTTCCTTCTGGCTGCCCGGCACCCGGAAATATTTGTCGAATATCTTGCCGATATAATTTTCAGGGATGCCAATACCGTTGTCCTTAACGGTGATTTGCACCGTACCCGGATGCTTCTCTGCCGAAACGGTTATCTGCGCATTTTCATACGAATAACGTACTGCATTCGATATAAGGTTAGAGATAATCCAGGTGGTTTTTTCGCGGTCGGCCAACACGTCGGGGAAACCGTTTTCCACATTTACATGTATGCTTATCTGCTTGGCTGTGGCCTGTATTTTATTCGCATTTACGGCATCTTCCACCAGCGTAGCCACATGACACGATTCTATATTGATGCTCGTTTTCCCTGTTTCCACCTGCGTAATGTTCAGCAGCTCGCCCGTAGTGCGCAGCAGCCGTGCCGTATCGTCTTTTATGTTGGTTACCAATTCCTTTTGCTCCTCATTCAGTGGGCCGGTCTTTTCATTTTCCAAAAGTTGCAGGCTCATCTTCATACTGGCAATGGGCGTTTTAAACTCATGCGACACTGTAGCGATAAAATTGGTCTTGGCCTCATCCAGCTCTTTATGCGCCGTAATGTTCCGCAATATGATTACCGAACCTATGGGCTGCATTTCGGTTTCACCGGTAGGCACCACCTGAATAGGGAGTATGTTTTTTTCGAAATAGCTTTCGCGCCCGTTGGCATAAATTTTCATTACCTGCCTGCTTTGGGTTTCGCCCAGTACGGCCTCACGGCTCAGGTCGCGCAGCAGGTCGTTGGTAAGGGCTATATCGCTTATGTTGCGGCCTGTAACCATTTCCTTTTTCAGTGCGGCAATTTTCAGCGCTTCCTCGTTTATAAAAATAATGCTGTTGTGCTCGTCCAGCCCTATAACCGGGTCGGCCATGTTATTGATAAGCGTTTCCACGCGTTTCTTTTCGGTCATCAGTTTGGCAAGGTCAGTTGCAGAATATTCTTCCAGCTTCTGTGCCATAGAGTTAAAGGTATTTGCCATGGTGGCAAACTCGTCGTGCCCTTTAATGTACACCCGCTGCGAATAGTTCTTTTCGGCAATCTGGCGGATACTTTCGGTAAGTTTCTGCACGGGGGCAGCTATGGCGCCCGGCAGGTTTATAAGCAGTAAAAAACCCATGCTGATACACAGCGCGGCGGTAAACGTAAGCCACAGCACCGAATTATCGGCGGTCTTTTCGGCGATGATGCTTTTGCGCTGTATGGCATCCATGTTCAGTTTCATGATGCTGTTCAGCGACTCGCGGATGTTCCGCAGGTGGGTTTTGTTTGCAGGTTCTTTCAGCAGGCTGGCATAGTGCAGCTGCAGGTCGGTAGTGTATTCATTTTCGCCTACTTCGGTAATGTTAGCCACCTGTTTTTGCAGGTAGTATTGAAATTGCTTCAGGTTAGCAGCAGTAAGCGTGTCGGCATCTATGGCCTTCAGCATGTTGCGGCTGTAATCAAGAGACTTATAGTTAGCCACGAGTATGTTCTTGGTATCTTGTGCCAAAAGGTTTACCTGGCGTATGGCAAATGCCGATAGCACTGCTATGAGCAAAAACAACGTGCCCAGCGCCAGTTGCAGTTTGGTCCTTATTTTCATGTTTATGAAAGTATTACTAAGTCGATGTCGCTGCTCGACAGTTTGTTTAGCAACGACTTAAAAACGTTGGTAGACAAAATTACCTTAAATAAGTTTATGTGCGGCTTGCCCACGCAAATAGTGGTTACCTTTCTTGCCTCGGCGGTTTGCATTATGGCGGTGGCTACGCTGCTGCTTTCCACTTTTATAATTTCGGCGCCCAGCTCTATGGCCAGCTTATAGTTGTTTATAAGGTGGCGCTGCCGGCTCAGGGCTATTTTATCGGGTGCTTCGGCAGGAGTTTCCACATACAGCAAAATCCATTTACTGTGGTAGTAATTAGCCAGCCTTGCAGTTTTACGTATTACTTTTTTGGCCGTTTCGGGGTTGCTGCTTATACAGGCCATAAAACGCTCCTGTTTGGCATTAAGGCCCGTAACCTCAGTTTCTACCTTGCGTTCTACCTGGCTGGCCACTTCCTTCAGTGCCAGCTCGCGGAGCTGTAGTATATGCTCGGCCTTAAAAAAGTTCGATAACGCGTGGGGTATTTTATCGGGGGTGTAAATTTTGCCTTCTTTAAGGCGGGTAATCAGCTCGTCGGCAGTAAGGTCTATGTTTACCACCTCGTCGGCAGCTTTCAGTACGCTGTCGGGTACACGTTCTTTTACTTCGATGCCGGTAATCTCGCGTACGTCGTCATTCAGGCTTTCTATATGCTGAATGTTTACCGCGCTGATAACGTTAATGCCCGCGTCGAGTATCTCCATTACATCCTGCCAGCGCTTTTCGTTGCGGCTGCCCTCTATGTTGGTATGGGCCAGCTCGTCTACAATAACCACTTCAGGGCGCAGGTTGATTACCGCCTGCACATCCATTTCGTCCAGGTACTTGCCTTTGTAAAAAATAGAGCGGCGTGGCACCACGGGAAGCCCGTCAAGCAGGTCGTGGGTTTCCTTGCGGTTGTGGGTTTCTATGTAGCCTATCTTTACGTCGATACCGTTGCGCAACAGGGTGTGCGCTTCCTGTAGCATACGAAAAGTTTTGCCTACACCGGCACTCATGCCGATGTAGACCTTAAACTTACCTTTCCTCGATTTTTGTATCAGGTCGAGGAAGTGTTTTACATTATTTTCTTTTTCAGTGTCCAAAATTTTACAGCCTGAAGTTAACGGCCAGTGTTATCCTGTTTTCGGTTTTCTTTAGGTCGGGCCTCCAGCCATCGGTAGGGGTGTCTATCCATCCGTCAGGGCTTGTGGTACCCTGCCTGCCTGCAAAGTAAGGGATGTTGCTGCTGCGGTATCCGTACTCCAGGCGGAAGGTAATAAAGTCGTTCGGCATTACATCAAAGGTAGCCGTACCCTGTAACATCTTCAGGTCCTTGCCCGCTGCAAGCGCATCGTTATAATCATTGTCAGCTACAGGCGATGGTGAAAACGCTAGGTACGCACCGGGATTGGTAATCACATCACCACGAAGGGTCAGTGCCATTTTGTTTTTGTTGAACCACACCCTATTGGCCAATGATGTGCCCAGCATATAATTGTCTTTCGATTTTACGCCGCTGCCACTCTGGAAGCCGTAGTGCGTGTTAAGGCTGAATGCTGCCTGGCTGATGCCGGTGCTTTGCTTATCCTTAAAGTAACGCGCTACCACACTGTTATCGTGGTGGAAACGCCTTACGCCCGGAGCATTGCGGTTGTCTTTCCCGTTAAGGTAGAAGTTAGCCACCAGTTGCAGGTTTTCGTTTGGCCTGTAGTAGTTAGACGAACCTACAGCAAGGCCGGTGTTCCAGCTGTTGTAGGTTTGCCAGCCGTTCATCACCCAAATTTCGGTCTTGAAATGTTTAGACGGATATAACTGTGCCCTTGCCCCCTGGAAGTAGAACGGTGTAAAATCGCACACCATACTGCGCTGGTAGCTCCAGTTTTCGTTTATCACGTAGCTTTCCAGGCCTATGTAGCTCATGAAGATACCCATTTCCACATTTACGCCATACCACTTATCAAAATGGTAACCGGCAGCGGCTTCGCGTATGTACTTAAGGTTATTAACGCTGGTGTTGCGCCCGTGGTTTACAGTACCGTCCTGGTCCTGTACTATGGCAGCCATTTGGCCGTATTGCAGCCATACGCGGCCTATAATATTCTTGTAATTACTTTCTATACCAACGCTTGCCATGTTAATGGTAAACTCATTGCTGCGCCCTATAGAAGATGAAATGGTATGGGTATTGTCTTTCGGCCTGTTGAAGTCATAGTTGTAGTAGCCGTCTACGTAGGCCACACCAGTAAGTATGGTTTCGCCGTCCTTGTCCTGGAATGTCAGCGGGAAATTCGTCTGGCGGTTCTGTCCGTTTATCCAGCCAAGGTCCATACCGTCAAAAGGTATTTTTTTAGTCGTTAGGGAATCCGTTTGCGCCTGCATGGCAAATGCCGCAGTAAGGGTTAATGCTAAAGTGCTTAGCGTTCTCATTTTCTGTTTGTATTAAAATTTGTTTGTTAATTGCGTAGGGTGTCTAAAGCCTGTTCAGCTTTAAAACCTTCATTTTTAATAAGATTGCTTCGTTCCTCGCAATGACGGAACGTGCGAGTGAAGCTACTCCCTCTCCCTTGGAGAGGGCTGGGGAGAGGCTTGGTTGTCTAAAGCCAGGTTCAGCTTCAGGACATTTACCGTTGCAGGCCCCATGAAGCCCAGCAGCGGTTGTTTGGTGTTTTCTTCAATAGCTTTTGCCACTTCGGCTTCGGGTAGGTTACGCGCTTTGGCTACACGCTTTACCTGTATGGTTGCAGCTTCGGGTGAAATATCCGGATCCAGCCCGGCACCACTGGCAGTAACCAGCTCGGCAGGGATGTCTTTTTTGGCAACACCGGGGTTTTTAAGCAAAAAGGTATCGATACGGCTTTGCACGGTGGCAAGGTATTCCGGATTCGATGGGCCTTTGTTGCTGCCCCCAGATCCGGCTGCGTTATAGTCTACCGCACTGGGGCGCGGCCAGAAGTACTTATCCTGGGTAAAGCCCTGCGCCACATAGGTGTGGTAGCGCTTTCCGTTGTGTTCGGTTATGAAACCCTTACCCTGGTTTGGTGTTAGTTGGGCAAGGCCCAAAATACTCATGGTATAGATACCTGAAAAAAACAGGGCGCAGAACAGGGTTAACCGTATAGCGGGAACAATATGTGTTTTCATTTTTGTTTATTTTTAATGTTGCGTACTGTTCTTCCATTTCGGGCGCAGCGCAGCGGAGTCGAGAAATCTCAATTTTAAACTGTTTAGGAGATTCCTCCGTTCCGCTGCGCTCCAGTCGGAATGGAATGCGCATTGGATTACATTATAGTTGAATCATTTCTACATAACACACCCCTAACCCCTCTCAAGAGGGGAACACTCAGATGTGCTTACTCAGACTTGTAAAACACAGTCATTTTATCAGCAAGAGTGAAGCTATTCCCCTCTTGAGAGGGGTTAGGGGTGTGTCTTTTAAATCATGACATTTTTTATAGATTTGACTAAAGGTTAGAAGAATACAGAAACCAGTATATCAATCAGTTTAATACCAATGAACGGTACTATTACCCCGCCAAGGCCGTAGATAAACAGGTTACGGCGCAGCAGTGCCGAAGCTCCTATCGGTTTATAAGCCACACCTTTCAGCGCCAGCGGAATCAGTATCGGGATGATGATGGCATTAAATATCACTGCCGATAGTATGGCACTTTCAGGGCTGTGCAGGTTCATGATGTTCAGTCCCTGTAATGCCGGTATGGCGGTAATGAACAACGCGGGGATTATGGCAAAGTATTTCGCCACGTCATTCGCTATACTAAAGGTGGTCAGCGTACCACGGGTCATGAGCAGTTGCTTGCCTATTTCCACAATTTCAATCAGCTTGGTTGGGTCGTTGTCCAGGTCTACCATGTTACCGGCTTCCTTGGCGGCCTGTGTACCGCTGTTCATGGCTACACCCACATCGGCCTGGGCAAGGGCGGGTGCATCGTTAGTACCGTCGCCCATCATGGCTACAAGCTTGCCTTGTTGTTGTTCGGATTTTATGTAGTTCATTTTGTCCTCAGGCTTGGCTTCGGCAATAAAATCATCCACCCCGGCCTTTTCGGCAATGAACTTTGCGGTAAGCGGGTTGTCGCCGGTAACCATTACGGTTTTCACGCCCATTTTACGCAGGCGCTCAAAACGCTCGGCAATGCCTGTTTTTATAATATCCTGCAGCTCTATTACGCCCAGTACTTTTTCGTTTTGTGAAACCACCAGTGGTGTACCGCCATTGCCCGACACTTTCTTCACCACTTCGGTTACTTCATCGGCAAACGGGTTGCCTGCTTTTTCCACTAAATTCTTAATGGCATCAAAGGCTCCTTTGCGGATGCGTACATCGGCAAAATCGATACCCGAACTGCGGGTTTCGGCGGTGAACTTTATAAAGCGCGGGTTTTCTACCTTAAAGGCTTTGGCTTCAATTCCGGCCAACTCTATAATGGATTTGCCTTCAGGGGTATCATCGCTCATGGAGCTGAGTACGGCGGCTTTTATAAAATCGCGTTCGTCTACACCGGCAGCAGCATGAAAGTGTGTGGCCTTACGGTTGCCTATGGTTATGGTACCGGTTTTGTCCAGCAGCAGCACGTCGATATCGCCTGCGGTTTCTACGGCCTTACCTGATTTGGTAATCACATTGGCACGCAACGCCCTGTCCATACCCGCAATACCGATGGCCGACAACAACCCCCCTATAGTGGTAGGTATAAGGCACACAAACAACGAAATGAACGCCGCTATAGTAATGGGGATGTTGGCGTAATCGGCAAAGGGTTTCAGCGTTACACACACGATGATGAACACCAGCGTGAAGCCCGCCAAAAGTATGGTAAGTGCTATTTCATTCGGGGTTTTCTGGCGGCTGGCACCTTCCACAAGGGCAATCATCTTATCCAGGAAGCTTTCGCCTGCATTGGTGGTAACCTGTACTTTTATCTTGTCCGATAATACTTTGGTACCGCCCGTTACTGAGCTTTTATCACCACCGGCTTCACGTATTACAGGTGCGCTTTCGCCGGTTATGGCGCTTTCGTCTATGGTGGCAAGGCCCTCTATGATTTCACCGTCGGTAGGGATAACATCACCTGCCTCGCAGATAAATACATCGCCTTTTTTTAGTGTAGATGAAGGTACTACCTGTATTTCGTCTACGTACATTTCGCCTACGGGTTCCACTTTTTTGGCAGGGGTTTCCTCGCGGGTCTTGCGCAGGCTGTCGGCCTGCGCCTTACCGCGGGCCTCTGCTATGGCTTCAGCAAAGTTGGCGAACAGTAACGTTACTAACAGTATGATAAATACCGTAAAGTTATATGCGAAGCTGCCCTGGCTCTTTTCGCCCACCAGTACCCATACGCATACAAAGAGCATAATGAGCGTGCCTACCTCTACGGTAAACATTACCGGGTTTTTTATGAGCGAAGACGGGTTCAGCTTTATAAACGATTGTTTCAATGCCTGCTGTACCAGGTCTTTCTGGAACAGGCTTGTATTCTGGCTTTTCATTTATCTCGAAAATTAATGGTATAGTGAAAAATACTCGGCTATAGGCCCCAGTGTAAGCGACGGGAAGAACGACAGTGCCGCCACAATGAATATTACGGCAAACACCATAAAACCAAAGGTTGAAGTATCGGTTTTAAGGGTACCGGCGCTTTCGGGTACGTACTTTTTGGCAGCCAGTATACCGGCTATGGCTACGGGGCCTATAATAGGCAGGTAGCGCGCCAGCAGCATTACAATACCGGTGGCTATGTTCCAGAACGGGGTATTATCGCCCAGGCCTTCAAAGCCGCTGCCGTTATTGGCCGATGATGAGGTAAACTCGTACAGCATTTCACTGAAGCCGTGGTAACCGGGATTGGCGAGCCAACCGGCATAAGCTTCGGGGTTGCCTGCATACAGGTAACTTGCCAGTGCCGTACCTGCAAGGATAAGCAGTGGGTGCAGTAGTGCCACCATCATGGCTATTTTCATTTCCCTGGCTTCTATCTTTTTGCCAAGGAACTCCGGTGTACGGCCTACCATCAACCCGCTGATGAATACCGCGAGTATGATGAAGATGTAAAAGTTAAGGAACCCTACGCCTATACCGCCGTAAAAGCAGTTTACCATCATGCCCAGCAGGGTAGTGGCGCCACCCAGCGGGGTAAAGCTGTCGTGCATGGCATTAACCGAACCGTTACTGGTGCAAGTAGTGTACGTAGCCCAGTTGGCCGATGCCACCGCACCAAAGCGTACTTCCTTTCCCTCCATGCTCCCTGTAGGCTGGGCAATGCCCATTTTATCAATGGCCGGGTTGCCGCCCGCTTCGCCAATTATGGTTGGTATAAGCAGCAGCAGGAAACCTACGGTCATTACACCGTATATGGTCCACGCGAGTTTTTTGCGTTTCAGTACATAACCCAGTGCGAAAACCAGCGCCATAGGTATCAGTACTATGCTCAGGTTTTCTACAAGGTTAGTAAGGTAGTTGGGGTTTTCCATGGGATTGGCACTGTTAGGGCCGTAAAAACCGCCACCGTTAGTGCCCAGTTGTTTTATGGCAACAAATGCCGCTACCGGGCCACGGCTTACATCCTGAGTTTTGCCCTCAAGGGTGGTAATATGGTCCTTGCCCTCAAAGGTCATCGGGGTACCATTAAATACTAGTATAGCAGCTACTACAAGGCACAGCGGGAGCAGTACCCTGGTAGCCGAGCGTACAAAATAGCTGTAAAAGTTGCCCAACGTAAGCTGTGTTTTTTCCTGCATGGCCTTAAATACCACGGCACACACCGCCATACCGCAGGCCGCGCTGATAAACTGCCACAGCATCAGTGTAAGCTGTCCCAGGTAAGAAAGCCCGGTTTCGCCGCTGTAGTGCTGTAGGTTGGTGTTGGTAATAAAACTTACTGTGGTGTTAAAAGCCAGGTCCATGCTCATAGCCGGGTTGCCGTCGGGGTTCAGGGGCAGCCAGTCCATATTAAGCAATACAAACATGGACAGTAAAAACCACACCCCGTTTATGGTAAGCAGTGCGGCCAGGTGCTGTTTCCAGGTCATTTCCACCGTGTCATTAATACCGCCCAGCTTGTAGAATAATTTGTCTATCGGATTAAAAATCGTGTCGGCCCAGGTAGGTTCGTAGTTGAATATTTTGCCTATGTAGCGGCCCAGCGGCAGAGCCAGTGCCAGCACCAGTGCATACATTACTACAATACCTATGATTTCGCTGTTCATGGGTTAAAATTTTTCGGGTTTTACAAGTACGTAGCACATGTAGGCAAAAACCAGCAGGGCTATAATAAAAAGTGCAGTCATGATTCTTTATTGAAAGATTTAAAAATTGAAGGATTGAAAAATTAAACGCCCGATGCATTAACCTGCATTACGTATTCTTTTTTCAGCATCGGCGGAAACAGCTTTGCTATAGAGCAGTTGCGTATCTCCATAAAGGTGGAAACAGACGATACGTAGATATTGCCTATGGCGTTTCGGGTTTCGGCATTGCCGTTTTTAAAGAGCAGTTCGGCCATATCCAGGCATTTTTTTGCCCTGCTTATCTGCCCGTTGCGTATAAAACCTTTAGTAAGCTCTGCAAACTGTACCGCCCTGGTAGAAACGGTCTTTACATGGTTTTTCATTTTGTGGAACTATTTGCGTTTTGTCTGTATATGCCAAAATGAATGCCTAAAGTGAAAGTAGTGAGGTAAGTGTTTGTTTTATTGGTGGTTGCAGTTTTAAGGTTTTATGCCAAAGTGGAAAACCGTATCAAAATGATAAGGTGTGTATTCCAAAATGATAATGTGTATGCAAAAGCCTTTTCGTTATATTTGTTGGAACCAATTATAAAATTTTTAATTATGTCAACGTACTACAGAATCGATGAGAGCATTATGGTTACATCCGGCAAGCGTTTTTTAAACTACCTGCTGGATCTTGTGTTTTTTTACATAATCCTTTTTGTCCTTATTTTAATTTCGGCATTCCTTACACGCGTGGGTGTCCACAAGCCTTACGAGATTTTAACCGATGAAGGCCTGGGGGGTAGCGTGGTTAGTATCTCTTTGTTCCTGCTTTACTATTTTATATTTGAAGCCCTTACCGGCCGCACCATTGCCAAGTTTATTACCGGTACTACGGTGGTAAATGAGTATGGCGAAAAGCTTTCAATAGGGCAGGCACTGGGGCGTACCTTTAGCCGCCTTATCCCTTTTGAGGTGTTTTCGTTTTTCGGTACGCCGTCTCGCGGATGGCACGACAGCATCCCGAATACGTATGTGGTAGATGTAAAAAAGCTTAAGGAATCGCTAAGCCTTAACAACGATTTCGACCAGATAGGCCAGCAGGAGCTATAAGCCAAAAACAGCTTTGGCATAAATCATCGGGGAAATCGTTACCTTTGCGGCTTTAACCTGCAAGGATGGAAGAACCCAAAAACACGCAGCCTTTTTTACTGGCACCCTTTGGCAAAAGGTTGCTGAACTGGTTTATAGATTTTGTACTTATTATTTTTATACTTACCCTGGTTATGGATGCCGGCAACTGGGCAGCCAAAACCTATGGATATGATTTTTTAACCGTAGGCAATATAAGCCCCGATGTACCTAACCCCCGGTTGGGATTATTCTATGGGCTGGTAAGCATTATGTATTACGGCCTGTTTGAATCGTTTTTACAACGTACGCCTGGCAAGTTCATTACCGGTACGCGTGTAATACGCTTTGATGGTTCCGTACCTACCGAATGGAATATACTGCTGCGCAGCCTGCTGAGGTTTATACCCTTTGAACCATTGTCGTTCCTGGGGCCTGTGCCTTTTGGCCTGCACGACAGCTTGAGCAAAACCTTTGTGGTGCGCACGGGGAAAAGGACTTAACTGCCTGTGTTAAAAGTTTGTTAATCACTACTTATAGGGATAAACGGCGTTTTTTTTTTTTTGTTAATTCGGCTTGGATATCCAATCAAATTAATTATTAACATTAAAAATCAATTCAATATGAAAAAAATATTCATATTAGCGTCCTTCTTATTTTTAGTAGCCTGGGTTGCAAGTTGTACTTCAGATAGCTCGACTCAAAGTGATAACCAAAATACAAATTCATCTTTATTCCAAAGGATTGTGCCTGAGGATAAAGTAGGAGAAGTAATAAATGGAAGTTTTGTTATAACAGAAAATATATCTGTACTAAAAGATTCAATTAACTCAGCTGTTAGGAACCTCGGTGTTACACAAACAATAAAGAATTTCTCAATCCAGGCATCTGCAGACACTCCCGGCTTATATAAGCTTGTTGGCATGAGTACTGACGAAAGTGTTAAAGTGGGTGTTGATCTTGTCTTAAATCAGAACAGTTTTTACGTAAATTTTGTTTATGACTCTGCAAGAAATCTATTATCTGTAGGTACCTGCGTGTGTCATGGCGGTTGCCGTGAAGGCTGTGACCCCGAAGAGTACGAGAAAGATGGTAAAAAGTTATGGCGCTGTACTTCGTGTGTTTCAGGTACCGGAAGTGGCTGTACCAAAGAAGTTACAGTAACAACAAAATCACCGTTACAAATAAGTCAGAATTAATGAAATTTTTATTTATAATAAGTTTTCTGTTGATTGCCTTTTTAGGATATTCTCAGAATTATATAAATGCTGAAATAGGTTGCCTCCAAAAGGGGCAACCTATTGTTGTTACCGATACGATTAAATTGAAAACATTTCTTGAACAGCAGATATCAGGCGTGTTAGCGGATGCCGGAGAAAATGAAAAGATTATTTTCGATAAAATTTCGATTGAAAAGGGTGTTGTAACCAGACACGATGTTCCGGATAAGGAGAAAGATTACTACTATGTTTTATGTAGGAATTTTTCTAAAAAACTAAAGCTTGCAATTGAACTTCAAATGATTGATAATAAATTTATTCTCTTTTCAAATGATAAAAATTATCATAAAGCAGATGCTGGATATAGCCGTAGGTTTTTACTTTGCTATGGGAGTAATGAAAATTGTTTTCCACAATTGGTATATAGAAGTGGTAAAAAGAGATGGACATCATTGGTTGTAGAAACATTTTATTGCGACCCTAATGACCCGTGCAAGAACATATCAGGCATTTTTGGGTTTGAATAGCGTGGAGCAGATTTAACATTTTACCTTTAAACCTTATTGCGTACTTTTGGGGTAAAATAACCACTACGCAATGATGCAATGGGAACAGCTGCTCTCGCTGAAAAGGCAGGGCGATACCACCAAAAGGCTCCGCCGCGAGCAGGACGATACACGCCTTGGCTTTGAGGTAGACTACGACCGTATTATATTTTCATCGGCTTTCCGTAGCCTGCAGGACAAAACGCAGGTGATACCCCTAAGCAAAACCGACTTTGTACATACCCGTCTTACGCACAGCCTTGAGGTAAGCGTAGTGGGGCGTTCTTTGGGGCGCCTTGTGGGTAAAAAAATTATAGAGAAACACCCGTACCTTGCCGAAGTGCACGGTTATCACATGAACGATTTTGGTGCCATAGTAGCTGCGGCTGCACTGGCACATGATATAGGCAACCCTCCCTTTGGCCATAGCGGCGAAAAGGCGATAGGCGAATACTTTAAAAACGGCAACGGTTTTAAATACCGCGCACACCTTAACGATAAGGAGTGGCAGGACCTGGTAGAGTTTGAAGGTAATGCAAACGGCTTCAGCCTGCTTACAGCCACGCGCCCGGGCATAGAAGGCGGCCTGCGCATAAGCTACGCTACGCTGGGTGCGTTCATGAAATATCCTAAAGAGTCGCTACCGAAAAAGCCGACAAGCAATATTGCCGATAAAAAGTACGGTTTCTTTCAGGCGGATAAGCAATCCTTTCAGGATGTAGCAGAGGACATGGGCCTGATACCTAACAAAACCGGGGATGATATAGGCTTTGAACGCCACCCGTTGGCCTACCTTGTAGAAGCTGCCGACGATATTTGCTATACCATAATCGATTTTGAAGACGGTATCAACCTTGGGCTTATCTCTGAAGATTATGCGCTGGAATACCTTATAAAGCTGGTCAAAGACAATGTACAGGTAGAAAAATACAAGAGCCTTACCACTAAGGAAGACCGCATAAGCTACCTGCGGGCACTGGCCATAGGTTCGCTGATTAATGATGCCGTGAGTGTTTTTATGGAAAACGAAGAGGCCATACTGGCGGGTAAATTTCCGTATGCGCTTACCGACAGGGGTAGCTATACCGCCCAGATGAAGGACATTATTAACATCAGCATAAAAAACATTTACCAAAGCCGCGAAGTAGTGGAAAAGGAGGTAATGGGTTACCGCATTATCAATACCCTGCTCGATGCGTTTTGTACTGCCTACAATAACAAGTTTGAGGGCGTTGAAAGCAATTACGATAAGCTTATCCTGAAGCTGCTGCCGGAGAAATTTATTACCGATAAAATGACGGTATACGAGCGCCTGCTGCACATAAGCCATTTTGTAAGTACCCTTACCGACGGCAATGCTGTGTTGCTCTATAATACGGTTACGGGAGGGAAGTGATTTTAAATTGGATTAGTCAGATTATTGGATTTTTAGATTGTTAGAACGGCATAATATCTTGTTGTTCCAATCTAAAAATCCAATAATCTAAAGTTCTAAAAATCTAACTAATCTTAAAAAGTATAACTAAGTCCCACGCCCAGCATTTGCTTCAGTTGTAGTTTAGGGCCTACGGTAACCACCTGTCCGTCGCGTTCTTCGGTGGCTTTAATATCGTCGTCGTAAATCACGTTAGCACCTATGTTGGCCTTTACGTATTGGTTTACGGTCATATCCAGGGTAAACTGCCAGTTAACGTCAACATTCCCAAAACTGTTCAGGTAGTCGGTATACAGCGTAAGGCGGTTGTCCAGCATTATATTCTTAAAAATCTGCCTTTTCAGCTGGTTTGTCATCAGTATACCCAGTTCCGTACGTGATTTTTTACCGTGTTTTATAACATTGCCATCCGCGTCGGTTACTGCTTTGTCCACACCAAAAGCACCCTGGTCGGCAAGGTATTGGTCCAGTACCAAAGTTGTCTTATCGGTTAGCGGAGAAAAATAGGCATTAAAGCCCCAGTCCTTGCGGATGTATTCACCACCGACACCCAGAAAGATGTAAGCAGGGGCAAACGGCGCCGATATTTCGTGTGTTTTGTTCGGGTAGTTATAACCGTTGGCAAACTGCGTGTTAAAGTTGAACTTGGCACTGTAATACCAGTTCGATATGCTGTCTTTTTTGTATCCGAAAGTGGAGTTAAACTGAAACTGGTCGTCCGTTTTTCGGGGCATCTGGCCCTCCTGTGCGTTGTGGCCGTAGCGTACTATAAGCTCATTCAGCCAGTTTACATTTTTCTTGGTGTACTTGCGGGTAAAGTTCCCTTTGCCCAGCAGGGTAACAGAGTTGTTACCACCCACGCTCCAGTTTACAAAAGCAATTTCGTTAATGTCAAGCCCCACGGCATTGGTTTTTTCCCAGTGCGAAATGGTGTCGGGCAGGGTAGTCGTTATCAGCGCCTGTGCATGGCCTTGCTGGAAAAGCAACACAAGCAGTACAGCGCTAAAGCAGGCTTTAATCTTCATCATTGATCCTGAGGTTTTTTCGGTTCGTGCAAAACTGCGCAAAAATCGTGCAAAAATCGTCATTTACTATAAGCCGGAAAAGAAATCCTTTAAAGAATTAACGTCTATTTTACAGGTTTGTTGCAATTCTTTCACCGAACCGTGTTCAATGAAGCTATCTGGGATGCCTAAGTTTTTGATTTTCAAAGTATAATTGTGCGTTGTGGCAAAAGTGTTAATGTTTGTGCCGAAGCCTCCTACAACGTTTCCGTCCTCAATGGTAACTACAGTTTTATGCGCCGAAAATATGCTGTGCAAGGCCGTTTCATCAAGTGGTTTTATAAACCCGAAATGCCAGTGCGAAAATACCGCTTCATTCCCCAGATTGTGGAGCGCTTTGGTTACATTATTGCCGATTGTCCCGGTGCTCAGTATGGCTATCCTGTTGCCGTGCTTCAGCTGTTTTGCCTTGCCAATAGCTATAGGTTCAAAAGGGCGCTGCCAGTCGGTACCCTCACCGCGCCCGCGTGGGTAGCGTATGGCAATAGGGTGGGGCAGGCCAAGTTGGGCTGTATATAATATGTTGCGCAATTCAGTTTCGTTTAGGGGTGCAAACAGTATCATGTTCGGGATGCAGTTCAGGTACGCAATGTCGAACACCCCGTGGTGGGTAGCGCCGTCTTCGCCCACAAGCCCTGCACGGTCCAGGCAAAAGATAACCGGCAGGTTTTGCAACGCTACATCGTGTATAACCTGGTCGTAAGCGCGCTGTAAAAATGTGGAGTAAATATTACAATACACCACCATACCCTGTGTAGCCATACCTGCGGCAAGGGTTACAGCGTGCTGTTCTGCAATGCCCACATCTATGGCCCTTTTGGGGAAGGCATCCATCATAAACTTCATGGAACTGCCCGATGGCATGGCGGGGGTAATGCCTACTATTTTGTCGTTTTGCGCAGCCAACTCGGTAAGTGTAAGGCCAAAAACATCCTGGTATTTAGGTGGGAGGTGGCTTTCGGCTATAGCCAAAACCTCACCCGTAAGTTTGTCAAATTTGCCCGGTGCGTGGTATTTCACCTGGTTTTCCTCGGCTTGTTTCAGTCCTTTGCCTTTGGTGGTAATTATATGCAGGAATTTAGGGCCCGGTATCTGCTTCAGGCGCTCCAGTTCGCGTATCAGTGCGGTAAAATCATGCCCGTCTATAAGACCGGTATAGTCAAAGTTAAGCGAACTTATCATGTTGTTCTGCCTTGGGTTGCGGCCTTCCTTTACTTCGGTAAGGTAATGCTTCAGCGCCCCCACACTCGGGTCTATGCCTATGGCGTTGTCGTTTAGCACCACCAGCAGGTTGGCATCCGTTACGCCTGCATGGTTAAGCCCTTCAAAGGCCATACCCGATGCTATGCTGGCATCGCCTATAACGGCTATGTGGTTTTTCGCAGTGTCGCCCTGTAGTTTAGAGGCAATGGCCATACCCAGTGCCGCCGATATGGAGGTACTGCTGTGGCCGGTACCAAAAGTGTCGTGTTCACTTTCGCTGCGTTTCGGGAAACCGCTTATGCCTCCGAACTCGCGGTTGGAGGCAAACACATCGCGGCGGCCGGTAAGTATCTTGTGCCCGTACGCCTGGTGGCCTACATCCCAAACGAGCAGATCATCAGGCGTGTCAAACACGTAGTGCAGCGCTATGGTAAGCTCTACCACGCCCAGGCTGGCACCTAGGTGGCCACCCTTAACCGATACTACGTCAATAATAAAATCGCGCAGTTCGGCAGCCAGTTGCGGCAGTTGTTGCGGGCTGAGTTTCCTCAAATCGGCAGGCGAATTTACAGTGCTGAGCAGCGTGTTTTCCATAGGGCAAATTTATGAATATTTTGCACGAAATAATCGGCCTTTAAAAGGAGTCCATATAAATACGTTTTAGTTTGGGACTTTATAATTTTACCACAAGGTACACTAAGTATTTTCGCGAAGTACACGGGGCAAGGCTTACAATTATTGGATAAAGGTTTCAATCCCGATTATCGGGATTGAGGGACACAAGGCTGGCACGCAAAGCTTCGTGACCTTGGTAGCTTGGAACAAGCCATTATCCACAAAGCCTTGTGAACCTTGTGGTAAAACTTTTTACAATTGCTTCCTCCTCTAAAAAAGTAGAAGCGCGGCTTGCAGGCCGCGCTTCTGTGTGTGTAAAAAAACATTTATTAAACAATCTACCAAAATATGGTATAGAGTGCTGCTGTAATGCCGGTAACAATAAGCGCACCTACGGTAAACGCCGGTGTTACCTTAAACATTGTGGTATCTATTTCAAGTCCGTTAGGTTTAACACCTTTCTGGTTTTCTTTAACGCTGATAAAGAACATACCGATAACGCACAGCGCAAATACCAGCGCCATCCTGTCCAGGAACGGTATTTCGTATATGCCCTCTGCATTTGGTACCGCCCATCCTATAGGGTACAGGAACGATAGGTCCATAAGCCCCGGCAGCGCCTTTAGGAAGCACGAGAAGATAAAACCGCCCACTGTAGCAAACAACGCTGCGTTGCTGGTGGTTTTCTTCCAGAAGAAGCCCAGGATAAACATGGCGAAGATACCCGGACTGAAGAAGCCTGTGTACTCCTGTATAAATTCGAAGCCTCCTTTTTTGTCAATACCAAGGAACGGAGATATAACGATAGCAATAACCATAGCCGCAACCACGGTGATTTTGCCCACGTTTACCAGTTTCTTTTCGTCGGCATTTTCATTGATGCGCTTCTTGTAAATATCCAGCGTAAAAATGGTTGCAATACTGTTTGCCTTACCCGCAAGCGAAGCCACAATAGCTGCCGTAAGCGCTGCAAACGAAAGCCCTTTAAGGCCCGCAGGCAGCAGGTTTAGCAGTACAGGATATGCACGGTCAGGGTTCAGTTCACCGGCCTGCATCATCTCACTCTGGAAACTGCCGTTTTGGTACAGCACGTAGGCCGCGATACCCGGTATTACCACAATAAGCGGCATCATCAGCTTCAGGAACGAAGCAAACAGTAGCCCGCCACGTGCGGTTTTAAGGTCGGCGCCCAGTGCACGCTGTGTTATGTACTGGTTACATCCCCAGTAATTAAGGTTCACAATTATCATACCACCCACAAGTACCGATAGTCCCGGAAGCGCACTGTAATTAGGGCTTTCCTTGCTCAGTATCATCTGGAAGTGGTCGCTGGCCTTGTCGCTCAGCAGGGTGAAACCGTCCAGTATGCCCTCGCCGCCAAACTGGTCTGACACCAGGTTTAGTGCAAGGTAGGTTGTGATAAGGCCGCCCAGTATCAGGAAGAACACCTGGATAACATCGGTAAAGCCGATAACCTTCATACCACCAAGGGTAATCATGATGCTGAATATGGCAAGGAACGCAATACAGATATTAAAATCAATGCCCGATATGCTGCTTACTGCCAGTGCACCAAGGTACAATATAGAGGTAAGGTTTACCACTACGTACAGCAACAGCCAGAACACAGCCATAATCATGGCTACGGTGCCATTATACCTCTGGTGGAGGAACTGCGGCATGGTAAAAATCTTGTTCTTTAGGTACACCGGTATAAAAAATACCGCTACGATAATAAGGGTTATGGCAGCCATCCACTCATAAGTGGCTATGGCAAGGCCCATCTTAAAGCCACTGCCGCTCATGCCTATAAACTGCTCGGCGCTGATGTTACTGGCAATAAGCGATGTACCTATGGCCCACCAGGTAAGCGAACCTTCGGCTAAGAAGTAATCGCTGCTGGAGGCGCTCTCTTTTTTCTTACGGTTGTATATCCACAATCCGTAGCCTACAATAAGTACAAAGTAGACCAGGAACACGATATAATCCGCATTGGCTAATGAAGAATGCATAAATGTGTGTTTGTTGAGATTTGGGTTACAAAAAAATTATTGGGTTTGTTTACTAATTTACTGTTGCTTGTAGTGCACCGTTGAGAGTTCCCTTAGCGTGGCAGCGCTTTTTTCCGGGGAAATATCACGTTGGGCTTCAGCCATCAGTTCGTAGCCTACCATAAACTTCTTCACCGTAGCCGAACGCAGCAATGGCGGGTAGAAGTGCATGTGGAAGTGCCATTCCGGATGGTCTTCGCCGTCTGTAGGCGACTGGTGTATACCCGACGAATACGGGAACGAGGTTTCGAACAGGTTGTCGTATTTTACGGTAAGGATTTTTATCGCTTCTGCGAAAGCAAGCGATTCTTCCTCAGTCATTTCGGTAATGTTGCCAAAATGCCTTTTGCTTACAATAAGCGTTTCAAACGGCCATATCGCCCAGAAAGGCACCAGTACAACAAAGTGTTCGTTTTCAAAAACGATGCGCTCATTACGCTCCAGCTCTTCTTTCAGGTAATCGGCAAGAAGGCTGCGGCCGTTAGCAGCGTAATATTTTTTCAGGTTTTCCTGTGTCTTGGCTACGTTTGTAGGCAGTGAGCTCTGGCTCCATATCTGGCCGTGCGGGTGCGGGTTGCTGCATCCCATTACGGCACCTTTGTTTTCAAAAATCTGTACGTGGTTAATGAAGTCGTGGCTGCCCAAGTCTATGTACTGTGCCTTCCATACGTCTACCACTTTTTTAATGGCTTCCAATTCCATTTCAGGCAGGGTAAGGTCGTGCCTTGGCGAAAAGCAGATTACGCGGTTGATACCCCTTTCCGGTTCTATACGGAAAAGGTCGGTGCTGACAGGTTTTTCTACTTCTTCCTGTAGTAGCGACGGGAAGTCGTTATCAAACACAAAAACATCGGTATACTTATCGTTAAATACACCATTGCTGCGCTCGTTACCGGCACACAGGTAGCAGGTAGGGTCGTAGTGCGGACGGTCTTCGCCACCGGCGCTTTCCTTTTGCCCCTGCCAAGGCCTTTTGGCCCTGTGCGGCGATACCAGTACCCATTCGCCTATAAGCGGGTTGTACCTTCTGTGCGGATGCTCGTTATTATCAAATGCCTGCATGTTCGTTCTTATATACGCTGGTACCTTTAGATATTTTTATCTTGTAGGCTTCCATCTTTATGTTAAACTTCTCTTTGTATGCTGCGGCTACGCGCTCTATAATGCCGTTTACCGCATCCTTTTTTACAAGGTTAATGGTACAGCCGCCAAAACCGCCACCCATCATACGGGCGCCCAGTACGTTTTCGTCGTTACGCACGGCATCGGCAAGGAAATCAAGCTCCTCGCAGCTTACCTCATAGTTTTTGCTAAGGCCATTGTGCGTGGCAAACATCAGTTGGCCCAGCTTTTTGAAATCCTGGTTTTCAAGTGCTGTTACTGCATCAAGCACACGCTGTATTTCGCGTACTACAAACAGGCAGCGGCGGTACACCACATCGCCCAGCAGGTCTTTACAGGCTTCTACCTGAGCCTCGCTAAGGTCGCGGAAAGTATTTACTTCAGGATATTGTCCTTTCAGTTTGGCAAGGCCAAGCTCTACCTCGTTACGGCGGTCGTTGTAGCCCGACTCAAGCAGGGTGTGTTTTACTTTACTGTCAAGTAACAGTAGTGAATATTCTTTAAAATCAGCGCTGTGGTACTCGTGGTCCAGGTTGTTGCAATCCAGTTTTATAACCTTGTTCTTTTTACCGAATACGCTGGCAAACTGGTCCATAATACCGCAGTTCACCCCTACGAAAGTATGCTCCGACTTCTGGCCGATAAGCGCTATTTCTTCTTTGCTAAGGCCAAGGTTATAGATGTTATTAAGTGCAAATGCAAAACCGCACTCTACTGCCGCCGATGAAGAAAGGCCTGCACCCATAGGGATGGTGCTGCTGAATACCACATCTACGCCGCTAAGCGTAAGGCCACGTTCTTTAATAAGGTGTGCTACACCCAGGAAGAAGTTGGCCCACATGGTATCGCCCGGTTGCAGGGCATCGTTAAGGTTAAAGCTGTAGCTCTGGTCAAGGTCTTTGGCATACAGGTTTACAGTGCTTGTACCGTTTTCAGATACGGCAAAGCACACGTACTTGTTTATGGCTGCCGGAAGCACAAAACCGTCGTTGTAGTCTACGTGCTCGCCTATGATATTGATGCGCCCCGGCGAAAGGAATATGTGGCCGGGCTCTGCGCCAAATTTGTCTTTAAAGCTGGCCGAAACCTGCTGTACTAACTTTTTCTTCATCGCTTTATTTCTAAAATAGCTATTGGTAACCGGGCTGTTAAGCCCTGATTTATTAAGTTACATGTGTTTGCTGTGGGGGAAATGCTGTATCGGCAAGCGGCCTGCCCGGCGGAATATGATTATCCTGGTTGTTTACTTTTAATGCCATTGAATTTCTAACCCAAACCTAACCCACTGGCTGATGTGTTGTAAACAGGTAATAACCTCTTTCGTACCGGGCTACTGCTTTACCATTCACCCAAATTTCAACTTCGTACATTACGCCCTCATTGCGTAACAACACGTTGATATCTTTAAACCCGGGCAATGCCCGCGATTTGTTTATTCTTCTAATTGAAACAGCCTTATAAAAGCTGCCCTTTAAAATTGCAGCTGCCGCCAAAGTCAGTTTTCCTCACACTTAACCCTGGCTTACGGCAGGCAGCAATTAAAAATGGTATTACTATTAATGCTAACTTTATTATTCTGCTGTGGCTGTAAAAGCTTCCAGTGCAGGCTGTGCGTTATTGTCAAAGCCCCACAGCGCCTGGTTTTCCCAGGTAGAGCCATCGGTAGCCTCTGTGCCTTTCCAGGCCGTCCATTCGCCACCCCAGTAGGCAAAACCTGCACCCACGGCATTGGTTTCTACCAGGTTGCGCAGTGCTAAAAGGAAATTAAGTTGGCCCTCAGGGGTCGCGGCATAGGCCGGTATCAGCTGGTCGCTCTGGCCCACTACGTTGTTTGTCCAGTCGTTCCAGTTCAGTGTAAACGGATATGCCGTTTCGGCTATAAGCACTTTTTTATTATATGTATTGCCCAGTGACGTTATGTTGCTGTTTAGCGTTGCCAGGTCTTTGCCGTGCCATATAGGGTAATACGACAGCCCGATATAATCATAATCTACACTGCTTACTTTGCTGTAGAACCAGTTGGCCCCGTCGGTGCCCGCGTGGTGCAGCATTATTTTGGTATCAGGAGCCTGCTGGCGAATTTTGGCGCTTATGGCAGTTACCAGTTGCACAAACTGGCTTTCGTTGCTGGTAAGGTTACCGTACGGGTACATAAAACCGTCATTGGTTTCGTTACCTATCTGGATGATGTCAGGCTGTATGTCGGTAAGTATCTGCCCGGTATAGTTTACGGCAGCCGTTTTCAGGTCGGCAAAGCTAAGGCTTGCCCACTCTGCCGGTACTGCCTGTGCAGACGGGTCGGCCCAGGTATCTGAATAATGCACCGTAAGCCATACCTTAAGCCCGGCATTGTGCACGCGCTGCGAAAATGCTTTTACCTCGTTAAAGGTACTGTGCCCGGTAGTCGGGTTTTTCCACAGGCGGATGCGTATATAGTTTACGCCCCTGTTTTTTAGTGTAATGATAGGGTCTTGTGCTACCCCGTCTTTTTGGTACACAGCCCCGTCTGCTTCTGCCTCAGGCAGGAACGACATGTCTACCGCACGCACAAAAGGGGTGGCAGGCGTAGGGCCGGGTGTGTTGTTGTTATCATCGCTGCCGCATTGTACAAGGGCAACCGACAAAAACAACATTGATAGTATATAACGAAATGCTTTCATGTTACAATACGTGCTTAAAATGGAATTTAGTACGCTGGGTGTACGTTTCACCCGGGTATAGCACCGCAGTAGGGAAATGCGGCTGGTTAGGCGCATCGGGGTAGTTTTGTGCCTCAAAGCAAATACCGCTGTAGGTATGGTAATCAGCACCTTCCTTGCCTTTCAGTTGCCCGAAGCAGTTGCCGCCCACATAAATGTGTACGCTCGGCTGGTCGGTATATACCGTCATTTCAAGGCCGTTAGCCGGGTTGTACAGTTTCGCTGAAGCAATGCTGTAATCCTGTGGCAATACAAAAGAATTGTCTATTGACCTTGGGCATTCGGCAGACTGATTAAAATCCAATGCTGTACCGGCTACTTTGGTAAAGCTACCCGTAGGGATTCCTTCAGGGGTTACTTCCAGTATTTCTTCGGCAGCAACCTGTACCAGTTGCCCCTCTAACGTTTGCGTGTGGCCACCCAAATTAAAGTAGCTGTGTTGGGTAAGGTTCAGCACGGTGGTTTTATCGGTCACCGCAGTGTAGTTTACCAGCAATTCGTTTTCAGGGGTAAGTACGTATTCTACCTCTATGGTAAGGTTACCCGGGAAGTTCTCTTCACCATCCGGGCTGGTGTAGGTAAACACAATACTTGGCCTTTCGCCGCCCTGTATGCGTTTCATTTGCCAGTAGGCACGGCCAAAGCCGCTAAGGCCACCGTGAAGGGTGTTGCCGTTGTTATTGGCATTAAGCTTATAGGTACCGCCGTTCAGGGTAACTTCCGCCTGGCTGATACGGCCTGCATAGCGACCAATTACCGAGCCAAAGTAGGGACCTGACGGAAGCCCGAACGACTGAATGTAGTTTTGTATGTTGTCAAATCCCAGTACGGTGTCTACAACTTCATCTCCGGCAGCAGCCTTTAGAGAAGTAATGGTAGCGCCGTAGTTGATAAAGGTAGCTTCAAGCCCACGGCCGTTGCCAAGGGTATAGCTGTATACTTCCTTACCGTCCGGAAGTATGCCGAATAAATTCGTAACACATTTTGGTGTAAAATATGAAATCTGGGAATTTTCCATATTATAATTATTAATTCAGCATCAAAAGTAGAAATTAATTTTACCTAACCATACCAGTACCTACCAGTTTTTGTATATTAGCCACCAGTTTAAAACGTTGTAGCTATGAAACTGATACACATAGACAGCTTCCGCAGCCTGCCAAAGTACAGGCAGATAGTGCTTTCGGTAGAAACCGCCATTAGCGAAAAGCGCCTGCGCCGGGGCGATAAACTGCCCAGCGTAAACAAGGTGGCACTGGAGTTTTCGCTGTCGCGCGATACGGTTTTGCTTGCCTATGAAGACCTGAAGAAGCGGGGTATTATCTATGCACGCCTGGGTAAAGGGTATTACGTAAAGAGTGAGGAGTTTACATTGGAGCAGCGCGTGTTCCTGCTGTTTGATGAGTTCAACTCCTTTAAGGAAGACCTGTACAATTCTTTTAAGGAAACGATGGGCAGCAGCGCACAGATTGATATTTTCTTCCATTATTTTAATATCGATGTGTTTAAAAAACTGGTAAACGAAAACAACGGTGACTACAGCAAATACGTGATTATGCCCACCACGCTGCAGGGTGTCGCAGACATAATTAAGGAACTCCCCAAGAACGATGTGTACATACTGGACCAGACCACTGCCGAACTGGCCGAATACCCATCCATCCACCAGAATTTTGTAAACGATATGTACAACGGGCTTACCAAAGGGGTGGTCAGGCTCCGTAAATACCGCAAACTGATACTGATTTTCCCCGACTTTAAGCAGCCGCCGGGTATGCGCCAGGGTTTTTTGCAGTTTTGCCACGACAACGGTTTTACCTATGAGGTGATCCCCGATTTTGAAAACCACGGCATAGAACCCGGTGAAGCCTATGTGATACTGAATGACCGCCACCTGGTAAGCGTTATAGAACAGGCGCGTGTGCAGCAATTGCGTATAGGCAAGGATGTGGGCATTATTTCGTATAACGATATACCGCTGAAAAAGGTGGTGGGCAACGGCATTACCACCATTTCTACCGACTTTACCGCCATGGGGAAAATCCTCGCCGAAATGATTGTACTTCAAAAACGGGACAGCGTGGAAAACGCCAGCAGGCTGATAGAACGGGGGTCGTTGTAGTTAATTACATATAGAAAACAACATGTCCCAATCTGCATTAAAGCCTAATTCTTTAGCTTTAAAAAAGTCGGAACAACTATCCTGATGGACTGAGACCTTACACATGCCTCTTAAAAAATATGAATCTTTTACGCTAAATGAACCTTTGTTTATCAAAACTGTAAAATCATCAATTGCAGCCTGATATTCTTTAAGGCAATACGCAGCCATTGCCCGTTTAAAGATGATTTCGCTGTTTTGGTCAGACTTTAAAATTTTAGTATACTCGCCTATTGCCAGTTTATATTCTTTTTTTTCGAAAAGTGAATCAGCAGTTTTTAATAATTGTATATGTGCTTTACTAATAGTGTCTTGCGCACATACAGAGTTGATAAACCAAAACATTATAAAGCTGAGGATAAACTTCATAACATGTAAATTTTCAATATTAAATAGGATAAATTGTCAGTTGTTGTATTACAAATAACTACTAAAAAAATTACTAAAGCAAAATCGAAATGGTTAAAAACACGTTAAAATCAATTATTGGTTAGTTATCTAAAGTTGTAATAATATTATTCTTATTTGATATTTAAATGGCGCATATAAACTTTGTAAAAGTTAAAATATTGATTTTTTTATAGATTATTGCGCGATTCCTCCGGTGCTTCAATTTTTATAAACCGCTTTGCTTCATTACCGCTTTCATCGGTTATGGTAAGGTAATAGCTGCCGGTAGTGGCGCGCACCTGCATTTCATGGAAGGTTTGGGTTTCGCCCAAATATTTCTCTCCCAGGTACCAAAACATCTTTGCTTTCGGGTTGGTGTGCGCGGCCTTAAAGATAACAGGTTGCACCTCGCCGGCAAAATTCCGGGTGAGGTATACCTTGCCGTTTTCCTTCGGGTAAATAAAATCCATATAAGTACCTGCCGTACCCTCGCAGCCGGGCTTGTACGGCGGCAGTGGGCGGTAATCCATATGCAGGTTCTTGTAGTACCATTCCATAACGGGCGGCAGTACAAACCAGGTTTGGGTCACCATATTGTCTATGGCTTCGCAACTACTGTTTACGCGGTATTGCCCTGTCGGGTCCAGCTGCACGGTTTTATGGTAAGGGCAGGGCTTGGTTTTACTGCCGCTTACCGGTATCCACTGTTTAGACACGGGGCAATGCTCCCCTGCCAAATGCCCGCTTGTGGCACAAACTTCAGCTTCCTGCAAATCATTATACGGCGGGGCAAACCATTTTTGCCTTGGCAACAGGTTAAACACATCAAACAATACGGGTGCAGCGCTGCCCACCCCCGTAAGTGACGGACGGCCTTCGCCGGTGGCATTGCCCACCCAAACCCCAACCACATAGCGGCTGTTAGTGCCAATAGCCCAAGCATCGCGGCTGCCAAAGCTGGTGCCGGTTTTCCAGGCAATTTCCAGTGACGAGTCGTAAAACTTCCATGCTTCGTCGCCTTCGGGACGGTTTACTTCCTTCATGGCGTTATAGGTGCACCATATGGCACCTGCACCTATTACAGGTTTCTGCCATGTTTCATTGCCAAATGTCCGTTGTACAGTGCTGTCGTAGTTCAGGTCGGTAAACTCATCGCTGCGGTATTTGGCCTGCGAGGCGGTAAAATAATTCAACGTAGCCGTAAGCCCCGAATACGTGCGGCACAAATCCCACAGGTTGCTTTCGGCGCCACCAAGTATCAGCGACAACCCGTAATGGTTTGGCGACTTGTTAATATTGCTCAGTTTAAAATCCTGCAGCTTGTCATAAAACCGGTAGATGCCATAATCCTTCAGCATCAGAACCGCCGGTATGTTTAGCGAGCGCGAAAGGGCTTTCTGGGCGGGTACAGCACCGTCGTAGGTCAGCTCGTAGTTTTTAGGGCTGTAGCCTGCTATTTGGGTGGGAACATCGGCAACGAGTGTGTTTGGTAATAGTTCGCCTGCATCCAGCATCGACCCGAACAGCAAAGGTTTTAAGATGCTCCCCGTACTGCGTGGTGCAGGGATAATATCCACATCTTTTTGGTGGGCTTTATCGGTAGGGGAATTGCCCACGTAAGCCATCACGTTGCGGGTTTTTACATCCACTACTAAAATAGCAAGGTTGTGTACCTCGGTTTGGCGGTACTCCTGGTAGTAGCGTGCTGCGATTTGGTTAACCCTGTTTTGTAATGCCGATTTCACGGTGGTACGTATGCGCTGCCCTTCCTGTTTTTTGGCTACACGTTGCAATAAATGCGGAGCCGCCTGTGGCAGGTCGAACGGTTTTTGTGGTAAATCTTCCTGTAATGAAAGTTCGTACGTAGTCTCATCGATTACCGTTTCATCGTATAGTTTTTTCAGCAGGCGGTCGCGTTTGGCACGCAGCAGTTTCTGGTTCTTCCCGGGGAAAATAAGGCTTGGTGCATTGGGTAATACCGCCAGTGTAGCCGTCTCTGCCCACGAAAGCTGGTGCGGCTGTACGCCAAAGTACCGCCACGAAGCCATTTGCAGCCCCACTACGTTTCCGCCATACGGTGCATGAGCGGCATACAGCCCGAGTATCTCGTCTTTACTGTGACGAAATTCCAAACGTGTAGCCAGGATAATTTCAATAAACTTCTCGAAATAGCTACGCTTTTGGTGTTCCCTGCTCAGGCGGATAACCTGCTGGGTAAGCGTACTGCCGCCACGTACCACACGCCCTGCATCGTGGTTTTGTTTCATGGCCTTGGCAATAGCCACAGGGTTAAAACCCGGATGCCTGTAAAAATGCTGGTCCTCAAAATACACAATGCACTGGCGAAATTTATAAGGCACGCTGTCCTGCGCCGGGAAACGCCACTGCCCGTCGGCCGCTATGCGTGCGCCCAGCAGGTTGCCTTCAGCGCTTTCTATAACGGTGCTATACGGCTCGCTGAACAGCGTACGCGGCAGGCAGAAATAATACCCCACGAGCAACGCTACGGCAATACCCGATTTTATTTTATGGGTTTTTACCCAAAGCAATATGCGCGGGCCGGTTGCCTTTATAAATTGGCCCATGCGGTTTACTGTATTTTTTATGATGTTGCTCATACGGCATTGTGTGCAATGATAGTGGGTTAATCGGTATTAAAAATAAACTTTTGGTTCGGGTTATCTGTGCTTTTCGGCTCGTTTAAATATATTTGTGTACATCTGTAACATAATGCAAAACGGTACATGCTTTCCCTGAATTATAAACTGCGCCCGGGCATATCCATCCTGCTGTGCCTGTTCCATTGTGCATTGCTCATTCATTTGGCCAGTACGCGGTGGTTCAGCCGTTACACTACGTTACTCGTATTCTGTATGGTGTGCATCCAGTTCCTTAATTACAGGAGGTGGTGGCCCGCAGCGGTATCTGTAGCAGCCTGTACGGTTATGTTTTTGCCCCGTGTGCCCCGGCTGGCCAACCATTTTAATGTAGAAATCGTAATTGGGGTTATTATTTTAGCCCTGTTGGCCTGCAAAAGCCTTGGATTAAGGCATCGCATCAGCCCTGTTACCATTACTTATACCATACGGTGCACGCTTATAGTACTGTATTTTATTACCGGTTTCCACAAGTTGAACACCGGCTTTTTTAATGCCGACGGCAGCTGTGTATCGCACATCAGCTTTACAATGTTTGAAACTACAGGTACCCTGCCTTTGCCATTGGTGCGCATTACCCAGTTTTTTACCCTCCTGTTTGAGCTGGTGCTGCCTTTCGGGCTGCTGCATTACAGGACACGTAAGCCTACGGTTTTCTTATTTGTACTGTTCCATTTTTACCTGTCGTTTTGCTCGTTTGTCAACTTCTCGTCCTTTGCAGTATTCCTGCTCGTGGGCAGCTACCTTAACCTTGATGAGGATGACTACAGCTCCCTGACGAAAGATTTAAATATATACATGGCGGTGTGCATCATTGCTGCATTGCCTATGCAGGTTACCGGCTATGTTTTGGGCAAGCACAACTTTATGGTGTTGCAAAAAGGCTTTGTGTACAGCATAGGCTACATATTCCTGTTCAGGGCGCTGTTTTATAAAACCAAGGCAGTACGGCAGGTGTGCCTAAGCCCTTATTTGCCTGCATTGGCCGTTACAGCCATATCGTTGTGGGGGCTGCAAAGCTACGTAGGCCTTTCTACTGCGCGGACACTTAACATGTACAGCAATATTATAACCGAAAAGAGCAGGAGCAACCACCTTATCATTGATACCAAACAGACAAAAATCTGGGATTTTGAAGAAGACTACGTGTCTATAGTCCGCATGCCCAAAGGTGCGGAATGGTACGGCCCGCTTACACCGCAAGAGTGCGATATCCCGTTAATAGAGTTTAAGCGTATGGCTCGCAACTGGGTACGCAGGGATTCAACAGCTTCCTGCACCATATGCTACAAAGGCAAACTGTTAGATATACCCAACCTGAAAGAATCTGAATTCAGTAAACCCCTGTGGTGGCACCGTTTCCTGTTTTACCGCCCCATCCCTAAAGAAGGTACCAACCCCTGCATGTGGTAGTGGCCTATTTATAAAGAGCTGTACCGTATTAGCGCTTCTACAAGGTAGTAGTCGCCATAGCTCAGCGGGGTGTCTACTTCGGTTTTGTTTGGCATGTTACCCACACCGTGTTTCAGCAAAAAGCCGCCGTTAGTGCCTTTTTTGGCAAAATACTCCGGACTTGTAAGCGTTGTAAGTATGGTTTCCGCTGCCGACCAATATTCATTCGTGAGCCTTGTGTCCACATAACCAGCCAACTCTATGAGTGCCGAAGCCGTTATGGCTGCCGCCGAAGAATCGCGCAGTGCATTAGGTATGCCCGGTGCCTGGTAATCCCAGTACGGGATAAGGTCTTTCGGCATCGTAGGGTAATGCAGTATGTATTGTGCAATGTGCTTGGCTTGCTCCAGGTACTTTACATCTTTGGTTTCACGGTACATTACCACATAGCCGTATAACCCCCAGGCCTGCCCACGTGCCCATGATGACTTATCGGCAGCGCCCTGGTTGGTTATCTGTTTGGTGACCTTACCGGTATGGATGTTGTACACCACCTCGTGGTACGAACTGTAATCGGCCCTGAAATGGTTTTTCATGGTGGTATTGGCATGGTTAATGGCAATGTCGCGGTATACCGGGTCGCCACTGTGCTTACTGGCCCAGAACAGCAGTTCCAGGTTCATCATGTTGTCAATAATCACCGGCATCTCTTCGGCAGACGCATGGTTCCACGGTGAACTGTCCCACGATTTTATGCACTTTGCCACCGGGTTATAACGCGTGATGAGGCTTTTGGCGCTTTGCATCAGCACGTCTTCATACTCCTTTTTAGGGTTGAGTCTTTCAGCATTGCCAAAGCTGCAATACATCATAAAGCCCAGGTCGTGCGTGGTGGTATTGTACTGTTCTTTTTTCAGGTCTTCCAGGAAGGCAAGTGCTTCCTGTTTCAGTGCCGGTGCCCCCTCGGCTTCATAAAGGTACAGCAATGTACCGGGATAAAACCCGCTGCACCACCACCCCGAATCGCTGTTTTCAGCCTTCTGCTTGTCCTCATGCCAGGTCTTTGGGTACTGGCCCGGCGCTACGGTTGTGCTGAGGTAAGTGTATTGTGCTGCGGCCTCTGTCAATGCCTTGTATGCATCAAGTTTGGGCTTGTCTGTATTTTTCTGGGCAAAGCAACCGATTGCTGTGATTAAAAAAGTTATGCTAAAGGTGAGGTTTTTCATTGATGGTTAATATTGTTTGGGATTACGGGCCGTATGCCTTACGGCCAGGATATGGATTTCGTCGGCAAGTATTTTGTATGAAATACGATACTTATAAACTTCGAAAGCATGATAGCTGCCGTCGTTATGAAGCTTGTAAATGTCTAAAGGATACATCAGGCTGTTAATGGAAAGCGCTGAAACATGGCTATAAATAGTGTAAACAACTTTATCTGCAATGGCTACAGAGCTTGAAGTGTTCGAAATATATTCATGGATATCACTAAGGTGTTCCAACGCAAAGCGCGACCAGGTTACCTTTTTCCCCATCGCTTTATAATTTCGGCTACTTCTTCATGGCTAAAGGAATCTCCGTTGCTGATATCGTCTTCAGCACGTTTCAGTTCAAGGTTATATTGCTCAACAGACAGGGGTTCAGAAACAACAGACGGATGGTGGCTGTGGTATTGCTCCACAACGTCATCTACTGCTTTCAGCAGGCTTTCGTCGGCCATGCTGATTTCCTGTATCAGCTTTTCCCTTAGTTTTATAGCTTCCATTATTGCTGCTTTTTATACCAAATATAGCACATTTTTACATTATTCCCCCGAAAGGGAGCTATCGTGTGGACACATCTTCGCGACTTCGCGGCTTTGCGAGGAATTTTCTACCACAAGGTGCACAAAGTTTTTTCACAAAGGGCACAAAAGACATAAATTATGCTTAATACGAACACGAAGGCTTTCCTTTGGAAAGCAAAAAAGTCCACAAAGCGATTTGTGTCCACACGATAGCCAAAGGGAGGGGTGGTGCATTACCGCACCACCTTAACCCACTGGCCTTTGGTCCTTGCCACATAATTGTTATCATACATGGCCTCTGCCTGCACACCCGGCAGGTAATACGTACCCGCATAGCTGGCATTGAGCAGTATCCTGAAGGTACGGCTCTCGTTCGGCTTCATGCTGAAGTAGAAATTCGTGCGGTCGTCGCGTATATCGGTATAGTCCACCTGGTTTTCGGCAAAGCTGCCAAAGTCGGTAAACCTTGTGTTTACTATCTCCCATCCGCTTGGTATAATCTGCGTCAGCGCAATGTTCTCCACACGTTCACCTTTACGGTTGCCTACGGTAACTTCGGCTACAAACTCGGTACCCTGCGAAAGCGTAGAAGGGTTAATCACTTTACCGGCACGGTCCTTAAACACTATAGACGAACTCAGGCCGCGCTGTTCGGTTTGCTCCTGGCCTACAGGCAGGATGCCGCTGTACACCACCTTTACATACAGGTTGCCCTGCTTGTTGTTGCGCAGCGTCACCTTATTATTGGCAGTCACATCCAGCACGCGGTCGGCAAAGGTCTTGGCAGTTTTTACCGAACCGCTCTTACCGTTAGACGTATACGCTATGTCAATACCTTTCTGGCCGTTGCTTTGCGCAAACTTACTCATGCTGTACAGGCAGTAGGCCGTGGTTTGCGTACTCATCCACTGGTTGCTGCTCATCTGCTTGGCAAGTTTTGTAGCCAGGTTAAAGGCGCGTTCTTTCTCGCCAAGTACAATCAGCGTTTCCAGTGCCATGGCCCTGTTACGCTCCGGCGAACCGTAATAATAGTAGCTGTATTCATTAGCCTCATCGAGTACACTTTGTGCTAAAAGCTGCTGGCCAACGCCTTTTTGCCCGGCCAGTGCATAAGCCGCAGCAAGGCGCAGTTTGGCCTCATTGCCGATGCCCGGTGTTTCGCGCAGCCTGTTCATCGATGAAAGGTCAGCCGAACCGGCCAACGCAAGTGTATACAGCCTGTAAGCCTGCTCCATATCATTATGGTTGCCTGAAGTATAGCGCCATTCGCGTGCGATGTTTTTCTGGTAATTCAGCCACTGTTTTTTCATGTTAAGCGGCAGGGCATAACCTTTTTTCTCGGCTTCTACAATAAAATGCCCCGCGTAACTGCTGCCCCACTCATCGGGTTCAGGATTGCCCGGCCAGTAGGCAAAGCCACCGCTGCCGGTCTGGAAGTTTTGCAGCTTTTTAATGGCCGCCGTTACATACTTCTGTATTTTGTTTTTACGGTTTTGGTCAATGTCGGCAATGTCGCCCAGGTACAACTGCGGGAATACCGATGAGGTAGTCTGCTCCACGCAGCCGTGCGGGTACTGTATCAGGTAATCGAGCCTGCGGTTAAAGTCGATACTCGGGAACGACGATACCTCAAGCCTTGCCTTGTTGCTGCCTGCCACGCCAAACGGTTGCCAGTCAATAGTAGCCGAACCGCCCGGTTTCAGTACAATTTCCTTAAACGAAGTGGTAACAGGGTTCGGGTTCATTACATCCAGCTCCACATCGTAGCTGGCGCGTTCCTTACCGCTTATCGCCGAAACGGTGACTTTACCTATGCCCAGTGTATTCGGCACTTCAAGGTCAAAATACACCACTTTTTCATCGGGCTGGGCAAAGCTCACTTTTTGCGAAGCCGTTCCGATAATTTTCAGGCCATTGTTGGTTTTCAGTTGTACGGTTACATCTTTTATCTGTTTTTCCATGGCAAATACCGTTACCGGAAGCGATACTTTTTCGCCCGGTGTTACCTTGCGCGGCAGCGAAGCCAATAGCATCAGCGGGCTGCGTACCGGTGTGGTCTTTTCGGTACTGCCGTATGCGCTGGTTTGGTCATCAGCGGCTACCACCATGGTACGCACTGAGCCAACATACTTAGGCAATTGCAGGGTATGTGTACGGCTTTGGCCTTTTTCCAGTTTGAATGGGCCGTAGTACATTACTACCGGCTTAAAGCGGTTGGCTTTCTTCGCCTTGCCGCCGCCCATATCGGCATCACCACCGATGCTGAATACCTGGTTTACTTTACCGCCATACGCACCTATTACCTGGTCGTATACGTCCCATGTTTTTACGCCCAGCGCTTCTTTGGCATAGAAAGCCGTCCAGGCATCCGGGGTTTTAAAGCGGGTAAGGTCCAGCAGGCCGTCGTCTACCACGGCTATGGTATAGGTCATGGCATGGCCGCGTTTCTCGCTTACTTTTACAGTGGTTTTCTGTTCAGGGCGCAGTACATCGGGCATGCTTATTTGCGGTTCCAGTACTGTCGATTTATCCACCACCTCTATCGGCACTATGCCGTACAGGCGTATCGGTGCATCATTTTTGGTGGATGCATGTGGCTGAAGCAGCGTTACGTGCACATATACGTTTGGTGCCAAATCGCCTGTTATTGGTATTTGCAACTGGGTTTCGCCTTTCTTGGTTTGTGCCCAATAGGTTTTTACCACTTTAGTACCGTTTTCCAGTGAAACCAACGCACGGCCTCCCTCACTCGAAGGGATGGATATGGTGGCCTTTTCGCCTACGGCATATTTCTGCTTGTCGGTAGTAAACATGAGCATGGCGGCTTCCTCGCCGGTTGTGGCACGGCTGCGCCCGCTCCAGTACGGATAGTCGATAAGCACGGTACCCCCCGCCGAGTGGCCTCCCTGAACATCGGTAACGCGTACCAGGTAGTTACCCCATTCTTCTTTATCTGTACTAAAGTTAAAGGCAGCCTTACCGTCGGCACCGGTCATAAGCAGGGTAGTATATACAGGTGTATTGCTCACGGCATTGCTGTAGGTAGATACGCCGTTGTTACCGGTATCCCACCACCAGCGCCACTCTACTTTGTATACTTTGGCTTCCAGCTTGCGGCCTGCGCGTGGTACGCCGTTAGCATCTACAGTTGCGGCTTCAAAGCGGTTGCTTTTGCCGGTTTCCAGCATGCCGTATTTGTTCGGCTGCGGCATACGCACACCCACATAGGTATCGTAAGGCGAATAGCTCGCCGAAACCACATCGGTACTAAAATCGCCGCCTTTTTCATACGCTTTGGTAATGATGGCCGCCTTCAGCATGCCCGGTGCGCGGGTTTGCAGCTTAGGCTCCACACTCACCTGGGCGCTTCCGGTTTCGTCTACGTTGCCTGAGAAGATATTCACCTCCTCTGTACCGAAATCCTGTGCAGGGTCGTCGAACACATAGTTAGTATAGCCCTTAAACGTTGTGGACTGCTGCATGAATTTGGCCTGCATTTCTACTTTCAATCCTTTGGCTACTGCACCGTGCAGCCATGCTACGCTTACAGTGGCGTTGTTCTTTTTATTGGCAAAAAGCATGTGCCCGTCAAAGCCGTTCTTTATCTTGAGCCTGTTCGGTTTTATGGTTTCTATCTTAACCGCCTTATAGAAATGCGCCCCGCCGACTGATACCATGGCTTCCCAACTGCCCGTAGGCGCGCCGGTTTGGGTGGGTACTATAAAGGTATAATGGTTCAGGCTGTTGCGCGGCTGTACAGCCTGATGCATCATTTTACCGTTCGGGTCGCTCAGGCGCAGTTTTACAGGGTGGGTAGAGGGCAACTTGCTCTCCTTGTCGTTCAGGATAAAGCTGAGGTACAGCGTGTCGCCCGGCCTCCATACGCCGCGTTCGCCATAAATGAAGCCTTTAAGACCTTTTTGCAACTCAGTGCCGTCTATATCAAAGTTACTCAGCGAAAGCGTGTAGCCTTCCTGTAACTTTATGTAAGTAGTATTACTGCCTTGTTTTATAATGGCAAAATACGGCTTGCGGTCGCTGTTAAGGGTAACGGTACCCTCATTGTTCGTTTGGCCCGAAGCCACTTTTTGCTGCTGGTAGTTGTACAGCGTCACGCTGGCACCCGCTATGGGTTTGGTAGAGGTAATGCTGGTCACGGCAAAGAAGAAGCTGTTGTTCTTGCCTTTTTTTACAATAACACCCAGGTCGCTGGCCAATACATTGGTTTCTACCTCGCGGTCGTAATAGTAGGAGTTGCTGCACGGGTTTTCGCGCTGGTCCCAGTCATAATCTTCGTGATAATAATCGTAGTCATCGTATTCGGTAAAATCCTCTTCCTCGGCTTCATCGTCACCCGATTCCTCTTCACTATCCGCACTGTCAGTGGCAGGTTCCTCGCCATCGCATTGGTACAGCGAGTACGACCTGCGCATGGATAGTTTTATGTGGTAAATAGCGCCCGGTTCGGGTTTTACCAGTTTCGATAAGTCGAGTGCAAAAGCGTTCCATTTGCCGTAGTTCAGCATTTTGTTACTGTTCAGTACCAGTTTGGTCTTGGCTACGGGCAATGCCACATCACGCAGGCTGTAGCCGCTTTCGCTTATATCGTTGTCCTGCAAAAACTGCATTACATTGCTTTCAAATATTCTGTAGACCCGCACGTCTACGGCGCTGAGGTTTACGGCCTCAAAGTTCAGTTTCAGGTTGCTGCTGGCAGGTAGTATGGTGCCGTTTTTGGCAAAGCGGACCTGTGGCGCCAGCTGTTCAAACAATACCTTTTCAGAAAAGGTGGTTTTGGTCTTATAGCCTTCGGTGCTTTCTATTCCCTGGAAAACTTCGACCAAAAAGTTCCCGTTCAGCGGCTCGGCAAAGTATGCCTTAAGCAGGTTGCCCTCGGTAGAAAATGTGATGCCCTTAACGGTTTCTACCGCTACAAGCCCGCTAAAATCCTGATCCTTCCGCACAGGGTCAGAGAAATTGATGAGCAGCGTCTGGTTATCGCCCTCGGCGGCCTGTACGCTCATTACCTTAAAGTTGTCCTTGCCGGGTATGGTGTACTCAGTGCTGCCTTCCTGCTCTATGTTATAAGGCTTGCCGTTCCAGCTTATGGTAATGTTGCTGTCCTTCGCCTCACGCTTAATGCCGTCTATAACAAAGTTAAATTCGGCATTGCCCTGCATGGTGCTTACAAGCTTCACTTCAAGCTTACGGTCGTTTTGTGTGGCGGTAATCAGCTTTTCGGCAATTTTAGTGTCCAGGTTGTCGGCACTTTTCAGGGTAACATTCAGGTACTGGGTGTCGCGGTCATAGCTTTGCAGGTCGTTTGGCGTTACCATAAAATCCTGTTTCAGCGTTTTCACACGGAATTTAAAATCACGCAGGTTGTCCGGCACCTTAATGAATTTAGAGAGGTGCAGGGTTACATAATACTCCTTGTCGTGCTCCAGCCGTTTATCGGGACGGAAGGCAAGGGTGTTGTCGGGTAAAAGGGTTACTTTCCCTTTTACGGCAGGCGAAATGCTGAAGTAATCGCTGCTGAGCTCCTGGTCCTGTACCCATTCGCTTTTGGTGAAGGCGAGCCCCACGAGGATGTCGGCCTTAGTGGAAATGACCCCGGAGGAAAAATTTGTGATGTAATCGCGGTAGAGGGAGAAATCTGAGTCGAACTCAGGGCCTGCATCGTTTTGGCAGGCATTAAAAAACCATGTGATGGCCGCAAGGCAGCACACCAGTTTTAGTGTTTTCATGGCGCTGGTCTGTGAAAGGTTAAGGTCGTTTTTTTAAATTTTTGGTTCCCAAGAAGATTGTGTGGCACGCGGGGCACGGGGGCGTTTTACGGAAGGGAACAAGGAGGTACGGCAAATGAGGGTGCGGCCCGCAAAAGCAATACAGAACAACCTTGTGAACTTATTAAAAACCTTTGTGAACCTTGTGGTTTTTCAACCCTCAATTTTTGCTATAACTACGTATAGCCGATAAATATTGTGTGAAGTTAATAATTTTTTTTTCACAAAAACAAGAGGGCGTAAAACTTTGGTTTTCATTAAGATATTTGTAAGAATAATCATTGCTTAAAAGGTGATTATTTAGCGAAGTATTTTTTACCACGAGGGGCACAAAGGTTTTCACCAACGGCACAAAGCTTTATGTATAAAGCTTGTTCCAAGCTGCTAAGTACACAAGGCATGACGTGCCAACCTTGTGTCCCCAATCCCGATAATCGGGATTAAAAACGTAGTGTAAAATGAAATTATACGACTTGCTTTGTGTACGTTGTGAAAAGACGTGGTGGGCTTTGTGGTGAAATTTTAAAACGAGCGAATTACCTCCTCCGTTTAAAAAAATCCTTCATCAGGGCGCTGCATTCTTCTTCCATAATACCGGTAATCACCTCGGTTTTCGGGTGGAGTTTTCCTCCCATGGCAGTGTAGCCCCGGTGGGTATCGTGGGCGCCATATACTATGCGGCTTATCTGGCTCCAGTACAGGGCACCGGCGCACATTTGGCAGGGTTCTAAAGTGATGTAGATGGTACAGTTAGTAAGGTATTTACCCCCCAGGTAGCCTGCGGCGGCGGTAATGGCCTGCATTTCGGCATGGGCGGTAACATCGGTAAGCAATTCGGTAAGGTTGTGTGTTTTGGCAATAACGCGGTTGTCTACCACCACCACTGCACCCACAGGTATTTCGCCTTTGTCAAAAGCAGCTTGCGCTTCCTGGTAGGCTTTCTTCATAAAATACTCGTGGGTAAAGGGGTTTTCCATAGTGGTTACTTGCGTATTATTTTTTGTACGGCAGTTTTGTCACCGTCTGATACGTGCAGCAAATATACGCCTGAAGCAAAAGATGACAAGTCTATTTTTTCGGGGATACCGTTAGTGCGGTACAATATTTTCCCTGTAGTATCGGCCACTGAAACCTGTGCATTTGCAGAAAAACCTGCAGATGCTATATGCAACGTACTGTCAAATGGGTTAGGGTAGGCGGTAAGCGGTGTTTTCTGGTTTTCTATTATACCTGCTGTACCTTCTGTAAGCCTCATTACGCAGCCTACAGGGGCATCGCTATACGATTCGAACCAGCCGCCTATCAGTATTTTGCCATCGGCCTGTACCTGGAGGTCTATAATCTGGTTGCCGATATTTACACCGGTTTGGTATTCGTAAAGGCTCCCGTCAGTGTTAAAACGTTGCAGGTAGCGCGTTACACTGTCGTCATTTTCAAAATCAATGTACGAATCGTGGAAGGTTCCGCCTACTATAATTTTACCGTCGGCTGCTATACCTACTGTAAAACCTATAACCGTATCGCCTGTAGGAGGCACAAAGCTGTCGTCTACAGAGCCGTCGCTGTTAAGGCGTGCCAACTTGTTCCTTGTAATGCCGTTAAACGAATTAAAGTTGCCGGTAATAATGTATTTGCCGTCGGGCTGTACAGTAAATCCACGTACAATACCCTGGGCACCGGTACCGGTATTAAAAGTAGTGTCTACGGTACCGTCGGCATTCAGCCTTACAATGCCGCTTGCCACCTGTCCGTTAAACGTGCTGAACTGCCCCGTAACCATAATTTTTCCGTCGGCCAGTACATAAGCGTGTGCAAACGTGGCATCATTGTCAAACAAGGAGCCTGCAAACGTAGTGTCTAAAGAGCCATCGTGGTTCAGGCGGATAAGGTGGTGGTACTGCACGGCTTCCCATCCGAAGGTAGAAAATATGCCCGATACTATATATTTATCGCCCTGCCTTGCCACAAAAGCGATGTCTCCATAGTAGTTGGCCATTTGCGGCATGTTAAAAGTGGTGTCTGTGCTACCGTCGGTATTAAGGCGTTTTACCACGCTGTTCATGGCGCCAAATACTATTTTGCCGTCCTCATCTTCGGCTACGCTGCCTACGAGCCAAGGAGCAGGTTCGGCGGTAAAAGAAGTATCGGTACTGCCATCGGCATTAAGGCGTACAAGCTGGTTGGCTGGTTGTCCGTTAAACTGGGTAAACTGCCCGCCTACGATTATTTTACCATCAGAAAGCTGGCGGTTTACATAAACATACTTTACGTTACCGCCCTCGGTTGTGCCTTCCGCACCGGTACCGGGGTTAAAGGTTGTGTCGGCTACAAGTGCCTGGGCAAAAAGCGTTGCAGAAAACCCCGATAACATCAGGGTGAAAAGTGTTTTTATTTTCATAGCAATTGGTTTGTATTAGGGCAAAAATAGTGTTTCCTGTGGTGTAGATGTCACGAAATCATTATATTTAACAAATAAAATTGCTGAATATCCGTTTAATCAAAAAATCAATCTTGCTATGAAAAGAATTTTTATCCCAGCATTTGCACTTGCAGTGGCTGCGGTTTCCATACATTGCGAAGCCGATGACCCTACCGCCCTTAACGAATCGCTAATGGCCGGCGATACGCTGGCCGATACCACCGGCGTTTATGACAGCGTATATTATGACTCCATTGCTGTAATAGGCGATACGCTCGATGTTGGTGTTTCCGATACCATAAATTTCCCGGGCGACAGTGTAGTTGTGGGTGAACCGGGCTGGACCGAACCGTACCCCGGTGAAGAGAACCCCGGCGGCACCCCAACAGATTCGGTAAATTTTCCGTCTGATTCTACGGCTGTGGGCTGGAGGATAAAAGGAAGGAAATAAACACACTGTATGCCAGGCCATACACGAAATATACTATTACCCGCGCTGTGCATTGCAGCCGGGTATTTTTTTATTTTTTTTTCCTCGCAAAGACGCAGGGTCGCAAAGTTTGTAACCGGAATTAGTATTCTCCTGAAATGTTTTATAAGCCGCTAACCTTTGCGACTTATCAATCACTTAATATAGTAGAGAGAAGGTAATCCCAACTTTGCGCCTCTGCGTCTTTGCGAGACATCATTCTTCTGTTGTCATAGAATAGAAAGAGGTAAAATAAACCCTGATAATTTCCGTTTTAAAAAATAAAAGCCAACCGTACATGAAACCCTTAAACATTTCTATACCAAAGCCCTGCCATGAAAACTGGGATGCCATGACTCCCGAAGACAAAGGACGTTTTTGCGGCTTGTGCCAAAAGACTGTTGTCGACTTTACCACAATGGATAATGTAGGGGTGGCCAATTTCTTTGAGGAGCATAAAGGGCAAAAAGTGTGTGGGCGTTTCCGTAACGAGCAGCTTACCCAACCCGAAAAGCCGTTGCTGCCACCGGCATTGGTAAACCGTATAGCCCGCAGGCCGCTGAGCAGTATACAGATGTTTGCCCTGGCACTATTGGTGTGTATGGGTACCACCCTGTTTAGCTGCAATAAAACTACAGGAGAACCGGCGTCTGTAGAGCAGGAACAACCTACAACAGGTACTGCAGTGTTTCACGGTGGAGGTGAAGATGAAAATACGGTATTAAACATTGAAGAACCAAAAATACCTGCTGCAAAACCTAAAGACACGGTGACTACTATAGTAGAACCTCCTAAAATGGACGAAGGTATGATTATGGGAGATGTTGTATCCCCACCTGTAGATACGTTAAATGTCCGTTAATAAAAGTCTGATACTTAAAGAGAAAGCCTCCATATTGGAGGCTTTTATATGCAATATTATGCGGCTTTAATGGGTACGCAGCTTGTCGTACGAATGTTCCAGCAGGTGTTTCATTTTGTCCAGTGCACCGGCTATGGCTTTTTCTACAGATTCTGCTTTGCAGGCTGTAGTTTGGTTCGGTCGGCCGTTCAGGCGCGCCTCTACGGTACATTCCTTATCGGGCGAACCCTGCTTTGCACCACTGTTGTGGCATTTTACATGTATTTCCAGCGTAGTAATCTGGTCTTCAAAACGTTTTAGTTTTTCAAGGGCTACTTCACTCCAGTAGCCGTCTTTACGGCCTCCGCCGTCTATGTGGTTGTCTGTATTTAAATGTACTTGCATAGCTTTTACATTTTTAAAGTTCGAATTTTAAAGTTACGGCTTTTTACTTTTTCTGTACCTAAAATTAGCATCAACTTAGCACTTGGGGCATGATTTTTATCATCACAAAATATTTTTTAATTTTGTACCGTTTGGTATATTTATTGATTACCTTTGTGTTATGACTAAGGCTGAAAAAACAAAACAGTTTATTATAGAGAAAACCGCCCCAGTGTTTAACCGCAAGGGGTATGCGGGTACGTCTATATCAGACCTTACCGAAGCCACCGGCCTTACCAAAGGCAGTATCTATGGCAACTTCGAAAACAAGGATGAGGTGGCCCTTGCAGCTTTTGACTACAACCACCGCAGGGTAGTAAGCCGCATCAGCGAAAAGTTGGGTGGCAAGCATGCATCTGCAATGGATAAGCTGAAAGCCTATATATCGGTATATGCCGAAATGCCTAAAGATGCTATACTGCAATACGGTTGCCCGGTACTGAATACCGCTACCGAAGCCGATGACACCCACCCCGAGTTGCGCAAAAGAGCCCAGGTTGCAGTACAACTCTGGAAACGAAATGTGGAGAACATTATTAAGGAAGGGCAGGAGCAAAAGGAAATACGCAAGAGTGTAGATGCTGCCGAATTTGCCTATGGCTTTATTGCCGTTATAGAGGGCGGTGTAATGCTGTGGAAGCTTACCGGTAACAATGATGTGATGAATGCAGCTCTTAAAGTAGCCAAACGTATGGTGAACGATGTGGCTAAATAATTTTTTTGAATAATATTATACCGATTGGTATTATTAAATATAACATTCGGTATTTTTAATATAAAGTGTTTATGGATACAAAAGAAGCGGCCTTTTTACGGCAGTTTATAGGAAAAGAGGTGGAAGGTTCGCCCTCACGGTTCATGAACTGGCTGAAGCCGGTACTGCTTAAAGTAGAGGAAGGCAGTATTGCGTTCCAATACACCATACGCCCGGAAATGGCAAATCCGTTCGGTACGCTGCACGGCGGGATTACCGCAGCGATTATAGACGATGCCATGGGCGCAACTTTAATAGCTTATGGCGAAAAAGTTTTCCATGTTACCGTAAATTTGTCCGTTGATTATTTTGCCGCAGCACGTGTGGGCGATATAGTCATTGCCGAGACACAGGTGGTGAAAAAAGGCCGCCAGATAGTAAACATCCATGCCGATGTATGGAATGCCGACAGAACAAAACTGTTGGCCAAAGGATATTCGAATCTTATAAAAACTGACATAAAATGAAAAGAGTTGCAGTAACCGGCCTTGGCGCCATAACCCCGCTTGGTAATTCTGTTGCCGAGTTTTGGGAAGGCATTGTGGGCGGTAAAAGCGGCGCAGGCCCCCTTACCAAGTTTGACGCCTCTAAATTCAAAACGCGTTTTGCCTGCGAGGTTAAGGGCTTTAACGGCGAAGATTACATTGAAAAGAAAGAACTGAAGAAATACGACCTGTACACCCAGTATGCCATAGCAGCCACAGAAGAAGCCCTGCGTGATGCGGGCATCGACTTTGCGGCCATGAGTGCAGAAGAGCGTTATGATGTGGGTGTAATATGGGCTACCGGGAACGGTGGTATCGGTACATTTGAAGAACAACTGAAAGAGTTCCACTCCGGTGACGGTACACCGCGCTTTAACCCGTACTTCATCCCGAAGATGATTGTAGATATTGCTGCTGGTGTACTTTCTATACGTTACGGGCTGCATGGGCCTAACTACGCTACGGTTTCGGCCTGCGCGTCGAGTAACTCGGCCATCATTTCCGCTGCCGATACCATCCGTATGGGCAAGGCTACCATAATGATTACCGGCGGTAGTGAGGCTGCGCTTACACCATCGTCTATAGGCGGGTTTGGTGCGGCACAGGCATTGAGCAAAAACAACGACAACCCTGAAGGAGCCTCGCGCCCGTTTGATAAAAGCCGCGACGGTTTTGTAGCAGGTGAAGGCGCGGGTTCGCTGATTCTGGAAGAATGGGATCATGCTGTGGCGCGCGGCGCTAAAATTTATGCTGAGCTTATAGGCGGCGGTATGGCTGCCGATGCGTACCACCTTACCGGTACCCCGGCTGATGGCCTTGGCGCCATACTGGGCATGAAACGCGCCCTTAAAGAAGCGGGTATTTCACCGGCTGAAGTGGCTGGAGCGGGCTATGTAAACGCGCATGCTACCTCTACACCGCTGGGAGACATTGGTGAACTTACCGGTATTGCTACCGTTTTTGAAGGAAATGATATTACGGTTACGGCTACCAAAAGCATGACGGGCCACCTGCTGGGTGCTGCCGGTGCTGTGGAGAGCATCATCAGTATACTGTCGCTGCGCGATGGTATTATCCCCGGCACAATCAATACGGAAGTGGATAACCTTGACGACCGCATACCGGCCAATGCCAAACTGGTTATCGGCGCAAGCCAAAAGGCTGACTTAAAATACGTACTGAACAACACCTTTGGCTTCGGTGGGCATACTGCCAGCAGCCTGTTTAAGAAGGTGTTGTAAGAAGCTGCTGAGACGCTGAGTCCCTTAGATACTTAGTCTTGAAGATATAGTGCCCCGGTCAATTTAGCCGGGGTATTTTTTTGCCAAAAATGTTCCCTTGGTTGTATTTTTGCCAATTCGTGCAATTCGTGGCAAAACGATTTTGCCTGCTACAATTTGCCAAAAGTTTTGCATCTTTGTAGTAATATCAATTTTTATGCGCGGCTTACTCTTTTACATACTACTGTTTTTTTCGGTAACGGCACTGGCCCAGGACACTGATGCCGTAAAAAAGCTTGACTCCATTGTGCCCGACCCGCATTACCGCGAAGACCAGTTCTATGCCTCCATATCATACGACCTTATCAACCAGAAGCCTAAAGGATATTCGCAATACTCAGTACCGGTGGGGCTTGCCTTTGGTTTCCTGCGCGATTTTCCTGTAAATAAGGCCCGTAACAAGGCTATTGCCATAGGTGTTGGTTATTCGTATTCTAATATGAAGCATAATTTTGTGGTGCAGGAAGCCGACGGTAAAACCAATTACAGTATTATCTCTAAAAGCGAATTCGACAAAAACAAGCTGGTGCTGCACTACCTTGAAGTGCCGTTGGAACTCCGCTGGAGGACAAGCGATTCTGTAAGCCACCAGTTTTGGCGCATATATACCGGGGTAAAGCTGAGCTACCTGATTTACGGCAAGGCACAGTACGAACCTGCGGCCAACAAAAGCCTGGAGGTTACCGGCGACCCGAACCTTAATAAGGTAATGGGCGGTGTGTACGTGGCAGCGGGCTACAACACTTGGAATTTTTATGCCTATTACGGTTTTACGCCCCTGTACGAAAATGCCTTTATGGACAGCGGTGCCAAAATAAACATGCACCCCATAAAGCTGGGGCTGATGTTTTACATACTCTGATGCTATCGCTTAGATTATTGGATTTTTAGAAAACTTCACTTGTTCTCTTTAAAACCTTTTCTAACGGGAAGGGTGGGCTTCACTTGCTTTTAATCTTCAGATTATTGGATTTTTAGGTTCTTAGATTTTTTTGGAGAACTTCACTTTTTCCCCTCCCCAGCCCTCCCCAATGGGGAGGGAGCAGCTTCACTCGGTTTTTAAAGTACCTAACTATCTAAGATTCCAAAAATCCAACCATCCAAAAATCTAAATTCCTTTCTTACCCTACATCAATTTTTAGCAATCTGTATAGCCGGAACTTTGTCCTGTGATTAAGGCTAAGTAACTCAGCGGCTCAGAAGCTTTTCTTACCACACATCAATTTTTAAGAACAGTAGGCGACGGAAATTTGTCTTGTGATTGAGAAGGTGCTGAGTTACTAAGATGCTTAGATTCTAAGAATCTCAGAGACTAAAGGGTCTGATTAATAACCATAAAGCAATTGTATTAAATAAAAAATAAGTCACCAATTCATTTAAAAAATTAGAGTCATGAAAAAAGTTTTGATTATTGTTTCGAATGCCAATGTTATTGGCCCAAACAACAGGAGGACAGGTACCTTTTTACCTGAAGTGGCACACCCTTATGCCGAATTTGACCGTGCCCATTACCAGATTGATTTTGCAAGCCTTAGCGGCGATACCCCTTACCTTGATGCGCTGAACCTTGCTGCCGACCCTGACAACCTTAGCTTCCTTACAGGACAAGGTTGGGCCGATATGCAAAGAGCCCGTAAGCTGGGCGATGTAGATGTAAAAGGTTATGATGCCATATTTGTACCCGGCGGCCTTGCCCCGATGGTAGATATGCCCGAAGCACCGCTGCTTAAACAGGTAATTGCCGAAACTTACGAACGCCAGGCTGTAGTGGGTGCTGTGTGTCACGGCCCGGTATCGTTGCTTAATGTGAAACTTAGTGATGGCAGCTATATTGTAAACGGCAAAAACATAGCTTCGTTTACTAATGAAGAAGAAGATCACTACGCCGCTGACGATGTGCCGTTCAGGCTGGAAACCGCCCTTGTAGAACAGGGAGCTATATTCCATGCTGCTGAACCGTGGAGTGCTAACAGCATAGCCGACGGTAACATAGTAACCGGCCAAAACCCGGCTTCAGCCAAAGGCGTTGCCGAAAAAATGATTGCCATACTGGAGGCTTAATTCTTCAGGGAGTCCTTTAAAAACTAAAATCCGGTTAGTAACACACTAACCGGATTTTAGTTTTTTATCAAGAGCTGACTTCGAGTTTATATCCTTTGCCACGCACAACAACGATATTTATGTTTGGGTCGGGTTCCAGTTTTTTCCTGAGTTTTGATATAAACATATCCAGGCTGCGCCCTACAATAACGCCTTCATCTTCCCATATTTCTTTTTGCAGCCTGCTCCGCTCTATAACCTGGTTAGGGGATGCTGCGAAAATGAGCAACAGGCGCGTTTCGGTTGCGGTAAGGTCTGTGGTTTTTTCGTTTATTATAAGTTGACGTTCACCGGCATTAAATACAACCGTCCCGAACGTAAATGTTTTGGTGTCCTTACTGTCGGGTGTAGTCTTGCGTGGTTTTACAGCCCTCGAAAAAATAAAACCAACAATTGCTACTATCGGCAGGCTGCCCAGCAGGTACTTGTTAGGTGTAGTAATTACGGTTGCGGGTTTAAATGTGATGTTAATCATGTAACATCCCTTGGGTTGCTCCCTTTCTGTACAGCCTATAATATCATCTTTTGTGCTTTTCGATATGCTATATCCGTAGGCTATACTGTAATCAGAGCAGTTCAGTACGTTAACTATATAGTCACCGGCAATGGGATTGTTTTCCAGCAAACGCCTCGTAGTATTCACCAGTGAATCGGTTTGAAAAGTAAATTCATTCTCAAACCGTATACGGTATTCATTTTCTGCAATCTTTTCTACAGGTAGCACCCGCGATGTACTGTCGCCCGATTGCAAGAGTATTTCATGTCCCACTTTACGCAGTAAAACTTCCCTTTTGGCAATGTCAAAATCGTCATTGCCACCCATACCGAAAGCCGCGCAGATTATGACAATAAGCGTGAGTGCTGTCAGTACGGACAGGTACCTGCGGTTCGCGGTAAATAGGTTTCGGCGGTTAAACATGCTGTTTACTGTTTATTTACAAAGTTTACATTTTTATTTACAATCCTGATACTTAAGCCCGGAAAATATCAAAGTAGCTTCGCTGAGCCAATCCGGAAATCCATATACATATTTTGTATTGCCTGTTTCCGCAGCTGTTTGTCACATATTATTAATCAATATAATTTTTAGAGTATGAACAAGAAGTTATTAATTACACGCTTAGTTTTAATTATTGCCCCTTTTATCTTTGGTTGTGGAGGGCCGAAAGAAGAGAATAAAAATAATGCATTGGCAAGTTCTGTATCTGTGGGGCAAAAATATAATATAGATACCAAGGCGAGCAGTGTTATGTGGAAAGGCTCCATGTCAATTGGCCCTAACTCCCACACGGGCTATGTTTATATATCAGGAGGGAACCTCGTGATTGAAAACGGGCAAATTGTAGGCGGCATAGCCGAAGTGGACATGAATACGATGGAAGATGAAGCCCATAGCAGGGATAATGGACTTGTAGATCACTTAAAATCACAGGACTTTTTTGATGTTGAAAAATTCCCCATTGCTACATTCGCTTTTACTAAAGGTGTATCAACAAATGGCGGCGGCAAGCAAATTACAGGGAACCTTACCATTAAAGGGATTACGCATCCGGTTGCTTTTCCTGCTAAAGTAGAAGTAAAGGGTGGTGTAATTACGGCAAGTGGAACGCTGGTTATAGACCGGACAAAGTGGGGTGTTATTTACCAGTCGGGGAAGTTTTATGATCTTTTGGCTGAAAAGACGATGTCTGATTCTATTGAATTTCAGATTAATGTTGTAGCGAAGAAATAAGCGCTTTGCGCTAATTATAAAGCCATATAAACCACAGCCCCACCTGCGGAACCATGCCCAGCAGTGTGCCGATAAGCAGTTCGGTGCCTGTATGGGCTTTTTCCTGTAGGCGCGATGTAGCCACATACCCGCAGCAGATAACCATAATGGCAATGACTGCTACCAGCCGTATGTGGTAGTATACCGAAAGGCTGATGATAAACAGCGTAAGTGACGATACGGCCAGCATGTGCAGGCTTGCCTTTACATGGCGGAGGACTAATACCAGTGCCCCCATATAACTGATGAGCAGCCCCATGAAGTAGTAGTATAGTTCCTGTATGCTAAATTCGCTGAAGTTGTATTCTATAAGCATAAACAGCAGCAGGCAGTTTATGGCCAGTGGCAGGCGGCGCTCTTTTTTATCGGCCAGCATCTTACTTTTTATGTAGCCCATAGAGCGCAACAGGTAAAATACCGATACCGGCAGCAACACGGTAAGTATAAGCACCTGTATAAAAATCAGGTACAGTTCGTGGTTGTACAGGTATTTGCCTGCCAGTAAAAAGTAAAACAGCGTGGCATATACCGGTATAAACAACGGGTAAAACAGATAAGAAAAGAGGCGGATGAATTTTTCCATGCCTTATATTTTCTTGCGCATGCGGGCAACAGGGATGTCCAGTTGCTCGCGGTATTTGGCTATGGTACGACGTGCTATGGGGTAACCGCGTTCTTTCAGTATGTCAGCCAGCTTGTCGTCTGGCAGGGGTTTGCGTTTGTCTTCTTCGCCTATAACGGTTTGCAGGATTTTTTTAATCTCAATGGTACTTACGTCCTCGCCCTGGTCGTTTTTCATGGCTTCGCTAAAAAACTCCTTAATCAGCTTGGTGCCATAAGGTGTTTCTACATACTTGCTGTTTGCTACACGGCTCACAGTACTGATGTCCAGTCCCACCATATCGGCAATATCTTTAAGGATCATGGGTTTCAGTCGGGCCTCGTCACCATCCAAAAAATACTCTTTTTGGTATTCCATAATGGCATTCATGGTCACAAAAAGTGTTTCCTGCCTTTGGCGTATCGCGTCGATAAACCATTTTGCGCTGTCCAGCTTTTGCTTTATGAACTGCACGGCATCTTTCTGCTGGCTGCTTTTCTGGCGGCTGTCCTTATAGCTTTGCAGCATTTCCTGGTAGTCCTTGCTTACGTGGAGCTCCGGTGCATTACGCCCGTTTAGCGAAAGCTCCAGTTCGCCGTCTACTATCTTGATGCCAAAATCAGGTACTACGTGTTCTATGGGTTTGGCATTGCTTTCGTAAGCCCCGCCCGGTTTCGGGTTAAGGCGTTCTATTTCATCTATGGCACGGCGCAACTCGTCCTGCTTGATGTCAAATTTTTGAAGCAGTTTGTCGTAATGCTTTTTAGTAAAGGCTTCAAACTGGTCTTCAATAATTTTTATGGCAAGTTCTATGGATGGGGTAGGGGTTTTGCTTTTTAGTTGCAGTAGCAGGCATTCCTGCAGGTCGCGTGCGCCCACACCCGCCGGGTCCATCTGGTGGATAAAGTGTAGCACATGTTCTACAGTAGCCTCATCGGTGTAAATACCCTGGGTAAACGCCATGTCGTCTACAATATCGGCAATACTGCGGCGAATGTAGCCGGTGTCGTCTATACTGCCCACGAGGAACTCGGCGATTTCGCGCTCGTCGTCGTCCATTATAAAGGTGTTCAGCTGGTCCAGCAGGCTTTGGTGGAAGCTTACTGTAGCGGCAAACGGCAGCGAACGGTCGTCATCGTCGTCGCTGTAGTTGTTTGCCTGAAGCTTGTACCCGGGAATTTCGTCGTCGCTAAGGTATTCGTCAATGTTTATTTCGTCGGCATCAATACGGTCGTTGTCATAATCATCGTAGTCGTCATACTCGTCGTTGCTGCCGTATTCGTCCTGGTCGTAGTCATACTCGTCTTCCTTACCGCCTTCCAGCGCAGGGTTTTCCACCATTTCTTCCTTAAGGCGCTGTTCAAAAGCCTGCGTAGGCAGCTGAATCAGCTTCATGAGCTGAATTTGCTGTGGTGAAAGTTTTTGCGATAATTTTAACTGTAGGTTTTGCTTGAGCATGGTAAACGTTGACTTTTGTACAGTATAAAGGTACAAAAAACGGTTTTTGCCAGCGGCGTTTTTTTAGAAAAAATTAATACGAATAAAAATTGGGTATAATTTTTGAGGAGAGGGCCTTTATTGGTCGGATATTCATTTATCTTAATACTCTGCAGAACGCGGAGTACTATAAATTGCGATTTGGGTCGTTTATTTTTGAAGGACTTTGTCTAGTGTCAAATACATCTGTGATAATGATTTCTTGGTCAACAATTTTGTAAACTAATTTGTAGTGGTTTTTTACAAGATAACGGTGGTCTTCATTTTTTGGACTCAACAATAATTCTTTTTGATAGGCTTCATAATTTTTAAGAAGCCTGCGGCTTTCCAAAATTAAACCATCACGAATTTTTGATGCAATCTTCTTGTTGGCAACTTCATTGTAATAATCGAAGATTGACTTTAAATTATCTATTGCAAATTTAGTCCAGGTAACCTTCATTCATTACCAGTTTTTTACCTCTTCTTCAAGCTCTTCCAAACTCATTACTCGTCCGGCTTCATAGTCTTCATTAGCTTTTTGGGCACGGGCAATCATCTCCTCTTGTGTAAAAGGGTCTTGTGGTTCATTGCTTTTTATCAATGATTCAATTTTGTCAAATACCTTTTCATCGGTAACATGAAGGAGGTATTCTATAAGATTTAATTTTCTTGCTTGTAAGTCCATAGCATTTTCATTTGTATCAAAGATAATAAAAAAGGCATTACAATGTAAACTGTAATGCCTTCACTATATTGCGGTTGTCTTTTAAAACTCAGCGTTCTGCGGCGTCCTTGGGAACGGAATCACGTCGCGGATGTTACCCATACCGGTTACAAACAGCACCAGGCGCTCAAAGCCAAGCCCGAAACCGGCGTGCGTAGCCGTACCGAAACGGCGGGTATCCAGGTACCACCATAGTTCTTTTTCGTCGATGCCCAGGTCGGCAATTTTTTGTTGCAGCACCTCAAGGCGCTCTTCCCTTTCAGAGCCACCCACAATTTCACCAATACCTGGGAACAGGATGTCCATAGCACGTACGGTTTGCCTGTCTTCGGCAGTGTTGTCGTTCAGCCTCATGTAGAAAGCCTTGATTTTAGCCGGGTAATCGTACAGGATTACAGGGCACTTAAAGTGCTTCTCCACAAGGAAACGCTCGTGCTCGCTCTGCAGGTCGGCGCCCCATTCTTCTATGATATAGCTGAATTTTTTGTTCTTGTTCGGCTTGCTCGCTTTCAGGATGTCAATGGCCTCAGTGTAGCTCACGCGCTTGAATTTATTTTCAAGCACAAAGTTCAGTTTCTCAAGCAGGCCAAGTTCGCTGCGCTCAGCAGTAGGCTTGGTTTTCTCCTCATCGGCAAGGCGCTGGTTAAGGAATGCAAGGTCATCGGCGCATTTGTCAAGTGCATATTTTATAACGTACTGAATGAAATCTTCAGCAAGATCCATGTTGTCGTCCAGGTTGTTAAACGCAACTTCAGGCTCTACCATCCAGAACTCGGCAAGGTGGCGGCTGGTGTTACTGTTCTCTGCACGGAATGTAGGCCCGAAGGTATATATCTGGCCCAATGCCATAGCAAAGGTTTCACCCTCAAGCTGGCCACTTACGGTAAGGTTGGTCTCCTTGCCGAAGAAATCCTGCTTGTAGTCTACCTTGCCTTCTTCGTTTAGCGGCGGGTTGCCCACAGGAAGCGATGTTACCTGGAACATTTCGCCTGCGCCCTCGGCATCACTACCGGTAATGATTGGTGTGTTTACATACACAAAGCCCCTTTCCTGGAAGTACTGGTGAATGGCAAACGACAGTACCGAACGCACCCTCATAATAGCGCCAAACACGTTAGTGCGCACACGAAGGTGGGCATTTTCGCGAAGGAACTCCAGTGAGTGTTTTTTAGGCTGCATCGGGAATTTTTCCGCGTCGCTGTCGCCTAGTATTTCAAGTTCTTTTACCTGGATTTCATACTTCTGGCCGGCACCCTGGCTGGGTACAAGCGCACCTTTTACCGCTACGGCAGCACCGGTGGTAAGGCGTTTCAGGGTTTCAGGTGCGGTGTTTTCAAAATCAACCACCGCCTGTATATTATGAATTACAGACCCGTCGTTTATGGCCAAGAACTGGTTATTCCTAAAGGTTCTTACCCATCCTTTTACAAGTACATCATCAATCGGCTTGGCGCTGTTCAGCAGGTCTTTAATCTTTGTCAGTTTCATTTTTGTTGTAAATTAATCCTCTTGTTTAGAATTATGTGTTGCAAATGCCTGCAAATGTAGTAAAAAGCGTTTTTTTTGCTGCCACGAATTTCACGAATTTTCACCAATGAATATCCCTGCGGCTAAAAACGGTACCTTTGTGCGGTAAACAAAATGATATGAACTGGATATTACTGGTTATTGCAGGCTTGTTTGAAGTAGGTTTTGCATCGTGCCTGGGCAAGGCCAACGAAAGCACGGGCATGGTAGCCAAATACTGGATGGGCGGGTTTTTCCTGTGCCTGACGATAAGTATGGTGCTGCTGTACAAAGCCACGCAAACCGTACCAATAGGTACAGCCTATGCGGTATGGACGGGCGTTGGCGCAGTTGGTACGGTGTTGGTGGGCATCTTTGTGTTTAAAGAACCTTCAGATTTCTGGCGTCTGTTTTTCCTTACTACGCTGATTGCTTCAATTGTAGGGCTGAAGTTTGTGTCCCATTAGGAAAAAAATCCGGGCTGTTATTTAATCTTAACAAATTCAAATCTGTCTGCCCTGCTGTCATACATGTCTTTTGCAGATGAAGCGGTCATCACATTACCCTCTGTTTTAAAATCAAAAAAATATCGGTTTAATAAAAAGTTTTCGATTTTTACATTCGGGTCGCTCCTGAATGTCTTAAAACTTTCCCTGCTGTTTTTTGATTTCGAAAAACTGAAATCCTTAAAGGTTAAACGATTTTCCTTATCCCTTTTGCAGGCCGACTTAAAGTACAGAGTGTCTTTAGCCATTGTGGTGTCCCAACCCAGCAACGTTGCTTCATCTTTAGTAATCTTCAGGTAATAATTTGCCATAAAAGAATTGGAATTGCTTACCCAAATTCCCTCAGCTATTTCTGTTTTCGGGGCATTAATTAATGCGGTGAATAGTAGGAGGAATGTGTATTTCATGGGTGTGTTTTTTTAAAAATTTTATTGCTACAATAGCGGGTTGAGGTTTATGTTGCATTAGGAGTATTTCTCTTGAGATTAAATTATTATTTAATTCTCTCTCAATAATCTTTTGGACCATTCTTCATTTATTTCGGCAAGCCTGCTCCTCTTTATTCCAGTTGGGTTTAGTAAAGAGGAGAATTCCGAGTGGTTTAATGATGTTGATAGGCGATAAGCGAGAAAAATCGATGTGAGATTATTTAGACTGATGGTTTCTCGGAATACTCTTTTTTTATTTATATTTCCAGTTTTTAATTTCGATTCTGCTGCACTTTTCATATCCTCGGGAGGTAAGTCTTCAAGCCGTGCAGCTTCAGCCCAAAGTAAATCAATCAAAATTAAACAGCGTCTTCTTAACCCATCGTGATAGATTAGCCAATTTTGTATTTCTTTTCTTTTTTGAAAATGTTTTTTATCAGAATCACATGGATGGGTAAAAAAAATAAGACTATACTTTGGGTCTAAAATCTGTCTCAGGGGTCTGCTTTGGCGTAAGAATTCGGTTCCGAAGATTGGATAGATATCCGATACAGTCAGATGTCCCTGTAATATCCTGGTTGATATTTCGCCCAATGTGCCAAATACTTTGTGGGCACTTTCTAAAGACCAAATTGTAGGGAAATCATTTTTATTTAATTTGAGTTTAAGTTTTTCAATTGATTTTTTATCAAGAACTTGGTAATACTCATCTTTATCTCGACCAATGAAAACTAATATACCCCAATCTTTTTTCAGTGTGCTCCATAAGTTTCTATATTGTTCCGTTAAAGCAATACGAGTATGTTTCTTTTGAGATTTTAAAAAAATAATTTGAATCGCTCCAAAAATTAACAGAGTGATATTAATAAATGCAGTTAGGTACTTCTCGTTCATTTTATTTAGTTTGGAAGGTTAATTTAATTAGAGTAATATTATTAAAAATCCTCAACAAAAACATCAGGAAAACCCCTAAAACAAATTCAGTACATATGATACCTTAATCGAAATATTCTTGTCAAACTGTGGTAGCTGGTAGGGACCATAGCGGTAAAAGGCGGTGAATCCAAGCCCTTTAAAAATTTCGTTTAGTTCCATGCCGCTTTCGTAGTAGCCTTTTTCCAGGGTGTTAAAAGGCAGGCCAAGGTGCTCTTCTTTATTGTCCAGGTTACCCCACGCAAAACGTGTAACCAACATGGGCGAAAGCTTCAGGCTGCGGTATATGGTAAAGCGCGTAAAGCCGTGCTTCAGCTGCACCGTAACATAACGGTTGCTGAAGAACTCGTTAAAGTACATGGTTTCAAAACTGTTTTTACCGGCCAGGGTTATACGTTCCAGTATGCCGTCTTTCAGCAGGCTGTTTGGCGATGTGCTGTACAGGTGTGTAAGCGGTGTGTTGCCACTGGCCATACCGGTTTGTATCAGCGCATTGGTAATCTGCCCATTCAGGAATTTCTTCTGCACCTCCATCCTCAGGTCGATTTTATCAAAGCTGAGGTCGCCGTCCCAAATCCCCTCAAACGCCTTGGTGTACTGGAAGGCAAATTTCGGGTAACGCTTGTCGGTCTCTATGCGGCCCTCGGGGGTTTGCATAAAATCGCTAAACGGGTTCCATTGCAGCGATACCGATGTCATGGTAAGGTTAAACAGTGTGTAGGGGTGTCTGTCCGGTATGTACACATAGCCAAATTTCGGGTCGATGCGGCTGTGGGTAAGCTGCCACATGCTTTCGGTATACGGTATTATCTTGGTTTCTATATAGCCCTGCCAGGTTTGGTGGTTGTAAAACGTGGAAATGTTTATGGGGCGCGGGTCGTATATTTTAAATACGCGCTTGTCTGTAGCAAAGGAGGTGCTGCCTATCTCACGGATGTCATCGGTAAACGAAGCGCCTATCCACGAGTTGGAGAATTTACCCAGGCGCAGTGCACTGCCCAGGCTGTATTTAAACTTACCGTCTTTAGTACCATAGGCGCCGTACCCGCTAATGCGGAAGGTTTCGGCAAAGCGGTTATTGGTAATACCACCCAGCCCCACGCGGAAGCCCTCGTAGTTGTTGTATTTTATAATCTGCCTCAGGTCGGCATCAACAGCGCCCAGCGGTAGGTAGCCGTTAATGATGCGTTTGCCCAAAATAATGCGTTGTTCCCAGTTTTCCTTGGCCACAAGGCTGTCCAGCGCCATATAGGTAGTAAGGCTGCGGCTGTCGAGCGTATCGTTGCGGAAACGGTTCCAGTATTCATCGGGGCGGCTTATGGCTTCTTCCCGTATTTCGGTCTGCACGGCCTTACGACGTATGGTAACGGGGATGTTAAACTCCTTGTCAAAATTATGCGCTTCCGAATACAGGTATACGTAGTCCGAAGGTTCTTTCTTGCGGTTAGGGTCCTGTGTGTCTACGGCGTCAAACTTTATGGTTTCGCCCAGTATTTTTATATCCTGCTTGTTGTTACCCTTGGTTATCTTCAGTGTTTTACGCTCAGGGAACCAAAGTTCCTGGTCTTTTTCAAATTCAAAGTAGTGGATGGAGGTAATGTCCAGCACGTCCTTTACGCGGAGTATGGCTTTGGCAACGCCAAAAGTATGGCGGTCTATATACAGCACACCCTTCAGCTTCTTCTTTACGCTGCGTTTTGCGTCAAAATAAATCATGTAAGTGGGGCGGCCGTTAACGCTTACGGTGTCCAGTATTTTGTAGTTGTATTCGTTAAAGGCATCGGCAGAGAGCGGCCCTGCGTATTTGGTTTCAAATATCTCGATATCATCGGTATAAATGGAGTACGATTGCAGCGTAAGGCCGATGAACTCATATAACGGCTTTTTAAAACCGGCCATGCGGGTAGCCAGTACGATTTCCTTGAGCCCCTGGCCTTTGCCATAGCTGAACTCCGATACCTTCTCGGTTTGGTACAGGTGCTGCCGGTCTATAATCTTCTTAAATTTATAGGTAGCCGAATCTATCTTTTCTACCAGCCTGCCTGCCTTCTCGTACTGGAATACCGTATCTATACGGCTTTGTATGGAGTCGGGGTTGGCGGTTACTATAAGTCGGTCGTAGGTTTTGTAGCGGTAGCTGTCCAGTTTACGTTGCGGGTCGTTTACGGGCTTGCGCCTTATGGCCTTGCCTATAATATCGTGTGCGGGGTTTTGGGCGGTTATTACCACTTCGTTTAGTGTGGTAGCTTTAGAAGTAAGCAGTACCGTATAAAAAAGTATGCCTTCTTTCAGTTTTGTCTTTTTAGGCGAATACCCGGTATAGCTGGTGGTAAACTCATTGTCAAACTCGGTAAGCACAATCCTGCCGTCTACATCGGCTACGCTGTTTTTACCCATGCTGTTTATGGTGGCAAAGGGCAGCGGCTGCTGGGTAGCGGCATCCTTTACCGTTATGGTAATGGCGTTTTGCGCCCCCATGGAGAGCGTAATAAAGAAAAGCAAAAACGAAAGGAATTTTATTATATATCGCACGGGCTAATAATCGTAACGTGAGTCAACTACAGATGTTATCCTTATGGTTTTGTCTTCTACGCGATATAAAAGTTTGTAGTTTCGGACTATAATTCTCCTGTATCTGTAATGGATTTCATCAAACTGATATTGTTCAGGGAACACAATAGCTTCAGGTGCCGAAATAATTTCTTCACGTATCTTTTGGGCAGTTTCTTTAGAATTTTTAAACAGAAGGCTGTTGTAGACACTCCTTAAATCTGCTTTGGCTGCATCTGACCAAATTATGATGGGAAGCTGCGGCATCTTACCAGGATTCCATTTCTTTACGTAAATCTTCCTGCGTGGTAAATCGCCCTTCTTCAATATCTTTCTCTCCGCGTTCAATCTTAGCATAATACTGGTCGCGCGTCAATGGCTCGCCCAGTACGGTATACGCTACAATTTCATTTTCATTAGGGGCATCGTCCTTTATGGCCAACAGTTTGTTAAACACGGCTTCATCGGTAAGGTGCATCACCCAGTCCAGTACTTCGAGTTTTTTGGCGGCATCCATGGCAATTCGTTTTTTGATATGTAAAGATAACGAGATTTCGGCACATTTATGATAAATAAAAATCCGCCCCGGCAGGGGCGGATTCTGTATGTTGCTGTGCAGGGTACATTACACCTTCATAATCTCGGCTTCTTTAAGCACAAGAAGCTCATCTATTTTTTTGATGAAGCTGTTTGTAAGGTCCTGAACGTCTTCTTCGGCACTTTTACATACATCTTCGCTCATACCATCTTTTTCAAGCTTCTTGATTTCGGTATTGGCATCTTTACGTGAGTTACGGATACCAATTTTAGCATCTTCAGCTTCAGATTTGGCTTGTTTTACCAGGTCGCGGCGGCGCTCCTCAGTAAGCGGCGGTACGCTGATGATGATGCTTTCGCCGTTGTTCATCGGGTTAAAACCAATGTTGGCTATAAGGATTGCTTTTTCAATGTCCTTTATAAGGTTGCGCTCCCATGGCGTTACGGTTAGTGTACGCGCATCGGGCGTATTGATGTTAGCCACCTGGCTCAGCGGTGTAGAGGCGCCGTAGTAGTCTACGCGTACACCACCCAGCATGGCAGGGCTTGCCTTACCGGCACGTATGTTCAGGAATTCCTTGTCAAGGTGGGCAAGGGTGTTTTCCATGCTCTCTTTAGTGCTGTCCAGTATAAAATCTATTTCTTCCATAGCTTTTACGTTTCGTGTTTTGTATTCTGATAAGTATTAAACGTTTACCGTAGTACCTACAAGTTCGCCCACACATACCTTTTGCAGGTTGCCCGGCTTGTTCATGTCAAATACTATAATAGGCAGTTCGTTTTCCTGGCTTAGTGTAAAGGCAGTAGTATCCATTACGTTAAGGCCTTTTGCCAGCACTTCGTTAAATGTAAGTGTGTCGTATTTTGTGGCGGAAGGGTCTTTTTCAGGGTCGGCAGTGTATATACCGTCTACGCGGGTACCTTTCAGTATTACGTCGGCATCTACTTCCACGCCCCTTAGTACGGCTGCGGTATCTGTAGTAAAGTACGGGTTACCGGTACCGGCGCCAAATATTACTATACGGCCTTTTTCAAGGTGGCGTACTGCCCTGCGCTTTATATAAGGCTCGGCAATGGCTTTAATTTCCAGGGCTGTTTGCAGGCGGGTTTGCATACCGGCATCTTCCAGTGCGCCTTGCAGTGCCATACCGTTTATTACGGTGGCCAGCATACCCATATAATCTCCCTGAACCCTGTCCATACCGTTTGCCGCACCCGATACACCCCTAAAGATGTTTCCTCCGCCTATTACTATGGCTATCTGTACGCCTTGGTCGTGGATTTGTTTAATTTCAGCGGCATATTCGGCAAGCCTTACAGGGTCTATACCATACTGCTTTTCGCCCATTAGCGCTTCTCCGCTAAGTTTTAACAGGATTCGGTTGTACTTCATAGGGATTTGTTTTTGATGGTGCAAATATAGCAATTATTGTTTCCAAAGAAACAAATTTTGAAGTTGCCCGGTTATAAAATAATAACGTCTTTATACGACTTTTTGGCAGCTTCATACCCTATGTTAAATATCTCGTCCATCTTGGCCTTATTGGTTTCAAAGGTGTTATAAAACGCCAGGTCTTCGGGGTTGATGATCCAGTCGCACAGCATAAATTTCTGCATATTACTGTTTGCCGAAAGCAGTTCGTATGCCCGTGCCGTTACCGCCTTTATACTGGTAAGGTGGTCTTTCTCTATTTTCTGTATGGCACTTACGTAGATGCCTATGTTTACGTCGCAGCGCCCCTGCAGTATATCGGTAGGGAAGTGGTTTACTATGCCGCCGTCGCTGTACAGCCGCCCGTCTATCTCGTATGGCGAAATAATCCCCGGGAAAGCAGCAGAGGCCAGTACGGCATCGGCTATTTTTATTTCGTCACCAAAAATACGCAGCTTGCCCGATACCAGGTCGGTTGCGGTAAGGTGCATATCATAAGGCAGTTCGCCCAGTGTAGCCTCGCCAAAAATATCGTGGAAATAATCGCGGAACGCACCCGAATCTATAAAACCGGGCTTACGGAAAGTAAAATGCCGCCAGTGGAAAAAGTAAATCGACTTAAAAAACTCCAGTATCTCCTCGGGTTTTTTGCCCCAGGCGTATAAAGATGACACTATGGCACCACTGCTGGTACCTGCTATACTGTGCGGCTTTATGCCGGTTTCGTCAAGGAATTTAAGCACCCCGGCGTGGGCTATGCCTTTTGTACCCCCGCCGGAAAGGGTAAGGCCAATGTTCTTTCCTTCAAATTTCATACACGGTTTTTGATTTGCCTGACTAAATTACAGTTTTTTAGCAAATGGGCTTTTTTTTGCTATTAGAATATTGAGTTAATTTAAGCATACCTTTAGAAATGACAACTTCTCAAAATTTAATACAGGACAGCCTTAAACAGGCATTTACCTATACTGATTACCGTAAACATGCTGCTGACCTCCTGGCACAGGGCATGAGTACCGGCCACACCCAGAGCGAAGCCCTTACGCATTACAGCTCGCTGAACGACACACGCATGAACCGCCTAGATAAAACACTGGCATTGCCTGAAGACATTGCTACCGGGCTTCAAAACCTTGAAAATAAGTACCAGTTTGTAGTAATAAGCGAAGGCTGGTGTGGCGATGCCGCCCAGATAGTGCCGGTGCTGAACAAAATGGCACTTGCCACAGACAAAATAGACCTGAAGCTGGTACTTCGCGACGATAATCCCGAGCTAATGGATGCCTACCTTACCAATGGTGCCCGTTCTATACCCAAGCTTATTGTGGTAAGCACCGATACGCAGGAGCCTATAGCAAGCTGGGGGCCAAGGCCGGAAGACGGTGCAGCCATCATCAGGGAGAATAAAGAGAAATTTGGTGTAGTGACCGATGAAGCCAAAACCGACCTGCAAAAGTGGTACACTAAAGATAAGGGTGTCAGTACTATGAAAGAAGTACTGGCATTACTGAAGTAATTGGAACACAGGTGACACTGATTTAATAGATTGTCACTGTTATATATATGAGTAAGCATTCCCCTCCTTCGGAGGGGTGCCCGAAGGGCGGGGTGGTTTACAGCCGTAAAAAAAAATAAAGCTACCGCAAATGAAGGATAATCACTGGTTTTGAGGTTTTTTTATGCGCATTTGAAAGGTGTCAAACCAAATGCGCCCTCAGTTCCATACGGTATTGCGAAGCGCTCTTGCCTGTAACTTCCTTAAACGACTTATTAAAGTGGCTGAAGTTGTTAAACCCGCTTTCGTAGCACACCTCACTTATAGGTATGGGGTTTTCGGCCAGTAGCTTACAGGCGTGTACCACGCGGTACTCGTTTACAAACTGTACAAAAGTTTTACGGGTCATCTTTTTAAAGTAACGGCAAAACGACGGCACCGTCATGCTGGCTATCCCGGCCACTTCATCAAGCGCTATGGTTTCCCGGAAATTATCCTTTACAAAGTTGAATACCATATTTATACGGTCGTTATCCTGTACATGGGTTTCCAGCGCAAAGGTATCGGCATTCAGCACCTTATAGTCTTCGGTCTGTTCCAGGTCGTGCAGCACGCTTATAAGTGTCATCAACCGCTCAAAGGGATGCATGGTTGCCATTTCCTCCATACGTTCGCCCACCAGGTAGCGCACATCACTCCCGAAGGCTATGCCACCACGTGCCTTTTCAAACAAGGCTTTAATACTCTTTGTTTCAGGCAATGCCATAAAAGTATCACCCAGAAAATCGGCTTTCATCTGTATTACGGTTTCGCGCTTATTCCCGGTAGTAACATCGGTAAATCCGCAATGGGGCAGATTGCTTCCTATTAATATAAGGTCGCCCTCAGTATAATACGAAATATGGCTGCCTATCTGCCGCTTGCCCGAACCGCCGTTTACATACACCAACTCCACTTCGGGGTGGTAGTGCCAAACGTGTGACCGTACGTTGCTGTTTTGTTCGAAATTAATATAGGTAAAACTGCTCCCGAAAGAGGGTTCAATTACCTCAAAAGATGCGCGGACGTTTTTCATAAAAATGTTGCATTTTTCATTACGAAGGTAATCAATATATGCCAAAATTGGCTCAATTTAACTAAAAAACGTTTTCGTAAGGTTAAAATTGTATACAAAGAGGAGAATATTGTTGTAACATTTTCAATAGTACGGTTGTAATTTAGCAGTATCAAATAAGAAGATGTACAACCCTTAATGCTGTAGATTATGAAAACTATGATGAAATTCGGAATCGCCCTTGTTGCAATGTTAGCCTCGGTTGGTACTTATGCTAACGACAATGATTTCCTTGTAAGGGCTAAAGAAGGCGCAGGTAAAGCAATCAGCTTCACCGTTACTGAAACCAATAACGTACACGTAGCACTATATGCCCAGGACGGAGCGGAGATTTTCGACGAAACCGTGAAGAGCAAAGATGGCAAAATAAACAGGACGTATGACCTGAATGCACTGCCGGACGGTACTTATTTCCTTGAAACTGAAACTGCTGAAAAAGTAGCCCGCCACGAAATTACAATCAGTGGAAAAGTAGCTACTGTAAACGAAAAAGCAGTTACAGAAATCACTAAGCCTGTAGTCTTTAATAAAGACGGTATTGTTACCGTACAGGTTTCTAAAAATGACACTACACCTGTTGACATAAAAGTTTATGACGAAAGCAACAACGAACTTTACAGCGAAAAGTTTGAAGGCGAGAAAGTTGCAAAACGTTTTGACATCACTAAGTCAGCAGCTAAAAAGTTCACGTTGGTTATTGGTTACAGCAACAAAACGTTTGTTGAAACCGTTGCAGCGCGATAAAATGAGGTTTGGTTATAGCAAAAAAGCTCCGCTTGCGGAGCTTTTTTATTTTATATAGGTTACTATAAATTACCTATTATCTTATCCATCACCCAGTTAGTATGGGCGCCGGTATGCCCGGAAGACGGGTGTACGGTTTTACCCAAAAGATGGTCGCGCATGTTGTGCACATGATACAGCTGTATGTTTTCCGGATGGGGGATAACCAGTTCTTCAGTACCTGCTTCGGTAGTTAGCGTAAGCGGAACTTCCTCAAACACAGCGAACTTAATAGTGCCCTTGCTGCCGTAAATGCTCACTTCGTCTTCACGCTTGTAGGTGCCGAAGTTCCACGAACCCGTACCGGTAACACCATTGCTGTGCAGCCAGCTGGCCGCAGCCGCATCCTTAGCGCTGTATAGCCCTTGCTGGTTCAGGCTGATGCCGTTAACCTGCTGTATATCACCAAAGAAGTAGATAAACAAATCCAGTCCGTGACTGGCCAGGTCATCAAAATAACCACCCGTAGCTACAGCCGAATCAGTGCGCCAGTTGTACTCGCCTGACAGGTCCACTTCAGACGGTACCTTGGTAAGGTGCCAGTGAATGTGGCGCACATCGCCTATTTTGCCTTCTTCTATCCATTCCTTTACCTTTAAAAAGCGCGGCAGCGACCTGCGGTAATACGCCACAAACAACGGAATGCCTTTATTATCAAAGGCTTCGGTAATGTCAGCGCACTCCTGCCAGGTAGGCGCCATGGGCTTTTCTATGCAGCATGGCTTGCCTGCTTCGGCTACCTTAAGGGCATAGTATTTATGGGTATCGGGTGGGGTAGCTATGTATACGGCATCAATGTCCGGGTCGTTTATAAGTGCATCAGCATCAGCATAATGCTTCTCCACGTTGTGCCTGCGGGCATAGTCGGCAGCCTTTTCGGCATCGCGGCGCATAACGGCTTTAAGCTCAAAGCCTTCGGTCTTCTGGTAGGCCGGGCCGCTCTTGCGTTCGGTAACATCGCCGCAGCCTATAATGCCCCAGCGGATGGTTTGGGTAGGGTTTTCCATGAATAGAGTTTGTCTGGTTAAAAGGCTAAGATATGGATTTTGCCAAAACCACCTTATGGTATTTTTGACCATTTATTAAAAAATACCCAAAAAGCAGAAAACCGGTTATTTTGTGATATTTTTACATCATTGATAATCAATGGTATAGTATTTTAATTTTCCACAATTAGTATAAAATCGTGTGGAAGGTTATGTTGTTGTAAACCAGAGATATAACACATGCTGTTCCACAATTGTACCATCAAAAACGGCTGAATATTCCACAAAAAAATACTGAAGCCGCCGCTTCAGTACTCTGTATGATTATTTTTAGTATGGCTGTCAGTCCATTTTGCTCAGTCCTACCGGTTGCGAACCCAGGTACCATTTCCCGTCAATTTTTATGGCACCACTTACCAGGAACGCATAATTTTTTCCACCCGATGTAAAGTAAATGGCAATGTGTTTTGATTTGGCGACCCCCACCACTTTATCGCCCTGTTTCAGTTCGGCATCGCCTATCTCGTTAGTGGTTGTGGTTACTTCAAACTTCTTAGGGTTGATGCCATAAAACGCTATGGCCTCCTGTAAGGTGCTGTAACCCAGCAGCGCCTTGTCAAACTGGTATTCGTATGCCTTATTTAGCATTTCGGGGGTAATCTTCTCTCCCGGCACCGATTCTGCCATGTAGCGGCCCAGCTGTTCCTTGGTAGGGCGGCACGACAGGAACTCATCGCGTTTTTCGGACATGCAGGCTTTTAGTAATTGCGTGCCAAAAGCGGCTTCTTCTACCTGGGCAAGGGCGCTAAATGCTGATAGGCAGCATATAAGGAGTAGTAGTGTCTTTTTCATATTATGGTTATGCGGTAATTCGGTTATATGGTTATTCGATTGTTGTTTATTTGTAAAGTGCCTAAATTAGTAAAATTCGTGTAATTCGTGGTAAACTTCCATGTAAAGTACAGGGCAAACGCATCGTAACTTGATAAAATTTTCAGGATAATCATTATCCATCAAGCTTTTAACCTATTGTTTGTCAGGTTTAACCCCATATACCTCAAAACTTTTCCCATCATTGTTTTATGAATGTCTTCCTCGTCTTTTATAGCGCGGAAAAGCCATGCATACATTTCTATTAACTCATCCCGTTTAGGGTTTTCAAAAATTGTATTCAGCAAAAGTGCCGAAATACTCTGGAAAATCATACCTCCCGAAAGGACATACATTTTTGGCTCATCATTTTCTTTGTCATAAACCAGTTCATAATCATTTAAAAGGGTGTTTAACTTTTCTAAAGAATTTATTGCGGGGACAATTTTTTCCGTCACCACTTTTATATATTTTGCTTCCAGATAATCCACAAAACCAACCATTTCCTGCGTTGTTTTGAAATGCATTTTTTCGGCATCTAAGCTGGTAGTATTATTGAACCAATCGGCATTTTCAGGTTCTGAAAAATCTGCCAAATTTCCCGTAAATGTATATTGGAACTGAGGCAGGCTGTCTATTTGTTTCACTATTTCAGATAATGCAGTGTATTCCACTTTTAAATAGACCTCCAGTTCGGAATGCTTTGGGAGTAACCGCCAAAATAAGTTATAGTTGATATCATTTGAACTAAAAAGAAAATTCACATAGTTAACCCTACCGGACAAGTCTGTATCATTTTTGAAAAACTGATAGCCTCTTAAACGTTCTTCTAATAAACCGACAAACTCTTTTTTTGATTTTAAATCCATTATAATTTGGTTTAACACTATTTGTCTTTTAATGTTTACAAAACAAAATGACGCATTTGCCTGATGTAAAGAGCCTAAATTAGTGAAAATTGGTGAAATTCGTGGCAAAAGTAAAAACCGTAATTTGTGGCAAAAAACATCATGCACCCATATAAACTATCCTTAGCGCAATGGTCGCTGCACAAAACCATACAGGCAGGCCGGCTGCACAAGCTCGATTTTGCCCAAAAGGCACGCCAGCTGGGTTTCGATTCGGTAGAGTATGTGTCGCGCTTTTATACGGAAGAAGCCCAAAATCCGGCTGCATTCGCTACGTTGCTCGGCGAACTCAAAACCCGTAGCGAGGGCGAGGGTATAGCCAACCTCCTGATAATGGTGGACGGTGAAGGCGCACTGGCATCGGCAGATGGTGCGTTACAAAACCAGGCGGTAGATAACCATAAAAAATGGGTGGATGCTGCGGCGCTGCTGGGTTGCCACAGCCTGCGGGTGAACCTTACTGGCGGCCCGGAGCATGATGCACACGCGTGGGTTGAGTGTTCGGTAAAAGGATTGGAAAAGCTATGTACCTATGCCCAAAGTACCGGCATAAATATCATCGTAGAAAACCACGGCGGGCTGAGTAGTAACGGTGCACTGCTGGCACAGGTAGTGCAGGGCGTAAACCTGCCACACTGCGGTACGCTGCCCGATTTTGGCAACTTCTGCATTCGGCGCGGGGGTGATATGAAATGGCCCAGCCCCTGCACAGAAGAATATGACCGCTATAAAGGCGTTGCCGAGATGATGCCCTGGGCAAAGGGCGTTAGCGCCAAGAGTTATGATTTTGACCAAAACGGGAATGAAACTACTATAGACTACCCACGCATGCTGGAGATTGTAAAACGCTTAGGGTACGATGGCTATATAGGGATAGAATATGAAGGGCAAAGGCTTAGCGAAGAGGAGGGTATTAAGGCTACCCGGGCGTTGTTAATTCGTTAATGCGTTAATTTGTGTATTTGTGTATTCGAATGCAAAATCTACGTATCAGCTACAATTAAATAACCAAATTACCGTATAACCCTCATAACTCATGTAAACTAACCACCTGGTCGCCTATAAACCAGCGGCCTTTAAACTCTATGGCCTTGGGTACCACAAAGGCAAACTTTTTTCCGCCTGAGGTGAAGTAGAGCGAAATGAAATTGTTGTATACGGCACCCACTTTCTTTTTATTGACCATAATTTCTATGTCATTCTCGTTAATGTCGCTGCCGGTTATGGTAATATCTGCCGGGTTTACACCAAATTCCTTCAGCCCCCTCGGGAATAGCTTAAACCCGAACATGGCACCACCAAGCCCCTTAGGGTAGCATTTTTTCATAACGTCTTTAGGGAAAGCCTTTTTTTTATCGCTTATCTTAAAGTAGGCCGTAAGTATGGCATCAGACGGGTACAGGCGCTTAAAGGCTTTTTCATCGTTCTTAAGGCAGGCTTTAAATGCCTGGCGTGCCAGCTCCTCGCCGCTTTTTTGAGCAAAGGTGCTTAGTGGCAGTACCAGCAGCAATATAATAAGGTATAACGTTTTCATAAGGTGTGTGGTTTAATGTTTTAACGGCAAACAGCCGCTTACATTATACAGCAAGTTAATAAAAAAATCCCGTACGTGTACACGTACGGGATTGTAAATAAAATATTACAACAAGTGTTATTCTTTTATAAAACGCACCACCTGGCTATCGCTGCCGCTGTATACTTTAAGCAGGTATACACCTTTGGCAAGGGCAGTTACCGGCAGTGTTAGCCTCGTAGCATTGGTTTGTAGGTCCAGTTGTTTCTGCCCAAGCAGGTTAAGCAGTTCTACCTGTGTAATCGCGCTGCCGTTAGTAAGCGTTACCGCATCAGTCGCAGGGTTAGGGGAGCAGGTAAATGTAGCAAACACATTATTGTTTAGCCCGCTGGTTATGGTTGCATGCAGTGCAATTTGGCCAATTACGTAACACTCTGTAGCATCATTTTGCAGGCGGGTATATATGGTGTACTCGGCAGGGCCGGGTACGGTATACGTAGCAGGCAGTGGGTTCATACCTGCCTCAGCATCGGTGGCAGTAGCAAAAAACGATATGCTGAAACCCAATGGCAGCGCCGCAAGCGCCTGTGCCTGTAAGGCAGCAAGGTCAAAATCTGCCTGTCCGGTGGTTACCGGGGCCGTAAGCGGTGGCAGGGTTATGGCCTGTATGTTATCTTCGGTTATGGCAAATTCAAGTGAGAACAGTTGTGCACCCACGCATGGCGAGTACGGGGACGATATGTCTACCGAATAGCTCCCGGCCTGGTCTGCGCTCAGCGTATTTCCGGTAGCGCCATCTACAGGCTGGCCGTTGTAGTTCCACTGATAGGTAAAGCCTTCTACATAAGGGATGCTAAGCGTGGTGGTACTGCCGTTACACAATTGGTTGCCTTCAGAGGATATGATATTGTAAAATTCTGATTGCAACGTACCAATATCAAAACTGGCCGAACCTAAAAATATAGCCGAATCATAAAGCTGGTCACTATAATCGGCAATAGCCATTTTAATATGGTATGCATGCCCGGGTATTACGGTAGCCAGTGCCGTAATGGGTACAGTGCCACCACGCATGTTTATAGGTGCGGTAAGGTTGTTTTGGTAAAATTCACCAAAATATTCTTCGTTGGCAGATGTACATGCTGTATTGTAAGCATCATCCCTTATGGTGGTTACCGATATGGGGGTGGTAGTACCCGGCACCACGGCAAGGTTGGTTACCTCACCGGTTTCGAGATCGGTAAGCAGGAAGGCAAAAATATCGGCATAGTAGCATTGAAAAATGCCATATTCGTTAGATGCAAACAAGAAATCGAAGGACAGTTGCGGTATAAGCGGCACAAAGTCAAATTCTATACTACTGGTGTCATACAGTGTACCGGTGTTGCCTTGCAAGGCATTAAGCGCCGCGAGGTCGGTATCACCCCCTGTAGATAATTCTGAACTTACCAAGCCGTTGGTTGGCCCCGGAATGTTTTCCAGCAGCCCGGTGCTCATAACAAGCCCAGCTTCAAACGGAAAGGTTTCCAGGTTGTTGTAAAATACCCCTACACTTTGCGATTGATTGGTATTGCCTTGTATCACAATATTACTTACACCAATGCATTCTGAGTTCATCAGCAAGGTATTTACAAGCTCGGTATCGGTAAAAGGTGAGTCGTCTACAACAATACTGCTGTTTTCGCGTACACACAGGGTAAAGTCTACCGGCAGGGGCACATCTGTAGTGGCGCTTCCTGAAATATAATACAGCATTATTTTATATGTTTCGCCTGCTGTAAGGCCCGACAGGGGGATGTTACCACTGCCGCAAACCAGCAAGTTAAGGTCACTGCATTCGCCGCTGTAAACGGCCATGCCTATTACATTAAAATAAGGAGATACGCTAACTATACAAGACTCGTTAACGGCTGTAAATTCAAACCATATGTCGTTGTAAGTGTTAGAACACAGGCTGTTTCCCGGGTTAGGTGTTTCAGAGCCGTCAAAAACGCCCTGGTACGTTAATGCACAATCATTACCTGTATTTACAGGAATAGATATGGCACCGGAGCATCCGTCATTAGCAGGTTGTGCGGCAATAAGGCCACAGCCCAGCAGCCCTAAGGCTAAAGAGTAAAGTTTTTTCATAGCAGGATTGATTAATTTTAACCCAATTTAGTATTTATTTTCAATACTTTAACAAGAATCCATAAAAAAATCCCGCAGGCAAATTGCCCACGGGATTTTCGCAGTATTTGGGTTAGTAAATTCCTGTTTTTTAGAAAGCGGTACTTATCTGTAACGATATACCGGTACTTTCGGGTACGTAGCGGCACACACCACCCACACATACAAGGCCCCCGCGCTGGCGGCCGTAGTTGGCAGCTATACGCGTAGCCCCTATACGGTAAGCACCACCTACGTTGTAGTAGTGTATGCGCTTATCGGGGTCGTCGTTACCGTAGTTGTAAATATCCCATACGTAAAACGAGTATTTATCGTCAAGGTTAAGCTCCAGTGTGGCGCCTGCCCAGTTCTTCTTATCGGCATCGGCCCACATGTGCTCGCCTTCCAGGCGTATAGAACGGTTTGGCGTAAAGTTGTAGGTAGCCTCGCCGGTAACAATGTTAGTGTTTACCGATTCGCCGCCTTCCAGCCATTCCTTGTTGTAGTATTGTTTTATGTAATACAGGGCAGTATGCCAGCTTTCGCTAAACTGCTTGCGTATTTCCATATTATAGTCGCTGAAGTATTTTTCGCCTACGCCAAAAAACTTGGTATCGTACTCGGCGGGGCTTAGCCTGTAGCTGCCTGGCAGGTTGTACCAGCTGCTAAGGTTTACGGCCAGCTTGGTGCCGTATTTGCCACCAAGGGCTGAGCCTTTGGCAAAATCATAAAACACATCCAGCTGCCCGCCGGTTTCGCCAGCCTTCATTATGGTGGTACTGGCAAAGTCTACCTTGCTTTGCGCCTGGAACACGTAAATGTTAGCCAGGTTGCTGTGGTGCTGCTTGGTAAGTGCCGGGGTAAAGTTCAGCACGCGGTCGTTGTAGTTAAGGGTCGATGAGCTTATGTCATACACGGTAGGCTGGCGCTCACTAAGGAACTTAAAGTTCTCGGTACGGCGCAGGGTAGCATCTATACCAAGGCCTTCTTTAGAATAGCCAAGGTTAACCAGCACAGCATTGCCCGGTTTTATAAAGTTTGAATCCAGTTCGTTTTGCAGGTTCAGTACGCCGTCTTTCTGCTTGTAGTCGTACTCACCACTAAGGTAAAATGAGTTGTGGATGAAGTTAAAACGCCCGCCTGCTGCATTGGTAAGCGCATCAAAGCCGGTAATGCCCACGGGCAGTTCCTCATAGCGGCCTATATAGCTGGTGCCTACAGAAAGGTCTGATACTTCAAACTTAAACAGCGAACTAAGGTTGATGTCGGCATCAAAACCGTAGATATCGCCTTTAGCCACGTCAAACCCGGTACGCTGGCGCCCGTATAAAGCCGTAAGCCTTACGTTATCGCTGGGGCGGTATACTATGCGGCCGCCACGCAGGGCCGTGTTAATGCCCAGTGCACGGTCTTCCCACGCGCGAAACAGCATGCCGCTGCCAAACTGCTCGTAGAAGTAACCGCCGGTAAGCTCTATTTTATCGGTTTTATAAGATGCATACCATATGCCCACGTTAGTGCCTTTAAAGCCGGGGTTATAGTTAAGCAGGGCATTCGGTTCGTATGCTTCGGCCTGTACGCCTGCGGTAAAGCCTTTGTACTGGTAGTTTAGCAGCAGGTAGTTGTTGCTGCGTATGGGCTTGCCGTCTATAGGCGTGGTATTTTGGTTTACGCCGGTGCCTTTATCGTTAAGGTACCATTGTGAGTTGCTTTCAAAACCACCGTATACACGGCCGTAGTCTTTCTTGGTAATGGTATCGTTTTCCTGGGCAAAAAGCGGCGCTATAGAAAACAGTGGCAACAGCCAGAGTATCTTTTTCATTAAATTAAAGTGTCTTCAGTTTTTCGTAAAGTTCGTTTTCGGCACCCTGGCTGTAGCCGTTGTGCACATACACCACTTTGTTGTTTTTCACTACTATAGTATACGGCACGTTAGCTATGCCCAGCGCCCTTTTAAGGTCCTGGTTACTGTCCAGCAGTACTTCATAAGGCCATTTTTTACCATTGAGCAGGGGTTTTACCCTTTTTTGGGTACGGGCATCGTCTATAGATATGGCTACCACTTCCATGTTAAGTTCCTTGCTCCATTCGGCATAGTGCTCGTTTATGGCATCAAGCTCGTTAATGCACGGCACGCACCAGGTGGCCCAGAATGAAAACACATATATTTTATCTTTTTCGTTAAAACCGTCTTTAACGTTAAAGGTCTTGTTATTAACTGATTTCAAAGAAACATTAGGCATTTCTTTTTGGGCAAAGGCAGCGGCCGATACAAACAGCAACAGCATCAGGAACTTTTTCATAAGGGTAAAATATTAATGTAAACCAAGTTGAGCGGCAATATTAAAAAAAATTTAAAAGAACGCGCTATTGTTTGCAGAAAAATTAAATCCTATCGGCTATATAGAATTATAGAAATCACATATTTAACACAAAAAACTTAATTTTAAAACACTTTTTGCTTTAAATTCTTAATAATACCTTAGGGGGCTAACATTTTTTATTATTTTTTTTTGCGTAACAATTTTTTTACATAATTTTCGGCTCGCTTTAAATGGAAAAACAATAAAACTATCTGTACTACATGAAAAAAACTTTACTCCTGGGATTACTACTTGCCGGATTTGGTGCAAACGCACAGCTGGCATCGGGCACTACAGCCCCTGACTTTACCGCTACCGATATTTACGGTGTGGAACATAACCTGTATGAGTATATTAATGCAGGTAAAACGGTTATCATAGACGTATCTGCTACATGGTGCAGCCCGTGCTGGGGTTACCACAACGGCCATGCACTGGAAGACATTACTACCGCTTTTGGCCCTGGTGCTTCAGACGAAGTTATAGTACTGTGGATAGAAGGTGACACCGGTACATCGGTAGAAAGCCTTTACGGTACTAACATAGCCGGCGACAACGGTACTACTCAGGGTAACTGGGTAGAAGGTACTAACTATCCTATTATAGACGATACAGACGGATCTATAGGTGATGTACTTAATATTACTTATTTCCCTACGGTATATAAAATATGTGCTTACACAGGCGAGCTTACTTTGCTTACACAGCCTACTGCAGCCGTATTAAAAACTGAAATACAGTCTAACACAGGTACCGGATGTGGTATCACACTTGCAGGTATAGAGAACTTCCCTATTACTACCGTTGCTGACCTAAGGATGTGCGCAGGCGCATCTACAGTTAGGGCCAGGGTAAAAAACTACGGTAAAAACAATATTACTTCAGCTACACTGGAGCTTAAAGAGGACGGCAATACCGTGCTTACAAAAAACTATACCGGTAACCTGGCACAGTTTGGCAGCACACAACAAACTTTTGCATCGTATAACTTCGACCCTTCAAAAACGTACGAGGTTGTAGTGGCAAACGTAAACAGTGCTTCTCCGGCAGATGCAGAGGCAGCAGTTGTACCTTTTGATGTTATCATGGCACAACAGGCACCACTTGGGCAAGTTACCGTAAACACGTATACAGATACCTATCCGGGTGAAATATCTTGGCAGATAAAAAACAGCGGTGGAGATGTAGTGGCTTCAGGCGGCCCTTACACAGTAGGCCCGGGCGCAGCAGGTGCAGGCGGTGTAGATGCTAATACCATGATTACATCTACCTTTACCCTTACAGAAGATGTTACAGACTGTTTCAGCCTTGTAATGTCTGACGGGTATGGTGATGGATGGTCGCTTACCAGCGAAGAGTTTGCAGGTGTGGAAATTATAGATGCTAACGGCAACATCCTGGTAACAGCAGACGGTAAACTGTCTTTTGCTAACCAAAACGTAGCTGCGGCATTTAAAACTGTTGGCACTACTGCAGCAGTATCTGAAAACGAACTGAACAAGTTTGCCATGTACCCTAACCCTACTACAGGTGTAGTTAACTTCCTTACACAGGAAGCTGTAAACGTAACCGTTACAGACCTTACCGGTAAAACAGTATTTACTGCACAGGGCATACAAAACGGAGGCAGCATTAACCTTAGCAACCTGCAAACAGGTATGTACGTAGCACAGGTGAAAGGCGCTACTACCAGCCAGGTACAAAAAATTATAATAAAATAAGGTTTGTCCTTTTTTACAACATAAAAACTTACAAGTAAGCTATCGGATGCGTTGCAATGCATCCGGTAGCCTTTTTACTTAAATAAAGAATACCACAAACTACTGAAAATTAAAATTACCATGAAAAAAATTATGCTGATGGCGGCCCTTTCTTACGGGGCGATGATGAGTGCCCAGATTACCATAAACACGCAGGGCGGCGGACATATTAATGACGGTGATACCTATACTACAAGCAGTATTGCCAACGAAAGCCTTTACGAAGGCAATAAACTGAACTTTGTTATTGTAAACAATACTGATGATACACTTTACCCGGCGGTGCGTGTAAACTCTATAACCAATAACGCTTCAGGCGACCTGCTGCAACTGTGTTATAACGTATGCATTACCGAAATATCTGAAGGTATCCTTGTACCCGATACTCCTGCCGGATTTGAGCTTTTGGCCGGAGAAGCTTCTACAGGAGATAACCACTTCTATAACTACAACCCGGGTACTGTAGTAGGAGAGGATGTAGTATACAACCTGTCTTTTGTACTTACAGATGAAAACAATACCATTACATCTACCCCTATAACCTTTACCTATATCTACAGCCCTACAGCGTCTGTGACTGATATTAAAGGGCTTAAAAACATGGGGCTTAACCTAAGCAATACCGTGGTTAAAAACACACTTGAATTAGATGCTACTGTAACAGGTGCCGTACAGTTGTTTGATATAAACGGAAAACTGCTTAAATCGGCTAACATTACTACAGGCCACCAAAGCATAGACGTAGCCGGTTTTACAAACGGTATGTACTTTGCGAGGTTTACCGCAGGCGCTAAAAAAGCCGACATCAAAATCGTTAAAAACTAAGTAGCGGTAACCCGGTACTGAACTATAATTACAAATGAAAAAGATTTTTGCCCTGCTGTGTGCCACCCTGCTTACCCTTGCCGGATGCGGGTCGGATTACGAAATACTGCAGTCATATGACTCGGTAATACTTACGGCAGACAACTCTAACAGGCTGGTTGGCCAAACCATTACCTTTACGGCTAAGGACAATAACGGTACAGACCATACTGCAGAAACTGCTTTTTATATAGACGGTAATGAAATAAACGGTAACACGTTTACGTCAGATGCTATAGGCAGCCATATTGTTACGGCACGCTATGGCGGCCTTACATCGCAGGAGCTTACCGTAAGCTTTGGCGACGGTACCGATATGAATTTCCGCAAAAGGGTACTTATAGAAGACTATACCGGTACATGGTGCGGCTGGTGTACGCGCGTGGCCTATGCCATAGAGCTGGCGCATGCACAAACCGAAGATGTTACCGTGGTGGCTATACACCGTGCCAGCAGTGTAACTACCAGTGCCGACTACGACCCGTTTAACTACGACAGTACCGCCCTGGAAAGTACACTTAATGCCAATGGCTATCCTAAAGGCTTCCTGAACCGTAAAACACGCTGGACTGCCCCTGAGCCAAACAACATTAACAAGGTAATAGCACTAACGCAGGGCGAAAACCCGCGCCTGGGCCTTGCACTTACACCTACAGTACAAAACGGCACTGTAAGCCTTGATGTTAACGTTAAGTTCAGTAAGGATTTTACAAACCTGAAGCTGGTGGTATACGTGGTGGAAAACGGCCTGGTATACGAGCAGCACAATTACACCAACTATTATGATGGTGTAGATGTTATAGAAGACTGGGTACACAACCACGTACTGCGTGCTACGCTTACAAACATTTTAGGCGATGCTATAGACAACGCACAGACCACAACTTACAACACCTTTACCCGTACCTTTAGCGTACCGGTACCGGCCAATGTAAGCAACGCTGCTAACATGGAGTTTGTGGCTTTTGTAACCGATGCCGATGGTAATGCCCTTAACGTACGCAGCGCTAAAGCAGGCGACGTGCAGGATTTTGAAATACTGGAATAATTAATTATTCTATATATAGCAAAACCGCCCTCAAAAAGGGCGGTTTTGCTATATATAGAATAATTAATTATTCTATATATAGCAAAACCGCCCTCAAAAAGGGCGGTTTTTTTTATGTAATATAAAAAGCTCGATAGCTATAAATAGTTGAAAATGTGCAATCGGGCTGAGCATGTCGGAGCCGATTGTATATCTTCAACTATTTTAAAAATGATAGTGAATAATCAGGTTAAGACTTTGAGAAAATTTGCTTAATAGCTACTCTGTGAATCTCTGTGAAACCTCCGTGTTACTCTGTGTAACAATCTCTCGCAAAGCCGCCAAGGCGCAAAGTGCACCCCGCACACTGAAAACTGAGACTGCGACTGCGCACTATTAAAGCTGTATCTGCCGTTCTATCTGTTGTTGTAGCGATATAAACGTTTCTGTACGGCTTACACCCGGAATGGGCTGTATACGGTGGTTAAGCAGCTGCATAAGGTGTTCGTTATCGCGGCAAATAATTTTGATAAGTATACTCCAGTTACCCGTGGTATAGTGGCACTCCAAAACTTCGGGGATTTTTTTCAGTTCCTTTACCGCCTCAGGATTGCTTGAAGCCTTATCCAGGTAAATGCCCACAAACGCCATAGTGCTGTAGCCCAAAACCTTTGTATTCACGGTAAACTTGGAACCCGATATTACGCCCGATTGTTCCAGCTTGCGCAGGCGCTGGTGTATCGCCGCACCCGATATGCCTATCTTACCCGCTATTTGCAGTATGGGTTTACGGGCATCTTCCATAAGGTAGCGTAGTATTTCCTTGTCTATCCCGTCTATCTCTATCTGTGCCTGGTTGATTTTCATAGCTTATGGTTTATTACTTATAAATGGTTTGTGCTTACAATTTAACAGTTAAAGCAACACAAAAGTGTTAAATTTTAAAATAAAAAAGCCGCCCATAAATGGACGGCCTTATAACCGGAAATTATGCTTAAAGCATTAAAGCCTTAAAATGCCGGTTACAAACGGCGCACCATCCAGTGGCACAAATATTTCCACAAGTGCTTCCCAGCCGCCTATAGGCGCCTGTGGCAGTGAAGCATGGCACTTAAAGCGGTAGTTCATGCCGGCTACCACCTGGGATGATACTTCCTGTGGCTTATAGTTTACCCCGATAATACCTTTCATGGCTTCGTTAAAAATTTCAAGCTCTTGCGAAGATGGTGTGTGGTAAGCAGTCCAGCCGCCTACGGTTGCAGTAAGAGTGTTTTGAGTTGACATAATAGTAATTTGTTGGATTTTAGTTCCTACTCGTATGGCTTTTCAGATTCCGCCCCGTTTATTACAGTGGTTTCTGGCTCCACCTGGTTTTGATCAATATTGACAGGTGCAAGCTACTGTAAATGAAACGTTTGCGTAAGCGTGTAAACACCTGATTTTAATCAGTGCGTATTTACGTGTAGTGAGTTAAAATTCAGTTAATTACAATGTAATTAGCACAAACAGGAATCCCCTGCATTAGCAAGGGATTTCTTATATAATTATATTATGAGTAGTCGGCGTTTAACTGGCTACATTAAGTGGGTTGTACCCCTGATACGGTGTTACCCTCTCATGGAACACTATGCCGTAGGTCTCCAACTCCTTAAGTATGGGGCCGTACACCTCGCGGCTAATGGGTAATTGTACCCCCGGCGTACTGATGATGCCGTTCAGTATTTTAAGTGCAGCTATGGCAACAGGTAGCCCAACGGTCTTTGCCATAGCGGTATACGTCTGGTCCTGGCCAATGCATACCATAGTACTATCTATCTGCTCTTTCTTGCCGTTGATTTCGTAGCCGAATTTATGGTACATCACTATCATGTCCTTATCGTCAGGTGAAAGTGTCCACTTATCCGATAGTATCTTTTCCAGTATCTGGGCAGGAGTAGCGTTGTGCAGGCCTATCTTTTTATTGGCATTAAACAGGTCGAGCTCCATCAACTTTTCCCAAAGGATATCGTCCTGGTCTATCTTCAGTATATGGCGCAGTTTCAGCTCCACAGAATCGGTAGGGTGGTACGGCAGGAATGAGTTGGTAAACTCGCGGTAGCTCATGGTAGCACTGTTTTCCATAATATAAGTATCATCGGTCATGCCCAGGGTAACAAACATATTCCACGCACGCGAAAAGCCCACACGGCGCAGGGTGCCACGGTATAATGTAAGTACATCATCAAGGCCATATACGCTGCGGTATTTTAAAGAATCGCGGTTGGCATACCCCTCAAAGCGTCCGTAGCCTTCCACATCCATAAACTCCGTTCGACGGAAAAGCTTGTTGTAAGGGATGTACTTGTACGTACCCTCCTGTATGAATTTGGCTGCACCGCCCTGCCCTGCCAATACAACATTGCGTGGGTTCCAGGTAAATTTGTAGTTCCACAAGTTGTTGTCGCTTTCGGGGGCTACAAGGCCGCCGCAAAACGATTCAAACAGCATAATCTTGCCACCTTTATCGCGTATTTCGTCAATCACCTTCATGGCGCTCATGTGGTCTATACCCGGGTCTAAGCCACATTCATTCATAAACACCAGCCTGGCTTCGCGTACACGTTCGTCCAGCTCGGCCATTGCAGGGCTTATATAGCTGGCGGTAACCATATGCTTTTTGTAGGCAATGCAATCCTTGGCCACCTCATAGTGCAGGTGGGCAGGCAGCATGCTTATTACGATATCGGCTTTTTGTATTTGTTCGTGGCGCTGTGCCTCATTAAATATATCAAAAGCTATGGCCGTGGCGTTTGGGTGGCCCTTGGTCTTCTTTTCGGCCAGCTCGGCAGAAAGGTCGCCTATGGTAATGTGCAGGTTTTCAGGGCCTGATTTTTCAAGCAGGTAATCTATCAGCGATGTGGCCGAGCGCCCGGCACCGATTATAAATATATTGCGCATGTTGTGTTTGTATGTTTTATAACACGAAAGTAATAAAATGTTACATATTAAAACATACCTCAGTATTGTTAAATCTTAATTTGTGGGTAACTTTACGCTGCAAAATTTAAACAAAATGGAAAGAAATATCGCTGCTACTGCGGCTTTTTTAGGAATGACAGGTATTTTGCTGGGTGCATTCGGTGCGCACGGCCTTAAACAGATAGTATCGCCGGAGTCGGTAGCCTCGTTTGAAACCGGTGTGCGTTACCATATATTCCACGCCCTGTTTTTACTGTTTGTGGCAACAACCACTTTGCTTACTGAAACAGCTAAAAAAACCATCTTCAGGTTAGTTATAGCCGGGGTAGTACTTTTTTCCGTTTCCATCTATCTTTTGTCCCTGAAACAGTACATTCCGTTCGAAATTAAGAAATTCGGCATCATCACACCTATTGGAGGATTGTTACTAATAGCCGCTTGGGGAGTGTTATTTTTACACATAATTAAACGAAAACCATAGTTTGGTTGTAATTTTTTATTTTCGAACGAATTAATCCGTATCTTTGGCGCAGTGAATAACCCAAACACTGACCCAAAGTATGGATAACTACAGCCTATTTACGAAAACGATTTCGCTTGAATCCCTCGGAATCACTGGGGCTACAGTAAAGTACCAGTTGCCTCCGGACGAACTACATGACCTTACGCTGCAAAATGGCCTTGGCGCAGAAACCGATACCGGTGCGCTGGCCATTAACACGGGTGCCTTTACCGGGCGCTCTCCCGAAGACCGTTTTATTGTAAAAGATGCCATTACCGAAGACAAAGTGTGGTGGGGCAAGGTGAACATCCCTTTTGATGCCAATAAGTTTGATGCATTGTACAACAAGGTGATGGATTATCTGTCAAGTAAGGAGCTGTATGTGCGCGATGCGTATGTATGTGCCGATCCGGCCTACAGGCTTAGTGTAAGGGCTGTAAACGAGCTGCCTTCGGGTAATTTGTTTTGCTACAACATGTTCCTGAGGCCATCTGCCGAGGAGCTGGATGATTTTGATGCACAGTGGCACGTGATTTCTGCACCGGGCTTTAAGGCGAACCCTGAAACAGACGGTACGCGTTCGGCCAACTTTGCCATACTGAACTTCACCAAAAAAATAGTACTTATAGGTGGTACCGGCTATACCGGTGAAATGAAGAAGGGTGTTTTCTCGGCACTGAACTTTATACTACCCGTATTTAAGGACACCTTCCCGATGCATTGCAGTGCCAATGTGGGCAAGAACGGTGATACGGCTATCTTCTTCGGGCTTTCGGGCACGGGCAAGACCACGCTTTCGGCCGATCCTTCGCGCAGGCTTATAGGCGACGACGAGCACGGCTGGACGCATGAAAACAGCGTGTTTAACTTTGAAGGCGGCTGTTATGCCAAGGTAATCAACCTTACCGAAGAGCACGAACCGGATATTTATCGTGCTGTAAAACGCGGCGCACTGCTGGAAAATGTGGTGTTTAAACCGGGTACTAATGAGGTGGATTATGAAAATGTAAGCATTACCCCAAACACCCGCGTAAGCTACCCCATTGATTTTATTGACCATATACAGCCCGGATCTGTAGGGCATAACCCGAAAAATATTTTCTTCCTCAGCGCCGATTCATTTGGTATACTGCCTCCGGTAAGCAAGCTTACCCCGGGCCAGGCGGCGTACTGGTTCATCAGTGGCTATACCGCCAAAGTAGCCGGTACCGAGGAAGGTGTCAAGGAGCCACAGCCTAACTTTTCGGCCTGCTTCGGTGCGCCGTTTATGCCGCTGCACCCTGCTACCTATGCTGAAATGCTGATAACCAAAATGCAGGAAACCGGCGTAAATGTCTGGCTTATAAATACCGGCTGGACGGGCGGGCCTTACGGCACCGGCCACCGCATGAAGCTTGGCTACACCCGTGCCATGATAGCCGCCGCACTGAATGGCGAGCTGGACGAGGCGAACTTTGTTACCGAGCCTTATTTCGGGCTGGCGGTACCGCAAAACTGCACAGGCGTACCTGCCGAAGTGCTTAACCCACGCAACACCTGGCAGGACAAGCAGGCGTACGATGAAAAAGCGCACGAGCTTGCTGCCAACTTCAGGAAAAATTTTGCTAAATTTGAGGAATTCTCAAATGACGAGATTATAGCCGGCGGTCCGCTGGCATAATTGTGGATTTTTAGAATAGATGTTTTTGGAAAGGGCTGCCCGGGGACGGGCAGCTATTTTTTTAGCCCCTCCCCAACCCTCCCCAAAGGGGAGGGAGTAACTTCACTCTAACTATTACCTAAGTTATCTATAAACATTTCAGTGTTTCAAATCTGAGGGAAGCTGCCCCCTTCCTTTTGGGGAGGGCTGGGTGGGACTTACCACTAAAAATACGCCCTCAGCTGCACACTACCAGTATGTATGGCCTGGCTGGTTTCGCTTTTACGTCCCTGGTAGCTTATGTTCATATCCAGGAAACGGGTAAGGTTCTTTTGCAGCATCAGGCGCCAGGTAAGGTTTTGTCCCGCTGTAAGCCCCTGTAACATCTGGTAGGCAGCGGCAGTGGTTTGCTCACCCGTAAAATCATTTTTGTATAATGAAAACTCGCCACTGGTGGTAAAGCTCCCCGTAGTAGCTGCATAGCTGAATGAGGTACCTATACGCTGCTGGTCCAGCTTTTCCATACCGGTAATGGTGTTTTTACGGTTCTGGTATTCGTAAAAAACATCAAGGCTGGCATTTTTAGAGAAGATGTACGACAGCTTCGGGGCCAACTGATAACTGTCAATGTCGTAATTTTTGCTTTCGTAATTTTCGGCGGTAGCGGTATTGTTGCTGCCCTGCGCCGACAACGATGCCAGCCACGTTTTCTGTATCAGGTGGGCATATTGCAGCTGGTGGGTTTGCAGCTTGCCGTCCTGCGAGCCAACCGACAGCAGGCTGCGGCTGCGGCTGTTCAGGTAGGTGTAGGTAACCGAGTGGTTTTGTTTGCCACGGTTATAAAAAATACTGTTGCGCAGCGAACTGCTCAGCCCCAGCAGGTTTTCATCGGAAGACGAAAACGGGTTAAGGTCGAAACCGTTGCCCGAGCGTTCTATCTTACGGTCAATGATATACGACGCCTGGTCGTAAAAATACGACAGCAACTTTTTAAAGCCCGTTTCGTTTTGCCACTGCACGGGGTTAAAGGTAACTGACTGTGAAAACTTGTTCTGGTGGGTACCTATATATACCTGGCTGGGCAGGTACACCCGCACGTATATGGCAAGGTCGGGGTACGGGGCCACTTCAAACTCCTGGAGCTGCTGTATGCCATCGCCGTTATAGTCGTTCCACATGTATACCCCCTGCCCGGCAGCCACTTCCACATAAGTAAATTCCTGCTGGGCTATGGTACCCGAAGCCGTTTCGTAAGCCGTGGTAACCTGCAGCAGCTGCCCCCAGTAGCGGTCATTATACAACAGGCGCGAGTTAAGCGACGGCTGGTCTTCATACGCCGGGTCGGTAAACTTCAGCTTGCGGTAGTTTACAAACACGGTAAGGTCGCTTTTATCGGTTTTCAGCAGTCGCGATTTCAGGTAGTACGACCGCGAGGTATTCACCCGTTGCAGCAGGCCTCCCACAAGGCTGTCATTGGCACGTTGCAGGTAGCCGAGTTCCACATATACTTTAGTACTGTCGCCACGGCCCACAAAGGCACCGTATTCGGTAAAGCGCTGGCTAAGGGTGCTGTATGCATTGGTCTCTTTCAGCTTTTCCTCGTTATTTTCGGTGCGGAAGCTACTCCCCGCCCAGTTCTTCCCGAAATGGTATTTGGCCAAAGCCTCATTGCGCACAAACGACGACGTACTGTAATTACCATCGCTTTTCAACACGCTGCCCGTGTTTTGCACATACAGCTTATTGATGGTTACCTGCCCGTTCAGTACATGGCGTGTACCGCTGAACCCACTGCCAAAATCGAGCTTTTCGGCCTGGTAGGTAACCTGTCCGCTTTTGGGCAAACGCAGCGTGGTACCGGCCACGAGGTAACTCTGGTCAAAATTGGTGGTCACTACATTGGCAAGGTTCCAGTCGCGGCTAAATTCTATATTGAACAAGCGCTCTATGGTACGGAAATCCTTTTGCACAAACTGGTAATTGGCAAAGGCATCGAGCATCCATTTTTCCTGCGTGAAAATACGCTGCTTGGCATCCAGCCTAAGGGCAGTACCCTTGTTGTTGTTATCGTCTACGGGCGAATACAGGTTAAGGTCGTTATTACTGATGCCCGCTTCAAAATCGATAAGCGTTTTCTCGCTGGGGCTGTACTTACCCATTACGGTAGCAATCTGTATTTTAGCCGGGGCAGTGAGCTTTATTACCGGCTCAAAGCTGCCCTGCGGCACACCGCCTACAGGCGCCACATATTCATATATCCTGCTCACCGATGCCGTAGCCGAGAGCACGTAGTTGCCCAGTCCCGCACCTACATTAGTAAAGGTAACGCTGTACAGTTCGTCGTCGGGGTTGTTGCTGTATACGTACACTTCGGTGCCGTTTATGGTTTCCTTGCGGTACAGCACCTTATTTTCACTATAGGTATCCACATAACCCGATGGCGCTACCATAAGGTTACTGTTATCGCCTGCGCCTTGTAGTACGGCAACCTGTTCGGTAGTAAGGCTTTGTTGCAGGGGCTGGTTTTTCATGTCGCTTTCGCTGTACACATAGGTGCCAATGCTCCAGTCTTCCTCATCGTGGGTAACGCCGCCATAAGTAACAAAGCGCGAAAAATTCTGGTTGCTGTACTGGTACTCCACATTAATACGCATTTCGCTGGTAATGGGAAACAGGGAGGTAAACGTCACTTCGCCTGCGTTGTAGTCTATAACATAGTCGTTGCTTTCGCCGCGTTCCAAAAGCACACCGTTTACATACACACGCTCCGAACCCGATATTACCAGCACATAGAGTTCGCCGTTGTTACCGGTAAGCTTGTACGGACCCTGGTTGCCCTCGGTACCGGTAAAAGTGCTGCGTGCGTACTGACCCCGTACCAATGCAGCAGCAGCGCTTATGGTAGTCTTGTGTTCGGGGGTGCCGAGTACCACGGTGGTATTAAGCCCCTGTACTTTTTTGCTGAAATTGAGGAAGCGCGACTGCCGGTTTTCCAAAAAGAGGTCGCCTGCACGTACGGCCCATTTGTCGCTGAACATCTCTATGAATATCTGGTCAAACTCATCAAGCTTTTGAGAATAGCCGCCATCCTGTATGGGGATGTTGGTGTCCTGTATGCTGGCGCGCAGGCTCACCTTGTCTGACAGTTTGCCCGTAATTTGCAGGTCGAGATTCGAGTTTACCACGGCATTCTGGTTGTTGCCCACGGTAATACCGCGTGTAATACTACCCGAGGTGTTAAGCCCGCTCAGCGGTTTCAGTATGTTGTTTGTTCCCTGCCCAAAGCTGAAGCGCTGGCCCGTAACGGCATCGTTTGGCACTACACGGCTGCGTTCGTAGAGGGAATATTTACGTGTAAGGAAATCAGGATAGGCCAGGTAGCCCATTTGCAGGCTGTCGGCGGGTGTGTAGCCGTTTTTAAAGACTACGATAGCTTTGGCAAAATCCACGCTGTATAAGGTACTGTCTATTTCTTTACCGGCGGCATCCTTAAGCGAGAATTGCCCGGGGTTCACCGACACGCTGTCGATACGGATAGTATCGCGTACGGGGAGCACACGTCGGGTTTTGTAGGGCGCGTTTACCTGCTGGGCATGCACAGCGGCAGCACAGAGAAGCAGTAACCATAAAACCGCGTTTTTTAGCATCTTAACCCTATAAACCCAAAAAGTACAAAAATAGTGTGTTTTAGGGAATGGTTGTTAGTTGTTGGTTGTTAGTTTGCCTCACCCCCCAGCCCCTCTCCAAAAGAGAGGGGAGCAGCTTCACTCGACAGGCATATCTTTGCGGCGTAGTGCCTTTACGAGAAATTTTCTACTGCGGCTAATCGCTGAAAGCTAACTGCTGACCACTGACAGCTATTCGTCAAACTTCATTATCTTGCACCCTCAAATCAATTAACCGCATTATGAAACTTACCGAAAAAATACTGGGCATTATTATACTTATCGGCTTATCTGCAAAACTTTTCCACCTGCCGGGAGCAGCCGGTATATCGATTTTGGGTTTTACCCTGCTGGCAAATTTTTACCTTGTATTCTCTTTTGCGCTTTTAAACGGGGTGCCGTTTGCCAAAATGTTCTCCAAAGGCGCTTATGCCCATACCAACGGAGGCCGTATTGTGGGCAGTATACTCACCGGTTTTAACCTGGCGGTAACGGTTGTAGGCATCACCTTTAAAGTAATGCACTGGCCGGGCGCTATGTCGATGCTTATTGCAGGTATACCGGCGTTGGTTATTATTGCCATCATTTGCCTTGCAAAGGTAAAAGGCCCCGCACGCCCGTTTTACCTGAGTGTACTTCTTCGCCTGGCGATTGTAGGAATACCGGCATTAGTAATGGCTGTACTGAGCTTTGCAGGCTATGGCGAAGGCCTAAGGGGATAAATTTTAACAGCACCACGCTCCTACCCTGCCTGTTAATTCGTTAATTTTAACGGAATTAAATTTTACGGGTATGAATATGTTGTGGGATAACCGTAGCCTTACCGATGTACTGCTGAGCAAACGCAATACTGCCGTAAGCGAACAGGCTTTGCTTACCGAAGTACGCGCCATACTGAACCGTGACGAGTCCGCACGGCAGGCCATAAAACAGCGCCTGGGTGAAAGCGGTAACGGGCAGGATGCTAACGACTTTGTTTTCGATTTACTGGAAAGCGGCCGCATTTTCCATATACGGCAAATACGTGCCGTGTGCATAGACTACCGCCTGCGCTTTTTGGGTAGCGAATTGTATAAAAGCACCATACCCGAAGAAGCCGTTACCAAAATAAAACACCTGGAAAAAGAACACGGCACCGTACTCGGCGGTTTTAAGATTATGGCGCCTTCGCGGCAATTCCACCTGAAAAATTATGACGACCCGCTGCTGTTTGCACCTATTGGCAACGGCTATTATTACCTAATCCATAAATGGGGAAACGACCTGAACCCGCTGCGTAAGGCCATAGTGCGCCCCATGCGCGATTTTGGCAGCCTGCTGGTATTTTTGCTTATGGTAAGCCTGGTATTTACATTGGGTATTACACGCCTTTTCTTTTATGGCACACAAACCGGGCAGTTTGTGCTGATAGCCTTCCTGTTTGCGTTTAAATCATTTTGCGGAATAGCGCTGTATTACTGCTTTTGGAAAGGAAAAAACTTTAACGTAAACATTTGGGACAGCCCGTATTATAACAAATAGAAAATCCCCTTGAAGGGGATTTGACTAAACCTGGCTATCCAGCTGTTCTTAGAATACTTGGTCGATTAACAGTGGCTAAATTAGGCTACATTTCAATACCAAAAAATACCTATATGTAGGGATTTTTTATTTATTTTTCGTGGGTTGTTATTGCACAAAGTCCCTCAAAGGAGGCGCGAAGTTTCTCAAAGTTTTCAGTCTCAGTTTTCAGTGTGGGGTGCAGCGCCTTGGCGGCTTTGCGAGAAATTGATTAAGAAAACTATCACCCAAATTTTCTCAAAACTTTAGCATTTTGAAAATCCACGGAAACGGTTGACTACTGCGGGTTTCCACAGGATATCTACATCTTCCACATACATATTTGGTACGGCTATAAATAGATAAAGGATACCGTGAGGTATCCTTTATCGTGCATCCAACTAAAAAATTACTAAAACATGCTATAATGATTTCGCGGTCATTATAACAAGATCTTTATGCAGTGCCGGATTTTAAAAAACGGCTCCGGGTCCCCCCGGAGCCAGCATCCAACTAAAAAATTACTAAAACATTGTGGAAATGAGGGGGTAGAAGTAAAATATTTCCACAATATGTTTTAAATTTTTTCCCGCAATATATTTTAAAACCATCCCCGGGAGCTGGACACCCCGGGGTGGTATTTTTATTAGTTCATCATTATTTTCTTAGCAATAACCTGGCCATTTTCAAGGGTTAGGTTAACTATAACAACTTGTTTAGAAGCGTTTACCGCACCTGAAGCAAACTCAGTGTTGTTTACTTTAGCGTTTTGGTACAGCATCTTTCCAAGGATATCGTACACTACTACTGATTTTATAGCCTGTGGCGCAGTAGCTTTTATTTCATTGTTGCTGTTGTACACTATAACTTCAGATGGTGCAGTTTGTACAGGGTTATCTGTACCAAGGGCAGCTTCTGTAGTGTAGAACACTGTAAACCTGTTGTCAAAAGTACCTGCTTCAGAAGTAAAGCTGTAGCTGTTTTGTGTAAGCTCACGTACTACACCTTCCTGCTCATCTTTAAGGTATACTTTTTGTCCGTCGGCAAACAGGCCATCCATACTGTCTATGTTTATGGTGTAAGTACCGGCAGCTGTAGCTTTAAATCCTAATGCTACTGAGTCTGTGTTTTCAAAACCACCACGTGTTTGTATAGACAGGGTAGTACTAGCGTCATCTTGTGCAAGTACAGTATAAAGGCTTATGTTACCAGGGGCAAGTGCCTCAGAGTCATAACCGGCATCTACACCTGTTGTAGCAGCAGTGTTGTAAGCTATAAGCGTTTGGCTGAAGTCGCCCGCTTCGCTGGTAGCGTTTAGCCATACACGGTCGCCAAAGTTTATTTCTTCCTGCTCTTCAACTTCTGAAGCTGATTTAAAGAAGCTTGTAGACTGTGTAGTGATGCGCATGTCGTTCCTGAAAAGGATTTCTTTGTTAGCACCTGTAGCTTTTACTATAAAGCCCTGGCCAGTGTTAAGGAAACCTTTGTTAGGGGCTATTACAAATGGGTTAGCTATGTTATAGTTACCGTCTGTGCTGTCTCCGCCCAGGGCAGCGTTAGCTACGTAACCCGAAAGGTTTATTGTGCTGTAGCTGGTTTTTGTATCATCGTTTGTCTTCCTCCAGATCCAGATAGTGCCTGTAATGCTGTTTATGTTAGCGTTGATGAAATCTACTACACTTATTGGCGATGGGTAAGGGTTACCTATGGCGTTGTAAGAGTGTGCGCTGTCAGTATAAGAAAGTGGCAGGCGTATGTTACCGTTGTTAGGGGTTCCTTCAAATACACCGTTAAAAGTAATCCTTGTAGCACCTGTGTTGTAACCTGCTGTAGCATCTACGTTTGGCATACGGATAAGGTAACCTGCACCTTTTGCAAACCTTGTTGTAGTTTCGCTTTCAGGGGTATAGTAGCCTGTTGCAGTAGCATACCTGTAAAAACGGCCTGTTGCAGTAGCAGGAGAGAAGGTTTTAAGGGTTTGGAAACCTGTAGTCCTTGCATCATATACCGGTGCACACCACATAGTGTAATCAAGCCTTTTAAGGAAACCACCGTTGCGTTTTATAGTAGCAGTACCGGCGTTAGTATCAGCTTCAATCTGTATCAGGTTGCTGCCGCTTTCAAAGGTAAGGGCACCTGTAGTCTGTACGTTTACGCTGTGTGTTATTACAGCAGTACTGTTGCTTATAAAGTTTACGCTGGCACCGTTTAGTACATACAGTGAACATGCATAGAACGTACCGCCTGTTTGTGTAAAGTTACCTGTAAATATGGCATCCTTATCGGCTGTAGGAACACCGTTGTTCCATGAAGTACCGTTCCATACTGTAGAGCTGTCGCAGTAGATACCTGCTGTACCTGTACCTGTAGGGAAGCTTATGGCACCAAACTCATCTGCACCTATATCAGGGGTTGATGTATTCCTGGTTTGGTTGTCTATATCTTTTGTTACAGAAGCTATTGGTGTAGCTGCATCGTTAAGGCTGCTGTTGTTAGCATTGTTTATGTCTAAGTGCAGGTCTGTAGCGCTTGAAAAAGCAGGGCTTACACTTACAGAGTTAGCTTCTTTACCTGTTGTTACTTTCCAGCCGCTTAGTGTAAGGCCGTAGTTAGGGTTGTTGCTGCCATCCCATATGGTAGAGTTTTCGCCTGTAATGTTAGTACCAAGGTAACCAAGGTATTCACCATATATGTTGTTGTAGTTTAGGTAAGTAAAACCAGATGTGTTAGCAAGGTTTATGATTACACCAAAGCTACGTGTAGAGTCAGCTGTAGGCTGGTTGTTTACAAATATGTTGTTCCTTACGTCAAGGTTTGTAGCAGTTTCTACAAGCAGTGCAGCAGAGAAGCCGGTACCAGAACCTGTTTGAGACAGTGTAAGGTTTACGCTGTTGTGGTATATTTTGTAGCCACCACCTGTAGCTACTACTATACCGTATCCGCCTGGGTGGTAGTTGTTACCGCTGCAGTATCCAGAAACATCAGCTATAAAGTTGTTAGCCACAAGGATGTTAGAGGCATTGTTTGTAGATTTAAGTACTACACCACCAAAGTAATCACCGTTGTCAAGCGTTTTAACCATGGTTTTCATTTGGTTACGGGTTATAGTACCGTTGTAGCTGTTACCTGTTACCAGTACACCAGATGAGATAAGGTTACCCGCAGCAGTATTCCTGTATAGGTTGTACACATAGTTTTCTGTGTAGGTAAAATCTTTTGCATTATAGAATGTTGCAGGGCAAATAATAGTTTCGTCTACAGTAGCACCAAGGTCATTACCTTGTACTACAGTAAAGCTTGTAGGGGTACTACCACCGTTAATATATACACCGTGTTTTACGTTGTCAAGGTCGTTTTTAAGTATGGTAAGGTAGCTGTTGTCAGCTTCGGCTTCACCCGGGGTTATGGTGTTGTTGTCACCTATCTGGTATTTACCTGAGTAGATACCGGCACAGTAGCTATAGCCGCCGTTTTTAGTACCCATCCTCATGTAGCAGTACTTAATGGTGTTGTGTGTAGCACCGTCAGTACCATTACTTGCTACCCATATTACAGAGCGCTGTATGTAGTCTATATTATCGTTGTTAGCAAACTTAAGGTTCCTTGAAGTACCGCCTTCAGTGTTGCTACCGTCAAAGATAACATAGTCAGCACCTTTAAGGATAAAGATTGCAGGTATACCTGTGTAGTCGTTTACGTTTGTAGCAGTAATGTTTACTGTTTTTCCGCTGTATGGCTTAAAGGTTACTGTTTTTGTAGCAGAACTGTTAGCTATAGGGTTTATAGTGAAAGGGAATGTCTCTGTAGTATTAGTATAAGAAGTATCTTTTAGTAAGAACTTCACTGCGCCAGAGATGCCGTACGTGTTAAGGTAGTTTACAGCAGCAGTAATAGTGCTGAACTGCTGGTACTCATATTGTGTAGTGCCACTGATTACGTAAGTACCGTTTAGTGGGCCGCTTGGTGTAGGCTGGTTAACGCCTATGTTTACAGTTCCTGTAGCAGTATAACCGTAAGAGTTAGTAAGCTTGTAAGAGAAAGTGTCTGTACCTGCATATCCTGAAACAGGAGTGTAGATTACTGATGTACCGCTTATAGTAGTGGCGCCGTGTGCAGGGGCAGATACTACTGCGATAGAAGCTATAGTACCGTTACCGGCAGTATCGTTTGCAGTTACCGGAATGGTAACAGCTGTGCCTATAGCTGTAGAAGCAGTATCAGTTGCAGCAGTAGGGTTTACCTGTGCAGCTACAGTAATGCTTACAGTAGCAGTATTGCTAGATCCGCCGTTAGCGCCGTTAGCTTTGTAAGTAAAAGAATCAGGGCCTGAATAACCGGCGTTAGCAGTATATATAAAGTTGCTGCCAGATACGGTTACAGTACCGTTAGTAGGGTTTGTAAGTTTAGTAACACCGTTTATGGTTGTACCGTTAGCCGTATCGTTAGATGTAGCGTTTATTGTAGTAGCATAGCCGCTTATGGTAGATACGCTGTCGTTGTTAGCTACAACACCTATAACCGAACCGGTAACTATAGGGCCGTTGATAGAGCTGTTGTACGTAGTGTTCCTGATGTAAAAGTCACCGTACCCTGTATTGTTTTGCTTGTAAACATAAAGTTTAAGGTACAGGGTTGTACCGGCAGCTACACTAACACCGCTTAGGTCAAAGCTGTATGTTTGGTTTGTATCGTTCTGGTTCAGGTTGATGTGGTTACCTACCTGTGTGCCTAAAGTTGAAGTACTTGTAGAATAGTATAGTGCCGCTTTTTTCGGGCCGTTATCTCCGCTTGGAGACATATACGTTAGTGTAAAAGCCGAAAGGGCTACGCTGCTGCCAGATGGCGCAGTGATAGGGAATACAACATACTTAGAGTTGTCCATGTTGCTTCCGTTACCTGTTTGGAATCCGTTGATCCTGAAGCCAGACCAACCGTTGTTTTCTATTGAAACGCCACCTGCGCCTGCCATGGTACCTCCGGTTACTACAGATGCGTTTGTAGGGCTGGTGGTATTCCATGTTACCAATGTTGTTTGCGAAAGGGCAATAAAAGGCAATAGCAATAGTAAAATTAATGCTTTTTTCATTTTAGTAATTATTTAAAATTTAGGTAGTTAAGGGGGGCTTAACTAATTTTTGGATGCGGGGGCAAATGTAAAAAGAAATTTTGGCTTTCAAAATTTTTAACCAACTTTTTTCTGATTTTTTGCCATTGATTATCAATAAGTTTCAGATGAAGTGCTTTTTTTTACGACGAACAACATCTTTTTTCAGTGCGTAAGGCAGGTGATAATCCTCCTTTTTAAACCAATTACTCTGTGATTAAGTTACTAAGGCTGTAGTTTTCATTTTAAAAGTGTTCATTTTAGTAATTATTTTTTAGTTCTTTTTTGGATGCTTATGCTTTCGGGAGGATGAAACCCGTTTCGTATTATTTACAGTACAAATGTATGCTGCGTTTCGTCGTATTTTTCCTGTTTTCGTCGATAAGGGCTTGTTCCCCGATTAAAGCGCCTTAAGTGTCGATGAATGGTAAAATGTGCCGATGAGCGTATTTATCTGCATTTCGTCGAGGCAAATGTAATACGGTAGAAGGCATTTTACCAATAGATAAACTATAGACAAAACGCTGTATATGTTTTGTTAAAACACTGACAAACAAATTGTTAAAAAATTACTAAAATTGTCTATACATCCGATGCCTGCCTGAATGTGCCAAAACCGATAAATATCATATTAATTTACCGTTACCATTCGTCGATAGTAATTGACAACCCAACGGGTTTGACTTATGCCAAAAAGTAAGCCCCGCCAAGTGGCGGGGCTTACCTCATAAACTACTAACAAAAAATATATAGAAAGGGAATTAATCCCTTGATCGCCCTCCAAAAAGCATCAGGGCATAATACAGCAGTGTGGCTACTGCGCCTATGGCTGCAACCAGGTAAGTACGCGCCGCCCACTTCAGTGAGTCTTCGGCACCGGCATATTCCTGCGGGCTTACCATGTTTTTATTTTTCAGCCAGGCCAGGGCACGGTTACTGGCATCGTATTCTACCGGTAGTGTTATAAGGCTAAACAGTGTGGCTATTGCCATAAGGACAAGGCCTGCTACTGCTATATACCAGCCCATGTCCAGTTTTACTGCGGCTCCCATAAGGAAACCTATAAACAACAGCGGCATAGACAACTGCGATGCTATATTAGTTACCGGTACCATTTTACTGCGCAGTTGCAGCATGCTGTAAGCCTGTGCGTGCTGCACGGCGTGGCCTACCTCGTGTGCGGCTACCGCTGCTGCTGCTGCATTACGTTCGTTATATACCGCTTCGCTAAGGTTTACAGTTTTATCTGCCGGGTTATAGTGGTCTGTAAGGCGCCCCGATGTAGAAATAACCTTTACATCATAAATGCCGTTATCGTGCAGCATTTTGGTGGCTATTTCGGCACCGCTCATGCCATTGCGCAGGTGCACACGCGAATAATATTCAAACTTGCTCTTTAGCTTTGCACTTACGGCAAAACTTGCAATACCTATAATTATAAGTAGTACATAATATCCTATAAACATTGTATCTGTTCTTTAATCGTTTGGTAACCATACTGCAAAAAGAAAGCCAATCTTTACAAATTGGCTTTCTTACTGTTATTTTGGCAGAACTTTAAAAGTTCCAGATTACCTTGGCGTAAAAACGGCCCTGGCCGCCTTCTTTTACCGTATTGGCTACTTCGGCAAATTCTGAATGCCAACTGGCGCGTGCCACATTCCACTCATAACCTGTGGCCAGGCGCAGTGCGTTTTCCTTATTTTGCAACACCCCAAACGATGCCGATGGCCCCAGGTACCAGCTGTTGTTGTACAGGCTTATGTGCCCGCTGTGCGTGGCCGGGTCCAGGTCGTCAAGGTCTATAGTGTTTCCACGGGTATAAATATCTACCTTATTGTACATGTATGATATGTCTAAACCGGCAGCGGCAAACATGCCCCCGCGTTTTAAGAAAATATATTGCGGCCTGTATTTAATACCGGTAGCTACGGTGCGTACCCTTTCGCCGGTGGTCTTTTGGTCGGCATAGTAGTCGGCATTCCATTCCAGGTCCCTGAGCCAGCTTCCGGTAATTTTAGTAGTACCGATGCTCAGTTCAAATACCGAATTGTTTACCTCGGGCAGGTTAGAGGCTGCTAATTTGTCATTTAGTTTCAGCCCGGAGTTAGATACCACACCTGCTGCAATGTAAAACTGGCCCCAGCCGGTTTTAAAACCCGGGTGTACGGTTAGCGAATCGGTTTGTTGTGCAAATACCGACGATGCACCGGCAATACATAAGGCAGCAAATAATAAAGCTTTTTTCATGATGATTTGTTGAATAATGATTTTTAACTATTTCGATTTTTTTGATGATTGCTTTTGGCTAACCAAACGCCGTGCCAAAATTTTCTGATTAAATTTGTTAAAAACAAAAGCACTGTATTTGTGTCTGAAATACAGCTCTTTATGTCTTTTCTAAAAAATCTAACCTTCTAAAAATCTAAACAGTCCAATTGTCTAACAGGTTTAAAAATCCAACAATCTAAAGAACCATCAGGTTACATCCCCTAATGTCGCTGTTATCAAAACGCCCCAGGATTTCAAAGCTTTGGTTTGGGTATTTTTTGCCCAAATCCTGTGTGGCTATAAAAGAGCAGGAATTGTAGTTGGCCAGGTCTATCACGTTTACACCACCGGTTTTACCGTAATCTATATAGGTAAGTGCATCTTCGGTATCGCGGATGTAGACGTCCATCCACGGCGGGCATTCAAAAATACCATCGCCCAGCGAATAAGCCTGCGACAGCAGCTCCGTCATGCCGTACTCCGAATGGATTTTGGTAACGCCAAAACCATTGCATAAAATTTCGTGCAGTTCCTCGCGTATCATTTCGCGGCGTTTGCCTTTCATGCCGCCGGTTTCCATTATTATGGTATTCTTCAGGCTGAAGTGCTGTTTCTCTACCAAATCAAGCAGGGCATAGGTAACACCTATAAGCAGTATGTTTTGGCCTTCGCTGTCCAGTTGGGTAAGCTTGGTAACCAACTCGTCATAATTGCGCAGGTAAAAGCCGCTGTCCCGGTTGTTAGAACCCTCAATCAGGTCGCACACCATATATATGAGTGACGAACCCTCGCGGTCCAGGTAGGAGGGAAGGAGCGCCAGCACGGCATAGTCCTCTATATTACCATAAAACTGCGAAAACGCCATACGGAAACTCTGCTCGTAGTAACTGAGGTCGGTAACCAGGTGACGGCTGGTTATGGCGCCGGTGGTGCCGCTGCTGGTAAAGGTTTCCACAACGGGGTCGGTTGTGCTCAGTACCTCGTGCGACTTAAAAAACTGTATGGGCAAAAACGGTATATCGTGTACGCGTTTTACGTTTTGCTTGTCGCGTTTCAGTAGGGTACAAAAATCGCGGTACACCGTATTATTATCATACTGGTGGCGGAAAACTTTAAGCGTTATTTTTTCAAATTCCTTTTTAGAGGCTATGGTAAATATATCGGCTGCAGTGACCAAGGTGATGAGTATTTATGCAAAGGTATGAAATAAAAAAGCACCGCTGTAGGGCGGTGCTTTTAGTATGGTGTAAGAAAGGATTATTTTACAACAAGTTTCCTTGTAGCAGTTTTGCCTTCTTCTGTAACGTTTACAATATATACACCGGCAGTAAGGTTGTTTACATTTACAGTGTTGTTTACTGTTTTACCTGCAAATACCTGCTTGCCTATAACGTCATAAATAGCTACTTCTTTAACACCGTTAGTGTTAGAAGTAATGTTTAGTACGTTTCCGCTAAGTGGGTTAGGGAATACTTTAAGGCCTGCAATGTCGTTTTGGTTAACACCTGCGTTAATTTCAGTGCCTTTTACAGTAAGGTTGTCAAACCTCCAAGTGCCCGCAGTACCGTAAGTACCTGTGCCTATAGGCTGGTATGCAGATGTAGACGGCTGGAATATAGAAACCATCCTTACGGCAAAGTTTTCGTTGTCGTTTGCAGTGGCAGGAAGTGTATAGCTGGTTGTAGGCCATGTTTCTGTAGCAGCTACGTTTGTGGTACTTCCGTTGTTGTTTCCAAGTGAAATCCAGTTAGAACCGTCAATTGTATATTCGAACTGCTCCCAACGTGAAGCTGTGTTAGAGCCTTTACGGTCGTAAGTAACTATAATGTCCTGGTAGCCGTTTGTGCTAACTGCAGCCGATACACCTGCTGTGCCGGATGCTGTACCGTCTGCCGGGAAAGTATTAACGTTTAGTGCCCTGTCTGTAGTGCCTGTTACGGGGTCGTTACCGGTAGCCCAGCCTTCTACTACACCACCTATAAGTGTAAGTGTACCAGTGCCTGTTGTTGCAGCAGTAGATTCAGTGTTGAAATCCCACTTTGCAATATTTGTCTGTGCGTTTACAGCTGTTGAAACCAAAGCTGTAATAAATAAAGAAGCGTAAAGTTTTTTCATGTTCAAATTTGTTATTAATCCAACAACAAATATAGAAATGTTGAAAAAACTTTACGCTACTGTAAAGATAAAATTAAGAATATTTTGGCAGGCATTGCCAGCAATGCCTGCCAAGTATTATTTTACAACAAGTTTCCTTGTGGCAGTTTTACCTTCTTCGGTAACATTTACCATATAAATACCGGCTGTAAGGCTGTTTACAGTTACAGTGTTGTTTACTGTTTTACCTGCAAATACCTGCTTGCCTATCATATCATAGATGGCTACTTCTTTAACACCATTAGTGTTTGAAGTAATGTTAAGCTCGTTTCCGCTAAGTGGGTTAGGGAATACTTTTAGGCCGGCGATATCATGTTGGCCAACACCTGCTGTTGTAGTGGTTACATCGGCAAGGGTAGTACCTATCCTTAGTTCGTCAAAGTTAAAAGTAGGAGTTAATAGTGCATCGTCCTGACGGATAACGAAACCACCCATGCTAGAAACGTTGCTTGTTACCTGGCTTGTTATGGTAGCAGGTGTAGAAGCTGTTAAAGTAGCTACAGTAGGGTTTACCCAAAGGCTTAGCATATCAGTATCAAAATCATAACCCACAACAACAAACATAGTGTTGTTTACGTCGTATGAAGATGAAGTGTAGTTGTCTGTGGTTGAAGCAGCATCAAGGCCTAACTGGTATTGTTCGCCTACTTTTTTGATGAACAGCCTTCCGTTGTAACCTGTAGTACTTGTGCCAAACAGCAGGCCTGCAAAGTAAGTAGCAGAACCGTCAACAGTAACGTTTGACATATCTGTTACATTGAAAAGGAATGAAGCGTAGAATTTACCTCCTGTTACTGCTGTAAACGGAGTGTAAGCTTCTTTACCTGAACCAGAGAATGAAACCATTTTACCTGTAGATGCAGGCAGGCCTGTATAGGTAAGGTTACCGTCTACTACGGTTACATCGTCGCCAGAGTTTACACCGGCCCACCTTTGAGGAACAGAAAGGCCTGTGCCTGCAGTGTAGTTAAAGCCTTCGTAGTATGGTATATCGTTTATAGGTTTGCAGTAAACACCTACAACGTCTAATGAAGTGTTACAGTCTGCACCTACAACACTTACAGTAATGTTAGTGTTTTCTGTAATGCCGCTGATTACTATGTTACCTGCAGCAGTAGTTGTAGGGTTGTCGCCACCTATAGTACCGCCTGAAGTAGTAATGTTATAAGTGCCGTTACCAGCACCGCTAAATGGTATTGTGGCGGTGTAAGTATCTGTAGTGCTTAGTGTAGCATTGTCGCAAGATGTGGTAACATCAGTGCCAAACTGGAAAGTACAGTTAGCAGATACATTGCTTAGCTTAAGGTCGTCTATCCTTATCTGGATAGTGCTTGCCCTTGTAAAACGAACCCTAAGGTTTGTTGTAGAAGGTATAGCGCTGTTAGCTATAGTAATAAGTTCCCATCCGCTTGTGTTTGTACGTGTGTAGCTAAGTTGGGTAAAATCAGTACCGTTAGTACTTACTTCAACTTTAAGGTTGGTTGACGGTTCAGTGATTGGGTCCTGGAAATATTCGCCAAAAGTAAGGGTAAGGTTTGCAGAACTATAGGCTGAAGTGTTTATGCCTTCTACCATAAAAGTGTGGTCTGCACCGAAATAAATGTTACCGCTGCCTGAAGCCCCGGTGTAGCCCGAAGATGCAGAGGTAGTCCTTACGGTTGCAGTACCTGTGTACGTTACTGAAGTGTTTTGGTAGCCTGTGTAAGCAGATGCTGTAGGGTTACCGCTTGGTGGTGTTCCGAAGTTTTCCTGATAAAATGTTTGTGCTGTAGCGGCAACAAATCCTAACAGGATTAGTGTTAGTGAATAAAGTTTTTTCATGTCAAAAATTTGTTATTAATCCAACAACGAATTTAAGGACATAAAAAATAACTCAGCACTATGCTGTGTGAAATTATGATTAATTTTTAGTGGCCTGCGTGAAATTACTTACTTAACGATAAGTTTTCTGGTTTCGGTAGCTTCGCCTTCTTTTACCTTGATGATGTATACACCCGGTGTAAGGTCTGAAATGTTTACTTCTTTCCCTGTAAGGTTTGCGGTAAGTACGCGCTTGCCCAGCACGTCAAAAATTTCTATTTCCTTGTTTTGGCCCGTTTTAGAAGTAATGTAAAGACGGCCGCCACTGGCAGGGTTAGGGTAGATGTTCAGCCCCTCGATAGGTTCTTTACCTCCGGCAGGTGTTGCCTTGCTTTCCTGGGCTGCTGCGCCAAGCGAAAACAAAGTGAACAACAAAATGGTGATATAAAAGTAATATTTCTTCATATGCTTAATCTACGTTTCAAATGTATAAAAATATTTCCAAATATCATACCAAATTTTGTTATGAAAAATTATTAAATTTTATGTAGTTGTTTTAACAATTATAATGTAAATAATTATTTGTTTTAAGATAATATATTGCTGTTTGTAATAAGAAAAGGCTGCCAATGGCAGCCTTTTATATTGTGGTATGTTATTACCGGATTATAGACCTGTAGTCCATCCTGAAGCCCAAGTTGGAGCAGTGATACCGTTACCGGCACCTGTAGCAGAGCTGTCTTCAGTAAAGATAGGAGTTGCATCAAAAGCAACACCATCGTTGTCTGCACCTTTAGCTTTAGTAGTTACGTTTTGGAACTTAACTTTAGTAGCTTTAAGCTGTCCGTTTTCAACATAAGTTTTACCGTCATTGTGTTGTACGTCAAAACCTGTTTTCCAGCCGCTGATTACTACGTTGTCAAACTGTCCTTTAGTACCTACCCTTAGTTTGAAAGCCTGAGATTCAGTGCTTGAATCAGCTTCGCCTGCACCTATTAGGGTAAGGTTTTTAATTGTAGGGTTAGATATTGGGTTAGCATCGTTGTCGTTAGAGTTGTTGTCAGCCTCTATACCCCTGTTACCGTTGTTAGTCCTTTTACCGTACCAGTTTTCGTTAGTACCAGACCAGCCTTCAGTCCAGTCAAACATATCGTCACCTACTGCAGTAGCTGTGTTAAGTACTACAAGGTTTTTAGTGTTTACAGTACCACCAAACCATTCGAAACCGTCGTCAGAGCTTTCTACAACCTGAACGTTTTCTACTGTAGTTCCGTTACCTACGCCAAAGAAAGAAACACCGTTAAATTCTTTGTCAGCGCTATATTGGTAACCAGGATATTCTATCCTTAGGTATTTTAGAGAACCAGAGTTGTCAGCAGCATCAGTACCACCGTAAGTAAGTTGGTATCCTACCTCTGCAGTAGCAGTAGCGCCTTTGTTTATAGGAGCTTTACCACAAATTACAAGACCGCCCCATGCACCCGGAGTGTGAGTTGTAGCAGTCATTACAACCGGGTTAGAAGATGTACCCTGAACGTCTATTTTACCACCTTGTGCAACAGCTATGTAACGTACAACACCGTTGTCGTTTGTAGTAGCCTCAACAATTACACCTGGCTTGATAGTTAGTTTAGCACCATTCCTTACAAAAAGTTCACCTGTAAGTTTATAAGTACCAGACTCAAGAACAACTTCGCCATCGTTGATGCTGCCTTGTAGGGCATCGCGGTTAAGTACGAAAGTTGAAGTTGGTCCTTTTTTGTCGTCATCAGAACAGGCAACTGTTACAAGAGCAAAAGTAAGGGAAGCAAAAGCAATAATTTTTACGACTGTTTTTTTCATTTTGTTATGTTATTTTGATTGCAAATTTCTATAAATAGCGCCCATCGTGTGTTAACTCAATGTGAGCAAATTGTTGTTTTTAAAGGTGTTTTTACAGCTTGTATGTTACGCCAAGGCCAACATATGCACCCCTTTTAAAAGTTACTACCGGGATGTGGCCTGTAGCATTCTCCTGAATCCTTTCAAATTCAGGGTTTAGCAGGTTACGCGTTACAAGGTCTACACCGAAATGTTTGCCAAGGCGTGATTTTACTACAAAATCTAGCGACCCCATTCCTTTGTCTACAAGGTTACCTTTGTTTTCTATACCCAGTGCATACAGCCTGTCTGAATAGTGTGAATACATTACTGTAGCAGTAAGGCCGCTGTCGGCGCTCCAGTCCCTTGTGTAAGATAGGTCTACGTTAGCTAACAGGTCAGATGCACCGGTAAAGCTCGATTTTGTGTTTGTAGGGTTAATGTTAAGCACACCGTTAGTTTCCCTGCGTACTTTGTCGGCATCAATATCCTGGTTTGTTTGCATATAAGCAGCGTTGAAGCCAAATGAAAGCTTGTTTGCAAATTCACCGTCAAAGTTCAGGATGTTTTTCCTGGCTTCTACTTCTATACCGTATACAGTACCCTGGTCGCTGATGTTTAGCCAGGAGATGTCGTTTGTAGACGATGCAAGGTTAATTTCTGCAATAGGATCCATGATTAACTTACCAAATACGGTGGCCGATAGCAGCTCGTCCTTTTCAGGGAAATATTCCCATTTAAAGTCGGCATTGTAGTCGGTAGAAGGGTATAGCGCCGGGTTACCGTATTTAATCTCGTTAACATCTTCGTAGATAAATGGAGACCTTTCTTTAAACTGTGGCAGTGTATAGGTTTTGCTGGCAGCAAAACGAAGGTTCTGCTTTTCGTTAAGCTCATACTTAAATATAAGGTTTGGCATAAACTCGTTCTTGTTAAAGGTGTCTGAGTTTCCGCCGGTATCAAACTGGGTCCTCCAGGTTACAGTTTGCTCTACCCTTTCATACCTAAGGCCTACGCTTGCAGTTAGTTTTTCGGTAATCTTATAATCTGCATTGGCAAATGCTGCATGTATATTCTGCTCACCACTATAAGTTTGTGGTATCATGTTAGCATAAGCACCTATGGTAAACGTGCCGTTTGCATAATTTTCGGCATTAAAAAATGCGTCAAGGTTGTTAGGGTCCACAGGGATGGTCATGGCCTCACCGGTTAGCCTGAAGTTGAACTGTATGGCCTGGAAGTCACGTTTTTTAAAACGGCCATTGTAGCCTACGGTAACATTACCCCTTGCTTCGCCGTTTGCATCTTTACCAAACTTGCGTGTTATAGATGCTCTTGCTGCAAGTTCATCTTCGGTAAGTTTCTGGTAGTAGCGGTGGTTATCTGTAGTGTTTACCTGTGCTATAAGCCAGTTGTTGTTTTCGTATTTAAGGGTGTTCTGAGACCTGTCCGGCATATCACCTTTAATAGTGTTGTATGATGCGCCCCAGTCAAAAGTAGTAAGGCTGTCTATTTTGTGGCTGCCTATAAGCTGGTTAATCATCAGGGCATTCTTTGTATAAGTGCCCCTTTGTATGCGGCCGTTGTCATCTTCAGCAATATCGCGGATAGAACCGCTGAAAATATCACGGGTTTGTGAAGATGTATTAACAAACAGGAAGTTGTATGATATTTTGTTGTTGCTGTTTATGCGGTAACCGGCATTAAACATACCTGTAGTGTTTGTGCTGTACTGGAAACGCTCCTGGTCAAAAGCATTTATTTCAATGCCTTGTGCGTTCCTTTGTTCGTTAAGCCCTTTACGGTACTCATAGCCATTGCTGAAGTTAGCCGTGGCAAAAAGCGAAAGTTTACCTTCGTTGCCTATGTTATAGTTTTGGCCGGCCTTAAAGCCAAGGGTGCCTGCATACGGGCTTTCCTTTTGTGGTGTAAGGCTGTTTTTAAAAGTGTATTGTGTTAGCGCGTTGTTTGAATACCCGTAGTTGGTAAAACCAAATTTCCCCGGGCCGTCCTGCAGGTAAAACTCGCCGCTTTTGTTTATGGCGTTAGTGTTTATTTTGCTGCCTACAGATACTTCAAACATGCCGTTGCCACGGTACTCTTTAGAAACGATGTCTACGTTACCACCGGCAAAGTCACCAAACAGTTTTGTAGAATACACCTTATCTATAGATATAAAGTCTACAATATCGGTTGTAAATATGTCAAGGAAAATGTTTTTCTTTTCAGGGTCGTTACTCGGTATCGGCAGGCCGTTCATAGAAGTAGAGTTGTAACGGTCGCCAAGGCCGCGTACATATACGTTATTGCTGCCTTCCTGCTTAGAAATACCCGAAGTTTTAGCCACAGCGGCTGCCACGTCTCCTATACCTTTACGGCTAAGTTCCTGTGCGCCTATGTTCTGCTTCATTTCCACGGCATTTTTTTGTTGCAGTAGCAGTGCGCTTTCCTTATCGCGGCTTACCTGCTGCTCTATCACCACGTCCTGCAGCTGTACGCTGGTGCTGCTCAGTTCCAGGCTTATGGTTTTGGTTTCGCCTGCGGCAAGGGTTACGGTTTCTTCTTTGTTTTCGTAACCTATAAAGGCAAATACTATGGTTTGTGTACCGACAGGTACCTGTAGTGTGTACGCGCCGTTTTCGTCTGTGTTTGTAGAAATTGAGGTGCCTTTAACCGATATGCTGGCAAAGGGAAGCGGTTCTCCGGCCATGTCTTTATCGGTAATTTTACCGGTAACGGTGGCCTTCTCCTGGGCATAACCCATTACAAGTGTTAGTAGCGTAATAACTAAAAATTTAAGTTTCATTTCGTGTTGTTTGAATTCGCTGCAAAGATGCTTTGGGGTAATGAACCTAATGTTAGAGAATCGTTAGGTTTAGATTTGCATTTTATTATTAAATTGTTAACAGATTAAATTACCGTTAACACACTTTGACGGTTTTTTATTATCTTTACCTTTACCCCGCTAAACAATCACATAGCGTCAAAAATGAAGAAGAAAGACATTAAGATTTTGTTAGTCGACGACGAGGCAGATATCCTTGAAATTGTGGGGTATAACCTTTCTCAGGAAGGATACCAGATCGTTACGGCAGTTAATGGTAAGGAGGCAGTAGCCAAGGCAAAGAAAGAATTGCCACACCTTATTATAATAGACGTAATGATGCCCGAAATGGACGGTATGGAGGCCGTGGAAAACATAAGGAAGATACCAGAGCTTTCTAATGTTATCATTACCTTCCTTACAGCCCGAAGCGAAGATTATTCGCAGGTGGCAGGCTTTGATGCCGGTGCAGACGACTACATAGCCAAACCGATTAAGCCGAAATTGCTGGTAAGCAAGGTAAAGGCACTATTAAGGAGGCTGAAAGAAGACGAAAGCAAAGAAGACGTTTTAAGGGTAGGTAATATTGAAATTAACCGCGAAGAGTACAAAATTGTAATAGACGACCGCGAAATTGTACTGCCACGTAAGGAATTTGAACTGTTTTACCTGCTGGCCTCCAAGCCGGGCAAGGTATTTAAAAGGGAAGAAATCCTTGACAAGGTATGGGGCAATGAGGTGGTTGTAGGCGGGCGTACCATAGACGTACACATACGCAAGCTTCGCGAAAAAATAGGCGACGAAATTTTTAAAACCATCAAAGGCGTGGGCTATAAGCTCGAAATTTAGTGAACATAAAGTTTAAGAAGTCATACAGGTTTGCCGTAAAATCGGCATCATATATCTCATTATTTTCAGCAGCCATGCTTACAGGGCTGCTGTATTTTATTTATACGGTAAACTGGTTTTTTATCCTCATGTTTACCCTTTCCTTATTTATATTCTGCTTTTTTGTGCTGCAATACCGCGTAGAGCATTTTATTTACCGCAGGGTAAAGAAAATCTACGACGATATTGCCCTGCTCGAATCCAGCCCGCTGCGCAGTAAGCCCATAATGACCGATATGGCTACGCTTACCCGCGAGCTGGAAAAGTTTGCGCGCGATAAAAAAATGGAAATCGAAACCCTGAAAATCAAGGAAGAATACCGCCGTGAGTTCCTGGGTAACGTATCGCACGAACTGAAGACGCCGCTGTTTACCGTGCAGGGCTACCTGCTTACGCTGCTGGACGGCGCCATGAACGACAAAACCCTCCGCAAAAAATACCTGCAGCGCGCCGAAAAAGGTGTAGAACGCCTTATATATATAGTGCAGGACCTGGACATGATCACCAAAATGGAGGTGGGCGACCTTAACCTGCAATACACACGCTTTAATATTATAGAGCTGGTGCAGAATGTATTTGACCTGCTGGAAATGAAGGCTGACAGCAAGAACATCATCCTGATGTTCGACATGAAATACATAAAGCCTATAATGGTATATGCCGACCAGGATAAGGTGCAGCAGGTGGTAACCAACCTGGTGATGAACTCTATTAAGTATGGCCGCGAAGACGGTACCACCGAGGTAAGCATTGAAGACCTGGTGAATAATAAAGTAATCATCCGCGTTAAGGACAATGGCGAGGGTATAGAGCAAAAGCACATACCGCGCCTGTTTGAGCGTTTTTACCGTGTAGATAAAAGCGGTGCCCGCAGCGAAGGCGGCTCAGGCCTGGGGCTTGCTATAGTAAAACACATTATAGAAGCCCACGACGAAAAAATGTATGTAGAAAGTACGTTCGGGCAGGGCTCAGAGTTTTCCTTCACCCTCGAAAAGGCTAAATAGGTCTTTCCATTTACCCAATCCGTTTATATCCCTAAGGCCCTTATACAGTTTGGCTTTTTCAAGGCTCTCCGCCCTGAAACTGTCCTGTTTGCTATACGGTGCCAGCATGGCCTTTTTCATTTTCTTGGCAAGGTACTCCTGTTCCTCATTGCCCGGCACGGGTATAAAAAAGGCGCGCTTGCACAGTTTGGCAAGGTCCATAATATTACTGTAGCTGGGGCGGCACAGCACCATTTCGCTGCGGTTCAGCACATCTTCCAGCATGGCGCTGTTCATAAAGTTGTATTCGGTAACATGCCCGGTGTAGTATACCGTTTGCTCGCTTTCCACAATACCCCGTATCAGCACCACATTACCGTCAAAGTTGTTTAGTGCCGGTTTCAGCTTTTCTTCCAGCTGGCTGCGGTAGGGTTCTGCACCGCTGATTATCACGGCAAGGTCGTACTTCTTATCTGAATTTGTTTTGTGCAGGCGGCTCAGCGTGCCTATGTAACGCAGGTTAGGTATATCCTCTTCGGTATGCCCCAGCTTACCCGAAAGGTTTTGCCCTGTCTTTACATCGGGCACCCAGCATTGGGTAAACTTCCTGAAAAAGCTGCGGTGCATGTGGCTGGCTATACCGGTAAGGTTACCCTGCAATACATTTACCTGGTGGGTTACAAATACCGATGGCACCCTCTTGCTGAAAGCGCCGGGGCGGTTGTCGGCTATTATGCCCTTAATATCCATGTCGCGTACCAGTTGCGCCACGGCTTTTTGTTCTTTGTGTATGGCCCTGAACATCTGTACTATCTGCGTCATTTTCCTCAGGCTGAAAAGGCCGTCCGTTTTGGCGTATTCCAAATGGTAGGCAGGCAGCTCGGCCGTGGTAAGATGGGGGAATTCTTTTTGCAGCAGCAATAGCGCCCCTCCGTTTGAAGCAATTACAGGTTCATAGCCATGGTTTTCCAGCGCCTCAATTATGGGGATGCAGCGTGTGGCATACCCGAAGCCCTTTCCCAGTGGGGCTACTAAAATTTTTTTGCGCGGTTCCAAAATGTTGTGTTTTAAAAAAGTAGTTACCAGCGCAATCTAAAATTATTTCTATTCTCATATATTTCCCTAATTTTACCAAAAATTTAAATTTAAACAGTGGGAAGTAAGAATAAACTGAAGCGCTTTAGGGAAAATGAAACATTTGGCAATGTGCTGCAACCGTCAAGGGAAGAGGCCGTAGCCGGTAATTTTCCGCTTAAGGGCAAATGGAATGAGGAGTTCTTTAAAAACGATAAACCCATAGTACTGGAGCTTGGCTGTGGTAAAGGCGAATACTCGGTAGGTCTGGCTACCCGCTACCCTGAGGCCAACTATATAGGCGTAGACATTAAGGGTGCACGTTTTTGGCGTGGTGCCAAAACGGCTGCCGAGGGCGAGCTGAATAACGTTGCCTTCCTGCGTACACAGATAGAGCTTATAGAGCACTTTTTTGCCGAAGGCGAAGTAAGCGAAATATGGATTACCTTCCCCGACCCACAAATAAAATACAAGCGCACCAAGCACAGGCTGACCAACAGCGAGTTTTTGCAACGCTACAAAAAAATACTGAAAGCCGACGGGGTGGTTAACCTTAAAACCGACAGCGAGTTTATGCACGGATATACCCTGGGCCTGCTGCACGGGCAGGGGCATGAGGTTATTTATGCTAACCATAACGTGTACCGTAATGAGGGTGCCCCGGAAATTGTTACCGGCATACAAACCTTCTACGAGCAGCAGTACCTGGAGCAGGGCAAGCCTATAACCTACATAAGGTTTAAAATAAAATAACTATATGCAGCACGTAGTTCCGGTAGTACTGGGGTTCCTTATATCGTTTCTGGCGACACTACTGCCGGGGCTGCTGAACATGACCGCCGCCAAGGTAAGCCTTAAGGAAGGCCGTAAGAGCGCGGGTATATTTGCCATAGGCGCTGCTACCGTGGTGTTTATACAGGCGTATGTAGCGGTAACCTTTGCGCGTATTATAAGCCGCAACCATGAGCTGATACTGGAACTGCAGCAAATAGGCGTGTGCATCTTTGCGCTGCTTACCCTGTACTTTTTCTTTTTTGCCAAACGCAAGGAAAAAAAGAAAAAGAAGGATATGGAAATCAAGGTGCGCAGCAAGGCGGGCAGCTTCCTTATGGGGGCTATGCTTTCGGCGCTCAATTTTTTCCCGATACCATTTTACGTATTTGTAACCGTTTCCTTTTCACGCGGCAAGGTTATAGATTTTTCGGCAATAAACACATTATTGTTTGTAATCGGAATAGTGCTGGGTGCCTACGCGGTTTTTTACCTGTACATTGCCTTCTTTAAAAAGTTCCAGCACAAAACCGATTTCTTCATGCGGAATGTAAACTACTTCATCGGTTCCATAACCGGTATCGTAGCCATCATCACCCTTATAAAAATGCTCCGTAATTAATCCCAATACCTTATGGCAGAGCAGGAAGAGAATTTTTTCGACAAAGTATACGATGTTGCCCGGCTGATACCTTACGGTCGCGTTACCAGCTATGGCGCCATAGCCAAATACCTGGGTGCGGCGCGTTCGGCACGTATGGTGGGTTGGGCCATGAATGCCGTGGGCGAGCGTGATGTACCTGCACACCGCGTGGTGAACCGTGTGGGCCTGCTTACCGGCAAGCACCACTTTGAAGGGACTAACCTTATGCAGCAGCTTCTGGAAAGCGAAGGGGTAGTGGTTAAAGACAATAAGATTGTAGATTTTGAAAAATACTTTTGGGATCCGGCGAAGGAACTGGATTATTAGATTATTGGAAGTTTAGATTTTTAGAATCTTCTGTCATTTTTACCACAAAGCAGTCCACGATTTTTCACGAAGCACACAAAGCAGGTCCTGTTTTTTTACAACAAGTTAGCAATCCCAATTATTGGGATTGAAGTCCACGAAGTTTTGCGTACAGTCTTGTGACCTTCCGCCTACGGCGGACAGGCTTAGCCCCGTGTTTCTTGGTGAAAAATCGTGGAGAGCTTTGTGGTGAAAAATATTTAGGGGTTTATTTTTTTCAATATTTTCCTGCCGTAAAAAAAATGGGCAAACGGCTAATAAACTCGGCAAGTCAGTTGCTAAAAATCAACTTTTCACAGTATCTTTGCAATTTGAAATCAGTCTTAATAAGACGGTTAGCTAATATATTTATGAAACTCGATAGAAAAGAAATACTGAAAGCCCTTGAAACCATAACCCTGGCCGGCGAAGGACAGAATATGGTGGAAAGCGGCGCTGTACGTAATGTACTTACCTTTGGCGACGAAGCCGTGGTAGAGTTGGTAATGACCACCCCCGCCATGCACATCCGCAAACGCGCCGAAGCAGACATCATAAAAACCATACACGAGCTGGTATCGCCTGAAGCCAAGGTTAAGGTAAACGTAAAGGTGGAATCGCCTGAAAAGCCTGAAATTAAAGGCAAACAGATACCGGGTATCAGCAATATCATTGCCGTATCGTCGGGCAAAGGCGGTGTGGGTAAATCTACCATCACGGCTAACCTTGCCGTTACCCTTGCCAAGATGGGCTTTAAGGTAGGCGTGCTTGATGCCGACATCTACGGGCCTTCTATGCCTATAATGTTTGATGTAGAGCGTTCGCGCCCTATATCGGTTACCATAGACGGCAAAAGCAAAATGAAACCGATAAGCAGCTACGGCGTAGAAATCCTTTCAATAGGCTTTTTCACATCGCCTGAGCAGGCTGTGATTTGGCGTGGCCCTATGGCCGGTAAAGCGCTGAACCAGATGATATTTGATGCTGACTGGGGCGAACTGGATTTCCTTCTTCTGGACTTACCTCCGGGAACCGGTGACATCCACCTGAGCATCATGCAGGCATTGCCTATAACCGGCGCCGTTATTGTAAGTACGCCTCAGGCTGTGGCCCTGGCCGATGCCAAGAAAGGTGTGGCTATGTTCCGCCAGGAATCTATCAATGTACCGGTACTGGGCATTATAGAAAACATGGCGTATTTTACCCCTGAAGAACTTCCTGAAAACAAATACTATATCTTTGGTAAAGAAGGTGCTAAAAACCTTGCCGAAGACCTTGATGTACCGTTCCTGGGTGAGGTACCTATTGTACAGGGTATCCGTGAGGCAGGCGACTACGGCCGCCCTGCTGCGCTGCAAACCGCTACACCGCTGGAGGTTGTTTTTGAGGAACTTGCGCGCAACGTGGTTCAGGAAACCGTGGACAGGAACGATAACCTGCCGCCAACCGAAGCTATTAAAATCACTACCATGGCCGGATGTTCGGCTGTAAAAAAGAAATAATATGACTACAGAAGAAATTAAAAACAATGTAGAAAAGGCGCTGGATGAAATACGCCCGTTCCTGGAGTCAGACGGTGGCAATATCAGCCTTATTGATATTGAAGACGATAAGCACGTAAAGGTACGCCTTGAGGGTGCCTGCATAAGCTGCAGCGTAAACCAGATGACCCTGAAGGCAGGCGTGGAAACCACCATAAAAAAATATGCCCCGCAGATAGAAACTGTGGAGAATGTGGCCTAAGCCACTCCTGAAATGATTTATATCATGTTTACTTAAAGCGTTTTTCGGCAATTTTGCCCCAGAATCGTTTTATCTTTTTTATTCTAAATGATCAGTACAGATATACTAATTATAGGTGCAGGGCCCACGGGGCTCTTTGCCGTATTTGAGGCAGGCCTGCTGAAACTGAAATGCCATATTATAGATGCACTTCCGCAGCAGGGCGGCCAGCTTACAGAGCTTTATCCTAAGAAACCAATCTTTGATATTCCGGGCTTTCCGTCAGTGTTGGCAGGCGATTTGGTTACCAACCTTATGGAGCAGATTAAGCAGTTCCAGCCGGGCTTTACGCTTAACGAACGTGCCGAAACCATAGACAAGCTTGAAGACGGTACGTTTATCGTTACCACAAACAAGGGGACGGAACACCATGCCAAAGCCATAGCTATAGCAGGTGGCCTTGGCAGCTTCGAGCCACGCAAGCCGATTATAGAAGACATTGCCTTTTATGAAGATAAAGGCGTGGAATATTTTGTAAAAGACCCCGAGCTTTTCCGTGATAAGAAAATTGTAATTGCCGGTGGTGGCGACTCTGCACTGGACTGGACTATTTTCCTTGCCGATGTAGCGGCTGAGGTTACACTGGTACACCGCCGTAACGAATTCCGTGGGGCGCTTGATAGCGTAGAGAAGGTGCAGGAACTAAAGCACCAGGGCAAAGTACGCCTTATTACCCCTGCTGAGGTTACTGGTATACACGGTGCCGAAAAGGTGGAGGCACTCGACCTTGAAATAGACGGGGCACACCAACGTATAGAAACGGACTATTTCATCCCATTGTTCGGGCTTACGCCAAAGCTGGGGCCTATAGCCGACTGGGGGCTTGAAATAGAAAAGAACGCCATTAAGGTAAATAACGCGCTGGATTACCAGACCAATATAGAAGGCATTTACGCCATAGGCGACATCAATACCTACCCTGGTAAGCTGAAGCTGATATTGTGTGGTTTCCACGAAGCTACACTGATGTGCCAGAGTGTATTCAACAAGTTAAACCCAGGCAAAAAGTACGTGCTTAAATACACTACTGTAAGCGGTGTAGACGGCTTTGACGGTACCCGTAAAGAGGCCGAAAAGCAGGTGGTGAAAGCAATCGAATAGTTTAATTTGTTTAAGGTTTAAAGTTTAAGGTTGCTCACTCTTGCTTATTGAACGGCTGAGTACGCAACCTTAAACTTTAAACCTTAAACTTCAAACTAAACAAATGAGTGAAATAAAACTAATTATAACCGACAGGGAAGGGATTACCCACGAAGTTGACGCACCTACCGATATGGCCATGAACATCATGGAAGTGGTACGTGCGTATGAGCTGGCTCCTGAAGGTACTATAGGTATTTGTGGCGGTATGGCCATGTGCGCATCATGCCAGTGCTATGTGCTGAATGATGTGGCGCTACCCGAAATGGGTCCTGATGAAGATGCGATGCTGTCTGAGGCGTTTAACGTAAAGCCGAACAGCCGCCTGGGGTGCCAGATTCCCATAACGGAAGATATAGACGGGCTTGCCATACAGCTTGCCCCGGAAGAATAGAAAAGTCCCGCCACTGAGCGGGATTTTTTGTGGCTTTTCCGGACTTCTTCCATTTCGAGCGAAACGCAGTGGAGCCGAGACACCGAAGGTTCAACGAAGTTAATCCCTAACCATGTATGTTTTGAGATGTCTCCACTTGCTTCGCCAGTTCGGGCAAAGCCCTCGTGTCGCTGCGCTTCGGTCGACATGGAACCCCCGACCATAATTCACCAAATAAAAAAAGTCCCGCACTATGGCGGGACTTTCATTTATAACACTGAATTACTTCAGTTTCTTTTTCACTTCTACTTCGTGGTAAGCTTCTATAACGTCGTACTGTTGTATGTCGTTGTAGTTCTTAATCTGCATACCGCAGTCGTACCCTTTAGAAACTTCTTTAACGTCGTCTTTAAAGCGTTTCAGCGTAGCAAGTTCGCCGTTGTAGATAACCACACCCTCGCGGATAAGCCTTATCCTTGAGTTACGGAATATCTTACCGTCAGTTACCATACATCCTGCAATACTACCTACTTTAGATATCTTGAATACCTCACGTATTTCGGCGCTACCGGTAACTTCTTCCTTAAGTTCAGGCGAAAGCATACCTTCCATAGCGTCTTTAAGGTCGTCAATGGCATCGTAAATGATAGAGTAGTGGCGGATGTCGATTTCCTCTTTCTCAGCCAGCTGCTTGGCACCACCCGCAGGGCGCACGTTAAAGCCTATGATAATAGCATCAGATGCAGAGGCAAGCATAACGTCACTCTCGGTAATAGCACCTACACCTTTGTGGATAATCTTGATTTCGATTTCCTCGGTACTAAGTTTAGAGAATGAGTCGGCAAGCGCTTCAACCGAACCGTCCACGTCACCTTTGATGATGATGTTAAGTTCCTTAAACTGCCCCAGCGCAATACGCCTTCCAAGTTCGGCAAGCGTAGTGTGCTTTTTGGTACGAGCCGATTGCTCACGTATAAGCTGTGTACGTTTGGCAGCAATCTGCTTAGCCTCGCGCTCGTCTTCAAATACGTTAAACTTATCACCGGCAGTTGGTGCGCCGTCAAGACCTAATATAGAGATAGGGGTAGACGGGCCTGCTTCCTTAATGTTGTGGCCACGCTCATCGTGCATAGCCCTTACCTTGCCGTGGTTTTTACCGGCAAGTACATAGTCGCCTACGCGAAGTGTACCGCCCTGTACCAGTATAGTAGCTACATAACCGCGGCCTTTATCAAGCTGGGCTTCTACTACCGTACCTACAGCAGGCTTATCAGGGTTAGCCTTCAGGTCAAGGAGTTCGGCTTCAAGCAATACTTTTTCAAGTAGTTCTTTTACGCCCATACCTTGTTTGGCCGATATATCATGCGATTGGTATTTACCACCCCAGTCTTCTACAAGGAGGTTCATGCCGGCAAGTTTTTCTTTAATCTTTTCAGGGTTAGCCGTAGGCTTATCCACTTTGTTAATGGCGAATATCATAGGCACACCGGCAGCCTGAGCGTGGGCAATGGCTTCCTTGGTTTGTGGCATGATGTCGTCGTCTGCAGCAATAACAATAATAGCGATATCCGTTATCTGGGCACCACGTGCACGCATTGCGGTAAACGCCTCGTGACCCGGTGTATCCAGGAAGGTTATCTTCTGGCCGTTTTCAAGGGTAACACCATATGCACCAATGTGCTGGGTAATACCACCCGATTCGCCCGCAATAACGTTCGCCTTACGGATGTAGTCAAGTAGCGATGTTTTACCGTGGTCTACGTGACCCATTACCGTAACGATAGGGGCGCGTGTTACAAGGTCTTCCTCGCGGTCCTGTACTTCCTCAATAGCTTCTTCAATATCAGTGGTAACAAATTTCACTTCGTAGCCAAACTCGTCTGCTACTATGGTAAGTGTCTCCGCATCAAGCCTCTGGTTCATGGTAACCATGATACCCAGCGACATACACGTACCTATAACCTTAGTAATAGGCACATCCATCATGGTAGCAATTTCACCTACGGTAACAAACTCGGTTACATTAAGTATTTTGCTTCCTTCTTCAGCTAACCTTTGTTCTTCGTCACTACGCTGGCGGTGCGTTTCACGCTTATCCCTACGGTATTTAGAGGCTTTAGATTTAGAGCCTTTACCCTGTAGTTTTTCAAGCGTTTCGCGGATTTGGTTTTTAACTTCTTCTTCGGTAGGCTCTACTTTAGCTACAATAGCAGGACGCTTGTTGCCAAATTTATTGTTGTTGCCACCCTGGCCCTGAGGCCTGTTATTGTTGTTTACGCCACCCTGGTGGTTACGGTTTCCGCCTTGCTGGTTTCCACCCTGTCCGCCACCTTGGCCCTGAGGCCTGTTGTTATTATTGTTGTTGGCGTTATTGTTATTGTTTGTGTTCGGGGTAATGCGGTTACGCTTCTTCTTGTCAGCATTCTGGTTGTTTCCACCCTGGCCGCCGCCTTGCTGTCCGCCACCCGGACGCTGGTTGTTGTTATCCTTACGGAAATCTTCCTTCTTCTTTTTAGGCTTATCAAACTGCGAAAGGTCTATTTTCTGCCCGGTGAAGGTAGTGCCCGAAAGTTTTTGGTACTGTGTTTCAATTTTTTCCTGTACCGGAGCCGCTTCTTCAGCAGGCTTGGCTTCAGGCTGTTGTTGTTGCACAGGTTGCTCTGCCGGTTTTGGTGCGGCAGGCTTTTCGGCTTGTGGCTGTTGCGCTTTCGGCTGTATAGCCGGTGCAGGTGTAGGTGCCGGAGCCTGTGTTTCTGCCGGTTTTGGTGCGGCAGGTTGTTCAGCTTGCGGTTTTGGTGCCGGTTCGGCAGGTTGCTCTGCTTTTACAGGTTCGGCTACAACCGGTTTTTCGGCTTGCGGCTGCTGCGGTGCAGCTTCAGGTTTCGGCGCAGCTGTAGTGTCTGAAGGGGCAGGCGCAGATTCCTGTTTTTTAGGGTTGAGGTCTATTTTGCCTATGGCCACAGGTCCGCTAAGCGATGCGCGTGCGCGAATCACTTCCTGCTGTTGCCTTTGCTTTTCCTCATCCTGCTTTTTCTTTTCATCAAGCTCACGCTCACGCTCCAGGCGCAGGGCCTCCTTCTCTTTGCGTTTTTCCTCGCTTACTTCAAGCGAAGCGGCTTTCTTACTTTGGTCGGCAGAAAATTGGCTGAAAAGGGCATTGTATTCCGTACCGGATATCTTGGCATTAGGGCTCGCCTCAATGATGTGGCCTTTGTCCTTTAAAAAGTCCACAGCCCTGTCCAGTGAAATATTCAGTTCCCTTAAAACTTTGTTTAATCTTATTGCTCTTTCTTCAGACATAAATTATGTTTACTATTATCGTCGGTGTTGTGTTGCCGTAATATAGGTTTAGTCTCAGATATTAATCTTCAAATTCTTCTTTAATAATCCTTACCACTTCAAGGATGGTTTCTTCTTCCAGGTCAGTCCTCCTTACAAGGTCCTGCACGTCCTGTTTCAGTATGCTTCGGGCAGTGTCGAGGCCTATTTTGGCAAACTCGTCTATGATCCACTGATCGATTTCATCTGAGAATTCGGTCAGTTCCACATCTTCCTCTTCAGCAAGGTTTCCTTCGCGTATTACATCAAGTTCGTATCCGGTAAGCTGGCCGGCAAGCTTTATGTTATGCCCGCCGCGGCCTATAGCCTTAGATACTTCTTCCAGTTTAAGGAATACATCGGCCCTGTGGCTTGCCTCATCTATTTTTATAGACGATACTTTAGCCGGGCTCAGTGCCCTTGATATAAACAGCTGTGTATTTGTAGTGTAGTTTATAACGTCTATGTTTTCATTACCCAGTTCGCGCACTATGCCGTGTATGCGGCTTCCCTTCATACCCACACATGCACCTACAGGGTCTATCCTGTCGTCGTAAGAGTCTACGGCTACCTTCGCTTTTTCGCCCGGTATGCGTACCACTTTCTTTATAGTGATAAGCCCGTCAAACACTTCAGGGATTTCCTGTTCGAACAGTTTTTCAAGGAATTTCTCAGAAGTACGCGACATAATAATCTGCGGCTTATTTCCTTTCAATTCCACGTTTTCGATGATACCGCGTACGTTGTCGCCTTTACGGAAAAAGTCAGACGGAATCTGTTTTTCTTTAGGCAGTACTATTTCGTTACCTTCATCATCCACCAAAATTACAGCTTTTGGCCTTACGTGGTGCACTTCTGCGGTATAAATATCACCAATTATATCTTTAAATTGTTTATAAAGGTTGGTATTGTCGTGTTCGTGTATCTTACTGATAAGGTTTTGGCGTAGTGCCAGGATAGCCCTGCGGCCCAGTTGTATCAGCTTTACTTCTTCAGACACTTCTTCACCCACCTCAAAATCAGGCTCTATTTTACGGGCTTCAGACAGCGAAATTTCAGAGTTCGGGTCTTCTACCTCACCGTCGGCTACAACCACACGGTTCCTCCATATCTCCATATCTCCCTTGTCGGGATTTATAATGATGTCAAAGTTATCGTCAGATCCGTATTTCTTTTTCAGGGCGTTCCTGAATACATCCTCAAGGATCGACATTAGGGTAACGCGATCGATCAGCTTATCATCTTTAAACTCTGAAAACGAATCTATTAGTGCCAGATTTTCCATGCCAACATCTATTTTTTAAAATTTAATTACAACAACAGCTTGTTTTATATCGCCATAAGGTATCTCTGCCTTTTTGGCTACATTTTCTTTTCCTTTACCTATTTTTTTAGGTTCGCGGGCAGTCCATTCCAGTATGGCGGCTTCATCTGTAGCGTCTGTTAATTCAGCTTCAATTTCGCCGTCCTGTGTGGTTACTTTAATAGTGCGGCCCACATTCTTTTTGTATTGCCTTGGCAGCTTTAGCGGGCTTGCAGCACCGGCTGATGCCACCTCAAGGGCAAAATCTTCTTCTTCCCTGTTCAGGTTGTGCTCTACAGCGCGGCTCATGTCTATGCAGTCTTGCAGGGTAACACCGTTATCGCCGTCTATAGTAAGGTTTATCTTATTGTCTGCACCCACTGTAAGGTCTATCAAAAAAAGGTGGGGGCGTTCCTCTAACGCGGTTTGCACAAGGGCGGCCACTTTGTCTTTTAATGCCATAACTTGTATAAAAAGAGGGGACTGATTGTCCCCTCATTACTTATGATTTAGTAAATAACGGTGCAAATATACGAATAATTTTTATATCTTGAAAATCATTGGTTAATGTAAAATTAATTCTTACCTTTCACCTGTTTATATTAGCAACCAAAACATTTTTTTAACTGCATTCATTATGAAAAAAATTTTAGTACCGACAGATTTTTCTGACCATGCCGAGTACGCGCTTAAAGTAGCTGCTAAAGTAGCCCGCGAAAATGACGGCGAAATATTCCTGTTACACCTGCTGGATTTGCCAAGCCAGGAAAACGATGCCGTGGTGGCCGGTGCTGAAGTGCCAGAAATTGCTTTCTTCCTTAAAAAAGCCCACGAAAGGTTTGACGATGTAAAATCTGCCGAATACCTTGACGACCTTACAGTAACCGATGCTATATTGTTTGATAAGGCTTTTGAAGGTATTATAAAAACTGCTAAAAAACACGATATAGACCTTATAGTTATGGGATCTCACGGTGCCAGCGGCTTTAAGGAAATGTTTATAGGTTCTAACACCGAAAAGGTGGTAAGGACTTCAGATATTCCGGTGCTGGTTATTAAAAAAGAAGAGGCAGACTTTAACCCTACAAACTTTGTGTTTGCGTCTAACTTCTCTGCCGAAATTAAAAAACCATTTGCACAGGTAGTAGATTTTGCAAACAGCTTTAAGGCGAAACTGCACCTGCTGTATGTAAATACACCGAGTGATTTTAAATCGACCCACGCTGCCGAAAAAATCATCAACGATTTTGCTGCCGGCTTTACTATAGAAAACGGCTTTACCGTAAACATTTACAATGATGTTAATGTAGAAAAAGGCATACTGCACTTTAGCAACAGTATTAATGCCGACCTTGTAGGTATGTGTACACACGGCCGCCAGGGGCTTGCCCACTTCTTTAACGGAAGCATAAGCGAAGACCTTGTAAACCACGCAGTACGCCCGGTGGTTACCTTTAAGATATAATATTAATAGCTATATTTTATATTGAAAACCCCGCCATTGGCGGGGTTTTGTGTTTTTTTCTTCTTCCATGTGCTTCGCCAGTTCGGGTATGCCCTCGGGACGACCGCAGCGCAGCGGAGACATCTTTGGGTAGAAAAATCCTCGCCAAGCCGCAAAGACGTGTCCGCACAACAGCTCCGGGAGGGGGAACAGCTTCACTCGAACCCGAATCTCTCTGCGTTCTTCTTTACATTCCGCAGGAATGCTCCGTGTTCTTCAAAGAATGTTGATTAAAAACTTTGCGCTTCCTTTGGCAACTTTGGTTAATAACTTCTCTGTGTATCTCTGTGCCTGCTCTGAGAATCTCTGTGTTACAATTCCTCGCAAAGGCGCCAAGCCGCAAAGACGTGTCCGCACAACAGCTCCGGGAGTAGAACAGCTTTACTCGAACCCGAATCTCTCTGCGTTCTTCTCCACATTCCGCAGGAATGCTCTGTGTACTTAAAAGGGTGTTGTGTAAAAATTGGGAAACTTTACGAAATAGCTTTCTCTGTGTAGCTCTGTGATTTCTCCGTGAAACTCTGTGTTACTTAACATACGAGTAAGCCCTGAAAACTGCGACTGAAAACTACTTATGTTTCTTCAACGCCTCCGTTACTTTCTGGGCTACGGTTTCGTTGAGTTTTTTGGTTTTCATTTCCAGGATTTCGGTTTTTATGTCCAGTTCGTTAGACCTGCGGCGCATTTCCAGCAGCTGCATTACCTGGCGCGATAGTATTTGCAGTGCTTCCAGCTGCTCGTCGGTAAGTTTGCGGGGTACTACGTCAATCACGCAAAACGAACCCAGGCCATAACCGTTTTCGGTTTTTAGCGGTATTCCCGCATAGAAAATTACATTAGGTGCGCCGGTAACCAGTGGATTGTCCTTAAAACGGTCATCCAGGCGCGAATCTTCTACAATAAAAGGCTTATCAGGGGTTACAATAGCATGCGAACAGAACGAGTGCTGCCTGTGCGTTTCCTCAGCATCAAGGCCCTGTGCCGATTTAAACCATTGGCGGTCTTTATCTACAAGGCTTATAAGTGCCATGGGTACATTGCATATTATTGCTGCAAGGCGGGTAATATCATCATAGGCCTGCTCCGGGAGGGTATCAAGTATGCCATACTTACGCAACTCTTTAATGCGTTTTTCATCATATTCTCCCGAAAGCCCGTGATATTTTGTACTCATATTTCAAACGTAGTAAAAAATATGCGAAAAAAATAAATTTTTTGTCAATTTTATGCATGCATCGCTTTTTGCTGAAGCGGCTTTACCACCTCATTCAGCGAAAGCGGTATGCGGCATCGCCTGTTGCATCCGTAGCGGTGTACGGGGCTGCACGAAGCCATTACAGTAAGCAGGGTAACAACAACTAAAACACGGTTCCTCTTCAGTATCTTTTTCATATCAGATGTTTATAATTGCACAATATTATGCAAACGGAATGCCAAATTATTGTTTAACACTGTGTTAAAGTTTTTCTATGCGATACTGCTGTCTTCCACCTGAAGTGATTTCAGCTGTTCTAAATAGGTGCGTTCGTTACTCAGGCGGGGTATCTTGTGCTGGCCGCCCAGCTTGTCCTGTTCCTTTAGCCAGTCGTAAAATAACTTAGGCCGTGCCACATTAAGTACCAGCTTGTTCAGCGTCATGTTGTTATAACGCTTGGCCTCATAGTCGCTGTTTACACCCTGTAATGCTACATCCAGCGCCTCACGGAAATGTTCGGCATCCTGAGGTTGCGCCTTAAATTCTATAATCCATTCGTGTGCGCCTTTTTCCTTGCCTTCCATAAAAATAGGGGCTACGGTATAGTCCAGTACTTCGGCTCCGGTTAGTTCGCAGGCTTTGGCAAGCGCTTTATCGGTGTTTTCTACCATAAGCTCCTCGCCAAATACGTTAATATGGTGCTTGGTACGCCCCGTAATGCGTATGCGGTAAGGGCTAAGGCTGGTAAAGCGTACGGTATCGCCCACCATATAGCGCCATAGTCCTGCATTGGTGGTTATTACCACGGCGTAGTTTTTATTCAATTCTACCTCGCTCAGCGGGATAACGCGTTGCCTGTCGGTACCAAAGGTATCCATCGGGATAAACTCATAGAAGATGCCATAGTCCAGCATCAGCAGCAGGTCGTTGCTGTAGTTGCTGTCCTGTATGGCAAAGAACCCTTCAGACGCGTTGTATATTTCGTAGTATTTAAAATCACCTTTCGGGATGATGTTGTGGTACTGCATACGGTACGGCTCAAAGCTCACCCCGCCGTGGAAATATACTTCAAGGTTGGGCCAGACTTCCAGCAGGTTTTCCTTGCCTGTGGTTTCCATAATGCGGTTCAGCAGCACCATCATCCAGCTGGGTACGCCCGCAAAGCTGGTCACATTTTCATTTATCGTTTCGTTTACTATCGCGGTAAGCTTGGTTTCCCATTCGCCCATAAGCGAAGTTTTATTGCTCGGTGTACTGCTAAACTCCGCCCAAAATGGCATGTTGTCTATCAGTATGGCCGAGAGGTCTCCAAAAATACTGTTGTTGTCTTCATACAGCTGCTTGCTGCCGCCCAGGCGCAGGCTTTTCCCGGTAAACAGTTGCGACTCCTCATTGTTGTTCAGGTACAGGCACAGCATGTCCTTCCCGGCCTTATAGTGGCAGTCCTCAAGCGCCTCGGGGCTTACGGGTATAAATTTGCTCTTGGCATTGGTGGTTCCGCTGCTTTTGGCAAACCATTTTATATAGGTGGGCCAAAACACATTTTGTTCGCCACGGCGGGTTTGCTCTATAAGCGGCTCCAGGTCTTCGTAGGTGCTTACGGGAATTCTTTCGGCAAAAGCACGGTAACTGTTTATGGATGCAAAGTCGTATTTTATACCGAGGAGGGTATCTTTTGCGGTGTCTAAAAGGTTGTGGAGCAGTTCTTCCTGTACTTCGTTAGGGTACTTAAGGAACAGTTCCATGTCGTGTATACGCTTTTTAAGTATCCACGAAGCAATAGAGTTTACAATTGGCAATGCCATATTTTTATATCTTTATTGCATTAAAAATAGTAAATTTTTCCATGCAATACGAAGGCGTTCTTACAAAAATGCAAACCGAGCCGGGCAGCCCCATACAATATTACCTGGTTTTTGACGACGGTTTTATACATGTTAACCAGCTGCTGGGCCAGTCTTTTGAAATCAATTTTACAGGGTATCAGTGCCTTAATTGCGGCAAGAAGAAGAAAATATGGCGCCAGGGTTTCTGCTACGATTGTTTTTACAGCAGCCCGGCTGTGGGCGACTGGATTATGCGCCCTGAGCTGAGCACCGCCCACCTTGGCGTAGCCGACCGCGACCTGGAGTACGAAAGCCGAGTGCAGCTGCAACCCCATGTGGTGTACCTGGCCTGTAGCAGTGATATGAAAGTGGGCGTGACGCGCAAAACACAGGTGCCTACCCGCTGGATAGACCAGGGAGCCAGTTTTGCAATCCCACTGGTAGAGGTGCCGAACCGCTACCTGGCTGGCGTAACGGAAGTAGCCCTGAAAGGCCATTATTCCGATAAGATAAACTGGAAGAAGATGCTGACGAATGAGGTAACGCCGTTTGACCTGGTAGCAATGCGTAACAGTGCCAAAAGCCTGCTACCTGCCGAAACAGCGGAGTTTTTCGACAGCACACCCGAACAACTGTATACACTGGATTACCCGGTATTGCAATACCCTAAAAAAATTAGCAGCCTTAACCTGAGTACCACGCCAAACTATAGTGGTACGCTTACAGGCATAAAAGGGCAGTACCTTATATTTGAAGACGGCACCGTGCTGAATGTACGCAGCTACGAAGGTTTTACCGTGCGTATTGCGGTTTAGGAGGGGTTTTACCACTGTGTTTCTTCCGTGTTTTTTACCACAAGGGGCACAAAGTTTTTTCACGGGGTACACGAAGGTGAACCTGGCCGCCGTAGGCGGAAGTTCACAAAGCAGGTACGTAAGGCCTTGTTAACTTGGTGAAAAAACTTTGTGCCCCTTGTGGTAAAAAACCATCGCGTTAAAGACGTCGAAATAAAAAAAGGGCTGCCTTAAAAGCAGCCCTACGTGTTACTCAAAATTTAAACCTTCAGTTGTAAAAAACAAAAGTGTTTACAGGCTTTTGCATTTCGGGGTTAACCGGCAAAAACCGTATCGTTAAAGCTGTGTTGCCTAAAAATATTTAGATACCGTTTCTTTATAAGTATCGCCCACAGGTATTACAAAGTCCTCAATTTGTATGGTTTTGTTGTACAGGCTTTTTACCTTATTCATCGGTATAATATACGAGCGGTGTACCCTCAGAAAGTCAGGTTGCGGCAGCTTCTCCATAATCGCTTTCATAGACATACGGGCGGTTATAGGCGTTTTGCCCTTTATGTGTACGCGGATGTAATCGTCCAGGCCTTCAATTAGCAGTATGTCTTCGTAGCCTATGCGGTGCAGCTTATAATCGGCACGAAGCAGCAGGTGGTTGTCGGCCCCTTTGCTTTCCCTGCGGTTGCGGTATTCCTTACTGGCTTTATCGGCTGCGGTTATAAAACGCTCCTGCGAAAAAGGCTTCAGCAGGTAGTCGATGGCATTTACATTAAAACCCTCTACCGCATATTCGCTATACGCCGTGGTGAAGATAACCATGGTTTCGGGCTTCAGCATTTTGTAAAACTCCAGCCCGTTTTTGCCCGGCATCTGTATGTCCAGGAACAGCAGGTCTACCGGGTTCTTTTCCAGGTAGGCCAGTGCCTCATCGGTCTTGGTAAAGGTTTTGCAAAGCTCTATGTAATCTACATTGCTGCAAAAATGGCTTACTACCTTTAGTGCCAGCGGCTCGTCGTCTATAGCTATGGCTTTTATCATACCAGTAACAGTATAAGTTTTACTTCAAATGTATCGGGGTTGTCGTGTATTGTAAGGCTGTGCTTATCAGGGTACAGGAACTGCAGCCTTTTTCGGGTGTTTTCCAGCCCGTGCCCGCTGCTTTCCTCTTCAGGTATTTTCAGGTTAACCTTATTGTTCTTTACGTAGAGCGACAGTTGGTTCTCGTCTATATCCACCGCAATTTCTATCACCGCTTCTTTCTCAGGGTTCAGCCCGTACTTAAAAGCGTTTTCTATAAACGGTATCAGCAGCAATGGCGATATCTGTTTGCCGGTGGCATCACCGCGTACCTTCAGGCTGAAGGCAGTGTTTTCGTCCATGCGGAGCTGTTGCAGGCTGATGTAGTTTTTTATGTAGTTGATTTCGCTTTGCAGCGCCACATGCTCGCGGCTGCTTTCGGTAACCACATAGCGCATCATGCCCGACAGTTTCAGTATGGCTTCGGCTGCACTGTCACTTTTTTCAAGGGCCAGCGCATACAGGCTGTTTAGCGTATTGAACAAGAAATGCGGGTTTATCTGGGCACGCAGGTAGCTAACCTCGGTTTTCAGCTTTTCGCTTTCTATGTCGGCCAGGCGTTTGTTTATACGTAGCAGGAATGATAGTGAAAGTGCCAAAAGGAACTGCAACGACCCGCCAAAGAAAAACGGCCTGAAGAACATCCGGTTTGGGCCGGGATTGTAGAAACCGTTGCCGCCGGGTGGAGGCGGCATGTCCTGTGGCATAGTGCGTGGCATCATTTCCGGTCGCGGGCGGAACATGTTGTGCATTTGCTCGCGGGCTTCGGGTACCAGGGCATCGGGCAGCCATGAGATAATTACAAACGCTGCGATGAGTATGCCGAAGAATAATACATACCGGCGGGTAAAATACAGCCGTGGTATAAGGTAGGCGTAATTGGCATAAAAAAAGCCGAGCAGCAAAAACTGTGTAAGGAAACTCCTTCTAAAAGGGGCAATGTTTATCAGCCCGCCATTGTTGCGCAGGTCGGGTGAAAGCAGCACCGGGATACTCAGGAAGAGCAGGCAGCCCAAAAGGTGCAGTATGTAATTTTGATATTTCTTAGCCATTTTATTCCTCTGCTTGTGTAAAGGTAGTACTTAACCATGAAAAATAACCTGATATGCGGTGAAGTACGTGTTTTTATAGGTTAATATTTTTGTGATACTAAATGCATTTCAGCTATAAATATGTTATTTTTGATGGTTAAATTTTTTGCAATAGTTGAAGAAAATTATCTGTATAGCGGTGCTGTTGTCTGTAATGCCCCTTTTTGCACAAAAGGAGGCAAACAACTGGTATTTCGGCTGGAATGCAGGTATACACTTTAACGACAACGGAACGGTATCGGCGCTGGCCGGCGGGCAGATGACTACTAACGAGGGATGTAGCTCCATAAGCGATTCCGATGGTAACCTGCTCTTTTATACCGATGGCCGCACCGTGTGGGACCGTAACCACATAATAATGCCGAATGGTAACTACTTTGGCGGTACAGGGCTGTTTGGCGACCCGTCGAGTACGCAGTCGGCTATCATCATCCCGAAAAAGAACAACCCGAACATTTACTATATTTTTACCGTAGACGAACCGCACCACCAGAATGCTGCGGTATACCCGGACCAGTTTACCGGGACTTACGACGAACCAAACGGGCAGCAATCCATACCCGCTGCCGATGACGGGTTTAACAACGGATTTAATTATTCGGTGGTAGACTTGTCAATAGTTGGTGCAAACGGCAGCCTGGGGGATATTACCAGCCGTAATGTGCCATTGGTTACCTACGACCCTGCAGACACAGAACAGATAAAGTATAAATGCTCTGAAAAAGTTACCGCAGTAAAAAACAGTACTGATTCGGGTTACTGGGTAATAACCCACTTTATGAGCCAGTTTTATGCTTTTGCAGTAGATGAAAATGGCGTAAATACCACCCCGGTGGTTACTACCATAGTACCGTCTGTATCTACTGCCGGGTACCGCCGCAATGCTATTGGCTGTATAAAAGCTTCACCTTCGGGCAAATACATCGCCATAGCGCACCAGCAACGTGGTTTTGTAACCGGCGGTGCTGAAAATAACGGTGCGGTGTACCTGTATGATTTTGATGATGCTACAGGCCAGTTGTCTAATGCAAACCTTATATTGCAGGATACGCGCCCATATGGTATAGAGTTTTCTGCACAGGAAAAGAAGTTGTATGTATCATCACAGGATGTGCAGGGTGACGGACAGGTTTGGCAGTACAACCTTGAAAGTATAGATATAGCATCTTCTGCAATAATGGTAGGAAGCGGCAATACAGGCACCACACTGCAACTGGGGCCAAACGGAAAAATTTATAAAGCCATAAACGGTCAAAATAGCCTGGATGTAATAAACAATCCTGAAAATGACGGTGCCGACTGTAATTATATTAATGCCGGTGTTACCCTTACAACGGGTTCTACAGCGGTGTTTGGGTTGCCGCCGTTTATAGCATCTATTTTTTCGGCGCGTATTGTCTCTACGGCTACCTGCCTGGGGCAGCCTACAGAATTTAGCCTGTATGTAAACAAGGTGTTCAATTCGGTGGTGTGGAACTTTGGCGATGGCACTTCCTCAATAGAAGACGCGCCCGAGCACCAGTATGCCGCCACCGGAACGTATAATGTAACGGCCACCATAACCCATACAGACGGAACCGACGTAGTTTTATCTAACGTTACGGTTACCTCGCCGCCTGTAGCCTATGCTGCGCCAGATATGGTATTGTGTGGCATAGATGATTCCGGCCAGATGAGTTTTACCCTAAGTAATAATACCGCTGCTGTAAGGGGGAGCCAGAGTGCTGCCAACTACACGGTGTATTATTACGCATCTCAGGATGATGCCAATAACAACCACAACCCGCTTAATCCAAACGCGTATACTAATACCACCAATCCGCAAACTGTTTATGTGCGTGTGGTGAATAATAACAATACGGGCTGTTTTGCTACGAGTTCGTTTGAATTAATGGTTTCCGATGGGCCAAGCCTAACCTCTGACACCTATGCCGTATGCGATACCGATGCCGACGGCAGCAATACAAACGGTATGTACAGTTTTACTTTGGCCGAAGTAACAACAGGATTAGGGGTAGGAAGTGGTTTTTCTGTAAACTGGTATGCTAATGCTGCCAATGCCAATGCCCAGCTAAGCCCATTGCCTGCAAGCTATTATACTGCCGATACCGTGGTATACCTGCGTATGCAAAGCATAGCCAACCCAAGCTGCTTTTATGTGGAGCCAATAACCCTGTTGGTGCAGCCGCTGCCACCTATAGCGTTTAACGCCGCGTTGGAGCAATGCGACCCACAGATTAACCCTGACGGCATTACGCAGTTTAACCTTGCACAGGCCGATGCGTTGTTTATGAACCCGAACAACAATAATGTAACCGTAAGTTATTACGCTAACGCCACTGATGCTGCCGGTGCTGTTAATGCATTGCCTGTTACCTATACAAATACTACTGCTTATACCCAGCAGGTAGCTGTGCGTGCCGAAAACACGCTTACAAACTGCTACCGTATATCGCAGCTTACGCTAAATGTAAATACTACCCAATATCCGCTTGTTACCCTTAACGAATGTGATGATGATGGTACAGAAGATGGTTTTGCCGAATTTAACCTTGCCGCTGCAGGGTATGAAGACGGTGTAAACACGGTGTCGTATTACCTTACCGAGGCCGATGCCCTGTTGGAACAAAACCGCGTAGCTTCTGCGTTTACCAATACGGTGCAGGGTGGGCAGCCCATATTTGCACGTATTGAAAATAACAATGCCTGCCTTGCCATAGCGCCGATTCAGCTGGTGCTGCATCCGCTTCCGCCGATAGAAGCCACAGGTGATGGATTGGTATGCCTTAATACCAAAGACCTTATTACCCTCGAAGCCGGTCTGGTGGGTACTGCCTACAGTTTTTTGTGGAGCACAGGCCAAACCACGCATTTCATCCAGGTGAACACGCCGGGGACCTACACTGTTGCGGTGACTGATGTGGCCACGGGATGCCAAAAGGTGCGCACGTTTACCGTAACCGCCAGCAATGTGGCGGCAATAGATGCTGTTGAGGTGCAGGACCTGAATGATAATAACACGGTAACCATTGTTGCTTCGCCATTGGGAGGTATACAAACCACATATTTGTATAGCCTGGATAACCCGAACGGCCCGTGGCAGGAAACCCCTTATTTTGAGCATGTGTCCGGCGGGGTGCATACGGTGTATGTTTACGATACACAGGGCTGCGGCATTACCGACAAAAGGGTAGGGGTGCTCAATATTCCCAACTACTTTACTCCCAATGCAGACGGTACCCACGATGAATGGTATATACCGGGACTTGTTGGGGAAAATTATTCGGGAAGCATGGTGTATATTTTCGACAGGTATGGCAAATTGCTGGTTTCGCTTACACCAAAGGATAAGTGGGACGGTACATACAACGGTACCCCAATGCTGTCTTCCGATTACTGGTACCTGCTGAACCTTCCTGACGGGCGTACCATACGCGGGCATTTTAGCCTGCTGAGGTAGTTTTCTGCGGTTTAAACATCCCTCTCAATACATCGTATGGACGCATCTTGGCGACTTGGCGGCTTTGCGAGAGATTTTACCACAAGGTTCACAAAGGCCTTCACAAAGTACACAAAGCACATAAATTATACACAACACGGACACAAAGGCTTTCCTTTGGAAAGCTGAAAAGTACGTGAAGTAACTTGTGTCCAGATGATACTTGAAAAGGTTAGGGGTATGTTATAACAATTGAGACAAATAAAAAAGGGCGCCCCGGTCAGGGCGCCCTTCATATATCTGAAATATTTCTCTGATTAGTACTTGATAAACTGTAGTGTTTGGCTGTTGTTGCTTCCGCTAAGTTTCACAAAGTAAACACCGTTTGCATAGGCTGCAATGTTTACTGCCTGCCTGCCTGCTGTAACCGCGCCGCTGCCCATTACCTGGCCAAGGCTGTTGTATATGGTATAGCTATCCGGTATATTAGCCATATTAGCAGGTACCTCAAGGTTAATGCTGGTGTTAGCCGGGTTAGGGAACAGCCTTATGCTGCTCAGCTTGTGGTCGTCTATACCGGTTATAGGCTCCAGTATACCAAAGCTCACAGTTTCGCCTGCACCGTAGTTACCACCGGTGGCTATTTCCACATCTTCGGCAGTTTTTATCAGGTAGTAGCCTTCACCTTCTTCGCAGCAAATACCGTCGCTGTATTCGTCAACTATAGTAAAGGTGTAGCATACGTTTGGCTCCACGGTAATGGTGTGTACGTCAAGGTAGTTGTCCTCATAAGGCCCGCCTGTTAGCGAGTAACCGTTGCTGCCGGTAAATGTCCAGGTTATTTCATCGCCCCAGTCATCCGCCTGTATGGTAAGGGTAATTGTTTCGGTAGTCACAGTTTGTGGCTCCACAATGCTGAATGACCTTGACCTTGTATCGTTTAGTGCTGTCTGGTCTTCGCCACCGTTAACGGTAATAATGTTTACGTTAAGCGTGTGGTCTCCGGCTGCACCCTCCATAGGTATTTCTATCTGGGTTTCTTCGCCCGGTGCCAGTGTGCCTGTCCAGTTATACGTTAGCGGGGTACCGTCTACCACATAATTTATAGCGGCAGCGGTAAGCGTGTTGTTACCTGCGTTAGCCAGGCCGAGGCGTATGGTATAGTTAGTACTGCACCCTGCAATATCTACCCCGTTAATGTTTAACGAACCGTCATTATCGTAAGTAATACCCGGTTGGCAGCCAAGTGATGTGCCCAGTGAAGACCTGCGTGGCGAGTTTTGAAGTACTGCCTGCATACGCAGCTTTTGGTCCTGGGTAAAAATGTTCTGGCACATATCGTCGGTGTAGTCCATGTAGTTTTCTATCATGTCCAGGCCATCGCTGTCAGGGCAGCTGTCGGTACCGGCTGCACAGCCACTATTGGCGTCAGCAGCTTCCGGAGTGTCTGCACAATAGTCGTCTACGGTACAGTCGCCATCGCCCCAAATATGCCTAAGGCCAAGGAAGTGGCCTATTTCGTGTGTGGTAGTACGGCCCAGGTCTTTGGTAGGGTCATAGGTGCCTTCAGGGTATATTTGGTGCGAACCAAAGTACATGCTGCCTATTACTACGCCGTCGGCATCTTCGTCAGGGTCAAGGCCGTCAAGCCCGTCCAGTCCCGACATAGTAGGGAAAGTAGCATACCCTGCAAGCGGCAATTGGAAACCAAATACCTCAAGGTAAACATCCTTTACCACCCATATGTTCAGGTATTGCTCAGGATCCCAAATGGTAGCCGGTTTTATCTGGGTGTCCATTTCGTTCATTTCAAAGCCGTTAGTGTCGCCCATGTTGTAGCGTACTATACCGCTTGTGGCAAGGCCGTTCGGGTCGCGCTTTGCAAGGCAAAACTGAATTTCGGCATCAGCGCCAACCGGGTTGTCGTTCCAGCCGTTAGTGCCTTCCTGGCGGCTGTAATCCTGGTTAAGTACCGTAATTTGCGATTCTATTTGTTCTACGCTTAGGTTTTCGCCCGTTCCTACAGCGTCGCCGTCGTGTATAACGTGTACCACGACAGGGATAGTAACCACAGTGTTAGTGTTCAGTGCAGATTTAGCCGAAGCATTGTGTGCTTTAATATTGGCTACTTTGCCGGCAATCCAGTTTTCAAATTGCTGGTCGTTATGCTTTCCGTTTGTTTCGGCATTAATGCGGTCAGTGTGTACCGTAGTACCACAATGGTTAGCATAGTTAGGTATGGTTCTGTGCTTTACCTTGGTTTCTTTTTGTTGCGCAGCAGCGCCCAGAGTTAAAAAACCGGAAGCCATAACCATCCATGAACGTAAGGTAATGTTCTTCATGGTGATTGGTAATTATTGATTATAAAAGTTTTATCAGGTCCCCGCTGCAAATATCTGCCATTATTTGTAAATGCCAAATTTTGTAAGAAAAAAAAATAAAAAAAGCCCCACTAAAATGTGCAGCTTCAGTATATTATGTAGTAATTATTTATTTTTTAAATAGAGGCAAGGTGGTTTTGCATCATAGTTTCCTCTATGGCATCCCAAAGGGCTATGCGTTTTTCCAGCGCCTTAACCGAAATTTCCTCCACTTCACGCCACTTTTCAGGGTCGTTAGCACACAGTTCGGTAACCATTTGCATCGCCATTGGGCCATGCTCATCGCCGTCAAGCTCTATATGCCTTTCGAAGTAATAGATAAGCTTGCTGAGGTCGGCCTCAGGGAAGTTTGCCTCAAAGTTACGCAGTATCTCGGTAAACATGCCCGGTATAAGGTCTTCGCGGCCAAAGGTAAATGCGGCGGCAATTTCGTGCGGTTTGCCCTCGTCTATTACCCTGAAGGTAAAATCAAGGAACTGCTTTATATTGCTGTGCAGCGGGCTTTTCTTTATCGATACAAATATGTTTTGTGTTGCTTCCACATCGGCCAAAAAACTGTCAATGGCAGTAACATCGGCACCGCTGGCCAGCATGGCATCACGGTACATTTCAAAGTGGCTTTGCCTTTTACCGTCAATATTAATGTCGGTTTCTTCGGCAAGTACTATTTCGTTAATCAGGTAACGTATTTCGGGGTTACCCACCGGCAGCCACGGCACGGTAGTGCAGGTAAGTTTGGCCTGTAATGCCTTTAGCAGCGACATAAAATCCCATACGGCATACACATGCCCTTCAAGGAAATAACGCAGGTCTTCCACCGTTTTTACCCTTTCGTACAGCGGATGGTTTAACAGCTTTTCCCTTTGGGGGGCCAGGGCGCTGTTTATCGTAGTAATGTTCATAGCACCTGTTTTTAAAATACAAACAAATTTACTTCAGGCAATTTTATGCTGTTTAGCTTTGCCATTGTATTTATTAATACAAAGATAATGCCTGATTATGGTATCATTATATTAAATGAACGCCAAAATTCACAAATTATTTGTCATATTATCCTAATCTATTTACGAAATCGTTAACTATAAGGTTTTTGTTGATAAGTATTTTAAGATAACGGCAATAGTTGCTTAACACAAATTTTAACTTTTATTGTTCATTTGGTTTTTATAAGTTTATGGGTATTACAGACTTACCAATTTATAGCCAATTATGAAACATTATTTTACCGGCGCAGCATTACCCATAGTGCTGCTCGCCACAGCCTGCTCACCCGAGCGGGAAAACATTTCTCAAAGCGATACACAGGCAAAAGTTTCCTGGCATGTAGTAGGCCAGCCCATACCTAAGGGCAAACTGGTGTATAAGATGACCGAAAAAGGCAGGGCTGATTATTCGCTTGCCGAAATGGAGCAAATGTACCGTGAGGATATAGCTACTGCTGAGCCTGCTTATGATGAACCGCTACGCCATGTGTGGATACAGCATATTTTCGGGCGGTTGTATTTTAGTGGTTCCGATGCCGACAAGCTGGCTTTCCTGCAACACCAGGCCGATGATGCCCAGCCGCTGTTAGCCGATTATGACAGCGTATACCATCTGCTCTACCAGTGCAGTGATTTTACTGCTAAAGACGAACTTACGGCATTAGCCGACAGCATTGCCGGGAAAAATGAAAAGCAGATTGCCGCGCTGAAGCTTACCGATGCACCTCGTGCCGAGCGTTATACCCGCAGCCTGGAGTTGGCTAAGCGTAATTTTACCGTGCTGATGAGTGCCGAAAGTAAAATTTAAAATATACGCTTATGAAGAATTTTGTTGTAATGCTGGCAGTGCTTTGCATAACGATTACAGGCTGCACTGCTGACCAGGCCGCTGTTTCTTCTGCTGAAACAGAACAGTGGGATGCCCTGAAAATTCCGCAGGATAAACACATTTGCACCGTTTATAGTGACTATAAGAGTTATAATGTGGCGCAGTTGCAAAGGATGTACAAGCAGGATATGGTTGCCGCTGAAAGTGCATATTCCGTTGTGCTTACTGGTATGTGGTATGATGTTATTTGTGCCCGAATAGGCGAAACGTATAACAACAAACGGAAGCTGGCCTTTTTACAGCAGGAAGCTAATAGGGATGGATTGGTGCCGGGGTTTGGGGCCTACTACCACCTGTTGTCTACCTGTAAAGATTTTGTTGCTGCGGACGAACTTAATGCTATGGCAGATGCAGTATACAACAAAAGTAAAGCGGTTATAGATAACAGCACTGATGAAAAAAGTAAACATGATTTAATGCTGAGCCTTAACTATTCTATGCGTATTTATACCAGGCTTGTAAGCGTTAAAACTATAAATCAGGCGAAATAGTTAGCATTTTGCCTAATGCCATAAATAACGAATCCCGCTCACTGAGCGGGATTGTTGTTTTATAAAAAGAGTGTGCTAATTAAGCAAGCGCAACCCTTTTGAAACCTGTAACTACAAGAGCAGCATCTACAGACTTAACATACTGGCTTACGCTCAGTTTGCTGTCTTTAATGAAATCCTGGTTTACAAGAGTGTTATCTTTAAAGAAACGGCCAAGTTTACCTTTAGCAATGTTTTCAAGCATAGCTTCCGGCTTACCTTCCTGACGAAGTTGGTCTTTAGCGATTTCTATTTCTTTTTCTACAACAGCAGCGTCTACACCTTCTTCGTTAAGTGCAAGCGGAGCCATAGCAGCAGCCTGCATAGCTACGTTACGTGCAGCTTCTTCAGCGCCTTCTACGTTAGCAGAAAGGCTTACAAGTGTAGCGATACGGTTACCGGCGTGGATGTAAGAACCTACAAAAGCACCTTCAAGTTTTTCGAATGAACCGATTTCAATCTTTTCACCGATAACACCTGTTTGCTCAGTAAGTTTTTCACCTACAGTGATGCCTTCATAAGGCTTGGCAAGAAGCTCCTCAAGAGAAGCGCTTTCAAGAGCAAGGGCAGCAAAATCGTTAGCCAGTTTAAGGAAAGATTCGTTTTTACCTACGAAGTCAGTTTCACAGTTTAGTGAAACAACCACACCGGCAGTTTTGTCAGCGTTTACAACAGCTATAACAGCACCTTCTGTAGATTCGCGGTCAGCCCTGTTAGCAGCAACTTTTTGTCCTTTTTTACGAAGGATTTCAATTGCTTTTTCAAAATCGCCTTCAGCTTCTACAAGTGCTTTTTTGCAGTCCATCATACCGGCACCGGTAGTCTGGCGTAGTTTATTTACGTCTGCAGCAGTAATATTTGCCATTTTGTATGTTGTTTTTTATTTGATGTTTTGTTAAAAAAAATTAAAGCCGTTATACAGATAATGCCACAAAAGTAAACACTACCCCGCACAACGGCTTTACTGTAATGTTAATTTTTACTCTTCTGAAGTAGTTGCAGGAGCCTCAGCTACTACAGTTTCTTCGTTTGCAGTTTCAGCTGCAGGAAGGTCCTGTAGGTCTTCTTTGTCAGACTTGCGGTCAGCAAGGCCTTCAACGATAGCACCAGTTACCAGAGAAAGTACTTTTTCTATTGATTTAGAAGCATCATCATTTGCAGGGATTACATAATCAACCTGACGTGGGTCAGAGTTGGTATCAACCATTGCGAAAACCGGAATGTTTAATTTTTGAGCTTCTTTTACTGCGATGTGTTCAGCCTTAATATCTACAACAAACAGGGCGGCAGGAAGCCTTGTCATGTCTGCAATAGAACCAAGGTTTTTCTCAAGCTTAGCACGCAGACGGTCAACTTGTAGGCGCTCTTTCTTAGAAAGCGTGTTGAATGTACCGTCTTTCTTCATTTTATCGATAGAAGCCATTTTCTTAACAGCTTTACGGATAGTAACGAAGTTAGTAAGCATACCACCTGGCCACCTTTCGGTGATGAATGGCATGTTAGCCGTTGTAGCTTTTTCAGCTACAATGTCTTTAGCTTGTTTTTTTGTGGCTACGAAAAGGATTTTTCGGCCAGATGCAGCGATTTTTTTAAGGGCTTCGTTAGCCTCATCTATTTTAGCTGCAGTTTTATACAGGTTGATAATGTGTATGCCATTACGCTCCATGTATATATAAGGGGCCATGTTAGGGTCCCATTTCCTGGTCATGTGCCCAAAGTGAACACCTGCTTCCAGTAATTCTTTTACATCTACTTTGTTTGCCATTTTTGTAATAGTTTACGTTCTGTTGAGTAAGCGCAATGTGTTTTCTGGATTTAAAGATTGAAAATTTAAAGATTTAAACATTCATTCCTCAATATCGTCAACCCATTTAGATGCTAAACTAACCCCTCGCCTCAGCGGGGCAACAACAACATGGTTTCTTTTTTAAAATCAATAATCTTTCCCTTCAGTGCTTTCAGTCCCTTCGATAAGCTCAGGATGACTGACGCAATCAGGATGCGGATAATATTAACGTTTAGAGAACTGGAATCTCTTACGGGCTTTCTTCTGGCCGAATTTCTTACGTTCTACCATACGAGGATCCCTTGTAAGTAGTCCTTCCGGTTTAAGTACAAGCCTGTTTTCAGCATCTACCTCGCACATAGCGCGGGCAATAGCCATACGTACAGCTTCAGCTTGTCCTGTAACACCACCACCGTATACGTTTACTTTTACGTCAAAGTTTTCTACGTTGTTAGTCATAGAAAGTGGCTGACGCACTTTGTACTGTAGTGTAGCGGTAGGGAAATATACCTCAAGCTCTTTTTTGTTAACCGTGATTTTTCCTGAACCTGCGGTTAGGTAAACACGGGCAACAGCAGTTTTCCTCCTGCCAATTTTGTGGATTGTCGCCATCTTACTTTAGGTCGTTTAAGTTAACGGTTTTAGGAGTCTGGGCCGCATGTTTGTGGTCAGGTCCTACATATACATTCAGGTTGCGGAAAAGCTGGGCACCAAGTTTGTTCTTAGGCAGCATTCCTTTAACAGCTTTTTCTACAAGGATAGCAGGGTTCTTAGCCATTACATTCTTTGCAGTAAGCGTCCTTTGTCCTCCTGGGTAACCGGTATGACGGATGTACGTCTTATCTTCCAGTTTGTTACCTGTAAGGTTGATTTTGTCTGCGTTGATAACAATTACGTTATCACCACAGTCCACGTGCGGAGTATAATTGGTCTTGTATTTGCCCCTTAAAAGCATCGCAACTTTTGAAGCAAAACGTCCCAGATTATGCCCTTCAGCATCAACAACTATCCACTCTTTTTGTGCAGTGGCTTTGTTTGCAGAAACTGTTTTGTAGCTTAATGTGTTCACAGTAAATTATTTTAATTAAACATTCCATCCCCAATAAAGGGAGTGCAAAAGTACAATTATTTATGTGAAATACAAATATGTGGCAAAAAGATTTGCTGACAAGATGTTTTTAACGGAATGACAGGTAAGGAGATATGTATTTGCTGCAATTAGAATTGTTTTGTTTTCTAACTTTGTGAAAAAACCGATGCCAATCAATTTTTTAGATAATACAGAAAAGGAGCCGTTTTTTGAGCGTGCTGAAGTGAAAGCCATCTGTTTTGTTGTGTTTATCGTTCCATTCTTCTTTTATGTGATGTACATGAGCAGTGAGCCAAAAATGATTGAGCAATTCGTTGACAATTTTAAAAAAGAAGAAATAATTGGCGTGGTAAATGAAAAAGCATTGGACTCTGCAAACAGGAATGATCCTTTTTTTCGAGTTTACCGCCGTAAATATTATCCAATTCAGCCTATGTGGGATAAAATAAGTGTGGGGGATTCTATTTATAAAGTAAAAAACAGGAATGATTTTCACATCATAAAAAAAGATACTGTAATTATTATATATGCTGAGGAAGTGAAAAAATATCTTGATAGCCTCTATGCTAATGATTAAATGTAAGCGATTTACTTCCTCAGCTTATTGCTGTACATCACCTTAAAAGGTACCTGTTTAGCGCCACTGCGCGCCATGTATATAAACTTGTGCTTTTTGGTGTCCTTTTGTTCCAGTACCATTTTTTGTTTGGTATAGGAGTCGTACACTTCAGTGTCGGCAGTATTGCTGATGCGTATGGTTTCTGCCAGTCCCCCTTTTTTATCTGAAATAGGGTAACCCTTATACATCTGTTTGCCGCCCGTTGTCACCGTAATCTCTGCACCTATAAAGTTTTTGGTAAGCATCAGCACCGAGTAGTTTTCATCCGTAGCATCCAGCCCTTTCAGGAAGGTGTTCTTTTGTGCATCGGTAGCGCCTTTAAAGTTGTCACTATATATAATGTAGTCCTTCGGGTCGGCCTTAGCGGCAGTTTTGCTTTTGCACGTTACAAACAACAATGCCAAGGGGAGTAGTATCAGTAGCTTTTTCATATTCAACCGTCATTTTTGTAAAGATAGCGTGGTAGGATTTTTCGTGCCAATGGTTTAGCATTACCCTAACAAAAATAAGTTTTGTGGTTGTGGAGGTTTTGTAACACAGAGACACGCAGAGCGAGCGCAGAGATACTCAAAGAAAAAAGATTGCACCTTCGGTGTGAGGCCGCTGAAGATATAGGTTAACCTTCACCCGACTTTGAGTTCTCGCGCTGAAAGCGCAGCCTCAATGTAGCTTAACCATTAATCTCAGTGAATCTCTGCGCTCGCTCTGCGTGTCTCTGTGTTACTAATTTATGCTGAACAAAAAATAAGGGGCTCCCGTTATCGGAAGCCCCTCGTGGTTGAAACAATTATTTAACCCAAACTATTGTTTCAGAAGTTTTATCGTCTGTTTGCGGCCGTTTGTGCCGGTTACTTTTACAACGTACATGCCTTTGGCAAGTGAAGCAATGTCTACAGCTTCACCTTCGGCTACATTGTTTTTGGTTTTCACCTTCTGGCCTGCGGTATTGTATATTTCTATGGTAGCGGCTGCCACATTAACCCTGAAGCTTGTTACGGCAGGGTTAGGGTACAGCACTACACTGTTTTTGTTTACTGTGTCAGTACCCAGGGTACCGGTCAACTTGTAAATCTTGAAGCCTTTTGTAGTAAGGCTGCCCGGGTTCAGTCCGGCAAAACCACCGTTAGCAGTAACAGTTACATCAAGGCTGCTGCCACCCAGCAATTCGGTCATGGTATAGTTGCCTGCTGTAATGTTGCCGTTAGCCAGTGTAAGCGTGGCATCGGTTACGGTGCTGCTGTTCAGGTTTACTACAACCAGTATGTTCTGGTTTTGGTACTGGCGGATAAAGGCATAAATACCCTCGTTGTTGCTGGTCACCGGCAGGTAAGTACCCTGCCTTAGCGCTACCTCACTGTTACGAAGTGCTATAAGGTTACGGTAGTGGTTCCAAAGCGAAGTACTGTTGGACTGTTGTGTAGCCACATTTCTTGAAGGGTAGTCTATGTTAATGGCGTACCAAGGGTTAGCGCCGGTAAAGCCTGCACCCGATGTGTTGCTCCACTGCATAGGGGTACGTATGTTTTCGTCGGGTTTTGCACCCGTCATACCTATTTCCTCTCCATAATATATATAAGGTATACCCGGCAGGGTAAGCAGCAGGGTAGCGGCAGCCCTTCCTTTTTCGGGGATGCTGCCCAGGCGGCTCATGGTACGGTCTCCGTCATGGTTGGTAAGGAACGTACCCCATTGCTGGAACGGATAGCTGGTCATTACCTCATTCATTTGGCTGTAAAGGTCGGCAGCGCTGGTACCGTTAAGCCCATTGATGATGCTGTCGGCCAACTCAAATTCAAAACAATAATCCAGTCCGTTGTTGTTTGTGTATTGTTTTGCTGTAGCTGTAATATCCCAGGCCTCACCTACGGCAAAAGCATCGGGCTTTATTGATTTATAGTACTGGCGGTATTGCTGCCAGTAGGTTATGGTTTGCGGGTCGTCTTCTACCACACCAGGGCTTTCGTACAGATAGCGTACGGCATCCAGCCTGAAACCGTCTACATTCATATCGGTAAGCCAGTATGATGCTATGTTTTCCATTTCGGTATGCACCTCTGGGTTATAGTAGTTAAGGTCGGGCATGCCGCTGTAAAACGCACCGTAGTAGTAATCGCCGTTCAGCAGGTTCCATGGGTAAACGTCAAACGGCCCTTCGGTGCCGGGATTGGTGTCGTTCCAAATGTACCAGTCGCGCTTATCGTTTGTAGTGCTCGAAGCCGAGGCCACAAACCACGGGTGCTGGCTGCTGGTATGATTTATCACCATATCTATAATTACCTTAATGCCGCGTGCGTGGCAGGCATTAATCAGTTCGGTAAAATCGGCAGCGGTGCCGTAATCTTCTTCTATGCCAAGATAGTTTGTAATATCATAACCGTGGTAGCTTGGAGAAGGCATTATCGGCATCAGCCATATACCGGTTACACCAAGGTCGGTAGTCGTATTCGGGTCGCCGTCGTTCAGGTAGTCCAGCTTGCTGATGAGCCCCTGTATGTCACCTTTACCGTCGTTGTTGCTGTCTTTAAAGCTGCGTACAAATATTTCGTAAAACACGCGATCGTTCCACCAGTGTGTCTGCATGGCATCAACGCGGATAAAATCGGCAAAAGTTTCCGTAGCCGATTCGCCATCTGCATTGGTTATGGTAAGGGTTACGCTGTAGTTGCCCTCAGCAGCATAGCCTACCTGCGGGTTTTGCTCGGTAGAGGTAGCAGGTGTTCCTCCGGGGAACGACCATTGCCATGATACAGGCTCACCGGCAGAAGCATCGGTAAACTGTACGCTTTGCCCAGGCTGTGCTATAAGCACCGACGAACTGAAGTTTACATCTACCATATCCGGAGGAAGCTGGTCGTTGTACCAATAGCTTACCACGCCGTTTGCCACAGCGGTATAGCTACGGTTTGGCCCGCCACCTGAAAATTCCTCGGTGCCGTTCCACTGTGCGTTTATGCGGGTTTTAAACTGGTAGTTGGTACCTACGGTAAGGGTTAGGGTTGTGGTGTATATACCGTCGCCGTCGGTATCGCTAAGTACGCTTACCGGGCTGCCCCAGCTGTTAAACGTACCTGCAATATCTACGGTTTGTGTGGCAGGGTTAAAGTTGCCCAGGGTTACCTGGTAATTCATGTTTACCTGAAACTGCACACTGGTGGTTTGGCTGTAGCCAAAGCCGGTAAGCAACAGCATCAGGGCAATAAAAATGTTTTGGGGAAATGCCTTCTTCTTCATTAATTGTGGATTTATAACAAAAGGCTCCCTTGTAAAAAAGGAAGCCCTTTGCCTAACTTAAACTTATTTAACTAACACAAAAACTATTATTCTTTTACGAGTTTCATAGTACTGGTGCGGTTGGTGGTATCGGTTACCTTAACAAGGTAAATCCCTTTACTAAGGCTGCTTATATCAAAGCCGCTGCCGTTAGTATTAGCGCCGTAGCTTTTTACCAGCTGGCCGGTAAGGGCATACACTTCGGCATGGTTTACCGGTGTGCTTAGGTAGAAGCTGTTTGTAGCCGGGTTAGGGTACAGTACTGCCAATGGGGTTTTTACCACTCCGGTGCCCAGGTTAGCAGGCTTGTTGCCGTATATCCTGAACTCACCCGGCTGCAGGGTAACGGTAGCTACCGTGCTGCTTATGGTGGTGTCGTCCATCAGATTGTACCAGTCGCCACTTATAGAAAACGATGTGTTTACAGTCTGGTTCCCTGTAGTAAAGTTAGCCAGTACTATCACCGCTTTAAGGTCGTTTTCGGTAAGGTTGTTGTTCCAGATGTCTATCCTTGGTGTAAGCGTACCCGATGCTATGGTAAACGTAGTGGTGTTAAACACCTCGTTGTGCAGTCTCATGTCTATAATCTGCGACCACACATCGTATATCGCCGTGCGCGAAGCATTTGTTGTATAATTAATCTCAGACGGTATCGGCTTAGGATTAGTACGGCAGCCATCGCTGTAGGTGCCGTTTTCGCAATAGTTGATGCCGTAGTCGTAGCCAAGCTCGCCAAACTGCCATAGCATTTTAGGACCCGGTATGGTAAACAATACTGCACCTATGGCTTTTTGCCTTTCCAGTGCCGTGGCAAGGTTTTTTACGTCGTAACTGCCTAATGAAGCACCGTAAAGCAGGTTTTTGTACATAAGCCTTTCCTCATCATGGCTTTCGGCATAGCCCATAACCCTTGGTGCGGTGTAGCCGCGTACTTCAAAGTCCATAGCGTTAAAGTTACTGCCTTCGCCGTAGCCCATGCTCAGCTGGTTGTACTGCCCGGTAAACTTGGCCCAGGGCATTATGCCTTTGCCTTCGCTCACCTTATAGTTAGCCCATTCTACCTCTTCGTTAGCGCTTCCGCCTACGCCCAGGTGTTCAAATATTACATAAAAATCAGGGTCTATATCCCACTGGTAGTCGGCATACTGTTTCAGTATGGCTACGCGGTCGGCCTGGTAGTTGTTGGTACAGGTTTCGTCACCCGAAGTACAGTTTTGCGTAAAGCCTTTGGTAAGGTCCCAGCGGAAACCGTCTATGTTATACTCGGTCATCCAGTGTTCTACGGTGCGCTGCACATAGTACTGTGTAAGCAGGTTGCTGTGGTTAAGGTCGGTACCCACGCTGTAGGCATGCTTAGCCGAAACGTTGCAGTATGGGTTTTCGGTTGAAGCATCGCCAAAACCATCGGCATCGGCATCGGTACACCACATGCGTGCAAGAGGCGAACGGCCATACACGTGGTTTAGCGCCACATCCAGTATTACAGCTATGCCGTTCTGGTGACACAGGTCTATAAATGCCTTCATGCTTTCGGGGGTTCCGTAGGCCTTATCGGGCGCCATGTGGAATGCAGTGTTGTAACCCCAAGATATGTTGCCTTCAAATTCCATAACCGGCATAAGCTCTATGGCGTTAACGGCTAATCCTTTAAAGTAGTTGATCTGCTCGGCAAGGCCGTTCCATGTTTTATCGCTGCCAAAATCCCTGATCAGGGCTTCGTATACAATAAGGTTTTCCTTTGCAGGGCGAACGAAATCAGTTACCTGCCAGTTGTAAGGCTGTTGCCCTGTTTGCAGTACCGATACATCATATGCCTGCCCGTCCGGGTATGCCGGAAGGTTAGGGTATACTTCAGCTGTAATGTACTGGTCATCGTTAGGCGACAGCACCAGTGTAGAGAACGGGTCGGCCACTTTTACAAGTGATTGTGTATTTGCTATAGGTGTTTGGTCTACTACCCAGTACTGGTAGGTGTACACCTGGTTTGCCGTAAGGCCGGTAAGCTGCAGCCAGAATTTGCCCGATACAGGGTCTTTCTTCATGGCGTGGGCCGTACCGGGATTGTAGCTATTAAAGCTACCGGCTACGTATACAAAGTCTTTGCCCGGCGCGTTAAGCACCAGTATGGCTTTGGTATTATCTGTAGTGTCGTAGTTAATACCGTCGCGGTTACCGGCAGGCATAGCCTCACTGATAACGCCCGGGTTTACCATGACGTCAAATTCTTTGGTAATAACATTACTGCCCAAAGTTGCCACAAGCTCATAGTGGGTGTTAGCCGTAATGTTAGTATGCGTATAGCTGTAGCTTGATGTAGATGCGTTAGTGTTAATGCCGGTGCCGTTTGCCAAAAGGTTGTAGCTAGCATTGCCACCACTGTTTGTAGCGCCGATGCTAAGGCTTGAGCCTGAATTGATAATCGTTACCGAGTTAGCCGCAGGGCTGTTCAACGTTACCTGGAATGCGCCTACATTTACAAAATAGTCATCGGTTTGTGGTGAGCCTGTTGCTGCCCTGAACACTACACATATCTGTGTAATGGTGCTTGTAGCAGGCACGCCAAAATATGTATACAAATCAGGGCCAAGGTTCAGGGTGTAGTTAGTACCCCCGGCAGATGTAAGTGCCGGTTGGGTAGTGTTGTTACCCCACGAGCCTATAACATTTTCCCATTGCGTACCATCTACGGTAAGGCCTATGTGGGCATATATGGTGCCGCTGTAGCCGGCAAGGCCTGTGCCTGCCTTATTAAAGTTAAGCGTCATGGCTTCTGTAGGGATGCCCGGGTTAGGAGTGGTAGATACCTGTGCAAAACCCGCCGTGCTTAACAGTAAAAGAAATAGAAGCGTAATTTTTTTCATCATCACAGTTTTATGAAAAAAAGGGCCGGCAATGCCAGCCCCTTTTCCTTAGGTTATATTTACTGAAGCTCTACAGTGTAGGTGTACGCCCTTGGGTTGCTTAGGTCAAGAGTAATCTTGTAAGTACCGGCAGTAGCTACGCCAATGTTAGAACCATCATATTTAAGTGTACCGTCACCTGCATTGGCAACAACATCGCCCAGGTTTAGTGTCCATGCATTGTTAGCGCGGAATTTCCATCCGTTATCAGGAGCAGTTTGTGCAGTAAGGGCTACAGTTACAGTCCATTTTTTAGTTGCAGGGTCATAGGTCATCGGGGTGCTGTTATCCCATCCGCCCGGTGTAGCGTTACCTACCACACCCCACTGGGTGCTGGTCATTTCGTAAGAAAGTACCTCTGGGTCTGTGTTTACTTTTACAAGGTAGTAACCCGCAATAGGGAAGAAGTTTCCGCCAGCAGTGCTTATAGTACCTGCTGTAGTGCCAAGGCCGTAGTTAGTACCGTCCCAGTTAGCCTGGCTGGTAAATTTAAGGCCGTTGTCTGTATCTGTGTTGCTTTCAAGCTGGTCGTTAGCTATGTACATATAGCCTTCAAAGTGTGTGTCGCCATAGCCTGTAGCTTTAAGCTGCGGTGCAGTAGCCTGAGTCCAGTTGTTGCCGTAGCCGCTGGTAGACTGATAGCCACCCGGTACCCAAAGGCGAGGGGTTTCGGTAGTGTAAGGGGTTACGTTTATTTCTACAGTGTTACTATACATCATTATAGTGTCTACATAACCTTTAATCCTTACATCAAAAGTGCCGTTTTCAAATGGTGTTGCACCAAGTGCAAGTAGCGCAGTATTCAGTACGTTTTGAGATATAGCTACCTGGGTAGTACCGTTAGTACTGGCTACTACTACAGGAGTATCAAAGCTTTGGCCTGCATAGTCTATCTCAATATCGTAGTGAGGTATTATGCCTTCGCCAAAGTTACCTTCGCTCCATACAAACCTTTCGGCAAGCATGTCCATCTGGTCAGGGCTTAGTACATAGGTGTTACCGTCTTCCGGTGCCGAAAGTGTAATTTCGCCGTCAGCAGCAACTACCGGCCTGTTTTCTACATCGTCAAGGTCACAAGATACCGCAAATATTGCGCATATCGCTATTATAGAGTTTCTTAGAGTTTTCATGTGTTTTTACGTTACAATTTTTTTGAGTTATTAATAGCCAGGGTTTTGGGTTAGCAGTGGGTTTGCCGACATAGCATTGGCAGGTATCGGGAAAACGTTCCTGAAGCTTGGGGTAGGGCTACCGTTAGGTGTATTACCCTTCCAAGGCCATAGGTACGAGCCGCCTGTAAATTTGCCGAAGCGTATAAGGTCGGTCCTGCGGTGGCCTTCCCAGTATAGTTCGCGTGCCCTTTCATCCAGCAGGAAGTTAAGGTCTATAGCGGTTACTGTACCGGCAAATGAACGTGTCCTTACCTGGTTTACATAGCCTACACCTTCGGTAATGTGCTGGCCTGTCCTTACGGCACACTCAGCATACATAAGGTACGCATCGGCAAGCCTGAACATAGGAAAATCAGTATCGGCAAAGCTTCCTGAAGCATCAGAACCCGGGGTGCCGTCTGCATTGGTGTTTTTCCATTTTTTAATGGCATAACCATCGGCAAAGTTGCTGATGTCTGAAATGGCAAGCGACTGGCCCGCAGTGTGGAAGTTAGAACGGTCATCTGGTGTTCCGGTTTCAAACTTGCCTACAAATGCAGCCGTAGTGCGCACACCGCCCCAGCCACCGCTGATGCCAAATTCGGCTACGTTCATGCTGCCGCCTACAGGGGCATGGGTTAAGAACGTGGTACCACCATAGGTTTGGGTATTAATACCGTCAAAAGCCACAGCGAAGATTACTTCGTTTTGTGCACCGTTTGTATCGTTGTCTGCTAAAAACAGCTCATCATAATCAGTATGAAGCTGGTAGCCTGCACCTATGATGCTTTCAAGCACCGTTAAAGCCTCAGTGTATTTGGCAGTACCGGTATACACTTGTGCGTTCATGTACAATTTTGCTTTAAGCATCCATGCAGCTGCTTTGTCTGCCCTTGGGTACTCGTTAGTACGCGGAGCTTTAAGGTCGGCATCTATTGCAGTAAGTTCTGCATCTATAAAGTCATACAGTTCCTGTGCTGTAGCCTGCTCCGGAAGGAAGTACGTAGTAGGGTCATCTTCAGTAACCAAACCTACACGTCCGCCGAAGAAGTCGAGGAAATGCCAGTAGCTCAGCGCTCTTAGGAAACGTGCCTCGGCACGGTATACCTGTATGTCAGCCCTTGTAGCAGCATCTACACCGCGAGAGTCAAGCTTCGCATCGGTAGTCTGCCTAAGGAATTCGTTACAGTTTTTAATCTCAAAGTCAAGGCGGCTCCAGGTAGCGTTGATAAAGTTGTCGTTAGACGACCATGTCTGGTAATGGAAATCCTTAATAGTCTGGTCGTTCCAGCCTATTACAGCCTCATCTGTAGTAAGTTCCTGCATGTACCAAAGTCCCCTTATGTACTGGCTGAAACCCTCATCTATACCCGAAATATCAGGCGAACCCGCAGGGCCTTGCTGGCCTGTGGTAGCAAAACCGGCGTATAGCTTAGCCAGTGACTGCTTGTAGGCAGCCGGGTCGCTGTACAACTCGTCTACCGTAGGCAGGCCCACACTGGCCGGGTTAGACTGGTCCAGGTCATTTAAGCAGGAAGTAAGCGATAAAGACGCTATAAAAAGCCCTGTTAAAAGTTTTATGTTTAAATTTTTCATATTCTTTTTCAATTTTTTTAGAAGTTCACGTTAAGGCCCAGGGTATATACACGTGGCCTTGGGTAAAAGTTGTTGTCTATACCTCCCGAAATTTCAGGGTCTATACCGTTGTAGCCTGTAATAACAAGTACGTTTTGTACGGCGCCTGTTACCTGCATAGTGCTGCCTTCTTTAAACACATTTTTAAAGGTATAACCCAGCGTTACGTTATCCCACCTCAGGAACGAAGCGTTTTGTACGTAGTAGTCGCTAAGGTATTGTGGCCCTGCAAAGTTTGTAGTAAGCGCATTGCTGTGCATGTTGTTCAGGTAGCTACCGTTTGTAGGTAAACCTGTGGCATAGTTACCGGTATTAGAGAATACGTTGTTGTAGTTGTAGTTACCCAGTGTGCCACGGAAGCTGCTGGAAAACCACCAGTTGCCTATGCTAAAGTCTGTGTTGAAGCCGTAGAAAATGTCAGCTTGCGGCTTGTGGAAACGGTACCTGTCCTGGTCGTTTATAAGCCCGTCGTTGTTACGGTCTACATAAACGCCTTCCAGTGCATTGCCATCGGCATCATAAGCCTGCTCGTATACATAGAAAGAGTTTGGCCAGTAACCTGTTTGGTTGTTTTGTATGTTAGTACCTACACCACCGCTTATACCTCCTAAGTTGTACCCTTGGAAATTAGGTACACTTTGGTTTGTAAGCTGGGTGATTTCAGAGTTTTGCCATGTAAAGTTTCCGCCTACCCTCCAGGTAATATTGTCGGTTTTAACAGGGTAAAAATCTACCATAAGCTCAAAACCTTTGTTTTTCATGTTACCAATGTTGTATTTGGCTTCGTTAGAAAAGTTTACACCCTGTGGGTTTGGTGCATTTACAATAAGGTCTTTGGTATCGCGCTGGTAATATTCTACGCTACCGGTTACACGATCGTTAAAGAAACCGAAATCAGCACCAAAGTTTACTGTAGTAGTTTCTTCCCACTTCAGGTTGCTGTTGTATGCTCTTGGAGAAGTAGGGATTATGTAGGTAGGGTTGCCGGCAACATCATAGCCCATTTGGTATCCTGCTGTAAATGTAGCAACAGTATATAGCGGTACCGATGGGTATCGGTCGCCGGTATCTTGCTGGCCGGTAATACCCCAGCTGGCGCGTAGTTTAAGGTCGCTCACGATTTTGCTGTCTTTCAGGAAGCTTTCTTCCTTAATTTTCCATGCAGCAGAAGCGGCAGGGAAATAACCCCAACGGTTTTCTTTGGTAAAGCGTGATGAGCCGTCTGTCCTGAATGATCCGTAAAGGATATACTTGTCTGCTATGGTAAACTGCGCCCTTCCGAAGAACGATTGCAGGTTAAGCACTTCAGTGTACGGGTTTGTGTTGGTAACGAGCTGGTTCTGGTAGTCGAAGCTGCTGCTGCCACCTACATATTTAAAGTTCTGGTAGTTATAACCGCCGGTAACATCTATGTTGGTTTTAATAGACTCTAAATATTTAACATAGTTAAAGTAAAGGTCCATTACCTGTATGTTGTTGTCCTGGTCGTTTTCGTAGGTATCGCCAGCTTCAGTTGTAACACCGTAGTTTGTATCATTGTTACCATAGGTACGGCCCGAAGAGTAGTCATAACCTAAGTTAGCTATCAGCTTCATGTCTTCCCAACCGTGAATTTTATAATCTACCTGTGCATTGCCGATGCTGCGGAATGAATTACCGTAGTTGTGTTTTTGCTCCAGCATGGCTACCGGGTTGCGGCTAGCATTGGTTTGAAACTCGCCGTTTGCCTGTGTCCACTGATAGAAGCTGCCATCTGCATTACGTACAGCCTGTGTAGGGTCAAACGACACTGCGTTACCTATAGCGCCTTTATCGGCATATACGTTATACATTACCGATGTTTTGTTGTTCAGCTCCACTTTAAGGTGCCTGTCAAAGAAGTTACCTGTAACGTTAGCGCCTACAGTAGTCCTCTGGAAGTTATCGGTTTTCAGGAGGCCGTTCATATTGGTATAGCCCATAGAAGCCCTGTATACAATATTTTCGTTACCGCCCTGTGCCGATACGTTATGGTCTGTACCGAAGGCCGTGCGGTAAATTTTTTTCTGCCAGTCGGTATTAGCGTTGCCAAGCCAATCTACATAAGGGTTTACACCACTGGAGTTGGTTCCGTTTTGGGTTACAAATTCCCTGTACTGGTTGGCGCTAAGCACATCTACAGTTTTACCTACCTGGTAGGTTTGGAAGTTACCGGTGTAGTTGATTTTCATATCGCCGGCCTTACCTTTTTTGGTAGTAACTATTACCACACCGTTACTGGCACGCGAACCGTAAATGGCCGTTGCAGCAGCATCTTTAAGCACGGTAATGCTCTCTATGTCATTTTGGTTAATGGCTGCAAGAGGGTTCCTGCCGCCTATAGCACCACCGCCACCTATTTCTACAGCAACACCGTCTATCACATATAGAGGGTCGCTGTTAGCGTTAAGTGATGCACCACTCCTTATACGTACCAAAGATCCGCTGCCCGGCTCACCACCACCGGTGGTTACCTGCACACCCGATACGCGGCCCTGTATAAGCTGCTCTGCACCTACAATAGGTCCTTTCTGGAATTGTTCTGCTTTTACGGTAGTTACCGCTGCAGAGTTGTTCTTTTTAGTTGTAGTACCATAACCTATAACTACTACCTCTTTTAGCTGGGTAGCATCTTCGCTAAGGGTTATGTCTACATTAGCCTGGCCTGTGTAGGCTACCGTCTGCGACGCATATCCTATAAAGCTGAACACAATTTTGCTGCCGTTTGCCACGTTAGGTAGTGTATACTTACCGTCCATGTCTGTCGAAGTGCCGTTTTGTGTTCCCTCTACTATAATATTTACTCCGGGTAAAGGCTGTCCGGAGGCATTATCGCGTACGGTTCCTGTAAGGGTTTTGGTCTGCGCCAAAAGCCCGAAAGGCACCATCAGCAATAATAATAAAAACTTCTGATACATAGTTTTCATACAAGTTGTTTAGGTTAAATTTGCGTTTTTAAATAGCTTATAAAATCACTTCGAAGGTTAAAATTATCTAAAAGGTGGTTATCAAAAAAACGTTTTCGCTGAATACCCCCTACTACAACGTTGTCGTGTTGAAAACTTTCGATAAATGGGGGCGTAAAACAGCCTGATTTTGCCATTATTAAAATTAATGACTATCTTTATTTTTAAAATAATAAATAAGTTGCTAATCGATTAACAACACCATAAAACCGATGAAAAGACAGGTTACCCTGAAACAGATTGCCAAAGAGCTGGATGTGTCTATAAGTACTGTTTCTAAATCGCTGAGAAACAGCCCTGAAATTAGTGAAGATACCCGCTTAAAGGTGCAGGCTTTTGCAAAACTTTATAATTATAAGCCCAATAACATTGCCCTGAGCCTTAAGAATAAGAAAACCAAGACCATAGGTATCATCATTCCCGAAATTGTGCACCACTTTTTCGCTACGGTAATCAGCGGTATAGAACAGGTGGCAAATGACAACGGGTATAACGTAATTGTGTGCCTTAGCAACGAATCGTTTGATAAGGAGGTAATCAACATGGAAATGCTGGCTACCGGCAGTACCGACGGCTTTATCATGGCACTTAGTAAGGAAACCCAGCAAAAGCGCGACTTCCACCATATACAGGAGGTAATAAACCAGGGGATGCCCGTGGTAATGTTTGACCGTGTAACCAATGATGTGCTGTGTGATAAGGTAATCATAGACGACCAGTTGGCTGCCTACGAAGCAGTAGATTTCTTTATCAATAAAGAGTTTAAAAGGGTAGGGCTCATCACCACGGTAGATTATGTAAGTGTTGGCCGCCTGCGTACCGATGGTTATGTTAATGCGCTGAGTGACCACGATATAGCCATAGATGAAAACCTGATTGTAAAGATTGAAGACATAGAAGGTTGTGCCAGCAAAATAGAGGCCCTGCTACGCGATAACCGCCCCGATGCCATATTTGCCGTAAATGAACTCTTTGCTGTTACTGCCATAAAACTGGCTACAAAAATGGGCATCCGTATACCCGAAGATTTATCGGTAATAGGGTTTACCGATGGTATTATATCACAGTTCAGCAGCCCGAGCATTACTACCGTAAGCCAGAATGGTGAAGTTATGGGAGGTCGTGCCGCTAAGCTGCTCATTGACAGGCTGGAAGCTGAGGAGACAGAAGAGGAAGAAGCCGAACCGGAACACTACCGCACCGAACTCATAGAAACCCACCTTGTAGTCCGCGAAAGCACGAATTAGGTTTGTGGTTTATAGTTTGTAGCTGCTTACCCGTACGGTTTTCCATTCCGAACGCAGCGCAGCGGAGTTGAGGAATCTCTAACTAAGATGCTTTATGTCGGAATAAGAAGAGATGTTTCCACTCCGCTGCGCTCCGGTCAACATGGAAGAACACGCAGAGACGAAGTAAATGCTATCAGAAGTGGGTTTTTCAAATTAACATATTAACGCATCCACAAATCCACTTCTTTCGAATAACCGAATAAACAAATCACCGCATAACCAAAAAAACTACGACAACCTTGTAGTTTAGTATAAAATGCTTTAAAACAACAGGTTAAAAAATACGATTCCGGCCCATGCGCCGGATTTTTTTTTACCCCCTGTGAACCAACCAATTAAAAAACTTCTATATTTGTACTGATTATCAAAGCTTATAATATCACTTCACAAAAATAAGTTTTGATAAGCTACGCGCTTATCGTATTAATAATCATTAAATTACGATAATGGAAAAGCGTAAATTAGGTTTCTGGGAAATCTGGGGCTTAAGCTTCGGTTACCTGGGAATCCAAATGGGGTTTGCATTACAAAATGCAAATGCCAGCCGTATCCTCCAGATTTTTGGTGCAGATGTGCACACCCTTTCCTGGTTTTGGATTATCCCGCCATTAATGGGGCTTATAGTACAGCCTATTATAGGGCATTACAGCGACCGCACCTGGACACGTTTCGGGCGCAGGAAACCGTATTTCCTTGCAGGTTCGTTATTAGCTGCCCTTGGTTTGGTATGTATGCCGCAGGCGGGTGCGCTTACTGCCATTATGCCCGCGCTGTGGGTAGGGGCAGGTTTCCTTATGATCATGGATGCCTCGTTTAACGTGGCCATGGAACCCTTCCGTGCACTGGTGGCCGATATACTTCCTGCTGACCAGCGTACACTGGGCTTCAGCGTACAAACCGCCCTTATAGGCTTTGGCGCCGTTATAGGCTCGTGGCTGCCGTATGCGCTAACTAACTGGTTTGGCGTGTCAGATGCGGCTACCGAAGGCGGGGTACCGTACCACCTTATCCTTTCGTTTATCATTGGTGCCGTGTGCCTTGTAGGCGCCGTACTGCTTACCATTCTTACTACTAAAGAATATTCACCGGAACAAATGGCAGCTTTTGAAGCGGCAACCGGCGAAGGGGTTGAGCCAATGGATGAAAGTCATTCCATTAAAGATATCTTCACTGATTTTGCCAAAATGCCACAAACCATGCGCCAGCTCAGCTGGGTGCAGTTCTTTTCATGGTTTGGGTTGTTTGGTATGTGGGTGTTTACCACCCCGGCCATAGCACACCACCTGTACGGTACACCGCTAAAAGAACTTAGCGAATTTACCCCTGCGGAAACTGCCCTGTATAATAAGGCAGGCGACTGGGTAGGCATCATCTTTGGCGTGTACAATGCTGTTTCAGCTATTATCGCGTTGTTCATTCCGGCCATAGCGCATAAAATAGGCCGTAAGAAAACCCATTTCTATGCACTTATCATTGGCGGCATTGGGTTGGTTTCGGTATACTTTGTCCCAAATCCTGACTGGCTTATTCTTTCCATGGTAGGTGTAGGTGTGGCATGGGCCAGTATACTTGCAACACCGTATGCCATTCTTTCGGGTGCCATACCTCCTAAAAAAATGGGTGTTTACATGGGGATATTCAACTTCTTTGTAGTAATCCCCCAAATTGTAAATGCTATTATCGGCGGCCCTATGGTTAAGTACCTGTACGGCGGCAATGCTGTGTATGCTCTTGTAGCCAGTGGTATCTCATTCATCATTGCGGCTTTCTTCGTAACCCGTGTTAAAGACACCGAGGAAACCCCTGTAAAAATCTAAACAACCATTAAAGGGATATTTTCCCCTGAATATTTCTAAAACCCAAATGAAACAGAAAGCATTCATATTCGACCTGGACGGCGTAATTGTAGATACAGCCAAGTACCACTACCTGGCGTGGAAAAAAATTGCCAACCGCCTGGGCATCGATTTTACTCACGAACATAACGAACTACTGAAAGGCGTAAGCCGTGTACGCTCGCTTGAAATCATCCTTGGCCTGGGTGACATCCAGGCTACCGATGCCGATAAAGAAAGTTGGCTTGCCGAAAAAAATACCGATTACCTGAACTATATAAACGCCATGCAGGCCGATGAAATCCTTGACGGTGTACTACCTGTACTGGATTGGCTTAAAGCCAATAACCAGTTAATATCATTAGGTTCGGCAAGTAAAAATGCCCGCCCGATACTGGAAAAGGTAGGAATACTGCATTATTTCGATGCGATTGTAGACGGTAACGACGTGACCAATGCCAAGCCCGACCCGGAGGTATTCCTGCGTGCGGCTGAACTGCTGGGCAAAACACCTGCCGACAGCATTGTTTTTGAAGATTCCATGGCTGGGGTAGAGGCGGCCAATATAGGCGGCATGACCAGCGTAAGCATAGGCGACCCTGCCATATTACAGGGTGCAGATTACAACTTTGGCGCTTTTGCCGAAATCAACACACATTTCTTAGAAAACCTTACAAACGATTAAGACAATACACAATGAACCAGGATTATATACTGCCGGACAATTGGTCGGTAATTGAAGAAGGATTTGATGCAGAGAGGGTACGTTCGTCCGAGAGCCTTTTCAGCATCGGTAACGGCGCCATGGGTCAGCGTGCCAATTTTGAAGAACATTACAGTGGGCATACCTTTCAGGGAAGCTACATAGCAGGCGTATACTACCCAGACAAAACCAAGGTGGGCTGGTGGAAAAACGGCTACCCGGAGTATTTTGCCAAAGTGCTTAACGCACCAAACTGGATAGGTATAGACGTGGAAGTTAACGGCGAAGCTCTTGATTTGGCAAAATGCAGCGTGGTAAACAACTTCCGCCGTGAGCTAAACATGAAAGAGGGTTGGTACAGCCGCTCGTTTGAAGCAGTGCTGCAAAACGGCACGGAGATAAAAGTGAATGTAAAACGCTTCCTTTCGGTAACGGAAGACGAACTGGGCGTTATAAAATATGAGGTTACCCCACTAAACCGCGCCGCGGTAATCACCTACAAACCGTACGTAGATGCGGGTGTAAAAAACATGGATGCCAACTGGGAGGAAACCTTCTGGGAACCTACCGGTGTGCACCATGAGGCTAATGAGGCGTTTGTGACTGCACGTACGTTCAAAACCAAGTTTGGTGCGGCTACCTATATGCACAACAGCATATTCCTGAATGGTAACGACCTGCAAATACTGCCTGTATCTGCGGAAGCAACCGACAGCAAAGTGCAGTTTACCTATACTGTGGAAGCCAACCAAAACGATACCGTAAGTATCGTGAAATTCGGTGGGTATACCGTAACGCTTAACCATGCCGAAGACCAACTTGTAAACGCTGCAAAAGCCGTAATTACTTCGGCGAAAGCCAAAGGGTATGACGCGCTTCTTGAAGAGCAGAAACAGGCTTGGGCAGGCATTTGGGAAATGGCAGATATTACCATAGATGGCGACGTTAAGGCGCAGCAGGGTATCCGTTTCAACATCTTCCAGCTGAACCAAACGTATCTTGGTAAAGATGCCCGTCTGAACATTGGCCCGAAAGGCTTTACCGGAGAAAAATACGGAGGGTCGACTTATTGGGATACCGAAGCGTACTGCATACCGTTCTATATGGCTACCAAAGACCAGCAGGTAGCACGAAACCTGCTTACCTACAGGCACGTGCAGCTGGGCAAGGCTATAGAGAACGCCGAAAAGCTTGGCTTTAAAAACGGGGCGGCACTGTACCCTATGGTTACCATGAACGGTGAAGAATGCCACAACGAGTGGGAAATCACCTTTGAGGAAATCCACCGTAATGGCGCCATAGCCTTTGCCATTTACAACTACTACCGCTTTACCGGCGATTACAGCTACATCCCTGAAAAAGGACTTGAAGTGCTTATCGGTATCGCGCGTTTCTGGCACCAGAGGGCTACGTTCTCGTCGCACAAAAACAAGTACATGATACTTGGTGTTACCGGCCCGAACGAATACGAAAACAACATTAACAATAACTTCTATACTAACTACATTGCCCAGTGGTGTATACGCTACGCGGCGGAACAACTGAATGTGGTTAAGGCAGATTACCCGGCAGACTATGCCCGTATTATGGACATAGTAAAACTGGATGCCGAAGAACTTGCCTCTTGGAAAGAGGTTGCCGGCGGCATGTACTTCCCTTACAGCGAAGAGCACGGCGTGTACCTGCAACAGGACGGTTTCCTTGATAAGGAGCTTGTACCGGTTAGCCAGCTGGACCGCAGCCAACGCCCTATCAACCAGAAGTGGAGTTGGGACAGGATACTGCGTTCGCCATACATTAAGCAGGCCGATGTGCTACAGGGCTTCTATTTCTTTGAAGACCACTTTAGCAAGGAAGCCCTTGAAAGGCATTTCGACTTTTACGAGCCGCTAACGGTACACGAAAGTAGCCTTTCACCATGTGTACACAGCATACAGGCTGCGGTACTGGGCAGGATGGAGCAGGCATATACGTTCTATTTAAGGACGTCGCGCCTGGATCTTGACGACTATAACAAAGAGGTAGAGGAAGGCCTGCACATAACCAGTATGGCGGGTACGTGGATGAGTATTGTAGAAGGCTTCGGTGGTATGCGTGTTAAAAACGATACCCTGCACTTTGAACCGAAGATCCCTGCGCAATGGAACGGCTATTCGTTTAAGATAAACTTCCGCGGGCAGGTGCTTAAGGTTTCGGTTCAGGCCGATGCTACGCACTTTACCCTTGAGGGCAACAACGAACTGAACGTGGTGGTAAACGGTACTACGGTTGCCGTGAAGCCTAATGAGTTGGTTACTGTATAGTTTCCTATAACCTGCAAGGTTTCTAAAACCTTGTAGGTTTTAATAATACCTGAAGTTTCAACTTCAAAGTAAGTAATAGCTACAAGGTTTTTAAAACCTTGCAGCAGAACAAACAACAACAATGAAAAAATTACTGTACATATTACTTTTAAGCGGAAGCGCAGCCTTCGCACAGGTAGAAAAAACCGAACCGCCGTTTTGGTGGAGCGGCATGCACAACCCGGAACTACAGGTGATGTTCTATGGCAAAAACATTGCCCAGTACAAACCCGAGGTGTCAGACGGGGTGGTGGTTACCAATGTGGTAAAAACCGAGAACCCTAACTATGTGTTTGTAACCATAGACACTAAGAACGTTCCGGCGAAGCAGCTTACCTTTTCGTTTAAAAACGATAAAAATAAAGTGGCTTTTACCCAAAAGTACGACCTGAAACAACGCAGGGAAGGCTCGGCTACACGTGAGAGTTATACCTCGGCAGATATGATGTACCTGCTGATGCCCGACCGTTTTGCCAATGGTAATGCGAATAACGATTCAACCAAGGATACCAACGAAAAAGCCAACCGCGAAAACCTGAACGGGCGTCACGGTGGCGACATTCAGGGTATTATAGACCACTTGGATTACATTCAGGAACTTGGTGCTACGGCAGTTTGGGCAACGCCACTGTGCGAAGATAACGACCCGCGTGGCAGCTACCACGGCTACGGACAAAGCGATGTGTACAAGATAGACCCGCGCTATGGTACTAATGAGGACTACCTTCGCCTGGGTAAGGAGCTGAAAAAACGCAAGATGAAGCTGGTACTGGACTACGTTACCAATCACTGGGGCGCAGAGCACTGGATGTACAAGGATTTACCTACGTACGAATGGGTGCACCAGTTCCCGGGGTACTCGCAGAGCAACTATCGTATGACTACGCAGTTTGATGTTAACGCCTCTAAAACGGATAAAAGGCAGTGTGTGGATGGTTGGTTTGTTCCTTCTATGCCCGACCTGAACCAGAGCAATCCGTTGGTGTTGAAATACCTTACGCAAAATGCCATTTGGTGGATAGAATATGCCGACCTGGATGGTTTCCGTGTGGATACGTATAGTTATAATGATAAGGAAGGCATCTCTAAATGGACGAAGGCCATTACCGATGAGTACCCATACTTTAACATAGTAGGTGAGGTATGGATGCAGAACCCTGCCCACATGGCCTATTGGCAAAAGGACAGTAAGATTGGGGCTATTGAGAGCTTCAACTCGTACCTGCCAAGTGTAATGGACTTTTCATTGTACGATGCGCTGCAATGGACGTTTAACGAAGATAATTCGGGTTGGGATAACGGCGTACAGAAGGTGTACAACAACTTTACAAACGACTTCCTGTACCCTAACATCAACAGTATATTGGTATTTGCCGAAAACCACGATACCAACCGCATCAACCAGAACTATAAGGGCGACTTTAAAAAGTACCAGATGGCTATGGCTATAGTGGCTACCGTAAGGGGTATTCCGCAGTTGTACTACGGGTCTGAAATAGGTATGGCAGGCGACAAGGGTAAAGGCGATGGCGACATACGCCATGATTTCCCGGGTGGCTGGAAAGGCGACAGCAACAATGCCTTTACCAAGGCAGGCCGTACGGCAGAGCAGCAGCAGTATTTTGATTTTACATCAAAACTATTTAGCTGGAGGAAAGGCAAGGATGTTATCCATAATGGTAAAACCATGCACTACCTGCCCGATAACAATGTGTATGTGTACTTCCGCTATAACGACAAGGAAACGGTTATGGTAGTGGTAAACAACGCTGCCGAAAGCCGTACGTTTAAGACAGCACGCTTTGCCGAAGGCATCAAGAACTTTAAAAACGGTACCGATGTAATTACAGGCAAGTCGGTTGATGTGACCAAAGACATTACTATAGAACCGAAATCAGTGTTGGTGCTGGAATTGAAGTAGGTGTTTTTTGGCGTAAATTTCAGATAGTAGTATATGAGAGCAGGAAGATATCTTGATTTATGGGATGCTAAAAAGAAAATGATAATGGATAAGTTGCTTGACCCTGATGCGAGGCCGTTTATCCAGTTAAATCCTGTAGATTTTGATTCAGCCGGAAGCCGGAAGAAATATTCTTTTAACCTTCAGTATGAAAATGGCAGTGTCATTAACAACCTTGGAGGCTATGCCGTAGCAAGAGATTTAGACAGGATATTAAGTAATGATGATACGATAAAGGATTTGCTGAAAACAGGGAGGTTTAAAATCAACCTGGATAAGGACTTTTGTTTGTGGATTCAAAAAAAATAAAAGATGAAAAAAATAATCATAACCGCCCTTGCACTTAGTGCCTTTACCATTGGTACAGCCCAGGTGAAAAAAGCGGCTGCGAAAGGTAAAAAGCCGGTTGCCACAACCACAGCGCCACAAATAGCACCCATAAGTGATGCTGTTTTGGAACAGTCGGTAATCTACGAGGCCAACATAAGGAACTACTCGCCTGAGGGTACGTTTAATGCCTTTACTAAAGACATCCCGAAACTGAAACAGCTCGGTGTAAAGGTGCTTTGGCTGATGCCGGTATACCCGATTTCCATGAAGCGCCGTAAAGCTACAGGCGATTTATCTATTGAGGATATTAAAGACCCGAAAGAGAAGAAAAAATACCTGGGCAGCTGGTACGCCATTACAGATTATACGGCCATCAACCCGGATTTGGGTACCGAGGCCGATTTTAAAAAGCTGGTGAATACCGCGCATGCCAATGGCATGTATGTGATACTGGACTGGGTGGCAAACCACACGGGCTGGGACCACAAGTGGATAAAAGAACATCCGGAATATTACCAGCACAATGCCAAAGGCGAGGTTACCGACCCTATAGATCCTACTACAGGTAAGCCTTGGGGCTGGACCGATGTGGCCAAGCTGGAGTATACCAATAAAAAGGTATACGAGCCGATGAAGAACGAAATGATGTACTGGATTAAAAAGCAAAACATCGACGGTTTCCGTTGTGATGTAGCCGATAACGTGCCACAGGACTTTTGGGACTGGGCAGTGCCGCAGCTCCGTAAGGAAAAGCCGATTTTCATGCTGATGGAAAGCGACAAGGACTACCTGCTGAAAAACTCGTTTGATATGGGGTACGGCTGGGTGGCACACCACCTGATGAACGACATTGCACAGGGCAAGAAAACCGTAGCCGACTGGGATAAGTTTATAGAGGAGTTTGCTGCAAAGTATAATAGGGACGACTACTTTATGAACTTCACCAGCAACCATGACGAAAACGCATGGCACGGCAGCGAGTACGAGCGTATGAGCGAAGCCGCACAAACCTTTGCCGCGCTAACGTATGTAATGCCGGGTATGCCGCTTATCTACACAGGCCAGGAATACGGCAGCAAGCCACGCCTTAAATTCTTCGAGAAAGACCTTATTTCGCATGATAACGATAAGATGTTTGCCTTTTATGAGAAGCTGGGCAAACTGAAAAATACCAATACTGCGCTTGCCGGAGCTAAAGAGGCAGCGCCTTATGCAAGGCTTACCACAAGCGATGATACTAAGGTACTTGCATTTGCCCGTAAAAGCAACGATGGTGTGGTATATTACATAGCAAACCTTACAAACCAGCCGGTGGATTTTACAGTTCCGGTAGTGGGTGTGTATACCAACTATTTAACCGGTGAGCAGGTAAAATTTGGCGAAGGCCAAAAATGGTCTGCAAAGCCGTGGGAGTACTGGATATTAACCAAATAGCATAAAGAATTAGCCCCAAACCGAAGTGGATGGGGCTTTTTTTGACTATATTTACTATAACGTTTTCTTTAACCATTTAACCTCTTTTTAATACACGAATTTTATGATGAGAAAATTACTAATGCTGGTAGTGGCTTTCATGGCTACTGCCACAATGTTTGCGGATGAATATCCGCTTGTAAGTATCACCGGCGGCTCTACCGCACTGGGCTGGAACGGTGATTATGATATGGCTACAGCCGATGGTGTTAACTACACCTACAGCGGGCTTGAAGTAACAGTTCCTGATGCTGACCCGGGTATAAAATTCCGCCAGGACCATGCATGGACAGTAAACTGGGGTACGGCCGGCTTCCCTACAGGTACAGCGACTCAAAACGGGGCTAATATCCCTGCTACAAACGGTACCTGGGATGTAACCTTTAACCGTACCACGGGCGCTTATGCATTTACTCCGGCGGGTGTAACGTATGATACGATAACTCTTGTAGGTGGGGGAGCCATTTATACGCTTTCTACCGGTGATGGAGAATCATACACGGCTGAAAACCTAACGCTTGCTGAAGGCACCTATTACTTTAATGTTAACAATTCGGTATGGGTAGGTAATACTGATTTCCCTTCGGGTGTTGGTGTAGAAGCCGGAACCATTACAGTTCCAGCCGGGGTGTATAATGTGTCTTTTGAACACGATACCTGGGAATATAGTTTTGGCTTCCCTACGATAAGCCTCGTAGGTTCGGCAGTAGACCCGGACTGGGCTATAGACATCGACCTGTTTACAGGTGATGGTATATACTACTTTGCTTTTGAAGTTACGCTGGTTACAGGTGAGGCTAAATTCCGCCAGAACCATAACTGGGATATCAACTGGGGCGGTGCTGATTTTCCTACGGGTAACGGTACATTAAACGGTGATAATATACCGGTAGTAGCCGGTGAATACGATATTATGTTTAACCGCCTTACAGGGGAATACAGTTTCACTACGGCCGGTTCTTACCCCGCACTTACCCTGGAAGGTGAAGGGTTTAACGCAACCTTCTCTACCACTGATGGGGTTACCTATACGGCGGAAGCTGTTGCCATAAACGAAGGCTCTTATGCGCTTTCTATTAACAGCGTAGGCCAGTGGGGTGGTGATTTCCCTTCAGGTACCGCTACAGAGGGTACTACTATAGCTATCCCTACAGGAAACTACAATATTACCCTGAACGGCGATACAGGCGATTATGCCTTTAGCCCAACAATTGTAAGCCTTGTGGGTACTGCCGTAGCTGCCGACTGGACTGTGGATATCGACCTTGATACCGAAGATGGTAACTACTACAGCAAAAGCGGTGTGGTGATGACTGCCAATGAAGTGAAATTCCGCCAGAACCACGCCTGGGGTGTAAGCTGGGGAGGTACTGTGTTTGCAGGGGATACTGCTGTACAGGATGGCTCTAACATTAATACAATGGCCGGTACTTACGATGTAATGTTCGACCGTATTGCAGGCCAGTATACCTTTACTACCACAGCCGGTGTAACCACAGTGGTTAAAAACAACATAGTGGTATATCCTAACCCAAGTAACACTGCATGGAATTTTGCTGGTGCTAACGGTGCTATAAACAGCATAACCATTACTGATGTTACAGGTAAAATTGTGGCTAACCAAACGGTTAACGCAGCACAGGCAGCTGTAAATGCAAACGGCCTGGCTACAGGTGTATACTTTGCCAAAGTAAGCACTGCTACAGGCGCTACCGTAATCAGGGTAGTGAAAAACTAAGAATCTTTATTAGCGTTTTTTTAGTGATAGTTTTTTTCTGAGCCCCGCCATTGGCGGGGCTTTTTGCTATATAGCTTAGCCACGAATTGCCCGAATTTTCACAAATAGCCAATCAACAGAATTGAAAATTTCGACAAAAGAATTAGTCAAATTTGTGTAATTCGCGGCTAAACCTGAAAAGACTATCTTTGCCAAAAAGTAACCCTATGCTGAATATAGGCCATCGCGGTGCCAAAGGCCACGTTACCGAAAATACCCTTGCTTCGTTTGCTAAAGCGCTGGAGCTTGGTGTACACGGCATAGAGCTCGATGTGCATTTGTGTGCTTCGGGGGAGCTTGTGGTATTCCACGATTTTACCGTAGACCGCCTTACTAACGGTACCGGCGAAGTTGCGAAACTGACCCTGACCGAACTCAAGGCTCTGGAGCTTAAAGGCGGGTATAGCATCCCTACGCTTGATGAGGTTATGGGTGTTATCAATAAAAAATGCCTGCTTAATATTGAAATGAAAGGCCGCCACACGGCGCTACCGGTAAGTGATACTATAGAAAAATATATTGCTGAAAAGAGCTGGAAGTATACCGATTTTATAGTGTCGAGTTTCCAGTATGAAGAGTTACAGGCTATGAGCAGGCTAAACCCGAATGTCCCGCTGGGGGTGCTCACCGAAGCCAGCGTACACCAGGCATGGGAATGGGCAGAGGAGTTTAATGCTGTGGCACTCCACCCGAACTTTACCCTGCTTACCGAAAGCAATGTAACCAAAGCCCGCGAAGCCGGTTACAAAATATATACCTGGACCGTTAACGAACCTGCCGATATAGCCCGCATGAAAGCGCTGGGTGTAGACAGTATTATAACTGATTTCCCTGAAAGGGTATGAGTTAAAAACCTTCCGATTCTGATAACTTCATATTTTTTAAATCTTGCATAATAAATTGCATTATCCCGGAATCACTATACTTAGCTTCAAATAGTTCATAACGATTATTCTTTTTTCCAAAATTTCCAATAGTTACACTCTCATTTTCTATAAAGGTTTGTGTTTCTCCATTATAATCGTATCCATATTTTGCAGAAAGACCTGCATGCATTTTAAGGTCTAAAGTTTTAAATGAAATTTGGATCAAATTTTTTTTATAAAACTTGGCTAGCACCATGAACACTTCTATATTATTTATTGTTAAGGAATCATAAGTAATTGTCTGTGTGGAGTTATGAGTTTCATCTGATGTGCGATTATTTGGATATAATGAAAAGAATTCATCTGTAGACATGCCTAATTTAATATTTGATATACTGTAAGGTTGTGTGGTTTGAGTACTTCCTTTTTGAGCAAAGGATATATTTGTGGTTATTAAAATTAAGAAAAGTAAGTGTAAATGTTTCATAATAGGTTGTTTGTGTAAATGTAAATAGATTTTGTTTTGATTAGATACCTATAAATGGGTATTTTCAATAATTAAGGTCTTTGTGGGCGTGTAATTCAGGTTGCAATTTCCATAACTGGATTAATATCTATCTTTGCCACAAACAACGATTTCCCTGACCGAATATGAGCAAGCAATACGACGTAGTAATAGCCGGGGGCGGTGCCGCCGGGTTTTTTACCGCCATAAACATAGCCGAGCGCAACCCGCGCCTTAAAATAGCCATTATAGAACGTGGCAAGGAGGTGCTCAGCAAGGTGCGCGTATCGGGTGGGGGCAGGTGTAATGTTACGCATGCATGTTTCATCCCGAACGAGTTGGTGAAGTTTTACCCACGTGGCGAGCGCGAGCTGAAAGGCCCGTTTAACCGTTTTTGCAGCGGTGATACCATAGAGTGGTTCGAAAGGCACGGGGTGGAACTGAAGATAGAGGAAGACGGCAGGATGTTCCCCGTTACCGATTCATCACAAACCATAATCGATTGTTTTTTGGCCGCAGCCAAAAAATACAACATACACATCCTTACGGTACAGAGCATACAATCGCTGTACCATGCTGATGCAGGCCACTGGAAAATACAAACCCAGGATGAAACCTACATAGCGCTAAACCTGGTTATGGCTACGGGCAGCAACCCTAAAATGTGGGAGATGCTGCAAGAGCTGGGGCACAGCATAGTGCCACCGGTGCCGTCGCTGTTTACCTTTAACATAAAAGATGCCCGTATAAAAGACCTTATGGGTGTTTCGGCGCTGGCTGAGGTTAAGGTGAAAGGCAGTAAGCTTGAAGCTTCAGGGCCATTACTTATAACCCATTGGGGTATGAGCGGGCCGGGTATACTCAGGCTTTCGGCATGGGGGGCAAGGGAGCTGGCTGATAAGGGGTATAAGTTTACCATTTCGGTGAACTGGCTACACACTGTAACTTTTGAGGAATGTGAGGAAACCCTGCGCGAACTGAAACTGGAACATGCCAAGAAGACTGTGTCCAAAAAAAGCCCGTTTGATTTCCCGAACCGTTTATGGGAAAGCCTTACCAGGACAGCCGGTATAAACGCTGAAACCCGCTGGGCCGACCTTAGCAAACAGCAGTTACAAAAGCTCGCCACGGAACTGGTACAGGGTGAATATACGGTTAACGGTAAAAGTACATTTAAAGAAGAATTCGTTACTGCCGGGGGCATCGACCTGCGCGAAGTGAACTTTAAAACGATGCAAAGCAAGCTGCACGAAGGGCTTTACTTTGCCGGTGAAATCTTAAACATCGATGCTATTACCGGGGGGTTCAATTTTCAGAATGCATGGACAGGAGGCTTTATTGCCGCCGAATCTATTATAACCCTCCCTGAAAAATAAAAGGGCTATCCCTATTTTGTTCCATTTCGACCGGTAGGGAGAAATCTCGATTACAAATTTTGAGATTTCTCGGCTACACTACGTTTCGCTCGAAATGGAACCTTTGAGATAGCCCCTTTAAAAAATAAATTGAGGTTACTAGTTTGATGTCAGTATTGTGGAACCAGGATAATATGCAGGGTTCAGTAAAGGCAATTTGGCATTATAATGCTGGTTAATCACCTTCAGTATTTCATTGGCTACAAGCGCATATCCCCTTGCGTTAGGGTGCACACCATCCAGCGAGAACAGTGTGGTATTTACCCTGTCCAGGCTAAAATAGTTGGCCGTGTAAATCTGCCCGTCTTCAAGCCTTAAACCATCTACAAGCTGGCCCAGTATGGCATTCATATCGGCTATAGCAAGGTCCCTGTCGTTTGCTATAGTGGTAATAGTTGCATTAAAGCTTTCTGTAGCGTCGTTTATTGCTGTGATTTCGCTTGGAATCAGTACGTACTGGTCGGTTAGCGGATAAGTAACGCCATGTACATTAAACGGAGCCGGTACACCTGCGGCCTCAGTACCCAGTAACGAACTTGCAGTAAGCACCACAAGGTCGGCATCAGTGGCCTGCCTTGCCTGCCCGTAAGTAGCGCCTATAAAGGCAGCCGTTTGTGGCCCGTACACCGGTGTAAAGGCTACCGTAAGCTGTGCCTGCAGGTTAGTTAGTGTTTCGTCTTTAATCAGTATTGGGTTAGCTTCTGTAGTGCTAAGCAGGTTTATCCTGTTACCCTGCCCGAAAGCTGTAAGTGCCTGTTTCAAGCCTCCATATAAAGTATTTAGCTGTGTTATGGTAGCCTGTCCCGCTGCTTCATCACCATTACCTAATGCTGCTGCCGTAAACGGATTGTACGGTACAGTAGTGAAGTACGGTATAGACGTTACATTTGGTATGGTCATTACCACACCTTTTGCGCCATCGTTGGTAAGTGTAGTGATGATGGTATTATATACATTGGCAAATACATTAGGGTCGGTAATGTCATTTGGCCCGTACGTGGCAGGATTGGTGTTACCATTTTGGTTTACACCTGTGCCACCCGAAAGCGCATACGCCAGTACGTCGTTGCTGCCTATCCAGTTGGTAAAAAAGGTAGGGTTAAGGGACATTGCATCGCCCAGTACGGTAGCGGTTGGCGAAGTAGCCGTACGTACATAGTACGGGTTAGCCGTGCCCAGCATCACACCCTGAATGTTTCCATAGCCCGCTGCAAGCAGGTGGAACGATTTGGCACCCGGCACCCCCATGTTGTGGTATGCTTTCTGCTGAAGGTTGTTTATATCAATGGTAGGTGTACCTGCAATAGGTTCCGGCGATTGGGTGGAGGCATTAAGTATCAGCCTGGTGCTGGTAAGTTGTGTACCCATAAGTGTAAGGCCGCCCAGGTTGTTTACGTCGTCTTCATAAGAAGGTTGTGTAAAGGCACCGCCACCCACTACGGCAAACTGCTGTGCCAGTAGGTTAGGGTAAGAATAGCTTTGCCCCACACGCGAAACACTGCCGTCCATGTAACCTGCGGTAAGTGAGTTGCCTATAGCCACGTAGCTGCTGAAGTCGGCATCACCGGCACTGTAATCGGCATCGCTCAGTTCATGTTCAAATTCAGGCTCACAAGCGGTAATACCCATGACAAGCAGCCCTAACAATAGTATATTTTTATTTTTCATGTTGCGTCAATTAAAAGCTGTAAGATAAACCAAGTCCCGGAGAGAATACTACGTTTTTGTAGGTTCCGCCAAATGAGTACGTACCGTTGTCTTCAGTAGCATGGTCGTAAGAAGCGTTAACTTCCTTAAAGTGCAGGTACAGGAATGAAGCATCTATACCAAGGTGCGAAGTTACCATGTAGGTAAAACCTCCGGTAAAGCCCATAGAGTCGTTCCTTGGGGTTTCAGGCGCAAAGTAGCCTTTTTGTACAGGGCTTTCGTCATAATACCATCCGGCACGTACGGTAAGCTGTTGTATCGCTTTGTATTGCGCTCCTACGCGGAAAGTGCTGGCGTCTTTATAATTACGCGGGTTTACCGATGTAGGTATGCCGTTTGCAAAATCTACGGTAAGTGCTTTGTATACATTCCAGTAAGCACGGTTGTAGTCAAAGGCAAGCAGTAATTTATCTGTAGCCTGTACTGATAAACCTGCGGTAAGTTCGGCAGGTAGTGGCAGGTCGGCATTAAATTTAGTATCAGAGTAAGTACCCTGTGCAAATACAGGCACCTGGTTGAAATCAGCATTACCGTTACGGGCTTCCATAGTAATGTGCGAACGGTAGTTAACCCCAAGCCTTACGCTTTTGTGCGGGTTAAACATAAAACCTGCGCTCCAGCCCCATGCAGTAACACCTTTAGCTTCAAGGTTTACGTCGCTTGGGTTGCCCTGCTCGTCAGTAAGGCTGCGCGAAAGGTTACGGTCAAAGGTTACCCCGCCGTTTACATATATTGGGCCACCGCCCACACTGAAATAATCGTTTACTTTAACAGAAATTATTGGCTGTACATACACTGCCTGAAGGTCGATATTGTTTACAAGGTTAGCCCCCTGCCAGTCCCTGTCCCATTCTACAGCACTACCGTAAGGCGTGTACACGGCCACACCGGCAGTAAGCCAGTCGGTAACGCGGTATGATGCGTAGAATTCAAGCGGGGTACCCATGTTGTCGGTAGAGGCTTTCCAGTTGTAGGTGTCGTTCTGGAATTTGGTACGTGCAAACAGCAGGTTACCACCCACCGAGAAGTTAAAGCGGTCTTTAAGGAATGCTGCCCCGGCCGGGTTAAAAAACAGGGTTTCGGCGCTGTTTACCACAGCCACCCCGGTATGTCCCATGGCAAGTTGCTTTTGCCCCTGCAGGCTTATACGGTACCCGCCCGCAAAAGCCGTGGAAGCGGTTAAAGCTGCCATAGTTAAGGATAATAATTTTTTCATGGGTTGAAATTAGGTTAGGTTATCAAATTATTAATTTCTATATCAAATTTATAATAAATTATCGATTACGCAAGATAACCGCGTAAATTATTATGCATTCATAATAATTATTTCGTCAAAATTACGCTACATATTTTATAAAAAAATCACAAAGAATTGCAAAATTTTAAAGATAATGTATGCGCGCATATAAATGAAGGGATTTACGGGGTGGTTTGGGCTTAAATATCAAAATATTAATAAAAATATAATGGCTATGGCTTTACCGTGGTTTAGTAGTAATTTTCAGTAAGAAAATACATTTTGTCATGCTGAAAAAGATAATGATAGTTGTTATAGTGCTGGTTATTTTGGCAATAGCGGCCAATTTCGGGATTGCCTATTATGCCGAAAAGAAACTGCCTGCATTGCTTAAGGAACAAAAAGACTTTCCGTATATCGTGGAATATAAAGGCCTGGATGTAAACGTATGGGCGGGTAACTTCACCGTGCAGGGATTGCAGCTAAAGCCGAAGACATCCGCAAAGGATACCCTTAAGAATACATTAGTTGCTAATGTAGAGGAGGTTTCTGTACGCGGGTTGAGCATCTGGCAACTGCTGAAGCATAACCGTATACAGGCCAACAGGGTAGAGGTGGTACACCCCGATGCCACACTGTACTATACCAAGCGCAAATACAACGTAAAGGACGATGTGGAGAAACCTTTCAGGCAGGTGGTGCAAACTGGCCAGCTTCATATAGAGCAAGGACGTTTCCGTATGCTGGATTCTTTGGAACACCCTAAATTCCGCCTGAGCAATATTGATTTTACCCTGACCAATATAAAAGTAGACAGCGCCACAGTAGAAAAAAACATACCGCTGCGTTACCGTGATTATACCTTTAGTGCCGATAGCCTGTACTATAATGCAGGCCTGCACTATAACATCACTGCCGATAATATTTCTGCAACCGATACCTCTGTAACGGCAAAACAGTTCCGCTTGGTGCCGAAGTATACCCGGCAGCAGTTTAACGGTATGGTACCCGTGGAAAAAGACCAGTTTAATATAAAGGCCGGTGCCATCAGCGTGCATAATATCGACTGGGGTTTTGTAAACGATACGCTTTATGTACATACGCCCGAAGTGGTGCTGGATAAGGTGGCTGCGAACATTTACCGCAGCAAGGAAGTTAAGGACGACCCTACGCGCAAAAAGCTGTACAGTGAGTTGCTTCGTAACCTTGATTTCGACCTGAAAGTGGAAAAGCTTTTGCTAAAAAATGCCGACCTGCAATATGAGGAACAACTGACTTACAAAAGGCCACCTGCTAAGGTATCGTTCTCTAAATTTTATGCTACGGTAGGCCACTTGTACAGCCCGGTGCGGAAAGGCAAATTGCCTAATACCACCATAGATGTGCAATGCCTTTTTATGCGGAAATCACCCATGACGGTAAACTGGTCGTTTAATACACTGGACACTTCAGATTCGTTTACCATTATAGGCCACCTGCAAAACATCCGAAGCGAGGACATCAACCCGGTGTCTAAACCGCTGATGAATGTTACCACCAAGGGCAACCTGCGCGATATACGGTTTACATTTAACGGCAACCGCGAAACCGGCGGCGGGAAGTTTGCTATAAAGTACGACCACCTGAAAGTGGACCTTTACAAAAAAGACGGTAAAAAGAAAAACAAGCTTTTAAGCACTGTAGGCAATATGCTGGTGAAAAACGACAGCGACGGCGACCTGAAGGAAACCACCCCTAAGGTTACCCGTAAAAAGGATAAATCGGTTTTCAATTTTTTGTGGAGGTTTGTACAACAGGGATTAAAAGAGACGGTTTTGCCCGAAATAGTGCAGGGTGATTAAACTCGGAAAAGGTTATGCTCTGTGTCCTCCAACATTCCATAGGAATGCTTTGTGCACTCGAAATAACATTAATAAAACTTTGAGGAACTTTGCGCTTCCTTTGAGAGACTTTGGGAATAACTTGCACAGTCTTGTATCACCTTTAATCTACGTTTCCCTTAATTTTGGCATACCAAAATCAAAAAGTTTTCAACACGCAAAGGTTTTCGCTGCTTGTAAATAACGAATTGGTAAATTTATATCAGGAATTTGGATAATTTTAATCCGTTAATACTCAAACCTGATACAATGAACAAACTGCTACTGGCCTGTATGCTGTTGTTTGGCCTGAGTGTTTCTGCCCAGCAGATCGCTTCGCCTGATAACAACCTGCAGCTTACTTTCGCCCTTTCTGCCAAAGGGGAGCCTACCTACGCGCTTACGTACAAAAAGAAACCGGTTATTAAAACCAGTAAGCTGGGTATTGATACTAAAGATGTGGCCCCGCTTTTAGACGGCTTTACCATCGACAAAACCGAAACCGCTACCTTTAATGAAACCTGGACACCGGTATGGGGCGAGGAGAAAAACATCCGCAACAATTATAACGAGCTGTTGGTTACGCTTTCGCAAAAAGACCAGAAAGGCCGTTATATCCGCATACGTTTCCGTGTGTTTAACGACGGGCTTGGCTTCCGCTATGAATTCCCGGAACAACCTGAGCTGAACTACTTTATTATTAAAGAAGAGCGCACACAGTTTGCCCTTGCGGGAGACCACAAAGCATTCTGGCTTCCGGGCGATTATGATACGCAGGAATACAGTACCGTAACCAGCAAACTAAGCGAAGTGCGCGGTAAAATGAAAGCTGCCGTTACACCAAATGCATCGCAGACTACATTCTCACCAACCGGGCTTCAAACCCCGCTGATGATGAAAAGTGCAGATGGCCTGTACATCAACATACACGAGGCTGCACTGAAAGACTATTCGTGCATGTCGCTTAACCTTGACGACAAAAACATGGTGCTGGAATCATGGCTTACGCCGGATGCTATTGGCAACAAAGGCAACATACAAACGTCGTCTACTTCACCATGGCGTACCGTTATCGTGAGCGATAAGGCGGGTGATATCCTGATGTCGCGCCTTGTGTATAACCTTAACGAGCCTACGCAATACAAGGACGTATCGTGGATTAAGCCAGTAAAATACGTTGGCGTGTGGTGGGAAATGATTACCGGAAAAAGTACCTGGGCCTATAACGACCTTACCAACGTACACCTTGGCGAATTGGATTACAGCAAAACCAAGCCAAACGGCAAGCATGCTGCTAACACTGCCCATGTAAAAGAATATATCGACTTTGCTGCAAAGCACGGCTTTGATGCCGTACTGGTTGAAGGCTGGAACGAAGGCTGGGAAGACTGGTTTGGTAAGTCGAAAGAATTTGTTTTCGACTTTGTAACTCCTTACCCTGATTTCGATGTAAAAGAGCTGCACCGCTATGCAGCTTCTAAAAACGTAAAAATCATCATGCACCACGAAACCTCAGGTTCGGTGCGTAACTACGAGCGTTGGATGGACAAAGCCTACCAGTTTATGGTGGATAATGGTTACAACGCTGTTAAGAGTGGTTATGTGGGTAACATACTGCCGCGAGGTGAGTTCCACTACGGGCAATGGATGGTAAACCACTACCAGTTTGCCATAGAAAAAGCTGCCGAATATAAGATTATGGTGAATGCCCACGAAGCGATTCGCCCTACAGGCCTTGCCCGTACCTACCCGAACCTTATAGGTAACGAAGCCGCCCGTGGTACGGAGTATGAATCATTTGGCGGTAATAACCCTGACCATACTACAATACTACCGTTTACACGCCTTGTAGGTGGCCCTATGGACTATACGCCGGGTATCTTCCAGACCAAAATAAGCGCGTATAACCCGGATAACAATTCGTTTGTACACACTACGCTGGTGAAACAGCTTGCGCTGTATGTAACCTTCTATAGCCCGCTGCAAATGGCTGCCGATTTACCTGAAACCTACAACAAGCATCTGGATGCCTTCCAGTTTATAAAAGATGTAGCGGTAGATTGGGACCAAAGCTGGGTACTGGAAGCCGAGCCGGGTGATTATATTACTATGGCGCGTAAGGCGAAAGGCAAAAACGAATGGTTCCTTGGTGCCATTACCGATGAGAATGCACGCGAAGCTACCTTTACATTTGAGTTCCTTCCAAAAGGCAAAACTTACTGGGCTACTGTATATGCTGATGCACCCGATGCCAGCTACGACAAGAACCCACAGGCTTATGTAATTAAAAAAGTGAAAGTGACCAGCAAAACCAAGCTGAAGCAGAAACTGGCTACCAGTGGTGGCTGTGCCATAAGCGTTAAAGAAGAAGTGAAGTAACCACTTATATAACCTATTTCCCAATAAGCCCCGCTGAGTTTTCAGTGGGGTTTGTTTTTTTATCGTTCAAGGTCTTTGAGACCTTGTAGGATTTGGAATGTAATATATAAGAGAAATACAAAGGAGGTTCATGTAAACTTACAAGGTCTCAAAGACCTTGCAGGTTCAGTCCGAAAGCGCTATAAAAAAACAACCCCGGCAACATTATGCTGCCGGGGTTGTTCTATAATTATGATATTAATTTTCAGAGTGGCCTAACAACCAACAACTGACAACCAATAACCATTAGTTGCTTTCTTTCTTGTCTTTCTTCTTAAACAGGCCGTTTATCAGGTCTTTACCTTTGGTTTTTGCTGCTTCCTCGGCTTTCTGTTTCACGTCCTGGTTAGTAGGGGTAGTAGTTTTAGCAGTATCTTTTGTGGTTGTGGTACCGCCTTTATTACCGTTTATCAGGTTGCCCAGTATTTCCTTGCCTTTTTCAGTAGCTTTTTCCTTGGCTTCGTTTACATACTTGTCTTTTTGTTGGTTAACAAGTTGTGTCAGTACCGATTTAGTAGCCGTACCAAGGTCGGTGCCCACCTTAGGCTTCTGGAATGTACCGGTAATATTTACGTTTACAGGCACAGTAATTTTACTGATGTCCACTTTAAGCGTAGCAGCTTTGTTTACTACATCATCACCCAGGTATTTAGCAGGCAGGTCAAACGATGCCTTGTAGCTCATGTTCTGGTCAAAGCCGTGCTCGCCGCTTACATTGATGTCTATGTTCTGGTACTTCACTACAAACGGCTGGAGTATAACCTTACCGTTACTGAAAGACAGGTTTATCTTCTGGTTCAGGTTCAGCTTGCTTGGGTCAAGGAACTTCACATTGCTGGTAAGTGCCTGCAGTACTTTCGACTTATCAGTGTGGATTACTGCATTGGCAAGGTTACCGCCCAGGTTACCGGTTAGTGTTTTGGTATCAGGGGTCATTTCCTTGCTGTCCAGGTTACCGCCCACTTTTACGCCTGCGGTAAGTTTACCGGTAATAACTTCGGCTATCGGGGCTATTTTTTTCAGCATATCAAGCTGGGTAAACGCCTCAGTTATGTCAAGGCTGTTCAGGCCAAGGTCCATGTTAAAGGTAGGTGTGGCCTGCTTGGTAGAAACATCTCCCGCAAAGCCAATAGTACCTCCAAATATCGAAGTCTTGGCATTCTGTATGGCAACAGCTTCATCTTTAATAACCATTTTACCACCGAAGTCTTTCAGGGTAAGGTTGTCGTACACTACACTGTTTGCATTAGCTGTAATGGTACAGTCCAAAAATGCAGGTATCTTAACCGCATCACCGGCCGGTGCAGTTTTAGCAGGCTCTTTCTTTTCACCCTCGCCTTCGGTTTTTGCCGGGGCAGGGGCAGCCGTACTGCTGCTCATGAAATCGTTAATAACCAGCTTGTTCGACTTCAGGGCGAAATTACCTTTTAGTGTCTGGTTTTTAAAGGCAAAACCGTAGAAGTTATCCAGCGTACCGCTTACGGCAAGGTCGCTGCTGCCGGTTTTGGCATCAAAACGGTTCAGGCTTACGCGGCTTGGGTTAAACGACATATCGGCAAGGCTGATGATGAACGGGTTCTTAAAGCCTTCCATAGTATAGTTAAACCCACTCAGGCTGATGTTGCCACGGTTGTCTATCTTTTCGTAAGCGCCTTTTTCTACCGAAGCCATGTCAAACTTCGTTTCCACATCGGCTTTCAGTATACCTGATAGCGGTGTATCCAGTTTTACAGGGTAGGCTTTGGTAACGTTACCCAGGTTTACAGTACCTTTCAGCTTGGCATCTACCAGTGCATTTTCCACAATATTGCGGATGTTTGCCTTGGCGCTAAACACATCCTGGTCAATACGGAACGAGAACTCATCTATGTTTACATAGGTGTCGTTCATTGTACCCGTTTCATTAACAACCTTGGTATCAATGTTTATGTTGGTGATGCTCTTAGGCAGGTCAGGATATTTAAACGAAGCGTTCTTACTAAGGAATGCCACATTGAATTTCGGTATATGGGTGTCGTCCATCACACCGTTTACCTTGCCGTTTACGGTAAAGTTACCATCGGTTTTCACATTGGCGAGGCTGCCGCTGTAGGCTTCCGGTATTAGCGCCAGGAAGTTCTTAAACGACGATTCCGGGGTTTTAAAGGTTAGGTTGATGTCCTGTCCATTTTCCAGCAGCGCTACGCTACCGTCAAACTCAAGGCCCATCTGGTTAACCATTAGCTTGTTTTCCTTAAAGGTATAGATACTTTTATCCATATCCATTCCCAGTACGGCGTCCAGCTTCAGCTTGGTATTGCGCATAAAGTTGGTCTTGTCCATATCCACCGTAAGGTTAAGGTCGGTATGGGTATCAAGATCCAGCTTGTTAGCGGCAAAGTTACCCGTACCGTTATGGTTAAGACTGTCTATAACCACGCTCATTTTAGAGCGTTCGTCAAAGTATCGGAACCTTAGGTTTTCTACAGCATATTCATCTATGTTAAGGGCAAAAGGCTTGCTTGGCTCCTGGGTAGCAGGCTGCTCTTCCTCAGCTTTTTTGCGTGCAATGTCAAAGTTGCCTATGCCGTCCTTATTGAACAATATGTTTATCACACTGTTCTTGATGCTGAACGATTTCAGGTCCATAGGTTCGCCGTCACCTTTAAAAAGCTCGTTGATGCTCATTTTCAGGTTAAGCTCGCCTACATATACCAGCGTATCGCCGGCAAAAGGCGCTTTGTTTATTACGCTCAGCTTGTCTACCGTAACGCTTGCCTGCGGAAAGTTGCTGATAAAGCTCAGGCTTACGTCTTCAAACGACACGGTAGCATCTACCTGGTCGTTAATGGCCTTAACGACCATGCTCTTAATTTTGTCCTTAAAAAGGAACGGTGCCGCTATCAGTAAAATAATGATAACCAGCAGGGAAATACCCGTCCACTTTAAAATTTTCTTAGTCATAGATGATGTGTTATAATTTGCCTTAAATATAAGGCTTAATAACGGAATTACCTTACGTTTATTTCAAAAGGCATCATGGCCTGTACACCCCTTGTTTTGCTTACCCTGCGCAGGCGCTCTATAACCTGATAGTTTTCTTCGCCCACCTCTTCTTTTATAAGCGTTTCGCGGTTTGTAAATACCGATGCGCCATTGCCAAGCTTAGAAATAAAGGTGTTGAAGTCGGCTTCATATTCAGGGTAATCCACTGTGGAATAGTCTTTAACTTTGGCAAGTTTTGCAGCGTATTTTACGGCATCTTCAAGCCCGCCCAGTTCGTCTACAAGGCCTATGCGCTTGGCATCGGTACCGCTCCATACACGGCCCTGGCCTATAGCATCTACAGCCTCGGCACTCATTTTACGGCCTTTGGCTACGCGGCTTACAAAGGTAGCATATACCTGCTCTACGCCTTGCTGAATCACCTCACGCGTATCAGCTTCCAGTGGCTGGAACAGACTGTATTCTGCATGGTTGTTGTGCGTGCTTACCGATTCGGTATGGATGCCCATATTGTTGCTTAGTTTGGTAAGGTTTGGCAGTACGCCAAATACCCCTATAGATCCTGTAATGGTGTTTGGCTCGGCAAAAATACGGTCGGCGCCACATGAAATGTAGTAACCACCCGAAGCAGCATAGTTACCCATGCTTACCACTACCGGTTTTTTCTTTTTGGCAAGTTCCACTTCCCTCCAGATCAGTTCTGAAGTAAGGGCGCTTCCACCCGGTGAATCTACACGGAGTACTATCGCTTTTACATCGTCGTTTTCAAGGGCATCCTTAAACGCCTCGCGGATAGGCTGTTCGCTTACCTGTGTAACACCGCCTTTACCACCCGAAATTTCTCCTTGGGCGTAGATAACTGCTATCTGGCTATCGGCAGTATTTATGAGCTCGTTAAGCGAGTTTTGCTGTACATAGTCAAGAATATCCACCTCGTTGTAGTCTTCGCCTTTTTCCACTTTAAGTGCTTTTTTGATACCGTTGCGGTACTCGTCTTCGTAACCTATTTTATCTATCAGTCCACGTGACTTAGCCATTTCAGGTGTACGGGCGCTTAGCCTTTCAGCAATGCCGTTAAGGCTGTCTACCGGTATTTTCCTGCTTTTAGAAATATCATCAACTACCGATGTCCACATGGCGTTAAGCAGTGTGCTCATCTGCTCACGGTTTTCAGGGCTCATTTCATTGGCAAGGAACGGCTCTACAGCGCTCTTGTACTTACCGTGGCGGATAACCTCCATAGTGATGCCGGTTTTCTCCTGGAAATCCTTAAAGAACATGATTTCGCTGCTAAGGCCCTTAAACTCGAAGTCGCCCACAGGGTTAAGGTACAGGGTGTCGGCTACCGAGTTCAGGTAGTAATCGCCCTGTGAGTAGCTGTCGGCATACGACACTACAAACTTGCCCGACTTTTTAAACTCGTCCAGTTTCCTGCGTAGGCTTTTCAGTTGCGCCATGCCCAGGCTGTGTGTGTTATTGGTTATGGTGATGCCCTTAATGCGGTCGTCTTCTTTGGCCGCATCTATGGCTTTCAGTACATCTATAAGGCCGTTGTTCGGCACATCGTTAAACATGGCAAATTTACCGCCGCCAAACTTACCGCCGTAATCCAGCGATACTTTGGAAAGGTCGAGCTCTATTACCGAATTGTCCTTTACTTCTACAACATCTTCACTGCTGCTACCGGCTATAACACCGATAATTATGATAAGGAAAAAGAAAACCATGATAAACATGAAGATACCCACTACGGTAGACAATACATTCTTTAAAAACTGCATAGCTAAAAATTGGATTTTTAATTTTATAAATAAGTAGCAGTAATGCCTTTTGTGTTACAGCTATATGCGAAATTTTTTTCGTGGAAGAAAACCCTTTTTCGTTTAAACTTATTAACAGGCAGTAGTTGCCAGTAAAATGTTTAGTTACTTTGCGGTTTACGGAATACACATCCTGATGAAGTTTCAAAACAGCGCCATACTATCCCTGGGCAGCAATATGGGCCACCGCCTGCAAAACCTGCAACAGGCCATAGATTATATACATACTAACATTGCCACTGTGGCAAAGGTTTCCGGCATATACGAAACCCCTGCTATGGGCTTTGAGGGCGATGCTTTTTACAACTGTGCCATTGTGGTGCATACCACCAAAACCGCTACCCAACTACTGGAAGGGCTGCTTGCCGCAGAGCAGGAGGGAGGCCGTGTACGCGCTGCCGAAGGCGGGTATATTTCGCGTACTATAGATGTTGACATCATTGCCTTTAATGATGAAGTAATAAACGAACCCCACCTGCATGTACCGCACCCGCGCCTGCAGGACCGTAACTTTGTGCTGTTTCCCCTGCGTGATGTGGCACCACACTGGGTACACCCGGTTTTAAAGAAAGATATCAATAAACTTATCGCATCGTCTACTGATAATAGCGACTGCGAATGGATAATGAAGCTGCCTGCGCCGCTGGCAGGTTACAATCCTGAAAAGTTTAATTACATAGCCATAGAGGGTAATATAGGTGCCGGGAAAACGTCACTGACCTGTAAAATGTCGGAGGATTTTAACGGTAAGCCGGTGCTGGAACGCTTTGCAGATAACCCGTTTTTACCCAAGTTTTACGAAGACCAGGCACGCTATGCATTTTCGCTTGAAATGTCGTTCCTGGCCGACCGCTACCAGCAGATAACTGACGACCTTTCGCAGTTCAACCTGTTCAGCGATTTTGTGGTGGCCGACTACCATATTTTTAAGTCGCTCATATTCTCTAAAGTCACGTTGAGTGAGGACGAATACCGCCTGTACCGCCGCCTGTTTGATATTATGTATAAGGAACTCCCCAAGCCCGGCCTGTACGTATACCTGTACCAGAATACCCCACGCCTTTTGGAACACATCCGCAAGCGTGGGCGCGACTACGAGCAGGACATAAGTGCCGAATATTTAGAGAACATCAACCGGGGCTACCTGGATTATATAAAATCGGTTACCGGGCTTAACGTGTTGGTTATCGACGTTACCGACCGTGATTTTGTAAACAAACAGGAAGATTACCTGTGGGTTTTGGAGCAAATCAATAAGTCATAAGGTCAAGAGTCGTAAGTCTAAAGCAATCAGTTTTGTAGCAGTTTTCTCGTAACGCTGTTTCCGTTAGCGTTTATTTTTACAATATACATACCCGATGTTTTACTGTTAATGGTGAAGGTGTTGCCATTTCGGGTATAGTTCACTTCGCATCCCAGCATGTCAAAAACCGCGATAGTGTAGCCTTCCGGCGCATTAGCAATGCTAAAACTACCCGAAAAAGGGTTAGGGTACACACTTAGTTTTTCCGGGATGTTTTCATTTACGCCCAGGCTACTGTCCGAATCTATAAGATACGTCCACACATTGGTAAATATGGGTACTTCCCCGTCCATGGGTGTATACAGGTCTACGGCTATGCATCCGTGAAACTTCGTAGGGTCATTATCGGGAGTGGCCTGTGTATACAGCATATGTGTATTTCCATAAGGTGGGCTCGTATCATCCGCCAGGGTAAGTGAACCAAAAGCATCCATACCATAGTTGTTCCAGGTAACCTGTTCTACAGCGAAGTTTACCATTTCATCCTCCTCGTGGATAAAGCCGTAATACTTGTTGGCGGCAGTAGGGCCATCCCAGGTAATCCAGTCGGCATTACGCACCAGCGGAATAATCCAGTCGGTTGCCGCAAACATTACCACACGGTCCACTTCATACAGTTTCGATATAATTCCTGCATGCCCGCCTCCCTGTGAATGTCCGCTGACTATAATTTTATTCCATTGTATACTATCGCCGTCCATGTACTGCTCCCAACTTTCATCAGGGTAATTTGCAGCGAGGTATTGCAACAGCTTTTGGGTACGGCGTTTTATGCAGTTGTTTTGGTCTACCGCAATATCGGGGTGGCGGTCTGTACCGTCAAAAACCTCAAGGCGGGCACGGCTGTGGCAGGTGGTATCGCTGCTCGATGCGCACAGGTCGTTAATGGCAATATCGTTAGGGTAGGTAAGGCCAATGGCATGGTAGCCCAGGTTGGCCGCACGTTTTAGTAGCTGCCTGTAGCCGATAGGCACCCCACCGGTACCAGGGAAAAACAAAAACAGTTTATCTTTCTGCGCCACATCAGGGTTGGTATAGATAAAATGGTAGTTGTTTGGCGTGCCACTAAGCGGGTCGGCAGTATTAGGGGCAATGATATGCTCGGTTTGTGCCGCTGCCGGAAGCAACAGCCACATAAGGGCAAGCAGTGTAATGATACGCTTCATAAAACAGGTTTTAGCCACGGTTTGTGGTAAATATAACCAAAACCTGTTATAATGTTGTGCCGTTCATAGGGAGATTTGTTCGGTTGGATGAGGTAGAGACGTTGCAGTGCAACGTCTCTACGGTGGGGGTTAACATCCCCGGATTCCCCGGGTGTTGCCCGGGGCTAATATGCGCCACCCCTTCAGGGTCGGTGGGTTGTTTATGGGGTGTGTTTTTCACGCTCTGTCCTTGCGAGCGGAGGCACGAAGCGCGGCAATCTTTATTAAGTGTTGAAATCTTTTATCTCAAAATAACACTCCTTACAAACGAGTTTAATCTTTGCAAATTCCATGGCTTTCTCATTCCATCCGTCATCTGCAATACGTACAGTTTCGCAGTCATTACACCAGGCTTGTAAATCATCGTCTTCGTCAAGTTCCATTCCGGGTTCCGTTTCAAAGGCTTCATGAAAGCCTGCTTTTTTAGTTTTGTTTAAGTGTTGGCATATAAAACCTATTCTTCCCAAGCCATGGTCCTTGCATTCAATAAGCTCTACGGCATTTTCTTTTTTCTGAGCAACTTGTTTTTCTGAAAGTTCTTCGGTAAATATTAAATAATGTAATAAATCGCCTGATTTTACCCTGTAAGAACCAATCGGGTTTAGTATTTTTTGTGCAAAAGCAAGCATTTCCCAACCATCGGCTTCGTCAGCTTCCCAAGCTCCGGTAATCAGCTTTTCGTATCCCAATGCTATTCCAAATTTCTTCATTTGCTCGGATGCAGTCTTTACATTCTGGTATGTGGTCTTATTTGCCCAGCTCCACATCCAGGTGCCTCCTGCCGGTGAATAGGTACCAATGCTTTGAAATGCAAAATATTTCTTTTCGCTACTATTACTCTTGTCAGAGAATATAAATACCCCAGATGGCTGGTCGAAATCCCAACGTGCGTAACTGTTGATTTCGTAATTGTTTAAAAAGAAATCCTGATTTTTACGAAGGATCTCATAGCCTTCTTTGGAAAAAGATTCAAATGTTTGTGACATAATGGTATTGGTTTGTTTTCAAAAGTAATGAAAACCCCTGAAGTTTTGATCAATTTCCCACCCTCCTCAAAATTCCCTATCTTGCAACCGTTAAAAACAAAACAATGAAACTACTACGCTTACTGGTGCTGTTTATTACGGTGCCTGCACTGGCGCAGCAGGGCGGTATGTGGATACCCTCACTGCTTAGCGGCCTTAATGAAAAGGAAATGAAACACCTGGGCATGAAAATGTCGGTTAAGGATATTTACGATGTTAACCACAGCAGCCTTAAAGATGCCGTACCCCAGTTTGACGGTGGCTGTACCGCCGAGGTTATTTCCGATAAGGGACTATTGCTTACCAACCACCACTGCGGTTTTGACAACATACAAAGCCACAGCACCCTGGAACACGATTACCTGACCAACGGTTTCTGGGCCATGAGCCTTGCCGAGGAGTTGCCGAACCCCGGCGTTACGGTGATGTTCATTGTAAGCATAGACGACGTTACCACAAAAGTGCTGGAAGGTACTAACGGCCTTGACGAGAAAGCACGCCAGCAAAAAATACAGGAAAACATAACAAGCCTCACTAAATCATTGCCTAAAGAAAGTTGGCAGGAAAACAGCATACGTACGTTTTATGAAGGCAACCAGTACATCCGTTTTGTAACGGAGACGTTTAAGGACATCCGCCTGGTGGGTGCGCCGCCGTCGAGTATTGGTAAATTTGGCAGTGATACAGACAACTGGGTGTGGCCGCGTCATACGGGCGACTTTAGTATGTTTCGTATCTACGCCGATAAAAACAACCGCCCTGCCGAATACAGCAAAGACAACGTGCCATACAAGCCGAAGCATTTCTTCCCGGTTAACATAGGGGGCGTTAAGGAGAACGACTTCACCATGGTGTTTGGTTACCCGGGCCGTACTACCGAGTACCTGCCTTCTGTAGCGGTAGAGCAAATAGTAAACGTGCTTGACCCTGCAAAAATTGAAGTGCGCGATGCTGCCCTTAAAGTTGAGGACAGCTTTATGCGAAAAGACCCGCAGATAAAAATTCAGTATGCCGCCAAATATGCCGGTATTGCCAACTACTGGAAAAAATGGATAGGCGAGGTGCAGGGGCTTAAAAAGAGCAACGCTGTAGGTATTAAGCGCGACTATGAGAAGAAATTTACCCAGTGGGTAAACGCCGCAGGTAAACAGGCCGAATATGGCAACCTGCTTCCTGAATTTGAAAAGAACTATAAAGACATAGAACAGTATTCGCTGGCCCGTGATTATTTTGTGGAAGTTGCCCTGCGTAACACCGAACTGCTTACCATTGGCTACCGTCTGTACCAACTGGAGCAGGCGTATACTGCCAAAGGCGCACAGGCGTTTAACGACCGTAAGGCGAATACCGTTGCCGCGCTTGAAGCCACGTTTAAAGATTACAGCAAGCTTGTCGATGAAAAAGTATTTGAGCAGCTTATGGCGCTATACCTTACCAAGTCGCCCAAGCAGTTTTTGCCACAGTCTTTGGCGAATGCCAATGTAACCCAACTTACCGCTGAGGTGTATGGTAAAAGCAAACTGACAAGCTACGATGGCGTAAAGCAATTGCTTGAAGGCGACCCAGCCGCTGTTATAGAAAAACTGAATGCCGATAAGGGCTATCAGGTGATTAAGGCGATGTCATTGGCCTACTACGAAAAGGTAATGCCAAAGTACGAGGAAATCAACCTGAAGATTACTGCCCTGCAACGTACCTATATGAAAGCCATACTGGAGCTTAGCCCGAAAGATGCACGCATTTTCCCGGATGCTAACAGTACCCTGCGTGTTACGTACGGCAAAGTGAAAGGCTACGAACCCCGCGATGCGGTGTACTACGAGCCTGCCACGTACCTTGACGGCGTGATTGAAAAATACGTTCCGGGTGATTATGAGTTTGACGTACCGCAAAAGCTTATCGACCTGTACAATAAAAAAGATTACGGTCAGTATGGCGAAAACGGTAAAATGCCGGTTTGTTTTATCGCTACAAACCACACCACCGGCGGTAACAGCGGCAGCCCGGCTATAGATGCCAAAGGTAACCTGATAGGGCTTAACTTCGACCGTGTGTGGGAAGGCACTATGAGCGACATTCACTACGACCCTGAAATTTGCCGTAACATCATGGTAGACATGCGCTATGTGCTTTTTATCATAGATAAATATGCCGGTGCAGGCCACCTGGTAAAAGAAATGAAGCTGGTAAAGTAATTGTAAGAAAACAAGATGCTGCACAGGCCTGTTTTGCACAATATTATACGGGCTGCTACGGACAATCCTTTAATGATAATGTTAAAATTGAGTTCGAAGTCAATAATATATTGAATTTCAAGAGCGAAAAGCCTAAAAAAAAATTGTGAAAGAATTATTTTGCAGTATTAAAAAATTTATATCTTTGCTCCGAATTAATAATTAACCTTTATAATTTAGTAAGATGAAAAAAGTTGTTTTAAGCCTAGCCCTAGTTGCTGTACTAGGTCTTTCTTTCACTTCATGCAAGAAATCAGAAGGTGAAGCTACAGAAGGTGCTGATACTACTGCAGTAGATACTACTGCTGCTCCAGAAGTTGCTCCAGCTGATACTACAGCTGCTGACACTACAGCTGCTGATACTACTGCTGCTGCTCCTGCTGCTGAAGCTCCTGCTGCTCACTAAGAAGAGACAGATAACAGAAAGCATTAGAAAGCCACGCATTGCGTGGCTTTTCTTGTTTTATACTGTTGCGGCTTGCAGCACTTCTGTGCGGTATGCCCTCGGGCTAACCCCGCCATGCTTCCTGAAAAACTTATTAAAATGGCTTTCGTCTGTAAAGCCAAATTCATCTGCTATTTCATTAATGCGCATATCGCTGTGCTTCAGCCGTGCCTTTATAAGGGTAAGGCGGTGCTGGCTTATATAGCTTTGCAGCGTTTCACCGGTATGTTTCTTAAAATAACGGCCTAAGTACGCCTCGCTTATATTAAAAGTATTGCTTATGGCATCGGCACGCAGCAGCTCGGGGCTGTAAATGTGCTGTTGTACATAGCTAATGAGTTCCAGCGCTTTCTCTTCGGTTTTTTCGTCTACCTGTTCGGGCAGGTACTTAGCTATATTTCGCGCCACAACCACTATCAGCGTATTTACCAGCTGCTGTATAAGTTCTTTATTATACAGGTCGTGCCCGGTTTCTTCGCGGCGCAGTGCGTCCACTATATGGCCTACAAACGGCTTATCTGTAAAATTCTTCAGTATGCAGCCCGGCTTATGGTTGGCATTGCGCAGTATGTATTCCAGGCGCTGTATATCTTCCCGCCCGAACGCTCCCGACTTAATATAAATATCACTGAAGCGTAAAAAGAAAAACTCTGTAGTGCTTGTTATGTTAAACGAGTGGCAATCCTCGGGCGTAAGCAGGAACATGTGACCTGCATGGTAGTCAAATACATTCTTGTTGATGCACTGCTGCCCCGTACCCGATATAATATATACAAGTTCAAAGAACAGGTGCTTGTGCTCCAGGTGCGGGCATTGGTCATGCCTGCCATAGCTTATTTCAAACGGGCTGTATAATTGTTGTTTTTGCATGGTACAAATGTACAAATTAATAGAAAAAATGTACCAGTAAACTATTTTTTACTGGTATAAATTTGTAGTACAAAAATAAACAATGATATGAAAGCAATAGTTTTAAACCAGTTCGGAGGCGTTGAAAACCTTGAATATACAAATGTAGCAACCCCAACCCCGGCATCAGGCCAGGTATTGGTACATGTAAAAGCCATAGGTATTAACCCGGTAGATGCAAAGACCCGTGCAGGCTTCGGTATGGCAGGCAGGCTGAAAGACCAGATGCCACTCATCCTCGGTTGGGATATAGCCGGTGTGGTAACACAGGTAGGCGAGGGCGTAACCCAATTTGCCGTGGGCGATGCTGTTTTCGGTATGCTGGAATTTCCTTCGCATGCTAAAGCCTATGCCGAATATGTGGTGGCTGAGGCCAAACACCTCGCCCTGAAACCCGCCAATATTTCGTTTGAAGAAGCTGCCGCAGCTACCCTTGCTGCACTTACGGCTTACCAATCGATTGTGCATACCCTTAAGGTACAACCCGGCGAAAAGGTATTGGTGCATGCTGCTTCGAGCGGGGTAGGGCATTATGCTGTACAATTCCTTAAGAATATTGGTGCTTATGTTATCGGTACGTCTTCTGTGGCCAATAAAGATTTTGTACTGGGCCTTGGTGCCGATGCCCATATCGACTATAAAGCTGCCCCATTTGAAGAACAAATTTCAGGTGTAGATGTGGTGCTGGATAACTTCGGGGGCGATTATATAGAACGTTCGCTTAAGGTGTTGAAACCCGGTGGCAGGCTACTGAGCTATCCGGGTGCCCACGGCGCCGATACCGTAGCCCGTGCCGAAGCTGCCGGTAAAAAAGGTTTCACTTACCTTGTGTGGGCAGATGGTAGTGATATGGCGGCAATAGCTGCCCTGCTTGAAAGCGGTGTGGTGGAATCGCATGTTTCGCAAACCTTCATTTTTAATGAAATGGCCGAAGCCCACAGGCAGATAGAAAGTGGCCGTACCGTAGGTAAAATTGTAGTAACCCTTTAATAATCCCCATTATGAAAACATATTTTATATCTGTAATAGTTTTATTGCTCACATTGCCGTTAATGGCGCAAACCGGGAAACCAACCCTTGAAATAGTTGCCAAGCTGCCCGTACGCCCCGGTAATGTGGCGGTGTCTGAAGACGGACGTGTGTTTGCTACCATCCATCCGCTTGGCAGTAGCGAGCTTCAGCTTATTGAGGTAAAAAGCCCTGAAAATTATGTGCCTTTCCCTTCTGAAAACCTTCAGAAGAATGGCCGTCCTGCTTCCGATGCATTTCTTGATACCCCATTAGGTATCGCGTTCGATAAAAATGGCTTCCTTTGGGTGATAGACATGGGGCAAAACCTCGGTACAACCCGCATCTGGAAATTCGACATCAAACAAAATAAAGTAGTACAGAAAATCGACCTTCCTGCCGATGTGGCGCCAAAAGGCAGCTTTATACAGGATATTGCGGTAGATGAGGTGAATGGCTGGGTATACCTTGCAGATATTGCCAATCCGGGTATTATAGCGGTAAACATTAAAACAAATACCTTCAGGAGGTTTGGTAATCATGCGACATTGCAGTCGGAAAATATTGATATGGTGATAGATGGTAAAGTAACCTACTTTGGCGGCAAGCCTGCGCGTGTGGCAGTTAACCCAATTACCATTTCGGCCGACCGTAATACGATTTACTTTGGTGCCATGAACGGTACCAAATGGTATAGTGCCGATGCGAGGCTGTTTCGCAACAAAGCTACCGATGCCGTGATAGGCAAGAGCATAAAAGTTGTGGGTGCCAAACCAATAAGTGATGGCGCTGCTACCGATGCCAAAGGTGTACACTATTTTACCAACCTGCCCGGCCATGCAATAAGCCGCCTTACTAACGGTAAGCTTACTGATATTTTTGCTGACCCACGCCTGCTGTGGCCTGATAATGTAGCAGTGCGAAACGGTTACGCATACATAAGCGTAAACCAGTTGAATACTACCCCTGCTTTTACTGGTGTGGCAGACAGCGGACAGGCACCGTATTATATTTACCGCTTTAAATTAGCTGAATAATTTAGCTTGCTTTATACATAACAAATCCTGCCTGCTGTACAGCAGGCAGGATTTTGCATAACCAGAACCAACCTATAACTTATACAATAAATAAGCTTGCTATGCTTGTAGCAGTTTCACCGCTCATCGGTTCGTCATACGATTCGGTGTAAGAACCGGAACCAAATGCCGGGTTACCCGGGGTGGCTGTAAACGAACTGATGTTTACCCCGCCGTGCGTAGTGTTTTCCTCGCCGTCATATACGCCTTGTGTCTGCTCGGGCATACCTGCGCCGCGTACATTGCCGGTAATCCAGCCTTTAAGGCCGCGCAGCCTGCGTATTTGCGATGCATGGCGTGCTTCTACACTGTGTATTTGCAGTGCGGCGGTAAGCAGGTCGCCATTGCCCATAAGGTTGCCTGCCTGCCCTTTATAAGCGCGTACGCCGGTATCTTCAAATGCCTGGGCTAATGCCAGGAAGGTTTCGTAATTATCGAAAGTATCAAAAGCACCGCCTACGGTAAAGTCAAACGTAGGTTTTGCAGGTGCGTTATTACCCAGTGCACTCATCAGGAAATCTACGTGGGCAGCTTCGTGCTGGCTTATCTGCGCTATAATGGCTTGGTCAGCACTTGGTATAAGCCCGTCAGTCTCCAAGGCTGTGGCATAAAACTCGTCTTCCAGGTATTCCAGTATCAGGGCCAGTTGCAGTGCACTTGTGGCGCTGTCTGCTGCTATTGATGCATAAGCACTGTTTGTGGCATTTGCCTTTTGGCTGAACAACGTAGCCATACCAAACGGCACTGCTGCCATAGCGGCGGTAGCGCCTAATTTGCCAAACTGGTTAAAGCTGTCGCGGCGGTTGCTTTTTTCGCTAAGGCTTTTTATAAGCCCTTCGTTTGTAAACGATTCTATGAATTTTAAAATGTTCATGTCTTTTCAAGTTAGAGGTTAGTAATTATGGTAAATAGTTGGCAGAAAAAGCGGTTTGTATAAAGTTTAGTGAGGCAACAACCGGTATTACTGCGCTTGGGTTTGCAGCAAGGTCAAGGCCGTTTTCGTCTACTACATCATTGCCTGCAAAACTTGCCGTGCCCGGGCTTATAAGGCTGCGTATGGCACTGGCGTGGCGTGCCTCTACCGATACTATTTTTCCGGCAATAACAAGGTAATCTGCATTGGTAATATATCGGCCTGCACCATTGTAAGCTTTCACGCCGGTATCCTCAAGCGCCTGGGCGGTAGCCAGTACGCTGCTTCGGCTGTTGAAGTTAACACCGCTGTATGCAAATTCAAGGTCCGGTAGCAATTCTCCCGATGTGCCTTGCAGTGCTGCGGTAATGGCGGTTTTAAAGAATTGCCTGTGCAATACCTCATGTGCATACAGGTCGGCAAGCACTTGCTGTTCTTCACTGTTGAATGTGGAGCCAAACGTGTTGCTGTTCACCACACGGGTGTAGAAATCGGCTTCAAGCTGTTCCAGTGCATAGGCGTAGGTAAGTATACCTGCATCGCCACCACCCAGGTCAAATACGCCGTTGCGTACACCGGGAAGCTGGCTGCTGTCGTTGTTATTATCGTCGTCATCACTACATCCTGCCAGCAACAGGCCTGTGCCTGCTAATGCCAGGCCGCTTATTTTTAAAAAACTCCTGCGGCTGGCCATTGTTGCCGACGGGGAAGTAACTACCTCGGTTACCGTAACTTTTTTACTGTTCATAATGAATAATTTAAGTGGTTAATATCAAATGCAACTGATGGCATTTTGCCAAAGGTTGTTTTTATATACGCCAAGTAAATGTTAATGGTTTTTAAGGTTTCGGGCTTAAATAGTGGTTTTAACAAAAAATTATCACTTTCTGTTATAATTTTTTGAGCGCAATTATGGATTTATACCCAATATTCGTGGGCTTGTGTTGCAATATTTTGCAAAATTATGCGGTGTTTTCTAAATTGTAAATTTTATATAAATAGTGATGTATTTTTTATAAATATTTAACGTTTTGAAATATGAAAACGTTTTATCTTTACGGAATATTCCTGTAAAAGAAAGGTTAATTAAATTTCTTATTATAGGGTTAAGAAGAAATGATTACGTTTTCGTAAAGTAGGCTGCAAGATTTTCGTAAAATTTTCGTTATTTTTACCAATGTAAAACACATCCCGGAATATGAGACCAAAAGCGACCTTAAAACAAATTGCAAAAGAACTCGGCGTATCGGTATCTACCGTATCGAAAGCGCTGAGCAACAGCCCGGAAATCAGCGAGCCAACGAAAATCAAGGTTCAGGAATTTGCCAAGCTTAAAAACTATAAGCCGAACAATATTGCTGTAAACCTGAAAAGCAAGCGTTCTAAAACCATCGGCGTTATTATCCCTAACATCCTTAACCCGTTCTTTGCCAAAGTATTTAGCGGTATAGAAAAAGAGGCTAACGAGCGTGGGTATAACGTGATTACCTGTATAAGTAACGAATCGCTTAAAAAGGAAATCGCCACCATGGACATGCTGAGTAACGGCACCATAGACGGGTTTATCCTTTCGGTAGCCGATGAAACCCAGAAAGAGCATGAGTTTAAACATTTTAAGGAAGCTATGGCCGATGATATCCCAATTGTAATGTTTGACAGGATATCTGAGGAGGTTAACTGCGATAAAGTTATTGTAGATGACTTCGATTCTGCTGTAAATGCGGTAAACCATCTTGTGGCTACCGGCAGCAAAAGGATAGCGCTTCTTTCTAACATAGACAATACCAGCGTAGGTAAACTTAGGGCTGAGGGATATTTAGAGGCGCTGCAGGCAAACAATATAGCTATAGATGAAACACTTATCCTGCGTTGTGAAAGTACTGAGGAATTTGAAGAGCAATTCCCTGCTTTTTTTGATGTAAAAGGTAAAGAAATTGACGGCGTATTTGCGCTTGAAGAATCGGCTTCGGTAATAGCACACAAAGCAGTGCTTAAGGGTGGTTTTAAAATACCTGAAGACGTACAGCTTATAGGTTTTGCCGATGGTGTATGGTCGCGCAGGCTTACGCCAAGCCTTAGTACGGTGAGCCAGCACGGCCCTGAGATAGGTGAGGCCGCTGCCAGTATATTAATTAACAGGCTGGAAAGTAAAGAAGGTGAAGCTCCTGAATACGAAACTACGGTGATTAAAACCGAGCTACGCCAAAGGGACTCTACCAGGAAATTGTAATTTTGTTATGATCCTTACATAAATGCATAAAGGGCTGCTCCGTTTCCGGACAGCCCTTTGTTTTATTTTTTGAAACAATTGCTTCTTATTTTTTATTGAAGTAGGTAGACGAACCGTTTTGTTCCAGTGTAAAGCCTTTTGGGTCGAAAATCATCTTTACCCCTGAGCCTTCGTGTATAAACTCAGTTTCGCTTAGCGGGGTAATATAAAACGTACCCTGCTCATCGGCATGTATGCGCAACTGTCCTTTTATCAAAGCCACGTTGATTACAAACGGCAGGCTCGCATTGCTATAGTTGCCTTCAAATTTTTTCAGGGCATCGTCTCCCAGTACAACACTGTCAAACGTAGGGAAGCGGTATGGCAGCCTGTAGTAGCAGCTCAGTATACCCAGCATTACATCATTAAAACTCATGTCCAGCCCGTTTGAAATCAACGCTACTGCAAGGTCTTCTTTCGGGTAATATCCCACAGCCGATTCAAATGCCTCTATACCGCCGTTATGCCCGTAAAACTTACGCTCCCCAAACGGAAAGTTGAACACACCCTTGCCATATCCAAAATCCATGGTGGTCATGTGTGCCAGCGATTCAGGGTTGATGATTTTTCCTGCCCACAGTGCGGTAATGAATTTGGTAAGGTCTTCAGGGGTACTTTGTAGTGCACCGGCAGCACCGGCCACGGTTTCATGCCACTCGTTTTGTTTTACCCAGGTGCCGTCTTCATTTTTATAGGAATACGCCTCGCTTTTCTTTGAATTTATCTTACCGAAGTACTTGGTGTTTTTCAGTCCGTGTTTGTTTATAATACGGCTGGTAACGTTGTCCTTAAAGCTCTTGTGGGTAATATCCTGAATTATGAAACCCAACAGCAGGTAGTTGCTGTTACTGTATTCGGCTTTGGTACCGGGTTCAAAAACCGCATCGTATTTATACAGCCGTTCCAGCATGTCGCGGCGCAGCTGTTGCGTGGTAAGTTTTGGTGTAAACGTACTGTCGTTCGTATAGTTGTAAATACCGCTGCTGTGGTTCAGCATGTTTGCAATGGTAATTTTATCAGCATTTTTTATCTTCGGGAAAAACGTACTGAGCTTGGTGTCAAGCTTCAGCTTTTTTTCCTCAATAAGCTGGAAAACCACACTGGCGGTAAACATCTTGGTAATGCTTCCTATCTTGTATTTGGTTTGCGGGGTTGCCTTTACTTTGGTACCTACATCGGCAAAACCATAAGCCTTGCTGAATACCACCTTATCTTTTTCGCGCAGGGTAAGACTGCCCATAAACTTGCCGTTTTGGTACAGGTAGGTCATCAGGCTGTCGATCTTCCTGAACTTTCCTTCCCCGCCCTGGGCAAATAGGGTAGTGGTGAGGAGTAAGGTGAATAATAAAAATGCTTTTTTCATTTGCCAAAGGTTATGCGGTTATCTGGTTATCCGGTTATTCGTTCATTGCTGCTTTAGCCACTTCTTCGAATAACCGCATAACCCTATAACCAAATTAACTCCTAATGTGCTTCCAGCCAGTTTACGCCTTCGCCTACTTCCACATCTAATGGTACTGCAAGGGTAAAAGCATTTTCCATTTCGTGCTTTATCATCGGCTTTATGCGTTCCAGCTCTTCTTTATAAACGTCAAAAACAAGTTCGTCGTGTACCTGTAGCAACATTTTGCTTTTCCAGCCTTCATCTACCAGTCGTTTCTGTATGTTAATCATGGCAATTTTAATGATGTCGGCGGCACTACCCTGTATAGGTGCGTTTACGGCATTTCGTTCTGCTGCGCCACGCACCACGGCATTAGCCGAGTTTATATCCTTAAGGTAACGCCTGCGGCCCAGTACGGTGGTAACAAAGCCGTTTTCGCGTGCCGATTCTATCTGCTCGCTCATGTATTGCTTCAGTCGCGGATAGGTTTTGTAGTAAGCTTCAATCAGGTCTTTGCTTTCGCTGCGGCTCAGTGAAGTCTGGTTACTAAGCCCGAATGCCGACACGCCGTATATAATACCGAAGTTCACCGTTTTGGCATGGCTACGCTGCTCGCGGGTAACCTCGGCCAGTGAGGTGTTAAATACCTTGGCGGCCGTGCTGGCGTGGATATCCTCCCTGTTCTGGAACGAACGTATCATCTCAGGGTCTTCGCTAAGCGCAGCAATAATGCGCAATTCTATTTGCGAGTAGTCGGCACTGACCAATATGTAGTTTTCATCACGTGCCACAAATGCCTTGCGTATCTGCCTGCCGCGCTCGGTGCGGATAGGAATGTTTTGCAGGTTCGGGTTGTTGCTGCTCAGTCGGCCTGTGGCAGCTACCGTTTGCATATAATCGGTGTGTACGCGGCCGGTTTTGGTTTCTACCTGCCCCGGAAGCGCATCTACATAGGTGTTTTGCAGTTTTACTACCTGGCGCCAGTCCAGTATATCCTGAATAATATGGTGCTCGTTAGTAAGGTACGACAGCACCTCTTCGCCGGTGGCGTACTGCCCGGTCTTGGTTTTCTTTTGCTTGCTGCCGCCAATCTTCATTTTGTCGAACAGGATTTCACCAAGTTGCTTCGGCGAACCCAGGTTGAACGTTTCCCCGGCAGCTTCGTATATTTTCTGTTCCAGTGCCTTGGTGTCAGCGCTCAACTCTGCTGAAAGCTCCTTTAAGTAAGGTACATTCAGGTTGATGCCCTCGGTTTCCATCGCGGCCAGTACCGGCATTAGCGGAATTTCTATCTCGTCAAAAAGCTTGCGTGTGCCGGTTTCATCCAGCATCGGGGCAAATACCTCTTTTAGTTGCAGGGTAATATCAGCATCTTCTACGGCGTACTCCTTGATCTGTTCCAATGCTACGTCGCGCATGCTTTTCTGGCCTTTTCCTTTTTTGCCAATGAGCGTTTCAATAGGCATCGGGCTGTATTTCAGGTAGGTTTCTGCCAAAACATCCATGCCGTGGCGCATATCCGGGTTAATCAGGTAATGCGCTATCATGGTGTCGAAGAATTTACCTTTTACCGTGATGCCATAGTTTGAAAGTATCTCAAGGTCGTACTTTAGGTTCTGGCCTACTTTTTCAATGCCTTCAGCCTCAAAAAACGGACGGAATTTATCTACAAGCGCTTGTGCCTCATTTCTGTCGGCAGGGACCGCTACGTAAAAGCCCTTGCCTCTCTCCCATGAGAATGACATACCCACCAGTTCAGCGGTAAGCGCATTTACACCGGTAGTCTCGGTATCAAAACATACGCTGGCTTGCTTCAGCAGGTTGTTTACTAAAAAGTTGACACCCATACCTTCTGCCACCTGGTAGTGGTGGTCGGTACTTTCAAGCGTATTGTAGAATGAGCTGTGTCCTGTAGCGGGAGCATCGGCATCATCAAAACCAAACAGGTTGGTTTGGTTTTCGTCTTTTTTGCTGCTTCTTTTGGCCGGTGCTGCCGATGCATCGGCACTGTCAGGGTTTATCTGGTCGTATTCTTCACCGTGGGCAAACAGCTTATGGAACTGGTCGGCCAGGCGGCGGAATTCCAGTTCGTTAAACAGCGCCTCTACTTTTTCGGTGTCCGGTTTTGTCAGCTCGTAGTCGTGCTCGTCAAACATTACGTCGCAATCAGTAATTATCGTCGCGAGCTTTTTAGACATAATGCCCAGCTCCTTGTTGTTTTCTATGTTTTCGCGCATTTTACCTTTCAACTCGTGGGTGTTAGCCAAAAGGTTTTCCATGCTGCCGTATTCTTTCAGTAGTTTTTTTGCGGTTTTTTCACCTACGCCCGGTAATCCCGGTATGTTGTCTACAGCATCGCCCATCATGCCCAGGTAGTCTATAACCTGTTCGGTACGTTCTATTTCAAAGCGGTCCAGTACCTGCTGCACGCCCCATATTTCTATGTCATTTCCCAGTCGAGACGGGCGGTACATAAAAATGTTTTCGGTAACCAGCTGTGCAAAATCCTTATCGGGCGTTACCATATATACCTGGTAACCCTGCTTTTCGGCCTGTTGTGCCACGGTACCTATAAGGTCGTCGGCCTCGCAGCCTGCCAGTTCTATTACGGGTATGTGCATGGCACGAAGGATTTCCTGTATGTACGGCACCGCTATGCGGATGGCTTCGGGTGTTTCATCGCGGTTTGCCTTGTATGCAGTGTACATCTCTGTACGTACAGCACTGCCTTCCTTATCAAAGGCTACGGCAAGGTGGTCCGGGCGTTCGCGCTTTATTACATCAATCAGCGAATTCATAAAGCCCAGTATGGCGCTGGTGTCCATGCCCTTGCTGTTTATCCTCGGGTTTTTTATAAAAGCATAATAGCCGCGGAATATAAGTGCGTAGGCATCAAGCAGGAAAAGTCGTTTTTGCTGTGACATGTGTCCGTTTTTTGTTTGGATGTAAAAATACTGAAACCTGCCTTAATAAAAAAGTGCAGCGCCCCGTTGCTGTAAAAAGCCAATGGGGCGCTGTATATATAGAGTGATAGTTTTTCCGTGTCGTTTCTAAAGCAAAGTTATGCTGTGTTTAGTGAACAAAAACCTAACGGACTGATACAGTTTTGCTAAAAAAACACCTGACACGTATACTGACATAACGTGTTATGGCACATTTTATGATGCATCTTTTGCAATATATTTTTTACTACACACATGCGCCAAATAATACTACCGCTTTTGTTGATTTTTATTGTAGTCAGCGAAATTTACACCTTTATAGCGGTAAAGGAAGCGGTGAAAAACCGTTGGGTTCACTGGGTATACCTTGCCATATCAGTGCTTATCATAGCTTACATTATCTATTCGTTTACACAGTTTGACCGAAGCAAAGGCCAAACCCGCCAAACGCTGTTTACCATAGGGCTGATGCTTATAACCGTAGTGCCAAAGCTGCTTATTGCCATAGTAATGCTTGGCGAGGATATCTTCAGGCTCTTTGCCGGATGTATCCGCGCTTTTGCGGGACAAACAGGGCAGCCGTTCTTTGCCGAACGCCGCCGTTTTGTAAGCCTTGCCGCGCTTGGGGTAGCGGCGGTGCCGTTCCTCTCGTTGCTGTATGGTATGACCAAAGGCAAGTACAACTTTAAGGTGCGTAAAACAACGCTTACTTTTCCTGACCTTCCCGAAGCATTTGACGGAATGACCATCACACAAATATCCGATGTGCACAGCGGTAGTTTTGATGATAAGGAAAAAATAGAATACGCTATTGACCTTATCAATGAGCAGAAAAGTGATATTATCCTTTTTACCGGTGATATTGTAAATACCCACGCCACCGAAATGCACCCGTGGATAGAAACCTTTAAGCGTATAGATAATGCGCCTTTGGGTAAGTATTCGGTTTTAGGGAACCACGATTATGGTGAATATGTTACCTGGCCTTCGCAACAGGCTAAAGATGAAAACTTCAGGGAGATTAAAGACCTGCACAGGCAAATCGATTTTAAGCTGTTGCTTAATGAGCATGTAAAATTCCAAAAGGACGGGCAGCAGATAGTCCTTGTTGGGGTGGAGAACTGGGGTAAAGGCTTTAAGCAGGCGGGCGACCTTAACAAAGCATCGGAAGGCCTGGGTAAAAATGATTTCAAGATACTGATGAGCCATGATCCAAGCCACTGGGATATTGAGGTGCAGAATGACGACAGGCACTACCAGCTTACCCTTAGCGGTCATACACACGGCTTTCAGTTTGGTATAGAAATCCCGGGTTTTATCAAATGGAGCCCGGTACAATACGTGTACAAACAGTGGGCGGGCCTTTATGAGAACCTGGGCCGCTATATCTACGTAAACCGTGGTTTTGGCTTCCATGCATACCCGGGCAGGGTGGGTATTTGGCCTGAAATTACGGTACTGACACTAAAAAAAGGTTAATTACTGCCTTAGTATTGTAAAAATGCTATATTTGTATGAAAATTTCCTAATAACAAAGGTTTTTAGAGTATTTTAACACAGCCAATTTATGTCAAAATTCGGAGAACTTATTAACTCGCCGGTTCCTGTGCTGATAGATTTTTATACGGAATGGAACGAGCCATCTGTAGCCATGCACCCTGTAATAAGGGATGTTGCCGCTGCACTGGGCGATAAGGCTAAGGTTATTAAAATTGACGTGGATAAAAACCAGGAACTGGCCGATGCGCTTCGTATTAAAGGTTTGCCTACACTTATGATTTATAGGGGTGGCGAAATGGTATGGAGGCAAAGCGGCGAACTTGATGCCAATACAATCATTGGCCTGGTAAAAGAACAGTACTAATACGGCAATAACCCGAAGCGGTACCGTTCCCTCTTTAATTGTTCTATTGCACGGGGCAGTGCATACTGCAGGTTGCGGCGTGCCTTTTCGCTGTCGTGGAATATAATAATACTGCCGTTTTCCACATTTTTCATTACATTCTTCAGGCATTTCTCAGGAGTAATGCCCTGGTCGAAGTCTGCACTGAGTACATCCCACATTATCAGTTTAAATCCCCTGTGCCTCATGGCCGATGCCTGCCTGCGGCTCATTTTGCCATACGGAGGACGGAATAAGCGCGTGCCTTCAGGTTTGTGTTTCAGTATGGATTTCTGGCACAGTTCAGCATTTTTCACATAGATTTCATCGTCCTCTATCCAGCCGTTAAGGTGATTAAAGGTGTGGTTGCCTATGGCATGCCCTGCCGCTACTACCTGTTTAAACACTTCAGGGTTTTTCTCAATATTATCGCCAATGCAAAAAAACGTAGCCTTAATATCGTGGCGTTTCAGTACGTCCAGTACCCAGGGTGTTACCTGTGGTATGGGGCCGTCGTCAAAGGTAAGGTACACGGTTTTCTCCTTACGGGCCACATTCCAGATGAATCCCCCAAAGAACTTCTTTATAAACCAGCGTGTCTTTACCCAGTAAAATCCCATAGCTAAAAAAAGATGCAGCCGAAGCTGCATCCTGTATTTGTGTTATTATTTTTCTTTTGCTGTATCAGCAGCTTTTGCTTTGTTAGTGTCTAAAGTTTCAATATCTAAAGAATCCTCAGGTTGTGCTTCTCCTTCATTTTCCCTTTTGTATTTACCTACTTTTTGGTTCAGCTGGTTGAATTTAGGGAATTCCTTTTGGTAGTATTCATCATCGCCATTCTCCTGTGCAAGCCACAGCAGGCTGCGGTAACGCTCTATATCGGTAGCAATATCGTTGCGTATATATGTCTGGTCGCTTGGGCTTACGCCTGCGTAGAATACCAGGCTTTCCTGGTATTTCTTAATCAGTATATCCAGTACTTTATGTGCACTTTGTTTGTCGCCCAACTCATAGTAACCTGTAATAAACGGCTCCAGCAGGGTGTAGAAACCATATTGTTCTACAGGTAGCTTGGTCATGGCCAGGTCTATTACCTTGCGTGCCCTTACCTTGTCACCTTCATCCAGTAGCGCCTGCATCAGCCTAGCCATATTAGTACGGTAGGTAATGCTGTTTTTACGTGTTTCAGGGTCATGGTAAATGCTTGGGCTTTCGCTGTTGCCCCACTCCCAGTGCATAACTATGTCATACATTTTGTTGGTGTCTATACGACCCATATCAAGTGGGCTGCCGTCTTCCGGTATCGCTGTTTTTAGTGGTACAAGCTTATACACCATACCGTCAAGCTGCAGGTAATCCTTCATCCACAGGTAATCGTCGTCGCCAAAGCTACCACCTGTAAAGTATATCGGCCTTTTCCAGTTGTTGTTGTATACAATGTCCAGCATCATAAGACGGTTCTTGTACAGTGCATCACCTTTTATAGTAAAGTCGATGTAAGGCACTATGCTGTCAGCCAACTCAGGGCTTACAATTTTGTTTTTAAGAACTGAGGCCTTGTCTACGTTGAAACGTATTTTGTTCGTAGGGTAGTAGTTCACCCAGTGGCCGTTGTTCAGCTGGCGTTTCAGCCTGTTGTCATCGCTGCCCATCAGCTTTAGGAAGTAGCTCAGGTCGATGCGCTCCTCAGTACCCGGAATGTACAGCATATAATCGCGTGTACCCTGCTTGTACTGGTCGTGCGTAAAGGTTACCGGCATAGGGTCGCTTTCGTACGCCTTGCGTTTCATCTGGTCAATGTACCAGTCCGTCATAAACAAGCTGGTGTTTACGATACGCACGTCGGTACGGTAGCCTTCCACCTCCTGTGCATACCACAGCGGGAAGGTGTCGTTATCACCTATGGTAAACAGTATCGCATTTTTATCACAAGACGACAGGTAAGCCTTGGCCATAGCCAGTGCAGTGTAACGATCAGCGCGGTTGTGGTCGTCCCAGTTTTGGCTGGCCATAAGTACCGGGGCTGCCAGTAAGCAGACTGCAGTAACGGCAGGCAATGCTATTTTTGGTGTTACATATTGCTTTATCCATTCGTAAATAGCATATACGCCGAAGCCCAGCCACATGGCAAATACGTAGAACGAACCTACAAGGGCATAATCCCTTTCGCGTGGCTCAAACGGCCTTTCGTTAAGGTATATTTTCAGTGCAAGCCCTGTAAACAGGAACAGGGTAAGCAGCACGTAGAAACTCTTCATGTCTTTAGTAGCATGGTAGGCAAGGCCGATACACGCCAACAGGAATGGCAGCAGGTAGTACACGTTGCGGCCTTTGTTATCGGCCTGGTCGCTTGGCAGGTTTGCCTGGCTGCCCAGCCTTATTTCGTCAAGGAATTTAATGCCCGAAATCCAGTTGCCATCAAGGTCGTCATAACGCCCTTGTATGTCGTTTTGCCTTCCGGCGAAGTTCCACATAAGGTAACGGCCGTACATATAGCCAAACTGGTATTCGAACATAAACTTCATGTTCTCTGCAAAGCTCGGTTTCTCTACAATAAGGTAAGAGCCGTAGTGGTTCAGGAACTTATGGTAATCGTCAAAATCAAGCTGGCCAGAGTGGTACGAAGCCTTAAACTCGGCAATAACCTGCTCTATATTGCCACGCGCTTCGGCAATAGCCTGGCCCATTTCTTCATCGCTTAGTTGGTCTACCGGAAGGCCCATGCGGTACAGGTCTTCGGTAAAGTCATACGCAGGATCCAGCCTGAAGGCAGGCGGTGCAGTAAAGTTCATATAGTTTGCCGCACTTTCCGGGTTCCACATACGCGGCATAAAGCCTTTGTGGTTGTTGTCCGTGTTTTGTTTGGCATTTTTAAATTCGTTTACCACCACATATTTACCACTGTTGTAATCGCGCTGGTAGTTAGGTTTTTCGTCTTCGTACGGATGCTCTTGGTCCAGGCCGCTGTACGTATCGGTATACATAGGGCCGTAGAACAATTTCTGCTCACCATACTGCTCACGGTTGTAGTAGGCCAGTACTTCGGTGGCATCGCTTGGGTTGTTTTCGTTGATAACCACATTGGCATTGGCACGTATCGGAAGCATCATCCAGGTGCTGAAACCGATAAGTATAAATAGTATGCTCAGCAGTATACTGTTGTATAGCGCCAGGCCTTTCTTTTTGGTATAGCCAAGGCCAAAGTAAAACACTGCTATAATAGCCAGGAACATAAATATGGTACCTGAGTTAAACGGCAGGCCAAGGGTATTTACCATGAAGATTTCAGTAATCCTGAAAAGTGCCATGGTGTATGGTAGCAGTAACTTAAAGATGAACAGCAGTATGGCTATGATAACCACGTTTGCTATGATAAAATTCTTTACAGTTACGGTTTTGTAATTTTTAAAGAAGTAGATGAAACCGATGCTCGGGAAGGCAAGTAGCGCCATAAAGTGTACCCCGAACGAAAGGCCTATAATCAGCGATATGATTAGCAACCATTTGCTGCCGCGTGGTGTATGCATGTCCTGTTCCCACTTAAGGCCCAGCCAAAGCAGCAGGGCTATAAACAGCGATGCCATGGCGTAAACCTCGGCTTCAGTAGCGTTAAACCAGAAACTGTCAGTAAAGGTGAAAGCAAGTGCGCCTATAGCACAAGAAGCCAGTATGGCCTTAAGGTTGCTTTCGCTTAATTCAGAATATTTGCTTACTACCGATTTCAGTACCATGGTACCCGACCAGAACATAAAGAGTATGGTAAAAGCGCTGGAAAGTACCGAAACCATATTTACCATTAGTGCAACATGCTCTTTGTCTATGGCGAACATGGACATAAAAGCGCCCATCATCTGGAAAAGCGGCGCTCCCGGAGGGTGGCCTATTTCAAGTTTGGCTGAAGTAGATATGTACTCCCCGCAATCCCAAAAGCTCAATGAAGGTTCTACAGTTAATGAATACGTGATGAGGGCAACCGCAAATACGGACCACCCCACTATGGTGTCCCATTTCCTGAAATTGAATGTTGTCATGTATGGTGAATTATCCTGGATATAAATTCTAAATGCAAAGAAACTATTTTTTTGCCAATGAGAAAGGATATTGTGTTTTTTTGAATGAAAAAGAGGCCGCAACGGGCGGCCCCAGCTTTTGTTTTATATTTCGTTTTTCCTGCCAAAGCGCATAAACCAGCCGTTGCAGGTGTTAAATGTCCCCTTATGTTTTTCGTACAGTGCAGTGTCGCCGTTTTCCTGCATTACCTGTAGTAAGGTGCGGTAACGCTCTATCTGCATTATAATATCATTTGCCAGATGGTTTTGCTGCACTGCTGATAATGAGTGGTAATACCCCAGGCTGTCCTGGTACTTGCGGGTGAGTTGTGCCAACAGTTGTTGTGCCTTTTCTTTCTCGCCTACTTTATAATACCCTTCGGCAAAAGGCGTCACCATGGTGTAGTACCCAAACAATTCTACCGGCATTTTTTCCATGGCGAGGTCTATCACTTCGCGAGCTTTGTCGTATTGGCCTTCCGCGATTAGGGTATCACTAAGGCGCACCATATTCGCCCTGAAGGTAATGCCGTTGTGGCGGGTTTCAGGGTCGTGGTATACTTTAGCGTTGCCGCTGTTGCCCCAGTCCCAATGTTTCACGGTGTCATACGATTTTTCGCTGTCAACGTAGCCCAACTCAAACGGCGAGGCATCTTCGGGTGCTTCTGTACGTACGGGTACAAGCTTTAGCACCAGTCCTTGTGCCTGTAAATAATTCCTCATCCAGCCATAATCGGCAGCATCAGTGGTTCGGCCTGTAAAGCAGATAGGGCGGTCCCAGTTGTTGTTCATTATAATATCCAGCATGGCCATATTGCCTTTGTAAATGGCGCTTTGCGGCAGGTCAATATCTATATAAGGAACTATGGAATCGTATTTACGCGCCGGGACTAAATGGTTTTTCTTAATCTTGTCATGGTCTACCTGTAAGCGTAGCTTGTTGGCAGGGTAGGTGTATGCCTTGCGTCCGCTTTCCAGTGCCACGGTGGCACGCTCATCATCGGTATGGATAAACTTCATGAAATCGGCCATGTCTACACGCTTGTCGGTACGCGGGTCATACAACAGGTAGTCGCGGGTACCGGCGCGGTACTGCTCATGGCTAAAGGTTATCGGCAATGCATCAGAATCATACGCTTTTTGCTTCATCATATCGATGTACCAGTCGGCATGCAACAGTTCGGTACACACCACGCGCACGTCGGTGCGGTAGCCTTCTATTTCCTGCGCATACCACAGTGGGAAGGTGTCGTTATCGGCTACGGTAAATAATATGGCGTTTTTATCGCAACTGTCCAGGAACGCCTTGGCCATGGCTACTGCGGTATAGCGGTCGCTGCGGTCGTGGTCGTCCCAGTTTTGGGTAGCCATACGCGCAGGGACTGCCAAAAGTATAAGTCCAAGGGCAACGGGTGCCAGCACGGGAGCCTTCAGGTATTTTTGGGTGAACTGTTGTACGGCAAATGCGCCCAGTGCTATCCAGATGGCAAAAACATAGAACGAACCTACCAGTGCATAATCGCGCTCGCGGACTTCAAAAGGTTTTTCGTTCAGGAATATTTTCAGGGCAATGCCTGTAAACAGGAACAATACCAGCAGGGTGTAAAAGCTCTTCATGTCTTTCCTGGCGTGGTACACAAGCCCGATAATGCCCAGTGCAAACGGCAGCATGTAGTACAGGTTGCGCCCTTTGTTGTTTTGCATGTCGGGGGTAAGGCTGTCTTGCGGGCCAAGGCGGGCTTCGTCTATAGCAGTAATGCCGCTCATCCAGTTGCCGTTTACAGCATCCAGCTTGCCTTGTTCATCGCTTTGACGGCCTGAGAAATTCCACATCAGGTAACGCATGTACATATAACCAAACTGGTAGCTGAACATATATGACAGGTTCTGCTGGAGTGTAGGTTTTTCTACTACAAGGTAACGCCCGTAACTTTTAAGGAAAGAATCGTACTCTTCATTACCCATATCACCTTTAGCATACGCCGCCCTGAATTGGGCTATAACACCTTCAAGCTGGGCACGTGCGCTGTCTATGGCCTGTGCGGCTTCCTCCTCGCTTAGGTTGTTTACATCTACACCGGCATGTGCCAGGTCGTCTGTAAAATCATACTGCGGGTTAATGTGGAATGCCGGCGGCCCTGAAAGCGCCATATAGTTCACCGCCATTTCAGGGTTGTTCATGCGGGGCAAAAAGCCTTTTTGGGCGTTGTCGCTATTCTGGCGGGCGTTTTTGTATTGGTTTACAATTTCGTATTTGCCCGTTTTGTAGTTGCGCTCGTAGTTGGGTTTTTCATCTACATACGGTTGCTCTGCATCCAGGCCTGCGTAGGCTTCGGTATACATAGGGCCATAGAATGTTTTCTGCTCCGGGTACTGTTCGCGGTTGTAGTAAGCCAATAGCTCAGCAGCATTATTCGGGTTGTTTTCGTTAATGACCACATTGGCATTGGCACGTATGGGCAGCATTATCCAACACGAAGCGCCTATCAGTATAAACAGTATGCACAGCAACCCTGTGTTTGCTGCGGCCCAACCTTTTCGTGCCGAGTAACGCAGGCCAAAATAAAACCCGCCTATAAGCAACCCGAAAGCAAGGATGGTGCCTGAGTTAAACGGCAACCCGAAAGTGTTTACCACGAATATTTCTGTTTTGCCGAAGAATGCCATGGTATACGGCATAAGGAATGCAAATACGAAGAACAGCAATGCCACGATGCCTATGTTGGCAATGATGAAGTTCTTCAGGGTTATTTTTTCGTAATTCTTGAAGTAGTAGATAAGTCCGATAGACGGCAATGTAAGCAACGCCATGAAGTGCACCCCAAACGAAAGCCCGGTAAGCATGGCTATAAGCAATAACCATCGGTTGCCTTTAGGGGTGTGCATTTCGTTACCCCAGCGCAGGCCGCACCACAAAATAAGTGCTATGAACAGGGAAGCGAGTGCATATACCTCGGCTTCCGCGGCGCTGAACCAAAAGCTGTCTGAAAACAAAAAAGCCAATGCACCTACGGCAGCTGCACCCAGTATCATGCGGTTTTGGCGTTTTGAGTCTTCGGTTTGCTTTGGTAGCAGGTCTTTAAGTAGTAATGTAAGCGACCAGAACATGAACAGTATGGTAAAGGCGCTGGCCAGTACCGAAACCATGTTTACGGCAAAGGCAATGTTTTTAGGGCTTAGCGCAAAGGATGCAAACACGGCCCCCAACATCTGGAAGAGTGGTGCCCCCGGCGGGTGGCCTATCTGTAACTTTGCAGAAGTTGAAATGTACTCGCCGCAGTCCCAATAGCTCATGGTAGGCTCAGCGGTGGTGTAGTAAACCGTTAATGCTGTGAAAAATAGCAGCCAGCCTGCAATGTTGTTCTGTTGTTTAAAAGTAAAGTTTGTCATAAACAGCTTTTATGTGGTTGTTACAATAAACGTTAAAATGCCTGCCAAAGTATGGGAAGCAATGCTGAAAGTACAAAATTTCTATGGTTTTTCAAGTAATTGATACTGTTTTTGTTGGGAGGTTGCTGAGGAGTTTTGTTCAGGATTTTTAATTTTTTTTATGTGCTGCATTTGGAAAAAACAAAATATGTAGTACATTTGCACTCGCAATAAGCAACCATGATGGTCTATGGTGTAATGGTAACACTACTGATTTTGGTTCAGTCATTCTAGGTTCGAGTCCTAGTAGACCAACTGGTAAGCCTCCCAAACGGGAGGCTTTTTGCTTTTTAAGGGTTTTGTACATTTATAAAATCTATTATTGGTTTGGCAGGAATTCCAGCGTAATAGGGTAGTTTGCTGTATTTATATCCTTCTTGTTCCTCCAATAATTCTGACACAATACCTACGATTGTGCCATTTTTGTCAATTATTGGGCTGCCGCTATTACCAGGATTAGTTTTTGCGCTAAAAATAAATAACTCATCTCCCCAATATGTTTGAATGGATGAATTAATTTCTCCCTTATGGCACAATGGGTAGGCGGCTTTAGTAGTTGGAATAGGTGGGTAACCAATTGTAATAATCTCGTCTAAAATTTCAAAATATGGATTTAGGATGAAATTCTTTTTTTCTGACAAATCAGTTGAGGGGTAGATGATTGCTAAGTCTGAACTCTCTGATGCAATAATGTTTTTAAAGGAAATATTGTTGTCTTCAAAATCTTTGATTATTAATTTTTCATATTTTTCGACAACATGTTTATTCGTAATTATAATATGCTCATCGTATGATTTTACAATAAATCCGTTTCCGATAGAAGGGTTTCCATCTAATGTATTTTCGATTTTCACAACAGATTGAATATATTGTTCGATAATATAATTGAAACCAAAAATTCTATTTAATAATATTTCAATGTCAAGATAAAAGCGAGCAATTTCAATGTTAGCGACTTTATACCAAGCTTCATTGTTATTGATTGTGTAAGATGGTATTTTTTGTAAAATCATTAGATCAACAAATATTTCCAAAATTATTTCTGGAATGTCGAATGTAAAACCAATAATTCCTTTTTCGACAATAAATGATCTAAATTGGTTTTTAGAATAGTAGCCCATTGTTTCAAGTGCTTGGATACTATTTTTATTGTCGCGCAATAAAGGGTTTGATTTGCAGAACTTTACTATATCTGTGTGTAAGGCGGGATTCAAAACACTTGAAGTGAAAAAACTAAAAGCTTCTTTTGTTATATTGATGTTCAGCTCTGTTTTTAAAAGTAAATTTTTCATTAGGTCAGTTCTTTTTGTAAAGTTATCTATTTTGTGATTTATATGTAACTTTGTCTCTTTGCCACTTTACAATTACAACAAGTTTTGATATCTAAAAATACCATAGACACCGTTTTTGAAACCGCCCGTGTAGAGGAGGTAATCGGCGATTTTGTAGTGCTGAAACGCGCAGGGACCAACCTTAAGGGACTTAGCCCGTTCAGTAATGAAAAGTCGCCTTCGTTTATGGTGTCTCCGGTAAAGCAGATATGGAAGGATTTCAGTTCGGGCAAAGGCGGTAATGCCGTGGCATTCCTTATGGAGCACGAGCATTTCAGTTACCCCGAAGCTATCCGTTACCTTGCCAAAAAATACAACATTGAAATAGAGGAAACCGAGCAGAGCGATGCCGATAAGGAGCAGGCCAACGAAAAGGAAAGTATGTTCCTGGTGTCGGAATTTGCCCAGACCTATTTCCAGAATATAATGCTTAATACCGATGAGGGGCAGGCCATAGGCTATTCGTACTTTAAGGAGCGTGGTTTTACCGGTGAAACCATTAAAAAGTTTGGCCTGGGTTATTCGCCTGAAGCTTACGAAGCCTTTAGTAAAGAAGCATTGGGCAAAGGCTATAAGTTAGAATACCTTGAAAAAACCGGTTTTACCATAGTGCGCGAAGATGGCCGTATGGCCGACCGTTTCAGGGGGAGGGTAATGTTCCCGATACTTAGTATGAGCGGGCGCGTGCTGGGCTTTGGTGGGCGTATTTTGGGTAACGATAAAAAAGTAGCCAAATACCTTAACTCGCCTGAGAGTGATATTTACCACAAGAGCAAGGTGCTATACGGTATTTTCCATGCCAAGCAGGCCATTGCCAAAAAAGATAACTGCTACCTTGTTGAAGGTTATACCGACGTGATACAGATGCACCAGGCCGGTATAGAAAACGTGGTGGCATCAAGCGGAACGGCACTGACACCCGACCAGATTCGGTTGGTGAGCCGCCTTACCAAGAACATTACCGTGCTTTTTGACGGTGACGCTGCGGGCTTGCGGGCTTCGGTTCGGGGTATCGACCTGATACTGGAGGAGGGTATGAATGTAAAGGTTTGTACCTTCCCTGAAGGGGACGACCCTGATAGCTTTGCCAAACGTACCCCGCATGATGAGCTGGTAAATTACCTTGAAAACAACGCAAAGGACTTTATACAGTTTAAAGCTTCCCTGCTTATGGATGAGGCCAGGCAGGATCCTGTAAAAAAGGCCGGGCTTATCCGCGATATGGTAACCAGTATCTCTAAAATACCCGACCGTATACAGCGCGAAGTATATGTGCAGGAGACGTCGCGTATTATGGACATCAGCGAGCAGGTGCTGGTAAGTACATTGGCGCAGATTACCACCAAGGATATAGCCGAAGCCGATAAAAAGCTGAAGGAAGACCGTAAGGCACAGGCTATGAAACCTGTGGCAGATGAAATGCCTGAACAGCGTGAACGCGTAAACATACTTGAAAGAGTAGAGCGGAAAATGATAGAAATATTATTGCTCTACGGGGGGAATGAAGAGGAGTTTGACGATGTGTTTATAAAGTTTGACGAGTTCGGTAAAGAATACGAAGATACCGAGCGTAAGGTGTATAAGGTATACGAACGTGTGTACCTGAACCTTCAGGAAGATGAAATAGAATTTACGCACCCATTATTCAGGGATTTGTACAAGGCTATAGCAGACCATTATATGGCGCATCAAACTTTGGTGCCTGAGGAATTCCTGAATGCATTGCCGCCGGAACTGCAATATGAGGCGGCCGATATTTTTATGCAGGAAGAGCGTTACCATGTACACCAGTGGGAAGAGCGCCAACAGATTCCGGTAAAACACAAGGAGCAGTCTATAGCGGCTTATACTACAGAGCATATAACCGACCTGCGCTGGCTGCTGCTGGGCCGCCTGATTCAGGATTTGAAAATGCAGGTAAGCCCCGAAGCCGATAATATGGAGATATTGATGGCAGTAAACGACTACAACACGCTTGTGAATTACCTTTCAAGAAAGCTAAGCAGGCTAAGGAGTAGCTTTTATTAAGCCAAAAAAATAGCGCCCCGGGATAAGGGCGCTTAATTTTTTAATACCTAAGGGGGTACTTTTTTGTCCTAAAAGCGTTTTTTGTGAGTAGTGGTGTTTCCTGGGACTGAAAGGTTTTGTTATACTATATCCAGAGTCTTGGCTTTGTTTACCAGGTCTACAAGGTTTGTAACGTGTAGTTTGGTAAGCAGCCTGAGTTTGTACGTGCTGATTGTTTTTTCATTCAGGTCCAGCAGGTGCGCAATCTCTTTGTTCTTTTTTCCTTCGCTAAGGTAGCGCAGTACTTCAATTTCCCTCGACGAAAGCTTGCGGTACAGGCGTTCGCTTTTCTTGCCTTTGTTCAGCAGTGCAAGGTTTTTCTTTACCGTGTCGCTAAATACAACATCGCCTTCGTCTACCTTTTTAATGGCGTTTTCCAGGTCTTCAAGGCGCGCACTTTTATGCACATAGGCCGATATGCCTGCCTTAAGCGCATTTGGCGCGTAGATCTGTTCGGCCAGGTTTGTAAAGACAACAATTTTAGTTTCCGGAAAATCCCTTACGAGGTTCTTTACATTGCTTATGCTTGTAAGCCCCTCTAATTCCAGGTCTACTACGGCTATATCAACCGTTTTTTTACTCAAAACCTCAACAAGTGCATCCAGGTTATTTACCACACCCACAAAGCTAATCTGCGGATTTTCGTTAAAGTACGATTTCATCCCATAGTGTACCACCGGGTGATTATCCGCAAGGCATAACTTAATCATAACTGCATGTTTTGGGTTCAACGTACAGTAAAATTAACCATTAGTTTCTTAAAGATTTGTGAATGCAAGAATTTTATTTCAAATTTTTAGGAATCTCGCACACCGGTATTGGGTTCATCTTGTGCTGGTTTATCGTATTCAGGCGTTTGTATATATCGAATACTTCTTTTTCACGGCCTGTAAACTCATGGCTTTCCTTGCCAAAACCATCCTGCTCCATAGCCCATTCCAGCTCCTCATAAGAGGCGCCTATCTGATCCTCATCGCTGCGGTCGTCGCCAAAAAGCCCGTCGGTAGGCTTGGCTACCAGTATGCTGTTGGTTACACCAAGATGCCTTGCCAGTATGCGTACTTCAGTTTTGGTAAGGTCAGCAATAGGGCTTACGTCTACGCCGCCATCGCCGTATTTGGTATAAAAACCCACCCCAAAATCTTCCACTTTATTGCCTGTTCCGGCTACTATAAAACCGTTAATCCCTGCAAAGTAGTACAGCGTTATCATACGCAGGCGCGAACGGGTGTTGGCCTCGGTATGGTCGGTAAGCCCTTGTGTAGGGGCAGCGGGAACCTGTTCTTTAAAATGGGTAAAGGTGCTGGTAAGGTCTACTTCGGCAGATGATGCATTGCTGTAATTTTCCTTCAGCCAGCTTATGTGCTCCTTGGCGCGTGTTACGTGGCTTTCGGCCTGGTGTATGGGCATTTCCACACACAGGGTAGGCAGGCCGGTTTGTGCGCAAAGCGTTGAGGTTAAGGCAGAATCAATTCCTCCTGATATCCCTACAACAAATCCTTTTGCTTTTGCGTTAGCTGCATAATCGCGCAGCCAGCCTACTATATGGTCATTAATAGCCTGTGATTCAAATTTTGAATGTACTTGCATGGCAGTATAAATTATAATGGTTGTGCTATATTTGCCATAAAATTAGAGAATCCTGTTTAAACAAAGCAGCAATAAAACGTAAAATGAGAAAATACCTGTTACTTCCGCTGGCGGCATTGCTGCTGTTTTCTTGTAAGGACGAGAACAAGGTGGAGGAAAAGATAGCCGAACTGCCTGCCGAAGATATTAAGATAGAGCGTTTTGATAAGCTTTTCTTTGAAAGCAAGCCGGATCAGCTGCCGGAACTGAAAAAGAAATTTGATTTCCTTTTCCCGAAGGAAGTGCCCGATAATGTATGGCTGGAAAAGCAGAAAGACCCGTTCCAGAGGCAACTGTATACTGAGGTGCAGAAGAAATATCCTGATGTAGATACGCTACAGGAGAATATCGCCGACCTGTACCGCCACATGAAATACTATTACCCTACTACGGCAAAGCCAAGGGTGGTAACGCTGGTGTATGACGACCTGGATATGAAAAGCGTATACACAAACAACCTGATACTGATACCGCTGAGCCTGTACCTGGGTGAAAAAAACAACCTGTATGTGGGCAGTATGGACAACTACCACCTGCAGGAACACAACCCATCGCAGATATTGCCGGATATTGTTACGGCCTTCAGCAGGAATAAAATAGCACCTATTAAGGATAACAACTTCCTGTCGTATGTTATTTATTACGGAAAGGAATTGTACCTGAAAGACATGCTGATTCCTGAGGTGAAAGACAATGATAAAATAGGCTACTCAGCCCAACAGATGAAATGGACCAAGGCCAACGAAATAGAAATTTGGCGCTATTTTGTGGAAAATAAGCTGTTTTATGATAACGACCCTAAGCTGCTTACGCGTTTTATTCACCCGGCGCCGTTCAGTAAATTCTACCTGGGCTTTGACAATGAAACCCCGGGAAGGCTGGGGCAGTGGCTGGGCTGGCAGATAGTGCGCTCATACATGGAACACAACAAAGGGGTAAAGCCTGAAGCAATGCTGGCAATGGATGCCCAAACGATTTTTGACAACTCTAAATACAAACCCGAGAAGTAATGGCTAAACAATTAGTAAAATCTGAAATAAAGATTACCATAGAACTGGATGATAACCGCGTGCCGGAAAAACTGAGCTGGACTGCCCGCGACGGCGGTGTTGTTGCTGAGCCTACCAAAGCATTTATGCTGAGCGTATGGGATAGCAAGCCTCAGGAAAGCATGCGTATTGACCTATGGACAAAGGATATGCCGGTAGACGAAATGAAAGTGTTCTTTCATCAGACGCTGGTGAGCATGGCCGATACCTTTCAGCGTGCTACCGACGATGAAAAAATGGCGGATACCATGCGTGATTTCTGTGATTATTTTGCAGAGAAGCTGGAACTGAAAACCGGTAAATAAAAACAAAAGCGACCTCATAGGGTCGCTTTTGTTTTTATGCTATTGCCAGGAATATAAAAAACGCGATGGCTATAATTGTGCAGAAAAAACCATTCCAGGTATTTTCGCTCCAGTTTTTCATGATCTCTTTCATAGTTGTGGTTTTAATGTTTAGGCTAAGATAATTAAAAACCTTCGTTTTTGAAAATCTCGGTATTCACAGAATCTATATATGCTAAAAGTTCTTCGCGGCCGGTAGCATCTTCAGATGAGGTAACGAAATGCTGTGGCATTTCTTCCCAGCCGTTTTCTATGACCTTTTTGCGGTAGGCGGCTATGTGCTGTTGTACTTTGCCTTTGCTTATTTTATCGGCTTTGGTAAAAATGATGCAAAACGGTACTTCGGCCTCGCCCAGGTAGTTTATGAACTCCAGGTCTATCTTCTGTGCCTCATGGCGGATGTCTACCAGTACAAAACCGCATACCAGTTGTTCTCGCTTCTCAAAATAATCGGTTATGAACTTTTGGAAGGTTTCCTTGGTGCTTTTAGATACGCGAGCGTAGCCGTAACCCGGTAAATCTACCAGGTGCCAGTTGTTGTTTATCTTAAAGTGGTTTATCAGCTGCGTTTTTCCGGGCCTTCCCGATGTTTTAGCAAGCGATGTGCGGTTAGTCAGCATATTAATAAGCGACGACTTACCTACATTACTGCGGCCTATAAATGCATATTCCGGTATGGGTTCCTTGGGGCATTTGGCAGCATCGGAGTTGCTTACTACAAATTCGGCAGAAGTTATTTTCATAGTTTTATGCTAAAAGATTCTTTACCTCCTGCTCTAATACCGGAAGGTCTTTCATAATAATTTTCCATATCAGTACATCATCTACGGTGTCGTAGGCGTGGATGACCTTATTTCTTAAATCAACAATAATGCGTGAATAAGATATTGAAATCTCAGGTTCTAATTTTAAAAGCCTGGACATGGCCTCGCCTATAATTTCGAGTTCGCGTTCTACAGCCCTGCGTTTTGTTTTATTAGCTGTGTATTCGTCAAATACCCTTCTGCCTTCAAGATGCTCATCTATTGATGAAATTGATTCTGCTATATCCGAAAGCAGTTTCTTTACTTCCCGGCTTATCATATTAGTTGTATTTTGCTTTCTTCAATACTTTCTATGAGGAAAGGGTTTTTCAGGGTTTTTTCGGCTACAAGCTCTACATCCCTTTTTAATAAATCCTGAAGTTCATACAAAAGGCCAAAATAATTATTGGCATATACTTCATAATCCATTGATTGTGGGAAGCTGAAGAGGAAATCAACATCGCTTTCATCATTAAAATTACCTTTAGCCGCACTGCCAAACAAAAATGCCCGTTCGGTATTATACTTCCTGAACAGGGTGGTTATTGAATGGAGGTTGTTTTTAATTAAAGGCACCATGCTTACAGATGATTTGTGCAAAGATAGCGATTTCAAATTTTAGAATTCAGGTTTCAGGTTTTTCGGGACAACGGAAAAAAATAAGGCGCAAAACCAATTGATTTTACGCCTTTTTATATTTGTTTCTTCAGATGATGAGTGAAGCTCATTCTGAAATCTAAAATCTACAATCTGAAATAATTACTGTGGCAATCCCTGTGTCTTCAGCCACTCGTGCATCAGCCGGTTAAACTCGTCCGGGTGCTCCATCATCGCTGCGTGTCCGCATTTGTCTATCCAGTACAGTGTGCTGTTTGGTAGCAGCTTGTGGAATTCCTCGGCTACATCGGGTGGGGTTACGCCATCCTGCCTGCCCCAGATGATACCTGTGTGCACGTGCATTTTTGGTAAATCCTTAGCCATATTATGGCGAATGGCACTCTTGGCTATGGTAAGGGTTTTTATCAGTTTTATACGGTCGTTTGCTACAGCGTATACATCATCTACAAGTTCTTCAGTAGCTATAGACGGGTCGTAGAATACCTCGCCTGCTTTTTTCTTAATGTATTCACGGTCGCCCCTGCGTGGGTAGCTGTCGCCCATGGCGCTTTCATAAAGGCCGCTGCTTCCGGTAATGATAAGGCCCAGCATTTTTTCCGGGTACATTTTAGAGAAGTACAGTGCTATATGCCCACCCAGAGAGTTGCCCAGCAGTATTACGCGGTCAAATCCCTTATACGTAATAAAGTCCTTTACCCATTTGGCGAAAGCCTTTACATTGGTCTTTAAAATGCTTTGTGTGTATAGTGGCAGTTCGGGTATTACAACCTTAAAGCCGTGTTGCGGAAAATAGTTTGCCACGCCGTCAAAATTGCTCAGGGCACCCATTAATCCGTGTAGTACTATGATAGGGGTACCTTCGCCGTTTTCGTAGTAATGGTATTTCCCTTCGTTATTATTGCTTTGCATGTGGTTTTTATCAGTTCAAAAACTGCACAAATATATGACTTTCTAAATTAATAAGGCTTTACCCCACAAATATAATAGGGAATGCACCGAAACTTAATTTTTGGCTTAGTCTCTCCACTTTTTACCACCGTATTTCTGTTAAATATATCACAAAGCACCTGCTTGGAGTTTTATTTTAAATTTTGAATGATGTTTAATTTAATGATTTTCAATTTAGTTTTTAATGGTGTATTGTCTTTAATTGGTGGTTTTTGGTGAAGATTTTTCATTTGAAATTGAATTATTCTTTTTTGTTGTAATGTGCTGAAATTTAGCCTTGGTGGTAAAACTTATCAACAATGTGTAGGCTGGTGGGAATTTGTGGTAATATTTTTCTATTTTTGCTTTGAGAAGACCTAATATCTAACTGCTTGAATACCATAGTCGGGACATATGAATGTAAAGCTGATAACAAAGGAAGGCTAATGCTGCCTGCTCCTTTGAAGAAGCAATTGCACGAAGGTTTGGGCCAGGGATTCGTGCTGAAAAGGTCGGTTTTCCAGAAATGCCTTGAGCTTTACCCGATGGCGGAGTGGGATAAGGAAATGAAAAAACTGAACAAGCTGAACCGCTTTGTAAAAAAGAACAACGACTTCATCAGGGCGTTCACGGCAGGGGTAAGGGTTTTGGAAATGGATGCTGCCGGCAGGTTGCTGATACCGAAAGACCTTGCGGTGTTTGCCGGGATAGAAGGTGATGTGGTGCTTAGCTCGGCGGTAAACATAGTGGAAGTTTGGGATAAAAACCGCTACGAGGCTTCTATAGCAATTTCTGATGAAGACTTTGCGAGCCTTGCGGAAGATGTGATGGGTAATATAATGGATGACGAAGATGGAATATCATAACCCCGTATTGCTAAAAGAAACGGTAGACGGACTCAATATAAAGCCTGATGGTGTGTATGTGGATGTAACCTTTGGTGGTGGAGGGCACTCGCGGGAGATAATGAAAAGGCTGGGACCGAACGGAAAGCTGTTTGCTTTTGACCAGGATGAAGATGCCCAGGCGAATGTGATAGATGACGAACGCTTTACCCTGATACCTGAAAACTTCAGGTTTATAAAAAGATACCTCAGGTTTTACGGTGTAAGGGAGGTAGATGGTATACTGGGGGATTTGGGTGTTTCATCGCACCAGTTTGATGTGGCAGAGCGCGGGTTCAGTACCCGTTTTGATGCGGAGCTGGATATGCGGATGAGCAAGAAAAACGACCTTGATGCTTATAAAGTCGTAAATGAATACGATGAGAAGGAGCTTAAAAGGGTGTTCTTTGATTATGGTGAATTAAAAAATGCAGGTGCGCTTGCGTATACTATAGGTGTTGCAAGGAAAGAAAAGCCGATAAAAAACACCAACGAACTGAAGCAGGTGTTGTCTAAATTCCTTCCGGCGCACAAGAGCAATAAGATACTGGCGCAGATATACCAGGCCATCCGTATAGAGGTGAACCAGGAGGTGGAAGTGCTGAAGGAGTTTTTGTTACAATCGCTGGAAGTGCTTAAACCCGGCGGCAGGCTTAGTGTAATAAGTTACCATTCGCTTGAGGACAGGCTGGTAAAACGCTACATGCGAAACGGCATGTTTGAGGGTGAGCCGGAGCGTGATATGTTTGGCAGGTTTGAGGTGCCGTTTAAAAGCATTGAAAAACTGATAGTGCCTACAGAGGAAGAGATTGCAGAAAACAACAGGGCTCGCAGTGCTAAGCTGAGGGTTGCTGAAAAAATATAAATCAGGATATGAAAGGCGGTGTGTACAGTTTGCTGAAAGCAAAATACCTGGTAGACCAGGGCTCCATGAAAAACTGGCGCTTTATACTGTTCCTGGTTTTTGTGGCAATGCTTATGGTGGCCAACTCTCATAACTATGAAAAGAAGGTGTACCGCATAAGCGAACTGAAAGATGAGATACAGAAACTGCGTGCTGAGTTTGTAGCCCGCCGCAGCGAACTGATGGAACTGAAAATGGAAAGTACGGTGGCGACAAAAATGGAACCGAGGCAAATATACCCGGCCACAACGCCTCCTAAGAAAATAGTAGTAGCCAAGAAAGAAGAAAAAGGCTTTTTTGAACGGTTATGGCAGTAGAAGATAAAAAGTCATTACGGATATATGTAGTAGCCTTTGCCCTTGTGGTAATGGCTATCCTTGTTTCTGTAAAGCTCTTTAATATACAGTGGGTAGAGGGAGATAGTTACCGTAAGCTGGCCAAAGCCCGTACGGTAAACGATTCTGTAATCCCGGCTAACAGAGGTAACCTGTACAGCAGCGACGGCAGCCTTTTGGCAACTTCGGTGCCTAACTACACTGTGAGGTTTGATGCCGTAGCGCCTAAGGCTAAGGATTTTGAACAGTTTGTAGCTCCGCTGGCCGATTCGCTTGAGATAATGCTTGGCGGCGCTTCTGAAGATTATGAGCATAAGCTGCGCAACGCGCGCAGGGGTAACAAGCGTTTCCTGCTGCTGGCAAAAGGGCTTAGCTATCCTGAGCTGATGCGTCTGAAGAGTTTTCCGCTGTTCAGGCTGGGGCCATACAAAGGCGGGCTTATTGTGAAGCAGAAAATAGTGCGTGAACACCCTATCGGTAAAATAGCCGAACGAACTGTGGGTTATGAGCGTGTAGATGAAGATGGTGAGGTGTTGTATGTGGGTATAGAAGGCGCGTATGCTGAATACCTGAAAGGCAAAGACGGCCGACACATGATGCAGAAAATAGCCAAAAACCAGTGGAAACCCATAAGCGATGTTAATGAGGTAGACCCTATAGACGGTTATGATGTTATAAGCTCTATTAATGTATACATACAGGATATAGCACACCACGCTCTTTTAAAACAACTGGAATATTATGAGGCCGACCATGGCTGTGTGGTGGTTATGGAAACCAAAACCGGCTATGTAAGGGCAATAAGTAACCTGGGCCGTGCTACTGACGGTTCGTACTACGAAACGGTGAACTACGCGGTGGGCGAAAGCCAGGAGCCGGGTTCTACCTTTAAGCTGGCTGCGCTTGTTGCCATGCTTGAGGATGGCAAAGTAGACACTGCGCAGGTATATGATACCCATGGCGGTAAGGTAAAGTTCTATGGGAGGACGGTATCTGATTCGCATGATGGTGGTTATGGTAAGGTGTCGCTGGCGAGGGGCTTTGAGCTTTCGAGCAACACGGTGCTTACACAGGCTTTGAACGAAAGTTATAAAGACGACCCTAAGGCTTTTTACAGGAGAATCGATGGTTTCGGCATTACCCACAGGTTGGGTGTCTCACTTAAAGGTGAAGGTGTCCCTTACTTCTTAAGGCCTGATGATAAAGCATGGTCACGAGTTACACTGCCGTGGATGGGCTTTGGTTACGGGCTTAAGCTTACACCGCTGCAAACGCTGGCTTTCTATAACGGCATTGCAAATGATGGTGAAATGGTACGCCCGCTTTTTGTAGAAGAAATCAAGGGTTGGGACAAAAGCATCAAGAAGTTTGATAAGGAGGTGATAAACCCTAAGATATGTTCGCCGGAAACCATTAAGCAGGTTAAAGCCATTATGCAGAATGTAGTGAAGAAGGGTACGGCATCAAAACTGTATTCGCCCAACTTCAGTATGGCGGGTAAAACCGGTACTGCACAGGTAAACTATGGTAAAGGTAAGACCAATGGTGAAATGTATTATTCGTCGTCGTTTGTGGGGTATTTCCCAGCCGAAGATCCGCAGTACTCGTGCATTATAGTGGTACACAAGCCGCATGTGGCAAAGGGCTATTACGGTGCCGACGTGGCCGGGCCGGTGTTCCGCCGCATAGCGCAAAAGATTTATACCGATGTGCCTTCAACAAACAAGGTGCAGCAACTGGATAAGCATATTAATAAACAGGAACAGTTATACGCTGCTTACTATGATAAGGAGAATAAGTTTAAGAAAGATATAATGCCAAATATGGTGGGCATGGCAGGCATGGATGCCGTAGCTATGCTGGGCAATATGGGGCTGAAAGTTGAGATAAAAGGTTCCGGTAAGGTAAAAAAGCAATCGCTTTCGCCGGGGCAAACCATTCGTAAGAAACAAACCGTAATACTGGAATTATCGTGATGCTGTTGCGCGACATATTATACAAAGTATCCTTAGAGCAGGTAAAAGGTGCTACCGATATACCTGTGGCTAAAATAGAGTTCGACTCCCGCAAGCTGGGTGAAGGCGATGCTTTTGTAGCCATAAGGGGTACTGTAAGCGACGGGCACGGCTTTATAGAAAAAGCCATAAGCCTGGGGGCTACCGCAGTTATCTGCGAGGAACTTCCGGAGGTGGTGGCAGAAGGTATTACGTATGTAGTGGTGGCCAACACCCACGCCGCACTGGCTTTTATGGCGGCCAACTATTACGGCAATCCGTCAGAGAGCCTGAAGCTGGTAGGGGTAACCGGTACTAACGGTAAAACCACCATAGCCACGCTGCTGTACCAGTTGTTTAAAAATGCCGGTTTTAAAACCGGTTTACTGAGTACGGTAAAGGTAATGGTAGACGAAACAGCATATCCTGCTACGCATACCACGCCTGATTCGCTGAGCATCAACAAATACCTGCGTGAAATGGTAGATGCGGGTTGCGATTACTGCTTTATGGAAGTGAGCAGCCACGGCATACACCAGCACCGTACCAGCGGGCTGCTGTTTGCAGGAGGTATATTCACTAACCTGTCGCACGACCACCTGGACTACCACGCCACGTTTGCCGAGTACAGGGATGTAAAGAAATCATTCTTCGACAATTTGCCAAAAACAGCGTTCGCAGTATCGAATGTAGATGATAAAAACGGCTTGGTAATGCTGCAAAATACACTTGCAAAAAAGCTTACCTACGGCCTTAAAACTTATGCTGATTACAAAGCCCAAATACTGGAAAACCAGCTTTCGGGGCTGCTGATAAAAATAAACGGTCAGGAAGTCTGGGTAAAGCTCATCGGTACGTTCAACGCGTACAACCTGCTTGCCATTTATGCTGCAGCGGTAAACCTTGGGCTGGAAGAGCGCGAGGTGCTAAGGCTGATGAGCGAACTGGAAAGCGTAAGCGGTAGGTTCCAGTTTATAGTAACGCCAACAAATATTACGGCAATTGTGGATTATGCCCATACGCCCGATGCGCTGGAAAATGTACTGAATACTATTGAGAACATCCGTACACGCAATGAAAAGCTGATTACCGTAGTAGGCTGCGGCGGCGACAGGGATAAGACAAAGCGCCCGGAAATGGCTAAGATAGCCAGCGGTATGAGTGACCAGGCCATTTTTACCAGCGATAACCCGCGCAGCGAGGTGCCCGAAGATATTATTGAAGACATGGAGAAGGGTGTAGAGCCCCAAAACTATAAAAAAACAGTTGCGATCATCGACCGCAAGCAGGCCATAAAGCTGGCATGCCAGCTGGCTAAGCCAAACGACATTATACTCATAGCCGGTAAAGGCCATGAGACGTACCAGGAAATAAAAGGAGTGAAGTACGATTTTGATGACATGCAGGTGGTAAAAGAATTATTAAGCCAATTAAATAAATAGCGCGATAGTATGCTTTATTATCTATTTCAGTTTTTAGACAAACAGTGGGATGTTCCGGGTACCGGGGTGTTCCAGTACATTACGTTTCGTTCGGGACTGGCAGTAATACTGTCGCTGCTCCTTTCTACCATTTTCGGTAAAAGGATAATCAATTTCCTGCGCCGCCAGCAAATAGGCGAAACCGTGCGCGACCTTGGCCTTGAAGGGCAAACCCAAAAGGCGGGTACACCTACCATGGGCGGGCTTATTATTATATTCTCTACGCTGGTGCCGGTGTTGCTGCTTGCCAAGCTTGACAATATTTATGTTGTACTGCTTATCGTTACCACGCTGTGGATGGGTACCATAGGTTTCCTGGACGATTACCTTAAGGTACACAAAAAAGATAAGGAAGGCCTAAAAGGCAAATTTAAGGTGGTAGGGCAGGTAGGCCTTGGGTTAATCGTGGGCTACGTGCTGTACTTCCATCCGGGGGTTACTGTACGTACCGATAACGCCCCAATAGTGCAATACGAGCAGGGCCGCAATGTAATAGTACAATCGCCGGTAGAGGAGAAATCTACGGCTACTACCATACCGTTCTTTAAAAATAATGAATTTGACTATGCCGAGGCGCTGTCGTTTATGGGTGGCGATTATGCCAAATGGGCATGGCTCATCTTTATACCGATAGTGATATTCATCATTACGGCGGTGAGTAACGGCGCTAACCTTACCGATGGTATAGACGGCCTCGCTGCGGGTACCAGTGCCATAGTCGTCCTCACGCTGGGCATCTTTGCCTTTGTGTCGGGTAACATCATCTTCAGTAATTACCTGAATATAATGTATATCCCTAACTCCGGTGAAATGACGGTGTATATAGCGGCCTTCAGCGGGGCGCTCATAGGCTTCCTCTGGTACAACACCTATCCGGCCACAGTGTTTATGGGCGATACGGGCAGCCTTACCATAGGCGGTATCATTGCCGTACTGGCGCTGGCTGTGCGTAAGGAGCTGCTGATACCGGTACTGTGCGGTATTTTCCTGGCAGAGAACTTTTCGGTAGTACTACAGGTAAGCTACTTTAAGTACACCAAGAAAAAATATGGCGAAGGACGAAGGATATTCCTGATGTCGCCGCTGCACCACCATTACCAGAAAAAAGGCTATCACGAAAGTAAAATCGTAGCCCGCTTCTGGATTGTAAGCATCCTTTTGGCAATATTCTCACTGGTTTCACTAAAACTGAGGTAATATGAGGCTGGTAGTGCTGGGAGGAGGAGAAAGCGGTGTAGGTACCGCAATCCTCGGAAAGAAAAAAGGCTACGACGTTTTTTTGTCGGACTTCGGGAAGATAAAGAACAATTATAAAGAAGTACTTGCCCTGAACAGGCTTGCCTGGGAAGAGGAAAAACATACTGAAGAACTGATACTGAATGCCGATGTGGTGATGAAAAGCCCGGGAATACCCGATAAGTCACCCATCGTAAAAAAGCTGAAGGAAAAAGGCATACCGGTGATATCGGAAATTGAATTTGCCAATCAGTTCAACAAAAAGGAAACGATAGGCATTACCGGCAGTAACGGAAAAACCACTACCACAATGCTTACGCACCATTTGCTGAAGCAGGGTGGGCTTAATGTGGGGCTGGCCGGTAACATAGGCAAAAGCTTTGCCTGGCAGGTAGCCGAAGACAAGGTAGAAGGATACGTTCTTGAGCTTAGCAGTTTCCAGCTCGACGGGATAGAGGAATACCGCCCGCATATAGCGGTGATAACCAATATAAGCCCGGACCACTTGGACCGCTACGAGTACAATTACGAGCTGTACATAGCCGCCAAGTTCCGTATTACCATGAACCAGACTAAGAATGATTACCTGGTGTATGATGCCGATGACGAAACGATAAACAACTGGCTGGCGAAAAACAAAACCAAAGCGAAACTGATCCCTTTTTCGCTTTCGGGTAAAAACAAGAAAGGGGTCTATGTAAAAGGTGACACCATTATAAGCAACATAACTGATAAAGAATTTACAATGTCGATAAACGAACTCTCGCTTGAAGGAAAACACAATGTAAAGAATGCCATGGCCGCTACTGCTGTTGCACAACTGAAAAACATAAGGAAGAAAACCATAAGGGAAAGCCTTTCTAATTTTCAGGGTGTGGAGCACAGGCTTGAGAAGGTGCTTAAAATACAGGGTGTGGAGTACATTAACGACAGTAAGGCTACCAATACCAACTCTACCTACTATGCGCTGGAAAGCATGAGCACTCCTGCCGTATGGATTGTGGGTGGTGTAGATAAGGGTAACGATTATAACGAACTAATGGCATTAGTGCGCGAAAAAGTAAAAGCCATAGTATGCCTGGGTGTAGACAACCAGAAGCTGGTAAACGCTTTTGGTAATGTAGTGGACATTATGGTTGAAACAACCAGCATGGCCGACGCTGTAATAACAGCATCTAAACTGGCTGAAAAGGGTGATACAGTACTGCTTTCACCGGCATGCGCGAGTTTCGACCTGTTTGAAAGCTATGAAGACCGCGGCAGGCAGTTTAAAATAGCCGTGCAGAATTTGTAATAGGAAACACTGATAACACAGATTTGACAGATTGACACAGATTTTCCCGTAGAGACGCATTGCATGCGTCTCCTCATGTGGGGTCAAAAAAAATACCGGAGACGCATGCAATGCGTCTCTACAGAACAAAATAGAAAATGAAAGAATTAATCAATAACCTGAAAGGAGATAAGGGCATCTGGTCGTTCGCCATATTGCTTGCCCTTGTATCGTTCATGCCTGTTTTCAGCGCAAGCAGCAACCTTGTGTATGTAATAGGCAAGGGCACTGTTATAGGTTATCTGGTTAAGCACCTGGTGCATATATTCATAGGTTTCGGGCTTATTTACATGGTACACAAAGTGCCGTATCATTACTATAAAGGCTTGTCTATACTGTTTATGCCACTAATAGCAGTGCTGTTGGTATACACCTTTTTGCAGGGTACGGTTATAGACGGTGCCAATGCCAGCCGCTGGATAAAAATCCCTTTTGTGGGGGTTACGTTCCAAACGTCGTCGCTGGCAATGATAGTGCTTATGGTGTATGTTGCCCGCTACCTGGCTAAAGTACAGGATAAAGCGTATACGTTTAAGGCATCGCTCATTGAATTATGGCTTCCGGTATTTGTAATACTGGCGCTTATATTACCGGCCAACTTCAGTACGGCAGCACTCATATTCAGTATGGTGGCCATGCTGGTATTCGTAGGTGGTTACCCGATACGTTTCTTAGGAACTATCATCGGAATGGGGATTGTAATGTTGGCATTGTTCATTGGCCTTGCCAAAGCCTTCCCTAACGCCATGCCAAACAGGGTAGACACCTGGATGAGCCGTATAGAACGCTTTACCAGCGATGATGAAAACGAAGACCGCTACCAGATAGAAAATGCCAAGATAGCCATCGCTACCGGGCAGGTGTACGGATTAGGGCCGGGCAAGAGTGTACAGAAGAACTTCCTGCCGCAGTCGTCTTCCGATTTTATCTTCGCTATTATAGTGGAAGAATACGGTATGCTGGGCGGATTGCTGGTAATGTTCCTCTACCTGATGCTGATGTTCCGATTTTTGGTACAGGCGCATAAGTCGAAATCGCTCTTTGGTAAATTGCTTATAGTAGGGTTGGGTTTCCCCATCATCTTCCAGGCGTTCATCAATATGGGTGTGGCAACCGAATTGCTCCCGGTAACGGGGCAACCGCTGCCGCTAATCAGTAGTGGTGGTAGTAGCATCTGGATGACGTGTATCTCTATAGGCATCATTCTTAGCGTAACCAAAAAAGAAGAAGAGGTGGCACAGGAAGAAGCCGATAAGCTGGAGCGTGAAGCCATTATTCAGCAACTGATAGACGAACACATACTGAAAGAAAAACAGCGAGAAGAAGCCGAAGCACAGGGTATAGAACCGGCAGCATACTCAGTTGAAGATGCTGCAAACCCGATGAGGGCGGTGATGAAGTAAGCTGCTTAGCCAAAAGATTTTTAGACGTAAGATAATAGATAATAGACGGTGAGTGGAACAATGAACCACAAACCATGAACAATAAACATGAAAGAGCCTAAATTCATATTAAGTGGTGGTGGTACCGGGGGACATATTTACCCTGCGGTGGCTATTGCTAATGAATTAAAGGTGCGTTTCCCGGAGAGCGAAATCCTGTTTGTAGGAGCGAGCGATAAAATGGAAATGCAAAAGGTGCCACAGGCCGGGTACAAGATTGTAGGGTTATGGATAGCAGGCATACAGCGCAGGCTGACGCTTGATAACGCCATGTTCCCGCTGAAACTGGCCAGCAGCCTTATCCGCTCGCGCAGCATCATTAAGGATTTTAAACCCGATGTGGTTATAGGTACCGGGGGCTTTGCCAGCGGGCCACTGTTAAGGGCTGCGGCAGGTATGCGTATACCGGTAGTAATACAGGAGCAAAATTCATTTCCGGGTATTACAAACAAATGGCTGTCTAAATGGGCAAGCAAAATATGTGTAGCCTACGATAACCTTGAACGGTTTTTCCCGGCGGGTAAAATTGTCTTTACGGGAAATCCGGTAAGGCAGGACCTGATAGGTACAGCAGATAAGAAGGAAGAAGCGGTAACACGTTTTGGGCTCGACCCAAATAAAAAAACACTGTTGGTGTTGGGAGGCAGCCTTGGGGCACGCCGCATCAACCAGCTTATAGATAAGGAACTGGCCTATATACAGGCGCATGATGTGCAGGTGATATGGCAATGCGGGAAGCTGTACTACGAAGAATACCGCCACCATGGCGATAAAGACGGGGTACAGGTGCTTTCGTTCATAGACAGGATGGATTTGGTTTACGCTGCGGCAGATTTTGTGATATCGCGTGCAGGGGCATCGTCGGTATCAGAGCTTTGTATCGTGGGTAAGCCGGTGTTGTTCATTCCGTCGCCTAACGTAGCGGAAGACCACCAGACCAAGAATGCACAGGCCATTGTAGATAAAGGCGGTGCACTGCTGCTGAAGGAACCACAGCTTGATACGCAGTTCCAGCCGGTTTTTGCTGATTTGGTAAGCAATACTGAAAAGCAAAAGTCATTGGCTGAAAACATTAAGACACTGGCGAAAGTAAACGCTACCAACGATATTGTTGAGGAGATTGTCAAGCTGCTGAGCCGCTAAGCTACTTAGCCACTGAGCAGAAAAACATAAACAAAGCCGGATGCTGGGGATTGGCCAAAGCGCTAAAATGTATCCGGTTAAAGAATAAATACATGCTGAACGCTGATGTTCGGGGATTGGCTAAGAAGCTAAGGAACTCAGTCGCTCAGCAGCTTTAAAAAAAGATGGAGTTAGCAAACATTAAAAATGTCTATTTTATTGGTATAGGCGGCATCGGTATGAGTGCCCTTGCACGCTATTTTAAATTCATAGGCAAAAATGTAGCGGGCTATGATAAGACCCCAACCCATCTTACTGATGAGCTTGTTGCCGAAGGGATAAGCATCCACTTTGAAGACAGCATCGGTTTAATAAGTGAAACGTTCCTTGATAAAGAACATACACTGGTAGTAGTAACCCCGGCGGTGCCTAAGCACCACACCGAGTGGAACTACTTCCTGGATAACGGTTTTGTGGTTAAAAAACGAGCCGAAGTACTGGGCATCATCACTAAGGGTACGTACTCTTTTGCGGTGGCCGGTACGCATGGCAAAACCACTACCAGCAGCATACTGGGGCATATACTGTACCAGAGTGGGGTAGACGTTACAGCCTTTATAGGCGGGGTGGTAGAAAACTACAACTCTAACCTTATAGGCAGCGGCAAAACGGTTACCGTGGCAGAAGCCGATGAGTTTGACCGTTCATTTTTGCACCTGCATCCGGATATTGCCTGTGTGACGAGCATGGATGCCGACCACCTGGATATTTACGGCGATACGGCTTCGATTGAAGCATCATTCTGTGAGTTTGCTGATAAGGTAGAAGACAAAAGCAAAATGTTTGTAGTTGCGGGGCTTCCGTTAGGCGGGGTAACCGTAGGTGTAAATAACGGGCAGTTTTCGGCACAGAACATCCGGATAGAAGAAAGTTGGTATGTATTTGATGTAGTAACACCTGAGGAAACCATAACTGATATACGTTTCGGTTTGCCGGGCCACCACAACCTTACCAATGCTACATTGGCTTTAGCCATGGCAAGGACATACGGTGTTTCGGGGGAGGATATAAAGTCGGCGTTGGCAAGCTTTAAAGGTGTAAGGCGCAGGTTCAGTTACCAGATAAAAGAAAAAGGGCTGGTGTATATAGACGATTATGCACACCACCCAACAGAAATAAATGCGGTGTACCAGGCGGTAAGCGAGCTGTACCCTGATAAAAAGGTACTTGCGGTATTCCAGCCGCACCTGTTCAGCCGCACGAGGGATTTTGCCGACGGTTTTGCAAAGAGCCTGGGGCAGTTTGAAAACATTGTATTGCTGGACATTTACCCGGCCAGGGAACTGCCCATAGAAGGTATAACCAGCCAGTGGCTGCTGGACAAAATAGAGAACCCCAATAAGAGGTTGGTAAGCAAAGAAGAATTGCTACCACTGCTTAAGCAAACGGATGCCCCGGTAATCATTACCATAGGGGCAGGTGATATAGGAGAAATGGTAGGCGATATTAAGGCAGTGTTAGATGAAAAATATTGATTGGGGAAATATAAGGCTGATAGTGATACTGTGCGTGGTGGTGTTCCTGTATGCATTTACCGGGAAACGCAACGAACAGAGGAATCTTGAAAAAGCGGAGATATTTTTTGCGGAAAGTGATAAATTCTTAACCAAAGAGGCGGTTAATAAGTTGTTAATACAAAATTTCGGTCCTGTTAACACCATAAAGAAAGTTCAGTTAGATTTGAATAAGGTGGAAAAAACTATCAATGCAAATCCGATGGTAGGCCAGGCAAAGGTTTACGCTACAGTAGATGGGAAACTGGTAGCGGAGATAACCCAAAAGAAGCCGGTAGCCAGGGCATTTCAGGGGGATAAATCGTATTACATAGACTATGGTGGCAAGGCCATGCCGCTTAGCGAAAGTGAAACAGCGAGGGTGCCATTGTTAACAGGGGATTTTAACAGACTTGACCGTAAGAAGCTTAAAGAATTACTGGACTATATCTATGATGATGATTTCTTAAAGAAAAACATCACGGGTATTTCGGTAAAGCCTACAGGCTATATTACTATGAATACACGGGGGTACAGCTACGATATTTTGTTTGGCGGCCCGGTAAACATAGACAGGAAGTTTAAAAATTACAAAGCGTTTTTGCAGGACGCTACAAAGGATACATTGATAGAAAATTACAAAACCATCAACCTGAAGTTTACAGAGCAGGTGGTGTGCACCAAAAAGTAGAGATATGGAAAGAGAGAGCATTGCAGTAGGTTTAGACATCGGTACTACAAAGATTGTAGCGATGATCGGCAAGAAGAATGAGTATGGCAAGCTGGAAATCCTGGGCATCGGAAAATCGAAAAGCCTTGGGGTAGCCCGCGGCGTGGTGAATAACATTACCCAGACCATACAATCTATCCAGCAGGCAGTACAGGAAGCCGAAGCAAACAGCGGCTACCGTATAAACGATGTGGTGGTGGGCATAGCCGGCCAGCACATACGCAGTATACAGCACAGCGATTACATAAGCAGGAGCAATCCTGAAGAAGTAATAGGCGATGCTGATATTGACCTGCTTATTAACCAGGTGCACAAACTGGCCATGTTGCCGGGCGAAGAAATAATACATGTATTGCCACAGGAATTTAAAATCGACGGGCAAAACGAAATAAAAGAACCTATAGGCATGTACGGCGGCAGGCTTGAGGCAAGCTTCCACGTAGTAGTGGGGCAGGCATCGAGCATCCGTAACGTAGGCCGATGCATTAAGAGTGCTGGCTTAGACCTTTCGGGCCTGACGCTTGAGCCGCTTGCATCTTCAGACGCGGTACTTAGCCAAGAAGAAAAAGAAGCCGGTGTAGCGCTTATCGATATAGGTGGCGGTACTACCGACCTTGCCATATTTAAAGATGGCATCATTCGCCATACGGCAGTAATACCGTTTGGCGGTAATGTAATAACCGAGGATATTAAGGAAGGCTGCTCTATCATAGAAAAACAGGCCGAATTGCTTAAAGTAAAATTCGGTTCTGCATGGCCGGGCGAAAACAAGGATAACGAAATTGTATCTATCCCGGGCCTTCGCGGACGTGAGCCAAAGGAGATTTCGCTTAAAAACCTTTCTAAGATTATACATGCCCGCGTGGTGGAAATCATAGAGCAGGTATTTGCTGAGATCAAAGCGTATGGCCATGAAGACCCCCGCAAAAAACTTATTGCCGGTATAGTACTTACCGGTGGCGGATCGGAACTGAAACATATAAAGCAGCTGGTAGAATACATAACCGGTATGGATACTCGCATAGGTTACCCTAACGAGCATTTGGCCGGAAAATCAGGAGAGGAAATTTCAAGCCCGCTTTATGCTACAGCGGTAGGCCTTGTAATGAACAGCCTGCGAAACAACACACAAAGCGCTACGCCGCTTGTAGAACTGCAGAAACCGGTATACCAGCAGCCTGTAGTAAGGCACCAGCCGGTAGCAGCCCCTGTGGTAAATGTGGTGGAAACACCTGCCCCGGTTGCACAGGCAGTAGCCCAGGTACAGGAGCCGGTACTGGAAACCGTGGCAGCCGTAAAAGAAGACATGAATATTGTTAATGAATCGACTGAGAAGAAAGTGAAGAGGTCATTCTTTGACAAGTATATAGACAAGATTAAAGATTTTTTAGATAACGCAGAATAAAACCCGTTGATTATGATGAATACAGAATTTGGAAGTATTTCGTTTGACTTACCTAAAAACCAGTCGAACGTAATCAAGGTAATAGGAGTTGGCGGAGGCGGTAGTAACGCTATCAACCACATGTTTAGGCAGGGCATTAAAGGCGTGGATTTCGTTGTTTGTAATACAGACAGCCAGGCGCTGCAAAACAGCCCGGTGCCCAATAAAATACAGTTGGGCCTTAACCTTACCGAAGGCCTTGGTGCCGGCGCTAACCCAGAGGTAGGCCAGCAGTCGGCTCTGGAAAGTATAGAAGAAATAGAGCAAATGCTCGATACCAATACCAAGATGCTCTTTATAACAGCAGGTATGGGTGGTGGTACCGGTACCGGTGCTGCCCCTGTTATAGCCCAGCTGGCTAAGGAGCGCGACATCCTTACCGTGGGTATCGTTACCATACCGTTCCAGTTTGAAGGAAGGGTGCGTACCGAACAGGCCATGAAGGGTGTAGAGCGCCTGCGCAAGCAGGTAGACTCGCTTATTGTTATAAACAACAACAAGCTGAGGGAAGTATACGGTAACCTGGGCTTTAAGGCCGGTTTCTCTAAGGCAGACGAGGTGTTGGCAACGGCATCACGCGGTATAGCGGAGGTAATTACCCACCACTACACGCAAAACATCGACCTTAAAGATGCCAAAACGGTACTTAGCAACAGTGGTACAGCTATAATGGGTTCGTCACTGTCTTCAGGAGATTGCCGTGCCAAAGATGCTATTGTCGCCGCACTGGACAGCCCGCTACTTAACGATAACAAGATTAATGGTGCCAAAAACGTGCTGCTGCTTATCGTTTCGGGCACTACCGAGATTACTATTGACGAAATAGGTGAAATAAACGACCACATACAAAGCGAGGCCGGGTTTAATGCTAACATTATTATGGGTGTGGGCGAAGACGAGAGCCTGGGAGATGCTATTGCCGTAACGGTAATTGCCACCGGCTTTAACCTGGAGCAGCAAAACGAAATTGTAAATACTGAGCCTAAAAAGATAGTGCACGCCCTTGAAGAAGAGCAAAAAATGGTGCACGACCTTACCAAAAGAACGGTACAGGCATTCGACTTTTCTACTGCCATAGAGCACCCAAAAGCGGAAGTAACCCCTGAGCCGGTTGTTGAAGAAAAAATCGTGTTTACGCTTGAGGAGGAAGTTGAGGAAAAAAAGCCGGTTTCTGAAGTGATGGCAGAGCCCGCTTCAGAGCACATCAATAACCTTGACGTTTTCTTTGAAATAGTGGCGCCTTCACACGAAATTACTGCGGCTCCGGTAGCGGTAGCCCCGGTACAGGAACAACCTGTAGCGGTACAGCCTGCGCAACCGATTCAGCCTGCTGCCCCGGTATTTACGGCTTTTTCGCAGCCGATAATTAAGGATGTAAGGGATATAGAAGTAATAGACCCTGAGTTTGTTATCGTAGAAAAGAAAGAAGACCAGTTTACCTTCTCTTTCGACCTTTCTGCAAACAATGCCAAAAGCGAGGAAAAACTACTGTTCAGCCTTACAGATGAAGTACGCAATATAGCGGTAACTGAGCCTGTAAATGTGGTTCCGGTAACGGAAGTGAATGAAGGCGGTGTTATCCGTTATTCGCTGGAGGATTACCTTGAAAAAGAAAGCGAACTGCTAAACTCTAAACCTGCTGCTAAAGCCGTACAGGAACCTGTGGCAGAAGAATTGCAGTTTACGCTTAGGAATATATTTGAACCTATCGCTGAAGAGCCTAAAGCAGAGCCGGTACAGCAACAACCTGTACAGGCCCAGCCTGTGGCACAGCAACCTGTAATACCGGTTGAGCCGGTAGCACCGAGGTTTGTACCTACTATGGCCGAAGAAGTTTCACCTGTGGAAATGACTATAGAAGAAACCCTTAGGCTAAGGGCTGAGGAGCGCAGGAAAAAGATGAAGGAATTTAACTATAAGTTCCATAATTCGAGGATAGACGAGTTTGAAAAGGAGCCTGCTTACAAGCGTATGGGGGTAGACCTTAACGAAACGCGTAACGATAATAACAGGTCGCGCCTGTCGCTGGGATTAGACAGCAACAACGACCTGCAACTAAGGTCGAACAATTCGTTCCTCCATGACAACGTAGATTAAACTAACCCAAATGTGAACCTTAACCCGGAAATATAACAATATTTTCGGGTTATTTTTTTATCTTCGCGGGCACATTAAAATCAAGGTTTATGAGTTTGCAATCACAGATTATGGACGCTATGAAAGCGGCCATGAAAGAAAAAGATACAGTAGCATTAGAGTCGCTTAGGGCAATAAAATCAGGCCTTCTTTTGGCACAAACCGAAAGTGGTGCCAAAGAGGAAGTATCTGCCGAAGAAGAGATAAAGCTGCTGCAAAAACTGGTTAAACAACGCAAAGATAGCGCTGCTATATACATACAGCAAGGCCGCCAGGACCTTGCCGACCCTGAACTGGCTCAGGCTGCCGTTATAGAGAAATTCCTGCCGGCTCAGTTAAGCGAGGAGGAAGTGGAAGTTGTTATCCGCCGCATTGTGGCTGAAAACGGCTTTAGCGGTATGGCCGATATGGGCAAAGTGATGGGCATAGCCAATAAAGAGCTTGCCGGTACTGCTGACGGTAAAACCATCTCTACACTGGTAAAGAAGGTTTTATCATAAGAGTTTTGTTTAAGGTTTAAAGTTTCAAGTTAATTTCCGTTCTGTATAGAACCTGAAACTTTAAGCCTGAAACAAAATACTTTGGCCTTATAGTTCAATGGATAGAATGTCAGATTCCGGTTCTGATGATTTGGGTTCGAATCCCGATAAGGTCACTAAAAGCCATCGTATTTTAAAAGCGATGGCTTTTTATTTACAAGGCTATTTCTTCCATAAATCATTACCTTTCCCATACACATTTTTTCAATGAAAAAGACTGATGTTATTATCATAGGCGCAGGGGTAGCCGGGCTTATGGCTGCATATATATTATCTAAAGCAGGTAAAACCGTAACAGTCCTGGAAGCACGAAGCCGTTTAGGCGGGCGTATACATACCATTCAAGGTAATTTTTCTGAGGCTACTGAGTTAGGGGCTGAGTTTGTGCATGGCAATCTGCCTGTTACACTTCAATTACTTGAGGAAGCGAGTATAGGCACTACGGGTGTCGATTTTGAAATGTGGCAATACCATAATGGTACATTTGAGCAGAGCAATGAATTTATAGAAGGCTTTGAGGGTTTCCTGGATAACCTCGATAAATTGGAGCAGGACATGCCTATTGCCCACTTTATGCAGCAGTATTTCTCTGCGGAGCAATATGCGAAAATGCGCGGGCAGATAGAAAACTATGTGACAGGTTATGATACTGCCGATGTAAACGATGCCGGTGCATTTGCGCTGCGAAATGAGTGGAACCACGAAAATGAAGATGCCCAACACCGTATTATTGGGGGATATGGTAAGTTGATAGATTATCTGGCATCGGTGTGTACCAACACAGGCAATAATATTTTGCCCAATAGTATAGCTAAAACTATTAACCACGGTAACACAGGTGTAGAAGTCATAACAACAACCGGGGCTGTATATAGTGCAGACAAAGCAATAATCGCATTGCCTTTGGGTGTGTTACAGGCTCCGGAAGGTGAAGAAGGAACAATTATGTTCAATCCTCCTTTACCAAGACAAATGCAGGCATTACACAATATCGGGTTTGGTTCGGTTATAAAAGTGCTGCTTGAGTTTGATGCACTGTTTTGGGAAAACCATATTATAAGCGGGCGAGGGACCGACCTTTCAACCATGGGGTTCCTGTTTACCGATGAAGCAGTGCCTACGTATTGGACTCAAACCCCATCAAACAGGCCTTTATTTACCGGTTGGCTGGGAGGCCCGCCTGCTTTTGACAAAAAAGATATGGTTGATGATGATATATTGGGTCTGGCATTGACATCCCTTAGTGCTGTTTTTAATATAGAAATCGAAATATTAAAAGAAAAACTAACCGCATGGAAAGTTGCCAACTGGATTACCGAACCCTTTACCCGTGGCTCATATGCGTATGATAAAGTTGAAAGTGTTGAAGCACGAGCCATATTGCAGCAACCCGTTGACAATAGAGTATACTTTGCCGGAGAGTATTTATATAACGGTTCCGCTATGGGTACGGTAGAAGCTGCGTTAACGAGTGGCAGGGATACGGCACAGAAGATTTTGAAAGGCTAAGTTGTTACAGGTTATATTTCTTAAAATTTTCTTAGAATGTCAAATACTTTGGCAAGGTTTGTGCTGGTTTAGGATGTGATTATTACTTTTGGCAAACCAAATAGTATTACTATTTCATGAAAAGGCAAAGCAGGTATATCGGTCAGCGTGTGTTGTGGGTGCTTATGGCGCTACACATACTCAACTTTAGTATCGATAACCCGCACACCTTTTTTGAACACAGTAAGGTAGATGAAGACTTTGAAGAGGTAGACAGTATGGCCGAGCTTGTACTGGAAGACGTACTATTGATAGAAAACGCCATACCCGAACACCATACCAAAAGTACCCAGCACCTTAAACTAAATGTAAAGAAAACCGTATGGACTTTCCAGGCAATACAGGGTTTAAAATTAGCTTCTGAAGGAGAAACTAATTTTAAAGTTGTAGAGCCCGATACTTTCTACAAAGATCCATTATACAATTCCCCTAAGCTTACCTTATTTTCTCCGCCACCGGAGGTTTAAAAGCCTTTTAATTCCATTCGTCGGATTGTTGCTGGTTTTCAGCAACATGCTTCTGTTTATTAATTGACTTTAATAAGCTGTTTCCGTCTATGGATTTGTTTTTTACAAAAAAGTACGCTTTTAAACATACATAAGATGAAACCAAAAAACTTCTTACCCTGCATGGCCATGCTGCTGTGCTGGGGTGGTATGGTTGCACAGGCACCCCAAAGCCTTACCCTTACCATAAAACAGGCAGAAGAACTATTCTTTAAGAACAACTTTCTTTTATTGGCCAGCCAATATGATATTGACAAGGCTGATGCCGCCCTGATTCAGAGCAAGGTATACCCCAACCCTGAAATTACAGCTGATATGATTGCCTACCAGGGGCAAAATAACCTGTATTTCCCAACCGGGAATAAAGGTAACTTCCAGGCCGGGCTCGAACAGTTAATACTTATAGGGGGCAAACGCAAAGCACAGATTGAGTTGGCAAAACTCGACAAAAAAATGGCAGAGGCTGAGTTGGCCGACCTTACACGCAACCTGCAACAGCAAATATGGCAATCGTTTTACACGGTGCACAACCAACAGAAAATCATAGAGAAATATAATAAGCTGCTTGATAAACTTCAGTTCCTTATAAGCAGTTATGAGTTGCAGGTAGCGAAAAACAACATTGCGCTAAAGGACCTGGTACGCCTTAAGTCGGTTTATGTAAAGATAAACAATGATAAGTCTGAAGAAAGCCAGACGCTGATTGAAGAACAGCAAAAGCTGAACATACTGCTGGGCACTACCGCAACTATTAATACAGTATATGAGGCAGGCGATGCAAACGGTTATGCTGCCAAATCATTCCTGTATGATGATATTTTAAACAAGTCGTTAGAGAACAGGCCCGACCTTAACGAGGCCAAGTTGGCTACAGAATCTGCCAAGCTGAACCTTTCGCTGCAACGTAAACTGGCTATACCTGATGTTACCATACGCGGCGGCTACAACCAGCGTGGCGATGCCTTTAACAACCAGTATAACGTAGGCCTGGGCATACCGTTACCGGTGTTTGACCGTAACCGTGGCAATATACAATCGGCCAAGGTACAGCAGATGGCAAGCGAAAAGAATATTGATTACAAGCAGCTTGAAGTGCAAAACGAGGTGCTGGCCGCTTACCAGAATTTTACCCGAAGTGTAGAGGAATACAAACGTATCAACTCGCTTATTAACCAGGATTTTGATGCTGTGTTTAACGGTATCAATACCAACTTCCAGAAAGGCAACGTATCGATGATAGAGTTTGCCGACTTCTTTGAGGCTTACAATGAAGCCCAAACCGAAGTGGAAAGGGTAAAACAACAGTTGGCACTGGCAGCCACCCAAATTAATTACGTAACCGGCACTAATAACTTTTAAGCGATGAAAACATTTAAAAACATATCATATATATCAGTAAGCGTACTAACCCTGCTTACTGCCTGCAGCAAAAAAGAAGCTGATGCACCTAAAGAGGAGCAAAAGCCACAATTTGTAATGAGCGACCAGATGTACAGGGAAAGTACATTTGCCACTGCTACCGAAGAATTTGCCCAAAACGAAATACGCCTTTTTGGTAAGGTAAGTGCCGAAAACAACAACATCAGCCAGGTATTCCCTGCCGTTGGCGGTAGCGTTATAGAAATCAAAGCTGAACTGGGCGACTACGTAAAGCAGGGCCAGCTTTTGGCCAGCATTCGCAGTACAGAGATCGCCGGTTTCCAGAGCCAGACCAGCGATGCCGATGCCGATGTAAGCATAGCCGAGCGTAACCTTCAAAGCGTTAAAGATATGTACGAAGGCAAACTTGCCAGCGAAAAAGAGCTTGTTATGGCCCAGAAAGAGCTTGATAAAGCCAAGGCTGAACGATCTAGGATGCGCGAAGTAAACCAGATTTACAAGCTGAAAAGCGGATCGGTGTATAACATGTATGCCCCTATAAGCGGCTATATTGTAAGCAAGGACATCAGCCCGAATGAAATGCTGAGCGCAAACCGCGATGAGGCGGTGTTTACCGTGGCAAAGCTTGACAATGTTTGGGTATTGGCAAACGTAAACGAAAGCGACCTTGGCAGGATTAAAGTTGGCCAGGAAGCAAGCATCCATACCATAGCCTATCCTGATAAGGACATAAAAGGGAAAATCGATAAGATTTTTAACGTGATAGACCCCGATACTCGTGCTGCCAAAGCACTGATTAAGGTACCTAATACCGATGTAGCCCTGAAACCGGAAATGAATGCTACTGTAAAAGTACACTATGCCGACGACAAAAAGTATGTGGCTGTACCAAGTGCATCTGTGGTTTTTGACAACAACAAAAACTTTGTAATGGTATTTAAAGACAAGGACAATATAGAAACCAGGGAGATAACCATATACCGCGCGCTTGATGATAAGACCTATATTTTGGCAGGGCTTAAAGCGGGCGAAAAGGTGATTGTGAAAAGCAACCTGCTTATATACGATGCTATTAACGATTAATCCTTACAGCCATGATAAAGTTTATAAAAAACATAATAGGGTTTTCCCTACGCAATAAGCTGTTTACATTTTTCTGGGTAGGATTAGTAGTTATAGCCGGTGTTATCAGTTATAAAAATATCCCTGTAGAAGCATTCCCCGACGTTACCAATACCCAGATTGTTATTGTAACCCAGTGGCCCGGCCGTAGTGCCGAAGAGGTAGAGCGTTTTGTAACCTCGCCTATAGAAATTTCCATGAACTCGCTCCAAAAAAAGACGAACGTACGCAGTATTACCATGTTCGGTTTATCGGTTATCAAGATAATCTTTGATGATGATGTAGATGATTTCTTTGCACGCCAGCAGGTAAACAACCTGCTGCGTAACGTGGAACTTCCCGAAGGCATAGACCCCGAAGTGCAGCCCCCATACGGCCCTACAGGCGAAATTTTCCGTTATACGCTGGAAAGCCCAAATAAAGACACCCGCGAGCTGCTTACCCTTCAAAACTGGGTGATAGACCGCCAGCTGCGTGCTGTACCCGGCGTAGCCGACGTTGCCGTTTTTGGCGGACGCGAAAAGACTTATGAAGTAGAGGTAGATCCTACGCTGCTACAAAAATATGAGCTTACATCACCACAGGTGTATGAGGCTGTGAGCAAAGCCAACCTAAACGTGGGCGGCGACGTTATAGAGAAAAACGGACAGGCGTACGTGGTACGTGGTGTGGGTCTTTTAGACAATATTGCCGATATAGAAAACACCATAGTGGCCCAGTACAACGGCAACCCGATACTGATTAAGGACATTGCCAAAGTAGAGGAAAGCAACGTTCCGCGTGTGGGCCAGGTGGGCCTAAATGATAAAGACGACGTGGTAGAAGGCATAGTAATTATGCGTAAAGGTGAAAACCCGTCGATAGTGCTTAAGGCGCTAAAAGAGAAAATAGCCTACGTGCAGGATAACGTACTGCCTAAAGATGTAAAAATGGTTACCTTCTACGACCGTGACAACCTTATGGAGTTTTGTACCAAAACAGTTACCCACAACCTTATAGAGGGTATTATACTCGTTACGGTTATCGTATTCCTTTTTATGGCAGATTGGCGTACTACGGTTATCGTTTCGATAATTATTCCGCTGGCACTGCTGTTTGCATTCCTTTGTTTAAGGCTGAAAGGCATGAGCGCCAACTTGCTTTCGCTGGGTGCGGTAGACTTCGGTATCATCATAGACGGCGCTGTAGTGATGGTGGAAGGGCTCTTTGTGGCACTCGATCACCTGCGGGCAAAGGAAGGCGACGAACGTTTTAACAAGCTGGCCAAAATGGGCCTTATCCGCAGGACAGGTTCTAAGCTGGGTGTGGCTATTTTCTTCAGTAAACTTATCATCATTTCCGCACTGCTCCCTATATTCTCATTTGAAAAAGTTGAAGGAAAAATGTTCTCGCCACTGGCCTGGACACTTGGTTTTGCCCTGCTTGGTGCGCTAATATTTACCCTTACCCTGGTACCGGTACTGTGCTCTATTTTGCTGAACAAAAACGTACGCGAAAAACACAACCCATTTGTGGAATTTTTCAACAAGTCGGTTGCCAAAGGTTTTGCCGTAAGTTTCAGGCACAAAAAGATTTCCATCATAGTATCACTTGTTATCCTTGGCCTTACATTGTTCTCTACCCGCTTTTTGGGTACCGAGTTCCTGCCACCACTAAATGAGGGTGCGCTTTGGGTAACCGCTGAGCTACCGATAAGCAACTCGCTCAGCGAAAGTGTGAAAATGGCGACCATCATCCGTAAAGAGCTGAAATCTTTTGAGGAAGTAGACGACGTGATGTCGCAAACCGGCCGTAGTAACGACGGTACCGACCCTAACGGTTTCGGGTTCCTGCAATTCCAGGTAGACCTGAAGCCTAAAGAGGAATGGAAGCACAAGATAACCATGGACGAACTGGTAGAGCAGATGAACAAAAAGCTTAGCGTATACCAGGGTATTACATGGAACTATTCGCAGCCGGTAATAGACAACGTAGCCGAGGCTGTAGCAGGCTTTAAGGCCAGCAACGCCGTGAAAATTTACGGTGACGACCTTCAGGTACTGGACAGGCTTGCCAATGAGGTGATGGACAAAATAAAACCTGTAGGCGGCGTTAAGGATGTGGGCGTACTACGCAACCTGGGACAGCCTGCAATGAGCGTGAAGTTTGATGAGCAGAAGATGGCGCTATACGGCGTGCAGAAAAGCGATGCGCAAAGTATTATAGAAATGGCCGTAGGCGGTAAAACCGCTACCGAGAAATATGAGGGCGAACGCAAGTTTGACATCCGTATTCGTTACCTTAAAGAGTACCGTAAAGATGAGGAAGATATAATGAACCTTATGGTGCCTACCCTACGTGGTGGTAAAGTGCCACTTAAGGAAATTGCAACCCTTACTACCGAAACAGGTCCGTCCTTTGTGTACCGTGATAACGCAAAACGTTTCATCGGGGTGAAATTCTCTGTACGCGACCGCGACCTTGGCAGTACCATAGCCGAAGCACAGGCTAAGGTGAAACAAATAAAACTGCCTGCTGGCTATACCATAGGCTGGACCGGAGAGTATGAAAACCAGATACGTGCCAGTGCCAAACTTACCCAGGTAGTGCCAATTTCCTTAGTGCTGATATTTGTGTTGCTGTTCATCATGTTCGGTAATATAAAAGACTCGCTGCTGGTACTGGTTAACGTGCCGTTTGCCATAATAGGCGGTATCCTGGCGCTGCAAATTACGGGGGTTAACTTCGGTATATCAGCAGGTGTGGGCTTTATAGCGCTGCTGGGTATCTGTATACAAAACGGGGTAATCCTGGTATCGGAATTCCACTCGAACCTCAAGCTGAAGATGTCGCTCGCCGATTCCATCATAGAAGGCGTTAAGTCACGTACACGCCCGGTGGTGATGACTGCACTTATGGCAGCCATAGGGCTTATGCCTGCGGCAATTTCTACAGGTATCGGTTCAGAAAGTCAGAAGCCGCTGGCCATATCTATTATTGGTGGATTGGTTACCGCTACGCTGTTCACGTTACTTGTATTCCCTAACTTCTTCTACTGGGCCATGCGAAACAAGCACCAGAAAATGGAGATGTAACATAACCGAATAAAGCTTTAGTTTCTTTTTTATGTAGGCCGTCCTGCGCAGCGTTATGCGGGGCGGCTTTTATTTTGCAGGATGACAATTATCATTTTTTACCGTGGTATAGCTAAGTAGCTTTGCTTTAGGAAAAAATGTCGCCATGAAAAATTCATTAGTGCAAAAGTACAACGTACCGGGGCCACGCTACACCAGCTACCCTACCGTACCCTACTGGGACGAAGCCGGTTTTACCACAACACAGTGGAAACAAACCTGTAGTAAGGCATTTAATGAAAGCAATGCCAAAGAAGGGATAAGCCTGTATATACACCTGCCATTTTGCGAAAGTATGTGTACGTTTTGCGGATGCAATAAACGTATTACCAAACGCCACGATGTAGAAACACCTTACATAAAAGCCCTGCTGAAAGAATGGGATATGTATTGTACTATGTTTGCAAAACGCCCTAAGATAAAAGAACTGCACCTGGGTGGTGGTACACCTACATTCTTCAGCCCGGAGAATTTGCAGACACTCATAAAAGGCATATTCCGAAAGGCCGACCGTATGCCGGGGCATGAGTTTGGTTTTGAAGGCCACCCGAACAATACCACCCGTGCACATCTGCAAACACTGTACGATTTGGATTTTAGAAGGGTGAGCTTCGGGGTGCAAGATTACAATGAAACCGTACAAAGGGCCATACACCGTATACAGCCGTTCCATAATGTGGCCAAGGTTACTTTCTGGGCACGGGAAATAGGTTATACCTCCATAAGCCATGATTTGGTTTTCGGTCTGCCGTTCCAAACGCTGGACAGCTGCATTGATACCATAGAAAAAACAAAATCGCTTAACCCGGACAGGTTGGCCTACTACAGCTATGCGCACGTACCATGGGTTAAAGGCAGCGGCCAACGCGGTTTTGATGAAAGCAACCTGCCTAAAGACGAAGAAAAGCGAAAGCTGTATGAAGTGGGCAAGGAATTGCTTTCTGAAAAAGGTTTCCATGAAATCGGCATGGACCACTTTGCCCTGGAGAGCGACAGTATGTACACCGCTTTTAAAGACGGCAGCCTGCACCGCAATTTTATGGGCTACAATGCGGGAAAAACCCAACTGATGATAGGCTTAGGCGTATCGTCTATAAGTGACAGCTGGTACAGCTTTGCCCAAAACGAAAAAACACTGGAGGACTATTATACCCGGATAGATGCCGGTGAGCTACCTGTTTTCAGGGGGCATTTGCTTACTGCCGAGGATTTAATCATTCGCAGGCACATACTAAACCTTATGTGCCGCTTTAAAACAACCTGGGAGCCAATGGGCAACGGGTATTTTGCCGAACTGCCCGAAGTACTGGAAAGCCTTACTGAAATGGAAGATGATGGGCTGATTACCTTTGGTGATAACAGCATCACCGTTACCGAAAAAGGCAAGCCCTACGTACGCAATGTATGCATGGCGTTTGACCTGAGGCTTATCCGTAAGGCACCGGAAACAAGGTTGTTTAGTATGGTTGTGTAATATCAGTCGTTTACTTAATAAGTGAAAGGGCGCAACATTTTACTGTTGCGCCCTTTCTGCAGTATTTAGAAGAGTAGTAAGAACGGTTGGTAGTTTTTTTATTTGCAATCAGCCATAGCACCTACAAAAAGGTTCATAGTGCCGGGAGACAGGTATGGGATGCTCAGCCCCAGCCCCCGTACTATGAACAGCATACCGATGCAAACGGCTAAATAAGGTACGGCTTTGGCCAGTGTATTTCGTATTGGGTTTTTAAAGAATGTAGCGGTAAATACTACCATAGTCATAAGTGGTATGGTTCCTGCGCCGTACAAGAACATAAAAGCTGTACTGTACAATGCGCTTTGCATAGCCAATGCCCCAAATAATGCCGCATATACCAGCCCACACGGCAGGAAGCCGTTAAATAATCCGGTTATAAAAAGTGCCTTATAGCCTTTTTTCCGGAACTGGTTGCCCAGGCCCGTTTTTAACCCCGAGATGAGTTTGTATATGGGTTTTGAAAAATTATACTTTGCGAAGATGCGTTCCGGTACCAGCGCTATGGTTATCATGATGATGCCGGCAAGTATGGAAAGCTGTTGTTGCAGGCCTGCAAGGTAAAACCCACGCCCCAGCACCCCGAAGGCAAGCCCTAACGCACTGTAAGCCGTAAGCCTGCCAAGATGGTACAACAATACCTGTATGGTTTTCCGGGCGGGGTTCTTATGGTCTACAGGCAGCATTATGGCTATAGGGCCGCACATGCCTATGCAGTGCAGACTGGACACAATGCCTAATATGATTGCTGAGTAAAGCATTTTTTAAGGTTGTTAGTTGTCAGTTGATGGTTGTTAGTTTTAGCAAAGGCCAACAACTAACAACCACCAACCAATAACCTAAAGGTTGAACATTTCCTTATTCATATACCCTTTACCTTCGTACTGCCAGTCTACAGTAATGTCCCAGCGGCCGCCTGCCAGGTCGTTTTTAGGTATGAGCATGTATGGAGCGGACAGTGAAATAGGAGTATCAAAATCCAGCTTCTGGTCAGACGGCCTGTAAAGGGACACTTTTCCTTTTATTTTTGTTGGGTCAAATCCCTGCGGAAATGTTATTTTAATGGCATCAGCCGTGTTTTCTATCAGTACTTTTTGGTTCAGGGCGGCAGCGTTGTCTTCTTTGGCAAGTGTTGCCTCCAGGCTGCGCTCCTGCTTGTAATAATCGTTTACGACCAGTTCGTTATCGTATTTTTTATCGCTTTGCACACGGAATATAAAAAAGAGTATAAAACTCATAAACAGTGCAAAGGCCGCTACTATTCCGGTTCCCCAGTTAATTTTCATTGCTCTTTATTTTTAGTTAAAACTTCTTGGCGCAAGAAAACTCGACGTTTCGGTGTCTATGCGCTTATCGCCTTCATATACCCCCAGCACTATTTTGGTTTTATCCTTTTCCAGGAATGCGGGGTTTATTTCTATAAACAACGTACCCTGTGCTAGGCCGGCTTTGGTAATTTTAAACTCTTGCCTGCCTACCAGTTTTACAGTACCGTTTATATTTTCCAGCTTAAAGTGTACATTGTTAAAGTCATTGGCAGTCTTGTTTATCACTTTAAAGGTATACACATTGCTTATGTTGTCGCCTTTGTGTTCGTAGAGCTGGCCCGGTAAACGGAGTACCGTAGCCTCTACATCGTTCCTCAAAAACAACATACCTACAAACACAGCTGTGAGTATTGCCAGCACCGCAGTATACGCTTTCATACGTGTAGTAAAAACGAACTTCTCCTTTTTGGTAATTTCGTCTTCACTCGCATAGCGGATAAGCCCCTTCGGCATGCCAACTTTATCCATCACTGTATTGCACTCGTCTATACAAGCGGTGCAGTTAATGCATTCCAACTGTGTACCATTCCGGATGTCAATTCCCGTAGGGCATACAGCCACGCATAGCTTACAATCGATACAATCGCCTTTGCCAATTACTTTACGGTCTTCATTCTTCACCATGCGGCCACGGCCTTTTTCGCCTTCGCCGCGTACATGGTCATAGGCCACGATAACGCTTTTGTTGTCCAGCAACGCCCCCTGTAGCCTTCCGTACGGGCAGGCAATAATACATACCTGCTCCCTGAACCAGATGTAAATGAAATAGAATACCGCCGTAAAAATCAGCAGCGCTACAAGCGTACCCATGTTTTGCGCGGGCCTCTGCACCACCATCTGTATCAGTTTGTCGCTTCCGCTGATGTAAGCCAGGAATACATTGGCAATAAAAAACGATACTACAAAGAACGCTGCCCATTTAAGCCCCTTCTTACGGATTTTTTCTGCATCCCAGGGCTGCTTATCCAGTTTTACCTGTGCATTTCGGTCGCCCTCTATGGCATACTCTATGCGGCGGAATACCATTTCCATAAAAATGGTTTGCGGGCAAATCCAGCCGCAAAAAATACGGCCAAAAGCTACCGTAAACAACGACACGAATAGTACCCCGATGATCATGCAAACCACTACGAGGTAAAAATCCTGCGGCCAGAACGGGAACCCAAAGATGTTAAAGCGGCGTTCTACCACATTAAACATCAGGAACTGTTCGCCGTTAATTGTAATGAACGGCGCTGCAAATAAGAAGGCAAGCAGGAGCCAACTCACAGTCTTGCGGTAGTTGTACAACTTGCCGGCAGGCTTTTTAGGATATACCCAGGCCCGCTTGCCTTCCTCATTTATGGTTGCAATCCGGTTACGGAATTCATCATCATTATGTTCGTGCTCATACCTATCTGCTGACATAATGCTCCTTTATTTAAAAAAACAATCTATTTTGCGGCAGGCGCGGCTTCTTCTTTCCAGATGTCGCCCTGCGGTTCTTTCGGATCGGCCGGCTTGCTGCCCTGAAGCGACAGCACATAACTGGCCACTGCCTGTATTTCCGATGGTTTCAGGGTGCCTTTCCAGGCCACCATACCCTTGCCGTCGCGTCCACCGTTTGTAATGGTGTGGAATACATTTTTAATACCCCCGCCCAGCAGCCAGTACTCATCAGTAAGGTTAGGGCCTATGGCACCACCGGCATCGGCCCTGTGGCATGGTGTGCAGTTGGCTGTAAATACCTCCTTGCCTTTAGCCAGCTCTGCAGGGTCAGTAAGCAGGGTTACGCTGTTTTCGTCAATCAGGTCTTTGGCCGTCTTTTTATATTCTTCCACAGCCAGCTTAGCATCGGCCATTTCCTGTTCAAATTCCTGCGCCTGGTTTTTATCGCCCATTACATGGTAACGCACCAGGTATATAAGCCCGAAGATTATTGTGGCATAGAATAGGTTTACCCACCACGGCGGCAGTACATTGTCAAGCTCCTGTATACCGTCGTAATTATGGTGCAGGGTAATCTCACCTTCCTGCTCTATCGGCTTGGATTTATTAAAGAACTTCTTCAGCTTCAGGTACCACGCGCTTTGGGTAAAGTCGATGGCATCGGCAGCATCCAGCTTAGCCTTTTGCTCATCGGTAAGCAGGTTGTAGGTAACTCTGTCTATAGCCAGTATTACTATTTCTATAGCTATCTGTATGAACAGGAATACGGCAAGGAACAGCGACACCAACGGATATTTTAGAAAAGCGGGCCTGTCTCCTGAGTCTATAAAATACTCCAGCGCCATAAACACCAAGGCAAATATTACAGGAACCCTTACGTATACCGGGATGAATTTTTTCATGATGCGTTCGGTTTAATATTAATGGTTAAGCTCGGTTTCGCTTTCATCTCCCGAAAAAGGGATATTGCTCATTTCGGTTATCTTATCTTTTTTGTACGTATACGTCCAGGCATACAGCACCACAAAGAAGATGAAGAAGATAAGCAGCGAAAGTATCGGGAAAATTTCCACTCCCGCTATCGTTTCCAGGTTGTGTTTTACAAACTTCAGCATGGTATATTATTTAGAGTTAGTGGCTACAGGTTTCAGGTCGGTACCCAGGCGTTGCAGGTAAGCTATCAGGGCTACAATTTCCCTTTCGCGCATTGGCACAAATGTTTCACCTTTTACAGCAGCAGCCTTTTTACTGGCCTCATAGCTTTTCACAAAGTCAGGGTCGGTGTGCAGGTTACCTTCTATTTTGGCAGCCTGTTCGGCAATGGCTTTCTGTGCATTGGCTATCTCCTCTTTAGAGTACGGTACGCCCAATGTAGCCATCACTTCCATTTTTTTCTGTATTTCGGTGTAGTCGGCTTTTTTATTGTCGAACATCCATTTGTATGATGGCATTATACTGCCTTCAGATACACTCTGCGGATCCCACATGTGGTTGAAGTGCCAGTTATCACTGTACTTACCGCCCACGCGTTTCAGGTCGGGCCCGGTACGTTTACTACCCCACAAGAATGGGTGGTCGTACACATATTCTCCCGATTTAGAGTATTCGCCATAGCGCTCCACCTCACTACGGAACGGGCGTATCATTTGCGAGTGGCAGTTTACACAGCCTTCGCGGATGTACAGGTCGCGCCCTTCAAGTTCCAGTGGTGTATATGGTTTTACCGCGCTTATGGTAGGGATGTTGCTCTTTACCATTATGGTAGGCACAATCTGTATGGCGCCGCCTATGGTTACGGCTACGGTAGCCAGCAGGGTAAGCTGTACCGGTCTGCGCTCAAGCCAGCCGTGCCATTTTTCGCCTTTAAGCCTTTTCTTGCTTATTTTTTCAAGGGCAGGGGCTTCGGCAAGCTCGTCTTCAATTTTATTTCCTTTACGGATGGTTTGTACAATGTTGTATACCAGTATAAACATACCTATTACGTACAGCGTACCGCCTATGGCCCTAAGCCAGTACATCGGCATAATCTGTTTTACGGTTTCCAGGAAGTTACCGTACTTAAGGGTACCGTCCGGGTTGAATTCCTTCCACATACTCGCCTGTACAAAACCGGCAACGTACATAGGCAGCGTATACATTACAATACCCAGCGTACCAATCCAGAAATGGACGTTGGCCAGTTTTTCAGAATACAGCTTGCTTTTCGTCATACGCGGTATCAGCCAGTACAGAAGGCCAAAGCTCATAAAACCGTTCCATGCCAGGGCACCTACGTGTACGTGGGCTATAATCCAGTCGGTAAAGTGGGCTACGGCATTAAAGTTTTTAAGCGACAGCATTGGCCCTTCAAACGTAGCCATACCATAACCGGTAATGGCTACCACAAAGAATTTAAGTACGGCACTTTCGCGGACTTTATCCCATGCGCCACGTAGTGTAAGCAGGCCGTTTATCATACCACCCCAAGACGGGGCTATCAGCATTATAGAGAATACCACACCCAGGTTCTGTGCCCAGTCCGGCAGGGCAGAATACAACAAGTGGTGCGGGCCTGCCCATATATAGATGAAAATTAGTGACCAAAAGTGGATTATTGAAAGCCTGTATGAGTATACCGGCCTGTTGGCAGCCTTTGGCACATAGTAGTACATAAGGCCCAAAAACGGTGTGGTAAGGAAGAAGGCTACCGCATTGTGCCCGTACCACCACTGTACCAGCGCGTCCTGCACACCGGCGTATACCGAGTAGCTTTTGTGCCAGTTTACAGGCAGCTCAAGGCTATTGAATATATGCAGTAGTGCTACTGTAACAAACGTAGCCAGGAAGAACCATACGGCTACATACAGGTGGCGTTCCCTTCTTTTAAGGATGGTGCCTATCATATTGATACCAAATACCACCCAAATAACGGCAATACCTAAGTCGATAGGCCATTCCAGTTCGGCGTATTCTTTTGCGGTGGTATAACCCAGTGGGAGCGATATGGCTGCGGCTACTATAATAAGCTGCCAGCCCCAGAAGTTAATGTTGCTCAGCGTATCGCTAAACATACGGGTTTTCAGCAGCCTTTGCAGGGCGTAGTAGGTGCCTGCAAACATGGCATTACCCACAAACGCAAAGATAACGGCATTTGTATGCAGCGGCCTCAGCCTGCCGTAGCTAAGCCATGAAATGCCTTCGGTAAGATTCGGAAACAGGTAAAAGAATGCTATGATTAAACCCGCCAGGAAGCCCACAACCCCAAATACTATGGTAGCGTAGAGGAACTTTTTGACGATTTTATTATCGTAATAAAATTGCTGCATTTCCATAATAATTAGATATTAGTTTTGTTTTCACTTTTCTTTGTTTCGTCGTCAAAAAGCATCCTCACCGATGGGGTATAGTCGTCGTCAAACTGGCCGTTGCGTACCGCCTTTATAAAGGCATAAAGGAACAGCAGCGCCACAATTACACTAATGCTGATTAATAAATAGATTACGCTCATACTTCTTAAATTTGTGTTAAACAAAGGTAGTTTCAGGCTCCGGGCTAAAACATGATATTTGTCATGGGCAGGCTTCTTTCCGGGATATTTCTTAATGTTTTTTAATTGTTTTTTTTCGAGTGAAGCTACTCCCTCTCCTTAGGAGAGGGCTGGGGTGAGGCCGCATAGTAATTACTCATTACCGTAACAAACGATACTATGGTCACCGTACTCAGCGGCATAATGATGGCTGCAAACAGAGGCTGCATCCTGCCCATCACCGCGAAAGTGAGCCCTACAACATTGTACAACAGCGATAGCGTAAAGCTCATTTTTATGGTTTTCACCGTGTTTTTACTAAGCTTCATAAAATAGGCTATGCGCCCAAACTGTGAAGCATCGAGTATACCATCGCACGCAGGCGAAAACACATTCACATTCTCTGATACCGAAATACCCACGTTGCTTTGTGCCAAGGCCCCTGCATCGTTAAGGCCATCGCCCACCATCATTACATTATGCCCATGTTTTTGCAGGTTTTCTATAAAGGCGAGTTTCTGGTCGGGCTTTTGGTTAAAAACCAGTTCGGTTCCTGCGGGTAACAATTTCTCCAGGGCATGGCGCTCGCCCTCATTATCACCGCTTAAAATTTTCAGCTTGTAGTGTGGCGAAAGTGCTGCAAATAATTCTGCCAGGCCTCCGCGGTATTGATTTTGGAAGGTAAACCTGCCCATATAATTATTGTTCAGCGCAATGTACACGTGCGTTTGCAGTGATTCTATTTGTGGTGCGCCCGTGAATGCCGCCGAACCTATTTTTATATGGAAACCGTTCACGTAGCCGTGTATGCCTTTGCCGGTTACTTCTTCAAAATCATCTACCGGCAGCAGCTGGCTTGCCGGCAGGTGTTCGTACAACCTGCGGCTTAAAGGGTGGTTACTGCCACGCAACACACTGCGAATGAAGGCCAGTTCCTTAGCATCTATCTCTTCGCCCTCGTATAGTATTTCCGATTTTTTATTGGTGGTAATGGTACCTGTTTTGTCAAATACAATGGTATCTACCTTTGCCATTTGCTCTATAACCGTGGCATTTTTAAGATACAGCTTGCGGTTGCCCATAATACGCAGTACATTACCCACCGTAAACGGCGCACTCAGTGCCAGGGCACACGGGCAGGCCACTATAAGCACTGCTGTAAATACATTAAACGCCGTGTTGTATTCGCCCATTAACAGCCATACCGTAAGCGATACTACAGCAATGAGCAGCAATGCCGGGGTAAAGTAGCGGCTTATGGTATCGGTAAGGGTTTTATAATTCTCAGTGCTTTTCTTTTCAAAAACCTCATTGCTCCACAGTTGGGTAAGGTAGCTTTGCGATACCGAACTCAGCACCTCCATTTCTATCACCGGGCCAACCTGGCGTCCCCCGGCAAAAATCTTGTCACCTGATTTTTTGGTAATCGGTTCGGCCTCACCGGTAACAAAGCTGTAGTCAATTTCGGTTTGGGCACTCATCAGTATGCCATCTACAGGTATCAGTTCTTTATTGCGGATAATGAGCCTGTCGCCGAGCGTTACATCGTATACCGGTACCGATACTTCCTCACGGCTACCGGTAAGTTTGGTCACCGCTATGGGGAAATACGATTTAAAATCACGCTCAAACGAAAGGAAGTTGTAGGTCTTTTGCTGAAACAGCCTGCCCAGCAGCATAAAGAACACCAGCCCGCAAAGACTATCGAAAAACCCAGAACCCAGGTCAAAAATAATGTCCACACTACTCCGGATGAACATTACCACCAGGCCAAGCGCTATAGGGATTTCTATGTTCAGCATACCTGCCTTAATGCTTTTCCATGCCGATACATAATAACCACTTGCCGAATACAGGAACGACGGCATGGCAAGCGCGAATATCAGCCAACGGAAGAAACCACGGTAGTTATCCAGCCAGTATTCTTCCACCTCAAAATATTCCGGGAACGATAACAGCATTACATTGCCAAAACAAAAGAAGGCGACACCCAACTTATAAATAAGCTCCCTATTTACTTTTTTCTTTTTCTCCTCGTAGTTTTCCAGGCTTATATACGGCTCGTAACCTATAGCGTTAAGCATCAGCACAATCTCTTTAAGCGTGGTAACTTCAGGGTTAAAGACAATACGGGCCTTCTTTTCGTGGAAGTTTACCTGCGAACTGCTGATGCCTTTGTTCAGCCTGTTCAGGTTTTCCAGTATCCAGATGCACGAACTGCAATGTATGTGGGGGATGTACAGGGACACAATGTGTGTATGCTGTTCGTTAAATTCCAGCAGACGGCCGGTTATGGCTTCGTTGTCCAGGAAATCATATTTGCCGCCAATATCCTGGGGAGTGGCGCCGGGTGATTTCTCAAAATCGTAATAATCGGCAAGGCCGTTTTGGGTAAACAGTTCGTACACGGTTTTACAACCTGCGCAACAGAACGATTTACTGTCATAAACAATCTCGTCTTTTTTTACAATTCCTAACCCGCAGTGATAACAATTTTGGGTTTCCATAAATGCTCATTTTACCTGTAGCAAAGTTGCGGGGAGCCGAAACTTTAAAACATGATTTTTATCATGCTTTTGTATAAAGCTTTGTTTTACATTTGCAGAGGTATGAGTAAATGTGAACAATGTATAGTGCGGGAGCTTAGCTCTTTAAAGGCTCTTAATAAAGAGGAACTTTTAAAGATAGCCGACTGCAAGTCTACCTACACCATTAAAAAAGGGGAGACTGTTTTTAGCGAAGGCGAAAATGTCAACGGCATTTTTTGCGTGAAGGACGGCGTGTGCAAGCTTACGAAGCTGAGCTCGAACGGCAACGACCAGATTGTGAAGCTGGTATCTAAAGGCGAACTGCTGGGGCAACGCAGCATGATAAGCGAAGAGCCTGTAAACCTGAGTGCTGTGGCACTTGAGGATATGACGGTGTGCTTTATACCCAAACAGGAGGTGATGGGCTTTTTTAACGAAAACAATAAATTCTCGTTCCAGGTGATGAAAACCATTTGCGGCGACCTTAAGGAGGCTGACGACCACCTGGTAAACATGGCGCAAAAATCGGTAAAACAGCGCCTGGCAGAAACCCTTATTTACCTGCAGGAAAACTTTGGAGTAAGTGAAGATAACAGCCTTAACCTGAAACTATCCCGTGAGGAGCTTGCCGGTATGGTGGGTACCGCTACCGAAAGCTGTATCAGGCTGCTGTCTGAATTTAACAAGGCAGGTTATATTTCACTTTCGGGTAAAAAAATAACGATACTGAACAGTAACGCCCTGAAGAAATTGTAATTAGATCCTGAATATAAAAAAAGGGCTGTCTGATTTGCAAAAGCAACTGACAGCCCTCTTTGTTTTGTAGTGTTAAGTAGGTTATCCGGTAGGGGAAGGGTGGCTAAGGCCTCCTGCCGGTAGCAAGTCTGTACAATATACCTATAATAGCAAGTACAAGCAGTATGTGGATAAGTGAGCCTACGGCCTGGCCAAAGCCGAAATACCCTACTGCCCATCCTATAAGAAGGATAACAACGATTAGCCAGATTAAATCTCTCATAATAGTGGATTTTAAAATTTGATATATTAAAATTACTGCTAACCGTTGAAAACTGTTAATTCGTTAAGAATCCTTTAGCAGCCAAAGTTTTCTTAATTAAATGGTTGCAAATAATTCAACAAAAAAAGTAGTACGTATAATTAATTAGTACTTTTGTACTTTACAGAAAATACATTTCATGCAAACTCCGTTGAAGATTGCCGTAGTGGGCTCAGGGTTGGTTGGTTCGCTTTTGGCAATATATTTAAAAAGGGCAGGGCATACCGTACATGTGTACGACCGCAGCCCCGATATAAGGGCCATACAGTTTACCGGGCGTTCTATAAACCTTGCAGTTTCGCACCGCGGCTGGCGTGCGCTTGATGAGGTGGGCCTGGGCGATGAAATCCGCAAAATGGCCGTGCCTATGGAAAAAAGGGGCATCCACCTGCAAAACAACGAACTCATCTACCAATACTATGGTAAAGACGGTGAAAGTATCTACTCTATAAGCCGTGGCGAACTCAACCGAAAAATGGTATCGCTTGCTGAAAACGAAGGCGCTGAGTTTTTCTTTGAAACCCGTATTTGGGATGTAGACCTGGCTACCGCCACATTATATACCGGAGAAACCGAACGTGGTGCCTGGACCGAACTGAAATACGACATGGTATTCGGGTCAGATGGTGCTTTTAGCCGTATACGCCACCGTATGCAACGCCAAAACCGCTTTAACTACAGCCAGGAGTTTTTACCATTAGGCTACAAAGAGCTGAACATCCCTGCAAATGCAGATGCTACCCATAAACTCGACAAAAACTCACTGCATATATGGCCAAGGCATGATTTTATGCTTACAGCCCTGCCAAACCTTGACGGCAGTTTTACCAGCACATTGTTCATGCCGTTTGAAGGCGAAAATTCTTTCGACAGCCTGAAAGATAAAGAAACGCTTGAAGCATTTTTTGAAAAATATTTCCCGTCTACGCAGGAAGTGATACCGAAGCTGGTAGAGGATTTCTTTAAAAACCCTACGAGTTCACTGGTTACTATGAAGTGTTTCCCGTGGACGTTTTCCGATAAAGTAGCGCTTATAGGCGATGCCTGCCACGCACTGGTGCCATTCTACGGACATGGTATGAATGCCGGTTTTGAAGATATTACCGTGCTAAACCAGAAAATGCAGCAGTATGGCGACGACTGGGCTACGATTTTCAGTGAATATGAAAAAAGCCGTAAGCCCGATGCAGATGCCATTGCCGAGCTATCCTACCGTAACTTTATGGAGATGAGCAGCAGCACGGCCGACACTAACTTTTTGCTTAGGAAAAAGATTGAGAAGCACTTCTCAGACAAATATCCTGAGCTGTGGCAGCCGTTGTACAGTATGGTTACTTTTAGCCACCGCCCGTACAGCGAGGCGCTTGCCCTTGGCGACAGGCAAAAGGCAATTATGGATGAGGTGATGAATATTAAAGGGATAGCCGATAAATGGGATAGCCCTGAGGTGGAGGAGAAGATAAAGGAATTGCTGAAAGCAGAATAATACAGTGGAAGAGGTACTGAAAAACCTGGGGCGCATGGCCCGCGATAAGCATGCAGAGAATAAGAAGTTTTTTGATAAGCTGAAGAAAAAGCCGCCAAAAAACCTCGACTACATTATGCAGGATTTGCACGACCGGGAATTTGAGCGTACCGACTGCCTTAAATGTGCTAACTGTTGCAAAACTACCGGCCCGTTATTCACTATTGCCGACATAGAGCGTATAGCCAAGCATCTGCGTATGAAACCGCAGCAGTTTACAGATAAGTACCTGCGTGTAGATGAGGATAAGGATTACGTACTTCAAAGCGTACCCTGTACTTTCCTTGATGCCGAAAACTACTGCATGATTTACGATGTAAGGCCAAAAGCCTGCCGTGAATACCCGCATACCGACAGAAAGAAATTCCAGCAGATAACAAATATTACCCTGAAGAATGTAGCTATTTGCCCTGCTGCATACAATATAGTAGAAGAAATGAAAAAGAAACTGGCGCTGTAAGGCGCCTTTTTTATGCCCTGTATTTTCGGGAAAATATTTTTGCTGTATCTTCGTTTTAAAACCGGATAATCATGGCAAAATTCAATTACCTTACCCCAATGCTTTGGACAGCAGAAATTCCCCAAACCGTAGATTTTTATTCGGAAGTACTCGGGTTTGAATGTACGTTGTTCGAAGAAGGCTGGGCAGTGCTGGAGCGTGATGGTATAGAGATAATGCTGGCATACCCTAATGCCCATGTACCGTATAACGGGCCAATGTTTACAGGCTCATTCTACTTTAATGTAACAGGAGTAGAGGAACTTTGGGAAGCATGGAAAGACAAGTGCAGTATTTGCTATGATCTGGATGATTTTGAATACGGCATGCGCGAGTTTGCCATTTACGATAATAACAATTACATATTACAGTTTGGCCAACCTATAAATCAGTAACCATGAAAAAACTCAGGGATATTTTTATAATGCTCCTCCTCTCGCTGGCGGTAGGGTATGGGGTGTATTCCTTTAATGCCGAAACCATAAAATCATCTACAGCAGATATGGTGGGCGAAATTGGGGTAATAGCCGTTCCGGTATTTATACTGCTGCTGTTCCTGTACATGGTGGCACGCCTGCTGGGCAAAGCAGTGAAAAAGAAAAAGCCTTCCGTTTAATCAGGGAAGGCTTTTTCTTTACACGGCCATTATATGTTCTGAGCTGTGCTCTTTCAGTTGCTCAATAAATTCATTGATTGCTTCAAGCTTTTCTTCTATGTACGAAAGGAACGACTCTATGCGGTCGCGCAGTTCGGTAAAAAAGTCGATAATTCCGTCAATATAGCCCTTGGCTTTTTCTACAAGTTTAAGTATAAACTGTATTACGCTGTCTACGGTTTCTTTTATGTTCATGGCTTCAGGTATTTTGTTTACCTAAAGATAGTGTGTTGCCATGGCACATAAAAGCACTTTGTGTAAAACTTAAGAATTTAATTACCGTAAATAAGGTATGGCTTCCTCATTTCTTTAAAAGCGTTAAGGCCTTCCTGCCAGCTTTCCCTGATTTCCGATTCGCTCATTCCTGCCTCTATCTGTTCCTGTAGTTTTTTGGTACCCGCCAGTTTGGTAAAGAAAGGGATAAAGAATTTGCTTTTATCGGCAGTTTCCTCATAAGCTTTTATCAGCCATTTCAGTTCCAGTCTTTTCACGCGGCGTACATCAGTAAGGTCTTTACCGTAACACAGCTTGCCGTTTTGGGGTGGCTCTTTAGAACCCTCGTTTGGTACAGGGGTAAAACTGAATCCGTCATTCGGCAGGTCGGGCGATCCGTATATCTGGAACTGCTTATCAGTGCCACGCCCAAGGCTTACATTTGTGCCTTCAAAAAAACACAGGCTGGCATACAGGTTTACCGCCTGGTCGTTTGGTATGTTTGGCGAAGGCTTCACCGGTAGTGAATAAAACATGTCGCGCTTATAATACGAACACGATATTATAGTAAGATCGCACTGCACGCCGTCTTTTAACCATTTTTCGCCATTAATCATCTGGGCATACTCGCCTATAGTCATGCCGTGTAGTACCGGTATGGTGTGCATGCCTATAAAGCTGCTGTTCTCCTTTTCCAGTGTTGGCCCGTCCACAATACTGCCATTAGGGTTTGGCCTGTCGAGTACTATAAGTGGGATGTGCTGTTCGGCACAGGCTTCCATTACATAATGGAGAGACGATATATAGGTGTAAAAACGCGCACCGATGTCCTGTATGTCAAATATCAATATGTCTATACCGGCCAGTTGTTCTGCCGATGGTTTTTTGTTGTTCCCATAAATAGATATAATAGGCACGCCGGTTTTAGTGTCTTTACCGTCTTTTATCAGTTCACCTGCTTCAACGGTTCCACGGAAACCATGTTCGGGGGCGTATATCTTTTGAATGTTGATTTTTTTGTCTACCAAAAAATCAACAAGGTGTATAGAACGTGCCTCAAGGGTTATTTCGTCTGAGTCCGGCATGTGTATGGTGTCGTACTGGGTAACAATACCGGTTTGGTTGGTTACCACGCCTACTTTTTTATCGCGCAATAGCGGAAGGTACAGCCAGGAACGGTCGGCACCTGTGTTAATACCTTTTTTGCCGGGGTCAGGGGTTTCAACCACAACAGGCTTAGTGTTTGCAGAGGTAACGGCGGCCGAATTTCCGCAGGCGGTAATCAGTATAAATGAGAATAAAACTGTATTTTTGACTGCAGTAAGCAATGCTTTGCGAAAAACAGACGGATAATATACCATATACAAACTTTGAATTTAGAATATTTTATAGCCCGCAGGCTGGTTTCTGCTAAAAACCACAAAAGTAGTGTGTCTGCGCCAATTATAAAAATTGCAGTAACAGCTATTGCAATAAGTATTGTCATGATGATAGGTGCCATAGCCACGGGTGTGGGCCTTCAGGATAAAATACGCGAAAAAATTTCTGCATTTAACGGCAATATCATCATTTCAAATTTTGACGGTAACCAAAGCGAGGTAAGTGTAGAGCCGCTCTCTATCAAACAATCGTTCTATCCTGTGTTTAAAGAGGTAGATGGTATCAGCCACATACAGGCAGTGGCCAGTAAGGCGGGTATCATCCGTACCGAAAAAGCATTTGAAGGGGTTATATTTAAAGGAGTAGGCAAAGATTATCAATGGGGTTCCCTTAGCGAGTATCTTGTAAGCGGGAGGGTTCCGAATCTTAAAGGAGGCCTTAATGAAGAAGTTATACTATCAAAATACCTTGCGGACAGGCTGGAGCTAAAAGTAGGGGATAAGTTTACCACTTATTTTATGAAGGAAGGTGGTAACGGTCTGCCAAACCTGCGCCGGTTTGTACTGGTAGGGATTTACAACAGCGGTTTCCAGGAATTTGATGCTACCTATATAATAGGAGATATCCGCCATGTGCAGCGTATTAATAAATGGCGTGCAGACCAGGTGGGTTCGTTTGAAGTATTCCTTGATGATTTCGATAAGCTTGACGAAAAAGGTAAAGAAGTGTACGATGCTATACCCAGCACACTAAACAGTGTTACTATAAAGGAGAAGTATGCTAATATATTCGAGTGGCTTCAGCTGTTTGATGTAAACATATTAGTCATTATAATTATTATGGTAATTGTGGCTACTATAAATATGGTGGTGGCACTGCTGGTACTTATACTGGAACGTACGCAAATGGTAGGCATGCTGAAAGCGCTTGGTGCTAACAACTGGAGTGTGCGAAAAATATTTCTGTATAATGCTGCCCATCTTATTATCCGCGGCTTGCTTTGGGGCAATGGCATTGGGATAGGTGTACTGCTTATACAGAAATACTTTGGCATAGTAAAACTGCGCCCGGAAAACTACTATGTAAATGTAGCCCCGGTTTCGCTTGATATTACTGCTATATTACTGGTTAACCTTGGTACAATAATAGTATGCCTGGCGTTGCTGCTTATACCTTCTTATATTATAACCCGCATTTCACCGGTCAAGGCCATCCGTTTTGAATAGTTGTTGTTAAAGGAGGTTAATCTGTAATTATAACTTTTTGGTTTGTTACTGTGGTCCCGCCTTCATTAATGGTTAGCAGGTATAATCCTGTGGAAAGATTATCGCGCTGCAAAGTGAATTTTTTCCCCGAAATATTTTCTACCTGTTTCACTTGTTGTCCGGTTACATTATATAATAATAGTGTGGCATTGGTTAAATCACGATTTGTTTGTATCGTTAACTGCTCTGCAAATGGATTAGGATATAATGTTACTATATTATTTGTTCCTGATTTTATACCGGCGGTACTTAGCGGGGTGTATTCCCAAAAATCATTATAATAAGGAGCACCGAGATTTGCTCCTGTTCCTATGTAACCTTTTCCGTTTATGGCCAGTCCTATGCCGCCTTGCCTTACGTTAGTGCCTGCATCTGCTATAGCTGTCCAAGTGTCGGTAACAACATCATATTTATAAAAGTCATTTAACATACCCGCTCCGGAGTTTCCGGTGCCGGCATAGCACTCGTTATTAATAATAAATGATGTAGCACGGAACCTTGCCGTAGGGAAATCATTTTTCTGTGTCCATTCATCTGTCACCGGGTCGTATTCCCAAATGTCACTCTTTGGTCCGTTAGCATCATACCCCAGTCCTATATATCCTTTTCCATTCAATGAAAATGCCAAAGCACCTGCCCGCGCACCACCCGGAAAGTTGGTTAACTGTATCCAGGAATTTGTTTCGGGAGTAAATTTCCATAAATCGGCCATATAGCTGTTGGTTTGGTTCCAGCCTAAACCTATATAGCCTTTTCCGTCTACAGAAAAACCGGTGGCCTCACTACGTGCTGCCCCTGCAAAATCTGCCATTTGTTTCCAAAAGTTGGTTTCCGGCTCGTATTGCCAAAATTCGGTGTTAAATAAATTAGGTCCCCAACCACCAAGCCCGGTGCCTATGTAGCCATTACCGTCGATGGTGAAACTTACACTATGTTCCATAAATGTTCCGGGGAAACTGGCTATTGATGTCCAGGTATTAGTAGAAGGATCGTATTTCCTGAATGCAAAAGACTGATAAGGATTAGATCCCATACCTATATAACCGTAATCGCCCACTGCAAAAGCAGCAACATTACTTATATTTTCGGGATAATTTGCTTTTTGTGTCCAGGTGTCCTGTGCGAAAGAAGTAAAGGAGGCTGTAAACAGGGCTAAAAGTAGTAGTTTTTTCATGTATGATTAGTTTAGCTGAAGTGATTTGATACAATTTAATAAGAATAAACAGTTTCATTTGTTAAAACCCTACGTTAATGTTGATGGTTTTTGGAATTACGATGGTTTTATGGGTTTTTTGAAGTAGAATTACCCGGATTTTACCCTCTTAATACGATATATGCTGCCATCAAAAAAACTTTCATTCCCAATGCTTGTCATATCAGTCAC
>NZ_JBUYSX010000003.1:0-540370 GCF_055231775.1 Flavobacterium niveum
GTTTTTTAATTGGAAAAGCCGTTCAGCAAAACTGAACGGCTTTTCTTCTTTTACAATTCGGCCACTTTTGGCTTATAAAAATTTACGTAAAAGAAATTATGTTCTTTAATACCGGCACTGTTTACAAGATGTTTTATCTGTTCTGCCGCTTCGGTATCTTCATCGGGGTCGAGTTCTAAAAAGGAAATAAATTCCTGTAGGTTATTAAACCTGAAACTCAGCGGGGTATTCAGCGAATACGTAGTGATACTATATTCGGGTTTGGTAATGATGCCCGCATTTTCAAATGCCTTATGTATTATTTCGAAATCGGTGTTCATTTAGTTATGGTTTTACACAGGCACTATTGTATGGTGCTGTCGTTTTTTATAACGTGTATTTTTCCTGCCGGTACGGTAGCAGTGGTGTCCTTAACTATGGTAAGCCCCAGTATGTTCAGCGGTATTTCTACAGGTTCGTCTCCGGCCTTAAATTCGGCTGCAATCCTGTTATAATCTGTTTCATTGAGTACAAGGCTGTCGCCCTTTTGTACATTGCCCGAAAATAAGAAGTCGCGTATGGCGGCTACGTTTATTTCGGTTCCGAGTGTGGTGTGATTAGGCATGGTGATTCTTTTTTATTTAAAGTTACCAATCTTATTCCCGGCACTGTTCCAACCTTTTGTTAAATGAATGTTTACAGGCTGTTAAAGCTAAATTTCTGCCGCAAAACTATTTGCACTATCTTTGCAGCAAAAAGCAACAATAATGCCTACATTTTTAGACTTCGACCTGCCAAAATCTTTACAGAAAGCCATAGACGAGCTTGGGTTTACCACGCCTACACCCATACAGGAACGCGCCCTGCCCGTAATTATGAGTGGCCGCGATATGATGGGTATTGCACAGACCGGTACCGGTAAAACCTTTGCCTACCTGCTGCCTATATTAAAGCAGTGGAAATTTATGGCTACCGATACACCGCGTGTATTGGTACTTGTGCCCACGCGTGAACTGGTGGTACAGGTGGCTGAAGAGGTAGAGAAGCTTACCAAATATATGTCGGTGCGTGTGCTGGGCGTATACGGTGGCGTAAACATCAACACCCAAAAGACGAAGGTGTATGAAGGTGTAGACATACTTGTAGGTACACCGGGGCGTGTTATGGACTTAGCATTGGACAACGTAATCCGTTTTGATGCGTTGCAAAAACTAGTTATAGACGAGTTTGATGAAATACTGAACCTTGGGTTCCGTTTCCAGGTGACGTCTATCCTTACCATGCTGAAGCAGAAAAGGCAAAACATCCTTTTCTCTGCTACCATGACTGATGATGTGGATGAAATGCTGAATGAGTTTTTTGAATTTCCTGAGGAAGTGTCTCTTGCACCAAGCGGAACGCCGCTGGAAAAAATAAGCCAGCTGGGTTATGTGGTGCCAAACTTCCTTACCAAAATAAACTTGCTTAAAGGCCTGCTTAATGATGAGGCTATGGAGCGTGTGCTGGTTTTTGTGAACAACAAGAAAACTGCCGACCTGGTAATGACGGCTATTGACGATGATTATTCAGGGCAGTTTGGGGTGATACACTCTAACAAATCGCAAAACTACAGGCTTAATACTATGGCCGAATTTCAGGGTGGCGAACTGAGGGGTATTGTTACCACCGATGTTATGGCGCGTGGCCTTGATATTTCAGATATTACACATGTCATAAACATGGAGTTTCCCGAAGTGCCGGAGCAGTACATACACCGTATAGGACGTACAGGCCGTGCTGATAAGGAAGGTACTGCCATAAGCTTTGTTTCGCCTAAAGAAGATGAGATACAGCTGGCAGCCGAGTTGCTGATGGAAAAGGAGATAGAAATGCTGCAACTACCTGAGGACATTAAAATAGAGGAGAAGCTGCTGGAATTTGAAAAGGATAAAAAGAAAGTAAAATTCCTGATGAAGAAGGTAAAGCTTGACGGTGGTGGGGCTTTCCATGATAAATCAGAAAAGAACAAAAAAGTAAACCTTGGTGGCCCGGGTAAAACCAAGCCGCGAAAAACTGCCCCGCGTAACCGTGCCGTAGAAGCAAAGCGTGCCGCGAAGAAAAAGAAAAAATAATTTCAATTGATAGCTATACGTTCTGTCATTGCGAGGAAGAACGACGAAGCAATCTTATAAAAAAGCTAAACTACCAGTTTTACAACGATGAGATTACTTCGTTCCTCGCAATGACGGCTTCGGATTTGACTGTAATTTAGAATATATAAACCACAAACGCCCGTTATTAACAGGCGTTTGTGGTTTATATATAATCTCATTTGAGGTATATTAAAAGATTTACACTTTTCGGTATTTAATTAGTCATTTTTAAAGGTTCAGGACTTTATGACTTTCGACTTTACAACTTTTGACTTACCCTATTACATCCAGCTTCGCGAAGCGCAGCAGCAGTTTTTTAATGCCACCTACTTCAAAGCTGATTTCGGCTTTACGGTCGGCACCAACGCCTTCCATGTTAAGCACTTTTCCTTTACCAAAGCGTTCGTGCAGTACGATATTCCCTATTTGCAGCTTGCTGTCCGAAAGTACCGGGCCGCTTGTTGCAGCTGGGCCATTGCCTGCCATAGGCTTCAGTCGGCGGATGGGCATATCATGTTTCGGTTCGTCACCCGTAACCCACTTGGGCGGGGTACCGTTTACCGGTTTGCTCTGGCGTAATTTCGACTTATCCACATCGCCAAAAATATCGGTATTGATCATTGGCTTGTAGCGGTAGTTGGTTTCCACCGGGGTAAGGTATTCCAGGAATTTTGAATTGATTTCTTCAATAAAGCGGCTCGGTTCGCTGTCCACCAGCTTGCCCCAGCGGTAACGGCTCTGGGCATAGGTAAGGTACGCCTGGTGCTCGGCACGGGTAAGGGCCACGTAAAACAGGCGGCGTTCCTCCTCCAGTTCGCTGCGGGTATTCTGGCTCATAGCACTCGGAAACAGGTCTTCCTCCATACCCACAATGAACACGTGCGGGAATTCAAGGCCCTTTGCAAGGTGTATGGTCATCAGCGCCACACGGTCGTCATCGCCGGTATCTTTATCAAGGTCGGTAGCCAGGGCCACATCTTCAAGAAATTCCGAAAGCGCACCACGTGCACCGTCTACTTCCTTCTGGCCTTCAATAAAGTCGCGCATACCGTTCAGTAGCTCTTCAATGTTTTCTATACGGGCAATACCTTCGGGCGTGGCATCCTTTTTAAGCTCCTGCACAAGGCCGGTCTTTTTGGTCACCATATCGGCAAGGTAGAAAGCATCCTGCGTTTCATTGGCAACCTGGAAACTCTTTATCATCATCACAAAGTCCTGTAGCTTGGCTTTGGTACCGCTGTTCAGCTTCAGGTCTATACGGTCCAGGTTTTCCATCACCTCATATATAGAGCGGCCATAATGGTTAGCCGCCACGGTAAGCTTATCTATGGTAGTATCGCCTATGCCCCTTGCAGGGTAGTTGATAACACGCACCAGTGCTTCCTCGTCCTTAGGGTTTATTACAAGGCGCAGGTAGGCCAGCACGTCCTTGATTTCCTTGCGTTGGTAAAACGAAAGCCCACCGTAAATACGGTACGGGATATCGCGCTTGCGCAAAGCATCTTCTATGGCGCGGCTCTGGGCATTGGTACGGTACAGCACAGCGAAGTTATTGTTCTTCAGCTGCTTTTGCATCTGCTGCTCAAAAATGGTGCTCGCTATAAAACGGCCTTCCTCAGCATCGGTAAGGCTGCGGTGTACCTTAATCAGCGGGCCGTCGTCATTAGCCGTCCACACCACCTTATCCAGTTTTACCTTGTTGTGATCAATAATGGCGTTGGCAGCTTCTACAATATTGCGGGTAGAGCGGTAGTTTTGCTCCAGGCGGTACATTTGCACCCCGTCATAATCCTTCTGGAAGTTCAGGATGTTGTTAATGTTCGCCCCACGGAAAGCGTAGATACTCTGGGCATCATCACCCACCACGCAGATGTTCTGGTACTTATCTGATAGCGCACGTACTATAAGGTACTGGCTGTGGTTTGTATCCTGGTACTCATCTACCAGGATATATTTAAAGCGTTCCTGGTACTTGGCAAGCACTTCGGGGAAACGGTTCAGCAGTTCATTGGTACGCAGCAGCAGGTCGTCAAAGTCCATAGCTCCCGACTTAAAGCAACGGTCTACATAGTGCTGGTAAATTTCGCCCAAACGTGGCTTCTTGCTCATTGCATCGGCCTCCTGTAGCTCGGGGTTGTTAAAGTATGCCTTTACGGTAATCAGGCTGTTTTTGTATGATGATATACGGCTGAGTACCTGCTTTGGCTTGTACACGTCCTTGTCCAGCTGCATTTCTTTAATGATGGATGAAATAAGGCGTACACTGTCCTGGCTGTCGTAAATGGTAAAGTTAGACGGAAAGCCCAGCTTGTCGGCTTCCATACGCAGTATTTTTGCAAACACCGAGTGGAAGGTACCCATCCACAGGTTTTTAGCCTCACCTTTACCCACAATGTGAGAGATACGCTCCTTCATTTCCTTAGCGGCCTTATTGGTAAAGGTAAGTGCAAGTATGTTAAACGCATCTACCCCCTGGCTCATCAGGTAGGCAATGCGCAACGTAAGCACGCGGGTTTTGCCCGAGCCTGCACCTGCTATAACAATCATGGGGCCGTCTTTTTGCAGGGTTGGAGCCTGCTGTGCCTCATTAAGCCCGCTTATATATTTATGGATGTCCATTCCTTCTTCCTTCTTTAACGCACAAAAATAACGAATTTCGGCGGTAATTTTTCCCAAAAATAATTGCCGGTGTGTTCCCCTGCAAAAAGTTATTTCGCTAATTTCGCTTCTCGCAAAAACATAGCGTATTTACAATAAAAATAGCAACAGTATATCATAAACCATGAACATCAATAAATTTTTAGAACTGCTTTTTACTGCACTCCCGGCCGTAGTGGTAGGTGTGGTAGCGTATTACCTTTTCCAATCTTTTTTCCAGAATGAAGACCGCCGCCGTCGCTATGCGTTGCACAGGGATGCCCAAAAGCATGCCCTGCCGTTAAGGCTACAGGCATATGAAAGGCTTACGCTGCTGCTGGAGCGTATAGACCCTACGCGCCTGCTTATTCGCCTTACCCCACAGAGCAGCGATAAATCGGAATATGAAAACTACATCATAGCCCAGATAGAACTGGAATACGAGCACAACCTTACCCAGCAGGTGTATGTATCTGCCGAGTGCTGGAACGTGATTACCACAGCCAAGAACGCTACCATACAGACGATACGTAAAACCAACATGAGCCCACGTATAGACAGTGCCAACAAACTACGTGAGGAATTGCTAAGCGACCTTTTTGAAAAACAAAGCCCAAGCAGCATAGCCCTTGCCCATCTTAAACTGGAGGTAAGCCAACTATGGAATGAATAGGCTGTTTCAATAAATAACACAAACGCCCGCTTTAGTTTCAAAGCGGGCGTTTGTGTTTTATAATATTACGGTGAAGCTAAATCTGAATTCTGAAATCTACCTTCTAAAATCTATTTATTAGGAGTAAATACCAGACAAACCGGTTGGCACAGCTCTATCTTTCTGTTAGTATAGCTTAGGAAGCCGGTAGTTTTATCACGTTTAAAGATAGCAATGTTGTTAGTGTTCTGGTTGGCTACCAGTACAAAAGCGTCATTAGGGCCAATGATAAAGTTACGCGGGCCACTGCCTTGTGTGCTTATCTGTTGTACAAGGCTTAGCAGGCCATTAGCATGTACACGGTATACTGCAATGGTATTGGCATCGCCACGATTAGTAGCATATATAAACTTGGCATCATTACTAAAGTGGATATCAGCAGCGCCGTGCTTACCGTTTAGCAGGTTAGGGGTAACATTCACTTCCTGTACGTTAGTCAGCTTGTCGTTAGTGTAATCCAGTGTGGTAAGGGTACCATCAAGCTCCTGAAGCACGTGTACAAAAGTACCGTTCGGGTTAAATACCAAATGGCGTGGGCCACTGCCTGCTTTCAGGGTAAAAGCATCTTTAAATATAAGTGTCTTGGCGCCGCCGTTAGGGTTATAGCTGTACATGTACACTTTATCGGTACCCAGGTCATTGGCAAAAACATACTTATTATCAGGGCTAAAGTACACCATGTGTACGTGTGGGCCTTCCTGGCGGTTTTTGTCCGGGCCGGTGCCGCTGTGTTTTACTACCTGTTTGGCATCGCCAAGGCTGCCGTCTGCTTTACGCTCAAAAACACCTATGGTACCACCGCTGTAGTTGGCTACAATCACGTTTTTATCGTCATTGATTATGTAGCATGGGTCGGCACCACCGCTGTCTTTTTTATTGATAAAATCCAGCTTGCCTGTGGCAGGGGTATATTTAAAAGCGCTCACGGTACTTTTGGCACCGTCTTCGTTAACGCTGTAAATGTATTTTTTGTCTTTTGTTACGGTAAGGTAGCTAGGGTTTATAACACCTTCGGTATTCGATTTTAGCTTAAATTCCAGTGTGTTAACATTGAAATCGTATACGTATATCCCTTTGCTTTGGCAGGCATTGGTGTATGTTCCCACAACAAGGTTATAGTTATCCTGCGCTGTGGCAACCGTTACAGCAAATAAAGCTAAGGCTTTGATTAATTTCATAGTAGGCAATTTAGTGATTGCAAAAGTAACTTATTTAAATGTTATGTGAAATTTGCGCAGTGTTTTTACGTTTTCAATTCAGATAAAAATGCTTATTTTTGACAAACTTTCGAGCGAATGCAGTTTAAACACCCGGACATTTTATACTTCTTATTCCTGCTTATCATCCCGATATTGGTACACCTGTTTCAGTTGCGCCGCTTTAAAAAGCAGTATTTCACCAATGTCCGTTTCCTTAAAGAGCTTAATATGCAAACCCGTAAAAGCTCGGTCATTAAAAAATGGCTGTTGCTTGCTACGCGTTTATTGCTGCTTGCTGCGCTTATTATAGCCTTTGCCCAACCGTATTTTAAGGCGAAAGATGATGATAAAACGGGTAATGAGCTGGTAATATTGCTCGATAATTCATTCTCCATGCAGGCAAAAGGCAGCCGTGGCGAACTCCTGAAACGTGCTGTACAGGATATTTTAGAAAATACCCCTGAAAGCCAACAGTTTTCGTTGGTTACCAATAACGGTGCCTGGTGGGATACCGATGTAAAGTCGATACAAAAAGATTTACAAAACCTGCAATACACTGATGTACCGTTCAGGCCGGACTTTTTATTTACCCGTGCCAAAGCTAAAAATCCTACCACGGGCAAAGATGTTGTGGTAATTACCGACGGTGTAAGCTTGGATAGTAAATACGTTTCGGGATTTGAAAATGCTACTGCTTATGCCATTACGCCTGAGGCCGAAAATACCCATAACATTGCGGTAGACAGTGTGTACATTTCACAGGTTATGGATAATTTTTACGAAGTGAAAGTAGACATGAAAGCCTATGGCGGTGCCGAAGGCGATGTGCCTGTAGCCCTATATAACGGTAGCAGCCTGATAGCTAAAACGCTGGTGAAATTTGATGAAGAAAAGAAAAGCAGCACCTTTACCATTCCTAAAAAAGACTTCCATGGCTATGTGTCGTTAACCGATAACAGCCTTGCATATGACAATACGTACTATTTCAGCATATCAAAACCGCAAAAGTCGAATGTATTGGCTATAGGTACACCGGATAAAAATAAATTCCTGGGCCGTATTTACACCAATGACGAATTTAATTTTGTAGATACACAGCTTAACAGGCTTGATTATAACGGGCTGGAAAAACAGGATGCCATCATACTGAACGAGCTTGACGAAATTCCGCAGTCGCTTATTACTACCCTTAAGGATTTTTATGGCAAAGGCGGCAGTGTGATAATAATACCTTCGGCGGCCTGTAGCCTGCAAAGCATGAATAACCTTATGGCGGCATTTGGCAACAGCCAGTTTAAACCGTACACCAAAGGTGATAAACAAATCACTAAAATTTCCTTCAGCCACCCGCTCTACCAGACTGTTTTTGAAAAGAAGACCGATAATTTCCAATACCCTAAGGTAAGCAACAGTTTTATCCTTTCGGGAAATACGCTCCCGGTGCTTACATACGACGACCAAACGCCGTTCCTGGCTTCTATGACTAACAGGCTGGGTAATGTATATGTGTTTGCTGCACCGGTTAATAAAACGAATACCAATTTCCAGAACTCGCCGCTTATAGTACCTACATTTTATAATATGGGACAGAATAGTGGTAAAACAGGCATCAGCGCCATAACCATAGGCAGTAACCAAAACCTGCTTATTGATACGGTTTTAGGCAAAGATGAAGTGGTAAGTGTAAAAGGCGATAAAACCGATTTTGTGCCTGCCCAACAACTGCTGAGTAATAAGGTGAAGCTTTCGTTTGGCAATTACCCTGAACTGGCGGGCAATTACAGCATTTATAAAGGCAACGAAAAACTGAAGGATGTAAGCTTTAACTATGCCCGAACCGAGAGCGACCTTAGCCAGGAAAACACCGGCGCTTTGGGCAGTTTTACCAAAGCCGATTCCATAGCTACCGTATTTAACGATATTACCTCGACGCGTACTGCCAACGAACTGTGGAAATGGTTTGTAATAGGCACACTGATATTCCTGGTACTTGAACTACTGATACAAAAATTTGTAAAATAACATGAACCTGATCTTTAAAAACACAGTTATCATTGACCCGAACAGCCCCTACCACAAACAGGCTGTAGATATTCAGGTTGAAAACGGTATTATTACAAAAATAGGCACTAATCTTCCTGCTGCCGGTTTTGAGGCAGTTGAACTGGATAACCTGCACATCTCTAAGGGATGGTTTGACAGTTCGGTAAGCTTTGGAGAACCCGGCCATGAAGACCGCGAAACCATAGCTAACGGGCTTGATGTGGCTGCCAAAAGCGGTTTTACCGATGTGGCTGTACAGCCCAGCGGAGCACCGGTGGCGGATAACCAGGCCGATATTTTCTTCCTGAAAAGCAAGTCGGCACACACGGCTACGGAAATTCACCCTATAGGTGCGCTGACAAAGCACAGTGACGGTAAGGATATTGCCGAACTTTTTGATATGAAGAATGCAGGCGCGGTAGCTTTTGGCGATTACCAAAAAGCGTTGCAGGATGCTAACCTGCTGAAGATAGCCCTGCAATATGTTCAGGATTTTAACGGGTTGGTTATAGCCCTTGCCCAGGATGATAAAATTAAAGGTAGAGGCGTAGTGCATGAAGGTATTGTAAGTACCCGGCTGGGGCTGAAAGGTATACCTACGCTTGCCGAAGAACTACAAATAGTACGCAACCTTTACCTGCTGGAATATACCGGCGGTAAACTGCACATACCTACTATAAGCACGGCAAAATCAGTACAATTGATACGTGAAGCCAAGCAAAAGGGGCTTAATGTAACCTGTAGCGTTGCGGTGCATAACCTGCTGTTTACAGATGAGGTGCTAACGGATTTTGATAGTAATTATAAACTACTGCCGCCACTTCGCCCGGAAGGGGAACGCAAAGTACTTATAGATGGTGTACTGGATGGTACTATCGATATCATCACTTCAGACCATAACCCGTTGGATGTAGAGGTTAAGGTGTTGGAGTTTGACCTTGCTAAAGACGGCACCATTGGCCTTGAAAGTGCTTTCGGCGCACTGAACAGTATACTGCCACTGGAAACGGTTATTGAGAAATTCACTGCCGGTAAAACTATTTTCGGTTTTGCCAATAAAGATATTACCGAAGGCGCTGAAGCATCATTCACACTGTTCAATCCGGAAGGGGAGTGGGTATTTGCCGAAAGGGATATCCGTTCTAAATCTAAAAACTCTGCTTTCCTTGGGCAAACGCTTAAAGGCAAGCCATACGGTATTTATAACAGGGGTAAACTGATTTTAAACTCATAACACCATGAAAAAACTATTTTCAATTTTAGTTGTACTGGCCATAACCTGCGCGTGCAGCAAGGTAAAGGAGAAAACCAAGGAAACCCTGAACAAAGGCGGGGAAACCGTAGGTGAAATGGCTACCGAATTTACCGAGGGAGTAACCGAAGGGGTTGAGCGCAACCTGGATTGTAAAATAGTTGTATCGGAAGGGTTAAAGCAGCAGGGTATTGCCTTGGGTAAATACCATATAGAAAGCGATACACTGGGGCACAACAATAAAATAATGGTGTACCTGATTACCGAAAAGGCTTTTAAAGGAAACCTTACGTTTAAGGTGATGGATAAAAAAGGTACTGAATTTGGCCGTAGCCAATTGGCACTTGATACCAAGGCAGGTGCGGCCAATTACTACGATGTTGTCTTTGATCCGCGTACCGATATTGAAGTTAAAAGCACCATTGAAATAAACTAAATAATGGACAAACAAATAATAGAGCAGGGTAAAGGAGCCGCAATAACCGCATATATAATGGGAGTTGGTGCACTTATAGCCATGTCTATGAATTCTGAAAACAGAAACCCTTTCGCGTCATTTCATATAAGGCAGGGACTGGGGCTTACCATACTTTTTGTAGCCATAGGCTATACCATTAGCGGTTTTTGGACACCCATGATAGCATTTCCGTTCTATCTTTTTATGGTAGTACTTTGGGGATATGGTTTTTATACCGCAATTACCGGGCAAACAAAACCCACGCCACTAGTAGGTGTGCTTTTTCAAAAAGTGTTTAAAAACCTGTAATCATGGAATTATCATTATATCACCTGGTGCGCCAGCCAAAAGTAAAACAGGATAAGCACCCACTGTTAGTACTTATACACGGTTATGGCAGCAATGAGGAAGACTTATTCGGCTTTGCAGAGGAGCTGCCGGATGAATATCTTATCCTTTCGGTACGTGCGCCGTACAACATGCCGGGCTATGGCTTTGCGTGGTACGCCATAAATTTTGATGCCGACATGAATAAGTTTACTGATGATGTACAGGCGGCACAATCGCGTGACCTTATTGCTAAATTTATTGATGAGGCGGTAGAAGCTTACCCTGTAGATAAAGATAATGTAACGCTTATCGGGTTCAGCCAGGGTGCTATACTCAGCTATTCGGTTGCGCTGAAATATCCTGAAAAAGTAAATAGGGTAGCAGCATTGAGCGGTTACCTGCATACTCCGATTATCGCACAAGATATAAATGTGGGGCAACTGCAACACCTGAAGTTTTTTATTTCCCACGGTGTTGTAGACCAGGTAATCCCGGTAGACTGGGCACAAAAGGCACCGGAATTCCTGGATACACTTGGTATTACAAACGAATACCACGAATACCCTGTAGGTCACGGCGTAGCACCGCAAAATTTTTATGATTTATTGAAGTGGCTATAGATTTTCTATGTTCTATTTTATATTGTCAATAGTCAATATAAAATAGAACATAGAAAATTATCTTCCCGGGTTTTGCTTTATATATACTTCGGTAGCGCCAAGGCCGTATTTCTGGTAATTGGCATCACCGAAAACCACTTCCTCATAACGGCCTAAAAGGTAATCCAATTCTGATTTCAGTACACCTTCGCCCACACCGTGTATAAAAACGATACGGGGTATGCGGTTTTTTATGGCATATTCCAGGTGGTGGCGTGCAGTATCCATTTGCATGTTAAGGATGTCGTAGTTGCTCATGCCTTTTTTGTTGCGCACCAGCTTTTCTACATGCAAGTCTATTTCCAGTACCACATTATCCTTACGCGATTTCTTATCGGGTACAGGATGTTTGCGCTTTATTGGAGTTTCTTTTTCCCTTAAAACACTACCAAGGCTTTTGCCTGCAAACAGGGCACCAAGGCTGCCGCCGGTGGGTATAAGCTCGCTTTCGGTAAAAAGCAGCTCAAAACCCTCATCGGTTATTACAGCTACCTTTCCGTCTTTTTTATACGATTTTACCGTACCGGTAAAAGAATCGTCCAGCACGCTTACCTTATCGCCGGGCTTAAACTTCATCGCTATCGTTTTGCTGTTGTTTTTCCCATTCCTCGCGCTCGCGCTGGTCGCGCTGTTCACGTTCGTATTTGCTGGGTACTTTGCTCATAATGCGCATAAGACCAACAATAAAAATTACTATGGCAGGAACCATTATCAGCACATTAGGCTTTTGCAGTGACTGTTCGTACAAGGCTAAAAAAGCACAGGCAAAAATGAGTATTATATATATTGTCTTCACGTTGCAAAAATAGCGTAAAGTGTTTACAATAGAAAATTGATATCGCGTACATAAAAAAAATCGGGCTGCTTTATAGCAACCCGATTGATAATATATTGTGAAACTATGATTATAGTGAAGCTGCGGTGCCTGCAATAACTGCAATAAACAGCATTAAGGCATAGAAACCAAGTACTACAATAGTAAGTATACCTACAAACTTATAGTGCGATTTCAGGTTTTGGAAAGCGTCAGTAAGTGCTTGGTTGTCGTTGCTTTCAAAAGCAGCTTTAGTTTTGTTGGCAAATTTGAAAAGGTACAGCACCGGGAAAAAATACAGCAGCGCCATAAAAAGGTAAACAAGTCCAATAAGTACACCGCCCGCAGCACCCAAAGTACCAAAAGCCCCACCCATAGCACCCATAGTAGAACCCAGTGTCATGATAAACAAAGATACCAGCACAAAAAAGCCGATAAAAATAAATCCGCAAATAGACAGGAACTTGGCCCATTTTGCAGTTTCCCTGATAAAATCCTTAGCATCCTGGCTAAGTTGTAATTCAAATGATTCAAATGATGATTGGGTAGAAAAATCCTCCATAGAAAATAATTGGTTATTGTTCAAATTGTTTTAGTGTTTCAATAATTATGTCTACGCAACTTTGCAATTGTTCTTCAGTCATCACCAATGGTGGTGCAAAGCGTATAATGTTGCCATGCGTGGGCTTGGCGAGCAGTCCGTTATGCATCATGGCTACGCAGATGTCCCATGCGGTAGAACTGTCTTCGGTATCGTTAATTACTATAGCGTTTAGCAAACCTTTACCACGCACTTGCGATACTATGTTACTGCCTGTAATGTAAGCACTGATTTTCTGCCTGAAAATTTTACCAAGTTTTTCGGCGTTTTCGGCAAGTTTCTCTTCTTCTACCACTTCAAGGGCTGCAACAGCTACTGCCGCCGCAACAGGGTTCCCCCCGAAGGTACTGCCATGCTGCCCGGGTTTTATAACGTTCATAATATCATCATTTGCCAAAACCGCACTTACAGGGTACACACCACCTGATAGCGCTTTACCCAGAATAAGGATGTCGGGCTGCACGTTTTCATGATGTACGGCAAGCAGCTTGCCCGTACGGGCTATACCCGTCTGCACTTCGTCGGCAATAAACAATACATTATTTTCTTCGCAAAGGGATTTGGCTTTGGCCAAAAATCCTTCGGCAGGTACGTATACACCGGCTTCACCCTGAATAGGTTCTACAAGGAAACCGGCTATATTTTTTTCTGAAGCAAGGACTTCAGCCAGTGCATCAATATCGTCGTATGGTATTTTTATAAACCCGGCAGTATATGGGCCAAAGTTTTTACGCGCATTTTCGTCGTTACTGAATGATATTATGGTAGTAGTACGCCCGTGGAAGTTGCCTTCGCATACTATTATTTTGGCTTCATGTCCGGCTATGCCTTTCTTTTCGTACGCCCATTTACGGCACAGCTTTATGGCAGTTTCTACGGCTTCGGCACCGGTGTTCATAGGCAATACCTTATCAAACCCGAAGTAGCGGGTAACAAACTCCTCATAGCGTCCCAACTGGTCGTTATAAAAAGCACGTGAGGTAAGGGTGAGCGTTTGTGCCTGTGCGGTAAGCGCACCTACAATTTTCGGGTGGCAGTGCCCCTGGTTTACGGCAGAGTAGGCCGAAAGGAAATCATAATAGCGTTTTCCTTCAGCATCCCATACGTATACACCTTCGCCGCGCGAAAGTACTACAGGAAGCGGGTGGTAATTGTGCGCCCCGTATTTGTCTTCAAGGGCAATGGCTTTTTCGGTATTTGTTTGTTGTAAAACCGGCATTTGGATTGTGAATTTTCAATATAAAAATCGTCAATTCCTTCTTATAGGAGAGAAATCATCCTTGCAGCTGCAAATTAATAAAATTTGCAAATATTTTTGGGGAAACGCGTATTAAATGTAAATAATGAATCTATATTTCGGTTTGTACTTCAATATCGAAATTATTCTTCTCTATAATACGCTGCAGGAGTGTAACGGCACTGTCTTTAAGCCATTCAGGCTCCAGTATTTCGGCACGGTCGGCAAACATAAGGTACCAGCGCAGCAGGCCTTCTTCGGCCCATTGGGTATAAAACGTCATGTCTATGGTATCGCCGTTATCCGTTTCCGATGAAAAACCGTAAAAATGCTTACGGCTGGTAAGGAACGGTACCGAACTTTTTACCACACGCAGCACCACTTTTTCTACAGGATAGGTTTCCCATGCCTTAGGGTAGCGTTCACGGTATTCTTTAAGGCTTACATGTTCCTGCTGCTGCACATTGGTAAGCTTTATAGATATAATCCTGTCCAGCCTGAACTGCCTGTATTCACCACGCAGGTGGCACCAGGCTATAGTGTACCAGTAACCGTTTTCATGGAAAATGCCTATAGGTTCGGCCATGCGGGTACTTTCGTTTTCTTTGCCAAAAGCCTTGTATATCATTTCCACTACCTTTTTTTCGGCAGTGGCTTTCAGTAAAGTGTCAAGGGCATTGGTTTGCGGGGGGATGGCTTTATGGTGGTCGAGCACATCTATCTGGTCTTCCAATGCATCTACCAAATCTTTCTCGTTATTGCGCAATACAGCCTTCACCTTAAATAAAGCCGATGCGAAATTATCCTTCAGCCCTTTATCGGTAAAGGTTTCCATAAGCTTGCCTGCGGTAATAAATGCCATGGCTTCTTCGGGTGTAAACATAACCGGGGGCAGGCGGTAACCGTCTACCAGCGAATACCCCACACCGGCTTCACCATACAGGGGTACACCCGCTTCTTCAAGCGAACGGATGTCCCTATACACTGTACGCAGGCTTATACCGAAGCGGTCGGCCAGGTCCTGTGCTTTTACAACCTTTTTAGATTGCAGCTGTATAAGTATGGCAGTTATGCGATCGAAACGGTTCATCACAGGCTATTTAAGGTTTTGAAGCATTTCCAGCAGTTTCAATGTTGTATTCCAGTTTCGCGTAGTCGACTTTAAACTCATTTTGCTTTCAATGAATGAGTTGGATAGCTTAGAGTCGGCCGCACTTTGTGACAGCTTCAGGTACATGACGTTGCCTATGGCCTTAAATTCATCATCGCTGCGGTTGTATTTTTTCATTTGGTCCAGCCCCTGAACGGTAGCTTCACCCGAAAGGAAGGTTACAAAAAACTTTTTCACGCCCTGGCCTTCCGGTTCAGGCCCGGTGTAGGGGTTGTTGTCTACAGCCTTTTTTAGTTCGGCTTCGTCTAAAATAAAGTTGAACACATCGTGGCCATACTCCTTATAGAGCAGTGTTTCCATTTCGCGTTTTATTTTGGCCTTGTCGGTTTCATCGGTAGTAAACACCACATTACCGCTTTGTATGTAGGTAGCCACGTTTTTATAGCCCACGGCTTCCATAACCTTACGCAGGTGTTCCATCTTTATAATGTTGTGGCCGCTAACGTTTACGGCGCGAAATAAGGCAAGGTATGAAGGCATGTTATTTGGAATAATGATTAATTACAAATTTATTTAAATTTAATGACCAATAACGTATTTTTGCCGCATGGGAAAAAGAAAAACAGACAAGATCGTTTTTACAAATGTTGATGTGCTCGATGCCGGTGCCAAAGGTGTTTCTGTAGCCAAAGCCCCGGACGGGAAGGTTATTTTTATACCGAATGTAGTGCCAGGCGATGTAATTGATGTACAAACCTTTAAAAAACGAAAAGCGTATTATGAAGGTAAAGCTGTACATTTCCATGAATACAGCGCCGACAGGGTAATACCGCAATGCCAGCATTTTGGTTCGTGTGGTGGCTGTAAGTGGCAGAACATGAACTACGAAAAGCAGCTGTACTATAAAAACAATGAGGTGTACAACCACCTTAAGCGTATCGGTAAAATAGAGTTGCCTGATTTCGAGCCGATAAAAGGCAGCGAAAAGAAATTTTATTACCGTAATAAAATGGAGTTTTCTTTTTCCAATGCCCGATGGATTACTGATGCCGAAGCACAAAGCGGCGAGGAGATAGAGCGTGGCAATGCACTGGGTTTCCACATTCCACGAATGTGGGATAAGATACTGGACATAACCCACTGCCACCTTCAGGAAGACCCGAGCAACGCCATACGAAACAGCATCCGTGATTTTGCAAACCAGCACGGTATGGAATTCTTTAACCCACGTGAACATAGCGGCTTGCTGCGTACACTTATGATACGTACCGCAAGTACAGGTGAAATAATGGTGTTAATCCAGTTCTACGATAATAATAAAGAACAGCGTGAACTGCTGCTGAATTATCTTGCAGAGGCATTCCCGGGTATAACTTCGCTGCAATATGTGGTGAACCAAAAGGCTAATGATACCCTGTACGACCAGAAGGTGGTACTATTTAAAGGACGTGATTATATACTGGAAGAAATGGAAGGGCTTACCTTTAAAATTAATGCCAAATCATTCTACCAGACTAACAGCGACCAGGCATACGAACTGTACAGCATAACCCGCGATTTTGCAGGCCTTACCGGTAATGAGCTGGTGTATGACCTGTATACCGGTACCGGTACTATAGCGCAGTTTGTATCGCGTAAAGCCAAAAAGGTAGTAGGGGTAGAGGCAGTTCCTGAGGCTATTGCCGATGCCAAGGAAAATGCCCTGCGCAATAATATTACCAATTGTGAGTTTTTTGTAGGGGACATGAAGGATGTGTTTAACGCTGAGTTTATAGAAACGCACGGCCACCCCGATGTTATTATTACCGACCCACCGCGCGACGGTATGCATAAGGATGTGGTAGAACAGATACTACGTATAGCACCGCAAAAAGTGGTGTATGTAAGCTGTAACTCGGCTACTCAGGCGCGCGACCTTGCCCTGATGGACGAGGTGTATAAGGTGACGCGTGTGCGCCCTGTAGATATGTTCCCGCAAACGCACCACGTAGAAAATGTGGTGTTGCTGGAAAAACGATAGACCCAAAAACGCTATGAAAAGATTTATTTTAAGTGTGGTAGTATTATGCATCATTTGCGGCTATATGATTAGCTGCGAAAAAGATGATATTTGCGCTGAAGGTACACCCACCACGCCAAATATGGTAGTTACATTTTACAACAGTGGCAACAGGGGGGCATTTAAAACTGTAGCAAACCTGAAGATTTTTGTGGAAGGTTTCCAGGATACTATTAATATAGGCAGGGTAGACAGTACTGCGCTGGTACCGCTTCGTGTAGATACTACATCGGTAAAATGGGGTTTTAAATATACCTTTACAAATACCTTAGGGGTAAAACAGGAAGAGATAGATTACCTGGAGTTTGGTTACACTACACGTGATGAGTATGTGTCTCGTGCGTGTGGCTTTAAAACGTTGTTTACGCTTAACCCTGATGTTGCACCAACACCTAACCCGGTGATTACTGCCGGTGATGATGGCGATACCTGGATACAGGACACTGAAGTAGTGAATCCTGAAATAGAAAACGAAGATGACACACATGTTAAAATATACTTTTAGCCTCTTTTTGCTTTTTTCTGTTTTAGGTGTATCTGCACAGCAGGAACTTAAAGTGGAAAAAGCCGATACCGTAAAAGTTCCGCTTAGCGTAAAGCCTACCCAGCAGCGCTACGGCCTGCGTGTGGGTGTAGACCTGCACAGGATAAGCCGTTCGTTTTACTACGATGGCTTTAAAGGAGTAGAACTGGTAGGCGACTACAGGCTTACAAAAAAGTGGTACGCCGCCGCCGAACTGGGTAATGTTACCTTCAATAAGCAAGATACACGTCTTGATTTTACTACAAAAGGCAGCTACCTTAAGGCAGGTTTCGACTATAACGTATACGAAAACTGGCTGGATATGGAAAACATGATTTACGTAGGTTTCCGTTATGGTTTTTCTTCCTTCAGCCAAAGGCTTAATTCGTATACAATTTACCAAAACAGCGATATTTCCACAGGTGATGAGGTGCCAAACTATTTTGATGATGTTACTGTAGACGTAAACCGCCAGTACAGCGGCCTATCGGCACACTGGCTGGAATTTGTGGGCGGTGTCAAGGCAGAGCTGTTTAGCAATATTTACCTTGGTTTTAGTGTAAGGCTTAACAACCTTATTTCAAACAAGAAACCTGCAGGGTTTGACAACCTTTATATACCGGGCTTTAACCGTACGTATGACGGTAGTTTTGGTGTAGGATTTAACTATACGCTTTCTTATTTTATACCGTTGTATAAAAAGAAAGAGGTACAAGCCAAAAAGCAAGAAGCTACACCTAAACCGAAGAATTAGAAAATAAATACATCATATAAAGCCGTAACCTTACCGTTACGGCTTTTTTGTATGCATATCAGATTAATAGTATATTTTTGTAAGCGCATAACCAAAATAACATTAACCTCATTATCACATGGCCAGAAATTTTATACCGGCAGAAAAACTGTATCGATACAATGTATCACGATTTATTAAATATATAGCGTTTGCAATATTGCCATTGTTTCCTGTGCAAACTATTTTCGCACAGGAAAATGCAATACCCCTGTACAAGGAAATACCAAACAGCAAGCCCACACCCGATACTTATAAAGAAGTTAACGAAAATTGGCACATAAGGTTTGTGAGCCAGCCTACATTACAACCATTTTTCCCTGAAAAAGGCAAGGCAAACGGTACTGCTGTAATTATATGTCCCGGCGGTGGGTATGGTATGCTGGCGTATGACCATGAGGGTATAGCTGTAGCTAAAAAGTTTAATGAAAAAGGTATTACTGCTTTTGTACTGAAATACCGCCTGCCCAGCGATGAGATTATGAAAGACCGTTCTATAGGGCCGCTACAGGATGCGCAGCGTGCACTGCAAATGGTACGCGAAAATGCCAAAAAGTGGAATATAGACCCGGCTAAAGTCGGCATTCTTGGCTTTTCGGCAGGAGGGCACTTGGCTGCAACAGCTACTACGCATTACGACAAGCCTGTTATTGAAACCAAAGGCATAAGCGTAAAGCCTGACTTTTCGATATTGGTATACCCTGTAATAAGTATGGGAGCCTATACGCACGGAGGTTCTAAGTATAACCTCATAGGTAAGGATGCTTCAGATGAAAATATCCGCCTGTTTTCAAATGAAACCCAGGTAAAGCCCGATATGTCGCCCGTATTCCTTATCCACGCGCAGGATGATAAGGCCGTGCCTGCGCAAAACAGCATCCTGTTTTATGAAAGTATGCTGGCGCAAAATGTAAAAGGCGAACTGAATATTTACCAGGCAGGCGGCCATGGCTTTGGCCTTAATAACAAAACCACTACAGATGAGTGGTTTGAGCGTTGTCTTAAATGGTTGGCAGAGAACAAGTTCCTGTAGTATAGGGCTTCTTTCGTTCAATACGCCCCCGGCATTTCATAATACGCAAAATAAATGTACCTTTGCGCCCTTAAACCTTGAACAGTAAACTTTAAACAAATGACAGAAGGGAATTTTGTAGATTATGTAAAGATATATGTGGCCTCCGGAAAAGGAGGGAAGGGATCTACGCACCTGCACCGTGAAAAGTTTATTGAAAAAGGTGGCCCCGATGGTGGCGATGGCGGACGTGGAGGCCACGTGTTCCTGGTGGGTAATAAGAGTTTGTGGACATTGTTCCACCTTAAGTTTGCCCGACACATTAAGGCAGGCCATGGTGGCGACGGCGGTAGCTCGCGCAGTACCGGTGCCGATGGTGAAGATAAATTTATAGAAGTGCCGCTGGGTACTGTAGTAAAGGACGTTGAAACCGGTGAGGTATTGTTTGAAATTACCGAGCACGGTGAAAAAAAGATACTTGCAAAAGGCGGTAAGGGCGGACTGGGTAACTGGCATTTCCGTACCAGTACAAACCAAACACCTCGCTACTCACAGCCGGGTATGCCTGCCGAGGAAATCGACGTGCTGCTAGAGCTGAAAGTACTTGCCGATGTGGGCCTTGTAGGTTTCCCGAATGCGGGCAAAAGTACGTTGCTTAGTGTGCTGACTTCGGCCAAGCCTAAAATTGCCGATTATCCGTTTACAACGCTGAAGCCGAACCTGGGTATTGTAGCCTACCGTGATTTCCAGAGTTTTGTAATTGCCGATATTCCGGGAATTATAGAAGGTGCTGCCGAAGGTAAGGGCCTTGGCCATTACTTCTTACGCCATATAGAACGAAACAGTACACTGCTGTTCCTTATACCTGCCGATACTGAGGATATTAAAAAAGAATACGATATTTTGCTGGATGAGCTAAGGCGCTATAATCCTGAATTACTGGATAAAGACCGCCTGATAGCCATAAGTAAAACCGATATGCTGGATGAAGAACTTAAAGCTGAAATGAAAGTGCAGCTGGATAAGGAACTTGCCGGTACACAATATATGTTTATATCGTCTGTAGCACAACAGGGCCTTACTGAACTTAAGGACAGGCTTTGGCAAATGCTTAACACCACCGCAGAATAATAATTTAACCGCCTTTGGGCGGTTTTTTTATGCCCGGTTTTAGGGCAGGTGCTTCACTTCAATAATGTTAACCGGTTGCGGTTCGGTTTCGCTGAGGCCTTCGCCGTCTACCTGCACCACATTTTGGGAGAAAATATGGAGTTGCTTATTGTGTTGCCAAAGCTCTTCATCATAATTAGGTTCCCATTGGCCTACGCTTTGTTTAGAAAGCGGCTGTACACTCCAGGTTGCTTTGTCAATGTCGCTACCTGCCAGCATTACATTACTGCCCTGTGTGCTGTTACGGTACAACAGGTATATTTTTTTGCCATTGATAAATATCTTAGGGCGGGAGAGGGGGATGCTCTTGGTGCCACCACCACCCAAATGAAATGTTGTAGTATTAAAATCAGTTTCCTTAAGCTGCCATTTGCCATCTTTTAAAAATACCACTTTATATTGTGGTACACCATTCGTTTCCCAATACGTAGCAATATACGGGTTGCCCTGCTTGTCAGTTGTCATGGCAGTCTGGTTAATAAGGCTGCTGTTTTGCGGCACCTGCCATGCTACTTCAGCTGTGGCAGCCGTAATAGGTAATGTATAGTGCTCCCCGGTAGATTTTAGCCACGTAATACCGCCGTCTTCAGACTTAGCAAAGCAAATATCGTGGTTGGTAGATACATCCCACGTTTCGCGCCACACCCACGACAGGTATAATGTACCGTTTTGCCCAACGGTCATTTGCCAGTAGGCACTTCGTTGTTCTTCACCATTCAGCAGGTTGTTTTGCAGCTGTTTCCAGGTTTTAAGTTTGGTGTCGTATTGGTTAATTACCATATTTCCCCTTCCTGATTTTCCCGAACGGTAGCAAAACAGTAAGTTACCATTGGGCAGGGTGTGAAACCCAGGATAGGTTACGCGTTCTTCCTGCTGGCCTGTCATGGAAAGCTCACCGGTAAGTTCCAACCCGAAAGGCACAGTGCTTTTGGCATAACGAAGTTTGGTGTCGTGGTGGTCCCAACTAATGTGCAGGTAACCGTCTGTATCTATTATGATGCTGATGCTGTTGTGTGCATCCTTTACATTACCCGAATACTGTGTTGTATGCGTTTCCCACGGTCCTGAAGGCAGTTTACGCTTCGCAAGGACTACTTTACCATCGGCATCATAATAAGCGGTAAACTGGTAATCTTTATACGATGTAATAGCCTTATTACGGAATATCACGGTATTTACGGAGTTGTTACTCCAGGCCTTGCCTATATTCGATTCAGTTATTGTAAGGGTTTTACAGGCAGATGTGCAGAGGGTGATTGTTAAGATATAAAGTATATTTTTCAGGCTCAGAGCTGTTTTCATAATGTTGTTTATGGTTGAGGTGACAAGATGCGGCAACTATTATCCCCGGCATTTCATCAAACGCATGAAGAAAAGAATACCAACTTGCTTGTAATGAAATATAGTTTCGTTTGAAGTTTCACCGTTTTCTATTTTGAAAAACCGATGTTACCTGTCTACTTTATTTTTCAAGTTGTTTTAATCTGTCAATCGCATTTTGGTTTTCTGGATCTAATTCCAACGACTTTTTGTAATTCAAAATTGCATTTTTATTATTATTACTATGCAAATATGCTTCAGCTAAACTATCGTATAAATTTGCTGATTTTGGATAGATATATAAAGCTAACAAAAAGACATTGATTCCTTGTTCGTTTTTTTTAGAATTAAAAGATAATCGCAGACCGAGCGTGTTTAGCATGCCTTCTTGAAGTTTTAGATTTGGATGTTTAGCGATTGTTCTTTCATATAGTGGGATTAAATCTTGATAATCTTGTTCAAGTGCTAAATCATTGAAATCTTTATATGTAAATTCTTTTTCAAGTGCCTTTTTCATTTTTTTAGAAATCAAAACTTCGGAAAAACCATTTTCTACAGGTTTATTTTCAATGAAATCTTTCGCTTTTTTTTCATTTTTTAGTGTAGCATTTAGAAATTGTAAGGCGTACTCACAAAGTAACTTATAGGAAGCCATTATTTTATCATCACTTTTATCTTGTCTTATATCCCTGTTGGAGAACAATACACCCATAGTGCTAAAGTAGGAATGTGTTAGGTCATGAAATCTGTAACTATACATATTGCTAAATTTTAACGAATCGTACAATTGAAATTTGTAATTCAATTCAGCAGGAATTTTATCAACAGTCAAAATTTCTTTTGGAATCTCTTTTTGAGCAAAATGGATATAAGGAATAGTAAACTTGTCTAAACCAAAGTACGGTGATTTTTCCAAGACAGTATACTTGTACCTTTCTGTTCCATCCAAACTCACTATTGCACGTATGTTCTTATTTTTCATAATCGTTATAGTACTTGATAGGCCACCAAAACTAAATCCCATTAATCCAATGTTATCGGAATCTATATTCTTACAGCTATGAATTTCCTTTAAAAGGAATTCGATATCTCTGGATTGTGTTTCCATATCTTTTGTAGTTCCACCTTCTAGCCATCTTGTATCAGTTCCCCTTGAAGGGCTTGATATTATAATGAAGCCATTACTCGCTAAATATTCGCATAGTGCAAAATTTTCAATGGACGAGGCTTGATAACTTGGTGCATAAACTATCACTGGAAATTTACCGTCTAAAAAAGCTGGATTAGAATAGGCTTTCGCTTTTTCAGAAAGATGGGCTTTGTTTTGTGGTGTGTTCTCCAAGTAAGGAAACCAATCCAACAAAAATTCGTTTGGCAGGTTTTCCCATTCTTCCTCCTCTTTTAGAACCTCCAGGTAATTTAAGACAGTTAACTGCCTGGAATTACTATTGTTAATTGTAGCAGGATACCAAATGCTAACAGGAATTGGTCTATTTATGTACTGATTGTTAAAATCATTTTTGATTTGATAAGTTCTGGTGCTATCGATAATTGTATAGTGTGTGAAGCCTACTTCATATTTTCCACTATTCAACCGTATTTCTTTTAAAGATGTCTGTCCCTTCACAGACCATACTTGAAAAAGTATTAAAGTCACTAAAATTGTTATTCTCATCATTTATAGTATAACCCAGATACATTAGCTATGGAATCTAAAAATACAAATATCACCGGACTAAAATAAAAACTACCAATTATTTTCGGAAAAAAATCTAAAGTACTACTGTCCTCTCAATGTTTAGCCTACCGGCAACTGAAAATAAAAAACCCTTGTAAATTAAATTTTTACAAGGGTTTGTGTTTAGAAGTGGCGGAGAAAGAGGGATTCGAACCCCCGGACCTGTTACAGTCAACGGTTTTCAAGACCGCCGCATTCGACCACTCTGCCATTTCTCCAGTAAGCACAGCACTTACGTGCTTTATTGTGGTTGCAAATATAGTAACGTTTTTGGGTTTTGCAAGTACTTTGCCGCCAAAACAGCAAGGTTATTTTTCAACTTTACTTAACCGTTTCATTACCTGAAATTTAAATTCAGGCAAGTTGGGTTAAAAAGTTACGTATTCGGTAATTTCTAGGCCGTAACCTATCATGCCCACACGTTTTCCGTGCTCAGAATTGGTTAGCAGGCGTATTTTACATACATCAATATCGTGTAATATCTGCGCACCGATACCGAAATCCTTCACGTCCATTTTAGGTTGTGGTGCTTTCATCACGCCTTCAGATTGCAACGTTTTCAGTTCGGTGATGCGGTTCAGCAGGTGCGACGGCTCTGTATCCTGGTTAATGAACAATATAGCGCCCTTGCCTTCCTCGTTTATCTTACGGAACATACCGTCCAGTTTAGAATCGGCATTGTTTGTAAGCGTACCCAGCAGGTCGTTGTTTATCTGTGTGCTGTTTATGCGGGTAAGTATAGATTCGCCGGTGTTCCAGCTGCCTTTGGTAAGGGCTATGTGTACCTGTTTGTTTGTAGTCTGCTCATACGCACGCAGCCTGAACGAACCGAATCGTGTTTCTATCTGGAAATCCTCTTTCTTTTTTATCAGGCTGTCGTGCTGCATCCTGTAAGCCACAAGGTCTTCAATGGAAATCAGTTTCAGGTCAAATTTTTTGGCAACTTCCACCAGTTGTGGCAGCCTGGCCATAGAGCCGTCTTCGTTAAGTATCTCTACCAGTATACCGGCAGGTTTAAGGCCTGCAAGGCGTGCCAGGTCTATAGATGCCTCAGTGTGGCCGGTACGCCTCAGTACGCCGCCTTCTTTGGCACGTAGCGGGAAAATATGCCCCGGGCGGCCAAGGTCATACGGCTTGGTGCTTTCGTCTACAAGCGATTTAATGGTCTTAGCCCTGTCGTGTACCGATATACCTGTGGTACAGCCGTGGCCTATAAGGTCTATAGATACTGTAAAAGCAGTTTGGTGCAGTACGGTATTGTTGGTCACCATAGGGTGTAGGTCCAACTCATCGCAACGCGCTTCAGTAAGCGGTGCGCAGATAAGCCCGCGGCCATGGGTAGCCATAAAGTTAATCATCTCAGGGGTTACCTTTTCGGCAGCGGCAATAAAGTCGCCTTCGTTTTCGCGGTCTTCATCGTCTACCACCACAACCACCTTACCCAGGCGGATGTCTTCAATGGCTTCTTCTATGGTATTAAGCCTGATCTTGTTCTCTGCTATCGTAGTTGTCATAGTTAGTGTTAGTTACTGCAGGGCTTTTGTATTGTTCAATAGCGCCCTTCAGGTTCTTTTTGTTGTAAAAATACAGGATGATATAAAATATGGGGCCGAATATCCAAACCAATACAGCTGGCAGGCTGTTTTTGCGGCTTGCTATCCTGAATACGCCCCTCAGGTTCTTTTCAGATACAAATACAATTACATATAAAAGCGCTATAACAGCAAAACGTACCGCCATAACAGCGGGTTTCAACTTGGCTATAACCAGCAATATTGCCCCGGCATACACCACAAGCCCTATAACCGAATAAATTTTATAGCGCTCGGCAAGTATTTCTATTTCCAGGTAGTCACGGTCATACAGGTAACCTTCTTCTTTCAGCATGTCTTGTGTAATGCCACGGTTGTCCAGTATCTTCAGCGCTTTCTTGCGGTAAACTTCGGTGTAGTTGTATTGTTTAGATGTCATTATAATCTGCTTCAGGGCAGTATCGTCATAACTGTTCATCAATTGCCATTCCTCATCTTCTACTGGTATAAAGGTATCCAGACGCACCACAGGTATATATAGCTTTTTCTTGCTGAACAGCTTGGCAAGCGGCACTGTAAGCCAGTCCATGTTTATTACCAGGTTCATGTCGTTTGTGGCACGATAGGTAAAGAGTATGGCAAACGGTGTTAGCACAAAGCTCGACATCCAAGAACCCATAAACGGAGGTATGCCGTTTTCTTGTGCTACTTTTTTACCAAAGGTATTGATAAAGTGGAAGATAATGAATATCAGTACTGCGAATACAATAGGAAGGCCAAGCCCCCCTTTACGGATGATGGCTCCCAGCGGTGCCCCGATGAAAAACATCATAATACAGGCATAGGCGATAACAAACTTGTCGTAGAAGGCTATCCAGTGGCCGTTAATGTTTTTTATTTTTTCTTCAAGGCCGCTTTTGCCCGATGTGATTACATAGTCGGTGCTGCTTACGTTATTGGCAGCCAGTTCCAGTACGCGGACCTTGTCGTCTTTAGATTTTAATATGGTCAGCAGATCCTTCGGTGTTGTTTTTTTCTCTTTTTCAACCTTGATGGAATCACTTTTTATTTTGAAGGTAGAGGTAAGCGCCCCTGATGGACGTATGGCAAGGTTTTCCGCAACGCTTTTTGCCTCACGTTTATAGTTATTTTCCAGCGAGTCCAGCGTAAAGCTAAGCTCATTCAGGTTCAGCATGTTGTTAGTGTGGGTAATCTGTTCGTCGTCCAGGTTGTCGCTGTTCAGCGCAGTAAGATCTATATTCATCAGCTGACGCGAGAAACTGCTCTTGGCAAATGGCATCTTTTCCCTGTCAGACGGTGAATTTCCCTGTATGTCTTCGTAGTAATAGCCGTCATAAAGCTCCAGCTGAAGCAGATTGCTTTGTTCGCTGCTTTTTAAAAGGCCTTTCTTGGCACGGATAATGGTACCCGTACCTGAACCGAGTTTCTTTTTGTGGATGGTAACGCCCGTTAGCTTTTCGCCGTTTTCACCTGATTTTTTGTCTACTTTAATATTGAAGGTACCCACGGCGTTAAACTGGCCTTCAACAATGGCCATGGCGGGTTTTTTCTGTATGATGTTTTTCCTGAGGCTGGTAAACTTGTATTGTGCCTGCGGGATTACGTTATTAGCAAAGAAAAATGCTACTACACTTAGCAGCAGGATAAAAACCGTAAGCGACCTCATAGCCCTGCCCAGTGATATGCCTGACGATTTCATGGCGGCAAACTCATAGTTTTCTGAGAAGCTGCCGAACGTCATTATCGAAGCAAGTAGTATGGATAGCGGCAGTACCAGCGGTACCATGGTAGGCGAGTAAAATGCCAGGAACTTAACTATTACAAAAAAATCCAGGTCTTTACCGGCAAGCTGGTCTATAAACAGCCAGATACCCTGCAGTATGAATATAAAGAACAGGATGGTAAATGCCGACGCAAAAGTTTTTACAAAGGAAGTAAGTATATAACGGTCAAGTATTTTCACCGGGATGCTTAATCTAATCGGTTAATGTAATAATTAGGGTATTTACTTTCGGTAAAGGTAAAGTGATTTTTTGACAAAGGCTGGTTTGTCTTGAAAGAATTTATGGTAAACGTAGTCTTGGTACCGTCTTTGCCCACCTGTATCAGCGTGTAAATATGCTTTGTTTGCTGGTCTATACCTATAAGCACGTACTTTTCATCACTGTCAGTATCGGTAGGGGTAAGCTTTATGTACTGTATCTTTCGTCCTTTTACCGGTTGCAAAATATCCATACTGTACTTGTACCCACTGCTGAAAAATGTAAGCATTTTGCTTGGGGTAAGGCCGTCGTTTTTCTGGTCGTCAGCCTTAGATATGGTTATTTCTTCGTCTTCAGGTACTACGTTGTATACCTTTTTTCCGTCGAAAATACGGGTAACGCCCATAAAATTCAGTACATACTTATCCCCCTGTAGTACCACGTTGCCGCGGCTTTCCTGGTTCATGTTCTTTTTAGGGCTACTTACCTGGTAACGGAAATCTATGGTTATGTTCTTGTAGCTCTTTATTTTAGCCGAAACCGCATCGAGCATGTTCTTAGCCTTTTGGGCATCCTGAGCATGCAGGCTTACTGCTGATAGTGTAAAAAATAATAATAGTATCCTGGCGAAACGTTGCATTGTATTAGTCGTTTTCTTCATTCTTAAAAAATTGATCCAGGGCTACCAGGTCAGGTATTATAACGTTACGGGCTTTACTGCCTTCAAACGGGCCTACGATACCGGCTGCTTCCAGCTGGTCTATAAGCCTTCCGGCGCGGTTGTAGCCCAGTTTTAGCTTGCGTTGCAGCAGCGATGCCGAACCCTGCTGGGCAGTAACAATCACTTCGGCTGCTTCCCTGAACATGGAATCCCTTTCGCCAATGTCTATATCAAGATTAGTGCCACTTTCTTCTCCAATAAATTCAGGCAGCTGGTAGGCTTCGGGGTAGCCCTTTTGCCCGCCAATGAATTCGGTTATCTTTTCTACTTCCGGGGTGTCTACAAAAGCACATTGCACACGGGTAAGGTCGTTGCCCTGTGTGTACAGCAGGTCACCTCGGCCTATAAGCTGGTCGGCGCCCGGGCTGTCCAGGATGGTGCGTGAGTCAATCTTAGATGTAACCCTGAAGGCTATCCTAGCCGGGAAGTTGGCTTTAATGATACCCGTAATTACGTTAACCGACGGCCTTTGTGTAGCGATGATAAGGTGTATACCAATGGCACGTGCCAACTGTGCAAGACGCGCTATAGGCGTTTCTACCTCTTTACCGGCAGTCATGATAAGGTCGGCAAACTCGTCTACTACCAGTACAATGTACGGCAGGAAACGGTGGCCGTTTTCAGGGTTCAGCCTACGCTGTTTAAACTTCTCGTTGTATTCCTTAATGTTACGTACCATTGCATCCTTTAGCAGGCTGTAACGGTTGTCCATTTCTATACACAGCGAGTTCAGCGTGTTTATAACCTTGCTGTTATCTGTAATAATGGCATCGCCGCCATCGGGCAGCATGGCCAGGTAATGGCGTTCTATTTTGTTGAACAGTGTAAGTTCCACTTTTTTAGGGTCTACCAGTACAAACTTAACCTCGGCAGGGTGCTTTTTATACAGCAGCGACGTAAGTACTGCGTTAAGCCCCACCGATTTACCCTGACCTGTAGCACCCGCCATAAGTAAGTGGGGCATTTTGGCAAGGTCGGTTACAAAGGTTTCATTACTGATGGTTTTTCCAAGGGCGATAGGCAATTCCATTTCCGCAGTCTGGAATTTAGGCGAACCGATAACGCTTTTCATGGAAACCATGGTAGGGCGGGTATTCGGTACTTCAATACCTATGGTGCCTTTACCCGGTATAGGGGCAATAATACGGATACCCAGTGCCGCAAGCGACAGGGCGATATCATCTTCAAGGCTCTTGATTTTAGAGATACGTATACCTGCTTCGGGTACAATTTCGTATAGCGTAACAGTAGGGCCTACGGTGGCTTTTATTTGCGCAATGTCTATTTTATAGTTGCGCAGCGTGTCTACAATACGGTTTTTGTTTTCCTCCAGTTCGTGCTGGTCTATGGTAATACCGCCTGTAGTATATTCTTTTAATAAATCTAGCGGTGGGAACTGGTAGTGCGAAAGCTCCAGCGTAGGGTCGAACTCACCAAAATCACGCACCAGGCGGGAGGCAAGGTTTTCTTCCACTACAGCTTCGTCTTCTATTTTTTCTATTACGAAGTTTTCGTCGTCTGTTTCAATGATTTCGTGTACCTGAGGTGCCGGTTCTACAAAAGTGGTAGCTTTGGGTACATCAAGTTTTATTTCCGAAGCTTTTTCAATAGTAGGCTTCAGTGTGTCTTTGTTGATTTCAAATTTTGATACCGGAGGCGTTACAACCGGCGGGGCAGTGGTTAGGGGAGTCTCCGGAAGTATTTTCAGTTCCAGGTCATCCACAATATCCTCGTATTCCTCGTCGTCGGCAGGCATATCCTCAAAGTTAGGATGGTATTCTTCGTCTTCCTCTCCATTTTCTGCTGATAGTGCCTGTGCTTCTGCTACCACAGCTGCAGGTACTACAGTAGTTTGTACGCGTGGTTCGGCAACCGGGGCAGTAGCTGTATTTTCGGTTTCATCAGTTTCCTCTTCAGGCTTACGCTCAAAGAAACCTTTAATGGCATCGGGCGAAATCTTTATCCTTAGGAACAGGAATACTGCAAGGGCAAACATCAGTATTAATAATGTACCGCTTTTGCCGATGTAGTCTTGTATGAACAGGTTCATTTCGTAGCCGATAACGCCGCCCAACTCTGGAATGTAAACATTAAAAAAGCCAAACAGTACCGATACGATTATGGTAAGGTACAAATCCCAGAACAAAGTCCTTTTCAGTTTGCCTACAGGTAAATCAAGCACAAGGTGCGAGCCCAGCAGGAAAAAGAAACGGATAAGGATGAACGATGCCACCCCGAAACCGTGGTACAGGAAAAGGTCGGCTATAAAAGCACCGAACTTGCCCAGCCAGTTTTCTACGGGTACATCCCTATTGGTAAGTTGCGATACGGCGCTCTGGTCTTCCTGCCAGTATAAAAAATACGACACAAACGACAGCAGCATGGCTACCGAAAACAAAAAGAAAAATACCCCGAAGATTACTTTATTCTTCCGGGATACGCGCCAGGGCCTTTTTTCTGTTTCTGGTTTTTCTGTCTTTGCAGTGCTCTTTTTCGTTTTTGCCATATATTATGTATTCCGCTTCTGTAAAAATATCAAAATCAAAACAATCCAGCCACTTTCGGGTAATAAATTATAACACCCACTATTGCAGCGGCAATTGCTACAAAAAACACAGCGCCTGAGGCTACGTCTTTTATAAAGCCTATTTTTTCATTAAAGTCGGGGTGTATGAAGTCGCATATCTTTTCCACGGCGGTATTGGCGCCTTCTACAGCCATAACCATGCCTATGGCCATAGTCTGTATCATCCACTCCTCACGGCTTATGCCAAAGTAGAACCCTGCTATGGTAACCAGTATGCCTAAGCCAAACTGCACCATGATGCTGTGCTCGCTGGTGATAAGCGTATATGCCCCTTTTACAGAATAAAAAACACTTTTTACCCTGCCTTTAACAAAACGGTTGTCTTTCATTTATTAAAGTGCTGCCAAAGCTGCATCGTAGTTTGGCTCGTCTTTTATTTCGGCTACCTGCTCGGTGTATACCACATCGCCTTCCTCGTTAATAACCACAACGGCACGCGAGTGCAGGCCTGCAAGAGGGCCATCGGTAATAGTAAGCCCGTAAGTATTACCAAAACTGCCATCCCTGAAATCCGAAGCAGTAGCTACGTTTGCAATACCTTCGGCACCGCAAAAACGTGTCTGTGCAAACGGAAGGTCGCGTGATATGCATACTACTTTAGTGTTTTCAAGCGAAGCCGCTTTTTGGTTAAAAGCCCTTACCGATGCAGCGCAAGTGCCCGTATCAATGCTTGGGAATATGTTAAGAATCAGCTTGCTGCCTTTGTAGTCAGATAGTGAAGTGGTAGAAAGGTCGCCTTTTACCAGTGTAAAATCAGCAGCTTTAGTACCGTTTTCAGGAAGGTTACCGCTTGTGTGTACAGGGTTTCCACCCAATGTTATTGTAGCCATAATTGTGTTTTATTATAATGTCAACGCAAAAATAACAAATAATGTGGTATGCCACCTGTAGTTTATTTCTTTTTAAAAGCTATGTGAACAGGCAAAATACAAGCCGGTAAGCGCTTAAAATTTAAATTGGTTGATAACCAGGTTCTCTACCGTGAATTTGCCATTGCCTTCAATGCTAAGGTTTGTAAATGGTTTTTTGAGGAAGAAAATTTCGGTTATTACCCTTTCGCCGTCGTTATAAAATATTTCTATAGATGTTTTGTCCAGTAACACTTTAAACGAAGCCTCTTTAACCTCTCCGGTTAACGGAGCTTTTGACGGGGTAGTGGTGCGGTTTTTAAATGTGGTGCTGTTGCTTGATGCAGAGCGGTCTATAAACAACGTTTTAGAGTTGTTGTCTATGCCAAATTTCAGCGCATCGCCCGAATCATTTGATAGGGTAAGGGTGTACTTTTCATTTTTAAGCCCCTTCAGGTTAAAGTTTATTTCTGCCTGCGTAAGGTCAGTTTTGCCGTCTGTTATAAGCTGTGCATTTCCGTTTACTGCTATTTTCTTTACGGTTTCGGTGCCCGAAATATATTTTTTCAACGCATCAACAGGGGTAATGGTAAACCTGTAGCTGCCCTTGTCTTTTATAAGTTGCAGTTCCCTTACTACGGTATTGGTGCCGCGCCAGATGTTTGTAGGCGGTTCAAAACCGTAGTCAAGGTTTATCATCCAGCTGATAAGGTATTTTTTGCGCTGCTCATCTGGCGAGTTGCCCCAGGTAACACCGGCGTAGTTGTCCCGGCCATAATCCATCCAGATGCCTTTTTCCTTTTCAAGCTTTTGTGCGAACGATTTATCGAGGGTGAAATTTTTTCCGTCAAAATCGCCTACATAGTATTGTGTGCCGCTGCCGCCGTTTGCCCCGCCGGGATTGTAACTTTGTATCAACACCCATTTTACTTCTTCGGTCCCTTTTACTTTAATAGGGAAAAAGTCAGGGCATTCCCAAGTACCGTGCGTGTTGATTTTATCTTCAAAATCAGACAGGTATTTCCATTCCTTAAGGTTGGCAGATGTATAGAGCTGCGCACGGTCTTTTGCGGCAAGCACCATTATCCATTGGTTATTCACCCAGTCCCAGGTAACCTTTGGATCCCTGAAATCACGAATCCCGGGATTTTTAATAACAGGGTTGCCTTCGTCATACTTGGTCCAGGTAAGGCCTTTATCAAGTGAATAGGCTATGCCCTGTGTTTCCACATCATTGCTGCCTGTTTTTTCTTTAGTGGGGTCGTGGTAGGTAAACATGGCTATGGCCGGAATTTTACCGTCTTTGCCAAATCCGCTGGTATTATTTACATCATAAACCGCGCTGCCCGAGAAGATGTAGCCGAACCGGTCAGGGTAGAGGGCTATGGGTTGTTCTTCCCATTTTACAAGGTCTTTGCTGGTGGCGTGGCCCCAGTGCATAGGCCCCCAGATATTGCCATATGGCCAGTGTTGGAAGTATAAATGATAAACCCCATCAGCATAAAAAAGGCCGTTGGGGTCGTTCATCCAGTTCTTTTTTGGTGTAAAGTGAAAGTTTGGCCTGTAAGCGGCTTCTTCATTGATATTTTGAGCCGTGGCGCCTGAAAATGTAACAAGGCTCAGGCTATAGAAAAGCAGGTTTTTTAGTGTCATGGTTTACTTGTTGATTGGCTGCAAGGTAGTATTTTATATACAAATGGTAACCGAACCTTAAACTTTAAACCCGAAAACCGTTCAAAATATGCACGCATATTACTGTAAAACAAAATTAGCCATATAAGCCAGGTAAATTATACCTGTGGTGTAAATCAGCATAATGTAAACTGAACCCGCAATTATCTCAACCCGGATTTTTTATTGCTTTTAGCGTATATGTATTCGTAATAATCTATAATACCTAAGCCAATACTATTGTCTTGTAGCGGGATAATTTCAAGGTCACCATCTTTTATTTCATAATTTGTGCGTTCGACCAATACAAAATGTGGTTTAGGAATAAAGTATGGGTCAGGAGGGCCGATATAATGGCTTTTTGCATAACTCCCATCATCCATTAGAGTATATCCGAAATTGACATAAAAGAAAAACGTCGATGGGTCATGGTGTTTATACTTCCGGTTTGCCCTGTCTATAACTTTTGTCTTTTTTTTATCGTATGGAACCGCGACTTCACCTCGCGGAAGTTTTATTATGACTTCCGCAAAAAACCTAATCCCGTTTATTTTGTTCAGCGAGAGTATGTTGGGGTCGTTATAACGCTTAAATTTTGTGCCATCTTTTTTTCTAACAAAATATGCAACCCTGTCTGCTGTAAAATAGGGCGCCCGGATATCAGTATCGTAAAGATCGTGTCCACTCACCATAGGGATATTATAAAAAGGTAAGTTTTCATATTCAGGGGGACCAAGTACCGGGTAGGGTTTTGTGTAATCTACAGACAATCTTTGTTTGGGGTACCATATTTTAGCTGATTCAGCACAGGGGTTTATTAATTCAAGATTGCCTGCTTTTTCTGCAATTTGTTTTTCAATGTACGCTGTAAATGCATTGTAATCCTTAATGCTGTCTGAAACGATTACCATTTTATAGGGGTCTTCCACATATACTTCGGGATAGTACGAGAAAGTATACATCATATTCAGCCTGTCATGCAATGCCAGCGAAATTTTCTGTGGTAGTCCATTTATATCCTGAAACCCTTTTTCGTTATATTTTTTATGGTTTGCCATTACAGTATTATAACCCGACGGCACACTTTCGAAATAATAAAACTTTTCCGCTTTATTATATTTCGCTTTTATAGATGGTATTTCATATCCTTCAAGGGTAACTTCAGCTTTTTCTACATGCTTGCTTGTTTCTATATCGGTAACATATACTTTTACAGCAATACTATCCTGTGCGCAGATAGCTGTGCATGCAAAAAATAACAATAGTACACTCAGGTATCGTAGCAGCATAGAAGGTAGGGGATATTTACTTAAACATATCCATGCCCGGTATGTTCGGCATACCATCTTTTGCCACAGCAGCCAGTTCGGCTTCGTTTACAGCTGTGGCTTTGGCAATGGCCTTGTTGAGTACTAATACAAGGTAATCTTCCAGTTGTTCTTTGTCTTCTAAAAGCGCATCGTCTATGCTTATAGAACGTAGCGTACGGTTAGCCGTAAGGGTTACTTTTAGCAGGCCGTCAGTACTTTGTTCATCTACCAGTACGGTATCGAGCCTTTTTTTGGTTTCGTCCATTTTTTTCTGGGTTTCCTGTAGCTTACCCATCATTCCCATAAGGTCTCCAAACATTTTTTTCCGGTTTTAGTGTTTCTGTTGTATGCAAAAGTATTAAATTGGGTTACCAAATCATAATCTGAAAAGAATGAAAAAACACTTATTTTTAATTGGTGTTATTGTTACTTTTGCAGGAAATGCTCAAAACAGCACGATAAAAATGACAGAAATAATAACCGCGCCCGTGGCTGCCATAAAGCCCGAAAAGCTGGAAAAACACGGCGATGTACGCATAGATAACTACTACTGGCTGAACCAGAGGGAAAACCCCGAAGTTATAGCCTACCTGGAAGCCGAAAACGAATATTACAAGCAAAATACCGCCCATACCAAGGCGTTTCAGGATGAGCTTTTCCTGGAAATGAGAAGCCGCATTAAAGAAGACGATTCTTCGGTTCCTTATAAATATAACGGCTACTGGTACATAACCCGCTACGAAAAAGGCAAGGATTACCCTATATACGCCCGTAAAAAAGAAACGCTTGAAGCGCCTGAGGAAATTTTATTCGACTGTAATGAAATGGCCAAGGGACATACGTATTTCCACCTTAGCGGGCTTAGCATCAGCGAAGACAACAAGTGGGCTTCGTTTGGTGTAGATACCGTATCGCGCAGGCAGTACACCATACAGGTAAAGAACCTGCAAACCGGCGAGATCCTGCCGTTTAAAATAGAGAATGCTACCGGCGGCTCTACATGGGCGGGCGATAACGAAACGTTCTTCTATACCCGTAAAGACCCTGTAACGCTGCGTTCAGAAAAAATATACAAGCACGTACTGGGTGCCGATGTAGCCGATGATGCGCTGGTGTACCACGAAAAGGACGACACCTACAATGCGTTTGTTTACAAAGAAAAATCACGCAAGTACATAGTAATCGGTTCGAGTAGTACGCTTACTACCGAGTTCCGTTTTATTGATGCCAAAAAGCCTGATGGCGAATTTACGCTGTTCCAAAAACGTACACGCGGGCTGGAATACAGCATAAGCCATTATGGCGATAAGTGGTATGTGGTGACCAATAAGGATAAGGCAACCAACTTTAAACTGATGGTTACGCCTGAAACCGCTACCGGCAAGGAAAACTGGAAAGACCAGATTCCACACAGGGCCGATGTGCTGCTGGAGGATGTTGATATTTTTAAGGATTACCTTGTGGTTAGCGAGCGTGAAAACGGCCTTAACACCATACGCATTATGCCTTGGAAAGGGGAGGAGTATTACCTGCCTTTTGGTATAGAAACCTATACTGCGGCTACGGCTGCCAATCCTGATTTTGATACGGATGTACTGCGTTACAGCTATCAGAGTATGGCTACGCCGTCTTCGGTTATCGACTTTAATATGAAGACGAAAGAGAAAACCGTATTGAAGGAACAGGAGGTTTTAGGCGGTAAATTCGATAAGGATAATTATACCGAAGAACGTATTTGGGCTACAGCCAAAGACGGTACTAAAGTGCCAATTTCTGTAGTATACCGCAAAGGCATTAAGAAAGACGGCAGCAACCCGTTCCTGCTGTATGCTTACGGCTCTTACGGTGCATCTATGGACCCGTATTTCTCATCTATACGCCTTAGCCTGCTGGATAGGGGCTTTATTTACGCCATAGCCCACATCCGCGGGGGGGAAGACCTGGGACGTGACTGGTATGATAACGGTAAGCTGCTGCAAAAGAAAAACACATTTACCGATTTTATAGACTGTTCTGAATATGTAATAGCCCAGGGCTACACGTCAACTAAGCATTTATATGCAGAAGGCGGTTCTGCCGGGGGGCTGCTTATGGGTGCTGTGGTAAATATGGCGCCGCAGCTGTACAATGGCGTTATAGCCCAGGTGCCGTTTGTAGATGTGGTTACCACTATGCTTGATGATACTATTCCGCTTACTACCGGCGAATACGATGAGTGGGGTAATCCTAACGAAAAAGAGTACTACGACTACATGAAATCGTACTCTCCGTATGATAACCTTGCTGCGCAGGAATATCCTAATATGCTGGTTACAACCGGCCTGCACGATAGCCAGGTGCAATACTGGGAACCTGCCAAATGGGTGGCCAAACTGCGTACACTGAAAACCGGAAACAAACAGCTGTTCCTTGATACTAACATGGAGGCAGGGCATGGCGGGGCTTCAGGGCGTTTTGAAGCGCTTAAGGAGGTTGCAAAAGAGTACAGTTTTTTATTAGATTTGGAAGGAATTAAAAAATAGTTTAAAATTTTTTGTTAGCTTTGCAAGGTTTTGAGGTTGCTAACGTAAACACACAAAGGCCTTGCTAACTTATTTTTTTTATGAAAGAAGAAATAAAAGCTTATAATAACGTATTGGAATTAATAGGCAATACACCGCTTGTTAAGATCGATAAGGTTACCAACGGATTAAAGGGAAATTTTTACGCAAAAGTTGAAGCTTTTAACCCGGGACATTCTACCAAAGACCGCATTGCGCTATATATTATAGAAGAAGCAGAAAAGAAGGGCATCCTGAAACCGGGAGATACCATCATTGAAACTACTTCCGGCAATACCGGTTTCAGTGTGGCCATGGTAAGCATTATTAAAGGTTATGACTGTGTACTGGCGGTTAGCTCTAAGTCGTCTAAAGACAAGATAGACATGCTGCGTGCTATGGGTGCCAAAGTATATGTTTGCCCTGCAAACGTATCTGCAGACGACCCACGTTCTTACTACAGCGTAGCTAAAAGGCTTCATGAAGAAATGAAAGGTTCGGTATACATCAACCAGTATTTTAACGACCTTAACATGGATGCCCACTACAGGACCACCGGCCCTGAAATCTGGGAACAGACTAACGGAAAAATTACCCACCTTATAGCCTGCAGCGGAACAGGTGGTACCATAAGCGGTACTGCACGTTTCCTGAAGGAGCAAAACCCAAACATCCGTATATTGGGTGTAGATGCTTACGGTTCAGTGCTTAAAAAGTATCACGAAACCCGTGAGTTTGACAGCGAAGAAATTTACCCGTACCGCATAGAAGGCCTTGGCAAGAACCTTATCCCTACCGCTACAGATTTTGAAGTGATAGACCAGTTTATGAAAGTGTCTGACGAAGACAGCGCCCATGCTGCCCGCCATATCGCCAAAACCGAAGGCTTGTTTGTAGGTTATACCAGCGGTGCTACGCTTCAGGCTGCAAAACAGTATGACGAAGTCGGCGAGTTTGACGAAAACAGCAATGTAGTGCTTATTTTTCCTGACCACGGTTCACGCTACATGAGCAAAGTATTCAGTGATGAGTGGATGAACGAACAGGGTTTCTTTGACAGCATCAACATAGAAGAAGCACAAAAGATTGAATTTATCAAGTAAGAATTAATTTCTGCTTTTATATACGTTAGCCTCCGGTAAGTAATTACCGGAGGTTTTTTTATTTATTTAAAAATGTAAATCCAACATGGAACAAAAAAAGTCCGTTCCCTGCCAGGAACGGATTTTTACATCAGATAAACTTATCTCTAAGCAAACTTACACATTTACTTCTTCTTTCGTCAGCATGTTCAGGTGAATGGTTACACCCGAATGGCTTTTTTCCTGTTCCAGGACGGCCTTGAATGCGCTTTCGGCTTCTTCTTTTTTAGCAAGGCCAAATAAGCCAAGCCCCTGCATGTACAGGCAGTGTATGCGGTTTCGCCTGTTCAGGTCATCTTCCCATATCATAAGGTCGGGCAGCGATACGGCGAAGTAGTCTATAGTTACATTATCATTGATATGCTTTTCACCATAACTCACCAGCTTGCTGAAGCGGGTTTCGACCCCGTTTGTATCGCCAAGCTTTATAAGCGCAAGCCCCTGGTAGAAAATCTTGTCGGGCTGCTGGTCGTTATAGAAAATTGCAGCTGCCGGCTCGCTAAGGCCTTCGCCGGCAAGTGTCCACCATTGTTTCGCTAATTCTGTTTCGCCTTTTTTGTCGTATGCCACACCAAGCCAGTAATGGATGTCGTTTTCCTGCGCGCCGTGCAGCTTGCCTTCACCCAGGTTGTGCGGATATACCTGCGCCTGTTCCAGGTAGCTTATGGCTTTATCGTAGTCTCCGGTTTGTATGGCTTGTTTTGCCATTTCGGTGAGGCTTATAATATACTGGCCTGTTACTTTGCCTTCGCCGCCTTCCCACGGGTGGAAAATACGGTTCTGGATTAGTGTAAAGGCTTTCTCGTGCTTACCAAGCAGGTTGTACAAGGTTATACGCTCCAGGTACACGTCATCGCGCTGTATAACCAGTTCCAGGTGTTGCTCCAGGAATGCAAGGCGGTACACAAGGTCTTTGTTAAGGCGCTTGTACAGCTGGTCCAGTTCCATAAGTATACGGGCATCTTCTGTATCAAGGCTGAATGCTTTTTCAAGGCTTGCAAGCGCTTTCTCAGGATTTTCAAGCTTGTTATAATATGCCAGCGAAAGGTTGCGGTGTACCGTAGGGAAGGTGTTGTCAATGGCAACTGAATTTTCCCAACTCTCTATGGCTTCAGCATATTGGCGTGTCGCATACCAGAAGTTGCCCAGGTAGTACCAGGCCTTACTGTCTGTTGGGTTTGCCTTAATGGCAGCATTTAGCGTTATAACAGCTTCTGGCTGGTTCGGGAAACAATATTCCGGATTGGCGTTTGCAGCAGCTTTATAACATTCAAGTGCGCGTGCGGCATTACCGTTAAGCTCGTAGAAATAGCCCAAGTAATACCATGCCATAGGGTATTGTTCGCCTACATTAAGGCCTTCGCCTAACAGTGAAATGGCTTCATTGTAGAATCCTGCACCTGCATAATCTAGTGCATATTCTATATAGGTGTGTATGTTGCCACGCATCAGCTTATTAAGCTGTTTCAGGGTATCGTCGCTATGGGTTATCAGGTGTTTTTCATACAGCAGGCCAAAGTTAAAGCGGTCGTCAGCAAGATATTGCTCTATAAGCTGTAATGCTTTGGTTGTATTGCCCAGCTTGCGTAGCAGTATTACCTGTAAGTGCAGTGCCTTTTGGTCATTGGTATTTTTAGATATCGATTTTTCAGCATGGGTAAGGGCCAGTTGGTAATCACTATTTATGGCGTCTATTTGTGCTACGTTATAATACGCCTGGTTTTGCCATGCGGCATTCCATGCCGATTTATAGAAAGCATCGTATGCCTCAACATTTTTACGCTGGAATTTAAGGCTCAGGCCAAGATTAAAGTACGGCTCGCCCTCGTAAGGGTTGGGATTGCGCTGAGTAAGTGTTTTTACTGCCGCACGGAAATACTGCTCTGCCTCGCTGAATTTGGCACGGCGCATCAGCCAAAGGCCGAGGGCATTGTTGCTGCGTACATCGCCAGCATCGCGCCTTAGAGCCTCTTCATAATAAGGTATCGGGCTGTAGGTAGCGTGGCGGTACTGCTCCAGGTGCTGTGCAGTAAGGAACAGCTGTTCGTTGTTTTCCACATCTTCGGGGGCAAGTGCGGGCTTGGCAGGTTCAGGGATTTCGCTGGTGTTTTCACCTTCCCATTTCCAGTCGACCAATACATTACCTTTTTCATCGGTAACAACTATAGACAAGCCTTCAAGCGTATCTTTGGCAAAGCTTATACTGGCTTCATACGATACTTCCGGAGATGCATCATACTGTTTGCTCAGCAAAACTTCTTTACCGTCTTTAACCGTTACGGTAGTATTAGGGTAAACACCTGTTGTATAAGTTTTAACTATCAGTTGCCCATTTTCTTTTTCAAGGTTAACCATGGCATTTTTGGTAGCGTTTTTCACTACACCAAGGTCGCGGTACGGCATAAAGTACTGAACAAAATCCTTTTGCTCGCCCGGCATCAGCCACGAGAAATCAGGCTGGTTGTCGGTATACACACCGCACATAAGCTCTATGTATGGCCCATCTTCGTCGGTAAGGTTGCGGTCCCATGCCTGTCCGAAATCGCCGTGGCCCCATGTCCACTGCTTTTTGCCGGGAGAAACATGGTGGTTAGCCACGTGTAGTAGCCCGCCTTTTGAGTCATTTTCATAGCCGCCCACAAAGTTATACTTCGAAGTAATAGCCATGTATGAGGTAGGTACCGGTATGTTTTTGTATCGCGAAATATCGGTACCCGGAGAATAATCTACTTTGTAATACGTCCCTTTTGCAATAGGGAACGACGACACATCGCGCTTACCGTGGTCAAACACCGCATTTACATCGGGCGGGAAAACCGATTGGTAGTCATCGTTCACCTTAACGGCAGGGTTAGCCCACCAAAGGAACGTTTGCGGGAACGGTGTACGGTTGTAAAGTTTTGCCTTTATTTCCAAATATGATTTGTCAGGATGCAGGGTAAAGCCTGCCATACCCTTGGTGCGGAACATACGTTCTACCTCGCTGCACCATATGGTGGCGCTGCCATCGGGAAATTCCTCTATGGTAAAATCTACGGGGTCAAAGGTGCTTGGGCGGTGGTGCTGCGGCCAGTTAAATTCTATGCCGCCGCTTATCCACGGGCCGGTAAGGCCTACAAGCGCGGGTTTTACCACTTGGTTGTAGTACACAAAGTGGCGTTGCTTGGTTTTGTCGTATGCCATGTGCACACGCCCGCCAAGTTCGGGTAGTATCATTATTTTTACAAAGTCGTTTTCAAGGAAAACAGCCTGGTATTCTTTATCGGTTTTTTCGTCGGCAATTTTTTCAATAACGGGGTAGGGATACACCGAACCACTGCTGCCCTGGTATACACGTTTCTCTATAAAAACGGGATTTTTTTCGGGTTTGCCCACTTCATAGGTAGGGAGTACCACCGTCTCCTTCCATACGTTTACTTTTTTCATAACTGCGGGGATTTTTTTTAATTTTTATCAGATGGAACTTTTCCCTCAAGGAGTATCTCTTCGATTTCCTCAAGTGATTTGTTTTTGGTTTCAGGAAGTTTTTTCAGTACGAATATGAACCCGAGGGCGCAGATAACGCCGTAAATCCAGAATGTGCCCGATGTGCCCAGGTTTTCGTTAAGGTACGGGAAGGTTTGTACCAGCAGGGCAGAGGCTATCCATAGCGCAAAGGTGGCTATGGACATGGCTGCACCACGGAAACGGTTCGGGAATATCTCCGAAAGTATAACCCATACAATAGGGGCAAGTGTCATGGCGTAGATGGCTATAGCTACCAGTACCAGTATCAGCATAGGCAAGCCTGTAACATGGGTGTAATAGAAATATCCCATTACGGCATATATAATAGCCAGGGCGCCACTGCCTATAAGCATCAGCTTTTTACGGCCAAGCTTGTCTACAGTACCCATGGCAACAATGGTAAATATCAGGTTGATGCCGCCGGTAATTACTATGTTCATAAACAGGTCGTTAATACTGTAGCCTGCCGAAACAAATATTTCCTGCGCGTAGTTAAAAATGATATTTATACCGCACCACTGCTGGAAAACTGCCAGCACTATACCGATAATAAGTATTGATATTGATCTTTTGCCAAGCAATTCCTTAAGACTGCCGGTGTGGCCTTCGCCGGTTACGGTTTCTTTTATAGACGAAAGTTCTTTTTGGGTGTACTCATCACCACCTATCTTTTTAAGTGTCGCAGCAGCTTTGTCATACTTGCCTTTACCTGATAGAAAGCGCGGGCTTTCGGGTATAAAAAGCATCAGTACGAAGAACAGCACCGCAGGGAACAGCCCGGCCCAGAACATCCAGCGCCAGCCGGTTTGCCCGTTCCATGAGGTTAAAATATCTATATCGGTAAAGCCATCCGGTATTTTTTCGGTAATGTACATGTTGGTTATTTGTGCACCGAGTATACCTATAACTACGGTAAGCTGGTTTATGGAAACAAACAGCCCGCGGGTTTCGGTTGGGGCTATTTCGGCAATATACAAAGGCGAAATAGTACTGGCTATACCTATACCCACACCGCCTATAATACGCCAGGCTATAAAGGCATTAAAGCTTTCGGCGAGGCCGGTACCCAGTGCACACAGGCTGAAAAGCACGGCGGCTATTATAAGGAGCGGTTTGCGCCCGTAGGTGTCGGCAAGTTTACCTGCTACGGCAGCACCGGCCACACAGCCTACAAGTGCGCTGCTCATGGCCCAGCCCTGTAAGGCAGGCGAATTTGTAATTCCGAAATAAACTTCGTAGAAAGGCTTGGCGCCACCAATTACAACCCAGTCGTAACCGAACAGCAGTCCGCCAAGTGCAGCCACAAGGCTGATAGAGAGTAAAAATGTATAATTAAATTGTTTCATATAAGGTTATTATAGCGATTGTAAAATTAGTGGGCTACAACCTTATAGCTATGGATATTTTATTTGAATAAATGGACTATTCTATTAATTATAACCTGCCTGTTGTAAAACAACGAAAACAATTGCGCTAATGGCGGTACTCTTTGCGGTAGCGCAGCGGCGGGGTGTTCATTATCTTGCGGAAAAGGCGCGAAAAATACAGCGGGTCGTTAAAGCCCAGTATAAAGCTTATCTCTTTTACACTCATATTGGTAAAGCTAAGGTATTGGCAGGCTTTCTGTATTTTAAGGTGGTTAAAGTAGTGTATGGGTGAGTACCCTGTCTGCTTTTTAAACAGGGTAAAAAAGTGAGATGAAGAGTAACTGAACTTCTGGGCTATTTCATCTATTTTAAGGGGGGCATCAAGGTTTTTCTTCATGTATTCTATAGCGCCTTCAACTGTATTATTCTCTGATAAATTTTTGTCTTTATCTTCATAATACTGCTCGTATAAAAACGAACCCAGCAGCTGCCACAGGCTTATGTTTACAATTTCTATGTTGGCCTCACTGTAGCCGCTTTCCAGGAAATCAATAATACGGTTAAAATGTACTATGCGGCGCTCCTCTAATGAAACTGAGACTGATCGCCCGCCGGAAAGCATTTCGAACTTTTGGTAAAACTGCACGGCCTGTTCGCCTGTAAAATGTATCCAATAAATGCTCCACGGGGTGTTTTCGTGGGCATAGTATTCATGTGCCACACCCGGCGGTATAATAAAAAAGGTGTTAGCTTTAAGCGTTATGGGTTTATTGTCGCAAATAATTACGCCTTCGCCTTTATAACAATATATAAGGATGTGCTGCTTGCTGCCGTTTTTGCGGCGTATGTGGTGGTGTATGGCATTAGGAAAAAAGCCAACATCGGTAAAATATAATTTACTGATAAGCTCGTTCTTTTTTATGCCCGAAACAATGTTTTTCGGCAACACTATCATGCGCTGCCCCAGGAAGCCTTCTTTTACTGATTCCATAGTATTAGTGGTATGCCAACGTAATTTAATCCATATTTTGGCAATTAATGTCCATTCGCGGTACAAAATTCAAAATTACTTTTGAAATAAACTACAACGATTTAATTGTTTTTTAAACATCCACACATTTTATCATTCACAAATAAACGGTTTTTAATTTAATATGCTTAAAAATAAAGTAATTCAAAGTTTTTTTACTGATAATGACATTGCAATTTTTTCTGAAGATATAAAAGTTTTCAGGCTTGAAAATATTCACGGAAATTACGTTGAATTAACCAATTATGGTGCAATAGTAAAATCCATAGTAGTTAATGACCGTTTTGGGGATAAAGATAATGTGGTGCTGGGTTACCCTTCGCTACAAGGATATGTGGATGACCCTTGTTATATGGGGGTTACGGTAGGGCCGTTTGCCAATCGGATTAAAGATGCCGGTTTTACAGTGGACGAAATAACCTATCAGCTTGATAAAAACGACGGTGAAAATAATAACCACAGTGGCAGTGCGGGTTTTAATAAAAAGGTGTTTGGCTATGCGGAAGAAGACGGTAGTGTAGTGTTCACATTGCAGTCTGCTGATGGGGAAGGAGGTTTTCCGGGGAACCTTGATGTAGCTGTAAAATATACCTGGACTGATGATAACGAACTGATTATGGATTATGCCGTAACTACCGATGCGCCTACACCGGTTAACCTTACCAACCATGCGTATTTTAACCTCTCGGGTTGTAAAGAAACCATACACAGGCATAACCTGGATATAGATGCTGATTTTATGCTGGAAACCGCCGCAGACCATGTGCCCACAGGGAAAGTATTGCCCGTAGGTACTATGTGCTTCGATGGACAATTGCTTCAGGATGTAATGCGTGGAGGTGGTATCAACTCTTATTATATATGCGATAAGGACAGTGCAGATGCAGTTTGCGAACTGTACCATGAAGCATCCGGCCGTTTTATGCAGGTGTATACAAGCTATCCGGGTGTGCAGCTGTATACCGGTGATTTCCTTACTGGGAAACATGCTTCTGCTCATGGTAAAAAGTACGAGCCATTTGACGGGCTTTGTCTTGAATGCCAGTTTTATCCCGATAGCCCTAACCATACACATTTCCCTGATACCACACTACGTCCGGGCGAAATATATAACCATACCATCATCTGTAAATTTGGTACACGATAAATTTTGCGTTAGATAGTTTTTACTTGTTACCAAAACCCTGCACATTGTGCAGGGTTTTTTGTTTGCTGTTTATATAATTTATTGCCAGTATTATTGCGTATAAAGAATTAAAAAGCTGCTAAAAAATACTTTTTTTTACCAAATACTTTTTTTGTAAAGAATTTGTTGTATTATTGTAGAATAGAATAGTATAATAAAACTCCCTGTTTTTGCAACAGTTTTATGGTATACATCACCTTATTTAAATAACCAGTTATAAACAATATACACAATATGAAAAACATAAAGCAGTCAGTAGCTTCGTTACTGTTTGTACTTTCCGGAGGAGGAATGCCTTTGCTGGCGCAGCAGCTTATTACCGTTAACACAAAAAGCAATGCCCTGGTACTTGAAGTAAATAAAGACAAAGAGCTGGGTACCTTGTATTTTGGTGAAAAACTGGCTACCGAGGGCGATTATGGTAAAGTATCGTCACAGTACCGCCAGGGTAGTGAGTATACCGGTATTTACAATTCGGCTTATACGCCTGCGGGATCTAAAAACCTGTTTGAGCCTGCTATAGCCGTAACCCATGCTGATGGCAATATTTCGCTGAGCCTGCATTATGTTTCGCATAAAACCACTTCGCCTGCAAAGAATGTTTCGCAAACCGAGATTATCCTGAAAGATCAGGTGTATGCCTTTGAAGTACATCTATTTATAAAAACTTTTTACGATAATGATGTTATAGAACAGTGGGCTACGATAAAGCATAACGAAAAGGGGAGTGTAATCCTGAACAAATATGCTTCGGCTAACCTGTACCTTAAAGGGAACAACGATTTTTATCTGGGGCAATACCAGGGCGACTGGGCAAGGGAAATGAACCCTGAAGAAAGCCATCTTACCCATGGCATTAAAGTGCTTGATTCTAAGTTGGGTACCCGCGCCGACCTTTTTCAGCCGCCAGTGTTTATGGTGTCGCTGGAAAAACCGGCAGGTGAAGATGAGGGCAAGGTGCTAATGGGCGGGCTGGAATGGGCCGGTAACTTCCGTAATGAGTTTGAAGTAGACCCGCTTAACAACCTGCGTATTATATCGGGCATTAACAATGCTTCGGCAAACTATGTGCTTAAAAAAGGAGAAACGTTTACCACACCTAAATTTTGGTATACGCTTTCTGCACATGGCAAGGGAGAGGCAAGCCGAAACATACACAACTGGGCACGCGATTATAAAATACTGGATGGCAATGGCGACCGTATGACACTGCTGAACAACTGGGAAGCTACGTATTTCGACTTTGATGAAACCAAGCTTAAAGAGCTGATAGCCGACAGTAAAAAGCTGGGTGTAGACCTGTTTTTGCTTGATGACGGCTGGTTTGGCAATACCCATCCGCGTAACGGCGATACTGCCGGCCTAGGCGACTGGCAGGAAAATAAAAAGAAACTACCGAACGGCATTGGTACACTTGTACAGTCGGCTAAAGATAATAAGGTGAAATTCGGGATATGGATAGAGCCGGAGATGGTGAACCCGAAAAGCGACCTGTACAAGCATCATCCTGAATGGGTAGTGAAACAAGACGGCAGGCCGGAATATTACTTCAGGAACCAGCTGGTACTGGACTTAACCAACCCGAAAGTGCAGGATTTTGTTTTTGGGATGGTAGACAACCTTTTTACCAAAAACCCGGAACTGGCTTATATAAAATGGGATTGTAACGCTGTGGTGTACAATGCCAATTCTAAATACCTGAAAGAAAACCAGGGTAATTTTTATACCGACTATGTAAAAGGTTTGTACTCTGTACTACAACGCATAAGGGCGAAATACCCTAAAGTGCCTATGATGCTTTGCTCAGGTGGTGGTGGCCGTGTAGATTACGGTACGCTGGAGTATTTCACAGAGTTTTGGCCGAGTGATAACACTGACCCTATGGAACGTATTTATATGCAGTGGGAGTACTCATATTTTTACCCTGCATTGGCCACTGCAGCCCACGTTACAGACTGGGGCAAGCAGCCGATAAAATTCCGTACCGATGTGGCCATGATGGGCAGGCTTGGGTTTGATATTGTAGTAAAGCATCTTAGTGATGGTGATTTACAATACTGCCAACAGGCCATACAAAACTACAATGCACTGCGCAGTACCATATGGCAGGGTGACCAGTATCGTTTGCTAAGCCCTTATGATGCAGATGCCGCATCAGTTTCTTATGTAAATAAAAGCAAGGATGAGGCGGTAGTATTTACCTACCTGGTAAAAAACAGGTACGAGGCCGGCACACACACGCCTGTAAAACTAAAGGGGCTTGATGCAAAAGCAAATTATAAAGTTGAGGAGATTAATGTGTATCCCGGTACTACACCTGTTATAAATGCAGCGACTTACAGTGGCGACTTTTTAATGAAGGTAGGTATTAACCCTAATGTAAATACATACCATACCAGTGTGGTTTTAAAACTAACACGTGTGTAGTTTACATTATTAGTAATATATTTGTAATTTGTTTGAAAATAATCCACCTAACCTACTTTAGTAAGTAACAATATATATGAAGGAGATCATTAAGCAGATCAAAAGCCTGGAGTCTGTAAATTCCCTGTCTAAGCACGAGCAGCTGGTGCAGGGTATTATAAACGCTATAGACGAAAAGGTGGTAGTAAAGGGCGACCTGTTGCCTTCTGTAAATACTATTATAAACGAACTCGGTTTTGCACGCGAAACCATAGCAAAAGCCTATAAAGACCTTGTACACAGGGGTATTATAGAAAGTAAAAACCGCTTAGGGTATTTTGTAGCCACAAACGATGTACAGCAGGAGCTGAAGGTGGCACTGCTTATCTTTGCCTTTGATATTTTCCAGGAGACGTTTTACGAAAACTTCAGGAAGGGGCTGGGCAGTAACGTACAGCTTGATATATTTTTCCACCATAATAATTTTGACACGTTTGAAAATGTGGTGCAGAATATTAAGGGGAAATACGGCATGTATGTAGTGGCACCGATACCTAATAAAAAAACTCCCGATGTGCTGAAGCAACTGCCTACAAGCCGAGTGCTGCTGGTAGACCGCTATGTGGAAACCGATGAAGACTACAACTATGTGGTACAGGAGTTTGGCGATTCATCGTACAGGGCATTTGAAAAGCTGAAAGATAAAATCAAAAAGTATGACGAGCTTATATTTTTCTTTAAGCCATCGTCAGCAGAACCGTCTGAGATACTGGATTCGTTTGCAAAATTCATGAAGGATTATAATATTAATGGTGTTATAAAGCAGGAATACGAATCGGGTTCGCTGGAAAAAGGCAAAGTGTATTTTACCATCCACAACCTTGAGCTTTGGGAAATGCTGAAAGACAGTAAGCTGAAAGGCCTGAAGATAGGGGAGGACATAGGTTTTATTTCGCATAATGATGATATTGTTAAGGAAATTATCTTTGACGGTGTTACCACGTTTTCTACCGATTTCTCTGTAATGGGGCGTAAGGCTGCTGATTTTGTATTAAACAGGGAGGCGATACATGAAGTAATACCTACCGTACTAATAGAACGCAATTCGCTGTAATGGAACTGACAGCCATAGCAAGTTTTTTATTTTTTACCGGCCTTATTGCCGTAATATCATATTTAAAAACCCGAAGGAGGATAGCACAAACCACTTCGGGTTTGTTTTTTGCCGACCGTAAAAACAATTGGGTTATTGTAGGAGGTGCATTACTGCTGAGCAATATAAGCGCTAACCAGTTTATTGGTGAAAACGAATCCATCTACATTAATAATATGAGTGTCATAGCCTGGGGTGTAAGCTCTGTGCTGGCTATGCTCATAGTAGCCGAATATTTTTTACCCATTTACCTGCGTACCGGTTCCATGACCATACCTGATTTTTTGGGTAAGCGCTATGATGCTTCCACAAAAAGGCTGGTTTCTTTGGTTTTTTTGTGTAGTTATCTTGTAAATCTTTTACCGTCAGTGTTATACGGAGGGGCTGTAGCTTTTACAGGTATGTTTAATTTTCTTGAACCTCTACATCTTACTTATTGGCAAAATATATGGATAATGGTGTGGATAATAGGCATCATAGGAGCTATGTATTCGCTACTTGGTGGATTGCGTGCCATAACCATATCTGATACTGTGCTGAGCCTTGGGCTTATAGTGGTGGGGGTAGCCTTCCCTTATTTTGGATTCAAATACCTGGGTCACGGCAGTTGGAGTGAAGGCCTCAACATGATATTAAACAACCATAAGGAGCATCTTAATGCTATAGGCGGCCCTAAAGATGAGGTGCCGTTCTTTACCATATTTACAGGTATGTTTATTATTAACCTGTACTATTGGGGTATGGAGCAGTTTATTGTACAGCAGGCACTGTCTGCAAGAAGCCTTAAAGACAGCCAAAAGGGTATGGCGCTTGCCTGTATAGGTAAGCTTGCAGGGCCTTTTATTATAAACATACCCGGGCTTATAGGCGTGCACATGTTTTCACATTTAGATAATACTGCTACAGTATTTCCGCTGGTGGTAAAAAATACATTGCCTTATGTATTTATAGGGCTTACGGCGGCTGTAGTTTTGGGTGCGGCTATAACCACATTTAATGCCGGGCTGAACAGCAGCAGCACACTCTTTACGTTAAACCTGTACAAACCCTGGCTGGAAAAAAAGAGCCAGCCCGTTACCGAACAAAAACTACTCCGCGCCAGCCGTCTGTTTGAAATAGCCATATCGCTAACTGCCATGCTTGCGGCGCCGTTTATTTTATTTGCGCAGTCAGGGTTTTATACTTACCTGCAGCAGCTGTCGGGTATGTTTTGTGTGCCGGTATTTACCATAGTGCTTATAGGCTTTTTAAGCAAGAGGGTACCGCCACAATCGGCCAAAATGGGTATTATATTTTTTATAGCTTGCTACATTACTATTAATTATATAATAGATGCAGACATCCATTACCTGCATATGCTGGCTATACTGTTTGTGCTTACCACCGTATTTATGCTGGTTACATCGCGTTTATTTCCTGTTTTTAACTACTCTGAAATAAACATGCAGCAGGTACCTACCGCCCCGTGGAAAAATCGCTATGCTACCTATGCTGTACTATTTATATGTATGTTGGCTATATTTATTTTGTTTTCAAAATATGGTATAGCATAGTATATCTCTTTGCTTCATTTTAAGTATTTTATTTATATAAAGGCTTAAACTTTTAATACCTAAAAATTTATTTAAAAATATTATCAAATCTCAAAAATTAAGTTTGGAGGTTATAAAAATATTTGTATGTTTGTGTTGTAGTAGAATAGTATAGTACAATATAGTTTTTTACTATTACAAATACCCAATTAATATTTAATTAACCTAACATTTTAACCAAACCCTTATGAGAAATGTGATAAGACATTTATGCTTATGTATGGTTCTTTTGTGCTGCGGCACTGCCATGGCCCAGAGTATAAGTGGTACCGTAACGGATGATACCAATCTTCCGCTGCCGGGCGCTACTATACTGGTACAAGGAACCACCAATTCTGCTGTTACCGATATGGATGGTAACTATACCCTGCAAAACGTAGCTGCTGATGCTGTGCTTCAGTTCAGTTTTATTGGCTTCACCTCGCAATCGATTGCGGTTGACGGACGTACTACAATTAATGTAACACTGAAATCAGCGAGCAACGAGTTGGACGAGATTGTACTGGTAGGTGCTTCAGTTAAAAGAAGTGACCTTACGGGTGCTGTAGGGAGTCTTTCGGGTGACAAGCTTAAAGAGACACCTACGCCAAATGTAGTGCAAGGGCTTCAGGGACGTATTGCGGGTGTTTACATTCAGCAGAATCCAAACCCGGCCGGTTCGGCATCAATAAGAATCCGTGGTATCAATTCAATGAATTTTGGTGGTAACCCACTGTTTGTTGTAGACGGACTTATTATGGAAGGCAATTTTGAAAATATTAACCCAAATGATATTGCAAGTATCGATGTTCTTAAAAGTGCTTCTGCTACAGCTATTTACGGTTCGCGTGGTGCAGCCGGTGTTGTGGTTATAACAACTAAAAAAGGTTCAAGAGGAGGCGAAGGCAAAATTGAATATGATGCTTGGGTAGGAGTTTCAGAATTTGCAAATAAAGTTCCGCTTATGAATGGGAAACAACTTTTTGACCTTAGGGTTGATGCTTTTGCAAATTCATATATGGACGGAACTTATACCGGAGTGCCTGCAGGGCTTAGCAGGGCAGATTTTACCAATCTGGTAACCTCAGATGGCTCACCGATATTTGCGCAATATGAACTTGATTCATATAGGGCAGGTAAAAGCTACAACTGGCTGGACGAAGTTACCCGTACAGGTGTGCAGCTGAACCATAACCTTAGCTTTAGTGGTGGTACAGAAAAAGGAAGTTACTATGTGAGCCTTAACTATGTTGATAACCAGGGCTTGTTAAAAAATTCTGGTTTTAAAAGGTACAACGGAAAAGTGAACCTTACACAGGACGTTAAGTCATGGCTTCAAATAGGTACTAATACTACTTTTTCACGCAGTGAAGCAACGTATCAGGAGGGAAGTGCATTCCCTACTGCCCTTGGTGCGAATCCACTATTGCCTATAGACCGTGAAGCAACATACCTGCGTTATGGTGAAACTCCTGATCCAAACTTATATAACCCTATACTTAGCCTTGATATTATGAGTGTAAGTAAGAGGAATATGTTTACCAGCAGTAATTTTGTAAACATTAAACCAGCCAAAGGTTTTGATATAAGGAGTACGCTTAGTGCTACGGCAATTGACCAGGCTAATTTTGATTACACACCTACTTACACTGGGCAATCTATAAGAAATGCTCAGAACAATAATAATGGTATAGGGCATCACTGGAGATATTCGGAATATAACTATCAATGGGACAACACCATTACTTATAGCAAGACAATTAATAATGACCATGACTTTAGTGTTATTGGAGGTTACTCAGTATCAAAGAATACTAATAACAGTACAGATGTTACAGTTAAAGGTTATGTAAGTGATGATTTTTATTACTTAAACCTGGGTGCAGCTTCAGATAAGCCTAATTTTAGTGTGGGTTCAAGTTTTGTAACCTCAAGTATAATGTCTTATTTCGGCCGTGCTAATTACGACTACCAGGATAAGTATTTTATTACCGGTACTCTTAGGTATGACGGTTCATCTCGTTTCGGTGAGAATAATAAATGGGGGGCTTTCCCTTCTGCTGCACTGGGCTGGGATGTGTCTAAAGAAAATTTCCTTAAAGATGTACAAGCAATCAATCAGTTGAAACTGCGTGTAGATTATGGTGTAGTAGGTAACCAAAATATACCAATAGGTTATTACCATACCCTATATAATCCAAGCTATACCAATGGCACTATAACCTATACATCAAACAATGTTTTAGGTAACCCTAACCTTAAATGGGAAAAACAAAAACAATTAAATATAGGGGTTGATTTTGCAGCATTTAACAACAGGTTGAGCCTTAATGTAAACTATTTCAATACGCACAATGACGATCTTCTTATGCTAAGGGACATTACGCCGGTATCTGGTTACGAGTACCAACTTGACAATATTGGCTCTATGGTAAATAAAGGTATTGAAATAGGTGTTAATGGAAGTATTATAAGGAGTAATGATATCAACTGGGATATTTCAGCAAATATTTCATCAGCAAGAAATAAGGTTACAAAACTGCATGGTGATGTTGATACCATATGGAATTATGGAGGTTACAACAATTCGGATATACAGCAAACAGGAAACTTCTTCCTTGGTAAACCTGTAAACTCTATTTATGTATACGAGTATCAAAAAATAGCCCAGGAAAGTGATATGGATGCAGTAAGCCAAATTGACTACGGCGGACGTATTGTAAAACCGGGAGATATTATGGTGGTAGACCGCAATCATGACGGTAAAATAAACGATTCAGACCGTTATGTCGTAGGTAATACCAACCCTGATTTTTATGGTGGTTTTAATACCAACTTTACATGGAAAGGTTTTGGGCTGAATGCTGTATTTGCTTACACAATTGGTGGTAAAAGGATTAGCGGTATTTATAGTGGCTACATGAACTCAAATGGTATGGGCGCCGCATATTCTGATCTTCAGGACCGATGGACACCGGACAATACAAATACCGACATACCAAGGGCATATTATGCCGGTGGACGTTTTAACCTGAGCGATACAGATAAAGCGATACAAAATGCTTCGTACTTAAGGCTTAATGCACTTACGCTTTCGTATAACCTGCCGTCTACTCTTGCAGAGAAAGTGTATCTGAAAGGCGTGAAACTTTATGTTACAGGCTCTAACCTGTTTACCATTACAAAATACAAAGGTTATGATCCGGAGGGGGGAGACTCTTATCCACTGTCACGCATGTATGTAATGGGTGTTAACGTTTCATTGTAAAGGCTATGAAAAAAATTAAATATAATTCTATGAAAAAAATAATATTAACAGCTCTGGCCTGTAGTTTGCTTTTGGTTTCATGTACAGATTATCTGGACCATGATAATGAAACAGCATTTACCGAAGAAGAAGTCTTCTCTAAAATGGATAACGTTGATCCATATATATTAGGCTTAATAACTTCATGGAGAAATTTACAAAAGGATAGGGGAGGGCTTAGGTTTTCTCTTGGTAATGATGAAACGCAGCAAGGTGCTTATCAGGTACAGACTGATCCTGACCAGGCAGAGCTTGACCGTTATAACGGCTATAAAGGAGCAGAAAACAGCGCCATAACTGTGCAGTGGGATGACCGCTGGCCTGTGGTGAGTGGTGCTGCAAAAGCCATATACTATCTTGGCCTTAATACAGAGGAAGATGCTGCAAGGCGTGACCTTCTTATAGGAGAAGCAAGCTTTTTAAGGGCAACAACCATGTTTGAACTGGCCATGTACTGGGGTAGGATACCTGTACTGGATCCGGCACATGCTGAAGAATATGGTTATAAAAGGCAACCTCTGGATTTAGTTTATTCGTATATAGTAAACGATTTACAAACGGCTATTGCTAAACTTCCGGCAACGCAGGAAAATCATTCGTTACCTACAAAGTGGGTAGCACAGGCACTATTAGGCAAAGTATATATGTCTGCTCCGCAAGAATCAGGATACAGGGATTTCAACCTTGCTAAGCAACAGTTTGAAGCTGTTATAAGCTCAGGACAATTTAGCCTGTTGCCAAGCTATGCCAACCTGTGGGAGCCTAACTATGCCAACAACCAGGAGTCATTATATGAATGGCAATATAACAATACCTGGCCGGATAACAACCAGATACAATGGCAAACCGGTTCAAGGGCAGTAGCAAACTTAAACCAATATGCTTATTTCGGGGGATATGACCTTATCCTACCTACGCAGTATTGTTATAAAGATAAAACAGCCGGCGGTATATGGGAAACAGGTGATACCCGTAAAAATGCAAGTATACGTTACAGTTTTACCTATCAGGGTATTAATCCGGCATTACCATCACCTTCAGGTGGAGACGAACTGGATCCGCACATTAAGAAATATGAGGATATCCGTACACAGGGCTCGCAGTCGTTTTGGAATTCAGGTAAAAACAAGCCATTCATCCGTTATGCTGATGTTTTGCTTAGCCTCGCAGAATGCCTTAATGAACTTGGACAAACAGGTGATGCTATCAATTACGTAAACCAGGTACGCACACGCGGATTTGGTGGTACATTGCCCACAGGTATGTCGTGGAGTGGGCTTTCACAACAACAATTCAGGGATCAAATCCTTGATGAACGTATGCGTGAATTAGCTTTTGAAGGCTGGAGAAGGATGGACTTGATACGTACAGGCAAATTTGTTGAGCTTACAAGTGTAAGAAATAAATGGGCATTGGAAAATGGAACCATTAATCAAAATCATGTGCTTTATCCTATACCTCTTAAAGAGATAAAACAAAATGATGAAATAGGCCCAGAGGATCAAAATCCGGGATATTAGTGTTTAGAGTTATTAGTTTGGGTTAGCATTTGTAAAATGTTATTTTACAGTATAGCTATGTACAGGGAGCCGGGTTACGGCTCCCTGTTTTTTTTGATATTTATAAAATGATTTTTAACACCATTCATCGGCAAAAGGTGTTTTTCGACGAATTATTTCAACGGGTAAACTTCGCCATTCATCTACACTTGGCTAATCCTACAGCGAAAAACGCCCGTGTAGCCTGCTTTTCTGTAGTTCCTTTGCTTCAGAAATAGTAAAAATCAGTTTTTCATGAAGAGTATTACCCCAATTAAGAATTTATGTTTAGCGCTTGTGCTGTTTGTTACAGCAGCGGCTTACGCCCAGAGCACTAACACCCCTACGGTTACGGCAACTGTGCCTACTAATGTAACCTACAGGACAACAATGACCATAACCGGTACTAACTTTGCATCTGGTGCTACGGTTAACTTTTATGTTGATGGTACCAGTGGTACTACTGTAGCTGCACTAAGTACTACTTATGTATCTCCTACGCAAATGACCGTTGTGGTTCCTGCCGTAGTTGCTTCAGGTAACGCTGCTGCTACCAAATACTTCACAGTATCTAAGGTAGTATCAAATGTTACGTATACCAGTGCGGCAGCATCTTATACTTACACTCCGCCTGCGCAAACTCCTTCAGGTGCAGTTGTAGACAGGATTATTACTAACTACAATGGCTACTGGAGCAGTGGTACAGCCGGAAGCGGTTATGCTACAAACGGCACCCAGCCCGACAAGCAACACAGCCTTATGGCTTTCCGTTACAATGGTACACTTTACAGTACCGGTAGCGAAACTGAAATAACAAACGTACTAAGCAGCAGTACTTCAACAGGTACTTATACTGCCGGTAACTGGAGGGCTATCCCGGTAAATAACATTTCAGGTACTGTGCCTTCAGTAAGTTCAGCTGTATACATTGTACTTGCAAACCTCATAGATGGTAGCGCTACAGCTTCTGTACACACAGCTCCATCGGTTGTGGGGCTTTCTGCCCGCGACGTGCTAATCGACGGTACACGTGGCCTTGGCCTTGGTACAGGTTTAACTAACCTTCCTTCTACAAGCCCACTTACTTTTAGTGCCGGCAACATCCTTGAAAACAAAGCTGGTGACAACGTCCCGGACATCATGGTTACCCAGGTGGCTGACCCTACTACCTCTGCTTTTACAACTTACTGCTTTATAGATGTTAACGGTAACATTGTAGGTAAGCCTGTAGAAATCAACATGTCTTCAATTTCTAAACTTGGAACTTATAAGACAGACTTCTTTACACTTACTGCCGGACAATCATTTAATACTGCTACAGTAAGTGGAGTAGGTAACCCGGGTGGTTCTACAAGGGATATAAGGATGCTTGCCTATAAGCTTTCAGATTTCGGTATCAACGAAACTAACAGGACCCAGGTAGCACAGTTTAAAGTGCTTACAAACGGTACAGACGATATGGCTTTCATGGCTTACAACAGGGATACCTTTACCATACCTGCCCCGGAAATTACTAGCCAACCTGTAAGCAAGGCAGTTTGCCCTGGTGGTTCAGCAACCTTTACAATCGCTATCTCATCAACAGGTTCAGGTACAGAAACTCCTACTTACCAGTGGGAAAGGAATGGTGTTGCAATAAGCAACAGCAGCAATATAAGCGGCGCTACCACAGCAACCCTTACAATATCTAACGTTACTGCTTCAGATTACGGTATCTACCGTTGTGTGGTAACTAACGCTACAGGTGCAGCTTTCAGTAACATGGCATACCTTAACTCAGTATTCCTTTCTACAACTACCAGCGCAGCTACATGCCAAGGTACAGCTACAACACTATCTGCCAGCGCAGAAGGTAACGCACCTCAATACCAATGGTACCTTGCCGCTAACGACGGTGCCAGCAACAGCACTACAGGCGGTACAGCTATAAGCGGTGCTACTGCTACTAACTACAACCCGGTTGTAACTACTACAGGTACTAAATACTACTACGTTCAGGCTTATCCTTCAGGCTACGCTTGTGCTCCTGTAACTTCGGTTGCAATACCGGTAACTGTTTATGCAACTTCAGCTGCGGGTACAATAACTGCTGCACAGTCTACAATATGCTCTGGTAACACTACAACACTTACAGCAGCCGGTTATACTGGTAACCTTCAATGGCAACAATCTACTGACAACAGCACTTGGGCTGATATAAATGGTGCTACAACTGCTACATACACTACTGCTGCGCTTACCACTACTACCTACTACAGGGCTGTAGCTACCAGCGGAACTTGCGGAAGTGCTACTTCAGCTGTAAGCCCGGTAACAGTAACTGCCCCTGTAAATGCAGGTACGCTTTCACCAAGCCAAAACGTATGTAACGGTGACCTGCCAAGCGCTATAAGCCTTACAGGTTATACAGGAAGCGTAGTACGTTGGGAGCGTTCATCAACTGCTGACTTCGCTTCATACACACAAATAAACAATACAACTGCTACACTAAGCAGCAACGAAATAGGCACCATTGCAGCAACTACTTACTTCCGTGCACTTGTACAAAGCGGTAACTGCGGTTCGGTTTACTCAAATGTGATTACCCTTTACGTAGGTTCTACAACATGGGACGGTACTTCTTGGAGCAACGGTTTCCCTACAGGTGGTAAGGCCGTAATATTCAATGCCAGCTACACTGCACCGTCAAGCTTCGCTGCTTGTACGCTTACAGTACAAAACAACGCCCAGGTAGTTGTACCTACAGGTTACACTGCTACAGTTCAAAACTGGGTAAACGTAGCTACAGGTAGTACACTTACCTTTAACGATAACGCTGCCCTTGTGCAAATAACTGATGCTGTAAACAGCGGAAACATTACACAGCACAAATACAGCAACCCACTATACAGGTTAGATTACACACTATGGTCTTCACCGGTAGACGGACAAAGCCTTTACAACTTCTCTCCGGCTACTTCAAGCAACCGTTTCTATGAGTACAAGTACGACACTACAGATGGTGGTACTACTTACATGAACGCTTACTGGCCAATAAGCAGCGCTACTATATTCAGCACAGCAAAAGGCTTCCTAATCCGTATGCCAAACGTTCTTTCAGGAAATGTAAACGGTACTACTAACGATGGTGTTACAACCCCGGCCGAATACATAGCAGGTACAGACAACTATCTTTTTGATGGTGTGTTTACAGGAGCTCCTCACAACGGTACATTCACTTACCCACTAAACACACAAGGTGAGCGTTTTACAGCAGTAGGTAACCCTTACCCTTCACCAATAAGTGTTATAGATTTCTTTGCTGCAAATGCTAACGCAATGGATGTAACATCAGGTATCTACCTTTGGAGGAAGAAAAACAACTATACACAAACATCGTATGCCATCATAAACCAGTCAGGTTATGTATCTAACCCTACAGTAGGCGGTGGTACAGAGCAAGGTGTATACTTCGGAAGCAACAGTGCTACATGGACAATATCTCAGGCACAAGGTTTCTTCGTAAAAACTAAAGACGGTGCAGTTAACCCACACGTAACCTTTACAAACAGCATGCGTCGTGCAGTACCGGGAGCTTCTCAAGCGTTCTTTAAATCAGCTGCCAATGCTTCTGCAAGCGCTAACACAGGTTCTCGTCTTTGGTTAAACATATCAGGTGACAACAATGCAGCAGCCCAAACACTTGTAGGTTACTTTAACGAAGCTACAACCAGCCTTGACTATGGTTACGATGCTAAGAGGTTTAATGAAAATGCAATAGCACTTTACTCTATCGCTGAACAAACTGAACTTGTAATACAGGCAAGGCCGGCTTTTGAAACTACAGATGTTGTGCCAATGGGTTATGCTACTGAAACTGCAGGTACTTTCACCATCAGCTTAGACCACGTAGACGGTGTGTTTACATCTGGCCAAAAAGTATACCTTAGGGATAACGTAGAAGGCCTTGTTCGTGACCTTACTGAGTATGATTATACTTTCTCAACTGAGGCAGGTTCTTTCAACACACGTTTTGAAGTATTCTACACTACTCAGGCTCTTGGTACTGAAAACCCTGTCCTTGCAAGCAACAACGTGATTGTATACACAGAAGTCGCTACAATAGGAATCAACAGCGGAAGCGCCCTAATGAATGGTGTTGCTATATATGACATCCGCGGCCGTCAGCTTTACAGCCAGGAAGGTATCAACGCTACCGAACTTAAAGTAAGCAACATTACTGCACAAAAACAAGTACTTATCGTAGAGGTAAATACTGTAAACGGTAAAGTAAGCAAAAAGATAATATTCTAATCAGGCTGCTACTATTTCTATAAAACCCCAAAAACTGATAAGCCCCGCCGGTTTCCCGGCGGGGTTTGTTATTTTATATAGGGTTGCAAAAATGATGTATGGCATATCTGTAGAGACGTTGCATTGCAACGTCTCTACTGCAATAGGTTCCACCAATGTTTTGCATTGCAACGTTGCTTATTAAATGTAATAGTTGAATCATTTCTATTTGTCATAATTATTCTACACAACACACCCCTAACCCCTCTCAAGAGCTATCGTGTGTACACAAATCGCTTTGTGGACTTTTTAGCTTTCCAAAGGGAAGTCTTGGTGTTCTTTTAAGTATAATTTAGGTGTTTTGTGAACTTTGTGTAAAACTTTGTGCCCCTTGTGGTAGAAAATTTCTCGCAAAGACGCCAAGCCGCTAAAATGTGTCCACACGATAGTCTCAAGAGGGCAACACTCAGATGTGTTTACTTAGATCTTTAAAACATAGCCGCTTTTATCAGTAAGAGTGAAGCTATTCCCCCCTTGAAATCGAAGATTTAACGATTCAAAAACAAAATAATATATGGAGTTATAGGGGATAGGGGTGTGTTTTTTAAATTATGACATTCTTTATAGATTTGACTATATATCCCGTTAGCTCCCTATAAAGAAAGCCTTCACATACTACATTTAGATTAAAGCAGGCTTTATAAACCTTCGAGGAACTTTGCGCTCCCTTTGGGCTACTTTGTGCAACAATTTACTCTCGGGTAAATACCATAACGGCAGAGAATAGCATAAAAAAACGGCTGCCTTGTGGGGCAGCCGTCTTACCTAACCAAACTTCTAATGTAATGAAGGAAATGTAACTGAAGATTCAGCTTTAATGTTCAAAACTCCGTTTTGTAATATAATAGGGACAATGGCCGTTTTTCTGGGGGAAACTTCCGTGTCCGAAAAATGTGTATGGAAAACATAGTACATGTTTCCTTTCTTGTCATAAAAAACATCGCCGTGGCCGGTACCGGGATAACCAAGCCCTTTAGTAGCTATAAAAGGGCTGTTGTTTTCCTTATCCCAGGGACCGTAGGGGCTTTTAGATGTAGCATAACCCACGGCATAATCCTTATTCCTGAAATCATTAGCCGAATAAATCAGGTAATAAAGCCCGTTCTTCTTTAAAACAGTAGGGCCTTCGGTTACCGTCCATTCCACTTTTTCTGTGTCTTCCCAGGTCTTTGTGGCATGTATGCATTCTTTTAAAGTAGCAGGTTTAATGGCACTGAGGTCGCTTTCCATTTCGGCCACAAAAATGCGGTTGCCCTTATCCAGCCTTACGTGGTAGAGGTAAATTTTCCCGTTGTCAAAAAACACAAACGGGTCTATCTGCCGCACGTCCGATGCCAGGCACTTGCCGTCGTTTTTAAACGGGCCAAGCGGGCTGTCGCTGCTGGCTATGGCTATCTGTTCGTTAGCCGTATAGGCCATATAAAACGTGCCTTTGTATTCAAAAACCTGCGGAGCCCAAAAGCCTGTATCGCCATAGCCATCGCCTTTTTTAAAGGCGTAGCCGTCGTGTTTTCCGGCAGGGCCGCTCCAGGTTTTCAGGTCGGTTGAGGTATATACTAAAAAACCTTCGCCCGGTATGGCATTGCTGCCTTTGGTACCATATAAGTAGTAAGTGCCTTTATGGTAAAAAACAGTGGGGTCAGCCAGCAGGGGATTACCAGTTTGGGCAATCCCTGTAAGGCTGAAAAACAACATGTATGCTAATATGTATACCCTCATAATTGTGTTATTTTTTGGTGCTGAAACGGTATTCTGAAACCGTGTGGTATTTCGCACCCGGTTCCAGTAGTATAGGGGCAAATGCAGGCTGGTTCACAGCATCAGGGAAATGCTGGGTTTCCATACAAAATGCCGTACGGAACTCATCTTTGCCACCCGATTTAAACGTGTTTTTGCCCTGCATAAAGTTGCCGCTGTAAAACTGCAGCCCCGGCTCCTGTGTATAAATATCCATAACAACACCCGATTTGTCTCCGGTTACGGTAGCGGCATGGCGTATGGCATCAGTTCCGGCAGCATTAAGTGCATAGTTATGGTCGTAACCTTTACCGTTTTTCAGTTGTTCATTATCGGCAGCTATACGTTCGCCTATGGTATGCGGCGTGGTAAAGTCAAACGGCGTACCGGCTACTTTTTCCACTTTGCCAAAAGGTATCAGCCCGGCATCTACCGGCGTGTAGCCGTCGGCATTAATTACTACGCTGTGGTTCAGTATGGTGCCGCTGCCTTCACCGTTAAGGTTAAAGAAGGCGTGGTTAGTCAGGTTTACAGGGGTTTTCTTATCAGTAGTAGCCTCATATTCCATTTTCAGGGTACCGATATCGCTTACACTATAGGTAACCTTTACATCAAGCTTGCCCGGATAGCCCTCTTCGCCCTCGGGTGAACTATAAGTAAAAACAACCGTTTCCTTATTAGGCTGGGTTACATCCCACACCACATCCTGAAAGCCTTTTATACCACCGTGCAGGCTGTTTTCGCCGTTGTTTAGTGGCACATGGTACTCTTTACCGTCAACTTTAAATGTACCCTTGGCTATGCGATTTCCCACACGGCCTATAGTACCGCCAAAATAATGCTCGGTAGCGTTTTGGTACGCTGTAGTGCTGTTTAGCCCCACCACCACATCTGTCATTTTTCCGTCTTTACCCGGAACCCAAAGTCCCACCACGCGTGCGCCATAGTTTGTAAAAGCTGCTTTTATGCCTTGTGCTTCTATAAAGTACAGGCCGGTTTCCTTGCCGTTTACTTTGGCTGCGAAGTCCTCTTTTTTCAGGTAGGTTTCATAGCCGGTAGCAGCAGTTGTAGTGCTTTCGGCAGGCGCTTCCTTTTTAGCGTCCTTACAGGCTGCAAGCAGGGTAAGGCACAGCAATGAAGCCGCTAATCTTTTATTCATTTCCATAGTATGCTGCTTATTTTACGCCGTTCAGTTTCTTGATTACATTCACTTCATCCTGGCGGTAAGGCGTACCGTCTTTGCGGAAAATATCGTGGAACCAGATGTCCGGCTCAGCACCCGAAGTCATTGGGGTATCCCATGCGTAAATGGTGTTGGTTTTGCCGCTTACAAGCCCCCAGTTTATAGCGCCGATGTTCTCCTTTTTCATAAGGGCCATATGGTTGTAAAAACTGTTGTTTTTAGTACGTGCCATGTATTCGGTGCATATTATAGGCAGGTTGTGCGTTTTTAGTAGGTTGATAACACGCTGGTGGCCGTCAAAATCCTCATAGAAGTGGTAAGTGATTATATCTGAGTTCTGTGCCTGTAACGTATTCAGCTCCTGTAAATCCCATTTCCATAACCCGGCAGAAACGGGCTGGCTTGGGTTGGCTTCGCGTGCCCATTTAAAAACGTTTTTAAGCAGGGCAAGGCTCTTGTTACCCTTGTTGCTGTTGCCCGGCTCGTTGTATAAGTCCCAAAGCAATATCCTTTTATCAGTCCCAAAGGTTTTCAGTATGTCTTTTACGTATACTTCAAGGTCTTTGTCGTTGGCGTGGTCGGTATCAGGGTAACCCGGATCCTGCATCCACCCTGAGTTGTGTATGCCTGTTTTTGGTTCAGGTTGTTTGCCTGCGGCAGGGTTTGGGTTCCAGCAATCGTCAAAAAATACAAACATGGTTTGTATGCCGTGCTTATCGGCTATTGCCAGGTATTGGTCCATACGTTTTTTAAAACCTTTCGGGTCGGCCTTGTAGGCTACGCTGTGCAGGAACACGCGCATGGCGTTAAAGCCCGCGCTTTGTGCATACCCCAGTTCGCGGTCTATGGTTGTAGGGTCAAAGGTGCTTTCCTGCCACATTTCAAGCTGGTTTATGGCAGAACTCGGTATAAAGTTAGCCCCTGATATCCATTTGTGTTCGGCGTACCATTTATCGGCTTTCTCCTTCGTCCATTTTTGGGCAAACGCCGTTACACTTGTTATACAGGCCAGCAGTACGATAATTTTCTTCATAATGGTTTTTTAGAATTTTATTCAGATGGTATTTGTAAAGTTTCTTTGTTAGATGCCGGTGTGCCCAGGTTTGGTGTACCGTCGGCATTCCAGGTTATTTTTTGCATGCGTGGCGAACGTTTGTTGCCGCAGCCCTCGCCGGGGTTGTCGTTGGCATGGTACAGTATCCAGTCTTCTTTGCCGTCTGCCGACTTAAAGAATGAATTATGTCCCGGTGCGTACACGCTGTTTTTTTCGCTTTTAATAAAAATTGGCTCAGGGCTTTTCTTCCATGATTTCGGGTCCATAGGGTTGTTGCCGGTAAGGCGCAGCAGGCCAAGGCTGTAAAAATCAGTCCAGCACCCGCTTGACGAGTACACTATGAAAGCATCCTTTCCGTGCTGTAAAAACTGTGGCCCTTCGTTCACGCTTACGTGTGGCGGGTTTACCGCATCATCCAGGTCGCCCTGCCTTTCCCAGTTGTAGTTGGGTTCAGATAGCAGTACGCGGTTGCCGTCTACCGTCCAGGGGTTCAGCATTTTGGCAATGTAAATGTTCTGCTGGCCGTTAGTGTTTCCTTCCCAGCCGCTCCATATCATGTAGAGTTGGTTTTTATAGGTAAACACATCGCCGTCTATAGCCCAGCGGTCGGGCCCGGCAGCAATTTTGCCTTTAAACTCCCATGTGCCTTTAAACGGGTCTTCCGATGCGTTTTCCAGAACATACATGCGGTGGTGGTTGTTATCGCCGTCATCTGCGGCAAAATAAGCATACCACTTATTGTTGATGAAATGGAACTCAGGCGCCCATATTTCCTTAGAGTAAGCAGTACCGGCAGGGGGAGTCCATACAAGCTTGCTCTCGGCATTTTTAAGGTCGGCCAGGTTTTTGGTTTTCCAAAGCATCAGCTTATCGCCCAGCGTGTGAGTGTAGTAGTAATACCCGTTGTGGTACGTGCTGTACGGGTCTGCACCCGATGGCAGCAGCGGGTTGTTAAATGTCTTTTTTTGTGCAAACAAACTGAAGCAGGCAAAGAATGCCGGCAGCAATATCCTTCTTTTCATTGTATTATTTTTCAATTCCGAATTTCTTCACTAATGCATCATATTCCTCAGTGGAAATGGTTATCATGCAGCCATGCCTTACGTGCGGAGGCAGGCTGTATTTGTCCCAGTCGCTGTAAAATGTATAGCCCGATGCCTGGTACCACGGCCCGTTAAGGTTATCGGCAATGGATAACCCGTACGATACGCCCGGGTACTGCTCGTAGTACATATACCACGCCTTGCCGTTTGGCGAAGGCACAAGGCTAGGGGCTTCCCTGAAGTTAGGACTTATAGAATTACCCGGCAGTGAATATGGACCGGTAAGCGCCGGTGCCTTGGCTATGCGTATGGTTTTTCCGGTGGTCCAGTACAGGGTAGGGTAGCTTTCGTCTTTCAGTATGGCATAGTAGCTGTCGCCTACTTTGCGGATGCTTACGTCTATGGTACCGAAATCCCAGTCGAACAGTTTTTGTGGCGGCCCTTCAAATGTTTTCAGGTCGCTGCTCATTACGTAGAGTGTACGCTGGCTGGCCCAGTAGCGTTCGCCATCTTCCTTAGTGCCGTCCAGGTGGGGGGTGTGCCAGGTCATTATAAACTTGCCCGAAGGTGCATCATAATACAGTTTTGGCGCCCCTATGCGCTGCATGGCTTCGCTGTAACCGGGGGTGGACTTAAGGTTTGGTGTATAGGTGCTGTGCTTTTTCCATGTTATAAGGTCGGCAGATACCCAAATGTTTATATCGGGCGATGCATCGCTGGCATTACCTGCTATGTAGTATTTCCCGTCAGGGCCTTTGGCAATGTCCGGATGCCCGTGGTATTCCTCAAAAACACGCTTGCCGGCATTCAGCTTGTGCCAATGCAACCCGTCTGTACTTACCGAGTAGTACAGGCTGCCGTAGTCTTCATGCGTCATGTGTGCAAAAAGATAGGCTTGGTTTACGGGCTTTTCGCCCTTTTTTACCTGCCCGGCAGGATTCGGCTGTTGCGCTAAGGCAATACCGCATATAAACAGCGCCGTAGTTTTCAGCAGATTGTGTAACATAGCTGTGTTGTATTTATTACGAAAAATATCCTGAAGCGGCACTAACCCAAACCGCTCCAGGAAATATCAAATTAATTAGTAGCCTGTATTTTGTGTAAGGTTAGGGTTGTTCTGCACCTCGCTTAGCGGCAACGGCAGACGTACGCTTTTACCAACCACAAAGTTGTTAAAGTCCGGGTCGCGGGTAGCAATCTCGTCTACTTTAGCTTGTGTTTCAAGGTCACCCCAACGTTTCAGGTCCATCCAGCGTACGCTTTCACCGCACAGTTCCAGTACACGCTCTTTTTTAAGGCGGGCCAGGAATAGGTCGTGGCTGTTGCCTATTTCAGGGTGAGCTGCAGCCAGTGCAGGCATGTTGGCGCGTGCCCTTACCATATCTACATACTGGTAAGCCTGTGAAGTTTGCCCCAGTTCGTTAAGCGCTTCTGCATACATAAGCAGTATATCGGCATAGCGTATAAGCCTGTAGTTTACCTGGCTGTAGTAGTCTTCGTTAGTACGGTAATAATCCCTTTGGCCTTTACGGAAGAATGCTTCATCAGCATTCCACTCCCAATGCCTGTTATAAACAAGGTCACCAAAATCGGCTTCAATTTCGGCATAAAACAGGGTGTGGCGCAGGCGTTCGTCTATACCGCCGTTAAGGTTAGGTTCCTCTTTAAAAAGGTCTACTACCCAGCGGCGTGCCTGCCCGTCTGACCATCCAATGCCACGTGGTGCAAAAAACTGTGCCCTGTTGCTGGATACAGCTGCCGTAGCATCTTCGCCGGTACCGCCAAGTCGCTGGTTACCGAACTGTATTTCATAAACCGACTCAGCGTTGTTTTCGTTGGCATCGGTAAAGTTGTCTTTATAATTGCTTACAAGGCTGTAAGAAACGCCCTGCCCGCTTATAAGGTAGTCCATAGCTGTTTTTGCATCGCTCCAGCGGTGCTGCTGCATGTACAGTTTTGCAAGCAAACCTTTTACGGCGCCTTTTGTAGGCCTGCCCACGTTATTAGCATCCCACGATGCAGGGAGTGCATTGAAGGCTTCGTTAAGGTCGGTTTCCACCTGGGTGAAAACTTCGTCCCTTGTAGCCTGCATTGGCAGGTCGGTAGGTAGTGAAGGCGTTAATACCATAGGGATGTTTTCCCAAAGCTCTGCGGCATAAAAATAGTGCAGTGCCCTTAAAAATTTAGCTTCAGCCAGTATCGACTCTTTGCGTGTGGCATCGGTAAATTCTATGTTTGGTACATTGGCCAGTACCTGGTTGCATCGGAAAATGGCTTTGTAAGTATCCCTGTAGGTTACTACGTTACCTTCCCAAAAGTTAAAGTTTACGTAGTTAAAGCGTGTCCAGTCGGCAAGCTCTATCCACGGGCTTTTACTAAAACCTTCGTCTGATGTAAGGTCGAGCCTGAAGTATATCCACCTGGCCCAAAGCCCGTCTTTGTAAGACATGGCATAGATAGAGTTTACGCCTGCTTCGGCATCGCTTGGCGACAGCCAAAACTGCGATGTAGTAAGCGCGTTAGGGTTTTGCTGCTCAAGTTCGTCCTCGCATGAGCCAAGGAACAGCATGGCACCCAATAATGTACTGTATAATAATATTTTTTTCATTGTTGCAATTGTTTTTTCTGATTAGAAACCAAATTCAAGGCCTACTGAATAGGTACGCACGTTAGGGAATGAACCAAAGTCTACGCCTCTTTCAAATATGTTACCGTTAGTAAATTCCGGGTCAAGGCCTGAATATTTAGTTATGGTAATAATGTTTTGTGCCGAAACACTGAAACGTGCACGGTCAAAGCCTATTTTAGATACCCATGCTTTAGGGAATGTATAACCAAGCCCTACATATTTAAGCCTTGCAAAGCTTCCGTCTTCAAGGAAACGGTCAGTATCGCCACGGTTGGTCAGCGTTGTGCCCCTGTTTGCCCTTGGTGTTGTTGTGCTTGGGTTTTCAGGTGTCCATGGCTGCGTGCCTGCCAAATAGTTGTGCTGGCCATCTATCACTTCAAGTATGCTTCTCTGTGCACTGTAAACCGTAGCCCCGAATGAGCCTATCCAGTTCATAGAAAAATCAAAACCTTTGTAATCAAAACCGGCATTAAAGCCCATTTCAAATTTTGGCCATGGGCTGCCGTCCACAATTTTATCGGCATTTGTAATCTGGCCGTCGTCGTTAATGTCCTTATAACGTATATCACCCGGCACAGCGTCCGGCTGTATTACATCTCCCTGAGAGTTTACATGGTTGCTTATTTCTTCCTGGCTTTGGAAAATCCCGTCTGTTTGCAGTACATACCACATACCTACCGGCTGGCCGTCGCGGGTTACGGTATTACCGCTAAAGCTCTGGTTTTGGCCGTTACCTAACGATACAAGCTTGTTTTTAAGGGTTGTAAAGTTCACATTGGCATTCCAGTTAAAATCTTCACCTATTTTATCGTTGTAGGCTACGTTAAATTCAAAACCGGTGTTTTGTACCGTAGCAGCATTAGATATAGGGTTACCGCCGTCGTTACCGGTACTGTTTAGTATCGGAAAGCCGAAAAGTACGTCTTCAGTACGTGCTATAAAGTAATCGGCTGTTACGCTAAGCCTGTTGTTGTACATGGCCAAATCAGCACCAAAGTTGGTTTGCTTAAGTGTTTCCCACCTTAGGTTAGGGTTAGCAAGCTGTACCTGTATAGCCGATTGTTGCAGGGTTTGGCCGGTGCCAAATACTACAGCACCCTGTGTGTTTATGGTAGGTATGTAGGCATAATCGGCAATGTTACCGCTACCCAGTTCACCATAGCTTACACGAAGCTTAAGTTCATTAATATCTTTCGATTTGAAGAACGACTCGTTGTTTATCCTCCATCCGGCAGAAACCGATGGGAAGTTATTCCACCTGTTAGCCTCGCTGAATTTAGACGAACCGTCGCGGCGTATTACGGCGTTTAGCAGGTAGCGGTTGTCGTAGTTATATTCAATCCTTGCAAGGTAAGACAGTAATAGAGATTCTGTCCTGTAACCACCCACGGTAGGGGTATTACCAAGGTCCAGTACATCATAATATTCACCTGTAACAGGGTTTAGCACCAGGTTACGCTTGCCACCGTTTATTTGCTGGTACAGTGCTTTTTGGTATGTTGTACCGGCTACAGCAGTAAGAGAGTGTTTACCAAATTCTTTGCTAAAGTTAAGAGTATGTTCTAAAAGCGTATTATCATAACGCGCCCTGTTCTGGTTCATAAGTGCAGGGTCATACGCCTGGTTAAGTGTCCAGTTGCCTTCTTTGCGCAGGTATTTATAGTAATCAAAGCTGCCTTCATAGGCTGCATTGAAACGGTATTTAAGCCATTCCCATGGTTTTAGTTCTGCCCAAACGTTACCCCTGATACGGAAGTTTTCAACATTTTGGGTAATAAGGTCTGCAAATGCCACAGGGTTTGTACCGAAAGTTTCTGAACCGCCCTGCTGGCCATAGCCATAACCGCCTGGATGGCTGTCGTCATATACAGGTATGGTAGGCATCATCCTTATAGCGTCAAAAAACGGGTTACCGCTTGGCCATCCACCGGCAGTTTCATTAGCCTTTGAATTGCTCACGGCAAGGTTTTCACCTATGCTGAAAATACCTTTTTTTCCACTACTGTTTACACGGAACGAAACCCTGTCAAAATCAGTGTCTATAACTGTACCCTTGTTGCCAAAATAGTTGGCAGACATAAAGAAGTTAGAGTTTTCGCCACCGCCCGAAAAGCTTACGTTCTGGTCTTGTATCATACCGGTGCGGAAAGTTTCTTTCTGCCAGTCGGTATTTACATCCGGCAAATAATTTGGCCTTGCGTTACCGGCATTGTCGTATGCCATGTTGTTAAGGGTTATAAACTCATCCCTTCCGGCAAGGTCAAATGTTGGTACCGTGGTGATACTCATTTTAGTAGAGGCCTCTATTTTAAGCGGGCCGTTTTTACCCCTCTTTGTAGTGATGATGATAACACCGTTTGCCGCACGCGAACCGTAGATAGCTGCAGCCGCCGCATCTTTAAGTACCTGTATCGACTCGATGTCGTTAGGGTTAAAATCGCGGTTTGCGGTAGTAATGTTACCGTCTATTACATAAAGCGGGTTAGAGTTTTGCAGGTTTTTAAGTCCGCGTATCTCTATTTTGGCTTCCTGGCCCGGCTGGCCGCCGCCGCGTACGCTAACACCCGTAGCAAGGCCCTGAAGGCTTTCTGCTACTGTGGTGGTTTGCCTTTTTTGTATTTGGCTGGCGTCTACCACGGCTATAGCACTGGTAAGGTCCTTTTTCTTTTGTGTACCGTAACCTACCACTACCACTTCAGATAGTGTGGTTACATCTTCTTCCAGCTGTACATTAATGGTCGTTTGCATGTTTACAGGTACTTCCTGTGCTTTGTAGCCCACATAGCTAACTACCAATACGGCATCCTGTGCTGCTGCTATGGTATATTTACCATCTATGTCTGTAGATACGCCTGTGGCAGTACCTTTAACGACAACGTTTGCGAAAGCAGCCGGACTTCCGTCCTTAAGGGTTACCGTACCCGATACCTGCCCGCCCTGTGCAAACACATGCTGCACGAGGAGTAAGGCAAAAAACAGCAGGTACCTGGTGTTTAAAATTTGCTTTGTAATGTTTCTCATAGGGTTTGATTTAAGAAATCACGTTTTTAATTAAGGTTTGGTACAATTTGGTGAAACAGTTTGGTGTCTTATTCAGCTTGTTATCATAATATTATAGAAGTGTGCCATTTTGCGTTTTGCCGATTGAGCAAATTTGGTTTACGCTTTTTATGAATATCAAAAATAACCCACTAAAAAATTGCCAACTTTTCGTTTTCCAAAGTAGATTATTTTACGTGGAAGAATGTTGGCTAATCTATTTCATTTTTTGTTCAAAATGTGTCAATGTTAAATTAATCTGAAGCCCAAAACGCATTGTGAACAGTTTTGTAGAGAAATGATACGTATTGTATGGCTGCGAAAACGTTATAATGAATTATTTTTGTGCTATATGAAGAGCGGATTAAAGTACATAGCGTTGTGGCTTATTTTTACAGTATCATACGCGCAGAACATTTCGTTTAAACATTTACAGGTAGAAGACGGCCTTTCGCACAATTCTGTCATCTGCATGCTGCAGGACAGTAAGGGCTTTATGTGGTTTGGCACCAAAGACGGCCTTAACCGCTACGACGGCTATACCTTTAAAACCTTTCAGCATGTGCCGGGCGATACTTCGGGCATAGGCAGTAATTTTATACGGTGCCTGTACGAGTTTAAAGACTACCTGTGGGTGGGTACTGATACGGGGCTTTTCCGCTACGATGAAAAAACGGAATCCTTTACCCTTATAGAAGCCACGCGGAACCTGCCCATACTGGATGTAGAAAGCAACACCGACGGTAACCTGTGGTTTATTGCGGCAGGCAGCCTTTTTAAGCTGCCCGGTGGCAATGCCAAAACCCGCCCCGAAAAGTACGACCAGTTTTTTTCCACTTTTATAGCCCACAATACTAAGGGCGATGTATTTGTATCTTCGGCAGACGCACTCTATAAATATGTGCCCGATAATAACTCTTTTCAGGAAATGGATTTGGGAGTTAACCGTACCCTTACCATTACGGCCCTGGCCACAGACGGGAACAATAGTATACTTATAGGTACCAAAGACAACGGAGCATACCGCTATAATATAAAAAGCCATAACCTTGTACCATTACTTTCTCAATCAGAAAATCCACTTTTTGTACGTGATTTTCTTCCGAAAGGGAATAATGAGATATGGATGGGTACCGAATCGGGTGTGTTTGTGTACAATACACAGAAAAATACCTATACCAACTTCAAGAAAAACTATGCCGACCCGTATTCGCTTTCAGACAACGCTGTGTACTGCGTAGTGCTGGATAAAGAGGGCGGCGTATGGGCAGGTACTTACTTTGGTGGGGTAAATTACTACCCCAAACCGTTTACACCTATAGACCGTTATTTCCCTAAGGTGGGCGAAAACTCCATAAGTGGTAATGCCGTGCGCGAAATAGAAAAGGATAATTACGGCAACCTGTGGATAGGCACCGAAGATGCCGGGCTTAACAAACTGAACCTGAAAACGGGGAAGTTTACCAACTATGCCCCCGGTGCGGCTAAGGGCAACCTTTCGCATTACAACATACACGGCCTGCTGGCACGTGGCAACGAACTGTGGATAGGTACCTTTGAGCATGGGCTCGATGTAATGGACATCCCCACCGGAAAAATCATCCGCCATTACGGTACGGGTGAGGGTAAGGGTGGACTCCGCAGTGATTTCATTTTTTACATTTACCAGACCAAAGCGAAAGATGTTTACCTGCTTACCTCACGGGGCATCCATAAGTACCTGCCGCAAACCGATACATTTACCACAGTGCAGGGATTCCCTGAAAACTATCACTATACCTATTTCCTGGAAGACCACAACGGTACGCTGTGGGCTGGAACCTACTGGGATGGCCTATATTACTATAACCCCAAAACGCGTAAAAAAGGCTTTTACCGCTACGAACGCAATAATAAGAACAGTTTGAGTTGTAACGAAATAAACGGCATTTTTGAAGACAGTAAAAACAGGCTTTGGGTCACCACCGAAAATGGACTTAACCTGTTGGACCGTAACAAAAATACCTTCAGGCATTTTACACGTCAGAATGGCCTGCCTGCAAATGTTATTTATTCCATACTGGAAGACCGCCATCATAAGTTGTGGATAAGCAGCTCTAACGGCCTGCTGAAATTTGACCCTGAAAAGGAAGACCTTAAGGTATTTACCAAATCAAACGGGCTGCTGAGCGACCAGTTCAATTACTGTTCGGCATTTCAGGATGCTGACGGGCAAATGTATTTCGGTAGCGTTAAGGGGCTTATTAGCTTTAACCCCGGTACGTTTACCAAGAATATGTACAGCCCGCCGTTGTACATAACCGATATTTTTATCAATAATAAGGAGGTTCCGGTAGGGGGTGAGGATTCGCCGCTAAGCAAGTCGGTCATCTTTTCAGATGCCATAACGCTTACCAACAGCCAGTCGTCGTTCAGGCTGGAGTTTGCCTCACTGGGCTTTACTTCTACAGGCATGACGCAGTACTGGTACAAAATGGAGGGGCTGAATGATAACTGGATAGCCCTGGGCAAAAACCACGAAGTCAACTTTACTGAGCTACCCGCAGGCGACTATGTATTTAAAGTAAAGGCACTGAACAGTTTCGGGGTATGGAGCAAGGAATACGGTACACTGAATATTACTGTGATGCCGCCGTTCTATGCCAGCAAAATAGCATATTTTTTATATTTCGTAATGCTTGTAGCAATGGGGTATTTTGCCCTGAGGTATTACCACCGTTACACCCATGATAAGAACAACCAACGCATACAGCAGCTTGAAAACGAAAAGGAAAAGGAGATTTACCAAGCCAAAATCGAATTCTTTACTAACATAGCCCACGAAATACGTACGCCGCTTACGCTGATAAAAAGCCCGCTTGAAAAGCTGCTGAAGGAAAAATATAAATCGCCCGAGATACCAAGGAATCTTGGCATTATGGAAAAGAATACTTCGAGGTTGCTGAACCTGATTAACGAGCTGCTCGATTTCCGTAAGGCAGAAATGAAGCACATAAAACTGAGTTTTGTACAGGTAAACGTAGCCGAGGTTCTGGATGAAATGTACTTGCGTTTCAGCCAGGTAATCCAGGATAAGGGCTTACGTTTTGAAATGGTAAAGGACTCTGAGGATGTGTTTGCGTTTGTAGATGAGGAGGCCTTCCGCAAAGTATTGAGTAACCTGTTTAGCAATGCTGTAAAATATTCGCAAAAGGAAATAAAAGTAACCCTGCACGACGGTGACAATACGTTTATGGTAGAGGTGAAAAACGACGGCCCGCTTATCCCGGCTGAGCTACACAAAAAAATATTTGAGCCGTTTTTCAGGCTGCCCGGCGATTCTAAAAGCAACGGTACCGGTATTGGGCTTTCGCTGGCGCATTCGTTGGTGGAACTGCATAATGGTACCCTTGCCATAGACGAAACCGTAACCGATATGAATGCCTTTGTGCTTACCCTGCCACTGCACCAAAGCGAGGAATTTACCACGATAAAAGTACCGCGTACAGGCAAGGACGATGCTGTTACCGAGAAGTTTGGCAAAAAGGCTCCGGTAATACTGGTAGCTGAAGACAATAAGGAACTGGCTGATTTCCTGTTCTCTGAGTTGGCCGAAACCTATAATGTAATTCTTACGGGCAATGGCGACGAAGCCCTGAAAATGATAGCCAAGCACGATGTGCACCTGGTAATCAGTGATGTAATGATGCCGGTAAAAAACGGGATAGAGTTGTGCCGGGAAATTAAAAAGACGGAGAAAACAAGCCACATCCCGGTGATATTGCTTACCGCCAAAAGTGCACTGAATGCCCGTATTGAGGGGCTGGAATCAGGGGCGGATGCCTATATAACCAAGCCGTTTTCTATGGACCACGTGCTGGTACAGATATCAAACCTTATTGCCAACCGCAGGAATATTTTCGGGCATGTATCCAGTTCACCATTGGCACACCTGAAGTCGCTTGCCGAATCGGTGCCTGATAAAGGTTTCTTAGAGAAGCTGGATAAGGTGATTGAAGAAAATATGAAAGACCAGGAACTGAACGTAGATAAGCTGGCCGATTATATGAACATGAGCCGTTCTACGCTGTACCGAAACATCAGGGAGATTTCGCAGCTGTCGCCAAACGAACTCATTAACCAGAGCAGGCTGAAAAAGGCGGCCCAACTGATAAAGACTGCCAACCTGAAAATATATGAAGTAGCCGAAACTGTAGGCTATAAATCGCAGACCAGTTTCGGCCGTAACTTCCAGAAACATTTTGGTATGACCCCTTCAGAATTTGAACGGGGACATAAGAAGGAGGTTAAAAAAGAAGGGTAGGGCTGTACATTACAGCGCCCTGTCCAGGTGTACGTAACCACCGTCTACATGTATCAGTTGCCCCGTAGTATGCGACGACCTTTCCGATAGTAGGAATGTAACCATATTGGCCAGTTCCTCAGTGCGGGTCATGCGCTTTTCTAATGGGATATTTGCTGTTATTTTATCCAGTTTTTCCTGCGGGTTATCAAAGGTGCTTATCCAGCTTTCATACAATGGAGTCCACGCCTCTGCAACAATCACGGCATTTACGCGTATGCTGTAGGGAAGTAATTCTACCGCCCATTCTCGGGTGAGGGCATTACGCGCGCCATTAGCAGCGGCATACCCTGATGTGCCACCCTGCCCGGTTTCGGCTGTTTTACTACTGATGTTTACAATAGCGCCTTTGCTTTGCTTTAAGGCAGGCAGGGCATAGTGCGCCAGCAGGTAATAGTGTACCGTATTTTTGTGGTACGATGCTATAAAGCCTTCGTAGCTGCCGTTTTCCAAGCCCACACCGTCGTTAACCCCGGCATTGTTTACCAGTCCGTCTATCCTCCCGAATTGTTCTAATACCTGTGCTATGGCCTTTTTACAATTTTCGGGTTCGGTGAGCTCGGCAGTCACATAAAACGCCTTGCCGCCATTGGCAGTAATTTTCTCGGCACACTGCTTGTTGTGGTCTTCATCACGACCTATGATAACCGGTATGGCACCTTCGGCAGCCAGTGTTTTGGTAATAGCGGCGCCAATACCCCTGGCGCCACCACTTACTATAACTATTTTATCCTGTAGGTATAAATCCATTTATTCGTAGGCTTTTACGTTTTGCTTGCTGCTTCCCAGTCCGTCTATGCCCAGCTCTACCACATCGCCCGGCTTCAGGTACCAAGGCTCCGGCTTTTGGCCAAGTCCCACACCTGCAGGGGTACCGGTAGTAATGACATCACCCGGAAGCAACGTCATAAACTGGCTGATGTAGCTTACTATAAAAGGCACATCAAAAATCAGGTTAGATGTGTTGCCATCCTGCATTGTTTGTCCGTTTACGGTAAGCCACAGACGCAGGTTGTGCACATCTTTAATTTCATCCGGCGTAGCAATCCATGGGCCTATCGGGGCAAATGTATCGCAGCTTTTTCCCTTAACCCACTGCCCATTACGTTCTATCTGGAAAGCTCTTTCACTGTAGTCGTTATGCAGCACGTAGCCTGCAACGTGGTTCAGGGCATCAGCCTGCTCTACATAACTGGCCTTTTTACCGATAACAATGGCAAGTTCCACTTCCCAGTCGGTTTTCGTGCTGTTTTTCGGGATAACCAAATCATCGTTCGGCCCTACGATAGCAGACGTAGCCTTAAAGAAAAGTATAGGCTCGGCAGGGATAGGTGCGTTGGTTTCAGCAGCGTGGTCTTTGTAGTTAAGCCCTACGCAAATAATTTTAGATGGACGCGCCAGTGCAGCACCCAGCCTTACATCGGCAGGTACTTCCGTAAGGCCGCCTTTTTCCACTTCCTGTTTCAGGGTTTCAATGGCATCGCCTGCAAAAAATGCTTCGTTATAATCAGCCACCAGGTGCGATACATCGTAGCGTTTATCGTTTACAATCACTCCAGGGCGTTCGGCACCCGGTTCGCCAAATCGTATTAATTTCATAATGGTGTGTTTAGTTGTTTAATGTAATAAATCCGCCGTCTATAGGGTAATCTACACCCGTAATAAACGAAGCCTCGTCACTGCAAAGATACAGCGCAAGGGCGGCAATTTCATCAGGTTTTGCCATACGGCCTATAGGTTGGGTTTTCGAAAGCTTATCAAACATCTCCGGTATATTATCAGGGTAGTTCTTTTGCAGGAAGCCATCTACAAACGGCGTGTGCACCCTTGCAGGAGAAATAGAATTACAACGGATGTTTTCGCCTATATAATCCTTTGCCACGCTCAGGGTCATGGCTTTTACAGCGCCTTTGGCAGTGCTGTAGGCAAAACGGTCGGGCAGCCCCACATGCGCCGCAATAGATGCCATGTTGATGATAACGCCACCATTAGCCTTACGCAGTTGCGGTATCGCGGCATACAGGCAGTTGTACACGCCCTTCACATTGACACGCATAATACGATCGAAATCCTCTTCAGGTGTAGTATCGGCCTTACCGATGTGCGCTATACCTGCATTGTTTACCAGTATGTCCAGTGCGCCCACAGCTTCAAAAGCATTTATTACCGCTTCCTGGCTTGCTACATCGCAAACCTTTACAGCAGCCTTGCCACCGTTTTCAGCTATTTCTGCCAAAGTACCTGCAGCATTCTCTTCGCTTATTTCAAAGATAAACACTTCGGCACCCTGTTTGGCAAGCAGTACCGCAATAGCACGGCCTATACCGCTGCCGCCGCCGGTTACCACCGCCTTTTTATTATCCAATTTAAACATTTTATGTTAATTTGTTTATTCGTTAATTCGGTTATCCGATGTCAGGCAATCTGAAATCTAAAATTTATAAACTGACCCCGCGTTTCCATGGGATAAAATCATCCTGGTTCAGCTGTACCGCCTTAGGTATTTCTATGCCGCTGGCTACCTTAATGCAGTATTCCAGTATGTCTTCGCCCATTTCGGGTATGGTTTTTTCCCCGCTGATTACCGGGCCTGTATCAATATCAATAATATCGGCCATGCGTTGCGCCAAAGCGCTGTTGGTTGCCACCTTAATGGTAGGGCATACCGGGTTGCCCGTAGGCGTACCCAGCCCGGTGGTAAACAGTATCAGTGTAGCGCCCGCAGCGGCTTTACCTGTTGTGGCTTCCACGTCGTTACCGGGAGTACATACAAGGCTAAGCCCCGGCTTGGTAGCCGGCTCGGTATAATCAAGCACATCCACCACAGGTGCCGAACCCGCTTTTTTGGCAGCCCCGGCCGATTTAATGGCATCGGTAATAAGGCCATCCTTAATATTACCTGGCGAAGGGTTCATAAAGAAACCCGACCCGACTTTATGTGCCAATGCATCGTAAGTACTCATCAGGTGGATAAATTTCTCTGCGGTAGGGCGGTCTACAGAGCGGTCTATCATTTCCTGCTCTACGCCGCACAGTTCAGGGAACTCAGCCAATAGTACCTTAGCACCCAGACCTACAAGCAGGTCGGCACAATGCCCCACTGCCGGGTTTGCCGAAATACCGCTAAAGCCATCGCTACCGCCACATTTCACGCCAACGGTCAGTTTGCTTAACGGCGCTTCTTTACGTTCAAATTTATTGATTTCTATCAGCCCTTTAAAGGTGTCTTTAATGGCATTTTGTACCAGTTGTTCCTCACTAACCGATTTTTGCTGTTCAAAAACCAGCAGTGGCTTATCAAAACCGGGGTTAAGTTCATACAGGTCGCGTTTAAAATCGGCTACCTGTAAGTGTTGGCAGCCCAGGCTCAGTACGGTAACACCGGCTACATTCGGGTGGTTTGCATAAGCAATAAGCAATTTGCTCAGTATTTCAGAGTCCTGCCTTGTGCCGCCGCAGCCTCCCTGGTGGTTCAGGAATTTAATGCCGTCCACGTTTTTAAACACGCGGTTGGCCTTTGGCACAGGCGACAGGTTAAACCCTGCCTTGTCAATGTCCTCGCCATTGTTAAAAGCCTCTACCAGCTTGTGGGTGTACGATTTGTACTTATCATCTACCGCATACCCCAGTTCGGTATACAGCGATTCTTTAATAATATCAAGGTTACGGTTTTCGCAGAAAACGGTCGGGATAAACAGCCAGTAGTTGGCCGTGCCCACATCGCCGTTGCTGCGGTGGTAACCGTTAAAGGTGCGGTTAGCAAATTTGCTTACATCAGGCGCGTGCCACTCGTAATTGGTTTCGCGATACGCGTAGGGTTCGGCAGCGTGCTTGGTGTTATCGGTACTCATGCGTGCACCCGCAGGCACATCGTACTGCACCTTGCCTACAAGTACGCCGTACATGGTTATTTCATCACCGGTTTTCATGTCCTGCATAAAAAACTTGTGCTTGGCAGGGATTTCCTCGGTGGTGGTGTATGCCTGGTCTTCATACTGCACGGTAGTACCGGCAGGAATGTCCTGAAGGGCTACCAGCACGTTATCGGCGGCATTGATTTTTAAAACAACATTCTTCATAAAAGCGATATAGTCTAGTGTTCAGTCTCAGTTTTCAGTTTATCGGTATTTGGCATCCAGAATTTCCAGCCGTAGATAAATACCACGGTAAAGCACAGCAGCGGTACCAGGTAGCCGTATTGTATGTTTCCGGTAAGGTCAGATATATACCCCAGGCCAAGCGGCAGGAATGCACCGCCTACGATACTCATTACTATAAGCGATGAGCCGAGCTTGGTATCGTGGCCCAGGCCGCTGATGCCCAGTGAAAATATGGTAGGGAACATAACCGACATAAAAAATGCGATGCCAATAAGCGCGTATACGGTAAACATACCGCTGCCAAATATGGCTACAAGCGACAGCCCCATGCTGATAAGCCCATACAACATAAGCAGGCGGTTTGGTGCCACAAACTGCATAAAGAAGGTGCCTGCAAAACGCCCCAGCATAAAGGCCAGCCCTGCAAACCCTGCATACCACGTAGCTTCCGACTCGCTAATGCCTGCCGACATGGTGGCAAAGCGGATAAAGAAGCTTAGCACACATACTTGTGCGCCTACGTAGAAAAACTGCGCTACTATAGCCCAGCGCAGGTGGCTGTGTGTAAGGGCTTTTTTTATAGTTGATGGTTGCTCTTCGGTTTCTTCGTGTTTAATATCGGGTAGTTTTGTAGCCATAAAAAGTATGGCTATAATGCAGATGAGTATGCCCAGTACCATATAGGGGCCTTTTACTGTGGAGGCTTCCTGTACCAATAAGGCATGTTTTTCGGCAACGGGCATTGCGGCCAGTTGTGCTTCGGTGTAAGTGGTATCAGATAAGATGAACTTCCCGCCGATAACCGGTGCAAGGAATGCTGCAAGCCCGTTAAACGACTGCGAAAAGTTCAGCCTTTGTGTTGCCGTTTCGGGTGCGCCAAGAACTGTGACGTAGGGATTGGCAGCGGTTTCTAAAAAAGCCAGTCCGCAGGCTATGACAAACAGTGCTCCAAGGAAAAATATGTATTGTTGTGTATTTGCCGCCGGGATAAACAGGAACGAACCTGCTGCAAACAGCCCTAACCCCAGGATGATACCGTTCTTGTAGCCATATTTCCGCATGAAATAGCCCGCAGGCAATGCCATGACGAAGTAGGCTATGAATACCGAAAAATCGACAAAGGCGGTTTCAAGGTCGTTCAGCGTGAAAACTTTTTTCAGGTGGGGGATAAGGATGGGATCCAGGTTGTGGATAAACCCCCAGAAAAAGAACAGGCTGGTAACCAGTATAAGGGGGAACAAATATTTTTTGCTGTTGCCCTGCGTTTCCGTCAGGGTTACTTTAGATGTTTGCTGCATCAGCTGCTGTAGTTTTATAGTTTAGGTGCCTGCCGTAACGCACTAAATCGTTTGCAGGGAAATACAAATTAAAAGAAAACACCAAGGTTAAAATTAAGCCTTATTGTCTAAATAGTAAACTAAATTATCGTATTATTGTAGCTATGGCTTATTATGAGCATAAATAGTTCACTTTTATGAAACCCCATTACCTTAGCATAACCCGTGGCGGTACCGAATCGTTCAGCGCACGCCTTGATACCAAACCCGATGTAAACAACCACTGGCATTACCATGACGAGCTGGAGCTTATATATATAAAAAAAGGAAGCGGTACACGGTTTATTGGCGATAGTATAAGCACTTTTAGTGATGGCGATATGGCGCTGATAGGCAGTAACCTGCCGCATTACTGGCAGTTTGACGACAGTTTTTTTGAAGGTGATACTGCTGGGGTAGAAGTATACGTAGTGCATTTCAAAAAAGACTTTTTGGGCAGGGATTTTTTCGCCTTGCCGGAGAATGCCGAACTGGGCAGGGTTATAGAACTGTCGGGCAGGGGCGTTTCGGTGGAAGGTGGCAGTTCTAAAATTGCACGGCTTATAACCGAAGTGGTGCAGGCTGCCGGTACCCGCCGTATTTTGCTTTTGCTGGAAGCGCTATTGGAAATAGCCCATTGCAAGGGCAAGCAGCAATTGGTTTCGCTCGGCTTTAAGGCCGATTTTGCCGTTACCGAAAAAGACCGCCTGCAAAGCATTTACAACTTTACCATAAAACATTACCGCCGTAAAATAGAACTGAAGGAAGCCGCCGCGCTGATACAGCTTACCGAAAGTGCCTTTTGCAAATTCTTCCGGTCGCGGACGGGGAAAACCTACACCGAATTTGTAAACGAAATACGCGTGGGGCATGCCTGCCGCCTGCTGATAGAAAACCGGCTGAATGTAAAGGAGATATGTTTTGTATGCGGTTTCCAGAATACGGCCAGCTTCCATAAGTGCTTTAAGGATGTTATGGATACCACACCGCTCAAGTATCAGAAACAGTACGTTTAAGTACCATTCCGTATAAAATGCAAAGGGTTGCCCTGTTACCGGGCAACCCTTTTGCGTATTGGGAAATGTATGAGAACGTTATTTCAGGCTGATGGTATAGGTGTAGCTATACTTGTCTGCCGTAAGCCTGTACGGGTCATGCGGCAATGCGCCCCAGCTGTTATCGCCACCTACACCGCGCTGTGCCAGGTCTATCTGAAAATACACCTTATCTTCAGGGTGTACGTCATTAGTATGCCTTTGGTTCTTTTTCTCACCCGGGTCTATGCCCTCGGTGCTTACATTCAGCGCACTGAAGCTTAACGGCTGCTTGCCGGTTACTATAATACCTTTGCCGTTATTATCGGTAAGCGATATCCAGCGGGCATCGGTTTTATAGCCACATTCCTGCGGGCGTATGTAAGTCCATGTAAATTGGTTTGCTACTTTATCATTATACTCGCCCATAAAGGCTGCGGTATTACGGTCGCTATAGTTTTCTATAGGGCCACGGGCATAATAACCAAGGTTTTCATAACTGCCCGGCAGTTCGGCACGCATCCCGAAACGTGGTAGTTCAGGAAGTTCTTTTCCTGTACGGTCCATACTGGCGGTAACCTCTATGCTTCCGTCTGTTTTAATCAGGTAGTTAACCGTATACGGAACTTTAACATCATTAAGAAGGTATTTCACCTCAATCGGTTGGCCTGCATCGGTCTTTTTACCTACAGTAACGCTCTGTACTGTTGGGTCTTTATGGGCAAGGCGCCATACAGACAGTTTCTTTTGCGACTGGCTGCCGAAGTCGTTATCGGTAGGGGCACGCCAAAAATACGGTGTTGGGAAGGCGCTGATTACTTCGGTAGCATCATCCTTTTGTTTATAGCTGGTAAAGCTGCCTTTCTTTAGGTCGAAGCTGCCGGTAATACCGTTAGCTTCAAACGTAAGCACGTCTTTTTTCTGTTTTACGGTAAGCTTGCCTTTTGCTTCGGCTTTTGCAGCAGCAAAATAGTCACCACTTAGCTTAAACTGTTCGCGTGCCTGCTCATGCCCTTGCGGAACCAGTTCGGTAGCTTTATTGGTATAAGCATATACGCTCAGGTAGTACTCGCCAGAATTATCAGTAGTGTAGTTCATCGGAACTGTTGCCTGAGCACCAGCAGCAGTGTTAAGGGTAAACGTGCCGTCTTTCACTTTTTTACCATCCTTAAGCAGTTCCCACTTAAAGTTAAAGCCCGAAAGGTCGGTAAACTTATACAGGTTTTTTACGGTAAGCGTTTTACCACTTAGGCTAAAGGCAATGTCCTGGTATACCTTTTTCACTTCTATAAGCCCAGGATGCGGTATGCGGTTAGCATTCACCAATCCGTTTGAACAGAAGTTCTCATCATTGTGCATGTCTTTTCCGCCAAGGTCGCCACCGTAGGCAAGGTATTCCGTGCCTTTATCGTCATGGGTGGTAATACCCTGGTCTACCCAGTCCCATATGCAGCCGCCCTGCATTTTAGGGCTGGTAGCCATAATATCAAAATATTCCTGGAAGTTACCGTTACTGTTACCCATGGCATGGCTGTATTCACACATAATAAACGGACGGGTTTTATTACTTGCAGCGTACTCTTTCATGTACTGTATAGAAGGGTACATAGGCGCTACAATGTCGGTATCTTCATTTTCCATAGCCTGCTCAAACATAATTGGGCGGCTGGCATCGCGCTGTTTCAGCCATTTGTAGGCATCATAAAAGTTTTGCCCGTTACCGCACTCATTACCCATACTCCACACAATTATGCTCGGGTGGTTTTTGTCTATTTCCACCATACGTTCTATACGGTCGTGGTGCGCCTTGCCCCATTCGGGCAGGTAAGCAGGGTGGATGCTTTTGTTTTCAATATAGCTCTCGGCACCCATACCGTGGGTTTCTATGTTGGCCTCGTCCACTACGTAAAAACCATATTCATCGCACAGGTCATAAAAATATGGGTCATGCGGGTAGTGGCACATGCGTATGGTGTTGATGTTGTTTTGCTTCATCAGGGCAAGGTCCTTCATCATCAGCTCACGGTTCGGTACGTGGCCGTTTATAGGGTCGTGCTCGTGAATGTTCACGCCATTTACCATAACAGGCTTGCCATTTACCATAAGCTGCGCATCTTTAATCTCCACCTTACGGAAGCCCGTGCGGCCTGTAATAACATTGGTTTCACCACTCATGCCATCCCAACTTATGGTATAGCGGTACAGGTTAGGCGTTTCATCGCTCCACTTCAGCACATTTTTTAGTGTTGTGCCAAAGTTGATTGAACGGTCATCCGGGGCTACTTTTTTTGTTTCGGTATACACCTGTTTTCCTGATGGGTCGGTAAGGGAAAAAGTTACCTTGCAGGCAGGTGGTATTTTTTTGAATTTCTCCAGTTCTACTTTGGCAGTGAGTATACCGTCTTTGTATGCCGGATCAAGGCCTGCATCTACCTGGTAATCCCAAACGCTGTTAGTAGGCAGGGCGGCAAGGTATACATCGCGTTCTATACCGCTCATACGCCAAAAATCCTGGTCTTCAAGGTAGCTGCCGTCATGCCAGCGGAATACCTGCACAGCCAGTACGTTATCACCTTTTTTCAGCAAATGCATCAGGCTGAACTCCGCAGCTGTTTTGCTGGCTTTGGTCATACCCACTTCTTTCCCGTTCAGGAAAATACGCGCATAGCCTGTAATGGAACCGAAATGTAATATTACGTGCCTGCTGTCCCAGTTTTCCGGTATGGTAAAATGGGTACGGTAGGTACCTACAGGGTTGTACTTGCTGTCTATGAACGGTGGGTTTTTAGGGAAAGGATATATTATATTGGTATATATAGGGATGTCAAACCCCTGTAGTTCCCAGTTTGAAGGTACTTTAATATCTTTCCAACCCTTGTCATTATAATTTTCAGTATAAAAATCCTGCGGACGTTCGGCAGGCGTTTTTACTATGTTGAACTTCCAGGTGCCGTTAAGGCTTTTGTACCAGGGCGAAAGTTCGGGTTTGCCTGCCTGTGCGTCTTTTTCGTTTTTATAAATAATAAACTGCGGATGGGCCTCCAGCTTGTTGCGGTCTATAAGCTGTGGGTTTTCCCATTCATTTTGCTGGGCGCACAACAGTTGTGTAACCGCCAGCAGGGTAAACGGAAGTATTTTTTTCATGTAAGATGATTTGGTTCTTAGCGATGTTGTGCAAAATAAGCACTTTATGCAAATGTATAAGTTACATCGTTATAGCCAACAATGGTAAAATGGAAAAATAGGGTAGGCTAAATTGTAGCAAAACATGGGCTTTTTTTGAGTTATGTGTTTTAATTGTTTGATAGTAAGTAGTTTGTGTGTTTATTCGGCATACTATAATTTCGTAATCGTTTTAGTAGTTTTTCTGCTAACAAAAATCAGTTAAAAATTAATGATACATATTTTTAGCTGTGTTTTTTTGTGTTTTCTTTAAATTAGTGTTAATTTGGCACTGACTAAACTCGTTAATACGTACTCACCCCTTACCACCTGAGCAAACCCTGTAAGAAAATGAAGGCATTGCGGTTATTTTTTGTTTTTTTAATGCTTCTTTGTGTGTCAATGATGCGTGCGCAGGTGTACCCTGTGGCGTTTTATGATATTGCGCAGGGATTGTCTAACAATTCGGTGCTTACCCTGCACCAGGATACCAACGGCTTTATGTGGATAGGTACCTACGACGGCCTTAACCGCTATGATGGGTATGAATTTAAGGTGTACCGCAACCGCCTTGGCGATGCTTCTTCACTAATAAGTAACAATGTATACAGCCTTTCGGGCGACAACCAAAACAATATTTGGATAGGTACTTCTAAAGGCGGCTGTGTGCTGAACCAGGCTACAGAGGTTTTTACGCCCCTGCAATTTGTATCGGGAGGTAAAAAACAGCAGCTTGATGGCGATGTACACCAAATCAAAAGTTTTGGCAAGTATGGTATGCTGGCAGGCACCCAGCAATATGGGCTGGTAAGTTTTGAAGACAGTTCCCTTACGGGTAAACCCATTGCCCTGAACAAGAATGGAAAACCGGTTTACAATTATGACGTAGTGGCGCTGCAACCCATGGCCGATAAAGGCTATAGCTGGGTTTTTGTACGCAATACAGGTTTGTGCCGCTTTGATGCCAAAACGAAACAGCTTAACCCTGTACTGCTTACGGATATACGTGCCAACTGCCTGATGGCAGATGATAAAGGCCTGCTGTGGCTGGGTACCGATGAGGGGCTTTTTAGTTATAGTACGGCAACAAATACACTTTCTGAAAATTATTTATCTAAAACCAGTGTTACCAGTCTGCTACAGGATAACGCGCTGATGGTAATAGCCACTGATGGTGCAGGCCTGTATGCACTGAAACAGGGCGCTACAGAAGCGGTGCCGTATAAGGATATTAACCCGCAAACGGTTATAAAAAGCAATGTTGTATACGGCCTGTACAAAGACCGGTCAGGCAATAAGTGGATAGGCTCCCTGCGTGGCGGTATCAGTATTATTGGCGCCAATCCTACCAGTTTTTCTACTATAACATACAAGGGTACCGACCCTAATACGCTTGCCGAAAACTTTATCCTTTCATTTTGCGAGGACGAAAAAAACAACCTGTGGATAGGTACCGATGGTGCCGGCCTGCGCTACTGGAACCGTAAAACCAATACCTACACGAGTTATAATAAAGCTGCCGGTTCTAAATACAGGCTTACCAGTAACTTTATTACCGGCCTACTGCATGATGAAGAAAACCGTATATGGGTATCTGCCTGGAAAGGTGGGGTAAACCGCATAAACCCGGCTACGGGTACTATAGATTATTTTAACTGCTATAACCCGGTTACAAAACAAAACGAGCGCAATATATGGCTGGTTTTCGAAGATTCGCACCGCCACGTGTGGGCCAGTGCGACTAATGAAGGTTGCCTGTACCGCTTTAACACCGGCAGTAATGCGTTTGAAATTTTTGACCCGAAAATTAAAAACCTGCAATGCCTTGCGGAAACGGCCGATGGTAAACTATGGGGCGGTAACTATACCACATTATATTGTATAGATGCCACTACCCGAAAGCATAAGGTTTATGAAATAGGCTACCCGGTTCGTAGCGTACTGGAAGACAGTAAGCACCGCCTTTGGGTAGGCACGCAGGAGGGCGGCCTGCTGCTTTTTGACCGTGCTACAAGCAAGTACAAAAGGTTTTCTACTAATGAGGGCCTGCCGGGGAATACCATACTCCGCCTGCTGGAAGATAAGAACGGCGACCTGTGGATGAGTACTTACAACGGCCTTAGCCGCTATGATGCCGATTCGGGGTTGTTTATGAATTTTTCGGTAAATGATGGGCTGCAAAGTAACCAGTTCAGTTTTAATGCTGCGCTTGAATTGTCTAATGGAGAGTTTTTATTTGGCGGTATAAGGGGCTTTAACAGCTTCAGGCCCGAGCGTATTAAGGAAAGCAAACCGGAATCTAACATACTGCTGGCGGGGCTTTCGATTAATAATAAACCCATAGAAAAAAGCCTTGATTTTGTGGAAGGGGCAAAGCAGGGGCAAATACGCAATATAAGGTTGCCGTTTGACCAAACTACGCTTTCCATTGATTTTGTGGAACCTGATTTTAATAACAGCGATAAGGTAAGCTATGCTTATATACTGGAGGGCTGGGATGAGCACTGGAACTACGTGGGACACAGCCGCCATGCTAACTACACACGCCTACCCGAAGGGAACTATATATTTAAGGTGAAAACCAAAAATATAAACGGTACCTGGGATAAACCTGCCGAGTTGTTGTACATCAATGTGTTGCCGCCTTGGTACCGCAGCTGGTGGGCATACATCCTGTACATAGCTATGGCAGCAGGTGCAGTGTATGCGTACATTCGCTATAATAAGAATAAGGAGCAAATGCGCTATAAGGTGAAGCTTGCCCAACTGGAAAGCCGCAAGGAAAAAGAACTTGCGGAAAAACAGATGGAGATGTTCACGTACATTTCGCATGAGTTCCGTACGCCGTTGTCGCTGATTATCAATCCGCTGCGCAGGGCTGTAAAAAAGCCTGTGGATGAAAACCCCGACCTGCCAAACGACCTTGCCGTGGCACACCGTAATTCACGCAGGTTGCTGAGCCTTGTAGACCAGCTGCTATTGTTCCGCAAAGCGGAAAGCGATGCTGATATGCTGAAGATTTCGGCTATAAATCTGAACCATTTGTGCAATGAAGTGTACCAGTGCTTTATAAACCAGGCGAAGGAGCAGGGTATTGATTTTGTGCTGGACATCCCGAAAAAGAAAACAGAGATATTCGGCGATTATGAGAAGATAGAAATAGCGTTGTTTAACCTTACCTCTAATGCTTTTAAGCACACTGCCAATGGTGGTACCATAACTTTAAAGCTGATTATTAACAATGGCCACGCCGATATAAGCATAAGCGATACAGGCTGTGGTATCAGCGAGGCCGACCTGCCGCATATTTTTGAAAAGTTCCGCAGGGTAAACAGCAAGCCGGTGGCAGGCAGCGGTTTTGGTATCGGGCTGTTTGTAGTGAAGCACTTTACCGAAAAGCATCATGGTAGCGTAAGTTGCCAGAGCGTACAGGGGCAGGGGAGCATCTTTACACTGAGTTTCCTTAAAGGGTATGAACATTTTGCCGATATGCCTATCAGCGCCATAAGCCCTAAAATGTCGGAACTTGTGGAAGAGCTGCTGGGCGATGCCATGGCTTCAACCGATGAACTGCCTGTAAAAGAGGAAGCGCCGTTACCTGAAAAAGAAATTGTTACCGATAAAAAATCAGTACTGATAGTAGATGATAATGCCGAGATACGAAGCTATTTGGGTAACCTTTTTGCTACATCTTATATAGTATATACTGCTGAAAATGGTATCAGCGGTTATGAAGCAGCGAAGCAGCACAGGCCGGATATTATTATCAGCGATATATCTATGGATGGTATGGACGGGCTGGAATTGTGCCGAAAAATAAAAGAAACCCCCGAACTGAACCACCTTCCGGTGATATTGCTCACAGCTACATCGAGCCCGGAGATACACCTTAAGGGAATTTCGGAAGGAGCAGATGATTATATAACCAAACCGTTTGACAGCGATATACTTATGGCGCGTGTGGAAACCCTGCTTAAGAGCCGTAACAATCTTAAAACGTACTTCCTGGACAGCATTACCCTGCGTGATGATAATAATAAGGTGCCTGCAGAGTACCGTGATTTCCTTAAGAAATGCATAGATATTATTGAGGCCAACCTTGATAATGCCGATTTCACCATAAAAACTTTTGCGCAGCAAATGGGCATGAGCCACCGTAGCCTTTATGATAAAATAAAGCTGATTTCTGGGCAAACGCTCAATGCATTTATCCGTTCGGTGCGCCTGCGCCGTGCAGCCCTGCTTATGCTTACCGAAAACATGAACATAGCCCAGGCCGCAATACAGGTAGGTTTTGAAGACCAGCAGTATTTCCGCCAGCAGTTTGTAAAGCTTTTTGGCATGACACCTTCAGAATATATCAAGCGCTATAAAAACTCATTCAATCGCGACCATAATGTTTTAAAATAATTGTTTTGTTATACCAGCTGCGTTTTCGTTGCGATGGCATTTCTTGTGTAAAGAAAATGTACATATCAACGAAAACGTTTTTGTTTTATATAAGGCTTAGATAGTCGAAATTTAGAGTTTAATCTATGTGAAATTGTAAATAGTTGATTTTTAGTATTTAAAAATTATTCAATTGCGAATTTACCCCCCGTTATTTTCAATTTTACCCACTGTTAAAATCTTTTTACCCCCCTTACTTTGCCACTATACCTACCTACTACAACGTTTAAGTTTGTTTGGGCTGGTTTTTACATAGAAGTTAAGTTCATTGAAAATTGAAATTAAAATATACGGCAGTTGGCGCTGCCATGATAATAAAGTTTGGAGTTAATATTTGGTTTTTTTACACCTGCCTGCAGTCTTAGTGAGTTTGTTGCAGGCAGGTTTTATTCAACATAAAAACCACGCTCCGCATTTGCCCGAAACAAATAATTAAACCGAAATATACCGCCCATGAAAAACACAGAAAACACGAATATTATTTTTTGAAAGTATATTAACCTTTAGAACTAAACCTCAAATTCCCTTAAACAAAAAGCGGGGGATCTCCTTAAACAAATAGTATTTATGAAAAACACTACGCTTTTAAAATCTAAAAACAGTGTACGCGGGCAGATGCTGCTGCTCATGTGCATGAGTTTAACAGCCGGGAACCTCAAGGCTGCCACACCGCTTTCGGGCGCGTACAGCAAGCCGTGGTTACAGGCTACCGTAAAAGGTAAGGTTACATCGGCAGACGGTCTTCCGGTGCCGGGCGCTACCGTAATGGTAAAAGGCACAACAGTGGCTGTAAGCACCGACCTTGACGGTAATTATGAAATACCTGCCGCATCGGCTGATGCAGTGCTGGTATTCAGCAGTATTGGTTTCCAAACCCAGGAAATAGCCGTTAATGGGCAAAGCAGTATAAACGTAACCCTTGCAGAAGATAGGCAGGAGCTTGATGAAGTAGTTGTGGTGGGTTACGGTACCAAGAAAAAAGCAACCGTTACCGGGTCTATCTCTGAGATTGACGGTAAGCAACTTACAAAGAGCCCTGCAGTAAATGTATCTAACGGTTTTGCAGGCCGTGTATCAGGGGTTATAGCCAATAACCGTGGCGGTGAGCCGGGTTATGACGATTCCAGCATTACCATCCGTGGCCTTGCTACCACAGGCAATAATGATGTACTTGTGGTTGTAGACGGTGTACCCGGACAGATAGGTGGGTTAAGCAGGCTAAACCCACAGGAAATAGAAAGCGTTACCGTACTTAAAGATGCTTCGGCAGCTATTTACGGTAGCCGTGCGGCTAACGGTGTAATCCTTGTTACCACTAAAAAGGGTAAAAAAGGCTCTAAGCTTTCTGTAAACTATAACTTTGACCAGGGCTTTTCTTCGCCAACGAGGCTGCCTGATATGGCAGATGCCCCAACGTATGCACAAATACGTAACGAAATAGCCTATTATGCGAATCCTGGTAGTGGCATGAACCAGATTTACTCTGAGCAGGACATACAGCAGTTCCGTGACGGTTCAGATCCGCTATTGCATCCAAATACTGATTGGGCCAAGGCTACACTCAGGGATTATTCATTACAGTCGCAACACAACCTGAGCCTTCAGGGTGGTTCCGAAACAACAAACTATTTTGTATCGATAGGAAAAGTATCGCAGGAAGGGCTTTATAAAAACAGCGCTGCACACTATAACCAGTACAACGTAAGGACAAACATAGATACCAATATAAACGAAAGGCTTAAAGTAGGCATATCGCTTAACGGACGTAAGGAAGACCGTGCATATCCTATAACCGGTGCCGGTGGTATATTCAGGTCTATTTACCGTGCTTACCCTACTATAGCGCCTTATTATCCTAACGGTTTGCCTACTTCGGGTATAGAGAATGGTAACCCGGTATTGCAGGCTACAAGCATAGGTGGTACCAATGAAAACCCTACGTATGTATTTAACGGTATCCTTAGGGGAAGCTACAACTTCGGTTTCCTTGAAGGCCTTTCTGCTGATGGTTTCTTTTCTACAGACGTAAGTGAGAGCCGTTCAAAAGCATTCAGCACGCCATATACGGTATATACATACAATACTTCGACCGGTAACTACGACCCAAGGGTAGTAGGCGGCGGTGCAAACCAGAAAGGTGACCTTACTGAGTCTCAAACCAGCCAGTCTCAGGCAGTATCAAATATTAAGCTGAATTTTAAACGCCAGTTTGGCGAGCATAGTGTTGATGCATTTGTGGGCTATGAGCAGAGCGAAACCAAATTCCACAATTTTACAGCAAGACGTATTAACTTCCCTACTACTACAACACCCGAACTTTCGCAGGGTGGTGCAGCGGCAACAGATGCTACAAACGGAGGGTACTCATGGAGGTTTACAAGGCAGAGTTACCTGGGCAGGGTAGCCTATAACTATGCCGAGAAATACCTTTTGGATTTACAAGCCAGGATAGACGGTTCTTCTAACTTCCCGAGTGGTAGCCGTTATGGTTTCTTCCCATCGGTTTCGGCGGGTTACCGTATCTCAAAAGAAGCATGGTTTGCCGATAATGTGAAGTTCTTTGACGACCTTAAGTTCCGTGCATCATGGGGCCAGCTGGGTAACGACAATATTAGCAACTTCCAGTATTTTGATAACTATTCTTTCAATAACAGGTATGTAGTAGGTAACACGCTTACTTCGGGTATAGACCTTATAAAACTTGCTAACCCTAACATTACCTGGGAAACAGCAGAGAAGATAGATTTGGGTCTTAACGCACGTTTCCTTAAGAACTTTACCTTTGAAGGTATTTACTTCCAGCAAAACAGGAAAGATATCCTTGCTGCAAGGAATGCATCGGTACCGGGATCTACAGGTATTGTAAACCCTTACTTACCGCCGGGAGATAACAGCGTTGTACCGTTAGTTCCGCAGGAAAACATTGGCGAAGTAAAAAGCCACGGTTTTGAAACTACACTGGGCTACAGCCACCAGGGCGATTTCAGCTGGGGTGTGTCGGGTAACTTTACCTATGCTAAAAACAAAATCGTATTTATAGACGAGGCCCCGGGTACACTTGGCTACCAAAGCCAGACCGGACGCCCTATGAATACCTACCTGCTTTATGATGCCGTAGGTATTTTCCAGGACCAGGCACAGATAGATGCTACACCTCACGTGGCAGGTACACAACCGGGAGACCTTATATACAGGGATGTTAACGGTGACGGACAGATTACTGCCGATGACCAGATAAGGACCAAATATGGTAATATACCTCAAATGACCTTTGGCCTGTCAGCAGATGCCAGCTATAAGAATTTTGACCTTACAGTAGTATTTGCAGGACAGGCCCAGGTAAGCCAGTACGTATTACCTGAAAGCGGTACTGTAGGTAACTTCTACAGCAGCTGGGCAGACAACCGCTGGAGCCCTACAAACCCTAACGGATCGTATCCACGTGTAAGCGACAGGGCTTCATCGGCAGTAAGCGGCGGGCAGTACCGAAACAATTTCTGGCTGAACAACGCAGCGTTTGTAAGGCTTAAAAACGTACAGCTTGGCTATACAATCCCATCTACTTATCTTGAGCGTTACGGTATAAGCAACTTCAGGATTTATGCCAGCGCATTTAACCTGTTTACCATAAGTAAGGTAAAAGATTATGACCCGGAAGGAAATAATGAAAGCGGACAGTTTTACCCGCAACAGAAAATCATCAACCTTGGGTTTAACGTTCAATTCTAAAAAAAGCAGCAATGAAAAAATCATTTATAATAACCACTTTATCGCTTGCTATGGCTTCGGGCCTGGTGTTTACAAGTTGCGATAAGGATTATCTTGATATTACACCTACCGACCGGGTTTCGGATGCAGCCATACTAACAGATTCAATACTATTCGAATCGTTTGTTATTAACCGTTATATGGGTGTGCGCCTTACAAATAAAGAAGGCGACTCTAACCAGCCGGGTTTTGGCCGTGGTTTTGAATACGGATTATGGGCATCGCTTACCGATGAGTCTATTTACAACAACGACGATAACACCTGGATTATACAACAGGGTGGCTTATCTCCTGAAAACCTTGGTATAGCGGGCACTTTTTGGGCACGCAGTTACAGGAGCATTCGCGAAGTTAACTATGCATTGGCACACATACAGGAACTTGGTATGAGCGAAGGCCGTACACAACGCCTTACAGCAGAACTACGCTTTATCCGTGCTTTCCGCTACCACGACCTTATCCGTAATTATGGTGAGGTAGTGCTTATGGGCGACAGGGTATCAGAACTTAACGATGATTTTTCTGACCCTGCACTTTTTGACCGCAGGCCAATAGAAGAAAGCATGGCATATGTAACGAGTGAGCTTGATGCTGCTGCTGCCGTACTGCCGGTAAGTAACTTTAACGGTTATGGCGAAGGCCGTGCTACAAAAGGCGCTGCGCTTGCACTAAAAGCAAGATTGCTGCTATATGCTGCCAGCCCGCTGTACACCGGTGGCAGTAACGATACCCAAAAATGGGCTGCTGCCGCTGCGGCTAATAAAGCAGTTATGGACATGGGTATTTACAGCCTGTACCAAAATGGCTATGCCGAAACCTTTACTACAACCGGCAGTAACTCAGAATACATTTTTGCAAGGTTCTATAACCTGTCTGCAAGGCATTATGCACTGGAAATTGCACACGGGCCAAACGGCTATGGTGGCTGGGGCGGAAACGTGCCGCTGCAAAATATTGTAGACGATTATGAAATGGCCGATGGTACAGCGTTTGACTGGAACAATGCTGCACATGCCGCAAACCCTTATGATAACAGGGATCCGCGTTTTTATGCTACCATATTATATGACGGTGCCCCTTACAGGGACAGGAATGTACAGACCTTCAGGGTAGTTAATCCTACACCGCAAAACCCGGGTGGTTTAGACAGCCCGCAGGGGCCAGATAACTGGAACAGCAGCAAGAGCGGTTATTACCTTAGGAAATTTATGCGTGAAGACCTGCCTATCATCAACCCGTGGGATGTGGCTGGTGTACAAAACTGGATTTACTTCCGTTATGGCGAAATATTGCTGAACTATGCTGAGGCACAAAACGAGGCTACAGGTCCCGATGCTACAGTATATGCGGCCATAAATGCAATACGCGACAGGGCCGGTATGCCGGATCTTCCGACAGGTTTATCGCAAAGTGAAATGCGTACCCGCATCCGTCACGAACGCAGGATAGAGCTTGCTTTTGAAGAGCACCGTTTCTACGATGTAAGGCGCTGGATGATTGCTGAAACAATAGAGAACACACCTGCTTACGGTATGGATATTGTAAAAAATACCGATGGTACATTTACCTACACGCGCAAGTTAGCACTTCAGGGTAAAGCATTCCAGACGAAACATTACTGGCTGCCGATACCGAGGACTGAAATCCAGGCATCTAACAACCAGCTGGAGCAAAATCCGAACTACTAATGCATTAATTAAGGCTTGGCCGGGGGCAAGGTTACAACTGCTCCCGGCCTTTATACCATACAGTGATTACGCTAAAAATTACTATGAAATACAATACAACATACAGCCGTGTTTTTGCAAGCCTGCTTAGCTTATGTTATGCAGCCTGCAGCAGCGATGGCAATAAAGACACCACCACACCACAGCCGGAACAGGGGATAACCCTTACCATAGACGATGCCACTACGTACCAGACCGTGGAACACTTTGGCGCATCAGATGCATGGTCCTGCCAGTTTGTGGGCAATTGGCCAGATTCTAAGAAAAACGCAATTGCCGACCTGCTGTTCAGTACACAAAATGATGCTTCGGGTAATCCGCAGGGTATTGGGCTTTCGCTATGGAGGTTTAATGTAGGCGCGGGCAGTGCCGAACAGGGCAGTGCCAGTGGTATAGGAGACGAATGGCGCAGGGCAGAATCGTTCCGTAATGCCGATGGTACGTACAATTGGGACAAGCAGCAGGCACAGGTTTGGTTTGCACAGGCAGCCAAATCGCGTGGGGTAGATAAGCTGCTTATTTTCCCGAACAGCCCGCCGGTATCGCTTTCGCGTAATGGCAAGGCATTTGCCACGGCAGGTACCATCATTTCTAACCTTGATTCAGGAAATTATGAAGCTTATGCGGGCTATCTTGCCGATGTAGCACAAGGGCTGAATGATAAAGGGTTGAATGTGAACTACATCAGCCCCATGAACGAGCCGCAATGGGACTGGAACGACGGAGGCCAGGAGGGTACCCCGTTTTATAATAATGAAATAGCCGGTATTACCGCACTGCTCAACCAGAAAATAACAGACAAAGGGCTAAATGCCACCATAATCATAGGCGAAGCCGGCCAGATAAACTACCTGTATGAAACCGGTAACAGGCCGAACCGTGCCAACCAGATACAGGAATTTTTCACTACGGGCTCGGCAAATTATATTGGCAACCTTTCAAAACTTGAAAATGTGATTGCCGGTCACAGCTACTTTACTACCTCACCTTATGCTACAATGGTAAGCCAACGGCAGCAGCTTGCCTCGGCAGTAAGCCAGGTAAACGGCCTGAAATACTGGATGTCGGAATACTGTATCCTTGGCGATAATGCAGGGGAAATAAATGGTAACGGGCGTGATTTAGGCATTTCATCGGCACTGTACCTTGCAAAAGTAATCCACGCTGACCTTGCCACCGCTAATGCTACCGCATGGCACTGGTGGCTGGCTATTTCGCCGTATGATTATAAGGATGGCCTTATTTATATCGACAAACAAAAAACGGACGGTAACTTTTATAAAAGTAAAATGCTTTGGGCGCTGGGTAACTACAGCCGTTTTGTAAGGCCGGGTTACCAAAGGGTGAAAATAAGTAGTAGCCAGGGGAATACACAAAACCAAAACTTTTTATATTCGGCATATAAAGACCCTGCTACAGGTAAGTTGGTTACTGTGGTGATAAACGCATCGGCGCAGCCTACAACCTTTACCCTGAAAAAAGGCAGCACAAGCCTTACCGGGTTAAAGGCATATATAACTTCGGAAGATAAGGAATTACAGCAACAGGCCCTAACCGACGGACAGGCCATAACCCTCCCGGCACGCAGTATAGTTACCATAACTACCGGCGGGCTTTAAAATTTACACACAATAAAGGAAGAAGAATTTTATCATTATAAAAACCAATAAAAGTGAATACTACTACTAAACTACTGCTCACCATGCTTAACGCAACCTGGATGGCCGCCGTGGGGCAGGTTTCGTTCGGGCAACCGCAAAAGATTAATGACAACTGGAAGTTTGCCCTAGAGGATAAGCAGGAAGCAAAAGAAACCAATTTTTCAGATAAGGACTGGCAAAGCCTTAACCTGCCGCACGACTGGAGTATAAAAGGCCAGCTAAGCCCTACACTGGCAAGCTGTACAGGCTACCTGCCGGGCGGTATTGGCTGGTACCGCAAAAGCCTGAACGTGCCACAGGCTAAAAAAGGTGAAAAGGTATACCTGTATTTTGAAGGTGTATACAACCGTAGTGAAGTGTTTATCAACGGGCATTCGCTGGGCAAAAGGCCAAATGGCTACATATCGTTCAGTTACGATGCTACCCCTTACATAAACTTTGGCGGAGATAATACCATTGCCGTGCGTGTAGACCACAGCCAAAGTGCTGATTCGCGTTGGTATACCGGTTCGGGTATTTACCGAGATGTGTATGTGGTGTACTCAAACCCGGTACACATTAACCAGTGGGGCGTATATACCTACCCGGAGGTTAAAGGAAATTCGGCTACACTGAATGTAGAAGTTGAAGTAGAAAACGGCCTTGATAAAAAATCGGGCGTTACCGTGGTAAACGAGCTTGTAGATAAAAGCGGCAAGGTAGTAGCTAAAAATTCGCAAAAGCTGAGCGTTGCCGCTAATGCTAAAGACAAGGTAGCTACCCAGCTTAAGGTGAGCAACCCGCTGCTTTGGGATTTGAATAACCCTAACCTGTATACCCTAAAAACTACGGTACTTAAAGACGGTAAGCAGATAGACGCCACGACTACCCAAACGGGTTTCCGTACGTTTACATTCGACCCTGATAAAGGTTTTGCCCTTAACGGCAAATGGATGAAAATGAAAGGCGTGTGCCTTCACCACGATGCCGGTGTGCTTGGCTCTGCCGTGCCGGACGAGGTTTGGAAAACAAGGCTGCAAACCCTTAAGGCTATTGGCGTAAACGCCATACGTACCAGCCACAACCCACAGGCTCCTGTATTCTATGAGCTGTGTGATGAGCTTGGAATTTTAGTGCTTAATGAGGCTTATGACGAGTGGGAATACCCTAAACGTAAATGGCTAACCGGCTGGAACGTAGGTACGCCGGGCTTCCAGGGTTCGTATGATATTTTTGCCGACTGGGCTGAGAAAGACCTTGAAGACATGGTACGCCGCGACCGTAACCACCTTTCGGTTTGGGGATGGAGTATAGGTAACGAGGTAGATTACCCTAACGACCCGTACTCGCACCCGGTGCTTGATGGTGGCAAGGACGGCTTCGGCCAGCCTGCTTACGGTGGCTATAAGAAAGATGCACCTGATGCCATGCGCCTTGGCGGTATTGCCAAAAGGCTGGTTAACGTAGTGAAGAAATTTGATAAATCACGTGTTACTACAGCAGGCCTTGCCGGTGTTGCCATGAGTAACGAAACCGAGTACCCGTTCCTTATAGATGTTACGGGCTACAACTATACCGAAAGTAAATATATATCGGATCATAAAAAATTCCCCAAACGTGTTATTTACGGCAGTGAAACCGTACACGACCTGGAGCCGTGGCTGGCTGTTAAAAACAATGAGCACATCTTCGGGCAGTTCATCTGGACAGGTATCGACTACCTTGGTGAATCAGGTGCATGGCCGTCGCGAGGCTTTTACTCGGGCCTTGTAGATTTTGCAGGGCAAATAAAGCCGAGGGGCTACTTCCGCCAGTCCCTTTGGTCGGACAAGCCAATGGCATTTATTGGTACCTATCCAACGCCTGATAAGGAAAAGCAGCCGTCTAAAGACGCATGGGATGTATGGAACTATGAGGATGGGCAAAGCATCCGTGTGGTTGCGTATACCAATGCTGCCAAAGCCCGCCTGGAGCTTAACGGTAAGCAGGTAGGCGAGGTGAAGCCTTATGACGAAAAAACGGGTATCATCGTTTGGGATGTGCCGTACAAAGCAGGTAAGCTTGAGGTTATCGGCCTTGATAAAAACGGTAAAGAAGTGAGCCGTTATGCTATTAACTCGTCTAAGCAACCTGCTGCGTTGGTGGTTAAGCAAAAAGGTATTACGGTTAGTAAAGATAAAGGTGTGGCTCAGGTATTACTACAGGTGGTTGACGAAAACGGCCTTCCGGTAATGCTGTCTGACAACGAAGTAACCTGTACGATAAGTGGCCCGGGTAAACTACTTGGCCTTGAAGCCGGTAACAATACCGATATGACCGATTATACCGATAATGTACAGCGTGTACTGCACGGGCATATATTGGCATACATACAGTCGACAGGCGATGCAGGCACCATAAACGTGAAGTTTACAAGCCCGTGGCTGAAACCGGTAGAAACCACCATTACCGTGAAGTAACCTATGAAGAAAATCATTTTTAGTATACTTTCATTGGTAACCTTATCCCTGCCTGCTGTCGCACAAACCGACAGCAGGCCTAAGGATGAGGTGGCCTACCTGTTTACGTATTTCACCGGGAATACCGTTGAAGAAGAGGCCATCCGTTTTGGTGTAAGCCTTGACGGTTATCATTTTTATGCGCTGAACAATAACAACCCGGTCATTGATTCCAAAAAAATCAGCTCTACCGGCGGTGTGCGCGACCCACACATTATGCGTGGCCCTGACGGTGTGTTCCGTATGGTGGTTACCGACATGACCTCTAACAAAGGCTGGGACAGCAATCGCGCTATGGTGCTGCTGAAATCGACCGATCTGGTAAACTGGACGTCTTCAATCGTAAACATCCAGAAAACCTATCCCGGTAATGACGACCTGAAACGTGTTTGGGCGCCACAGACCATCTTTGACAAGGCAGCCAATAAGTACATGGTGTACTTTTCGTTACAGCATGCCAGCGGCCCGGATATTATTTACTACGCCTATGCCAATGCTGATTTTACAGGATTGGAAAGCGCGCCAAAAGTGCTGTTTAAACCCAAGTCAGGCAGGTCATGCATAGATGGCGATATAGTAGAGAAAGACGGTGTGTACCATTTGTTCTATAAAACGGAGGGTGGCACTAACGGTATTAAGGTTGCTACTACGCAGAACCTTACATCGGGCATTTGGGCAGAAAAAGACGAGTACCTGCAACAAACTACAGAGAGTGTGGAAGGGGCAGGGGTGTTTAAACTGAACAACCAGGATACGTACATACTGATGTATGACGTGTACATGAAAGGTAAATACCAGTTTACCAAAAGTACTGACCTGGAGCATTTTTCGCTGATTGATAACGAAATCAGTATGGATTTCAACCCGCGCCATGGTACAGTAATGCCAATAACTCGCACGGAGTTGAAAAGGATGCTTGCTAAATGGGGAACTCCTGCAAAATTGCCACACCTGAATAACAACCCGGTGCTGGAAGGCTACTACGCAGACCCTGAGATTTTGTATTCTAATAAAACTAAAAAATACTACCTGTACCCAACCAGCGATGGTTTCGACGGATGGTCGGGCAAGTATTTCAAGACGTTTTCATCTACAAATCTTGTAGACTGGAAAGAGGAAGGGAAAATAATTACCCTTGGTAAAGATGTAACCTGGGCCGACCGTAATGCGTGGGCACCGTGCATCATAGAAAAGGAAGTAAAGAAAGGCCAGTACAAATACTACTACTACTTTACAGCTGCGCAAAAAATAGGTGTGGCCGTGTCTGATAATCCTGCGGGGCCATTTAAAGACAGCGGTAAGCCGATTGTAGCTACACGCCCAGCCGGACAACAGGGCGGACAGGAGATAGATCCTGATGTTTTCCACGACCCGGTAAGCGGTAAGTTTTACCTGTATTGGGGCAATGGTTACTGTGCTGTAGCCGAGCTTAACGCCGATATGGTGACCATTAAACCCGAAACGGTTAAGGTTATTACGCCTACAAAAAGTTACAACGAGGGTACGTATGTGTTTTATCGCAAGGGTACATATTACCTTACGTGGTCTGAAAACGATACCCGCAGCCCGGACTACCAGGTGCATTATGCTACATCAAAATCACCGCTGGGGCCATGGACATTGCCAACTGAAAACCTGGTGCTGAGTAAGGATGCCAATGCAGGTATCTATGGTACAGGCCACCATTCGGTACTGCAACTACCGGGCAAGGACGAGTGGTATATTGTGTACCACAGGTTCCCGTACCCTAAGGGTATTACCATGGGTGATTCCGCCGGTTTCCACCGCGAGGTGTGTATCGACAGACTGGAGTTTAATGCCGATGGCAGTATTAAAACCACTGTGCCAACGCACAAAGGCATTGAGCCGGTTAAATAAGAGTCTCGTTTAAATTACCTTATAGATTGTTAATCCCGTTTCGCGAAAGTGGAACGGGATTTTTTATGAGATAGGATAATTTTACCACAAGGTTCACAAAGTTTTTTCACAGGGTGCACAAAGTGGGTTATGTGTTTATATGCACAAAGGTTTAGTACCGATAAATCGGCATGAGGGCACTAAGCTGATACGTAAGCCTCGTGTCGTTTGTTGACCGGAACGGGCCAATATTTATATAGCCTTGTGTCCTTCGTGAAAAAACTTTGTGAACCTTGTGGTAAAATTTAAAGAGTTGTGCTTACGCTTCCGCCTGCCGTTTCGCTACTTTTTCACCGATAACCTGCGCTATAGGCTTGTTATAAATATTGCTTTCCAGCCACGAAATGAGGTCGAGGTAGAGGAAGGCACGGCGTTCAAACGGGTCTTTTTCAAATTTCTTCAGGGTTTCAAGCAGCTCTATAAAACGCCGTTTTATAAGCAGTGGCGAAACATTGGATAGCCCTTTCAGGAAGTCGATAACCGCGCGCTGTACCCCGTGCAGGTCGTTCATTTTAATCAGGAAGTTGTACGTGGTGCGTATCAGGGCTTCCAGCCTGTAATCAAGCCCGGCCTGGTAGTGTGCCGCAAGGTTCAGCATGTGGGCAAAGCACATCAGGTCTTCACGTATCTGGGTCGTTTTGCTGTTGATGATTTTCTTCAGGTAAAAAATGCATTTGGCATATTCCTGCGTACCAAAGTGGTAACAGGCTATTTTATAGTACAGCACCATAACATGGTGGTCGTCTATCTTGTCCTTGTAACGGTCGAGTTTTTTGTGGATGGTTTCCAGCAGTTCCTCGCCGCCGCTAAACTGCGCCCGCATAAAACGCAGGTTCAGCTTGTTGGCATATACATACAGGAACGACAGTACAATAATATTGTCGTCTTCCGGTATGGGTTCGCTCCCCAAAATTTTTTCAAAACGGTCGAGTGCCTTTTCAAACTGTTCTACGCGGTTCAGGTAGTACAGCGATTCCAGTACGTAATGGTTGCCCTTAATGTAAAACACGGGGTGGACGGTAATAAGGTGCGGGTTCTTTTCAAACAGTCCCACCCAGCGCGTGGCGTAGCGGTAACAGGCAATGAAATCCTGCGTGATGAAACTGAACCAAAGGTACGACTGGTACAGCCACAGCTTTTCGCGGAAGCCCAGTTTTTCGGCATCATATTCGGGCAGGTGCTTAAAAAAGTGGCGCGATACGGCCTGTGCTTCCTCATCGGTGCGGGCATAGCCATTTTTCAGGAAAATGTTGTACATATCCAGCGCCAGGCTGCTCAGCTGGCTCGCTATGTTGTTCAGGTAGGTAAGCTCATTCGTCTGGTCTATAAGTATATCTGCACGGTTGCTGCGGCTGCGTGTTATGTACTGCGACTCAATAATCTTTTCTAAATCCAGGATTTCGTAGCCCAGGTTTTTTTCCTCATACATCAGCGCCTGGCTTTTCAGTTTGTCCAGTAGCTTCAGGCATTGCTGGTACAGGCCCTTACGGTAGAGTATCATGGCAAAATCGAACTGCTCACGGAGTTGCAACGGTATGTTGCGCTTACTGGGGTTCAGGCGCAGGCTGGTCAGTATCTGGTGGTACAGGTGCGCTTTTACATTACTCAGTTGCTCCTTGCTGATTTTTGTAGCTTTCAGCAGTGCTGCTTCGTCGTATTCTTTTTGGGCGGAAAGCACCTTAAACAGGTTGAGGAACTTACTGTCGGTATTGGCCTGTAAGCGGTTTACAAATAGCGAAAACTGCCGCTTTTCCGATGCCGAAAGCGACTTTATCAATATAAATAGGTTATCTGTAAGCTGGTTACGATTTTTCATCTGCCATTGAATCAATCTTCACCAAATATAGCCAAAAAACAGTAACGTCTGTTAATTATTATGAATGCATATTAATTTTGGATAACATAAAAATATAATATTTAAAATATTGAAAATCAAAAATATAATGTGTAAAATACTGCATTGGATGTCGTAAATATTTTTTCGGTGTAAAAGTACTTGGCATAAGGTTAATTATTTTAGCAATAGTTAAACCACGAAAGACTATGAATACTGAGCATATTGACATTTTCGACACCACGCTGCGCGATGGAGAGCAGGTACCCGGATGTAAGCTGAATACCGCACAAAAGCTGAAGATAGCCGATGCGCTGGACAACCTTGGGGTAGATATTATTGAAGCGGGTTTCCCGGTTTCAAGCCCGGGCGACTTTCAGTCGGTTGAGGAAATTGCCAAGCTCGTAAAAAATGCTGCCGTTTGCGGACTGAGCAGGGCGGTAAAAAATGATATAGAGGTGGCCGCCCAGGCACTTAAATATGCTAAACGTCCGCGTATACATACCGGTATAGGCACGTCTGATTCGCACATAAAGCATAAGTTTAATTCGACACGTGAAAGGATTATAGAACAGGCTGTAGAAGCAGTTAAGTTCGCGCGAAACTTTACGTCGGATGTGGAGTTTTATGCCGAAGATGCAGGCCGTACTGATAACGCTTTCCTTGCAGAAGTATGTACTGCTGTGGTAAAAGCCGGTGCTACCGTACTGAACATTCCTGATACCACAGGCTACTGTCTTCCGGATGAATACGGAGCCAAAATAAAATACCTTACAGAGCATGTTGTGGGTATAGAAAAAGTAAAGCTTTCGTGCCATTGCCATAACGACCTTGGTATGGCTACAGCCAATGCCATTGCAGGTGTGATTAACGGTGCAAGGCAAATAGAATGTACTATTAACGGAATAGGCGAGCGTGCCGGAAATACAGCCCTTGAAGAAGTAGTGATGATACTTAGACAACACCCGGCACTGCACCTTTCCACAAATATAAAAACGCAGCAGCTTACTGCTATGAGCAGGCTGGTAGCCCAGGAAATGGGCATGTCTGTGCAGGCGAATAAAGCCATAGTAGGGGAGAATGCCTTTGCGCACAGTTCGGGCATCCACCAGGATGGTGTGATTAAAAACCGCGAAACCTACGAAATCATAGACCCTGCCGACGTTGGCGTTACTGAATCGTCTATTGTGCTTACGGCACGCAGCGGGCGTTCGGCATTGGCATATACCGCCAAGAAAATAGGTTACGAACTTACCAAGAACGACCTTGATATTATTTACCTTGAATTCCTGAAATTTGCCGATAACTGCAAGCAGGTACAGGATAACGACCTGCACCAGATTATAGCGCTGTCTAAAAGCAGGCTGCAAATAAACTATTAAGCGATGAAGAAGACCCTTTTTGATAAGGTTTGGGATGCCCACGTGGTGGAAACGATACCCAATGGCCCTGAAATACTGTACATAGACAAACATTTGATACATGAAGTAACCAGCCCGCAGGCCTTTTCAGAACTGGAAAGCCGCGGGATTGGCCTTTTCCGACCGCAGCAGATTGTAGCTACGGCCGACCACAATACACCGACAAAAGACCAGCACCTGCCTATTAAGGACGAAATGTCGCGCAAGCAGATAGAGGAACTTACCATAAACTGCAACAAGCACAACATTACGTTTTACGGGCTGGGGCATAGGTACAACGGTATAGTACACGTTATTTCGCCCGAACTGGGCATTACACAGCCGGGCATGACCATTGTATGCGGCGACAGCCATACCTCTACACACGGGGCGTTTGGTACCATTGCCTTTGGTATCGGTACCAGCCAGGTGGCGCAGGTATTTGCCAGCCAGTGTTTGCTGTTGGAAAAACCGAAGTCACTACGTGTTAACGTAAACGGCACGCTTAAAAAAGGCGTTACCCCTAAAGACGTTATCCTGTATATCATTGCCAAGCTGGGTACCAATAGCGGTACAGGCTATTTCTGTGAGTATGCCGGTAACGTGTTTGAGGAAATGTCTATGGAAGGCCGTATGACCGTTTGCAACATGAGTATTGAGATGGGTGCACGTGGCGGGTTGATTGCCCCGGATGCAACCACATATGCGTATGTAGAAGGCCGCGAATTTGCCCCGAAAGGCGAAGAGTTTGAAAAGAAAAAAGCCTACTGGGACAGCCTGCGTACCGATGAAGGCGCGGAGTTCGACCAGGAATATTTTATAGCGGCTGAAGAAATAGGCCCTATGATTACCTACGGAACCAATCCGGGCATGGGCATCCGTATTACCGATGCCATTCCGCAGAGTGTGGATGCATCGTCTGATAAGGCACTGGCGTATATGGGCTTTACAGGCAAGGAAACGCTTATCGGGCAGCCTATAAACTACGTGTTTATAGGCAGTTGTACCAACTCCCGTATTGAGGATTTCCGTGCAGTAGCTGATTATATTAAAGGCAAAACCAAGGCGGATAATATTACGGCACTTATAGTGCCGGGCTCCCAACAGGTGGTGAAGCAGATAGAAGCCGAAGGGCTTGTGGAGATATTTACCAAAGCAGGCTTTGAGATACGTGAGCCGGGCTGTTCGGCATGCCTTGCCATGAACGAGGATAAAATCCCGGCAGGCGAATATTGCGTAAGTACCAGTAACCGCAATTTTGAAGGCCGCCAGGGACCGGGTGCGCGCACCATTTTGGCAAGCCCGCTTACCGCTGCCGCCATAGCCATAGAAGGTAAAATTATTGATTATACCCAAAACCTTAATTAATGGAAAAGTTTGCTAGTTACAACGATACTGTAGTGCCGCTGGACATTGCCAATATAGATACCGACCAGATTATCCCTGCACGTTTCCTGAAATCGACCGATAAGGCCGGTTTTGGCGATAACCTGTTTCGTGACTGGCGTTATGACAGTGATAATAACCCGAACCCTGATTTTACCCTGAACAATCCGCTTTATAAAGGTACCATCCTTGTGGCGGGAAATAACTTCGGGTGCGGCAGTAGCCGTGAGCACGCTGCATGGGCGCTTTCGGGTTATGGGTTTAAGGTGATTGTGTCGAGCTATTTTGCCGATATATTTAAAGGGAACAGCCTTAACAACGGACTGCTGCCGGTACAGGTAAGCCCGGAGTTTTTAAGGGCGGTATTTGCTGCCGTAGCCGATGATGCCGCTACCCCTGTAACCATAAACCTTGAAGAACAAACCATAAGCTTTGAAGGGTACAGCGAGCATTTCGATATTGACCCCTATAAAAAGTTGTGCCTGCTGAATGGCTATGACGATATTGATTTCCTTGTGAGCAGGCTGGATGCGATTGCTGAATTTGAAAAGAAAAACACCCAACTATGATACTTAAAATAGCTGTATTGCCCGGAGATGGCATAGGCCCCGAAGTAACAAGAGAAGCCATAAAGACGCTAAATGCCGTGGCAAAGAAATACGAGCATACCTTTGAGTATGAGGAAGCACCGGTAGGCGCTGTGGCCATAGATGAGTTTAACGACCCGCTGCCACCGCAAACGCTTACCCTATGCAAAACTACCGATGCACTGCTTTTTGGTGCTATCGGTCATCCTAAGTATGATAACGACCCTACGGCTCCCGTAAGGCCGGAACAGGGCCTGCTGAAGCTGCGTAAGGAGCTTGGGCTGTTTGCTAATATACGCCCTACAACCATTTACCCGAAGCTGCTGCACCAGTCGCCACTAAAGCCTGAGCGTATAGCAGGGGTAGACCTTACCATTTACCGTGAGCTTACAGGTGGCATTTACTTTGGTGAAAAACAACTTAGTGACGATAAAACACATGCGTCTGACCTGTGCAGCTACAGCCAGGAAGAAGTGGAGCGTATAGCCCACATGGCTTTCCGTGCGGCACAAAAACGCCGTAAGAAACTTACGTTGGTAGATAAGGCAAACGTGTTGGAAACCTCGCGCCTGTGGAGGAGGGTGGTAACTGAGCTGGGTAAAGCCAATTACCCTGATGTGACACTGGATTATCTGTTTGTAGACAATGCAGCTATGCAGCTGATACTGAACCCTGCACAGTTTGACGTAATGCTTACCGAAAATATGTTTGGCGATATCCTTTCGGATGAGGCGAGTGTACTTGGTGGCAGCATCGGGCTTGCGGCATCGGCATCAGTAGGTGCAGTGCATTCTATGTTTGAGCCGATACACGGTTCGTACCCGCAGGCTACAGGGAAGGGGATAGCCAATCCGGTTGCATCTATACTTTCGGCGGCGTTACTGCTGGAGCATTTTAACCTGTACCATGAAGCCGGACTTATAAAAGAAGCGGTAGCATACAGTATAGAAAAAGGTGTAAGCACACCTGATATTGTTGAAGGCAGCGCCTACAGTACACAAGATGTAGGTAACTTTGTGGAAAGCTATATCCTTAAAAAAGAAATACCGGCACCGGTGCTGGATAATAAAACCATAGGTAAGTCGACTATTATATAAACAGTAGGGGGCTCCCTGAGGTACATCCCGTAAGGTAATTCGGGATATTTGTAAAAAATGCAGGTAAAATTTTCTCATGTAAAATTTTGCCTGCATTTTTTTATGCTTTTTATATAAATACATGACACCACATGACAGACGTTTGCTAACTTACACTTACTTTCGAAAACCATATAGTTAATAAAACAAACAACAAGTTATGAGTGTCCTTTTAGGCGTTTTATTCCATTTTATCGGAGGGTTTGCATCCGGTAGTTTTTACATACCGTTTAAAAAAGTTAAAGGCTGGTCTTGGGAAACCTACTGGCTTGTGGGTGGCATATTTTCTTGGCTTATAGTACCGCCGCTGGCCGCCTGGCTTACCATTCCTGATTTTTGGAATATCATTGCCCATGCCACTGGCTCGGTAATAGCGCTTGCCTTTTTATTTGGCGTGCTGTGGGGCATTGGCGGGTTTACGTATGGTCTCGGTGTGCGCTACCTCGGCGTTGCGCTGGGCAGTAGTGTAATACTTGGGCTTTGCATGGTATTCGGCTCGCTCCTTCCATCTGTTTATTATGAACTGTATCCCGAACCCGGTAAAGACAGCATAGGCGCTATAGCCGGTTCTTCCTGGGGGCAAATGGTACTGCTTGGGCTGTTTATCTGTGTACTGGGTATTGTTATCTGTGGCAAGGCCGGTACCATGAAAGAGAAACAACTGTCTGCGGCGGGTACCGACCCGCATGGTATGGAGGTAAAAACGGAATACAAGTTTGGCCTGGGGCTGTTGGTTTCTATAATCTCAGGTATACTGAGCGCGTGTTTTAACTTTGGCCTTGAAGCTGGGAAACCAATGGCTGATGTGGCTAACGAACTCTGGAAAGCCGCCAACCCGGGGCAGGGTGAATTCCTGTTCCAAAATAACGTAACGTATATAGTTGTGCTTTGGGGCGGTTTGCTGAGCAACCTTGTTGGCTGCCTGTTCCTGGCTATAAAAAATAAATCACTAAGCGATTACCGTAAACCGAATGTGCCAATCCTTGCCAATATCATCTTTTGTGCATTGGCGGGTACTACGTGGTTTTTACAATTTTTCTTCTACGGTATGGGTGAAAGCCGCATGGGTAACGGGCCAAGTTCGTGGATATTGCACATGGCCTTTATCATTTTCATTGCCAATATGTGGGGCATCATCCTGAAGGAATGGAAAGGCGTAAACAAAAAAACGGTTACCACCATCGCTTTAGGTATACTGGTTATATCGCTGTCGGTTATGATAGTAGGATATGGCAATTCACTAAAGTAGAAAATATAACAGTCAGGTAAGATTTATCGTCTATTTTTAGAGCTTTAAACTATAACCATGATGATCACAAAAAAATGCGTTGTGCTGTTATTGTCGCTTTTTGGCATAACGGCCTACGCCCAACAGGATTTAAAACTACATTATGACCAACCGGCCGGTTACTGGACTGAAGCCCTGCCTGTAGGCAACGGCAGGCTGGGGGCTATGGTTTTCGGTAAAACCGATGAAGAACTTATACAGCTGAACGAGGCTACGCTGTGGAGCGGCGGGCCGGTGGGTAAAAATATTAACCCCACTGCTTTTGAAAGCCTTCAGCCGATTCGCACAGCCCTTATGGAGGGTGACTATGCAAAGGCGTACCAGCTTACCAAAAATATGCAGGGCAGCTACTCTGAAAGTTACCTGCCGCTGGGCGACCTTTTGCTGAAGCAGGATTTCGGCAATGCTGCCCCGGCTTCGTACCACAGGGAACTTAACCTTGCCGACGGTGTTTCTACAACTACATTTACCATTAATGGGGTGGGTTATAAGCGCGAAATATTTGCGTCTGCACCGGGCGAATGTATCATTATAAGGCTTACGGCAAGCCAGGCTAAGAAATTGTCGTTTTCGGTTGCAGCTAAAAGCCAGCTGAACAACCGCGTTGCCGTGGCTAACGGTTCACTGTCGCTAACAGGCAAGGCGCCTTCGCATGTAACGCCAAGCTATATCTCTTATGATGCCGAACCGGTTGTGTATAAAGATGATTCGGGGTGCAAGGGTATGCGTTTTGAGTTGGTTGTAAAACCGATTGTAAAAGACGGTACTGTTAGCACCGATGGCAATAACCTTGTTATAAAAGATGCTACAGAAGTACTACTGCTGGTTTCGGCAGCTACAAGCTTTAACGGTTATGATAAATGCCCGGACAGTGACGGTAAGGATGAACACCAGTTGGTACTAAATCATCTTGCCAAGGCATCGGGTAAAACGTACGATGCCCTGCTTAGTGAGCACCGTGCCGATTTCGGGAAGTTTTTTAACAGGGTATCACTGGTATTAAATAAAGGGGAAAAAGATAAATCAACCCTTACTACAGACAAGCGCCTTGAATTGTACTCGGCAGGGGAGAAAGACTCGGGTTTAGAGTCGATTTTCTTCCAGTATGGCAGGTATCTGCTGATTTCTTCATCGCGTACCAAAGATGCCCCGGCCAACCTGCAGGGCATCTGGAACCACCATTTGCGTGCGCCGTGGAGCAGTAACTATACCACGAACATTAACGTGCAGATGAATTACTGGCCGGTGGAAGCAGCCAACCTTTCGGAATTGTTCTCGCCTCTGAACGACCTGATATACAACCTATCAGTTACCGGGAAGGAAACAGCCAAAAGTTATTACCATGCCAACGGCTGGATAACACACCACAACTCAGATATCTGGGCCATGAGTAACCCGGTGGGTGATTTTGGTAAAGGCGACCCTATGTGGGCCAACTGGTGGATGGGTGCCAACTGGCTGACTAGGCATTTGTGGGAACACTACCAGTATACAGGCGATAAGGAATATCTGGCGGAAGTGTACCCGATACTAAAAGGTGCTGCTGAGTTTTCGCTGGACTGGCTCCAGAAAGATAAGGATGGTTACCTGGTTACCATGCCGTCTACATCGCCCGAAAATGAATATTACTATGACGGTAAAAAGAAAGGTGTTATCACCGTAGCCAGCACCATGGATATGGGCATTATAAAAGACTTGTTCTCTAACACCATAGCGGCTTCAAAAGTACTGGGTACTGATAAGGAGTTCCGCAAAACGCTTGAAGATACCTATAAGAAAATGTATCCGTTCCACATTGGCAGCAAAGGCCAGCTACAGGAATGGTACAGGGATTTTGAAGATGTAGACCCGCACCACAGGCACACATCGCACCTTTATGCGCTGCACCCGGCAAACATCATTACCCCGTTAAACACGCCTGATTTGGCCAATGCAGCCAAAAAGACGCTGGAGCTTCGTGGTGATGACGGTACAGGCTGGAGCCTTGCCTGGAAGGTAAACATGTGGGCGCGCCTGCTGGACGGTAACCATGCGTATAAAATATTCCGCAACCAGCTCAGGCTGACTAAGGAGGGCGGTTCAGGCTACAAAGGCGGCGGTTCGTACCCTAACCTGTTTGATGCCCACCCGCCGTTCCAGATAGACGGAAACTTTGCAGGTACTGCCGGGATTATAGAAATGCTGCTGCAAAGCCAGAATAATGAAATCCACCTGCTGCCTGCCCTACCGGACAACTGGAAAGACGGCGAAATAAAAGGCATAGTGGCAAGGGGTAATTTTACACTGGACATTGCCTGGAAAGAAGGTAAGCTGGCTACGGCAACAGTTGCAGCCAACAACGGCGGTACGTGTACGCTAAGAGCTAACGAACCTTTTAAAGTAGAAGGCGTAAAGGCCAAGGCTAAAAAATCGGCTATAGGCTACACCATAAGTTTTGAAACCAAAAAGGGCAGTACCTATAAAGTACTGGCATTATAAGATAACATACGCCGGCAGCTATACCCGGACTTTTGACTTTAAAAACTTTCAACTTTTGACTAAAATATGAAACGATTAGCAGTTAAAATGCAGCTTCACAAAGGCTACGAAGCCGAATATAAAAAACGCCACGACGAAATTTGGCCTGAACTATCGGCTTTACTTAAGGAAACGGGCGTAAGCGATTATTACATTTTTCTGGATGAAACCACAAACAGCCTTTTTGGCACGCTGCTGATAAGCGATGAGGCAAAGTTTACCGACCTGCCGTCGCATCCGGTAATGCAGAAATGGTGGGCGTACATGAAGGATATTATGGAAAGCAATGCAGATAATTCGCCGGTAAGCACCCCGCTTAAAGAGGTGTTTTACCTGCCGTAAGGCTTTTGTTTCCAAAAGCATGTGCCAGGAATAACAAACGTTAAGATAATTACAATTTTTTTTGCAATTGACAGCATGGTACAGGATACTGTCCTAACCCGATTAAGGTATTTTTGACCCACACTTAATAGTATTCACCTAAATTAAAGTGACTAAAAATGGTAAAAAATTTTCAATACGTAAATTATTTATGGGACGAGGCTAAAGCAGCAGAACTGGGCAACGACCAGGTAGCTTTGTTCCTGTACCGCTCTAACATTCTGGGCGCTGACTTAAGGATAACAAATTACGGTGGTGGTAACACTTCCTGCAAAACAATAGAAAAAGACCCGCTAACCAATGAAGAAGTTGAGGTAATGTGGGTAAAAGGTTCCGGTGGCGATATAGGCACCCTTACACGCAGCGGTATCGCCGGGCTATATACCGGCCGCCTGCACGACCTTAAAAACGTTTACGGCGGCCTGGCCGACGAAGACCGTATGGTAGGGCTTTTTAACCACTGCCTTTTTGACCTGGACAGTAAAGCGCCGTCTATAGACACGCCGCTGCACGGCCTGCTTCCGTTTAAGCACATAGACCACCTGCACCCCGATGCACTTATTGCCGTTGCTGCCGCAAAGGACAGCGAAAAGGTAACCAAGGAAATATGGGGCGATACCATGGGCTGGGTGCCTTGGCAGCGTCCGGGCTTTGACCTGGGGCTTCAACTGGAAAAGTGCCTTGCCGACAATCCGGGCATACGCGGTATAGTACTGGGCAGCCACGGGTTATTTACCTGGGGTGATACCTCTTACGAGTGCTACATTAACAGCCTTGAGGTGATAGAAACCGCTTCGGAATATATTGCTAAAAAGATAAAAGAAAAAGGCAGCGTATTTGGCGGTGCCAAAATACAGGGCCTTGAAAAAGAAGCCCGCCTTGAAAAAGCAGCTACCATTATGCCGTTGCTTCGTGGTCTTGCATCGAGTGAAAACCGCATGGTAGGCCATTTTGACGACAGCGATGCCGTAATGCAGTTCATTAACAGTAACGACCTGGAGCGCCTTGCACCACTGGGTACCAGCTGTCCTGACCACTTTTTGCGTACAAAGATACAGCCGCTTGTTTTAGATCTTTCTACTGAGGAAGACCTTAACGATACCGCTGCCGTATTTGAAAAACTTAAACCGGCTTTCGCGCAATACAGGGAAGAGTACAAGCAGTACTACGAAACCTGCAAGCACCCGAACAGCCCGGCCATGCGCGACCCTAACCCTGTGATTATCATCTATCCGGGTGTGGGTATGTTCAGCTTCTCTAAAGACAAGCAGACTACCCGTGTGGCAAGCGAGTTCTACATCAACGCTATTAACGTAATGCGTGGTGCTGAGGCTATAACAGCTTATACTTCGCTGCCAAGGCAGGAAGCATTTGACATAGAGTACTGGCTGCTTGAAGAAGCCAAGCTGCAGCGTATGCCTGCCGAAAAACCGCTTAGCCGCAAGGTAGCGATTGTTACAGGTGCCGGTGGTGGTATTGGTAAAGCCATAGCCGATAAGCTGGTTGCTGAAGGCGCTGTGGTAGTATTGACTGATTTAAGCAAGGATGCGCTTGATGCCGCCCTTAAAACATACAAAAAAGACCAGGCCGAAGCCGTGGTGTGCGACGTTACAAATGCCGATGCCATAGCCGAAGCGTATAAAAAAGCCAGCCTTGCCTTTGGCGGTGTAGATATTATTGTACACTCAGCGGGGCTTGCTATTTCCAAGTCGCTTGAAGATACTACGCTTAAAGACTGGGATCTGCTTCAAAACGTGCTTGTAAAAGGACAGTTTATGATGGCACAGCAGGGCGTAGCCATTATGCGTAAGCAGGGCCTTGGTGGTGATGTGGTAAACATTGCCAGTAAAAACGGGCTTGTTGCCGGACCGAACAACGTAGGCTACGGTACTGCAAAAGCAGCGCAACAGCACATGACGCGCCTGCTTGCCGCTGAGCTTGCCGGGGATAAAATCCGTGTGAATACAGTAAACCCTGACGGTGTTATTGTAGGCAGTAAAATATGGGAAGGCGAATGGGCCGAAGGCCGTGCAAAAGCCTACGGTATCAGTGTGGAGGATTTACCGAAGCACTACGCCAGCCGCAACCTGCTGAACGAAATCATACTTCCGGATGATATTGCAAACGGCGTATTTGCCTGTGTGGCAATACTGGACAAAAGCACCGGAAACACTATTAATGTAGACGGGGGTATGGCCAATGCCTTTGTACGCTAATAATTAATTATAGTAGCCACAAATCTGCCGAAAGGTGGGTTTGTGGCTTACTTCATAACCAAACCTCAAACAAAATGAAGATTACCTCACAGCATATTGCTGATTTAAATAAAACACAGGATAGCTATCAGGCAGAACTGAACCTGCTGGACAGTAAACTTAGCAAACGTGGTATCAGCCTTGAAACCATTATAAGTAAGGTAGCAGATTTCCAGGTTGCCATACCCAGCTGGGCGCTGGGTGCGGGCGGTACCCGTTTCGGGCGTTTCTCTTACGGTGGCGAGCCTGCTACGTTAGAGCAAAAGCTTGACGACATCGGGCTTATCCATGCGCTGACCAAATCAGCGGGGGCGGTGTCGCTGCACATTCCGTGGGACATCCCGCAGGATTATAAAGCCATTAAAGAATTGGCACAAAGCCACGATATTATATTTGACGCCGTAAACTCTAACACGTTCCAGGACCAGGCAGGCGCTAAGCACAGCTACAAGCACGGCTCACTGAGCAGTACTATTGAGGCTTCGCGTGAGTATGCTGTGGAACACAACCTTGAGGTGATAAAAATAGGGGAGCAGCTTGGCTCGAAAAGCCTTACCGTATGGTTGGCAGACGGCAGCAGTTTCCCGGGGCAGCGCAATTTCCAGACGGTATTGCAGCAAACCGAAAACAGCCTGAAACAGATATACGCCGGTATGCCGGAAGACTGGAAGCTGTTCATTGAATACAAACCGTATGAACCGAACTTCTATAGCACCGTTATACAGGACTGGGGTACGTCATTTATGCTTGCCAATGCCTGTGGTGACCGCGCCTATACCCTTGTAGACCTGGGCCACCACCTGCCAAACAGCAACATAGAGCAGATTGTAGCCACACTGATGTACAAAGGCAAGTTGGGCGGTTTCCACTTTAACGACAGCAAGTATGGCGATGACGACCTTACTGTGGGTTCTATAAAACCGTATGCACTGTTCCTGATATTTAACGAACTGGTGTACGGTATGGAAAACAACCCGCAAAACCCTTACCCGGCCTGGATGATTGATGCCAGCCATAACGTAAAAGACCCGCTTGAAGACCTTATACAATCGCTTGAAGCCATACGCATAGCGTATGCACAGGCACTACTTGTAGACCAGGCCGCACTAAAAGCTGCACAGCTTGATAATGATGTGGTGCTGGCGCAGGAACTGCTACAGGATGCATACCGTACCGATGTAAGGGCAATACTTAAGGCAGCCCGCGTACAAAGCGGTGCTGTGGCCGACCCGATTGCTGCATACAGGTCGCTTGCCGTGCGTAACGGCCTTATTAACGAAAGGGGTACCGGCAGCAAGGCAACCGGTTTATAATCTTTAAAAGGGAAAGGAATGATAAAAGTAAATGCTGTTTTTGACATTGGGAAAACCAACAAGAAATTCTTCCTTTTTGATGAAAACTATAAAGAGGTTTTCAGGGAGTATACCCGCCTGGACGAAACTACAGACGAAGACGGTTACCCTACCGAAGACCTGGGCCTGCTGCGCAAATGGATAGAAGACACCTTTGATGCCGCGCTTAAAAACACGGAGTTCCATATACAGACACTTAACTTTTCGTCGTACGGGGCCAGTTTTGTGCACCTCGATTACAAAGGCCAGCCACTAACCCCGTTGTACAATTATACCAAGGATTTTGACCCCGAAGTGGCTGCGGAGTTTTACGCCAAATATGGCGGTGAAATGAAAATAGCCCGCGATACGGCCTCACCGCAGTCGGGTTTCCTGAATTCGGGGATGCAGTTGTATTGGCTTAAAGCCAGGAAGCCTGAGGTATTTGGCAAAATAAAATTCAGCCTGCACCTACCGCAGTACCTGTCGTACCTGTTTACGGGTATACCGGTAAGCGAGTACACCAGTATAGGCTGCCATACAAACCTGTGGGATTATGATAAGGACGATTACCATGAATGGGTGCATGACGAAGATATTGATAAAATATTGCCGCCTATTGTACCTACATCGGCCAGTATCAACACTACCTATAAAGACCATAAGCTGAAAATAGGCGTGGGCATACACGACAGTTCTTCGGCGTTGTTGCCGTATATCCTTAGCAAGAAAAAGCCCTTCCTACTGCTGTCTACCGGTACCTGGAGCATTGCCCTGAACCCTTACAGCACAGAAAGCCTTACCGAAAAGGATATTGAAGACAACTGCCTGAACTACCTGCGTATCGACGGCAAACGTGTAAAGGCATCGCGCTTTTTTATGGGGAATGAGTACCGCCTTCAGGTAGAAAACCTGTGCGACCATTACGGTAAGGAGTACGGTTACCACCACAACATAGCGTTTGATGCCGATATTTACCTGAAGCTGATAGAAAAACCGGCGGTGTATTTTGAGTTCGGAGGTACGTCATTGCAAAAGCAGGAGGGGCAAACCGACCTTTCGGCCTTTGCTACCTTTGAGGAAGCCTACCACCAGCTGATGATAGAGCTTATGGCACAACAAATCAGTACGATAACCAATGCCATAGGCGACAGCGATATAAAAACCATTTATATAGACGGCGGTTTTACCGATAACGATGTGTTTATGAAACTGATGTCGCACCACTTCAGCAGCTTTAAGGTACTGTCTACACAGTCGCCGTTAGGCTCTGCTCTGGGTGCTGCCATGGTGATATCAGACAAAAAAGTGACCAATAAGTTCCTGAAGGAAAATTATGCCATGAAAAAATTGGTCCCGCTCTTTTTTGACGTATAGGAGTATCGTACATTTACCACAAAGTAAACCGATAATGCAATTACAATACAACAGCAACTACCCATCGGTAGAAGACCTTATAAAACGCGCCAAGCAGAAAATACCGCGCTTCGCATTTGAATACCTCGACGGGGGGTGTAATGAGGATGTAAACCTTGTTAAGAACACTGCCGAAATACGCGATGTAGAGCTTAAGCCGTACTACCTGAGCAAGCACATAAAATCGGAACAAAAAACCGAACTTTTTGGGCATACCTATGATGCACCATTTGGTATTTCACCCGTAGGCCTTCAGGGTCTTATGTGGCCCAATGCCCCGGAAATCCTTGCCAAGGCAGCTTATGAGCACAATATACCATTTATACTGAGTACCGTTACTACGGCCAGCATAGAGCGTATAGCCGAGATAACGCACGGCCAGGCATGGTACCAGTTGTACCACCCGGCAGAGGCAGCGGTAAGGAACGATATTATTAAAAGGGCTGAGGCTGCTGAATATCCTGTGTTGGTTGTGCTTTGCGATGTGCCGACATTTGGCGTACGCCCGAGGGATATACGCAACGGCCTTGCCATGCCGCCAAGCATGAGCTTACGAAACATATTGCAAATACTGGGCAGGCCGGAATGGGCCATGAAAACCCTTATGCACGGCCAGCCTGCTTTTGAAACCCTGAAACCGTACATGGAAAAAGGGTTGAACATGAAGCAGCTGGGCCAGTTTATGAACCGTACTTTTAGCGGCAGGGTAAACGAGGAACGCATAGCGCCCATCCGCGATATGTGGAAAGGCAAGCTGGTGCTGAAAGGTGTAGCCAGCGAGGAAGATACCGAAATGGCTATTAAGCTCGGCTTTGACGGTATTATCGTATCCAATCACGGCGGTAGGCAGCTTGATGCAGGGCAAAGCGCTATAGCATCGATGCACCCGATTGTGGAAAATTATAAGGACAAGATTAAGATAATGATGGACAGCGGTATACGCAGCGGTGTGGATGTGGCCCGTACACTGGCCAGCGGCGCCGATTTTACCTTTATGGGGCGTACGTTTATGTACAGCGTGGCAGCATTGGGCAATGAAGGCGGTAACCATGCCATAAGCATGCTGAAAGTGCAGCTGCAACAGGTTATGGAGCAGGTGTGCTGCGAGCGTGTGTCAGATTTCCCGAACCATCTTATAAAATAACTGCCTGTTTTTTCAGGAGAGGACAATCATAATATCCGGGGATTAGGGCTTAGGTTAAAGCTTTATTCCCCGGATTTTTTATTAAACAACATCTTTATGAGGAAAGTAGTAACCGTTTTGGCATGCGTACTGGTTTCAGTTGCGTCGTTTGCCCAGAGAAAAAACAGGGAGCCGCGTACGAATGTGCCGCTGGATTCTATAAACCTGAGCGACCCTTTTGTACTGGCCGATAAGAAAACCAACATGTATTACATGACCGGTACCGGCGGTATGCTCTGGAAAAGTAAAGACCTGAAGCTTTGGGACGGCCCCTATGCCGTAGCGAAAACCGACGATGCCTCATGGATGGGGCCAAAGCCCATGATTTGGGCGGCAGAGATACATGCCTACAAGGGCAGGTACTACTACTTTGCTACGTTTACCAATAAAGATGTTATTATAGATACCGTAAAGGGTAATAAGATAGAACGCAGGGCATCTCACGTGCTGGTGAGTGATAAACCCGACGGGCCTTTTGTGCCGATGAAGGACAAAACCTACCTGCCGGCTGATAAGCCTACGCTTGACGGTACTTTTTGGGTAGATAAAGACGGTAAGCCGTATATGGTGTATTGCTACGAATGGCTACAGGCCATAGACGGTACCATAGAAAAAATAGAACTGAAACCCGACCTTAGCGGTACGGTAGGGGAAGGGAAGCTGTTGTTTAAGGCGAGTGCTTCACCGTGGAGTAAGGAAAAGGATGAAAACGGTAAGGAAGTACCGCATAGGGTTACTGATGGACCGTATTTGTTTAAGACCGGTACCGGCCGCCTGGGCATGATTTGGACCAGCTGGATATACAATGTATACACCCAGGGCGTAGCCTATTCTGAAAGCGGTACGTTAGACGGCCCGTGGGTACAGGAAGCGAAGCCCATAACCCCGCCGGATTTTGGGCATGGTATGCTGTTCCGTACGCTGGGCGGCAAGTTGCTCATGTCATTGCACAGCCATAAAGATGTTAACGGGCGTTACCATCGTGTGCCACACTTTTTTGAAGTAGATATTTCAGGGGATAAGCTGGTTGTGGGTAAACCGTATATACCGTAAAACAAAAGAGTAGCCAATGGCTACTCTTTTGTTTTATAACTCTTTGTTTAGCAATCGTACTTCTATGATTTTTGGCGTAAGCGATTTTTCTTCTGTGGTGAATTTTACCACCAGTTTTTCTTTTGTGCGCTCGCTATCGGGTATTGGGAGTAAAAGATATTGTACCGAACCACCTGATTTTCCCTCAAGCTTTTTGGCAACAATACTTTTACCATTCACCTCAATGTTCATGGTACGGCCGTTATTGGCATCAAAATAAGAAACATACAGGTACCTGGCCGATTTACTTGTATTACGCATCTGGTAGCTGAACCATCCACGCGCATCGCGGTAATGGCGGTCTTCCATATAACCGGTATAGGCATCTTTCATTTCTATAAAGTGGTCGGCTTCCGGTTGCTGTTCGCCCAGCAATATCTTATCGAGTGTAATGGCATTCAGCTTGCGTTCTGCTTCTTCGGCTTTGGCCTGTTCTTCCTGCATTTTCTGTACCTGCCCGGCATCGGCCTGAGGCCAGTACAAAATGTAGCGTTCACCCTGTATCTTATAGAAAGGCACCAGTTCAAACCCCGAAACATATTGCTGCGGGTACAGCCCGCCTGCGTGGAAGGTAAGCGCTTTACCGTCTACAGGGGCTACGTGGCTTAGTACATCATCTGGTTTGCCCAGAAGTACCGGGATAGTATTTAGCGGTATCTGAGGGCCGTGGGCTATGTGGCCGCCACGGCTTTCATCGGCAAAAAGACCCTCCTGGTTGTTGGTGCCACAAGATGCGGCAAGCACCACGGGGCCATATTTAAACGCATAGTAGTTAGAACCATCCGGCAGTTGCTCTTTGGCAATATGCATAGGCAGTTGCAGTACTACCGTATCGCCTTTTTTCCACTTGCGGCTGATGTTGAAATAACCGTTTTCATCTGCAACCGCTTTTATTTCTTTGCCGTTCAGCACTATCTTTACCTTAGCCGCATCAGTCCAGTCTGGGCAACGCAGTTTAAGCGTAAACGCAGTTTTTTTGGCCGGGTTTATGGTAAGTTTGGTTTCGGCATTTTCAGGGAAATTATTTTCCTGTACTATCGTAAGCTTTTTATCAGCCCAGGTGAGTTGCGACGGTATAAACAAGTTAACATAAAGTGCATCATTAGTATGGGCGTAAATCATTTCGCCATATTTGGCGTGGTTTTCCATACCCGAACCTACACAGCACCAAAAGCTGGTATCGGGCTGTGAATATACCCTGTAATGCCCCGGGCGCATTGGTGTAAAGTACACAAAGCCACCTTTTTCACTATGTTGTGATGAAAGGATGTGGTTGTACAGCGCCCTTTCATAATAATCCATGTAAGACGATTTCGGTGCGGTGCCGAACAGTTCTTTGGTCAGCTTTAGCATGTTGTAAGTGTTGCAGGTTTCGGGGCCTTCGACACTCTTTACCATAGACGAAAAATCGTTAACCGGGTTAAAGTGCTCGCTTACGCTGTTACCGCCAATAGCTACGGTACGTTTTTGGGTAACGTTTTCCCAAAAGTACTGTGATGCATCACTCCAGGCAGCGTTGTTGTCCAGGCTTGCTATGCGTTTGTAGCCGATAACTTTAGGTATCTGCATATTGGCATGTATGCCTGTAAGCTTGTCCTGGTGGGCAATAAGCGGGTCGAGCAATTCGTGGTGAGAGAATTTTTTACCCAGTTCAAGGTACTTCTTGTCGCCGGTGAAAACGTATACATCGGCAAATATTTCGTTAAGCCCGCCGTGTTCGCTGCGCAGCATGTCCTGTATCTGTTCCTCGTTAAGTCCGGCTACTACCTGTGCCATCCAGTCGGTAAGCTTTATCAGCATTTGTCTGGCCTTTTCATTATTTGTATACAGATAGGCATCGCGCAGGCCTGCATAGGTTTTATGGATGTTGTACAGCGGTACCCAGCGATCGTTCAGCCCGAAGCTGCCCGCACGGATGTCTCCCGCAGCAATTTCTTTCCATATTGCTTTTCCTCCGGGTATGCCCGATACATAGCCGTTAGCGTTAGCCACCTGGCAGCGCTCCAGTTCGTTTACCATATAGTTGGCCCTGCGCAGCATTTCCTTATCGCCGGAGGCTGCATACATAAGCGAAAGTGCAGAAAGGTAGTGCCCGCCTATGTGGCCGTCCAGCCCGGTATCTTCCCAGTTGGGGTAGTTGTCTGCTTTTACAGGCAGCCCGGCATCTTCAAGGTAGGGAGCCAGTAGCCTGTCGGGGTTTATTGCCAAAAGATATTCTTTATCTTTTTGCATGGCATTATAAAAAGGGCTGTTTAGCAGCCGTACATCCTGAAGGTTAAAATAGGTTACGGTATTGTTTTGTGCAAAAGCAGTAATACCGAAGCACAGGCTTACGATTATGTTTTTAAACATTTTATGAATACTAAGGTTTGGTATTCACAAAGCTAAAAAATAAATGTAATATTTACATTTATTTTTTTGTTTCACCTTTTTACGTTGAAAAACCTTGTGGATTAATTGTATCTGCCTTTGATTTTTATAATAAATATGTAGTATTTGTAGTGAATAATGCAGCGTATTTTTTAGTAATTTTATCTGTAATTGTAAGTAACCTTCAAAACAGGCAAGACAACAACTTATGGATAAATTCAGGAGGCATATTGAGGAAATAACCCCGGTTACCGATGAAGAGTTTGAATACATAAAAACATTCTTTACAGAAAAGAAAGTACGCAAACACCAGTACCTTATACAAGAAGGCGATAAGGTAACCAGTGATTACTGGATTGTAAAGGGAATTTTCCGTGCGTTTTACCTTGATAAGGAAGGGAAGGAGTACATAGTGCAGTTTGCGCTGGAAAACTGGTGGCTGTCTGACTATAATGCCTTTTTTAACCAGGGCGATGCCTGTGTCAATATCATTTGTATGGAAGAAGCCGAGGTACTGTGCATTACACTTTTTTCGCGCGAAAAGCTGGCTTCCGAACTCCATAAAATGGAACATTTTTTCAGGATGAAGCTTACTAAGGGGTATTCGGCACAGCAGCGCCGTATTATGTCATTGCTTTCGGGCAACCCGAAACAACGTTATGAGGAATTTGCAGCGCTTTACCCTACCATAATGCAGAAGATACCAAAAAAATATATTGCAGAATACCTTGGCGTAAGCCGCGAAACCCTTAGCAGGTTGTATACTGTAAGTACTGTGAAATAGCAGTGTATGGATAAGTGTGATTACCGTCACACTTTTTTTGTGATTTGGCTCCTCGCACAGGGGCATGGCTGTGTTCTAATTTTGACATATAAAATTAAAACACCTGATGCCATGGAACTTTTACTTAAAAACAAGATTGTTTTATCTGTCCCCGCTTTTTCAGATAGCAGGGGAAACTTTATTACTGCCGCAACAGACGTAAAGGCCTGCACTAAAAGTGTGATTTCAGTCACACTTTTATAGTGAGCCTGCTCAACTTCCACCTCGTGTATAAGCCTGAAATTTGTTTCAGATAATACGATTAAAAACAACAACGAAAATCAAGTCAATTAAAATCATCATTAAAAGAAACAGTGTTATGAAAGCACCAATGATAATACAAAAACTGGCCCTTGTACTCGCAGTACTGTTAATGCCTGCCTACAGGGCCGATGCCCAAAATACAGTGAACATGAAAAAGAAAATTTTATTTGTAGTAACAAGCCACGACAAAAAAGGCGATACCGGCGAGCCGACAGGCTATTACCTGTCGGAGGTATCGCACCCGTGGGATGTGCTTGTAAATGCCGGGTACGAAATAGACTTTGTAAGCCCTAAAGGCGGCAAGGCCCCGGTAGACGGATTTAACCTGGCCGATGCGGTAAACAAAAAGTTTTGGGATGATGCCGTGTACAGGAAAAAGATAGAGAACACCCTGAAACCCCAACAGGTAAAACCTGAAGATTACGCAGCCATACACTATGCAGGCGGTCATGGCGCCATGTGGGATTTGGCCGATAATGCCGAACTGGCTAACATCGCTGCTAAAATCTACACAAACGGTGGTGTGGTTAGTGCGGTGTGCCACGGTCCTGCGGGATTGGTAAATATTAAGCTGCCTGATGGCAAGTACTTAGTAGACGGTAAAAAAGTGAACGCTTTTACCAATGAAGAGGAAGTTGCAGTAAAACTTGATAAGGTAGTGCCTTTTTTACTGGAATCGAAGCTGATAGAACGTGGTGCCAAATTTGAAAAATCAGGTTTATGGCAAACCCATGTGGTGGCCGACCAAAGGCTGGTAACAGGGCAAAACCCGCAATCGGCTAAGGCGTTGGGAGAGGCCGTACTGGAACAGCTTGGCTACATAAAAGCTACCGGAAGGCTCACAAAGTATGAGGTTAAACCCGGACAAGAAAAGCTTTTGCAAAAAGCACTGTCAACTTATGTAACTGCTTCTATCACTAAAGATGCAAATATTATGGCTGAAGCCTATTATGAGCAGGACAAACCTACTATACTGTGGCTTATAGAACGCTGGGACAGCAAAGCTGCATTGCAAAGCTTTGAAAAAGGTGAGCAGGCAAAAGCGCTTGAAAAAGTTGCAGCTAAAGCTTTGGCACAACCGGTAAAAGGATATAATGTAAACGACCTGGAGCCACTTACCAGGCAACAATGGCGCAGGCCTGCCAAAGCTACCGACAGCCCGCTTGTAGTGATGCTGTTTGTAGATGCCAAACCCGGCACACAACAACGCTTTACAGATACATACCACATAGCCATGCCACAGTTCAGGAGTGAGCCGGGCGTTGTTACCTACCAGCTTTCGGCAGTAGAAGGAGATGACACGCAGTTTGTAACATTTGAGAAATTCAGGAGCCCCGATGCGTTCCAGTACCATCTTAACTTCCCGCCCATTAAACCGGTAATAGAGTACCTGGAAACAAGCATTAAGAAACCGCCATTCCAGCAGGGGCTTCACAATCTTATAGAGTTTGCCCCGCTAACCAGGGAATAACAAACAATAGTAGTTCTTAACCAAAGTCAACAGTATACCATAAGCATACATAATAGTTTTGACATCATAAAATCAACAATTAAAAATTTTAAAACATTAGAAATCATGAAAAATTTAAAACAAATCATTGCAGCAGGCCTATTCAGTATCTCAGCAGTATTTACGGTACAGGCACAGGTTAAAGTAAAAGCAGACCACGTTACCGACCACGAACTGGAAGTACTGAACCAGCTGGCTTCACCGGCAGTAGTATCGGTAATGCCTGTATCGCAATTGCTTAATGCCCCGGGTAACGAAGCGCTGAGGTCGTTCTTCTTTACACAGGTAAAAGATAAAACTGTACTGAAAGGTAAAAGGATAGCGGTATTAGCCGCCGATGGCTTTGAAGAAATAGAACTATTAGGCCCGGTATGGTACTTCAGGGAACTGGGTGCACAGGTAGATATTGTGGCACCTAAATACAATCCTGCACCGGCACGCTACGGCCTTAGCAGCCCCGAAATGGCAAAGACACACATTATGGCCATACAATACCTGCAACCGGTAGGCTGGATAAAATTTGACCGTACTGCCGACCAGATAAAAGTAAGCGACTATGATGCCGTATTTATTCCCGGTGGTGCATGGAACCCCGATAACCTTAGGTACGACAAAGATGTTATCAAGTTCCTACAGGATTTCAACAAATCAGGGAAGCTGATAGCAGCCATCTGTCACGCGCCGGTAGTACTTGCTTCGGCAGACATACTTAAAGGCAGGAAACTTACAGGTTACTGGAACATACAGGTAGACCTTAAAAATGCAGGCGGTATAGTATCAGACGTTCCGGTGGTGGTAGACGGTAACATCATTACCAGCAGGCACCCCATAGATGTGGCTGATTTTTCTAAAGCGGTAGAAAACTGGCTGATAAAAAAATAAAGATTTAAGATTACAGAAGGGCTTACAAGGCGGGAGGTTTACAACGCGGCCTCCTGTCACCGCAAGCCCAGATAACGGGAGATATGCCGGCCCCGTAAAAAGCAGGCAGGTACAGATAATTTAAGATATAAAATGACAACAAATATTTTCGGGCCTGCAACGATAGGTTCGCTACAACTGAAAAACCGTATTGCTATGGCACCTATGACAAGGGCCCGTAATGCAGACGGTATACCCAATGAAAACAATGCATTATACTACGCACAGCGTGCAGGGGCAGGGCTGATTATTACCGAAGGCACTGCAATATCAGACACTGCAAAAGGCGTACTTTACATCCCGGGCCTTTATACAAAAGAACAGGCAGAAGGCTGGAAAAAAGTAACCAAAGCGGTACACGAAAAGGGGAGTACCATATTTACACAATTATGGCATGTGGGCAGGGTATCGCACACCTCTAACCAGCCGGGCGGTATAGCCCCTGTAGGCCCATCGGATATCCAGGCGGAAACTTCTTTCGCATGGGGTTATGACGAAAATGGCAAAGAAGGCCCGGTGCTTTCTTCAAAACCAAAAGCGCTTAGTACCACAGCGATTAAGCAGGTGGTGAATGATTTTGCCAATGCTGCCAAAAATGCCATGGAAGCCGGTTTTGACGGAGTGGAGCTGCACGGCGCTAACGGTTACCTTATAGAACAGTTCCTGAATCCTTTTGTAAACAACCGCACTGATGAATATGGCGGAAGCATAGAAAACCGCTCAAGGTTTTTGCTGGAAGTTGCAGATGCTACAATTGAAGCCGTAGGCAGTGATAAGGTGGGCATAAGGCTTACCCCATATGGAGGCCTTGGAGACCTGCCTCATTACGATGAACTTGAAGCTACGTATGAATACCTGGCGCAGGAACTTGCCAAACGAAATGTGGTATACATCCACCTTATGGACCAAAAGTCTAAAGGCAGCCATGCGTTACCCGAAGGTTTTTTGGAACGCTTCCGCACTTGGTACAAAGGGGTGATAATCCTTGCAGGCAGCATGGACAGGGAAAAATCTGAAGCGCTTATTAATGCCGGAACTATAGATATAGCGGGCTTTGGCGAGCCGTTCATTTCGAACCCCGACCTAGTGGAACGCCTGCAAAACAACTGGGAGCTTACCCAGCCCGACCGTAACCTTCATTACGGCCTTGGCAACCACGGCTATACCGACTGGCCGACATACAAACAAGCGGTAACAATTTAAAAAAACAATAAAATGGAATACAGGAAATTAGGAGATTCTGATCTCCGCCTTTCAGAGATAACATACGGCAGTTTTGCCATAGGCGGTACCATGTGGGGCGGCACTGAAAAGAAAGATGCTGCCGAAGCCATAACCGCATCAATAGATAACGGTGTTACCACCATAGACACCGCACCGTTTTACGGTCTGGGTTTCAGTGAAGAGCTTATAGGCGAAACCATTAAGGGTATGGATCGTTCTAAAATACAGCTGCTTACAAAATTTGGTATGGTGTGGGACGGTAGCAACAACGGGCATGGCGATTTTATGTGGAACCAGGAAAACGAAGGCAAAAGTTACCCAATTTACAAATATGCTTCAAAAGCCAATGTGATTAAGGAAGCCGAAGAAAGCCTGAAACGCCTGAGGACTGATTATATAGACCTGCTACAACTGCATTGGCCTGATTCTACCACACCGATAGACGAAACCATGGAAGCGCTGCAATTGCTTATAGCACAAGGTAAAATACGTGCAGCGGGCGTAAGTAACTACAACAAAAGCCAGATGCTGGAAGCGCAGGAAACCATAAAGCTGGCCTCTAACCAAATGCCATACAGCATGCTGAACCGTGGCATAGAGAAAGAAGTGGTTCCGGCGGCTATAGCAAACAACATTGGTATTATAGCCTACAGTCCGCTGGAAAGGGGATTGCTTAGCGGTAAATATTTTAACGGCGAACATCTTAAAAGTGATGACCACCGCAACAGTTATTTCGGGCAGTTTGATCCTGGAAAAGTGCAGGGCTTTCTTAATAAGATAGCGCCCATAGCACGGGAAAAAGATGCCACATTAGCCCAACTAGTGCTTAAATGGACTACCCGGCAGCCCGGTATTACCGTAGTGCTTGCCGGTGCCAGGAATGCCGCACAGGCTGTGAGTAATGCCAAAGCAGCCGACATCAACCTTACCACAGAAGAACTGAATTTTATAGCCGCCGAACTTGACAGGCAGTTTGCATAAACCACCAAAGGTTATTATGTATTAAAATTGTAATATTAAAATGACTTTTGTATTAAAATTTTAATACATGAATTGATGATTAGGTGTTTTTAGGTTACGTAAGGCAGGGGTGTACAGGTACTAAGCATGGTACCGGTATTATCCTTGCCTTTTATTATATCAAAATCAATTATATTATTTCCCCAATATCCTTTTACGCAGCCTGCTCAGCGATTCGGGCTTAATGCCGATGTATGATGAGAGCTGGTTTTGCGAAACCATCTGGAACAGGTACGGCTGTTTCTCTAAAATAGTTTGGTAGCGTTCTTCCGGTGTCTGGAAATGGAGCATTTCTTCGCGGTCAATGATTTGCAGGTAGCTGGATTCTGCTATAAGCCTGCCAAATTTACACCAGTTAGCAGACTGGTCATACACCTTCTGTATCTCTTCATATTCCAGTGCTATAACATTAGAATTTTCCATGGCCCGCCAGTAACACAGGCAGGGCTTTTGGGTAATAAAGCTGGTAAAATCAACCATAAAGTCGTTAGCCATAGCAAAGCGGCTGTTGATTTCGTTTCCCCTGTAATCTACAAAAAACATCCTGAAAAACCCGCTTTCCACAAAGTAAACGTGGCGGCATACCTGCCCCTGTTCCAGGAGGTTGGTATCTTTTTTAACCACTATTCGGTTTATAAGCGGCAGTATAAGGCTGTACTCATCATCGGGCATGGGTACAAACGATGTAATAACTGCTTTAAGCGGATCCATAGCAGGGTGATTTAAGTTTTATGTGCTGATGCAAATACCGGCACAATTGCAAATATAACCATTTCAGTTCTTAACCGAAGTCAACGGTACGGCAGTTGCAGCCGGGCTACCTTTGCTATGTAAATATACTGAAAACCAGTTTGTTTACAGGAGTATAATCAAACTATTAATCATTCAATATTATTAATCATGAAAACGTACCTAAAAAAATTTAAAGCACCCCTAACCAAATATTCAGACAGGTATATGACAAGTTTCCCTGTGCACCTGCCTGCCGCTCAAATAGACCTTGGCAAGTGGATTGCAGAAATGACCGAAGCAGATTATACCTCATACTCACCGGCGCATGTTGCCATGAATAGCCATACAGAAGGCGCTACCCAATTTACTACGAACGTAGAAAACATAGGGGCCGACCAGATAGTGCAGCACTATACGGTACAACACAGCGATAAAAACCACATTTTGCTATACTCTGCAAAATCTGACGTGTACATAATGCGGTTTATTCCGGTTTCGGTAGGCGTGCCCTGGGAAATGCAGATAAGGCCCATAACAGAAGATACCAGTGAGTTTGTATGCATGTTCGGGATAGATTTCCCTAACAAAATACTGCAAACGGCTTTTGCGCTACACGGCCTTGGAGGATTGTTTTTAAAGAAACACCTCAAAAAAGAAGGCGCTGCATTTGCCCGTGATATTGAACAGAAATTCGGCAAAAAGAAACAATAAATACACTTCCGTTCTTAACCAAAGTCAACGGTATACCCAGTAAACCAAACGTAACTTTGAAGTGTAAATAAGCTGTAATACAGCACGTTTTAAAATAATAACCACAAAAAACATTTTATCATGAAAACAAAGTACAACACTAATGCAAAAGCAAAAAATGCAGCATTAGGATTCCGCATCCACCTTTTAGCCTTTTTAGTTGCTACGCCCATAAACTTCCTGGTGTGGTATTTAACCGATACATACCCTTGGCCGCTGTGGTCTACACCGGCCTGGGCAGTGGGCATAGTATTCCACTATTTGGGAGTATTTGTATTTAAAAATAAAAAACAACTAAAAACTGCATAAGCCATGGAAACGAATAACACATTCAGGCGCGTTGTTACCGGCCACGATACCGAAGGCAAGGCAATAGTATTATCTGACGCTACACCCGAGCGTACCTACATGGTAGGCGGGCCAAACGGAGCCAAATTTTATGAGGTGTGGAATACCCGCGAAACCCCTGCACTGATAACCCGCGAGGCGGAAGATACCGAAACCGCTTTGGTATTAGGCCCTCCGCAAAACGGTACGCGCATACGGGTGATAGACTTTCCGCCGGAAAGCGATGAAATACGCAACCTTAGCAAAGAGCAGGCTTCGGCAACCTTTAAGACGATGGGGGGTGAAGCAGCTTCTAAAGCAGGTAATGGCGCACCGCACCCACTAATGCACCGCACCGAAACTGTAGATTACGGTATAGTACTGGAAGGGGAACTTACACTGGTACTTGATACAGATGAAACCACCCTTAAAGCGGGAGATATAGTAGTGCAGCGCGGTACTAACCATGCCTGGGCTAACCGGACAAGTAAACCGTGCCGTGTGGCCTTTATACTGGTAAGCGGCCGTTTTGAGGAAGGGCTTCGTTAAACGTAAATAACACTGATATGCGAGTAGCTCCACTAAACCCGAAAGACATGGACCCGGAAGTGCTGTATGTACACAATGAGGTGCTAAGCCTCATTACCCGTAGCCAGGGACCTGTAAAAATGACCAATGAGGCCGGTGAACTCACAGGCCCATTCCCGCCCATGCTACGCTTCCCGCAGTTTGGTATACCGGCACTCAGCTTTGTACGCTCATTAGACACACACATGACATTGCCAAAGAAACTGCGAGAAGTAGCCATACTTACGGTAGCAGCCGCTTTCGGTTCACGTTTCGAACTGTATGCCCACGAAATTATGGCAGCACATTTTGGTTTTTCAAAAGCTGAGGTCGCTTCACTGGCGTCGGGATTCCGCCCTGATGGGCTGGACGAGCAGGAAGCCATTGCCTACGAGATAGCACAGGTATTGGCAAAAGGCGGTATTGTACCTGCTTCGGCTTACGCCAGGGCTATAGACTTGCTGGGCAATGATGGCACTGCAGAGCTTATCTTCCTTATAGGTGCTTATGCACTGCTGGCTATGGTACTGAACGGTTTTGATGTATCGGCTACCTGATGCTGTAAACCCATGATAACCTACTCTCTACAAAATATTTTTTACGCAAAATGCACTTAAGTGAAAAACCACATCGCCGGATAAGCGCAATTTTGTACCTGAAAATGAAACAAGTTTAACAACAGATTTTAAAAAAGTAAAAACAATGAAATCATTTAAAATTAATCCTAAAAAATCCGTGAGAACGGTAACCAAGCTTTTCATGCTGCTGTTTACCACAGCCATGCTGGCTTCATGTTCTGATGACGATAAGGCGGCATCTGCTGCAAAAGCACCGGTAGTACTGGTACACGGCGGATGGCAGGCCGACTACGTGTGGGAACAGACAAAAACCGAACTTACCGCTGCCGGTTACCGTGTAAGCGTAGTAAAACTTCCGGGCCATGGTGAGGACAACACACCTGCCCACGAAGTGACATTTAAAGCCTATGTAGACCAGGTAAAAGCAGCAATTAATGCTTACAATGAGCCTGTAATTTTGGTAGGGCACAGCCTTGGTGGTGCTATCATTACACAAACTGCTTCTGAATTACCGCAGAAAATCAGCAAGCTGGTATATGTAGCCGGTTTTGTACCACAAAGCGGAAAAAGCGTGCTTGACTATTCGCAGATGGATCCGGGATCGCTACTGCCACCGGCACTGCAACTGTCTGAAGACCACACCCAGGCCGGTATTATAAACCCTGAGGTAAACCTGCCTAAAATATTTTGCCAGGACGGTACCGATGCACAAAAGCAATACCTTGTAGCGCGTTATAAGGCTGAGCCTACAATACCGCTGGGTACCCCGCTGAATTATACTACTGAAAACTATGCTGCAGCTGGCAAAAAGTACTATATCTTTACTACGGCAGACCAGGCTATTACTTATGGTTTCCAACAGCAAATGGCAGCAGCGGCAGGTATTACTGATACCTATACCATAAACGCCGGCCACAGCCCGTTTATATCTAAGGCTACCGAGCTTACTGCACTGATTAAAAAGATTGCAAAAAAATAATGCACCAATGAGCACAAAAAGAAAATCGACTATTGATGTCGGCGATAAAATCCCTGCATTTTCATTAAAAGACCAGTTTGGTAACGATTTTAATGTATACGAAAACCTTGGGCAAAAACTGGTTATCTACTTTTACCCGAAAGATGAAAGCGGGGTTTGTACCAAAGAAGCCTGCTCCTTCAGGGACAGCTATAAGTACTTTGAAGATAAAGGGGCAAAGGTAATCGGTATCAACTCAGGCAGTGTGGAAAGCCACAGGAATTTTGCCGGTCATCATGGGTTGAACTTTACGTTGCTCAGCGATCCGGGTAATGAAGTGCTGAAAGCCTTCGGGATTAAGAACGTGCTGTTCCTTACCGGGCGCGAAACTTTTGTAACAGACGAAACAGGCACAGTAGTATTCAGGTACCGCGGTTTTTTAAACGGCGATGCCCATGTAGACAAAACGCTGGCTTTCTTAGAATCAGGAAAATAAATTAGTATGGAAGGCAATACAGAATATTTACAATCGGTATTGGCGCCATTTGCAGGGCTTACGGATGATGATTTATCCGTAAGCCTTCCCTTTTGGCGTAAACGCAGCATACCGAAAGGCAATTTTTATAACCGCCAAAATGTAGTGTGCCAGGACCTGGGCATAGTACTTAAAGGTATTTTCAGGGTGTATTATTATGACCCGGCAACGGATGAGGAGCGTAATATCTTCTTTTTTTCGGAAGGGCAGTTTATAGTATCGTTCCGCAGCTTTATTTACCAGCATGCGTGCAACTATTTTATAGAAGCGCTGGAGGATGCCGAAATACTGTACATTTCGTATACTGACCTGCAAAGCCTGTATGTTCAGTACAAGCCTTGGGAGCATTTTGGCAGGCTGCTTGCCGAACATTTCTTTAACCAGTCGCAAGGCAGGGCAGAAGACCTGCTTTTCCTTACACACGAGCAGCGTTACCTTGACCTTACAGCGCAGCACCCCGATATAGTGCAGCGGGTGGCGTCGTTCCACATAGCCTCGTACCTTGGTATTAAAAACCAGTCGCTCAGCCGTATAAAAAAACGGCTTTTAAAATCATAAATAACTACACAAGCGATTATTATCACAGTTGCTGCCATCATCTGCTATAGTTAAATTTACTGTTGCCGTTTCAGGTTTTGCTAAAAATGTGTATTATTACCCTTTGGCTAACAGTACGGATATGAAGAGGGAATATGCCATAGTAGATATAGAAACCACAGGCGGAAATGCCGGTGGCAGCCGCATTACAGAAATTGCTATTATTATACATAACGGTACCCATGTACTGGAAACATGGGAAACGCTTATCAATCCGCAAAAGGAGATACCGCTCCCCATCTTTGCCCTTACAGGGATTACCAATGAAATGGTGCGCCATGCCCCCATATTTGACGATGTAGCCGAAAAAGTGCTGGAACTGCTTACCGGGCGCATTTTTGTAGCGCACAATGTAAACTTTGATTATTCATTTATACGGCACCAGCTTGAAGAAGCAGGGTTTAAATGGACTGCACGCAAACTCTGTACGGTGCGCGCCGCCCGAAAAATAAAACCGGGCCTTCATTCCTATAGCCTGGGCAACCTGTGCCGCGCGTTAGATATCCCCCTTGAAAACCGGCACCGTGCAGGTGGCGATGCTGCTGCTACTGCAATACTTTTCACCCAATTACTGCAATGGGATACCCTTGGCGAAATAGACAAAATGGTGAAGAATACTGCGCAGGACCAACGCCTGCCGCCCAACCTTCCGCCTGAAGATTTTGAACAGCTTCCGCAAAAGCCCGGTGTGTATTATTTCTATAATAATGCAGGTAAGGTAGTGTATGTAGGCAAAGCGGTCAACTTAAAAAAGCGGGTGGCATCGCATTTCAGCGGGCATAAAATAACGCCGCAACGCCAGTATTTCCTCAGGGATATTTACCGTATTTCTTATGAGGTATGCGCTACAGAACTTATGGCGCTGCTGCTGGAATGTACCGAAATTAAAAAGCTGTGGCCGGTATACAATACTGCCTTAAAGCGCTTCGACCCAAAGTTTGGGTTGTATGAATATGAGGCACGTAACGGTTACCGCTACCTTGCTGTGGGCAGGCTTGCTAAGCACCAGTCGGGTATAGAGGTTTTTAATTCGGAATACGAAGGTATTAACCTGCTGCGTAGCCTGGCACAGCAATTTGGCATAGACCACAGGTTTTGTAAATACAGGAGGCCTATAGAAGGTGAAATGTTGCACATTCATGACCGTACCAACTTACCCGATACCGTTGACCATAATAGTGCTGTAGCCGAAGCCATTGCTTTTGTAAGCAGCAACAGGCCAAGCTTTGCCATAATAGATAAAGGCAGGACTGCCGACGAGCGCAGTTGTGTATGGGTGGAAAACGGGCATTTTTACGGCATGGGCTACATACCTTATGATATTGGGTTTACACAGGCTGCTGAGGTAAAAAATTATGTAACGCCTTATAAGAGTAACCAATATATAATGCAGCTGCTGTACAGCTTTGCGCAGAAATATCCGGGGAAAGTAATGTATGATAAGGAGGAAGTTGAAAGGGCATAGCCGTAAAATTTAAATGCTGTACCCCGAAATTTTCAAGATACAGCATTTAAACAATGGTTTTATTTTACCCTTACCCAGGTTTGGGTACGGCCTAAAAGCGAAATACCCATGTAACCGCGTACTTCAAGTTTGTCTTTTTCGGCCAGTTTTATGGTGCAGCTGTATAGCTTGCCCTTGTTAGGGTCCAGTATATCACCATCAGTATATTCGTCGCCGTCTTTGGTAAGGCCCTTAATAATTACAAGGCCCAGGATAGGCTTGTCTTTATCGGCACCCTTACAGTTCTGGCATTTTTTGTCTTTTTTGGCAGGGTTCAGTATCTCAATGACCTTACCGTAAATTTTGCCGTTTTCTTCGTAAATCTGTACAATACTTTTGGCTTCGCCGGTTTCATCGTCAAAGGTTTTCCACTTACCGGTGATTTGCGCCGAAACTGATAAGATGCCCATAAAGGCTATCATCAGGAATGTTAAAAATGATTTGTTCATAATTATAGCTGTTAATTAATGCTAAATATACAAATTTTTCCGTTTCAGCTTCTGGATGAGGGCGTTTAATTCGAACCCAAGCAGCAAAATAAAACAGTTAATGTATATGTACAGCATTAATACAAGCAGCGTGCCAATAGACCCGTACAGTTCGTTGTATTTGCTAAAACGCTCTACGTAAATACCAAACCCATATGAAGTAAGGCCGAAAAGCAACGTACTGAATACCGAACCATAACTGAAAAATGAACTATGGCGTCGGCTCTCTGTAGTGGCAAACTTAAACAGTATGCTGGTGGTAAGCAGTATCATCAGTACAAGGAAGGCATAACGGCCTATCTGTAACAGCTGTACTTCGGCAGGGATGTAGTATTTGGTACTCAGCTGCCTTATGATAACCTCAAAAACGATTATAGAAGATACCGTAATGATAAGCAGTACGGTAAGCAATAACGACAACGCTATGGAAATGGCGTATTTATGGAAATAACTGCGCCGTACCGTGATGTGCATACTGCTCTGGAAACCGCTGAGTATGGCATTTACCCCATTGCTCATAAACAGTATAGATAGCAATATACCCGTACTAAGCAGGCTTTTGTGGCTGTTCAGTAATATGTCGGTAAGTATATTGGCTATGGCATCGTAGGTATTTGGCGGCACGTTATCGGCTACAAACTGCATAAAGTCTTCCTGGAAGTTTTGCAGTGGTATGTAGGGGATAAGGTTCAGTATAAACAGCGCGAACGGGAACAGCGACATAAAGAACGTAAACGCAATGGCACCGGCGCGGTAAGCTACATCGCCGTTTATAATACCGGTAATGTACAGCTCCAGCAGGTGGTATAGCGTAAGCCCGTCTGAATACGGCAGGCGTATGCTTTTCCCCAGCCGCACCAAGTGTTTTACCACAGGTATGCGTTCCAGTTTATGTTCCAGTTCTACAGACATGTATTAAAAAGCTTTCAGGCTCAGGTCCATATTGTATACCGAGTGGGTAAGCGCCCCACTCGAAATGTAGTTGACCCCACATTCGGCATAGTGGCGCATGGTAGTTTCGTTAATACCGCCGCTGCTTTCCGTCTGGCAGTAATCGCCTATAAGGGTTACGGCCTTGCGGGTAGTTTCATAATCGAAATTATCCAGCAGTATGCGGTGTATGCCGGGGTTGGCTATGATTTCGCGTACCTCGTCAATATCGCGTGCTTCCACGATAATCTTCAGGTCGAGGTTGTTTTCTTTAAGGTACTGTTGCGTTTTTTGTATGGCCTGCGTTATACCGCCAGCAAAATCGATATGGTTGTCTTTCAGCATTATCATATCGTACAGGGCAAAGCGATGGTTTTCGCCGCCGCCTATTTTTACGGCCCATTTTTCCAGTGCACGTATACCGGGAGTGGTTTTGCGGGTATCAAGTACACCCGTACCCGTACCGGCCAGCAGGTCTACATATTTCTTGGTTTTGGTGGCTATGGCGCTCATACGCTGCATGGCATTCAGCACCAGGCGCTCGGCTTTAAGGATGCTTTGGCTGGAACCGTGTACGTGGAAGGCTACATCGCCATATTTTACGGGGGTACCGTCCTGTATAAAAACTTCGGTAGTAAGGTTAGGGTCTACGTAAGCGAGTACCTTCAGTGCAAAATCCACGCCTGCCAGTATGCCGTTGTCTTTAACCAGGAGCTTGGCGCGGCCTGTGGCTTCGGCGGGTATGCAGGCAAGGGAAGAGTAATCGCCGGGGCCTACGTCTTCGCGAATGGCATTGGCTATAATAAGGTTCAGTTCAGTTTCAAATTGTTGCTGAGAAATCATTGGTTTATATATTGTAGGGCTAAGTTAGGGATAAGAATTAGAAATTAGAAATTAGAAGCCAGAAATTAGAGACCAGACTTTGAAACCTTCTACCAAATGAACAAATCCACAAATGGACACATCCACATCGAATCACCGTATAACCAAATAACCGCATCACCTTCTACCAAATCACCGCATCCACATCCTACTAAGACATTTCCTAAATTTATTATAACATTTGTAAGGTTACATTAACGTTTGAAATAATAATCGTACATTCGGGGTACAATTTGGCATTTCCTGTATTCTTAAAACCATTATGTCATATACAAAACCGGTTAATTTAATCCCGAACAACGACCGTGAGCGTGTAGAAAAACTACGCGATTACCAGATACTCGATACCCACTCTGAAGATACGTTTGATAAAATAGCCCTTATGGCGTCGCAGGTATTTAATGCGCCCATAGCCCTTATAAGCTTTGTAGACGAGGACAGGGTGTTTTTTAAATCGAACCTGGGGCCGTTTGCGGTAAACGAGGTGCCGCGTAACCAAAGCATGTGTGCACTGTCTATACTGGAGGACGGGGCTACAATTTACCTTGATACTCATAAGGAACCCGAATTACGCCAGTTTCCACATGTAATTGCCGAAAATGATGCCATACGTTTTTATGTAGGGGCATCGCTAAAATCACCTGAAGGGTACAATGTGGGGACGCTTTGTATAGGCGATTTTTCGCCACGCCTGCATGTAGATGATACACAGGTGGAAATGCTGCGGACCCTTGCTACCATTATCATTGATAAGCTGGAAAACCGCCTCAGATACCGTAAATCTGTAGAATCGCAGATTAACCTGATGAACATTGCCCTGCACGAGATAAAGAACCCGCTGGCAAGTATAAAGCTGGCCAACGAAATTATTACTAAGAATCCTGCCAGTACCGATAAAATGACGGTCAACATTAAATCGGCAGTAGAGAACATACAGAAAAGGCTCGGCGACTACCTGGCACACAGCGAGCTTGAAGAGCGCGACGAACTGCTTACCATAGATGAGGTAGACCTTCGTGATATGTTTAAGCGGCTGGTTAATAGTTTCGAGCTTTTGGCAGGCCGTAAAAAACAGGTGATTGAGCTTTTTGTAGAAGAAACATTACCGCCCATTGAGGCCGACCGCAATAAAATATCAGACGTGTTGCACAACCTGCTGAGCAATGCCATAAAATACAGCTATCATAGTACTGTTATAAAGGTATCGGCACGCGAGGCCGGTAACTATGTGCATATAGAGGTAAAAGATCAGGGGCAGGGGCTAAACCTGCAGGATTTGCAGAAGCTGTTTACCAAATTTGCCAAACTGAGTAGTAAACCCACAGGAAAAGAAACCAGTAACGGCCTTGGACTAAGCATTACCAAATCGTTTGTGGAGCTGCACAGGGGTAACATTTACGCCATGAGCCCCGGTAAAGAAAAGGGTACTACGTTTATAGTGTCGCTCCCTTTCAGGCACAGGCCACCTGAGGAAGACGGGGGTGGGGCAGATGCTTAATATTGGGTAAATTAACACGTTTATACTTTTTATATACGGTTGTTTTTATTAAATTACATCGTTTTAGTGTAATGGAATATGAACAACCGAAAAGCCTTACTGGATAAGCCGGCCCTAACCGGCGAACGCTCGCTGAAAACCCTTGTAGAGAACCGCACCGTTTATTCGCTGGATAACTGTGAACTTAACCTTTTTGAAACCTATCAGGAAAGCATATTGGTGCCGCTTAAGTTTAACGACCTGGTGGTAACAAGCATGTTGCGAGGTAAAAAGGTAATGCATCTTTTTGACGACCCGGAGTTTGAATACCTGCCCGGTGAAACGGTGATAGTTCCCGGTAATGTGGAAATGAAGATTGATTTCCCTGAGGCTTCGGTAAATAACCCTACACAATGCCTGGCGCTGGCCATAGACCACGGTAAAATTCACGAAACGCTGAATTTCCTTAACGAACGCTACCCTAAAGAGGAAGCCGACGGCTGGCACCTGAACCACGAAAACTACTTTTTTTATAATAATACAGAGCTTGCCGCCACGCTGAATAAGCTGATACGCGAGTGTATGGGTATCAGTGTTACTAAAGATGCGCTGGTAGACCTTGCCTTGCAGGAGCTTTTGGTACGCATAGTGCAAACGCAAACTGTGCAGCGTATAGATACCGGTAAAGCGCTTGATGCCAATAGCCCCATTATAGCCATAACCGAATACATCCGTGCGAATATAACCAACCCGATTAACCTGAAGGATATGAGCGAAAAGGCGTGTATGAGTACCACGAGCTTTTACCGCTACTTTAAGCGCGAACTGGGTATGAGCCCTATAGAGTTTATCCTGAATGAAAAGATAAAGCATGCCAAAAGCCTGCTGAAGAACCCGGGTATACAGGTTAACGAGGTGTGTTTTATGGCGGGTTTTGACGACTGTAATTATTTCATCCGCATCTTTAAAAAGTATGAGGGCATTACCCCAAAACAATACCAGCTGCTTAACGTAGGGTAATCTTCTATTTTAAATTCTGAATTATAAATTTTGAATTAAAACCATCACCAACCCAAAGCCATCAGGGTCTTTATAACTCACCCCGTTTGTATTCCAGTAGGGGTTTTTGGCAGGTATACGTTGGGTTATAGTGTCTAAATAGCGCAGTGCTTGCTTGTATAGCGTTTCGTCTTCATAATAAAACACAAGGAGGTCGTCATCGTTGGGTGAGTGGTGCACACGCTCAGTGCTTTGGGTAAATTCCAAATGCCAACTGTCGCCCGGTCTTCCTATAAAAATACCGTCATAGCCATCATGCCCTTCAAAACTGCCAAGTACAGCCATTTCGGGCAATCCACTATAAAATGCGGCTATTGCATTTAAGTTATCGGTATGGCGTGCTATACGAAATTTCACTTATTCAGTTTTAATGTTTTAGTAAGACTAAAGATAAAAAGAAAAGACCCGCAGAAGTGTGGGCCTTGTTTTATATACATCGGTGAACGTTACACAACCAGTGTACGTCCGCTGCCCGACAGTTTGCCATTTTCAAAAGTAAGGTCTATACGGCCCACGTTTACGCCGTAGCAGCCCACCTGGTTTATCATCACTTCCTTGCCGTCCAGGTTTTTCTGTATGTACGGTTTTTTCAGGAAGGTGTGGGTGTGCCCGCCTATAATAAGGTCGATGTTCTTTGTAGTGCGGCCCAGCACAAGGTCGCTCACTTTTTGTGGTTCGTTATCGTAGATGAACCCAAGGTGGCTCAGGCAGATAACAAGGTCGCACTTGTGATCTACCTTCAGTATGCGGCTCATATCCTGCGAAATCTCGATAGGGTTGAGATACTTGGTTTCCTTAGATAACTTTTTGTCAACCAGCCCCTGTAACTCGACGCCCAAACCGAAAATACCTATCTTCAGCCCGTCTTTTTCGAATATCTTATAGGGTTTTACAATGCCATCCAGCACCGTATTTTTAAAATCATAATTAGCCGACACAAAATCGAATTTGGCATGGGGCAACTGCTTATAAAACCCATCAATGCCATTGTCGAAATCGTGGTTGCCCATAGTGCCCAGGTCATACTTCAGCATGCTCATCAGCTTCATTTCCAGTTCGCCGCCGTAGTAGTTAAAGTAAGGCGTCCCCTGAAAGATATCGCCTGCATCCAGCAGCAGTACATTCTTTTCTTCGGCGCGTACCTTTTCAATCAGCGCAGCCCTGCGTGCCACGCCACCCTTATCCGGAAACTTAGGGTCATCTACCGGGAATGGGTCTATATGGCTGTGCACATCGTTAGTATGCAGTATGGTAAGCTTTTTTATTTCCGGCTCAGGGCCAAAGCTGCTCAGCGAAAGCCCGCCCAGTACAAGGGCACTCCCCGCTGCCGATTTCTGTATAAAATCCCTTCTTTTCATTACTTGTCCTGTATTATGCGTTCGGTCCTGATGATGGGCAGGGTATCTACTTCCTTAAAATAATCTATGAACAGGTTGCGCAGCTTGTAGTCAAGGTCGTACTTCTGTGTGCCGGCAGCAAAAAATACCATGCTGTCGCCGCCGTTGCTCAGGTAGTCGTTAGTAGCCACAAGGTAGGTTTTGGTAGCAATAACCCCTTTGCCCTGTACCGTTACGCTTTTCATAGAACCGTCAGGCGCTATGTGTATTTCCATGCCGCTAAGCGGGTGCGGTTTCTTCTCTTTCAGCAGGTACTGTGCCATTTCAAAAATCTGTGTACCCTTAAGTGCTATTACCACCAGCGAGTTTTCAAACGGCATAATTTCGTAGGCATTACGCGCTGTGATGTTGCCCTTTGGCAGTATAGAACGTATACCACCATGGTTTAATAACGTTATATCTACGTGCAGGCTGTGGCGCTGCATCATCAGTCTGTCAGCTTTGTCAAATACTACGTCGGCCTCAAAGTTGCCTATGGTGGTTTGCCATCCCTTTATGCTTTTAGACTTGTCCATGGTTTCGGGGCAGTAGGCCAGCACGCTGTCCAGGTCTTTGTCTATATGCTCACGGAAGGGTTTTACATACGCGTCAATCTCGGCTACAGCAGGATATTCTGCCGATACCGGAAGCTGCTTACCTTCAATACGGCTGATGTGCTGCTTCGGTGTACAACCAAAAATTAAACAAAATGTTACAAATAACACAAACCTTGCGACTGCTGTGTTATAGTTTTTGTGTTTTAGCATTGATACTTGACCTTAAATTTGGTAATTTTGTTTTTCGGCAATAAAAGTACTATGTTTTTGAAGTTTATTAAAGATTTCAGCTTAAAAAAGAATATTAAAAATACATTAACAAACTATAAAGCCCCTGTTTCCGACAAGGCTATAGTTACGGTAGGTGTGTTGCTGGATGAGACGTACTTTGCCGGGCGCGAAGCACTTATAAAGGAAATCGCCTCTTACGGTGTAGCCGTGCATAATATAGAAACGCTGAGCTTCTTTGAGCGCGTAAAAAAGAAAGAGGTACCGCAGTGCTGCCACTTTTCGTATGCCGATGTAGGCCCCGGCGGAACGTTTACCAAAGAGGATGTAACCGCTTTTGTAAACAAACCGTTTGACCTGTTTATAAGCTACTACGATGTGCAGAAGCCGCCGTTAGCGCTTGTAACGCTGCAAAGCAAGGCTGTATTTAAGGCAGGCTTCAGTACTACCGACAGCCGCCTGCATACTTTTATGGTGGCCAGCCAGGTAGAGAAATACAAGGAATTTACAGCAGAGCTGTTTAAATATTTAAAGATTCTAAACAAATTATAACCATGCAATCGTTAGTTGGTACAGGAGTGGCGCTGATCACTCCGTTCAGGAAAGATTTTTCGGTAGATACCGAAGCCCTTGAAAGGGTGGTGAATTTCCAGGTGGAAAACGGGATAGATTACCTTGTGGTGCTGGGCACTACAGCAGAGGCGGCTACCCTGAGCAAGCAGGAGAAGGAGCTGGTTATAACTACTGTAATCAGGGCTAATGCAGGCCGCCTGCCATTAGTACTTGGAGTAGGGGGGAACAATACCCTTGAAGTGGTAGAAGAACTAAAAACCACCGACCTTTCTGCATTTGCAGCCATACTGTCGGTTTCACCATATTACAATAAGCCTACACAGGAAGGTGTTTACCAGCACTTTAAGGCTGTAGCCGGGGCTTCGCCAATACCGGTTATTCTATATAATGTGCCGGGTCGTACTGCAAGCAATATGGCGGTAGATACCGTACTAAGGCTGGCTAAGGATTTTAGCAATATTGTAGCCATAAAAGAAGCCGCCGGAGATATAGTGCAGGCTATGAAGCTGATTCAGCACAAGCCCGAAGGTTTCCTTGTAATATCCGGAGATGATATGATAACCCTGCCTATGGTACTTGCCGGTGGTGCGGGTGTAATATCGGTAATAGGTGAGGGCTTCCCTAAAGAATTTAGCCAGATGGTGCGCCTTGGCCTTGCCAAAAGGGCAGATGAGGCGTATGAAATACACTACCGCATTATGGATAGTATAGATATGATATTTGAACAGGGTAACCCGGCCGGTATCAAGGAGATATTTAGTGAGTTGGGCATCTGCGAAAACACAGTACGTTTGCCGCTGGTTAGCGTTAATGCCGACCTTGCAGCGCGCCTTAGTGCTTTTGTAAAGAAATTTTCGGCAAATACAGTAGCTGTTGGCGTATAACCACGCAATAAAAACGACAATTTACAGTTTAAAGGAAGGTGCCTTAAAAAGGCATCTTTTTTTGTAGGCACTGCCTGCGAAAATTTATTTTGTATTGTGTAATTATTAACTAACTTTGCGGTTGCTTTAAAATCTGCAACGGCAGGTACAACATTTATCTATGGTACGTATTTTTTATACATTAATATTAGCACTTCTATTAACTTCATGCAGCCAGTTCCAAAAGGCTCTGAAGTCAGACGACACAAAGTTGAAATACGATGTGGCAGAAAAAATGTATGAAAAAGAGAAGTATGCCAAGGCCATCCGATTGTTTGAACAGATAGCGCCGTCTTACCGTGGTAAGCCGCAAGCCGAAAAAATGTTCTACATGTACGCTATGGCGCTGTACAAAACCAAGCAGTATTACACAGCGGGTTACCAGTTTGAAAGCTTTACATCGAGCTATCCGCGCAGTACCAAGGCTGAGGAAGCAGCTTTCCTTGGTGCTAAGAGTTATTACTTCCTGTCGCCACGCTATTCGCTGGACCAGGTAGATACTTATAAGGCATTAGAAAAATTACAGGCTTTTATAGACAGGTATCCTAACAGTGAGTCTATGCCGGAGGCAAACCAACTGGTAATGGAACTAAGCCGTAAGCTGGAGAAAAAAGCCTACGAAATAGCTAAGCAATACTTTGATACTGCCGAATATTTCGGCGATTATAATGCGGCCTTTAAAACGCTGGATAACTTTATGCTTGATTTTCCTGGGACCGAACTTAAGGAAGATGCACTTTACCTGAAGTTTGAAGCATCATGCAGGCTTGCAATGAATAGTGTGGAAAGCAAGCTGAAAGACCGCCTTACCATAGCTAAGGAAAACTATGACGACCTGATTAAATACAGGCCTGATACAAAATATAAGGCAGATGCTGATAAGCTTCTGGCAACAATAAACACTGAATTAGAAAAAATTTCAAAATAATAAGCGCAGCATGGATTTAAAGAAAACAACCGCTCCCGTTAATACTATTACCTACAACAAGAACAAGATTGAAGAGAGCACAGGTAATGTATATGAGGCTATTACTATCATAGCAAAAAGGGCCAGCCAGATAAACACCGAAATTAAAAAGGAGCTTATCGAAAAACTGGAGGAGTTTGCTACTTATAACGACAGCCTTGAGGAAATTTTTGAAAACAAAGAGCAAATCGAAGTTTCTAAATTTTACGAAAAACTTCCTAAGCCACACGCACTTGCTGTGCAGGAATGGCTTGAAGGTAAAGTATACTACAAGGAACCAAACAAATAATATATAGCCATGTCTGTTTTACGCGGTAAAAAAATCTTACTCGGTATATCCGGGGGTATAGCCGCCTATAAAACAGCCACGCTGGTAAGGCTTTTTATAAGGGCAGGTGCGCATGTACAAGTAGTCATGACACCTGCCTCTAAAGATTTTATTACCCCCCTCACACTTTCCACATTATCTAAAAATCCGGTGCATTCTTCATTTTACAATGAGGAAGATGAAAATGCCGTATGGAACAACCACGTGGAACTTGGCCTTTGGGCCGACCTTTTTGTTATTGCCCCGGCCACGGCCAATACCATGTCTAAGATGGTTACCGGCAATAGCGACAACCTGCTTATAGCTACTTATCTTTCTGCGAAATGCCCGGTATACGTGGCCCCGGCCATGGATCTTGACATGTACCGCCATCCCAGTACCAAAGACAGTTTTGAAAAGCTCCAGGCTTTTGGCAATGTGATTATTCCTGCCGAAAGCGGCGAACTTGCAAGCGGGCTGTATGGCGAAGGCCGTATGGCTGAACCTGAGCATATTGTGGCTTTCCTTGAAAAGGATATAGAAAAGAAATTACCCCTTCGAGGAAAAAAAATACTGGTTACTGCGGGTCCCACATACGAACCGATAGACCCTGTGCGTTTTATAGGCAACCATTCATCCGGCAAGATGGGGTATGATATAGCACTTGCTGCTGCAAACGAAGGTGCCGAAGTGGTGCTGGTGAGCGGGCCTACGCATCTTACGCTAAGCCATGCTAATGTAACGTTGGTCAGGGTTACATCGAGTAGTGAAATGCATACTGCCTGCCATGAATATTTTGATGGCGTAGATGCTGCTGTAGCTGCCGCTGCCGTAGCCGATTACAGGCCAAAGCATGTAGCCAGCCAGAAGATTAAGAAAAACGACAGCAGCTTGGTATTGGAACTCGAAAAAACGACCGATATACTGGCTTCATTGGGCGAAAAGAAAAAAGGGCAGTTCCTGATAGGCTTTGCATTGGAAACGGAAAATGAAATTGAGCACGCAAAGGCTAAAATCCGGAAAAAAAACTTAGATTTGATAGTGCTTAATTCCCTGAACGATGCCGGTGCAGGCTTTGGGCACGATACTAATAAGGTTACCTTTATCAACAGCCGCTTTGAGGAAGAACCTCTTGAACTGAAACTGAAAGAGGAAGTGGCGAAGGATATTATTAATAAAATAAAAGAGCATTACAATGTATAAGTGGATAGCTGCCTTAACCATGCTGGTGTGCCTTAACCTACAGGCGCAGGAACTAAACTGTACCGTAATTATAAACTACGACCGTATTACCGACGGTAATGTGCAGGCTTTTAAAACGCTGGAAAAGGCCGCGCAGGATTTTATGAATACTACCCGCTTTACCACGCGTAATATTTCGCAGGGCGAGCGTATACAATGTACGCTGTTCTTTAGCCTTACGGCGTCTAAAAACAATGCTTTTTCGGCTACGTTACAGGTTAATGCGCTAAGGCCGGTGTATAACTCTACTTACACATCGCCTTTGCTTAACTATAGCGACAAGGACGTTTCATTTAATTATAACCAGGGTGAAAACCTTATTTATAATCCTACTACATTCGATTCTAACCTGGTATCGATATTGGCGTTTTATGCCAATATGATTATAGGGGTAGATGCCGACAGTTTTGCTGAAAAAGGCGGTACACCTTATTATGAGGTTGCCCAGGGTATAGTAACCACGGCGCAAAGCAGTGGCTACAAGGGCTGGACGGCACAGGACGGTAATATAAGCCGTTACTTTTTTGTGAACGATGTGCTGAGCAATACCTTCGACCCGTACCGTGAGGCCATGTACAGCTACCATCGTGATGGCCTAGATGTTATGGCTGAAGATACCAAAAAAGGCAAGGCTAAAGTTGCCGAAGCCATACAAACGCTTGGAGGCTTGTATAAAGTACGCCCTAATGCATTCCTGACGCGTATTTTCTTCGATGCCAAGTCTGATGAGATTGTACAGATATTCAGCGGAGGGCCTAACATGAGCATTACAGAACTGGGCGAAACACTAAACCGCATTTCACCCACCAATGCTGTTAAATGGAATAAGATAAAGTAGTAGCTTACTACTAATCAAAATAAGCTGAAAGGTCGCCACTGGCGGCCTTTTTATGTACCAGTGCTATCTGGCTTTCCAGTATGCGGTCTTCCGAAAGTTCAGGCAGGTTGTCTATGTCAAAATACTGTACATCCAGCACATCAAATCCTTTGTTCAGCTCGCCCGAAACTACTTCGCATAAAAATACCAGCTTGTATACATAAAATGGCTGTGGCGGGTGCGGGTGGCACTTTTTATCGAATACAGCCAACAGGTTTATTGCTTTTACTGTAAGGCCGGTTTCTTCCCAGGCTTCTTTTTCTGCTGTTTCCTTAGGTGAGTCGCCTACATCTGCCCAGCCGCCCGGCAGGCTCCATTTGCCGTCGGCGCTTTCCTGCGTAAGCAGTACCTTCTTTTTATCTTCAGAAAGTATAAATGCCCTTACATCGGTTTTTACGGTAGGGTAGTCCGTTACCGGGGCAAACATGGCTTTCAGGGTTTCTGTGCTGTTGCCGCTGGCTTGTGCCAATAGCTCCAGGCTTATGTGCAGTATTTCTTCGTAACGTTCGCGGTCGTAGTCGTTTTTGCAATACAGCAGCCCGGTATCGGCCAGGGCTTTAAGTTTTTTCAGTTGGGTAAGGAAATCACTCATTATTTCTTTAGTATATGGCATTCAATTATTTCAGTCGGTTGGTATTGGGTTATATCTAAAGTATTGTAATACACTTTTGTTACATTACATTCACAATCACCTTTTCGAAGGCTTTGGTCCATCATCCTCGGGCCGAGGTAATGGTTTCCCTGCCCATAATGCGTTTGCTTAAAGCCTTTATCACTTAAAATATGCGCTAAGTGTGCAGTATCTTCATAAGTTATGTTTTCCGTGTATTCATACAGATTCTTGATTTCAATTTCAGTGCTGTCGTGTAGCTTAATGGCAAGGTCGACTATCTGCTCTGCTGAAGTGGTCATGCTCTTCTCAGGATGTTTGGAACATGATAGAAGCAGCAAAGTGATAACAGCCGGATAAAGGGCTTTCATGATTGATTTGTTTTGGTAAATATACGTAAATGCCGTTTGGCACACGCGGCTAAAAATCCTATCTTAGCATGAAACACCATTTTCTATGAAAAAATTATTGTACCCCTTACTTTTCGGGGTGTTGTTCATATCCTGCAAAAAAGGGGAAGTAACCGAATTTAAACCGGCTTTCAGTAAAATAGCTGCCATAGATACATTGCTTAAAGACGACAGTATCAGCATACGCGCATTGACTATAGACGGCAGTAAAGCGTGGTACGGGGCAAATGACGGTAAGTACGGCTGGGTATCGCTTACGGGCGAAACCGATTTTAACGGCGTTGCAGCGCATGATACACTGCTGCCTGAGTTCAGGGCTATAGCACAAACAAAAAGCCACGTATTCATCCTTAATGTGGCTACTCCGGCTTTGTTGTTTAAGATAAGCAAGGACGGCAAGTTTACCAAAACAGTGTATACCGAAAGCGGGGAGAAGGTGTTTTACGACTGTATGAAGTTTTATAACGATAAAGAGGGGATAGCTATGGGCGACCCACAAAACGGCTGCCTGAGCATTATTACCACCAAAGACGGTGGCGAAACGTGGCAGAAACGCGACTGTAACGGCCTGCCGCCTGTAGCTGAAGGCGAAGCGGCCTTTGCGGCCAGCAATACCAATATTATTATTAAAGGCGGTAAAACCTGGATAGTAAGCGGCGGTAAGAAGTCGCGCGTGTTTTATTCGGAAGATAAGGGCAAGACCTGGGAGGTATTTGATACACCGATTATCCAGGGTGGTGAAATGACCGGTATTTTCTCGGCTGATTTTTATGATGAAGCGATTGGCTTTGCCGGTGGTGGCAACTATGAAAAGCCCGAACTGAATAAAGGCAACAAAATACTAACTACCGATGGCGGTAAAACCTGGAAACCGGTAGGTGAGGGCAAAGGCCCGGGTTATATATCTTGCGTGCAATTTGTGCCGGGCAGCGATGGTAACGGGCTGTTTACCGTAGGCCGTAATGGCGTGTTTTACAGCCATGACCGTGGTGCTAGCTGGAAAAAACTGCACGATGCCACCAACCTGAATACCCTGCAGTTTGCCGATGATAAAACGGTAATAGCAGCAGGGCAAAAGGTTATAGTACGTTTTAAGCTGGAGTAGCTGTCAGCTGTTAGCTTTCAGCAATCAGCTACTCTAAGAAGTTTTCACAATAATCCGATGCAACTAACAGCTGACCGCTGATTGCTGAAAGCTGATTGCAAAAAGCTAATAAACCAGCGGAGCATACACTTCATATGGAGCCAGCTTATCGCGCCCGTGCAGGAACGACAGTTCCATAAGGAAGTTGCACTGCACTATTTCGCCACCCAAGCGTTCTACAAGCTCACACAGGGCTTTTGCGGTGCCGCCTGTTGCTAATACATCATCGTGTATTACCACGCGTTCTCCGGATTGTATGGCATCGGTGTGTGCTTCCAGGGTATCAGTGCCGTATTCCAGCGCATAAGTGGCGCTAAGGGTGTCGTAAGGCAGCTTACCGGGCTTGCGCACGGGTACAAAACCTGCGCCGAGTTCACGTGCCAATAAGGTAGCAAAGAAAAACCCACGGCTTTCGGCGCCCACTACCTTATCTATTTTTTGTCCGGCAAGGTTTTTAAGCAGTAATTGCAGGCATTCTTCCACCGCAACAGGATTACCCAGCAGTGGAGTGATATCTTTAAAAATAATTCCGGGTTTCGGAAAATCCTGAATGTCACGTATATACTGTGTAAGGTTCATTTTTTTTAAATTTATTGCATTTTAATGCTTGCAATTTAAGAAATCTTATCTATATTTGCACCCGCAATCAGGTACTGAAAAACACAGTAATGATAAGCAAAATGGCCTCGTGGCGCAACTGAATAGCGCATCTGATTACGGCTCAGAAGGTTACTGGTTTGAATCCAGTCGAGGTCACAACAAAAAAAGGCTAAACTTCATGTTTAGCCTTTTTCTTTTTTACCTGTTTAGGTTTTATTTCACAGCAATATTTCCCTCTTCCAGTTTTTGTATCAGTGCCTCTTCTTTTGCGGTGAGTACTATAGCGTTGTTCTGCTGCCAAAATTTTTCGGTATATGCTGATGGTTTTTCGTACAACCTTTTCTTTTTATAAAGTTCAGATTCTTTAAAAGCCTCTGTGGTTGTAGTGGAAAAATCAGTAACTACCAGGTCGCTCTTAAATTCCAGTGTTTCATCAAATTTTTTATCCCATAATTTAAATTTCTCATACAGGTATATGTAAGATGGAATGTAAGCTCCCTTCACAATTCTGTATTTTGCCGAGTATTTAACGTCAAGTATCTTGAAATGAAGCCCGAAAAGACTTATACCGGAAGCATATTGCTCATGTGATGGCGCACGATACAATACTACTTCGTAAATCAGTTGGGTTTCGGGGTTGTACGTTACTGTGCCTTCCAGTAGTGCTTTTTTTATACCCTCTTTTGGTTTTATAACCAGCACACGCAGGCTGTCTGTACCGTTGCTTTTTATAGTATTTATAGAGAAAGAATAGTTTTCATGTGCTTTAATAATATATTTATTAAGGGTGCTGAAACGGCTGTATAGTATACCATTCTGCACATTTATTTTGGTATCAATGTCTTTAAAAATCTCCTCGTCATTTTCGCTGAATAATTGTGCCGACCTGTTTTGCTTAACTTGTAAAGATGATTTGGCTTTCTTTCCTGTTGCGTCTATGCTATAATCCAGTAACCCATCTGAGAATTTGGTTATATTATCGTTGTCTGATACAAATTCACGGTAATAGGTGTTATATACTACCTGTTTGTCAAACCTGGCAATTGAAGTTTTAACCAGGCCATTCAGCATTTCGTAAAGTGGCACATTTGTTACGGTTATTTCATCAAGCTGAATAGCATCGGGTTTTAAAAGTATAGGGACACCCTGTTTTAGGGTTTCTATAGCTATTTCTTTTGTGGTATACCCGATAGAGGAAATAACAATTACGCTATTGCCTGTAGTGCTTAGCCTGAACTGCCCGTCTTCATTTGTAACGGTGCCAATAGTGGTGTTCTTAATTGCGACAGATGCAAACGGAACCGGCTCATTGGTTTCGGCGTCTTTTATAATTCCCTGGAATGCGCTTTGTGCCCATGACACAGTGCAAACAAATAGTAATAGAAAAAAGATTTTTGATTTCATGGTGTGATGCTTAAAATTAACGTTTTGTGCACGTTAGTGATGCAGCACCAGTTTTGTTACAAACAAAAAAAATATTTTGTAAAACTTTTTTTTGGTAAGGTTTACCTAAGCATAATACATATGGTAATGGCTACAAATAAAAAATGCCCCTCGGGAGAGGGGCAAAACCAACCAACCAAATAAGTTTTCTTAGTGCAGAAAACTTACATTGCAAATATACGGCATATTTCTTTATATGTGCAACAAAAAAAGCTACAATTTAGAAAATATTAAGAAAAACGATTTCGTTTGCAGTTATTCAATAAAAAAATCCCTCCCGTTAAAAAGGGGAGGGAGCTTTAGTTTTACTGCCACCGGTGGGGTTGCCGGGCAAAGTGAGCCGCGGCCCGGGCAGTATCACGGTTTTCTTTGGGGGCTAACCAGAGAAATCCTTGTAAAATGTTTTTGCGTGTTTGCTATTGCAATGTTGGGTGAATGTTAAAGCAGCACTTATGTAAACATAATGTTTCGGCTAAACATCTTTTAGATTTTCAGCTAAAGTAGTACTTGTGATTTTTGGAAATTACCTGCCGGTTAAAATCAGGTAAAAATACGCAGGTGAGGGAAGGTGGGTTTTTAAACGGGAGTGTTTACCCGTAGAGACGTTGCATTGCAACGCCTTTCATTATAATATAAAGCCGCCTATTTTTCCAGGGCATGCATGGTAACCCAGTACTTCCAGGCGATTATGGCTTTTTGCAGCTTGGTGGCACGTGCCAGGTCCAGCCGCTGTTTGGTATAGTTGGGCAGCAGCCACTTGTTCAGTTTGGCAAGCAGTTTATACATGGCTCAGTGTTTTTTGGTATAAAAGTCTAAGTAGTCTAAAAATCCAACAATCTAACGAATCCAATAATCTAATAATCTGACAACCAAATATACAAAAGGCGGCCGTGGTAGTGGCCGCCTTTTCACAATAAATTGTGATGCTGTATAATAACTAACCCAAAAATAACTTATTACCTTATGCCCTGCGGGTCTTCTTGGCAGCCTGTTTGGCTTTTTCGCGCTCTTTAATCATCTGCTGGCGCTCTTTCTGCATCTTTTGGCGCATTTCCTGCATTTCCTCACGCATTTTTTCCATATCCTTACGGGCTTTCTGCATATCGGCGCGCATTTTTTCAATATCGGCCGGGTTGCCATTTTCTTTAAATACGTCTGAAAGTATAAGCCCACTTCTTGCTACTATTTCAGGATGCATATCCATATCAATGGTTATTCTTTCCATATCTTCAAATGCTTTCAGTTGGTCCCTTAACCGTTCGAACTGTACGCCATTCAAATCAGTGAAGGCAGTCATGTCCATATCAAAGTCATCGCCCTGGAATATAAAATGGTCGGCATCTACAACTACCTCAGGCTGCTGCATGCTGAACCTGAACTGCCCGTTTGGAACTTTGGTGAAGTTGAAGCCCATACCGTTACCGGCATTTTCAGTGGTGATTTCTATAGCGCCGTCTTTGGCTTCCTTACCGTATTTCTTTTTGGCTTCTTTGCCTTTAAGCACATTTACCGAAGCGATTTGCTGGCCGTTTGGCAATGTAATAGGTGCGCCTTTTGCCAGCTTTTTGCCATTAACCAGTACAAGGGTATTGTCGCTGATGTTCAGGGCAATGTTTTTACCGTTGGGGCCAAGTTGGTCGGCTTGCTGGTCGTCAAGCGATTTTAATTTGATAACCCTCTTGTCTTCTTTCAGGATAAGCGTGTCTTTGTGCCTGCGGTTGTATACAAGGGTATCCGACTTTATAACCAGTGGCTTGCCGTCTGCCGATTGCAGCTTAAACGAAGTCTGGTGTTTGGTGACCGAAATATCTGTAATTAGTTTACCGTTTTTGTCCTTTTCGCTGGAAATGGTAAACGGCTCTATAGGTTCGTCGCCTTCGGCCTGGTACAGGCGGTTGTTGCCTTTGGCTTTCAGTTCGGCCTTAATGGCTATGATTTCGCCTTTTTTGTTGCGTTTAACATCGCTAAAGGTAAGCTCGGCACCGGTGAGTTTTATGGTCTCTTTCTGTACGTTAAGGGCTTCGTCTGTAGTGTTCTTGTCAATGGTTACAGACATTCCGCCAACATTTACTTTCTGGCTTTCCTTTTCCTGTGCCACAGTCTTTACCTGGAAGGCCAGCATAAAAAAGGCCAGGGCAGGCAGCACTACGGCATACTTCCATGAATTTCGCCTGCGCGATGGTTGTTTGTTCAGCATAACTATTCGTTTTTTGATTAAAGATTGATAAAAATGATTTGTGATACTAATGGGCTTGGGTGCTACCGAAAGGCGCAGCATGGTTTTCTGGTAGGCTTTTTTATCGGCCACCAGCTTCATGGCGCAGGCATCGGCTATAAACTCCAGATTTTGCGATATGGCTCTTTTATAGAGCCATACAATTGGGTTGAACCAGAATAAGATGCATACCGCCTGTGCCAGCAGCATATCAAGCGAATGCTTTTGTTTGCTGTGCACTTTTTCGTGGGTAATGATGCTCTCCAGCTCCTGCGGGTTCAGCACTTCCGAATTATAGACGATATAATTAAAGAAGGAGAACGGTGTGTCCACCTCAGGCGAATCTACCAGCTTATAGGGCTGTTGCGGCTGTATTTGCTTCCCGCTGAGCATCCGCCTTATTTTAAATACATCCGTAAGCAGGCGCAGTGCAAGGAAGAGTATACCGATGGCATACAATCCTAAAACCACATACCACCAGTTAAACGGCGTTTCCTGTGGGTGCAGTGCCTGCTGCTTCATGGCTAAGGCCAGCATCTGGTACTGTTGGGCAGTCATGGGCACTTCCGGTTCGGGCTGCACCCATATTATTTTAGTATATTCTACTAATGGCAGTACCAATGATGTGATAAGGCCTGCCACGAGAAAGGCCCGGTTCGTGTTAAAAAAGGTTTCCCTTTTCAGCAGCAGGTAGTATGCCGCATAGAACACTGCCAGCAGGGCAGAGGCCTTTATGATATACAATAGCAGTGTTTCCATACTATTTGTTTTTTTCTATCATTTCCAGTATTTCGCGTAGCTCGTCGGCGCTTATTTTTTCTTCCCTCGCAAAGAATGATACCATGCTTTTATACGAGTTGTTAAAGTAGTTCTCTATGGCATTGCTCATAAAACCCTGGCGGTATTCTTCCTTGGTTACAACAGGGAAGTACTGGTGTGTGTTGCCAAAAGCGGTGTGGCCTACATAGCCTTTTTCTTCCAGGTTACGTATTATAGTGCTGAAGGTATTATAGTGCGGTTTTTCGTCCTTCACTTCGGCAAGCACGTCTTTTACAAAAGCTTTTTCCAGCTTCCATAATATGTGCATTACTTCTTCTTCCTTGTTGGTTAACTTTTGCATCATGGCTTTTGTTTTAAGTATTCCAAATGTATAACTATTTTTTTAGTTTGCAAACTAATTTTATAGTTTAATAACTAAAACAGTCGTTATTTATTGTGTGGGGAGTAGAAAATTTCATCTTTAAAAGCGATAATAATCCACTTTTATGCTGAAAAAGTGTAATTTAATGTGGAAAATCTATGCCAAAGGAGAGTGCTTGGAAAACAGGGCGATACATCATAATGATACCCTTTCTGAAACATAATAATACCCTTTACGGTGCTTTTTTGGTGATATTTGCTAACTAAAACGTTTTATAACCTTACATAATGATTCGTAAAAAATTACCGCTCCTGGCAGCGGGTATGCTCCTGGCGGGGTGTGCCTCTAAAAGCTACCTGGTAACGAACGACAGCGTAGTCGTAACCCTGAACAAAAAGAACGCTACCGAAGCCGGCAAAGTCCGCGTGCAGGTACTAAAGGATGAACTGGTACACATATCGGCTACGCCCGATGCCGAGTTCCCGAAAGATTCGAGCCTTATTATAGTGCCGGGCATTACCAGCACGCCGTTTAAGGTAAAAGAGGTAAAAGACTCGCTTGAGGTTACCACTGCCAAACTTAGGGTAAGGGTTTCTAAAGCCGATGGCGGTGTACGTTTTACCGACAAAGACGGTAAGGTGATACTTGCCGAAAAAGCCGGTGGGGGTAAAACCTTCCTTCCGATAGAAATTGAAGGTAAAAAAGGCTATACCGTAAAACAGGTATTCAATTCGCCTGCAGATGAGGCGTTCTTCGGCCTTGGTCAGCACCAGGCCGATGAATTCAACTATAAAGGAAAAAGCGAAGAGCTTTTCCAGTACAATACTAAGGTATCGGTACCTTTTATAGTATCAAACAAAAACTACGGCCTTCTTTGGGACAGTTACGCGCTGAGCCGCTTTGGCGACAGCCGTCCGTACCAGCAGCTGAGCCAGGTGTTTAAAATTTATGACAAGAACGGGCAGCCGGGCAGTATTACCGGTACGTATTCGTCTACCGATGCCGGTGTGCAGACCCTTGTACGCCAGGAACCGAACATTTTCTTTGAAGACATAAAAAGCATTAAGGCGCTTCCGCAGGGTTTCCCGCTTAAAAACGCCAATGTACTATATGAAGGTTCTATAGAAGCTCCTGCAAGCGGCGTATATAAGTTTACTCTGTACTATGCGGGTTATATGAAGGTGTACGTAAACAATCAGCTGGTTGTAGGCGAGCGCTGGAGGACAGCATGGAACCCTAACAGCTATAAGTTTACCTTTCCGCTTGAGGCCGGTAAGCGCGTGCCGCTTCGTATAGAATGGCAGCCAAACGGCGGTGTATCATACTGTGGCCTGCGTGCCCTTCCGCCGCAGACGGCTGAGGAAAAAGACAACCAGGTATGGTGGAGCGAAATGAACAACAAAATGGATTACTATTTTGTGTATGGCAACACTATGGACGAAATTATTAAAGGCTACCGTACCCTTACCGGAAAATCGCAGGTGATGCCGAAATGGGCTATGGGTTACTGGCAAAGCCGTGAGCGTTACAAAACACAGGACGAAATTGTGGGTACGCTTAAAGAGTTCAGGGACCGTAAAATACCAATTGACAACATAGTACTGGACTGGAACTACTGGAATGAAGATGCATGGGGCAGCCATGAGTTTGACAAGTCACGTTTCCCGAACCCGAAAGGTATGGTAGACGACATCCACAACCTTAACGGCAGGATGATGATTTCGGTATGGCCGAAGTTCTACAAAACTACTGAGCACTTCAAGGAATTTGACCAAAAAGGCTGGATGTACCAGCAGGCTATAAAAGACAACGTTAAAGACTGGGTTGGCCCGGGTTATGTAGGTTCATTCTACGATGCGTACTCCGGCGGTGCGCGTAAATTGTTCTGGAAACAAATGCGCGAGCACCTGTACCCTTTGGGTATCGATGCATGGTGGATGGACGCCAGCGAGCCAAACGTACTGGACTGTACCGATATGGACTACCGTAAGGCACTGTGCGGCCCTACAGCGTTAGGCCCGTCTACAGAGTACTTCAATGCTTATGCTCTTATGAATGCCGAGGCCATCTATGATGGACAGCGTGGTGTAGACCCTGACAAGCGTGTGTTCCTGCTTACACGTTCGGGCTTTGCAGGTTCGCAGCGTTATTCTACTGCTACATGGAGTGGCGACATCGCTACCCGTTGGGAAGACATGAAGGCGCAGATTGCAGCAGGCCTTAACTTCTCTATAGCCGGTGTACCGTACTGGACCATGGATATCGGTGGTTTCTGTGTGGAAGACCGCTACGTTGCAGGCCAGCTTGCCTACAACAAAGACAATAAAGAAAACGCCGATTATAAGGAGTGGAGGGAACTTAATGCCCGTTGGTTCCAGTTTGGCGCCTTTGCACCGCTGTACCGTGCGCACGGCCAGTACCCGTACCGCGAGCCGTGGAACATTGCCCCTAAAGGCCACCCGGCGTATGAGTCGATAATCTATTATACCAACCTGCGTTACAGGCTTATGCCGTACATCTACACTATGGCGGGTATGACGTATTTTAACGACTACACCATTATGCGTCCGCTTGTTATGGACTTCGGTACCGACAAAAAAGTGGAAAATGTTAGCGACCAGTTTATGTTTGGCCCTGCGTTTATGGTATGCCCGGTATATGCCTATGGCGCACGTAACCGCGAGGTATACTTCCCGGAAGGAACTAACTGGTACGATTATTACACCGGCCGCCAGATAAAAGGAGGCCAGAAGCTTACTGTAGATGCCCCGTATGAGCGCATTCCGCTATTTATCCGCGAAGGCGCTATAGTACCGGTAGGCCCGGAAATACAGTACACCAGCGAAAAACCTGCTGAAGAAGTGGTGCTGTATGTGTACCAGGGCCAGGATGGCGACTTTACGCTATACGAAGACGAAGGTGTAAACTACAACTATGAAAAAGGCCAGTACGCACGCATACCGTTCCATTACAACGAGGCCGCCGGTACGCTTACTATAGATGCCCGCGAAGGCGAATTTAAAGGCATGCTGAAAAACCGCACCTTTACCATAGTAGCCGTTAACAAAAACAACCCTAAGGCGTTTACATTTGATGCCAAAGGCAAATCGGTGAAGTACGACGGTACCAAACAGGTAATCAGCCTGAAGTAATATTATATACTGTGTGCTCCTGCAAGGTCTTTAAGACCTTGTAGGTGTGACAAAAAAATGTTACAGATATAGAACCCCGGAGGGGTGGAATGTCTATAGTGATTGGATACACAAGAGTTAGCAGAGCTCCGGAGGAGCGGCATATGTTTACGATTTTATGCCGTTCCTCCGGAACTCCCGGGATGAATCCTGATTTGTTTTCTATAAACATACCGCTCCTCCGGAGCTTGAAAAACGGAACTGTTTTATATTCAGAGTATTGATCTTATAGGAGTATATAGCATACTTCAGTTATAAACAAACATCTTTGTGGCTTCGCGCTTACATGGAATTAGAACCCAAAATTTCGTAAACGGGCGCGGAGTTCCACAAAGAAACAGAAAAACCATATTGGCCTTTCCTTATGTATTATACCATTAGGAAAGGCCATTTTTTTTATTGCTATTTTTGCAGGTAGTTATGCCCAAAATTAAAGTCATTATTCGGCTGTTCAGCCTTATCCTTTCCCTCGCCGCTTTACCGGCAGCAGGGCAGGTTTCGTATACCTTTCACCACCTTAAAACCGACAACGGCCTTAGCAACAGTAATGTAAAAAGCCTGCTGAAGGACAGCTACGGCTTTTTGTGGGTGGGTACCGAATCGGGGCTTAACCGCTACGACGGCTATGGCTTTAAAACCTATACGCTGCCTTCGGGCATCAGCGAGGATATACTTAAGCTGGAAGAAGACGGCCTCGGCAATATCTGGATAGAGGCGGGTGGGGCTTATGTTATTTACAAGCGCGATAAAGACCGTTTCATTACTGATGTCCCTGCATTCTTAAAGGGATTGGGTATCACTGTTGGTAAAAGTTATTACTTCCGTACCGACCGTAAAAAGAACCTGTGGGTGTTCAGCGGGAAAAAGATATGCTATTACGATACCCATTTAAAGAAACTCAAGAAATTTGCCACCATAGCACCATCAACTGCTATGGCTAACGGCAAAACCGGCGACGACGGGCAAAGCCTGTACCGCATATACGATACAGGCACGTTACTGAAAACGGATACTTCAGGCAAGGAAACACTCATCCGGCTACCGGCTTTTGTGCGGGAAGCAATTGGCAAAAGCGACAACCGTATTTTTTGTGATGCCAATGGGGGGCTGTGGCTGTATTCGGCCAAAACCGACCGCATGTATTATAAGAAAGATGCAGTAACTGAGTGGAAGAAAATACCGTTAGTATCAGCGGTAAACACGCAGAGCAACAGCATTTTTTCCATCACCGACGACACTACCGGCCATGTATGGATAGGAACCGACCATAAGGGAATTTTTATCTACGATAAAACCACAGGGGGGGTAACCAACCTGGTACACAACCCTAATGTAAATACTTCTGTGGCATCAAATAATGTGGTAAGCCTTTATGCCGATGGTGCAGGCGTAGTATGGATGGGGCATAGCAAAACAGGGATTTCGTACTATCACGACAGTTTCCATAGTATTGTAAATGCTGAGCATACGGCCTGTAAGGACATCAGCGCTGTTTTTGAAGACCGAAAAGGCACCGTTTGGTTTGGTACCGACGGTTACGGGCTTTTCAGCATGTCGGGAGGTTCGCTACAAAAAATAGCCATACCTAACCATCCCATAGTAGGGCTTACCGGCGACAGCAAAGGCAGGATATGGGTGGGCACGTATACGAACGGGCTGTTTTGCTATGACAACGGTAATATAAAGCATTACACCAAAGAGAACAGTGCCCTTGCATCTAACGATATATGGAGCCTTAAGGAAGACCGTTACGGCACCCTGTGGATTGGTACATTGGGCGGAGGCCTGCAATACCTTACTTCCGGCAGTGCCGATTTTAAGCCGGTTTCATTGCCGGGCACCGCAGCAGATTATGTACTGGATATGCACTATGACGGGGGCGACAAGCTGTACCTTGGCACTACAAAAGGCCTGGGCATAGTAGATATTATCACCCACAAACAGCAGCTGTTTACAGGCAACCGTACCGGTAACATGAAGTTTAAGAACCTGCTGGTTTCCACGGTATTTGCCGATAGTAACGGAAACGTTTGGCTGGGGCATTCTAACGGGATTACGCTTTGGGATACCAAAAATGACAAGCTATATTACTACAGCAAGGAAAACGGCCTGTGCGATAACATTATACGTGGTTTTGCCGAAGACAACCACCATCATATCTGGGTCATTACCAGTAACGGGGTTTCGGTGCTTACTGCCGAAAGGGGTGAAGACGGGCAGCCGGACATAAGCAGCCGTAATTTTTCTACCAAGGACGGCCTTAAGGAAAACTACTTTAACAACCATGCCATTTTTAAGCTGCACACCGGCGACATCATTATGGGTACTACCGAAGGGTATACCGTAATCAATCCGAATAAAATGGCTGAAAAAAGCAGGCCACTGGCGCAGGTACGCTTTACATCGTTAAGCCTGGGCAGCACTGAGATTGTAGCCGATTCGGTGTACAACGGCCGCCGTATACTTACCCAATCCATTGAAGATACCCAATCCATAACGTTACGCTATAATGACAAGCTTATTGGCCTGCAATTTACAACGGGCGACCTTATTAATGCCGATAAGGTACACTACGCTTATAAGCTGGAAGGCTTCAGCAGCCAGTGGCTTCCCGTGCAGAAGAACGGCGTGGTGTTTTCATCATTGGCACCGGGTTCGTATAAACTATTGGTAAAGGCAGCCAACAGTGATGGCGTTTGGAACGATAAACCGTCGGTATTATACATAGAGGTAATGCCGCCGTTTTATCTATCGGCCTGGGCTATAATCTTGTACATTGTGTTGCTTTCGGGCAGTGCCTATTACCTTGTAAGGCGCTCCAAACGCAAACAGCATGCCCGCCTGGAACAGCAGCGCCTGCAACTGGAGCACGAGCAGGAAATAAACCTGAACGAAATGAAGCTTCGCTTTTTTACCAATATAAGCCACGACCTGCGCACGCCGCTTACACTGATTTCGGCACCGTTGCAGTCGTTACTTGGAGAAAACCTTGAAGAAGGATTGCGCCGCAAGCTGGAAATCATCAATAAAAATACCGGCCAGTTGATGGGGCTTATCAATTCGCTGCTTGATTTCCGCAAGCTTGATGCCGGCGGTGAACGCCTTAACCTGAGGCCCGCCGACCTGGTACATTTTGTAAAAGATAAGTGCATACCGTTCTACGCCTATGCTACCGAACGCAAGATAAGTTTTGCTATACGGGCAGATGTAGAGGCTTTGCCTATGCAGTTTGACCCTGCTAAACTGGAACGGATAGTGCTCAACCTGGTTTCCAACGCGTTTAAGTATACGCCCGAAGGTGGTACGGTAAATGTGGCTATCAGCAGGGAAGGCGATGCGGCCTATCTGCATATTTCAGATACGGGACAAGGGATAAGCGATACCCACAAGCAGCAGATATTTGAGCGTTTTTACCAGGCACCGCAAACCATGGAAAGCACGGGTAGTGGCATTGGCCTGCACATCACCGCGGAGTATGTGGGCATGCACGGCGGTACTATTACCGTAACCGACAATTTGCCAAGTGGCAGTGTGTTTACCGTTTCATTGCCAATACAGGAAGCCGTTGAAATTGAAAACATTGATGACGAAGATATTGTAGAAGAAGCTGTTCCTTTGGAAAAGACAGCTACCATTCCGGTATTGCTTTTGGTGGATGACAATACCGATTTCTGCGAATTTATGGCGGCTACATTATCGGGGGAGTATAGTGTAGTGGTTGCCAATAACGGTAAGGAAGCGCTTGAAAAACTACAACAGCACGATGTAAACATAGTGGTAAGCGATGTGATGATGCCGGTGATGAACGGCATAGAGCTGTGCCGTGCCATAAAAACAAACATAGAATGGTCGCACATACCGGTGATTTTACTCACTGCGCGCACCGCCGAAGAATACGAAGTGGAAGGCCTGGAACTGGGAGCCGACGATTACCTAACCAAGCCGTTTAACCTGGAAATACTGAAGCTGCGCATCCGTAAATTCCTGGACTGGGCAGCAAAAAGCCACCGTACCTTCAGCCAGAAGCCTGATATTTCGCCATCGGAAATAACCATAACCTCGCTTGACGAGCAGCTGATAGAAAAAGCTATTAAAACCGTGGAGGAAAATATTGGCGACCCTGATTTTACCGTGGAAGCCCTTGGCGCTGCAGTGGGACTCAGCAGGAGTCATCTGTACAAAAAACTGATGTCCATAACCGGGAAGGGGCCGGCAGAGTTCATACGTACCGTTCGCCTGAAACGCGCAAAACAGTTGCTTGAAAAAAGCCAGATGCAGGTGGCAGAAATTGCCTATGCTGTTGGGTTCAATTCGCCTAAGAGGTTCACAGCCAACTTTAAAAATGAGTTTGGCCTTTCGCCGTCCGATTATTTGCGCAGCCTTAAAAAAGACTGATGCAACATAACAGCCCTTTAAATAATCCATAATATACCGTCCTTATTTTGCCAATGTTATAATTTCGCTATAGTATTTTATTGCTATAACCAAAACATATGCGAAATTACCTCACCTTATTATTAGCCGTGGCTACGTTTGCCGTGCATGCCCAAAACCAGGGCAAGGTGCCTGCAACAGCCACAACCTTTACCAATCCCGTTTTTGCGGGAGACTATCCTGACCCAAGCATCCTTCGCGACGGAAAGGATTATTACATCGTACACTCTTCGTTTGACTACTATCCCGGCCTTACCATCTGGCATTCGCAGGATCTGATAAACTGGGTGCCTGTAGTAAGCGCGTTGACCAAAAATGTTGGCCCCGTATGGGCTCCTGATTTGGTAAAGTACAACAATAAGTTTTACATCTATTTCCCGGCCAACCAGACGAACTACGTTATCAGTGCCGATAAAATCACCGGCCCGTGGAGTGCGCCTGTCGACCTAAAGATAGGCTACATAGACCCCGGTCATGTTACCGATGATAAAGGCAACCGCTACCTGTATTTCAGCAGTGGTGATTATATACAGTTAGCCAAAGACGGGATGAGTACGGTAGGTGCCGCCAAGCATGCCTATGACGGCTGGCCGATACCCCGCGAATGGTCTATAGAGTGTTTTTGTATGGAAGGCCCTAAGCTGTTTAAGCGTGGCGACTACTATTACCTTACGGTAGCCGAGGGCGGTACTGCGGGCCCTGCCACCAGCCATATGGTGATTTCGGCGCGGTCTAAAACGCCGTTCGGGCCATGGGAAAATTCACCGTACAACCCGGTGGTACGTACCCAAAGCCCGTCTGAACAATGGTGGTCTAAAGGGCACAGTACTATTTTTGAGGATGCCTATGGCAAATGGTGGATGCTGTTCCACGGATATGAAAAAGGCTACTACAACCTGGGGCGCCAAACGCTGTTACAGCCGGTGGAATGGACTAAAGACGGCTGGTACAAAGTGCCGGACGGTATAGAAACCAACAAGCCTATTGCCAAGCCACAGGGTAAATCGGTAGGGGAGTTCAGCCTTAGCGATGATTTTTCGGGTACGGCGCTAAAACCGCAATGGAAGTTTTTTAACGGCGACGATGTCACACGCTATAAAATTGCAGGCAATGCCATTACCATCAACGGAAAAGGCAAGGGGGTAGGCGACAGCTCACCATTAGTGTGTGTGCCTTCAGGGCACAGCTATACTGCCGAAGTGGAAATGGACATAACCGGCGATGCCGTGGGCGGGTTGGTACTGTTTTATGACAGTTCGCATTCGTCGGGTATTTTGGCAGATAACGAAAACATACTGGCCAACCTGCGTGGCTGGCAGTTTGCCACAGAGAAAAAAGTACACAAGCGCCATGTATACCTTCGCCTGAAGAATGTGGAGAATAATGTAGATATGTTCTACAGCCTTGACGGTACTACCTGGACTAAAATTGAAAACTCATTTGAGGTTTCGGGTTATAACCACAATGTGCTTAGTGGCTTCCTTGGATTGAGGATTGGGCTTTGCGCTATTGGCAACGGCAGTGTTACATTCAGTAATTTTAAATACAACCGTTTAGATTAGTAAATGAGGGTTTGGTTTCCTTAATACATGTTTTTTTACACACAAAAGGGTTGCCCTGCACGGCAACCCTTTTTTATTTATCGCTATTTAAATACACTGAATATTTAAAAAAATAAAACCCCGCAATCATAAGATTACGGGGTTTTCTGCGGAGAAAGAGGGATTCGAACCCCCGGACCTGTTACAGTCAACGGTTTTCAAGACCGCCGCATTCGACCACTCTGCCATTTCTCCAGTAAGACGTGCAAAACCATTCATTCCTGATTACTTCACAAAACAATATTTCGTTCCGGCGTTCAGTGAACCTGTTTGCGGGTGCAAATATATAAAGATTTTCGGTTAGTGCAAGTTGTTTGGGCAAATAAAATTTATTTTACTTTGGTTTTGTGCTTAACTACTACAAATACAGTTTAGTAGATCTTTTCTGTTTTTTTGGGATAAAAAATTGCCCTTTGAAAAATATATTCCAAAGGGCAATCAGTATAAGGTTAAAACGCTTTTATTTGGCTATAGCAGCTTCGTATTTTTTAGATACTGCTTCCCAGTTAATCACGTTATAAAAGTTGCCTATGTAATCAGGCCTTTTGTTTTGGTACTGAAGGTAGTAGGCATGTTCCCATACATCCAGTGCCAGTACGGGCTTACCGCTTACGGCTGCACCCGGCATTAGTGGGTTGTCCTGGTTTGGTGTGCTGCCTATGGCCAGTTTACCCTCTTTAGTAACCACAAGCCAGGCCCATCCTGAACCAAATTGTTTGGTAGCAGCTTCCGAAAATAGTTTTTTAAACTCTTCAAAACCACCGAAGTCGGTTTTAATGGCTTCTGCAAGTGCACCTTTAGGTTCGCCACCGGCATTTGGAGCCATTACTTCCCAGAAAAGTGTGTGGTTGTAGTAACCGCCGCCGTTGTTGCGCACTGCTTTGTTTTCAGGGTCAAGCGTGGTAAGGATTTCTTCAAGGGTTTTACCTTCAAGCGGAGTGCCTTTTACAGCTTTGTTCAGTTCGTCTGTGTATTTTTTGTAGTGCTTAGAGTAGTGTACTTCCATAGTACGGGCATCAATATTTGGTGCCAGTGCATCATATTTATAGCCAAGTTTGGCAATCTGGAACTTGCCCGAAGCATCTTCCGCCTTTACATCATCGGGGTTGCCCAGTGGTGCAGCGGCTTCTTCTTTTTGAGGTTCGGGGGTGGTAACCACTTCTTCCAGGTTATCTTTTTGTTTGCAAGACTGCAGTGCAGTAAGTACAATAAGGGCCGAAACGAAAACTTTTACTTTTTTCATATTCAGGTTTATTTAGGTTATTGAATTTATGGTTTCTATATACAGCTTTTTGGCATCATCGGCACTCAGGTGGCTTACCTGCATCCATGCGTTCATTTTAAAGGCATCGCGCAGGTTGTCTTCCTGGAAGCGGTAGGCGCTAACCTTACCCGCTGTGGCCTGCTTGTAGTAGGCATATATGCGCAGCATTATATCGGGCGGCAGTGGCCCGGTAATATTGCAGGCTTTTTCATAAGCCTCCTCAAAAAGCTGGTCAAGGTCTTTTTCAGGCATAAGTTAAGCTTTTACAGCGATAATTGTCTTACCGCCTATGGCTTTTTCATTTAGTTTAACATTCACTTCGGTACCCAGTGGCAGGTACAGGTCTACACGCGAACCGAATTTTATAAAACCGGCATCGGTACCCTGTATTACCTGCATACCGTCTTGTGCATAGTTTACAATGCGGCGGGCAAGTGCACCGGCAATCTGGCGGTACATTATTTCGCCAAAAAGGTTGTTTTCTATAACTACCGTTGTCCTCTCGTTTTCCTCGCTGGCCTTAGGGTGCCATGCTACAAGGTATTTACCCGGATGGTATTTGCTGAATTTTACCAGCCCGTTTACCGGATAACGGGTAACGTGCACATTTATAGGCGACATAAAGATGGAAACCTGCAGGCGTTTTTCCTTAAAATATTCAGGCTCGTACACTTCCTCTATTACCACCACTTTGCCGTCCACCGGCGCTATGATGTTATGGTCTGTAGCAATTACATGGCGTTTCGGGTTCCTGAAGAACTGCAACACCAGTATAAGGAATGCAAATGCTACAAGTTGTACAATCAGCTTGAGTGTGCTATCCTCAATAAATTTGTCAGACAATAACGCGATTACCGTTGTGGTAAACAGTGCGATTACAATAATCTTGGCTCCTTCTTTATGAAACATATAGTATGATTTGGTAATACAAAAATAAGAAAGGTATGGCAAACAACACGCTATCCAGCCTGTCAAGTATTCCGCCGTGTCCCGGCATTATACTTCCGCTGTCTTTTACGCCTGCTGTGCGTTTCAGTTTAGATTCCACAAGGTCACCCAATGTGCCGAAAACAGCCACTATAGCGGCAAAGCCCATCCATTGCCACGGGCTGAGGAAGGTAAAGTACAATCCCAGTATATAGGCTCCGGCTACGGTAAATACCATGCCGCCTACAAAACCTTCAATGGTTTTTTTGGGAGATATGCGTTCAAAAAGTTTGTTTTTGCCAATGCTTTTGCCCACGATATACGCAAAGGTATCATTAGCCCATATCATTACAAACATCCCGATGATTACATACGGGTTGTAGTTGAAAATAGCATTTCCGCCTACAAAAGGAAGTTTTATAATGAGTATAAACGGGATTATTACATAGCCTATAAGCCGAACCAGTTTGCCGGTTTTATCGCGGGGTGCAGAAGGCCCGGTTTTAAACAGTTCTATGAGCAGGCCTACCGAAACAAACAATGCTGCTGCGTTTAGCAACAGGTTTGTTTTTAAATCGTTAGAAATATAAATGCAGAAAAGCACTATGCCTACTACCGTTATGGAAATGGGCAACTTCATATCAAGGTGCGACAACTTGCAATATTCCGTTACCGCAATAATAAGGAATAAGGCAAACAGTACTGTAAAACTTATAGGGGATAGCAGGGTGGCACCCAGTAAAAGCGCTATATATACAAGCCCGGAAATCGTTCGGGTAAGGCTTTCACTCATATTAAAGGTCTTCTAAAAGTAGGAGGTACAGGTTTTTGGCTACACTGCCATAACGCAGGAAATCTTCCTCTTTAGCTTTTTCAAAATATTTTATCGCGGTAATATTGGTAGGGTAGTCCTTGTCATACTTACGCTTTATCGACCTCAGGCAGTCGCTTTTGTTACCCAGTATCTGGCTTGTGGTAGCGTAGATAATCATATTATCGGGCAGGTCACCGGGTTTGTTCTGTTTTATCTGGTTAGATGAAAACAGTATAGAACCTTCATCTGCCACCAGGCTTTCGCAGGTAGCCAAAAGGAACTTAGGGTGGGTTATATTTTTATACTCAAGCCTGTTTTCTTCCAGTAACGGGTAAAGACGCGGCTCAAAACACAACGCTTCGCACTCAAACCAGTCGTTTTCTTCCAGTACATTTATAAACTGTTCATGCAGGTCTGATGTGCTGTCGCAGTAAATAAATTTGCCACCGTTCTTTTTAAAGTTCAGTGTAAACAATTCATCAACAGGCAGCTGTTGTTCCGGAAGGAAAGGGTTATTTTCATTTCCCTTATCTTCTCCCGGTGTATCACCTGTGCCAAAAATTTTCTTAAATAGGCTCATATACCTCTATTACTCCTGTGTTTTCCTCAAATTCAAAGATAAAAAAATCTTAATTCAATTTTTAGGCTGAATTAAGATTTTTAGCTTATAATTATGATTTTCGCAATTATGCTTCCGTAGGAACCTCAGGGCCAATTTTTTCGTACGGCCTTTTTCCGAAAATTTCTTCAAGGTCGTCTTTAAAAATCACCTCACGCTCTATAAGGATATCAGCCAGTTTTAGCAGTTTGTCCTTGTTTTCGCTCAGCAATTGTATTGCCCTTTGGTACTGCTCCTCTATAATAGCAGATATTTCTTTGTCTATTACCTGTGCAGTTTCTTCAGAGTATGGCTTAGAGAAGTTGTACTCGCTTTGGCCTGTACTGTCATAATAAGTAATGTTGCCCAGCTTGTCGTTAAGGCCGTATATGGTAACCATGGCACGTGCCTGGCGGGTTACTTTTTCAAGGTCGCTTAGTGCGCCGGTGCTTATCTTATCGAAAATCACTTTCTCGGCAGCACGTCCGCCCATGGTGGCACACATTTCATCCTTCATCTGGTCAGGGCGTACAATAAGCCTTTCCTCAGGCAGGTACCATGCAGCCCCCAGGCTTTGACCGCGTGGCACTATGGTAACTTTTACAAGAGGTGCGGCATGCTCCAGCATCCAGCTTACGGTAGCGTGGCCTGCCTCGTGTATGGCAATGGCACGTTTTTCCTCTGGCGAAACAATTTTGTTTTTCTTTTCAAGGCCACCTACAATACGGTCTACCGCATCAAGGAAATCCTGTTTGTCTACCGCCTTTTTATCTTTACGGGCAGCTACAAGTGCAGCCTCGTTACATACGTTTGCAATATCGGCACCGCTAAAGCCCGGTGTTTGCTTGGCCAGGAACTCAGTATCCAAGTCTTCCGACTTTTTAAGAGGCTTCAGGTGTACCTCAAATATCTCTTTACGCTCGCGGATGTCCGGCAGGTCTACGTAAATCTGCCTGTCAAAACGTCCGGCACGCATAAGTGCTTTATCCAGTACATCGGCACGGTTAGTAGCGGCAAGTACAATAACATTAGTATTGGTGCCGAAACCATCCATTTCGGTAAGCAGCTGGTTCAGTGTGTTCTCACGCTCGTCGTTAGAGCCTGAGAAGTTATTTTTACCACGGGCACGGCCCACAGCATCAATCTCGTCAATAAAGATGATAGAAGGCGATTTTTCTTTGGCCTGTTTAAACAGGTCGCGCACACGGCTGGCACCCACACCTACAAACATCTCCACAAAATCAGAACCTGACAGCGAGAAGAACGGTACGCGGGCTTCACCGGCTACGGCTTTGGCAAGCAGGGTTTTACCTGTTCCAGGAGGGCCTACAAGCAGTGCGCCTTTTGGTATTTTACCACCTATGCTGGTATATTTTTCAGGGTTTTTAAGGAACTCAACAATTTCCTGTATTTCCTCTTTGGCACCTTCAAGGCCTGCCACATCTTTAAACGTAACTTTAATGTCGTTCTTTTCGTCAAACAGCTTGGCACGGCTTTTACCGATGTTGAATATCTGTCCGCCACCGCCCGGTGCACCGCCGCCTGCCATCCTGCGCATTACAAAAATCCAGATAGCTACAAATGCAATGATAGGCAATAGGGTAAGGAGTACTTCGCCCCAAATGCTGTCGGGTTGTGCGCTGTATTCGTTTATTTTATGGGCTTCGTCAGCGTCATCAAGTTTTTTCAGGAAAAGCTGGTTGTCACTGCCAATGTTTACGGTATAGTGAGGGCCTTTGTTCGGTTTCTCGAAAATATCTTTACGTACCTTTTCGTTTTCTTTCAGTTTAAGTGCTTCCGGCTTCAGGAAAATTTCGGTAGTGCTTTTGTTGTATACTACTCTGTTTACCTGTCCGCTATCCAGTAATTTATAGAACTTTGATATGGAAATAGGTGCAGGGTCACTCCAGCTTGCGGCTCCCGAAAAATAATTTATCCCCAGGAACATAAGCAGGATACCGCCATAAATAAGCCATGGGCTTACTTTGAGCTTGTTTGGTTTATTATCTTGTGACATTTATATTACTTTCTTCTTTAGTAGTTTGTTGCTATCGACGTTATACGGGCGTCGCCCCAAAGGCTTTCTATGTTATAGTATTCCCTTACATGTTTCTGGAAAACATGCACCACTATATTTACATAGTCCATAAGTACCCACTCGCCATTGTCAGTACCTTCTACGTGCCATGGCTTGTCTTTTAATTCGCGGGAAACTATTTTCTGGATGGAGTTAACTATGGCATTTACCTGGGTATTACTGGTACCGTTGCATATTACAAAGTAGTCGCACACCGTATTTTCCAGTTCCCTAAGGTCAAGAATATCTATATCATTTCCTTTTACTTCTTCAATCCCTTTGATGATGTTGGCAAGCAAATCATCATTACTTACATTTTTTTTTGCCATCTAAAAATTTATATTGTTACGCAAAGTTACCATTTTTTGTGTTTACTTTTGACTTTAAATATACGAGAAAAAGCGTTAACCTATCGCTGTTTTTATATGAATATTATCAAACTCAGTGCCATAAGCTCTACAAACGATTACCTAAAAGAGCTTTTAGCCACCCGGCATACCGAAAACTTTACCGTGGTAACTGCCGATGTACAAACCGGAGGCCGCGGCCAGATGGGTACCCGCTGGGATTCCGAACCCGGTAAAAACCTTACCTTTAGCCTGTTGCTGAAAGACCTGCTGACCGACAGCGGTGCGATTTTTACGCTAAATGTAGCCATAGCCACTGCCATAGCCGATGCTGTTGCTTCCCTTGGCTTAGCCGATGTGTCGGTAAAATGGCCTAACGACATTTTGGCAGGAAATAAAAAAATTGCAGGCATATTGATAGAGAACAGCATTAAAAGCAATGGCGAAATCTACTCTATAGCGGGCATAGGCCTTAATGTGAACCAGCAAAACTTTGACGGACTGCCAAAGGCTTCGTCTATGGCAGTGGCTGCGGACAGGGAATTTGATAAAGACGAAGTGCTGGCAGCTGTACTTGGCAGGATTAAGATAAATACATCGCGCTTGTATAATAACGATGCTGCTGCACTATGGCAGGATTACCATAATAAATTGTACAAAAAAGACCTACCCATGCCTTTTGAAGCCGGGGGCAAAAAGTTTATGGGAATAATACTGGGCGTATCTGCCAATGGCAGCCTGCGTGTACAACTGGAAAATGACAGCATAGCCGAGTACGCACTAAAGGAGGTACAACTCTTATACTAAATCATACTCTATAGCAAAAACAAAACCCCGAAGGACACGCTTCGGGGTTTTGTCTATTATCTTGTGTCTATCATCTCAGATCCAAATTCCCCCTTTGCTTCGCCAGTTCGGCCATAGCCTCGTGTGGGGGTTAGGGGGCTAACAATCCCGCCCTCCTGAGCAGTGCCTCAGGTTTAGGTTCCTGCCCACGGAAACGCTTGTACAGTTCCATAGGGTGTTCGGTGCCGCCTTTGCTTAGTACAAATTCCTTAAATTTAGTAGCGGTTTCTTTGTCAAAGATGCCTTTCTCCTGAAACAATTCAAACGCATCGGCATCAAGTACTTCAGCCCATTTGTAGCTGTAGTAACCTGATGAATACCCGCCCTGGAAAATATGGCTGAACGATGTACTCATGGCATTCTCCTTTACATCAGGATAAAGTGATGTGTTGGCAAACTGCTGTGTTTCAAATTCTTTAAGGCTGGTAATGTGGCTTGGGTCTTCGCTATGCCAACCCATATCCAACAGGCCGAAGCTTAGTTGGCGCAGTGTAGCCATGCCTTCCTGGAAGCTGGCGCTTTCCTTTATTTTATTTATGTATTCAATCGGGATAATTTCTCCGGTTTCGTAGTGGTGGGCAAATAGTGCAAGTGCCTCAGGCTCGTAGCACCAGTTTTCCATAACCTGGCTTGGAAGCTCCACAAAATCCCAGTATACGCTGGTGCCGCTAAGGCTTGGGTACACCGTATCGGCAAGCAGCCCGTGCAGCGCGTGCCCAAATTCATGAAACAGTGTGGTTACCTCGTTAAAGGTAAGCAGGCTCGGTTTGCTGGCGGTAGGTTTGGTAAAATTACAAACGATGCTTACGTGCGGACGCTCGTTAACGCCATCTAAAACGTATTGGTTCTTAAACGATGTCATCCAGGCACCGTTGCGCTTGCCTTTCCTCGGGAAGAAATCAGCGTAGAACACCGCAACAAGGTCGCCGTTTTCATCTTTAACCTCGTAGGTGGTAACGTCTTTGTGGTACACGTCTATGTCTTTTACCTCCTCAAATGTAAGCCCATATAGCTTGCCAGCTATAGTAAACGCACCATTCAGTACATTTTCAAGCTTAAAGTAAGGTTTCAACTTTTCATCATCAAGGTTGAATAGCTTCTGTTTCAGCTTTTCGCTATAGTAAGCGCCGTCCCATTTTTCAAGTTGGGTTATACCATCCAGCGCTGCCGCGAAAGCCGAAAGCTCTGCAAATTCACGTTCGGCAGCAGGCTTAGCTTTGGCAAGCAGGTCGTTAAGGAATGACTTTACCTTATCGGGATGCTCGGCCATACGTTCTTCCAATACAAAATGCGCATGCGAATTGTAACCCAAAAGTTGGGCACGGTCATGGCGCAGTTTAGCTATGCGAAGTACTATGTTCTCGTTGTTCTGTTCGTTATTCTGGAAACCTTTTGCCCCGAAAGCCAGCGCAAGTTGTTTGCGTAGCTCACGGTTATCAGCATAGGTCATAAACGGTACGTAGCTTGGGTAATCCAGCGTGAAAACCCAACCTTCCTTTTCCTGGCTCGCAGCGGTTTCCTTAGCGGCTTCAATAGCACCTTCAGGCAAGCCGGCAAGGTCGGCTTCGTTTGTAATGTGGAGGGTAAACGCGTTGGTTTCCTTCAGCACATTTTCGCCAAACTCCAGGCTTAACTTGCTTAGTTCTTTGTCTATTTCCCTAAGCTGGTTCTTTTTGTCCTCAGGCAGGTTGGCACCGTTACGGCTGAAGCCTTTATATTGTTTGTCCAGAAGCGTGGTTTGTTCAGGGGTAAGGGTTAAGCTGGCTTTTTGTTCGTATACCGCCTTAACGCGCTTAAACAAGTCAGCATTCAGGCGGATGTCATTACCAAATTCCGACAGTAGGGGAGAAACCTCCTGCGCTATCTGTTGCAGCTCGTCATTGGTTTCTGCCGAATGCAGGTTGAAAAATATACTCGAAATCCTGTCCAGCGTATCACCACTGTAGCTCATGGCTACGGTAGTGTTTTCAAAAGTAGGTGCTTCGGGGTTGTGGGCTATGGCATCAACCTCCTTGCGGGCAGCTTCAATGGCTTCTTTAAACGCCGGTAAGAAATCTTCTGTTTCTATGCTGCTGAACGGTGCAGTATCGTGCTTTGTAGTAAATTTTTGTGTGAGTATGTTCATAAGTATTTATTGTTTAAAGCATTTATTTTAAGGCCTCAAACTTTTTATAATTTTTCTTAATAATTAACTTCAATAGATTTGTCAGTTGGTTGGTGTACAGTCTTTTAGTGTTTTTATAATTAATGATTTTGTATTTCTTTCCGTTAATCTCACCCTGTTTTTGAAGTGCTGTGATAAACATACCTACTTGCTTTTCTGAAGGAAAGTCATGGGAATAGATAGTGGCCGGAAATAGAAAAACAAATAAAGTAAAATGAAGAAATGAATGCATAAAATCTTATTTTCCTGCAGATTTATTATGCTCTTCGATTAAAGCCAATGCTTTTTCAATCAATGCAACATCTTCTGTCTCCAGTATCTGTATAGTCAGTTTAATTTTTTCGGCATTAATATCCATAACACTATTGTTTACCTTCAAAGGTACAAAAATTATTCCGCACTATTTTTATTGAAAAGTTCAGGTTAAAAATACTTCCGTTCGTAAATGGCTATTATTGGCTACAGCATTAAAAACCTTGTTAATTTGCAGCATGATTTTGGGTGCCAATTAAATGTTATTGCCTAAATTTGCCATACAAAATTTCAACCGTATAAAACTATATCCATATGAGTTCATTTGACGTTGTCGTTATAGGTTCGGGGCCAGGCGGTTATGTGGCTGCTATCCGTGCTGCACAACTTGGCTTTACCACTGCTATCATCGAAAAATATCCTACCCTTGGCGGTACCTGCCTTAACGTAGGCTGTATACCAAGCAAGGCGCTTCTTGATTCATCGCACCACTACCACGATGCCCATTCTAACTTTAAAGAGCACGGCATAGACATTGCAGGCGAAATCAAGGTGAACTTTGAACAGATGATAGCCCGTAAACAAGGCGTTGTAGACCAAAACGTTAGCGGTATCAAGTACCTTATGGATAAAAACAAGATTACTGTTTTTGAAGGGCTTGGCTCGTTTGAAGATGCTACCCATATTAAAGTTACCAAAAACGACGGTTCTGAAGAAGTTATCGAAGCTAAATACACCATTATAGCTACAGGTTCTAAACCATCTTCATTGCCATTCATTAAAATAGACAAAGAAAAAATCATCACTTCTACCGAAGCACTTAAGCTTAAAGAAGTGCCGAAGCACCTTATTGTTATAGGTGGCGGTGTTATAGGCCTTGAGCTTGGCCAGGTATACCTGCGCCTTGGTGCACAGGTAAGTGTTGTAGAATACCTTGACCGTATTATACCGGGTATGGATGGTGGCCTAAGTAAAGAGCTTACCAAAGTACTTAAAAAACAGGGTATGAAGTTCTATACTTCACACAAAGTGAAATCGGTAGAGCGTGCAGGCGAAGGCGTGCAGGTTCAGGCTGAAAACGCTAAAGGTGAAACCATTACCCTTGACGGTGATTACTCATTGGTATCTGTAGGACGCCGCCCATACACTGACGGACTTAATGCAGATAAAGCCGGTGTGAAAATCACGGAGCGCGGACAGATAGAAGTTAACGACCACCTGCAAACCAGCGCGCCGAACATCTATGCTATTGGCGACGTAATTAAAGGCGCCATGCTTGCCCACAAAGCAGAGGAAGAAGGTGTATTTGTTGCTGAAACCATTGCGGGCCAAAAGCCGCATATCGACTATAACCTTATCCCGGGTGTGGTATATACATGGCCTGAGGTTGCTGCTGTAGGTAAAACAGAAGAGCAGCTTAAAGAAGCCGGTATCGCTTACAAATCGGGTAGTTTCCCATTCAAGGCACTGGGCCGTAGCCGTGCCAGTATGGATACCGACGGTTTTGTGAAGATCCTTGCTGATGCTACTACAGACGAGGTACTGGGCATCCACATGATAGGCGCCCGTACTGCCGACCTTATAGCCGAAGCGGTTATAGCTATGGAGTTTAAGGCCAGTGCAGAGGATATTGCAAGGTCGTCTCACGCGCACCCTACGTATGCTGAGGCTGTTAAGGAAGCTGCACTTGCTGCAACCGAAAACAGGCCGATACACATCTAAGAAATTCTTTATTGGAAATAACAAACCCGCTCCTTACGAAGCGGGTTTTGTGTTTGTATCGGATTTTTAGATTATTGGATATTTTAGAGTGTTAGAACCATTTATTGATTTCATTATCCAGTTCCTCCTCAGTTAATATATTACCTTCCGCTGCTTGTTTCCTTCCTGTTTCAACTTTGTCAATAACGATAAGCCTTTCAATCAATTCATCTATTGAAAACTCGTCCGGGAAGTTTTCAATCGTTTCTTTAAGCTTTGCCTTAGTTATCATAATCCAATTGTTTCTTCGAATATAATTCTTTTCTGTTTACCTTTCAAGTGATATGCAAACTTTAGTAATTTTGCGGTTTCGTTTATGAACCGCAGAACATCTATTAGCTATACGATATCGGAGCCTGAACAATTCAGGCAACAACTACTCGCCTGGGCGCAGCAGCACAGGGAAGTGGTTTGGCTTGACTCTAACAATTATAACCAAAAATACACTTCGTTTGATGCCATATTGGCTGTAGATGCATTTACGTCCATCATTACCGATTACCAAAATGCTTTTGAAGATTTATCGGTATACAGGAAAACCACGGCCGACTGGATTTTTGGCTACCTGTCGTATGATTTAAAAAACGATACCGAACGGCTGAATTCCAATAATTTTGATGGATTAGGTTTTGCCGACCTGTTTTTCTTCCAGCCGAAAAAGCTGTTTATCCTGAAAGGCAACCGGCTTGAAATGCTGTACCTACCGTTGTGCGATGATGAGTTGCAGGATGATTTTAATGAAATTACAAACAATAATTTTCAACAACCAACAACCAGCAACCAACAACTAACAACCATAAAGCAACGCATCCCTAAGCAGAGTTATCTGGATAAGGCAGGACAGATGTTGGCACACATACACCGTGGCGATATTTACGAGGCCAACTTCTGTATGGAGTTTTATGCCGAAAATGCTGTAATCAATCCGCTTGATGTGTACACAAGGCTTAATGCCATATCAGAACCTCCTTTTGCGGTTTACCTTAAAAATTATAAGCATTACCTGCTATCTGCCTCTCCGGAGCGTTATATAAGGAAGGAGGGAAGCAAGGTTATTTCCCAGCCCATAAAGGGGACTGCCCGTCGCAGTGCCGATGCTTCTGAAGATGAGGCGATAAAATTGGCTCTGACTGCCAATGAAAAAGAACGTTCCGAAAACATTATGATTGTCGACCTGGTGCGGAACGACCTGAGCCATACTGCTGCCGATAAATCGGTTAAAGTGGAAGAATTGTGCGGGGCATATACCTTTAAGCAGGTACACCACCTTATTTCGACAGTAATATCTGAAGTTGGGGACGATGTATCGCCTGAGGAAATTTTAAAAACAACATTCCCTATGGGCAGTATGACCGGTGCGCCTAAAATATCGGCCATGCAAATCATAGAAAAACTGGAGGAAACCAAACGCGGCCTGTATAGCGGGGCGGTAGGTTATTTTACCCCTGAAGGTGATTTCGATTTTAATGTGGTGATACGCAGTATCCTTTATAATGAGCAAAACGGCTACGTTTCGTTTTCGGTAGGCAGTGCTATTACGGTAGAAGCAATTCCTGAGAATGAGTATGAAGAGTGCCTGCTGAAAGCGAAGGCAATGCATCAGGTGCTTGAGGGTAATCTGTAATAATATTTATTACCTTTGTAAGTATGCTTCAGCGTTTAAAACTACACCTTGATACAAACCTGCCTTTTCTTAATGAAAAGAAACTATTACTTGCCATAAGCGGCGGTATAGACAGTATGGTTTTGGCTGAGCTTTTCAGGCAGTTGGGGTACGCTATTTACTTAGCGCATTGTAACTTCGGGTTGCGGGGTGAGGAGAGTAATGGCGATGAGCAATTTGTACGCAATTATGCTTCAGAAAATAACATTGGCATTTTTGTAAAAAACTTTGATACAAAAAGTTACGCTGATTTAAATAAAATTTCCATACAGATAGCTGCGCGTGAATTGCGTTATGGCTGGTTTAGTGAATTGATAGCAGAAAACGAATTAGATTACCTGCTTACCGCGCACCATGCAGACGATTCGGTAGAGACTTTCCTAATAAATTTTACAAGAGGTACAGGTATTGAAGGGCTGTTGGGTATACCGCAGCAAAACGGCAATATCGTACGACCGCTACTGCCATTTACCAGGGATGATATTGAGGCGTTCGCCAAAGAAAATAATATAGAATGGAGGGAAGACAGTAGTAATGCTTCGGATAAATACCTGCGTAATAAGCTGCGCCACCACGTATTGCCGTTGCTGAAAGAACTGAACCCGTCGTTTGCCCAATCGTTTGGCCAGACCATAGAAAACCTAAGGCAATCACAATCACTTGCTGCCGATGCTGCCGCATTGGTTTACGATAAAGTTGTAACGGTAAAGGCAGGGCAGGAGCATTTCAGCATTGAGAAGCTGTTGCACTACCAAAATTATAAGGCATACCTTTACCAATGGCTAAACCAATATGGTTTTACCGCATGGGATGATATATACAGCCTTACTGAAGCGCAACCGGGTAAGTATGTGTTATCTGGCACGCACCGCCTGCTGAAAGACAGGGAGGTACTGATACTGGAGCCGCTAAAAAATGAGGCTGACGGGATTTATACCATTGGCGATATTTTTGAAAAGACTACACTTCCGATAGAGTTAAAGCTTGATTTAGTGCAGGATATGGAGCCAAATACTGCAAAAAATGTAATTTTTGTAGACAATGAATTAATAAAATTCCCGTTATTTGTGCGCAGGTGGAAAGAAGGCGACGATTTCTGTCCGCTGGGCATGAACGGGCAGCGAAAAAAGGTTTCAAAATTCTTTAAGGACGAAAAAATGTCGCTTACAGAGAAAGAAAATACCTGGCTGCTGTGCACCGAAAATGAGATTGTATGGATTTTAGGCCGCAGGGCCGACAACCGTTTTAAAGTTACGACACAAACAACACAAATACTAAAGATAGAGGTTAAATAACAATGAAAAGATTTGCCTGCGTTTTACTACTGCTTGTAGCATTTTTCTCGGCTACGGCACAAAACATTAAAGAACCCGTAAAGTGGACTGCCAAAGCCACAAAAAAATCAGATACAGAATACATACTTACCCTAAGCGCTACCATAGAGCCTTCATGGCACATGTATTCGCAGTACAGTGATGAAAACGGCGCGATACCCATGACGGTGTCGTTTAATAACAACAAAGGTAATTACGAACCTGTAGGTAAGGCCAAAGAAAGTAAGACCGAACAGGCTTTTAATGAGGTTTTTGGCGTTACCGAAACATTCTGGAGTGAAAAGGCACAGCTTACCCAAACCATAAAGCTATTGCCAAACAGCAACAAAATAGTTCAGGTATCGCTTGACTACCAAGTGTGTAAGGATGCGTGTATACAGGAAACCAAAAACTTCCAGTTTGACCTGGCTACACTTTCATATAAAGAAGTAAAACGTTTTGAAAAGATAGCACCCGGCGTTGCTGCAACACCTGCTGCTACCGCTGTAGATACTGCTACTACAAAAACTACTGTAGCCGATACGGCATCTGCAACAACATCAACCACTGCAAGTGATACTACTAAAGTAACAACCACTACTGACAAAGCCGAAACCGCTAAGGACGGTAAAGAAGCCAAAGATGAAGGGCTGCTTACCATTTTTATTGTAGCATTCCTTTCAGGGTTCGCGGCACTGCTTACGCCGTGCGTGTTCCCTATGATACCTATGACGGTGAGTTTCTTTACCAAGCAAAGTAAATCAAGGGCTGCCGGTATACGCAATGCCATAACTTATGGTATTTCCATTATTATAATATATGTGGTATTGGGCTCGGTAGTAACGGCTATTTTTGGTGCCGACTCGCTTAATGCTCTTTCTACAAACGTAATTTTCAACCTGTTCTTTTTTGTGCTTCTGGTAGTATTTGCCTGCTCATTCCTTGGTGCATTCGAAATCATGCTGCCAAACTCATGGGCTAACAAAGTAGACCAGCAAGCCGACAGGGGCGGTATAATAGGCATACTGGCTATGGCACTGGCACTTGCCATTGTTTCATTCTCATGTACGGGGCCTATATTGGGTAACCTGCTTGTGGTTGCGGCTTCTAAAGGCGGTATAGCACCGGTAGTGGGTATGTTCGGTTTCTCGCTTGCGCTGGCACTGCCGTTTATGCTGTTTGCTATGTTCCCGGGTTGGATGAACAGCCTGCCAAAATCAGGCGGATGGCTAAATACCGTTAAGGTATTCCTGGGCTTCCTGGAACTTGCCTTTGCGTTTAAATTCCTTAGCAATGCCGACCTTGTACTGCAAATGCACCTGCTGGAAAGGGAAACCTTCCTTGCCATATGGATTGCCATATTCGGTGCGCTGGCACTGTACCTGTTTGGTAAACTGACACTCCCGCATGATACTCCTGCGAGCTATATATCTGTAGGCAGGTTACTGCTTGGCTTACTTACACTTTCATTTACCGTTTACCTGATACCGGGCCTATGGGGTGCGCCACTAAAACTGATTAGTGGTTTCCCGCCGTCGCTTACGTATAGCGAAAGCCCTGAAGGCATAGGTGGGGGAGGCCATTCGGCGGCTGCAACAACAGCATTGCCCGAAGGTGCCCATGCAGGCCCGCACGGTATTGTGGCATTTAAAGATTATGATGCTGCACTTGCCTATTCTAAAAAAGTAAACAAGCCGCTTTTGGTAGACTACACCGGCTATGCCTGCGTTAACTGCCGTAAAATGGAAGACAATGTGTGGATAGACAAAGAAATACTGGGCGTGCTGAACAATGATGTGGTACTGGTATCGCTTTATGTAGACTATAAGGAAGACCTGCCTGAGGATAAACAATACGTTTCTGAAACTACAGGCAAAAACATAAAGACCGTAGGTAACAAATGGAGCGACCTGCAAATTACCAAGTACAAAACCAACTCACAGCCGTACTACGTGCTGGAAGGGCCGGAAGGTACTAAGCTTAACGAACCTGTAGGGTACACACCTGATAAGGAAGAATACCTGAAATGGCTTAAAGAGGGTATCGGCAATTATAAAAAATAATCCTGCCTGTGATATACAAAAAAACGCTGCTTTATAAGCAGCGTTTTTTTGTTATTTGTATATTTTCTTAATCCTGTCCAGGTCGCGTTTAGTGTCACGCTCTTTCATGGTTTCGCGCTTGTCGTAGTTCTTTTTACCACGGCACAGGCCTATTTCCAGCTTGGCTATCCCTTTTTCATTGGTAAACATTTTAAGGGGTATTATGGTAAGGCCCTGGTTCTGTACGCTTTTTTCAAGGCTTTTCAGTTCGCGTCGGTTCAGCAACAACTTACGCTCGCTTTTAGGGGCGTGGCTAAAGCTGCGGCTAAAGGCGTATTCTTCTATGTTACTGTTTATTACAAAAAGCTCACTGTTCTGGAATTCGCAAAAACTTTCGGCAATAGAAGCCTTGCCCAGGCGTATGGATTTTATTTCGCTGCCTGCAAGTACTATGCCCGCTGTGTAGCGTTCCAGTATCTCGTAGTCAAAACGTGCGCGTTTGTTTAGTATGTTTACTGTTTTCTGCATAAGGATTGCAAATGTACTAACAATAGTTTAATACGGCAATAACGTTAAGTATCCTTTAATTTACCCTTCGGCTATGCCACGCCATTTTTTTATACTGCCGGTTACAAAATACATCATTACCATATAGGCAACAAGGCAGGCTCCGGAAACGGCGAGTACATTATCTTCAATGAAATCTTCAAATTGCCGTTCCCTATAGTCTACACTAATGTCTTCATACAGGTTAATAACCAGTATTATGCCCGGCAATACCCACGGCAGCAGCCATAAGGCAGCATTTAGGGCTATGGCCTTAAACCTTTTGTTTCCTGCACCTACAGAGGTAAAGTTGAGAACCAGGGCAACTTCCAGCAGTATCCAGAACATTAAAAAGGTAATGCCGGTAGTTTTACCGCGCATCATGCCCAGCTCGCTTACCAGCGCCATGGTTATAGTAGAAATTATGGCTACTATGGCGAGGCCTATCAGTGCTATAACCCAACTGTTTACTGAGGTTACCCTGAATGAAAATATAAGCGATGCCAGTGTTACGGCAAAGAATGTTAACCCTGCCCAGCCTATCCAGTAGGCTTCATCAAAATTATAGGCATACGATATTTTTTCGTAGGCATCCCTCATTTTGTGGATAGGTACGTACTTTTTAGGGTAAACATAGGGTAGGCCCTGCTCAAATTTTACCTCGTTTGTAACCAGGTCTATTTTGGTGCTGTCATATCTGTTGATAATAAGTATTGAATCACCCATTTTTACAGACCTGATATCTTCGGCTAATATTTGATCGTCATTATAACCGTACCGGCTATAGCGGTAATCATAGTTGCTGTTATATTCATCATATGCGTTAAAGGCGGTATACCTGTCCCTTTCATTAATATAATCGAACTCAGTAAACTCGGTTGGGTTATAGGTTAGGCCAAGCCACTCCTGCGGGGTGACAGACATTTTCATATTGTGTGCCTTTACAATTTTCTCCATTTCCTGCATCATCCACAGCACACTGTCTTTCCGGTTTTCGTGAAGCCAAAGCTTTACGCGGTGGCTTATGATAGAATCCCTTTTATTATCATAATGCGGGAAACTTTGTATGCGCCTGTTCATAAGGGAAAAATAATTGTATTTTTTCCCGAAGTACGTTACCATATCGCCGTCAGATGCTATAGAGTCAGAATATCCATAACTATAATTGCCGTCACCGGTAAAAATTTCGGACATGGCAATGATTTCCGTACGGTGCTCAAATTCTTCGTGGCTCATATAACCCTTCAGGCGTGTGTTGGTACCGGTTACATAGCTTAAAAAATAGGTGCAGTTTACCATGCAGATGATTACTATAAGCAGCCATTCTTTGTACAAATCATTTTTACCCAGCGGGTAGAAACTCTTGGTCCTGTTGTTGCGGAAGTAAAACACCAGCCAGGCAATGAGTATGAGTACCGCCATAATGGTAGAAACAAATACTATTGTACCCAGTATTTCGTCGTCCAGGTATTTGTTCCTGCCTGAATTGAAATCGATGCTACCCACGGAGTAGCCCGATAAAAACACCAGCAGGTGTACTATAACAGATGCCAGTATTACCGGCACTATGCGGGTATTCCACAGCAGTGGATATTTTAAAAGCAGTTGTTGTTGAATCTTATTTAGCATGGCGGTTGGTTTTTATGATACGAAGAAACGGCGTGTAGAATTACTGATGTCCCTGAAATAGGATAGGGGAATGTTTTGCGCAGTTACGGTGCTAAGGAATTCATTTACCGTAGCCTTATCAGTAAAGGTAGCTACATAAGTACCGCCGTTAAACTGCAGGTTTACAGGGCCAAGTGCACCCAGCTTTTCGTGTAGTACACCCTGTGTCCATTCGCTTTCAAATTCTATAACCAGTGGCAGGGTTTCTTCTGCGGCATCTTCGTGGGTATTTTTCAGGTTTTTCTGTACGCCCTGTTTCAGGAAAATCACCTGGTCTGATGTTTTCTCTACCTCATAAAGCTGCTGCGAACTCAGCACGATGCCCAGCGGCCTGAACGGCGATTTTGCTATGAACCTGAAATCTTCAAGCACCGTTTGTTGTGCTATGATGTCAAGGTTGGCCAACGGTTCGTCTATAAGCAATATTTTAGGTTTCCTGAGGAGCATGCGCACCAGCTCAAAACGCATTTTGTAGCCCGATGACAGGTCTTTCCAGCGGTGGTTACGGAATTTCCTCAGCCCCATGCGGGCTATAAGCAGTTCAGTAACCAGTACGCTTTCTTCAGGTGCGTAGCCATGGCAGGTAGCCGCAAACAGCAGGTTTTCCAGTACAGGGCCGTACCAGGTTTGGGTGCGTTGGGGTATGTATATCAGCTTCGACCTCAGGTCATACAGGTCGTTATGCGGAAAGCTGTATTGCAGCAGCCCGGCATCGGGTTCCAGTTCGCCGCACAGTACGCGCAGCAGGGTGGTTTTACCGTTACCGTTTTCGCCCACAAGGCCTATGATGTCGCCATAGTTTAGCGACAGGTTTACCGGCCCCAGGCTGAATGCCGAGCGCGAATATTGCTTACGCAAATCGCGCCCTTCGGCTATTTTTCCCGGTGGGTGTATGGGCTTGGCATGCAGTTCCGCATATAGCTTTTGCAGTAAAGTTTCAGCACGCTGTTTTATTTCCTGTGGGGCAGGGTTGGTATCCAGCCAGTTAAGCAGGGTTGTAGTTTCTTTATAAAAAGCTGTTTTCTCGGTATCAAGGGTAAAGTCTATTATCCTTTTTACCACAAGCGAAAAGTCATCAAAACGAAGCAATTCGGTTACTTCGTCATATTGCGATTGGAAGGTGCTCATAAAAGGTCAGCGGTTAATTACCAAATGTAAGTAATGTACCGTTATAAAACAAGTCCCAGCAATAGTACTGTGCCGCTGTAAGCCAACTAAGTAACCGCTATAAGCCTGTAGTTGTTTTCGGTGTGTACCAGTTCGGTATTGCACGGGTTTTTAAGCCACCTGTATATTTTCCGCAAAAAAACCGCATTGTATACCAGGTCGCAGCTTGTAGCCTGTACCTGTAGTATAATGTAGGTGGTAAAACGCTTTAGTGTGCTGGCGTGGGCGCGCAGGTCTTCAGATACGCCCGTGTCATTCCTCATACAAACAATATTGGCCTTGCCTGTTATTAATGCCTGTGCAGCGGTATCGCATATTTTTGCGGTATCCTCATCAGGTATATGGCCTTGCTCATCTTCTAACTGCAATAACAAAAAATAAGGTTCCATAACTGATTTGATTTTTTGAATAAGTTTTTGAATGAAAATAACATACCCGCGCCATGGCACATTACCTTCCTTAATCACGTTTTGTTGATATAAAATTAATAAATACATTACTTAAAAAAGTGTGAAAATTACGAATGTCACATTTTTGTAGTCTATTAAATTTGAATATCGAATAAATATTGATTGTGTAGTGAATAATATTTACTTAATAACTTAAAAATAGGGGAAATCCCGGTAGTAAAATTTGCCTGCGCTAAAACAGGAGAGTATATTAAGCTTTGACTCTAATAAATGGGGAGGCATGTTAAAATTAAAAATCCCCTGAAAGTACTGCACCTTCAGGGGATTTTGTTTTATTTTCCGTCTTTATCTACAACAGGGCGGTTATCGCGGTTTGCCAGTTCCCAGGCGGTTACAAAAGCAAGTTGCGCGCGTTTGGCCAGCAGGTCATATTCTATTTTCTCAACTTCATCGGTTGCCTTGTGGTAGTCGTCATGCACACCGTTAAAGTAGAAAATGATAGGGATGCCTTTCCTTGCAAAGTTGTAGTGGTCTGACCTGAAGTAGAACTGGTTAGGGTCGCTTCTTTCATTATACTTATAATCCAGTGCCAGGTGTGTATACTTTGCATTGGCAGCTTCGTTAATATTATGCAGGTCGGTACTCAGCCTGTCCGATCCTATCACGTATATATAGTTACCATTATCGGCATGCTCTTCATCCCTGCGGCCTATCATATCAATGTTCAGGTCGGCAATGGTGTTGGCAATGGGGAACAACGGGTTTTCGCTGTAGAAGCGCGAACCATGCAGCCCGTGCTCTTCACCCGTAACATGTAGGAACAATATAGAGCGCTTAGGCCCGTAACCCTGTTTCTTGGCTTCCATAAACGCCTGTGCTATTTCCAGTAGCGCCACCGTACCCGAACCGTCATCGTCGGCGCCGTTGTATACCTCGCCGTTTTTCATGCCCACGTGGTCGTAGTGTGCAGAGATAATCAGTACTTCTTCCGGCTTTTCGGTGCCTTCTATAAATGCCCATACGTTTTCAGAATCGGGCAGTTTATTCGGGCTGAATGACCTGGCCATAAATGCCGCCGGTACAGTCTGGTACCAGCCGCTGGCTGCTTTGGGGTACGAAATACCGTTTGCCTCATACTGGCTTATCAGGTACTTACCGGCTTTTTTCTGGCCTTCGCTGCCGGTATTACGGCCCTGCATAGAGTCGGCTGCTACTATGTACAGGTGTTTTTTAAGGTCTTGTGCCGTTATGGTATTCATGTACTGCTCTACCGGGGCAGCGGCGTAGTCTTTTTTTGTGTCTTTAACGGTGCTGCAAGCAAGCAGGAGGATTGAAAATCCTGTTATAAATAAATTCTTCATACGAAATATTAATGCATGGTAAAGATAATGTAAACCGAGGCTATTGCCATAACTACGGCGATACTTATTATATTAACGATAAAAAGGGAAAAAGATTTTAACCTTGAGATTGCTTTATGGCCGCCATACAGCCTGCTGTGTGCCCGGAAAAAATAAAAAACGGTATAGCAAAATATAGTTAAGGTCAGCAGTAGGGACAGGATACCACTAAGGTCTTCGCTTATATAGGTTGCCAGCCTGTAAGTAATTGTGCCAAAGCAGGTAAGTAACAGCAGTACAGAAAAATAATGCAGTGTAAATATGCCATGGTCAAAGAACAGCCAGCGTTTTTTGCTGTGGAACAGCCATAACCAAAAGGCAAAAATAGGCATATAAAGAAACAATACTTTAGGGAGCAGGTGGAACAAAGCCTCAACAAAACCGTCTGCAGGTATGTTACCATACTGCGCCTCCAGCATTTTTTTTGCAAATGTGTATTCAAAATCACTTATATGGTTGCCCGGTACTTGCCGTGCGGAATCAAGCTTTTTCAGGCTGGTTATTTCCTCACCGCTTTGAAGCTTAACGGGCTTATGGGAATGTTTGTCTGCTACATCATCTGAATTGATTTCAAAATCACCTTTCTGTTTTATACTGAACGATGTCTTGGGCAGGTAAGTGTTATCTATTTCTTTTTTCGGCATTATGCCTATCAGCAAAAAAGTAATAAAACTTACAAAAATATACAGCTTTACCGGTGGCACATACTTTTGCCTTTTACCTTCAAGATATTCTATAGTAAGCTTTGCAGGGCGGAAAATAAGGTACTTTATGGTTTTCCAAAAAGCACCGTCGTAGTGGGTAAGGTCTTCGGCAAAATGCCCCACAAGGTGGCCAAAGCTTTGCCGTGTCTCGGTATTTTTCTGCCCGCAGTGGGGGCAGTAGATTTCAGTTACCTGGTGCCCGCAGTTCTGGCATTCGGTATCATCCCTAAGTTTGTCGTGTGCCATGGTGTTTTTTTTGGTTTTTTTGATGCGGTTAAAGCTATTGAAAAAAATGAAGACCCGCAATAAGCGAGCCTTCTATAGTTTTATTATTTTAACGGAAAAATTTAATTTTCGTCGGTTTCTTTAGATTTTTCTTTTTCGGCAGCCTTGTTTAGCGCTGCTTTTTTCCTTTCGCCCTGCACAGGCTCTTTACCCGATTTTTCTTTGCCCTGCGTTATTTCCCTCATAAAATCAAGGAACACATTCCATGAGCGTTTGTCGGCCAGTGCATTATAAGCAGCGCCTTTGCTGTTGTCGTTACCGGCTTCTTTCTCTGTAAAGGCATGTACCGCACCGCTGTAGTATACCATTTGCCAATCGGCTTTGCCGTCTTTCATTTCTTTCATAAAACCTTCAACATCCTTAGCGGGAACATAAGGGTCATCTGCGCCGTGCAGTACCAGTACTTTTGGCTTTATTTCGCCGTTAGCCCTTGATGCATCTTTGCCCAGGCCACCGTGAAAGCTTACCACACCTTTTACATTAAGCCCCGCACGTGCAGCCTCAAGTGCGCCCGTACCGCCAAAGCAGTAGCCTATAACTACTATATTATCTTCATCGGCACCCGATGCAACCAGCTGTTCCAGTGCTGCCGAAATACGTTTTACATACTCCTTATAGTTCTTTTTATAATAGCCTGCTTTTTCGCCGGCCTCTTTAGTGTCTTTAGGGTAATTGCCTTCACCGTAAATATCGGCTACAAAGGCATAATAGCCGTCTTTGGCCAGTTTTGCGGCTACTTCTTTAGAGTGGTCGTTAATACCCATCCATGCAGGCAGTATCAGCACACCGGCTTTTTTCTTCTTAGGTTTTTCAGGTACCGCCGAAAAGCCGGTTAACTTTTGGCTTCCTTCGGTATAGCTTACAGGTTTAAGTTGGGCAAATGCAGTTACTGCCACAAGCAGTATGGGGAGCAGCATAAATTTCTTCATAATAAATGATTGTTTTAAGGTACGTAAATATAGCAAGAAAGCTTTTATGTGCAATACATAAAAGCTTCCCTTTGCTGAATGATGAATTAAGCTTTATTTCTGTTTTTAGCTGTGCTGCAGCTGGTGCCTGCCTTCGTTTATTTCTTCCACAAGCTTTTTATTAAAAGCAGGCAAATCCTGAGGGGTACGGCTGGTAACAAGGCCATTGTCTACCACTACCTCTTCATCGCTCCACTGTGCCCCGGCGTTTATTAGATCCTGGCTTATGGATTTAACCGAAGTCACTTTCCTGCCATCAACAACACCTGCGTTAATAAGTGTCCACGGGCCATGGCAAATGGCTGCTACAGGTTTCTTCTGGTCGAAGAAATCCTTTACAAACTTCAGTGCATCATCATTAGTCCTCAGCTTATCCGGGTTTATAACACCGCCGGGTAAAACCAGCGCATCATAGTCACTGGCCGATGCCTCAGCAAGGGTTTTGTCTACAGTATACTCTGCACCCCAGTTTTTATCTGCCCAAGAGGTAATGCTGCCGCTTTCGGGACTTATAATCTCGGCTGTCCAGCCTTGTTGCTCAATATACTCTTTTGGCGATTTCAGTTCGCTTTCCTCAAATCCGTGGGTTGCCAGTATGGCTACTTTCCTGCTCATAATTATTATGTTTTGGTTTTTAATCTGTTTGCAGTTATAAAGTTAGCTGTGGCACTTGGCCGGCAGGTATAAGGCCATATTAAAGTTGTGCTAATGTTTGTTAAGGATAAAACGCTGCATACTAACTTTATAAATAAATTCTGTATAAATGAAAAGTATATTCGAGTGGGACAGGCTGCTGTTTAACGATTTGCCCGTAACTTTCCTGGCAGAGGTAGCCTTCCGTACCGTTATAATGTTCCTTGTAGTGCTGCTTACACTGAAGCTTACAGGCAAGCGGGGTGTAAAGCAACTGTCGGTGTTTGAGGTGGTGATTATAATTTCGCTTGGCTCGGCGGCGGGCGACCCTATGTTTTATGAAGATGTAGGCCTTATACCGGCCATTACGGTTTTTGCCATTATATTAATGATGTACCGCTGTGTTACCTGGCTGTTGGCCAAAAGCAAATGGTTTGAAAATTTTATGGAGGGCAGTGCGCAATGCATTATAGAAGACGGGCAGTTTTCTATAAAGAGCTTTGAGCGCGAAGACCTGGCACAAGATGAGTTTTTTGCCGAACTCCGCCTGAAATCCATAGAGCATTTAGGGCAGGTGCGTAATGCCTATGTGGAAACTAACGGCGCCATAAGCGTGTTCTTTTATGAAGAAAAGGATATAAAATACGGGCTGCCCATACGCCCGCAGCTTTTTGCGCTGAAAAATACCGTGATACCGAAATCGGGTATTTATGCCTGTACGTTTTGTGCCAATACACAAAAGCTGGAACCCACACAGGCCAACTGCACTGTATGCGGCCGTGCCGAATGGGTACTCGCCATAAACAGCAGGAGGGTGGTATAAAAAGGGTAGTGTAATATATAGGAGTGTATATAAAAAAGAACGGACAGCCCTCACATGCTGTCCGTCCCGGAAATTTATACTAACCCAAATTTATGTAAGAAAAAATAATTATCCTCTCGAACGGCCTCCGCCACCGTTACCTCCTCCACCTCTTGATGGGGCCGGGGCACTTTGCCTTGGCATAGACGGTGCATTGCTGCGTGTGGTTGGCGAGCTATTACCCCTGGATGCCGGTGGTGCACTACTGCGAACCGTGTTGTTATTGTTACCTCTTGAAGGGGCATCGTACCCACGCGATGGTGTGCTGTAGTTCCTTGCCGGGGTGTTGTTATCATCGTTACCACGGCTGCGTACCACATTATTGTTGTTTCGCGTACCGAAGTTGTTGTTATTATTCCTTGTAGAAAAATCGTTGCTGCGTGTAGCAGGCTGGTCGTTATCGCGGCCGCCCTGGTACTGTACGGTATTGTTACGGCTGTTGCCACCCTGGTTTACTGCCCTTGTACCGTTTTGCCTGCCGCTGCTAAAGCTGTTTGTAGTGCTGCGGCTGCCGGTAGCCATATCCCCACGTGAACCTGTATTGCTGTTAAGGGTGCGGGCACCGCGTACAGGGGTACCGTTAGCACGGCTTTGCTCCAGGTCATAGTGGTTGCGGGCGTTGTTATTGCGTGTTGCAAATGAGTTGCCAGGGTGCTGCCTTTCGTAGGCATTGCTGCGCCTTGGTGCGTACATAGATGCTGCACGGCTGCTGCGCCTGCTGTTTGAATAGGTATAGCTGTTGCGGGTGTTTATATGTACATGCACATGGTTACGGTACCTGTATACCGGGCATGGCGCCCAGTAAGAATAATAACTAGGGTAGTAACCCCAGTACCAAGGCGAATAGTACGGCCTGTAGGAACTCATCCAAAACAATCCGAACAATGCAGGCCTTGCTACATATACGGGCTCATAAATATAGCTTGGGCCGTAAATGTAAGGGTCGCCCACTACCTGAACCGATACGTTGTTATAGCGGTCGCGTTCTACTTCTATAGTGGCCACGTCCTGGTACGTGTCTACGCCCAAAACGGACTGTAGTACTATAACGTGGGTGTTGCTTTGCGAAAGTTCTACTACCCTAAGGTAGTCTACACGGCCATCGCCGTTAAGGTCAAGGTTAGATATTTGGATATCAGGGTCGTTCAGCCTGCGTTCAAAATCTTCCAGGTCAGCCGAATCACCAAAAATTGAGGCTACGGCCTGCAAATCAAGGTTATCGCTTATATCACTGTTGTTGGCCCTCACTGTGGTAACGTTCTGTGCCGTAAGGCTGCTGACCGACAGGAAAAGGATTAAAACAGTATTTATAAAATTAGTTTTCATGATCAGGGTAAAGTTGTTAATGCTGCTGTGTAAACTTTTTATTTTAGGTTGATTTATACATTCCAATATCCGTGCCAAACAAAAATGTATACCTTTACAAAAGTAAATTATGCCCGAAAATACGGCATTTTTTTCAAATTAAACTTTCGTTATGCTGATAAGAAAAGCCTCTATAGAGGACTACGATACTATATACCACATAGCCGTAATAACCTGGCACGCCACCTACGGCAACATACTTACCACAGAACAAATGGATTATATGCTGGGCATAATGTACAGCCGCAGCGCCATACAAGAACAAATAGAGGTGCACAACCACTATTTCCTGCTTATTGAAGATAATGGTATTATTTTGGGCTTTGCATCGTACCAAACGGGTTACCAACAGGGTGTTTCCAAGCTCCATAAATTGTATGTATTGCCCGAGGCACACGGTAAAGGCGCGGGTAGGGCTTTGGTAACGGAAGTGGAAACATTAGTACGTGCAGTAGGTGATAAACACCTCATCCTTAATGTAAACCGATTTAACCCCGCCTACCATTTTTACCTGAAATCAGGTTTTGTAAACCTTGGCGAAGAAAATGTAGACATAGGCCACGGTTTCTTTATGGAAGACTACCGCATGCAAAAATCCCTGTAAATTTTTTCATAAACAGCATTGTGTAACCGTTCGGTTTCTTTATATTTGTAACCGAATGGTTACTTAATAATATATGAGAAGGGATGTTTACCAGGCCATAGCCGACCCAACACGCAGGGAAATCATAAACCTGCTGGCTATAAAGCAGCTGAACCTTAATGCGGTGGCCGATAACTTTGATGTGAGCCGCCCTGCTATATCAAAGCACATAAAAATACTTACCGAATGCGGCCTTGTGGTAATACACCAGCAGGGCAGGGAACGCTACTGCCGCGCCGACCTGGAAAAGCTCAGGGAAGTGGAGGAATGGATAGGCCACTTCCGTAAATTCTGGAACGGGAAGCTGGATGCCCTGGGCGATTTCCTGGAAAACGAACAACGTAATAATCAACAATAAACAATATGGAAACAAAAGCATTAGTTACAGAACGTGTGTACAATGCCCCTGTGCAAAGAGTATGGGAGGCCATTACCGACAACGAGAAGATGAAACAGTGGTATTTTCAGTTGGAGGAATTTAAACCCGAGGTTGGTTTTGTATTTAAGTTTACCGGCGGCAGCAAGGAACAGGAATACCTGCACATATGCGAAGTTACCGAAGTGGTACCGCAACAAAAGCTTACCCACAGCTGGACGTACGATGGCTACGAAGGCCAATCGTTTGTAACATGGGAACTGTTCCCGGAAGGCGATGGTACAAGGCTGGTGCTTACCCATACGGGACTGGAAACCTTCCCGGCGCTGAAAGATTTTGCAAGGGAATCATTCACCAAAGGGTGGACGTATATACTGGGCACTTCGCTTAAAGAATTTTTGGAAAAATAAACCTTAAACAGGGGCTTGGTATTTTATCATTTCGTTGGCTGTCAATTGTGAAGCCGGTAACATTTGTTGACCGGTATTAAGGGTAACTTTGAATCTGAATAACTTCAAAAACAAAATGTTATGATAACGCAGATTCAAAATGTACCCGATAATATGGTGGCTTTCCGTGCCGACGGGGAGGTAACCAAAGACGATTTTGAGGTAGTAAAAGAACAGGTGGCCGAGCTGGTAGACAACTACGGCAAACTGAATTATCTGTTGCTGCTCGATACTTCGGTTAAGGATTTTACAGCAGGCGCCTGGCTACAGGATGCATTGCTGGGCATAGAGAACATTACCAAATGGAACCGTGCTGCCATCATCACCGATTCGGAAGGTGTGCAGAAGTTTACCAGTGCCTTTAGCAAGGTAATGCCGGGTGAGTTCCGCGGGTTCCCTAAGGACGATTACCAGCATGCGGTAGACTGGGTATCAGAACGTACAGATGTTTAACCTTAAAATCTAAAAACCATGTCAAGTAACCGTAAAAAGTCAGATAACCATAAAGACTTATTCAGCAACGACGCCATTGCTAAGATTAAGGAAATGGCCGAGGATATAAAAATGTGCATGTTCTGTACCGAACTTTCTGTACGCCCTGTGCCGGTGCGCCCCATGAGCGTGCTGCAGGTAGACGACCAGGCCAATCTTTGGTTCCTGAGTTCTAAAAGCAGTAACAAGAACTTTGAGATAAACCACGATAACGAGGTGCAGCTCATCTTCTCTAAAAATGCCGATGCGCACTTTATGTCTGTGTTTGGCAAGGCGACCATTTATACCGACCGCAGCCATATAGAAGAGGTGTGGACCCCAATAGCCAAAACCTGGTTTGAGGAAGGTAAAAATGACCCCGAAGCCACGGTGATTAAGGTAGAACCGCTTGATGCCTACTACTGGGATACCAAGCACGGGAAAATGATTTCCATGATAAACTACGCACTGGGCGCCATAGTGGGCACCAGTATAGACGACAACAGCCTTGAAGGCCGCCTGAAAATATAGCGATTGATTCTCATACATACTCCAATTCACAAAACTCTCCGCAAGGGGAGTTTTTTCTTTGTGTATTGTGCCGTAATTTTGCAGCACTATGAAAGTTGTACAGGAATTCAGGGAGCTGTATGCCATAAAACCGCAGGTACGCAGCTGGCACATACCGTTTTTGGCCGCATTGTGTGTGGGGCTGCCACTGCTTGCAGGTTACCTGCTGGGCAATGTAAGGGCAGGGGCTACCGCAAGTATGGCGGGGCTGGTAATACTCTACCTGCCTGAGGCTTCCTTTACCCGGAGGATGATAACCCTTATGGCCTGTTCCTTCGGGCTTATTGTATCGTTTTTTGCGGGGCTGTTGTTCAGTTTTTCCGATTGGTCAGCCTGTGTGTTTTTAGGTTTGTATACCTTTTCGGTACACTGGGTTACACGCTACTTTAAGCTGAGGCCGCCGGGCAATTTCTTTTTCATAATGCTGGCAGCGGTAGGGCTTTGCATGCCTTTTGATGCTGCTGCAATACCTGTAAAGACGGGCTATGCCACTATGGGGTGCATCGGTGCCTGCCTATTGGCTTTCATTTACGGTTTTATGGTACGCACCAAAAATCCTCAGGCAGAGGAAACCATCATTTTAAAGAAAAATATTTTCAGCGGCACGGCAGAATCGGCCATATTCGGCATCACGTTAGGTATTTCGCTTGCTTTGGCAAAAATACTCCAACTCGAAAACCCGTATTGGGTACCTGTATCGTGCCTTGCGGTATTGCAGGGGGTATCGGCCAAACACATCTGGCAGCGCAGTTTGCAACGTATCATCGGTACATTTTTAGGCTTGGGGCTGGCGTATTTGTTACTGCTGCTAAAGCTGCCCGTATGGGGCATTTGCCTGGGCATCATGCTGATGCAGTTTGTGGTGGAAATGCTCATTACGCGCAACTATGGCCTTGCGGTAATCTTCATTACCGGCCTTACGCTTTTACTTGCCGAGTTTGGCAGTTCACTCTCGGGTAAACCCGCCGAACTGGTCGCCGCACGTTTTACCGATATTGTTTTGGGAAGTGTAGTAGGCGCTGTGGGCGGCTATTTTGTATACCACCGCAAAATAAAAGACAAAATGGAACGCCAGCTGCGCAAAACCCGCATCATCCTTAAACGTTAGGTGCAGGCGGTTGCGGTGTTGTAACATCAGCTTTTTCACGCTCTAATTCACGTTGTTCCACATATACGGCGTAGTCTGCCGGTTGTATGTGCCTGCCTTTGTATATGGCGTAGGTGCGTGTAAATTCGGCACCAAAATACAGTATTACGGCTGTATAGTAAATCCACAATAATATTACAATGATAGACCCGGCGGCACCATAAGGCGAACCCGCACCGGTTGTGGTAATGTACAAGCCTATAAGGTAACGCCCGAACAGGAACAAACAAGCCGTGAAGAAGGCTCCGGCACGTACATCGCGCCATTTAATTTTGGCATCGGGCAGTACCTTAAATATTACACCAAACAATACGGTTATTACCATAAAGCTTACTGCCACGTTCACTAAATTGAATATGATTATGGTGAAATCAGGCAGCCAGTGTTTCAGCAGGTCGTTCAGTGCTACTATGGCACCGTTTACAATCAGCGAAACAATCAGCAAAAATCCCAATCCTATAATGATGGACCCGCTACGCAGGCGGTCTTTAATCAATTTAAGCCAGCCTTTCTTCGGTTTGGCCTTTACTTTCCATATCATGTTTATGGAATCCTGTATTTCGCCAAAAACCGTAGTGGCACCCAATATAAGGGTTACGGCACCTATAACCAGCGACAGTGTAGTCTTGCCCGACAGCTCCAGGTTTTTAATTACCTGCTGTATTTGTGTGGCCGCCTGGTTGCCTATAAGGTCGTTCATCTGGTAAAACATACGGCCTTCTATGGCATCGCGCCCGAAAAAGGCACTCGCCACAGATATGATGAGCAGCAGCATTGGCGCTAATGAAAACAGGGTGTAGTAAGACAAAGAGGCGCTTAGCTTAAGCCCCTTGTCGGCCATAAAGCCCTTAAAAGTTTCTTTTAGTACGGTTGCACTGCTTTGCAGCGTCCTTTTAGTGAAAATGTTTTTCATAGCAGCTATACATTACTACATCAAAAGTAAAAATTAGATAAGGCTAAGGCTACAATATTAACAAATCTATATAAGGTGCGGTAATTTTTAAAGGGCTTTTTTCAGCCATTGTCAACTGCAATTTGCCTACGCTAATTATTTCATAAATTTTGCCATTAACCCTGCCGTTCTTTGCACATTAACAGGCAAAATCTTAATTTTATAGGGATTTTTTTTGCAACTATACGACTTAAATATAACACCCACAATTTCAATGAAGATAGTAATCATAGGAGGGGGATTTGCAGGGCTTAACCTGGCCAATGAACTCGCCGATAATAAAAACTTCGAGATAACGCTGGTAGACAAGAACAACTACAACTTCTTTCCGCCGCTTATCTACCAGGTGGCTACGGCTTACCTGGAGCCATCAAGTATCAGTTACCCATTCCGTAAATATTTCAGGGGCAAGGAAAACGTACACTTCCGCATGGGCGAAATGGTATCTGTAAAAGCCGATGAAAACATAGCAGTGCTCCACAACGGCGAATTGCCGTATGATATATTGGTATTTGCCACCGGTGCCGAGACCAATTATTTCGGTATGGAAAACGTGAAGAAAAATGCCATACCGATGAAAACCCTTAACGATGCCCTGGAAATGCGCAACAAGCTGCTGCAGCGTATGGAAAAGGCCACGCGTTTTTCTAACAGCCGCGAACGCCGTAAGTACATGAACATAGTAGTGGCAGGCGGTGGCCCTACAGGTGTAGAGGTTTCGGGTATGTTTGCCGAAATGAGGAGGGGCGTATTGCGTAAGGAATATCCTGAGCTGGCCACCAGCGTAAGTAACGTATACCTTGTAGACGGCGCCGATGTGCTGCTTGCCCCGATGAGCAAGGAAAGCCAGAAAGATACCTACGATGCCCTTACCAAACTGGGTGTGGTGGTGAAGCTGAACTGCCGCGTTACCGATTTTAAAGACGATACCGTTTTCCTGAGCAATGGTGAAACCATACAAAGCAAGAACCTTATATGGGCTGCGGGCGTAGGCTGCCGTGCGTTTGACGGTATACCCCAGGAAAGTTTTGGCCGTGCCAAACGTATGATAGTAGATGCGCAAAATAAGGTGGTGAATACCTCTAACATCTATGCCATAGGCGATACCTGCTATATGGATGCCGAAAAAGCGTGGCCTCAGGGGCATCCACAGGTGGCTCAGGTTGCGATACAACAAGGTAAGCATTTGGCGAAGAACCTTAAAAAGATGGTTAGGGGCGAACAGCTTACACCATTTAAATATAATGACAAAGGCTCTATGGCGATTATAGGCAAGAACAAGGCCGTGGTAGACCTGCCAAGCCCGAAGCTGCACTTTAAAGGGTTTATTGCCTGGATGATGTGGCTGTTTATCCACTTGCTGTCGCTATTAACCTACCGCAACAGGCTTATTACCTTCTGGAACTGGATGGTATCGTATTTCTCATGGGACCAGCCACTGCGTATGATTATCAGGCCGGAGAAAAGGCAACGTACGGCGCCTGCACCCGCAGAAACGCCTAAAGCATAAACTAAAAAGCGATGGACAACCATCGCTTTTTTTATCCCTCCGTTTTATGGAGCCATATTTTTTCTTCGCCTGTAGCGTCAAGTACCGGTATGCTGTAAGCCATTCGGAATTTATCGGCTACGCGCAGTGCCCTGTCTTTATCTTTAGTGTGGTAAAAGGTAATGTGGCGGTTGCCGTAAAACGCATTTACAGCAATAACCTCATTTACAATACGCCCGGGTATAGAGGCTACATTCACCTGCTGTACTTCGGTGGTGAGGAATACCGATACGTATTCAAAATCAGGGGCAGGCTGCCACTTGCCAATATTCACGCCGAGCACCGACCATATGGTACGCAAGCGCCTGTTTTTAAAATCCATTTGCACCCCTTCGGTAGAGGCGATGTTGATGCCTACTATGGTTAATAAAACGCCTATGATAATTAAAACGTGTTCAAAAAGGGCGCCAACAATCAGGAAAAATAACCCTAAGGATATGGCACCGTAGCCTACAATGGTTTTAAATACAGAAATGGGCTTTACATAAGTATGCGAATACATCGGCTGGTTTTTTGCCAAAGCTATAAAAAAACCGGAACATAGTGTCCCGGTTTATATGCTATTCCTTTATAAGCTTCTGTGTGTAGGCTTGGCCTGTATCGCTTACTACGTTTATAATGTAAAGCCCGCTTTGCAGGTTGCTTACATCAATATTGCGTTGGTTTCCTTCAACAGCTACAACCTTCTTGCCCGATATATCATCTACCGTTACCGATTTTATCCCGCTACCCACAGCGGTGATATTTATTTTATCATGCACCGGGTTAGGGTAGAGGGTGAAGATGGCTTTGCTATGCTCGTCATCGCCTGCTGTAGGGCACAGTACCTGTACGGGCGAAACTGCAAAATCTGTATTACCAATACCCAGGTTGCCGTACCCGTTATCTCCCCATCCCCATATAGTGTTGTCAGATTTTACGCCCAGTCCGTAAAAATATCCTGCGGCAATTCCTGTCCAGTTATCTGAGGTGCCAATTTGTAATGGTTCATTATTAGAAAAAGGCGATACACCTCCTACAGCTAAATATCCCCATCCCCATATAGTTCCGTCTGTTTTTAAAGCAAGACTGTTTCCTTGGCCCGCAATAACAAGCATCCAGTCGTTGTCAGTGCCTACTTGCACAGGAACATTACTATCTGAAAAGGTACCATTCCCAATTTGGCCATTTCCATTATACCCCCATGCCCATAGTGTACCGTCTGTTTTAATTGCTAAGCTATGCGTACTACCGGCAGTGACTGATTTCCAGTTATTCTCATTTCCTATTTGGGTAAGCTCATATATATCATTAGAATTTCCTACACCAACCTGACCTGAGTAGTTCCCCCCACGTCCCCATAAAGTTCCATCTTCTTTTATAGCAAGAATATGAAAGCTTCCGGATGCTCCGGATTTCCATGACGTTTCTGTGCCTAATTGTATGGGACTGTAGCTTGCAGAAGATGTTCCATTATTGTATAAATACGTTAAACTTCCCCATAACCATAACGTATTATCTGTTTTTATAGCTAATGTGTTTCCCCATCCACAAGTTGCAAATTTCCAATCACTGCTTAAAAAATGTGGTGTATGTAGTTCTTCAGTAGTACCAATACCAAGCTGTCCATTATTATTCATGCCCCATACCCACATATCGCCATTGTTTTTTAAAGCTATGGTATGCGCGAAGCCTTCAGATACAGAGAGCCAGTCCGTGTCGGTAGTAATTTTTACAGGAAGATATTGGTCATCGGTAGTACCGTTTCCTATTTCACCAAAGTCATTAACGCCCCAGGCCCAGAGTGTGCCGTCGGTTTGAATGCCAAAACTTGTAGCATCTCCGGCAAATACAGATTGCCAGCATTGAGAGTAGGAGCAACAGCACACGGCTATGCCCATCAGGGTAAGCAATTTTTTCATAATCAGTTAGATTGAATGGATTAAATTTTTCTTTTTCAAGCTAAAGATAATGATAAAATCTTACAAAAAATTAAAAAGGATAGCCTATGGCAATGTTCAGTACCAGGTTGTCTTTGCGCCAGCTGCGACTGCCAAATTCAATTTTGTCATATACCCACTGGAATCCTTCATTAACTACCGGCTTGCGGATAGGGAAGGCCAGGTCTACACGTAGTATCAGGAAAGAAAGGTCCAGTCGCAAACCTGCACCGGTACCTACGGCAATCTGGTCGGTAAACTTACTGCTGAACTCTGCGCCCGGCCTTAGCGGGTCTTTGTTCCAAAGCCATATATTACCGGCATCTACAAACACCGCCCCGTGGAAAATACGGTACAGCTGCCCGCGGTATTCGGCATTCATTTCCAGTTTTATGTCGCCACTCTGGTCGGGCAAAAACGAACCGGCATCGTAGCCCGGAGTACTCCTGTAGTCGTAACCGCCGGGGCCAATGGAACGCGCACGGAATGCCCTGATGCTGTTTACCCCGCCTATAAAAAACTGCCTGATGTAGGGCAGGGAAGAGGAGTTGCCATACGGATAGCCCACACCCACAATAATGCGGCTGGCCAGTTGCGAGTTTTCGCCCAGTTTCAGGTAATGGCGAAAATCCTGTTCGGTCTTGGCAAACTGGCTGAACGGCACTTTGAGGACGTTTATGGTATCGCCACCCTTAATATCAGCCCCCGTAACAAGCCCGGTTATGGTACCCGCAAGGTCTATAGAGCCTTTGTAGTAAAAGGTATGCCTCTTGCGTTTCTGCATGGTATTGGTGTAGTTGTACGAATAGGTAGGCCCAAAGATGAGCTGCTTGTCTATCACCTTTTGCAGGGCCGGGTTTGCGGGGATGCCTTCATCCGGGTTACCGTTAATCTGGGTGTAGTATTCCTGGGTTACGTTAGCCGGGCCTACAAAGTTAATATCGGTTACAAACAGCTGGTGCTCGGTGCGTATGTTGTCTTTCCACAGGTAACCAAACTGCCCCCGGAAGGAGTTCAGCGCATACAAATGTATCCGTTTCTGGAACTCATAACTCAGCGATGCCTTAGTCCTTGGCACAAAGGCGCTGCTGTCCTTTACCTTAAACGGGGTAATGAAACGCGGCCATACAAGGCTGGTTTCGCCACCTATGCGGTATACGTTGTAGCCCTTGTTTTGGCCTGCTACCTGTACCTCCATACCGCCAAAGGCCGATATGGTAAGCAGCTCTGCCGCACGGAAGGTATTGCGGTTGCTCCAGTTTACGCTTATTTCGGCACCGTTGTAGTTGGCCGAATTGGTTTTACCCGTAGTTTCTACGCGGATGGATTTCTTTTGCTGGGGCGTAAAGTAATAGTACGCATCGAGTGCATTTTTTACGGAATCAGACGGGTGGAACTCGTTTTTTACAAACTTGAATGTACCCAGGTTTACCAGCCTGTTCAATGACAGGTTATGGTCGCGCCTGCTGTAAATATCGCCTTTGTGGAAAAACAGTGTACGGTCGTAAATTATGGGGCGGAAGGTGTGTGCCGAATCTATTATGGTAAAATCCTTGTAATGCACCACGGCATCGGGCTTCACGGCTATGCTGTCTGTATTGTTGGTAAGCGAATAGTTCGGGTAAATGATAATCTTGTTGATTTTATACGGCTTGGTAGCCTCTTCAGGTGTAGTTGATTTCACCACAACCTTCAGGTCTACCTGGTAGTTGCCCACGGTGCTGTCTACCCGTACCAGTATATAATCGGGGTTAAAGTAAAAATAGCCACGGTTTTTAAGGCGGTTGTCTATGCGTTCGCGTTCTGATTTTATTACGTCAAGGTCATACGGGTCGCCAGATCTTAGCAGGGTACGGCGCTGCGTGCGCGATATGGCTTTTTCCAGCCGGGTACCCATGCTGTCTTCAGGGAAGGTAACATTACGTATCTTAAACTGCTTGCCGGTGGTTACGGTATACATTGCTTTGGCACGCCTGTTTTTTGAAATGGAATCGGCTGAGGTGCGGGTTTTAAAGTAGCCCTTGTTCTCTACATAGCTTTGCAGCACATCGGCATTATAGTCAAGGTCTACCTGGCTGAACAGTACCGGGGGTTCACCCACTTTGGTACGCAGCCAGTGCCTGAAGCCTTTTTCTTTTTTAGGCTCTCCGGCCAAATTATAGAAGTACAGCTTAAACCGCAACCCAAATACATTGCTGTTTGGTTTGGGGCGCAGCAGTGCCTCCAGTTCCTTTTGCATGGCCTTGCGCTGTTTGCGGGTCATCAGGCTGTCCTTAACGGTAACCTCGCCGCCCGTGTACAGCATTTCGCCATCGGGCAGGTGTTTTGTGTTGCTGCAACCAAAAGCAAAAACAACAAGCAGTAAAAGGCACAACGGCTTATTTATCAGTATCTTCATCATTAGTGCTGTTTGGTGGCAAATCGTTATTTTTCTTTTCTTCCTGTTTCTTTTTGGCTTTGGCTTCCGCTTTTTCCTTTTTGCGTTCCTCTCGGGCGCGGGCTTTGCGTTCGCGTTCACGGGCCATCATGTCCCTCTCTGCCTGTGTGCGGTGGAACAGCTCGCGGAACTTATTATAGTTCATGGTAATGATAAACGAAACGCCCGTTTCTATTACCTGTCCCTGCAGCGCTACCTGGTATTCGTTAGTACGGTAGGCCCTTACAAGGTACCTGCCGTCTTGTGTAAGCTGGTAATCCAATGATACGTCACCGGCTATGTTGGTGGTCTGCTCATTAGCCTGTTGGGGGCCTTCAAGCCCGAAGCTGCTGCCCACAGTTACTTTAAGGCGGTCGTTAAACAGGGTTTTAGATACACCTACATTCAGGTCGGTCCGGTTTGCCTGTTCGCCTGTGGTATAATCCTCGGTCGATTCTAAATCGAAATTCAGTTCAATACCTTTAATAAGGTCGGCGGCAATATTATTAAGCTGTTGCGACAGTATCTTGCTCACACTCTGGCGGGCAAGGGCTTCGGCGCTGGTGCCGCCTGCCTCACTGGCAAACGGGTTTTCGCCTATAAACCTGTTCAGCAGCAACAGTGCCAATACCTGTTTGTTCAGTTCCGATGGCTGCTGGCGTATCTGTTCCAGCTTGGTTTCGGTAGTGCTGATAACGTCGCTTGATACGTTGTAGTTGCCCTCAGGTATTTCAATGTCAAACGAAAGTTCGGGTTTCAGCAGCTCGCCGTTTATTTTCAGCAGCGTATTTACGGGTATCTTTTGCTTGTACATGTTGATGCTTCCTTGAGGCTGGTTGCCTAACTGGTCGCTTACCAGGTCGATAGGAGGGGCTTCAGTTTTGTAAACGGCAGTAAGGCTCAGTGTAGCATCGGTAGGGTTACCGGTCCACAGTATATAGCTGCCACTTTGTATGTCAAATTTCCGTTTGATGAAGTTGAAGGTCATTTGGTACGCACCTTCGCTAAACTCGTAGCGGCCTGTAAGCGTGGTTTTACCCGATGGGTCTATGCCGCCGTTAAGGTGTGCTTCGCCTTTCAGTTCCAGGAAGTCGCCGTTGCCTTTGTCTATCACAAGGTTCAGGGTGGCCTCCTTCACGATTTCTATACTTACAGAAACATCCATGCCTTCCAGTGGCGACTTGTTTACGGCTTCCTCTATTTTAAGGCGCTGCATGGCTTCTATGTTATCCTCGTCTACAAACTCCACTATGCCATCCCTGTCGGCTATGCGCGGATCCTGCTGCGGCATTACTACGGTAAAGTTGGTATCCTCATTTATCTTCAGTTCACCGTCTACCACTGGGTTTTCCAGTGTGCCTTTTATATTCAGGTCGGCATCAAGGTACAGGTCGCCGTAGTACAGGTCGTTGTCCTTGGCCTTGCTGTTTATCGCCCTGAAGTTCTCGGCAGTAACGTTCATATTGAAACCAAACGCCTTATAATCAGTAGTGGCTATGCTGCCGTTTATAGTAAGCAGGTTGTTTTTCTGGTCCTGTATTTTAAAGTTATCCATTTGAATACCCGCGTTTGTAAAACGGATATTGTCGTTAATGCCCTTGTACAGCGCGTTGAACTGTGTAACCTTAAAGCTTACATCGTTAAACTTCAGGTCACCTATGATGTTGGGGTCGGCAGCCGTACCGGTGATATCAAACTGACCAGATAGGTGCCCGTCGCTCTCCTTAAGCGCCCCGAACGACAGCGCCTGTATGCTGGTCATGTTCAGCGTACCGATGTTCAGGTTCAGGTCAAAACTGCTGGCAGTGGTGTTGTAGTTACCGTCCAGTTTTACATCGTTGCCGTTTCCGGTAATGGCCACATCGGCGGTAAAGGTGTTGGCTACCTTATTGTCTACATTTATCTTGATGTTGCCCACGGTGTCTTTTGCCACGGCAAAATCAGTAATATCCAGTTGCGATTCAAATACCGGGCTGGTGTTCAGGTCGCGTACTTTTGCGGTGCCGTTAATGGTACCCTTAAATTTCGATTCCTCTTTCTGTATGGCGTTGGTAAGCGTTTCTATCTTAAAATCGGTCAGGGCTACGTCCAGTGGGGCATTGGCACTTTCCGATTCGCTTTGCAGCTTTATAGAACCGTTGTCCTTGCTCAGCTCAAAGTTATCCACGTACAGCCCGCCACCGTTCATCAGGCGGATGAGGTTACCCTCGGCTATCTGCCATTCTTCGTAGTTCAGCATCAAGCCGTCCGGGTTCAGGCTGACTTCCGTATTGCCGTTTACCTGCTTCATTTGCCCGGCCAGCATGTACTGCTGTTTCTTTTTCTGGTCGTCTATTTCCAGGCGGTAGTTTACAGTGTTGTCTTTAATATCTCCCGTAACCGAAGTTTGCCCCAACTGGAACGTACTGTTTTCCAATCCCTCCACACGCACGGCGTACACCATTGCGGTATCGGTTGTTTTTATATTCGCCTCCACACCAGAAATGGTGTTGTTGCCGTAAATCACGCGTGGTACCTTGGCATTAAGCACCAGGCTGTCGTTTGTGCTGTTGTAACCGCCTTTAATGGCAATTGGCTCCAGGCGGGTAATCTGCGGTACCAGCTTGCTGATAATAGGGTCATTATCTACATTAAGGCTGAAGGTTATCTGCTGTGGGTTTTCAGGTTTTTCCAGCGTCTGTGTTTTTCCGGTGTTGTAGTATTTGGCAATGGTATGCTGTATGGCTGCGGGCAGTTGCGTAAGCTTGTATTTACCCACCGCCTTTGCCTTCAGGAATTGCGAATCGATGTGTATATCGGTAGTATCAGCAGTAGAAAGCGCCACAATCTTGATGGAATCCAACGCAAACTGTTCGCTTTCATTGGCAAACATAAAATGGTGGATTGCCACACGACCGTTCAGGTTGTCGGGGTTGGCATCGTCTATATCGGCATCCACATTACCACGCAGTTTTAACGGACCGGCATGCAGGTTCAGCTTTTCAAGGTCGGCGATGTCTATGTTCAGGCGCACCTTGCCCTTAGGATATTTCCCTTTAAACCCACCTGAAGCATCCAGGTCGAAATCCAGGTTAGGGTCGTCCATATTGGCGGTGGCGTTAAAAGTGCCGTTGTTTATCTTGCCGTCTACAAAAAGGTGCTGGTACGTATAGCCGTTGTATTCGGCTTTAATCACCGTGCCTTTAAACGATGCATTGGCAGTATTCGGGTCAAGCCCCGTGCCTTTTATCTTAGCCTTTATGCTGATACGCCCTATAGAATCGTTCTTTATCAGCTTACCGATATTGAAATTGTCAATGTCTACAAAGGCATCATATTTTTCGGCCCCCTTACGGCTTTGGTCAAAAATACCTTTCACTTTTGCATTGCCGTAGCTGCTGTCCAGGTTAAGGTTGGCATTGATGTTATTCATCGTACCCTTAAACGAACCCTTTACCGCTATGCTTTCCGGGATTTGTATGGTAGGGGGTATGGTACCCGCAGGTACAAAGCTGTTGATGTCCTTAGCGGTGGTTTCCAACTGGCGTATGTCCAGGTCGAAGTGCGTTTTCTTAATATCGGGAAGGCCTTTTATTCGGCCGCTGGCAGCCACTACGGTCTTGCCTATGCCGTGCAGTTCCAGGTTGCCTATATCCAAATCGCCAACAGTGCCCTGTACATTGGTGCTAAGGTATACCGTGCCGTTCGGGTTATCCTTAAACGGGTTTGTATTGGCAAGCTGCGGTGCAAAAAGCAACACATCCTTAAAACCTATTTTGCTGCCATTTATATTGGCATTTACTTGTAACGTATTGATGTTTTTCTGCACCGCCTGTAGCGAAGGGTAGGCCACGGCAATGTGGTCTTTCAGCAGCGTATTCGGGGTTTTAAGGTACAGGTTTTTCAGCTCGGCACCCCTGGCTCCGTATAGTAACTCTGTACGCAACTCCTGCACGTTTACACCGCTTTTATCCTGTACGGTAAGTTTTTCTATATCCCCCGAAATGGCATTTGCAGTATACGATAAGTCTTTTGCTTTCAGGTTAAGGTTTTTTATATCAAGGTGTTTGTAGTCTATCCCTTTGGCAACGGGCGCTGCGTTTTGGTCATCAAACTTAAAAGCAATATCCTTCAGGTCGGTTTCCCCCAACTTAAATGTCCATTGTGCCTGTTGTACAGCAGCGGATGTTTCGGGCAACGTATCTGCGGCCTGTTTTTTGGCTTTGCCCATAGCCAGTTGTCCTTTAAGGCCGGTTATTTCCAGTTTTTCAAGGTCTATTAGCTGTTTTTGCAGGTTTACCTCATTTACTTCGGCTACCAGTTTTTTCAGTTTCAGTCCGGTGTCCAGCCTGCTGCTTTCGTTGTCATAGCCCACATCTATATCGGCAAGGTCGATACTACCCAGCTTTAACGACAAGCCCGGCTTGCTGCTGGCTTGTTCGGCAACTTTCTGTGTGGTCTGGGCTATTTCATCGACCATGCTTTGCTTAAAGCGGACTTTCACCCCGTGCAGTTTTACATCGGGGATGCTGAACGCCAGCTTATCCAGGTCGAACTCCTTAAAGCGGGTTTCAAAATCGGTAATCCCGGCGGTGAGGTAGTTACCCGTAATATCGTCGTCATACTTCACGCGGATGCGTTGCAGCTTTACCTTATTGATGGAGAATTTCATAGGGGCAGCCGTGGTGTCCTTTGGCTTGCCACTATCAAAAGCCTTGATGATGTAGTCAAAGTTAAACACGCCCTGCTTGTTGCGGGCTACTTTGGCAGTAATGCCCTGCAGGTCGATGCTGTTTATCTCCACCTCATTGCTCATAAGCTTAAACAGGCTGATGTCCACGGCCAGTTTTTCGCCTGCCAGCAGTGTATCGCCCTGCTGCGATTCAAAGTACACATCCTTCAGGATTACCTTTTTTGGCAGGCCGATTTCTATACGGCCTATCTGCACTTCGGTGCCTATTTTCTTCTCTAAATAGTTTACGGCATAGTCCTTTACCTTGTTTTGTACGTAGGGGATTTGTAGCAGCAAAACGATGAGTAAAAACAATGCAATGATACTCCCGATGGTCCACGCGAGTATTTTAAGGGATTTGCGGATGTACTTTTTTGCCTTAGGATTCATTTAGCTACTAAAGTATAGAGAAATGCAGTAACGGATGCCTAATATTTTGCTAAAAAAAACTTACAAAAAATAAAAAAAGTGACTTTGTATATATCTTTCCGCATTCTACAAATCCCGCCGATTGGTGAACCCCGGAGGGGTGGCATATCTATAGAAATTGGAAACGCAAGAGTGACAGAGCTCCGGAGGAGCGGCATATCTTTACGATTATATGCCGTTCCTCCGGAACTCCCGTGTAAGCCCTGAACCATTTGCTATAGATATGCCGCTCCTCCGGAGCTAAAAAAGACTGTTCCCTGCTTTGATAGTTGCTCATGTCTTAAGAATCCCTTAAACACAACTCATGCAATACGGGCATAAGCCGCAATTTTGTTATTTTGTAGTAGAATTATTCAGGATAAAGCAATATATTACCAATAACCGCAGTATTTTTACCGTATGGCAAAAGAGATTTTAGTTGTAGAGGACCAGGAGGGCATATCTAATTTCCTGAAGCAGGGGCTTGAGGAAGAGGGCTATACCATTACCGTGGCATCAAGCGGCGATAAAGGCCTGGAACTGGCCCTGCAAAAACGTTTCGACCTTATTTTGCTGGACTGGATGCTGCCAAGGCTTTCGGGGCTTGAGGTATGCCAGGGCATCCGCAAGGAAGACAGGGATACCCCCATAATTTTCCTTACGGCAAAAGATACCGTACAGGACACCATTGCAGGCCTTAAAAACGGGGCCAACGACTACATAAAAAAACCGTTCAGCTTTGAGGAATTGCTGGAGCGCATAAAGGTGCAGTTCCGCAACGTGGCCGAAGAAAAGCCCGTATACACCCTGGGGCCTGTAACCCTGAAAACCGAAACCCACCAGGTGTTTAACGGTGATACTGAAATTTCGCTTACCCATAAGGAATTTACACTGCTGGAATACCTGCTGAAGAACAAAGGTGCGGTATGCACCCGCAACGATATTATTAAGGATGTGTGGAACATCCATTTTGACTACGATACCGGCGTTATCGACGTGTTTATAAACGGCCTGCGCAAAAAGCTGGGCTTCAGCCGCGACGACAGCTATATTAAAACCATACGCGGCGTAGGCTACCTGGCCAACGACGAATAATACCATGAGGAAGCCGAGCATTAAAGACCGCATAGCCTATTTTAACCTGGCCGGGGCCGCTACCCTGGTGCTGGTTATTTTTATTGTTATCTACCGCATAGTGCTGGCAGGAGTGGTGTACGGCATTAACCACGACCTGAAGGTGGAGGTAGACCGCCATACGGCTTTTGTGGCGGGGCAGGGGCACTTTGAGAAAATGGTGAAGGACAACGAATGGGCTGAAGCCGAACGCAATACCATGGATGGCAACCCCATCTTCGTGGAGATATTCGACAAGGCGGGTAAACCCATTAAAAAGTCGAATAACTTAAAGGAAAGCCACCTTATTTTCCACCGCCATAAAGACACCGCACATTATAACGACGTTACCATAGGCAGCATTACCGTTAGGCAGATGCAGGCGCAACTGGTAAACAAAGGCGAACTGGAAGGCTACGTGGTTATCGGTATGTCCATATCAGACCATTACAGTGTTATGAAAAGCCTGCGCACGGTGCTGCTCATTGCATACCCGCTGGTGCTGCTCATGTTGTTTTTCCTTACCCGTTTTATAGCTGGGAAAAGCCTGTTGCCCGTATTCAGCATTATAGATGCCACCAAGGAGGTTTCCGATAAAAACCTTAATACCCGCATATCACTCCCCGAAAAGAAAGACGAACTCTATACCTTGGCCATTGCTATAAACGAGCTGCTGGACCGCATAGAAAGCGCCGTAGCACGGGAGAAGCAGTTTACTTCGCATGCATCGCATGAGTTGCGCACGCCATTAGCAGTAATTAAAGGTACGCTTGAAGTACTGGTACGTAAACCCCGTACTACAGAGGAATATGAAGCCAAGATTCAGTATTGTATAAACGAGGTGAACCGCCTTACTACCATAGCCGACCAGCTGCTGATACTCACACGTTTTGAAAGCAGTAAAGAGGTGGTAAACAAACGCCAGCTTGCCCTTGATGAAATAATCCTTGAAGCCATAGAACGCCATTCGCCTGAAATGGAAAAGCGCAACATGCACCTTGATTTTACCTTCGGGGAGCATTACTACATCAGTTCTGATGTGTTTATGGCAGGTGTGATTATGGACAACCTTCTGGGCAATGCCATTAAATATTCTAACGACGGCGGCACGGTATCGGTACTGCTTTCTGATGAAAAAGAATATATTAGCTGTATTATTACTGACAGGGGCATTGGCATAGCCAAAGAAGACATGGAGAATATCTATGAGCAGTTTTACCGTTCTGAAGCCGAGGAGCATAACGATATAAAAGGCACCGGCCTTGGCCTTGCTATTGTAAGGCGCTATTGCGACATACTGGGCATTACCCTGAAAATTGACAGTACTAAGGGCGAAGGTACGCAGGTATTGCTTCGTTTCCCGGTGCGCTAAACGTCAAACCCATCTACTTCAGTAACCCCACCCGGTTGTAAATCCCCTAACAGGATATTGCCCACACGCACGCGTACCAGCCTCAGCGTAGGGAACCCTACCGCCGATGTCATTTTACGTACCTGCCTGAACTTGCCTTCCGTTACCGTGATGCTTACCCAGCTTGTAGGACCGTGGCGCTCGTCGCGTATCTTCTTCTGGCGCACGGGCAGGGCAGGGGCTTCCTCCAGCCGGAAAGCCTTGCACGGCAGTGTGGTATACTTTTCGCCTTTAACGCCTATCTGTACGCCGTCTTGTAATGCGGCTACGGCTTCATCGGTAATAAGGCCGTCAACCTGCGCGTAGTATTCCTTTTCCACCTTTTTACTGCGTACAATTTCGCTCATCATGCCGTCGGTAGTAAGCAGGAGCAGGCCTTCACTGTCTTCGTCCAGCCGGCCTATGGCCATGGTGTCGGGTGCAAAATCATGCAGTTCGCCCAGCAGTTTTTTGTTGCGCTTCAGGTTATAGGTAAACTGGCTCAGGTAGCCCCAGGGCTTGTATATAAGGTAATGGTGGTGCATGCTGTTACTATCAGGTTGCGAAAATATCAAAATAAAGCCGTAATTTTGGTATGTTATGAGTAAACGCGACCTGAAAAAATACCTTACAGAACTGCCGAAGGAAGAACTGGAAGAGCAACTGCTGGCTTTGTACGAAAAATTCCCTGAGGTGAAAACCTATTACAATTTTGTTTTTAACCCAAAAGAAGACAAGTTAGAGCAGGAAGCCAAGGTAAAAATCGGTGCCGAATACTTCCCGCCGAAAGGCAAGCGCCCCAAGCTGCGCCGCAGTACCGCCCAAAAGTACATAAAGCACTTTATAAACCTGGGGGTAGACCCGTTTGTAGTGGCCGATGTAATGCTGTATAATATAGAGATTGCCCAGACGTATTCGGGGAGCAAAACCATACGCTACGAAACCTTTTACAAGAGCATGCTCAATTCGTATAAGCAGGCGGTGGACTATGTAATAGCAAACGGCATGGCGCCCAACTTTAAAACACGCATAAACAAAATATACACCGAAGCCATGCACCAGCGTTGGGAAAACCGCAAGGAGTTTGAGCGTATTTACGATAACTTTGAGTAGTATTTTTCTTTATAAAGTGTTAAGCTAAGTGTAGTGTAATTTATTGTAGAGTAACTTTACATAAACTATGCGTACACAACTGTAAAACAAACTTTAAACCTAAAACCTTACACCAAAAAAACAATGGCACAATTCATAAAAATATACCCGCAGAATCCTAATGAGAAGGAGATAGCCAAAGTCGTAAAAATCCTCCAGGATGGTGGTATTATCATTTACCCGACCGATACTGTTTACGGACTTGGGTGTGATATTACCAACAGCCGCGCTTTGGAACGCATTGCCAAAATAAAAGGCATTAAGCTTGATAAGGCCAACTTTTCATTTGTTTGCAGTGGCCTGAGTAATTTGTCAGACTACGTAAAGCAGATTGATACCAGTACGTTTAAGATACTGAAACGCTCGTTACCGGGGCCATACACGTTTATTTTGCCGGGCAACAACAACCTGCCTAAGGAATTTAAAAAGAAAACTACCGTGGGTATCCGTGTGCCGGATAACAATATAGCGCTGGAAATTGTGCGCCAACTTGGCAACCCCATTATCAGCACTTCTATCCACGACGAGGACGAGGTGATAGAATACAGTACCGACCCTGAACTGATATTCGAGAAATGGCAAAATTTAGTAGATGCCGTAATTGACGGCGGTTATGGGGATAATGTGGCCTCTACCATTATAGACCTTTCGGGTGATGAGCCTGTTGTAGTCCGTGAAGGCAAGGGCGACCCTGATATTTTTTAGTGAAGTTTAATAATATACTATAAATAGCAACGGCTTCCTGTGGGGAAGCCGTTGCCGGTTTTGGGAATTTAGTTAGCAGTTTTGATTAATTTAATTGCCGGTAAACCGTCCGTTTTTAAAATATAGTTGCCGGGGGGCAGTGCTGAAACATCCAGCGGCTGGCCTGCTGCCAGACTGAAGCTACTGATGTTTTGGCCCAATAGATTGATGATCTCTCCTTTTATAGTGGTAGTAATTCCACTAAAATATACGTTGTCTGTTGCAGGGTTAGGATAGATGAAAACACCATTACTCTGCGGGTTTGCTGTGCCTGCCGTAGCTTCAGGACTTAGTTTGGTAAAGTAAGGGTAGTATTCGTCGGTTTGCTGCGGGTCATAAGACAGTCCGTCGGGAGTTATGGCGCCTATGGCCATACCCGAAAGATAAATGCTGCCGTCGGCACTAATACTTGCCCCGTCAAAACGGGAGTAAAATTGCGAGTTTATTTTGTGGGCAAACTGTACAATCCCTTCGGCGTTGTATTTTATAATCGCAGCATCATAGTTGAACGGATTTGTAATGGTAGTAACGCCATTGCCCCAGTCGGTAGTAAAGCGGGTATATCCCGAAATATAGACATTGCCACTGGCATCCTTAGAAAGATAATTGCGGTTACCCAAGCTAAAACCGCCCTCACCGGGAACTTCACGCACCCACTGGTATTCGCCGTTACCGTTTAGTTTTGCCAGGAAAAAATCCTCCATACCATAAGGTGAGCCTTCGGTTGTAATACTGTCAAATTCCGTTTCGCCCCACATAAATGAACTAAAATAAACAGCATCAGGCCCTGTAACTATAACGTGGGGCTCGGGGCAGGTAATGTCTTCCACATACTTCACCCACTGGAAGGTACCTTCGGCATTGTATTTTACAAGGTACAGGTTGTATTGGAACTCCGTACCATGTACTTCACCTGCAAAGGTAGCGTCGTTATCGGCGCAGGCCCCCGTTGCGTAAATATTTCCGTCGGTGTCAGTAGCCAGGTAGGCTATGCGTGTGGTGTGTTCCTGTTCTATGGTTTTCAGCACAGTACCATCTGTCAATGAAAGTTTTTCTATAAATGCTTTGTAGAAATCAGAATAGCCTATGTACAGGTTGTTATCGCTGCCAATGGTTATTGCATTAAAGTCGGCAATCTCGTTATAGGTATTGTCTCCGTAATCGTTAGGCACAAATGCCCTGTGCCAAAGCAGGTTTCCTTCCGGACTGAATTTTGCCAGCAGCCACAGTTCGCCCTGTTCTACAGTAGATATCGCCAAATCGTCCACGCTTATTTCGTTTACATAACTCAGCGCTACGTAAATGTTGCCATCGGCATCGCTTACCATATTGTGCGGCTGCACATGTCCGTTAATGGTTTTAGAGAACAACAGCGTACCGTCCGGGCTGTATTTTTCCAGCGATATATTGCCCATTATGCTGTTATAGATAAACGGAGTGTCTTTAAAACCTACCACAAAGGCATTGCCCTGGGCATCTACCGTGGTGGGGTAGCCCATCAGTTCAGTATTAAATATTACGGTTACATCAGGTATTTTAAGCCACTGGAATTGCTGTGCAAAAACAGCAGCAGGCAACAGTGCGAGTATAAGTAGTATTTTTTTCATAAGCATTCTTTATACCAAATATACCTTTTACCTGTAACCGTATAAGGGTAAAACAGGTAAGCGGTACGTATGGTTTAGTAAATGCTTATTTCAACTGAGAATTTGAATCTTCCTCAGTTTCAGTAACAAATTGTGAAAAGTACAGGTTGCGGTAGTAGCCTGCACTGCGGTTTATGAGTTCGTAGTGTGTACCTTCTTCCACTATAAGCCCCTTGTCCATTACGATGATTTTATCAGCATTGACTATGGTGGCCAGCCTGTGGGCAATAACTATAGAAGTACGGCCTTTGGTAATGGCTTCGGTGGCAATGCGTATCATTTCTTCCGAATGGGTATCAATGCTTGATGTAGCCTCATCCAGTATCAGTATCGAAGGGTTGCTTACATATGCCCTAAGGAATGCTATAAGCTGGCGCTGCCCTGACGACAGCATTACGCCGCGCTCTTTTACATTGTATTCGTAGCCGCCCGGCAGGCTCATAATAAAGTCGTGCACACCTATGGCCTTGGCAGCGGTAATAACCTGCTCTTCGGTTACAGCGGGGTTGTTCAGGGTAATGTTGTTGTATATGGTATCGGCAAACAGCACCACATCCTGTAGCACTACGGCTATCTGGCGGCGCAGGCTGCTTAGGGTAAACTCATTAATATCGGTGCCGTCTATGGTAATGGTACCACTGTCTATTTCGTAAAAACGGTTCAGCAGGTTAATGATGGTACTTTTACCGGCACCCGTAGAACCCACAATAGCCACTGTTTGCCCTGCATTTGCCGTAAGGTTGATGCCGCGGATTACTTCTTCGCCCGGCAGGTAGCTGAAACGCACATCTTTAAACAGCAGGTTGCCGTTAAAGTGCGGTGCAGTAAGCGTACCTTCCTTCTGGGTATTGTCTTCTATGTCAAGCAATTCAAAAACACGGTCGGACGCTACGATACCCATCTGCATTTCGTTAAACTTATCCGCAATCTGCCTCAGCGGGTTAAACAGCATGGGGATGTACATAATGTAGGCAAAAAGGTCGCCCTGGGTGGTAAGGTTACCGTGGTTAATGATATCAAAACCGCCGTACCATATGATAAAGCCAAGGGTAAGCGATGAAATAATATCGGCAATAGGGAAGAAGATGGAGTTGTACAATATGTTCAGCTTCCAGGCATCGTTATGCTTTTTGTTTATCTCCTTAAATTTTTTGTATTCAATATCTTCACGGTTAAAAAGCTGCACGATTTTCATACCCGTAACACGCTCCTGTACAAAGGTATTCAGGTTGGCTACCTGCGCACGCACTTCCTCAAAAGCCACTTTCATTTTCTTCTGGAAAATACGTGTGGCATACAGTAATACAGGCATGGCTATAAGCACTATAGAGGTAAGCTTCCAGTTAATCCAGTACATAAAGCCCAGTATCACTACCATTTTCAGCAGGTCGCTGATAATCATGAACAATCCCTGGCTGAATATCTTGGCTATGGATTCTATATCAAAAACGGTGCGGGTTACCAAACGCCCTACTGCTTCGTTGTCGAAAAACTTCATGCGGAAGCGGGTAATGTGGGCAAACAGCCTTTCGCGTATATCCTTCACAATATCCTGCCCCAGCCAGTTGGCCCAGTATACAAAGTAAAACGATGAGGCCACTTCTATAATAAGCGATATGCCCATTATGGCTACAAACAGCATAAGGCCGTCCATGTCTTTCTGCTTAAAGTGGTTGTCTATAGTGTATTTAAGCAGGTAAGGGCGCAGTGCCGCGAATACAGACAGGGTAGCTGAGAAAATGATTACCCAGGTAAAACGGCTGCGGTACGGTTTGGCAAAACGCATTACTTTGGCAAGCGATGCGGTATTTTTATTTCGGGTTTTGGTATTCTCTTTCATAAGGTGCATCAAAGATACGGATAAATTACCTTAGTAAGGTAAAGCCCGTGTGCCGGCACCGAAAAACCTGCACGGCCCCGGTCGCGGCTTTCTATTATATTCCGTACATCCTGTACGGTAAGTTTGCCCAGGCCTACATCGACTAATGTGCCGACAATGGCGCGTACCATATTCCGCAGGAAACGGTCGGCCGAAATGTGGAACACCAGCTTGTTACCGTGCTGTTCCCAACGGGCTTCGGTTATTTTACAGTTAAATGTCTTAACATCGGTATGGGTCTTGCTGAAGCATTTAAAGTCGATATAGTCAAACAGCACCTGTGCGGCTTCATTCATTTTAACTACATCAAGCGGGTGGAAGTTAAACCAGCTGCCTTCGTTTATAAAAGCATCCTTAAACGTATGGATGTGGTATTCGTAGCTGCGGCTTACAGCATCAAAACGGGCATGGGCATCATCATGCAGCGGGATAAAACGGTACACCACAATGTCCTTGGGCAGGAATGCATTTATCCTTTTGGTAAGCGTGTCTGAGTCGATTACACCGTCGTAATCAAAATGTGCGTACATCTGCGTGGCGTGTACGCCGGTATCGGTACGGCCTGCACCTGTGGCATCTATTGGGGTACGCAGCAGTGTAGAGAGCGCCTTGTTCAGCGTTTCCTGCACCGATGGGCTGTGGGGCTGGTATTGCCAGCCGCAGTAGTTTTTTCCGTTATAGGCAAATGCTGCAAAATATCTCAAAATGTGTTTGTCTTCGTTTATAAAAATTTAGCCTTCATTTCAGGCGTGGGCAGCATGCAGGCATCTTTTTTACCGTACCATTTGTAACGGTTGCGTGCCACATAGTCGTATACCGCGTTACTAATCCCTTTAGGCAGTATCTTAAATGCCGACATCAGCGAATATATACCGCCCAGTTCTGAGGCAATGTGCAGTGCGGCTTCGGCTTTGTAATAGTAGGCACTGCCGGGTTCGTAGAGGATAATCGAATCGGTTTTGGAAGTATCGATACCAATGTAGCTGATAATCTCCTGCCCAAGCTCCGACTGTATCGCCACAAACCGGAATACGTCCTTTTTATCGCGCTTAATGAGGAACTGCACCGTGGCATCGCACAGGTTGCACACCCCATCAAACAGTATTATTTTTTTATCGCATGGTAAGTTCATTTGTTTAAGGTTTAAAGTTTAAAGTTTAAGGTTGAGCTTCACTCAAACGTTCCGTCATTGCGAGGAGGTACGACGAAGCAATCTTATAAAGAAGCTAAACTACCAGTTTTACAACGATGAGATTGCTTCGTTCCTCGCAACAACTGACAACCAACAACTATTTCTTCACCGCCTCCACAAGCTCCAGTTGCTCAAAATCTACCTTACTGGTAAAAATACCGTAGTTTACGGTAGCCTTGTTTTTCTCTAACGATTCCAGCGTGCCTACGGCCTTGCCGTCTATCATTCGTACGCGGTCGCCTATTTTTATAGGCAGTTTCGGTTTCGGGGTAGCGGCCTCCTTTATTTTCTTTTCCTTTTTCTCCTCGCGTATTTCCTCGACCTTAACCTTCACTTCGGCCATTATCTTTTTCTGCTCTACCTCTTTTTTCTTTTTCTCTTTCGGTTCCAGCTTCTTGCGCTTAGAGTTTTCTATCTCAACAGTCTTCAGGAATTCGCCTATCATTTCCTTCCTGTTCTTGTTGTTAAAGTACTTCTCGCTCATGTCGTCCAGCTTTTGCCCAAGGTAAATCAGGCGCTGGTTAGCATCGTACAGTTCCTGGTAGCTTTCCAGTTTTTGCTGTATGCGGGTATTGATGTTCTCCATCTTTTTGCCCTCCTCACGTGCGCGTTCTTCTTCTTCCTTAAGGATTTGAGAAGTTTTTTCCAGCTTGGAACGCTCTTTTTGCAGCGTGGCAATGGTCTTGTCAAAACGTACCTTGCTGCCTTCAATTTTCTTCTTGGCACGGTTAATCAACCCGTACGGAATGCCGTTTTTCTGTGCCACCTCAAAGGTAAACGAGCTACCTGCCTGGCCCAGTATCAGCTTGTACATCGGTTCCAGCGATTTCTCGTCAAAAAGCATATTCGCATTGGTAGCAAACGGCAGTTCGTTAGCCAGTATCTTCAGGTTGGTGTAGTGTGTGGTGATGATACCGAAGGCTTCCCTGTGGTAAAACTCCTCCAGGAAGGTTTCTGCCAAAGCACCACCCAGCTCAGGATCTGACCCCGTACCGAACTCATCGATAAGGAACAACGTCTTGTCGTTACATTTACGCAGGAAGTAGTTCATGTTCTTCAGGCGGTAGCTATAGGTACTCAGGTGGTTTTCTATGCTTTGGTTATCGCCGATGTCGGTAAGGATGCGGTCAAACAAAAACGTTTCACTGCGCTCGTGCACCGGGATTAGCAGTCCGCATTGCAGCATCAGTTGCAGCAGGCCAATGGTTTTTAGCGTGATACTCTTACCACCGGCATTCGGTCCCGAAATCACGATGATACGGTTGTTATCGGTAAGTTCTATGGTTTGCGGGTAGGTAGGCTGTTGCTTTGCCTTGTTGTTCAGGTATAAAATAGGGTGGAACGCCTCACGGAAGTACAGCCTTTTTTCCTCAACAATCGTAGGTAAAAGTGCGTTGATGCGTTTGGCGTACTTGGCCTTGGCGGCAACCACGTCTATATCGGTAAGCAGTTCCTGGAACTCAAACAACATTGGTACGTATGGCCTTACCATATCGCTGAGTACTTTCAGTATGCGTTTTATTTCCTCAGTTTCTTCGTACTGGTAGTTGTTCAGCTCACGCGAATAACGCATGGTAGTATCAGGCTCTATGTAGGCAATGCTTCCCGTTTTGGAACTTCCCAGTATCGAACCCTTAACCTTACGGCGGTACATGGCGGCAACGGCCAGCACACGGCGGTTTTCTACCACGGTTTCCTTAATATCGTCAAGGTAACCAAGGCTGTTGTAATGCGTAAGCGCCGAAGCAAAGCTCTGGTTAATGCGCCCGCGTACCTCATTTATCTGGCGGCGTATTTCGCGCAGGGCCGGTGAGGCATCGTCTTTTACCTCGCCGTATTTATCAATTACATCGTCTATGTATTTTACCAGTTCCTTGCTGAACTCTACCGTAGCTGCGCGCTTGTTCAGGGCAGGGTAGTAGTCGTCAAATTTGGCAAGGAATTTCAGCATGGTGCCCACCGTATCGGTAAGCGTGGCTATTTTCCGGAATGCCGCGGCATCAAGGTAGCTGTCTTCAATGGACAGGAATTTCAATTCGGCAGTAACCGGCTCAAAACCGTGGTTTGGCAGGGCATTGTTATTATCGAAAGACGAAAGGTATTCAGATGTTTGCTTCAGGGCATCCATAAGCTGCTCCCGGCTGGTAAAGGGGGCTATGGTAAGTGCCCTGTCATGCCCGAGTTCGGTAACGCATCGTGCTGCCACTTCTTCCAGTACCGTACCGAACTCAAGGTCTTTTAATGTTTTTTCTGTGATGGATTTCATTATGTATTGCTACAGCAAATTTTATGCAAAAATACTCATAAAACCGCACAACTGTATTATTGGCAGTTAAGTTTAGGTGGTGCTAATGCCTCAGGTTGCTTATATTTGCCATAGAAACCGATTATAATGAACGTAAACATACACCCTTCGTGGAAGGAAGTGCTGGCAGATGAGTTTGAAAAACCGTACTTCAGCCAGCTCATAGACTTTGTAAAACACGAATACACCACGCATACCTGTTACCCACCGGGCAAACAGATTTTCTCTGCTTTCGACCATTGCCCGTTCGATAAGGTAAAGGTGGTCATAATAGGTCAGGACCCGTACCACGGGCCGGGGCAGGCAAACGGGCTGTGCTTTTCGGTGGCTGATGGTATACCGTTGCCGCCGTCGTTACTCAATATTTTCCGTGAAATACAGGCTGACCTGAACAAACCGTTCCCGCCTACAGGCAACCTGGAACGCTGGGCCGACCAGGGTGTGCTGTTGCTTAACGCGGTGCTTACCGTGCGCAGAAGCGAAGCCAACAGTCACCAGGGCAGGGGCTGGGAACAGTTTACCGATGCGGTGATACAAAAGGTTTCTAATGAAAAACAGGATGTGGTGTTTTTACTTTGGGGTGGCCCCGCCAAAAAGAAAGGCGCCCGTGTAGACCGTTCTAAACACCTGGTGCTGGAAAGCGGCCACCCGTCACCACTGAGCGCCAACAGGGGTCTGTGGTTTGGTAACAGGCATTTCAGCCGCGCCAATGCCTTTTTGGCAGAAAAAGGAAAACCTACTATAGAATGGTAAATGAGTCGAAGGTCGAAAGTCATAAAGTCGAAAGAAGTTAAGCGATTACCAGACTTTCGACTTTATGACCTTCGACTTTATGACTCTTATTTAATTAAACGTCAGTTGCCCCAGTATCTCCTCGCTCATAAAAGGCCCGCCGGGGTAGGTAGCGGTATAGTCCAGGTTGAGCCATATCTGGCCGTATTCGTCTTCGTGGTAATGCACTTCGCGGCCACGGCTTTCATCCACAAATAAATATTGTTTTATCAGGTAGTTGGCTATTTCCAGGTCGGCTTTTTTACCCACCAGCATTTCGGGGTACAGGTGCCCGCCCGTATGGATGATGCGTGGTGTACCACCTATAGCACGTATACATGCCGCCATAAGTATGGCATGGTCGTCACAGTCGCCTGCAAAGTGCTGTAACGATTCGTCGGCGGTGGCTATATATTCGGCATTGCGTGGGTCGTTAACGTACGTCCAGCGGTTGCGTATGTCCTTAAAAACCGAAAAGCACTGTACCATCAGCCGCTGGTTGTGGAAGCCTTTTATCCCTTTAAAATATTTGGTAGCAGCACCCACGGCATAGTTGCGCACCTTTGGGTTGTTGTAGTCTACTGCGTCAATGATTTCGCCTTTGTTAGGAAACGGCAGCAGGCGCGATACTATTACATCCTGCGGGTTAGGATCGTACGCCATAGTATAGACCATAGCCTGGTAATCTTCGTACACCGACAGGAAACCGTAATTGCCAAAAACCGACCCGTACAGCAGTACCATGAGGTACACGAAAATGCAGAAGAACAGCACTTTTTTCATGAAGTGCAGTACCAGCTGTATGGCGGCTACCATGGTTATGAAAATCAGTACACGGTCTATGTGCAGCGGCCACTGCGGGTCTATAATATTCTGGTGCAGTATAATGAACAACGGCACCGTAATAAGCACATTCAGTACAAAAATGATAATGGAATCCCAGGGCTTCTTTATAACAAGCCTTTCCCTAAACTGTTTTATTTTAGAAAAATCGGGTAGTTTCATTAACCATGGTAGCGCGTTTACGGCGCCAGGTTTTCAAAAGGTATTTGTTTATCGGTAATGCCCAGTTGCAATAATTGTTCCTGTATTTTGTCAAACGTAATTTTGTCCGGTTTCGTTTGCGACCAGCGGGTTAATTTAAGCCATTCGTTAATGTCGTCTATCTTCTGCCCGTAGCGTTCTGCCAACGTTTTGTCTATACTTGGTATCTGTTTGAAATCAAGCGTGGTATTATTGATTATCTCAAGTGCTTTAGCAATAGCCTCACCTTTGGTTTCCAACACCTCATTGCGCACGGCAATCACAAAACTCGGCCACGGCGTAGGGCAGTCGCCTACCCGTCGGAAGATACCTTTGTCTACAATCGGCTTGGTCATAAAACGCTCCCACATAAAATAGTCGGCACGGCCTTCGGTAAGGGCTTCCACAGCGCCGTCCAGGGTATTAACCACCTCAAAACGCAGGTTGGCCGTGTTCCATTTTTCCTCCTTCGCCTGTACATACGCCATAAGGTGCGAACCCGAGCCGTAACGGCTTATGGCTACAATTTTGTTTTCAAGGTCGTCTGTGATCTGGTAAGAGGAATTAGCCGCAACGTGTATGCCCCATATCAGTGGCGACTGCACGTATATCTGCACTATTTTACTGGGATTGCCGGCTACAATGTCTTTTACAATGCCTTCTGTAAGTATTACGGCAATGTCGGTTTCGCCGCTGCGCAGCATCTGGCACAGCTTGCCCGTACCTTCGGGTATATCGGTCCATTGCAGGTCGATGCCCTGTTGTTCAAATTCGCCGTTTTCTATGCAAAGGTGCCAGGGCAGGTTGAAGTGTTCGGGTACCCCGGCTATAGTAAGTGTTGTCATCAGTTAATGCTAAAAGGTTTCCTGACAAATTTACTACGTTCGGCCAAATTAATACCATAAAAAATCCCTAAACCGAAACCGGAATAGGGATTAAAACAAATAAACGCAAAAAATTATGTGTAAGTACATCAGGCAGTACACAGCTGCTTCATGGTGCCGTTCTTTTGCAGGCTTATGTGCCATGAAAAAGCCTCCTCAAGTATATGTGGTGTGTGGCCGCCGCGCAGGCAGGCCCTTTCGTAATAATCCTGCAGTGCTTCTTTATAATCAGGGTGTACACAGTTTTCTATAATCACTTTAGCACGTTCGCGTGGGGCAAGGCCACGCAGGTCGGCAAGGCCCTGTTCGGTAACCAGTATGTCCACATCGTGCTCACAGTGGTCGGTGTGCGATACCATAGGCACCACGTGGCTGATGCTGTCGCCTTCTTTTGATGCCGACTGTGTTACAAATACGCTCAGGTAGGCATTGCGCGCAAAATCGCCCGAGCCGCCTATGCCGTTCATCATTTTAGTGCCGGAAAGGTGGGTGGAGTTTACATTGCCATAAATATCAAACTCTATAGCTGTATTTATGGCAATAACTCCCAGCCTTCGTATTATTTCAGCGGCATTGCTTATATTTTGGGGGCGAAGGATTATCTTGTCTTTATACTGTTCAAAATTTTGTACCAAATGGTCGTACATCGGTTTAGATACCGTAATGGATGAAGCCGATGCGAAGTCCATCTTGCCGCTGTCCATAAGGTGGAACGTGCTGTCCTGCAACACCTCGCTATACATGGTCAGGTTTTCGAAATTGCCTTTTTCAAAGCCCATCATTACGGCATTTGCCACTTTGCCTATACCCGCCTGTAGCGGCAGTAGGGAAGGGGTAAGCCTGCCGGAAGCCACTTCGTCTTCAAAGAATTTTATAAGGTGGGCGGCTATGGCTATGGTTTTTTCATCGGGTTCTGCGGTTGCGGCAGGGCTGTCGGGCAGTTCGGTAAACACAATACCGACAACCTTTGCCGGGTCAACCGGGATATGGGTAATGCCTATCCGTGTTTCGGGTGCGGTTACGGCAAATACCTCCCTGTGCGGGTAGGCTTGCGGCACCAGCACATCGTGTATACCATCAAAAGACAGGGGTATGGCGGTATTTATTTCAATAATAATCTTTTTGGCCAGCTTTGCAAACGAAGCCGAGTTGCCAATCGACGTTGTGGGGATGATGTTACCGTTTTCGTCTATACCAAGAGCTTCTATCACCGCGAAATCAAGCTGTGGCAGGTGGCCGTTAGCAAGCAACTCGGCGGTTTCGCTAAGGTGCTGGTCAATGAACAGTACTTCGCCTGCATTGATTTTTTTGCGTAGTGGTGCATCCACCTGAAACGGCATCCTTTTGTACAGTGCATTGGCTTCAGCCAAATCAGTATCGGTAGTATGCCCTAACGAAGCGCCTGTAATCAGGGTGATGCCTATATGTTCGTCTGCCGCCCTTTTGGCAAATGCGGGCAGTACGGCCTTGCTGTCACCGGCTTTGGTAAAACCACTACTACCTACCGTCATGTGGTCTTCAAAAAACGAGGCGGCTGTATCGGCTGATATTATTTTGGTAAGGTAATCCGGGAATTTTATTCTGCTAAAATCCATAGTAAATTCATTAAGATTTTTACTAAAAACCAAATAACAATTACCTTTGTATGGTATATTGTTATTAAGCTGTTAACTTTCTACTACAATATTACGAAAACGTTTAACTGACTGATTATTTGTTTTCGCCAAACAATTATCCAAAAAAGACAACAGGTGAGTACAAAGTATTATTTAACCGATGTAGATACCGAAGAGAAAAGCATTTACTGCCACCACGACCTGATGGGCGAGCTGCTGATACCCGAACACTACCATGTGAAGGCGCAGTTCCTCTATACCGAAGGTGGCGTGGTGTATGTGCGTACCGAAGGGCATACGTATTTTTTACCGGCACGCCATTTTATGTGGATACCTGCGGGGGTGCACCACAGTATACACCCCAGTAGCGAAAATGTAATGATGCGTAACCTATACTTTCCGGTGGAGGCTAAAGAGCCGGCATTCTACGGACGGGAGGGGATTTATCCGGTAAATGACCTGATACTGAACCTGCTGCTGTATACCAAAAAATGGAACGGTAATTTACAAAAGGGTTCTAAAAATTTTACCATAGCGCTGGCTTTAAAGATTTTACTTGCCGATACCGCTACAGAAAACCTGCCACTATCCTTACCCATGGCTAAGGACAAGCGCCTGGCGAAAGTGGTGGAATACATCAACAAAAACCTGGAAAAGAACCTGTTGTTTTCTAGCATTGCAGCCAAATTCGGGTTTAGTACGCGCACACTGCACCGGTTGTTTATTAAAGACCTGGGGATGTCGTTTATACGGTTTTTTACCATAAGCCGTATGCTGCGTGCCATAGAGCTGCTCACGGAAAAGCAACTCCCGGTAAGCGAAATAGCCCTTGCGGTGGGGTACAACAGCCTGCCTACATTCAGCAATACGTTCCATAAACTACTGGGTGTAAGGCCAACGGAATATGCTAATGGTAAGAATATCCTGGGGTAATAATACCGTTCCGTCATTGCGAGCGAAACGCAGTGGAGCGCGGCAATCTAAAATTAAGATTGCTTCGTCGTGCCTCCTCGCAATGACCGTCGGGACTACACTGCCAGTTTATCCAGCACGTAATTAATAAGGTTGTTTACTGCGGCATAAGGGTCGGCGCTAAAGGTACCGGTTGCCCTGTTGGCTATAATGGCATTCATGGAAAGTGCATTGTGCCCTAAAAGTGCCGATAAGCCGTATATGGCAGCTGTTTCCATTTCAAGGTTGGTAATGCGGTTACCGTTAAAGTTGAAGGTGTCCATTTTACCATTCAACTCCGGGTCTTGTATGCTAAGGCGCAATACGCGTCCCTGAGGCCCGTAGAACCCGCCTGCCGTAGCCGTAATACCTTTGTGTATATCAGTCGTGTAAATAAGTTCCTGTAGTTTTTCGCTGCCTTTAACGGCATAAGGCTTTCCCTTACGGATGTCCCAATGTGTGTGGTTTATAAAAGCTTCTTCGGTGGCGTAATCGGTAACTTCGTCTATGTTATACGAACGCAGCATGTTATCAAGCCCCAACCCGTAAACTGACATTACAATGCTGTCCACAGGTATATCGGCGTGCAGCGAACCCGAGGTGCCTACACGGATGATGTTAAGCGAAGTAAGCTTTTCTTTTGGCTGCCTTGTTTCCAGGTCGATGTTTACCAATGCATCCAGCTCGTTCAGTACAATGTCTATATTATCAGGGCCTATGCCGGTAGACAGCACGGTAAGGCGCTTGCCTTTGTACATGCCCGTTTGCGTTTTGAACTCCCTCTTTTGGGTAGAAAATTCAATACTGTCAAAATGCGAGGTGATTTTGGCAACCCTGTCCTGGTCGCCCACAAAAATAATATCGTGTGCTATGTTTTCCGGCTTCAGGTTCAGGTGGTATACGCTGCCGTCGGGGTTCAGTATCAGTTCTGATTGTTTAATTTCCATAAAAAATATGTGTGCTATAGCAGTACTAAAATAAAGAAAGCATTTGCATAAAGCAAATGCCTGTTGTTTTCTTTTTGATATGATTTTATAGGGTTACCCGCCTACACGTTTTACTTTGTAGCCTTCTTTGGTAAGGAAATCCATTATCTTATCACGGAAATTTCCCTGTATGATTATTTCCCCATCCTTAGCAGAACCGCCTACACCACAAAGGGTTTTCAATTGCTTGGCCAGTGTTTTAAGGTCTTCCTCATTCCCCACAAAGCCTTTTATAACCGTGGCTACTTTACCGCCGCGGTTTTTCTTGTCCAGGTGGGCTTCCAGCTTTTGCTGGTTTGGGGCAGGGGTTTCCTGGGTTTCTTCGTTATTGTCAAACTCAAAGTCCTTGTTGGTGGAAAACACAAACCCGCCAAGGTCTTCAAGATTCGTTATTTTTTTTGCTGCCATATAAACGTCATATAAACGTCCTGTCATTGCGAGCGGAGGTACGGAGCGTGGCAATCTATGGGATTGCTTCGTGCCTCGCAATGACAGGACTTGAAAATCTGTGTTATCAGTGTTGCTGAATCTATTTCTTTATCAAACCTAAATCCACAAGCCTTTCATATAAGAATTCACCGGCGGTAATGTCTTCATACAATTTAGGGTGGTCTGCATCAATACAGTTTTCAAGACAGTCCAGTTTCATTTCGCTAACCGGGTGCATAAAGAACGGTATAGAATAGCGCGATGTACCCCAAAGCTCACGAGGCGGGTTTACCACCTGGTGGATTGTCGATTTCAGTTTATTGTTGGTATGGCGACTCAGCATGTCGCCTACGTTTATCACCAGTTCATCAGGTTCGGCAATGGCGTCAATCCATTCGCCGTCATGATTTTGCACCTGAAGTCCCTTGCCCTGTGCACCCATAAGTAGGGTAATCAGGTTGATGTCGCCATGTGCAGCGGCGCGCACTGCATTATCAGGTTCATGGGTTATAGGAGGATAGTGGATAGGGCGTAGGATACTGTTGCCCTCGGCCACATACTTATCAAAGTAAAACTCGTCCAGGCCCAGGTACAGTGCCAGTGCATGCAACACGTAAACGCCGGTTTTTTCCAACATCTGGTACGCTTCCTTGCCCACGGTATTAAACTCAGGCAGTTCCTTTACCTCCACATTTTCAGGGTATTCCTGCTCGTACTTAGAGCCTTCAGGAAGGAATTGCCCAAAGTGCCAAAACTCCTTAAGGTCGCCCTCTTTACGGCCTTTGGCGTGTTCTTTACCGAACGACACGTAGCCACGCTGGCCACCGATGCCCGGTATTTCATATTGTTCTTTAACGTCAAGCGGCAGGTTAAAGAAGTTACGCACCTCACTGTACAGGCTGTCTACCAGCGTGTCGTCAAGGAAATGCCCTTTAAGTGCCACAAAACCTATTTCTTCATAGGCCTTACCGATTTCATTTACAAATTTTTGCTTGCGTTCCGGGTTACCCGAAAGGAAATCACGCAGATCCACACTTGGGATGTTTTGCATAAGAAAGGTTTATTGTTAATAACTTTATAAGGCGTAAAGCCTTGTGTTTACAAAGCTAAGATAATATTTTGTTTACCAAAGTGTAAGTTATTAACAATACCTGTGAGGTGCTGGTAACGCCTAATTTGTGTAGAGACGTTGCATTGCAACGTCTTGCTGTTCGGGGCTATAATGAACCTAATACGGTAGAGACAGATTGCATCTGTCTTGCATTTTTTTGAAGGTGAATTTAAAGGTGAATATTAATAGGAGACAGATGCAATCTGTCTCTACGGGGGCTAATCAATACAGTTAAGCTCAAGCACAGCAACCTTATTGCCGCGCTTTTGCGTAACAAAATTGGTATCAGCCTTTTTAATAAGCGAATCGCCTTCTTTTAAATCGATATAATCTTCGGGGAAACCATGGTTTGAAACATAGTCGCTTACGCTAAGTTTAAACGGCTTAGGATGGTCGGTTGTGGTAACCCTGTGTGACTGATTTTGGGATACATAAGTTACAGTTCCTCTGAAAGCCAGGTGCTTGGTTTCGCAATTCCTGTTATTTTCATCGGCAGACTGTATGGCCATATTTACCCAAATTGTTATGACAAAAATGGCCGCCAGAACTATAAAAATTTTTTGTCGCATGTCGGATGAAAAGGTACAAAATGCCTACTGCTAAGGCAGCATTCTGTGTTTGTAAATATGCTCGAAAAATTTAAGCATATGTTGGTTAAAGGCAAACAGTAACTTCTCTGTTTCCGTACCAAAATATTCTTCCGGGAGGTTGCCTTCAATATGTATGGATTTTGTTTCCGGGCCAAGGTTTATCAGGACCTGCTGGCTGCCTACATCGTTAATAATATATGTGCCGTTGTTGTAATCGTCTTTTAAGTTGCCGTAATCAGTATTCAAAAGTTGCTCAATATAGTTTCTGATTTCCTCAGGCATTTCGTTTAACACGCTATAATAAGTTTCCTTCTGAAAAGCATCAACCTGAATAGTGCACTTGTATTCAAAATCAATGACCAATTGGCTGCACAGCAGGCGTGCAGTAAAGCCATCGTATGCCGAATAAGCAAAAAGATACTGCTCATCAAGCATTACCTTTTGCTTTTCATCATTATATTTTCTGAATTGAGGAAGCATCTACCGGCAAATTTACAAACTTTCAACATTATAACATTCAACTCTCAACTTTCATTGCCTTTATTAGCCCTTCGCTGGCGCGAGCCTCAGGTTCTTACGTAATCAATGTTTCATTTTGCTATCGGCACGAGCGCGACGCTCGCGCCAGCGACGGGGATGAGTGGGTTTGTTTGTAGAGACAGATTGCATCTGTCTCACATTTTTTTGAAGGTGAATAGTATAGGAGACAGATGCAATCTGTCTCTACATGCCTAACGGTACGTAGGTGTATATTGCTACAACAATAAGGCTTGCTAATATCCTTTTGTGTAACGGGTTGTCCCTGAATAACTTTAGCGCACCAAATATATGCAACACGGCTATAAGGACATAACTAAGGATGTACAGCCACGCGTATTTATCAAACATTTTTTCTGATTCTATGCCTTCGCCAAACATAAGGAAATGGAAAAAAATACCTGCAATTACAAGTATTATCGGAGCTAAAAGGCTTATAGCGAACAGGAATATTTTTGAGATTTGCATATTGAGTTTGGTTTAAGGTTGGATGAGAGTATATTAAAAATACTACAATTCCCCGGCTTTAGAATTTCTTATCTTCAGGATAATTTCCTCGCCGTGTGTTATAGAACTGCAGGGGATTATAATTTTGTTCAGTGTGCTTTTGATGTCGTTTATTACTGCAAAGTTGCCACCGAGCATGGATTGAATTTTTAATGTGCCAATGATTTTTGGGCGAATAAATTGCATAGTTATGTTGGGTTACTCCAATGCAAATTTAACCTGGATGCTAACTACAAACTCCAGTTTCCTGAATTCAGTATACATCGGTGGGATGTCGGAAGCCCTGTTTCCATAAATGGCAACCGAAGATACATCTACCCTTTGGTAGGGCTGTATTGTTTTGCCACTGTTATTATCTGAAATGAGTAAGGCACGGCCGGGCTTTTGGTTCAGTGGTTGGGCCATTTTTATGGCATTTTGTTTAGCCTTTGCCACCGCCTTTTGTTTTAATACCAGTATAAGTTCCTCAGCTTTACTGTATTCTATTTTTTCAATGCTCACATTGGCTATGCCGGCCTTTTCAAGTTCGGCAAGTACTTTAGCGGCGGTAACGGCATCGCGTACCAGCAGCGAATACATTTTAGATTTTACAATGTTTTGCCCGCTAAGGAAATACTTTTTAAAGTCACTGCCCAGCTGCATGAGTGTAAGGTCTTTTTCGGTATTAATGCCCATGCCTTTCAGCGCGGCCTCCATGGTACGCTCCAGTTCTTCTACCGATTTCTTATTTTTAGAATCGGTTTCGTTAAGCGCTATCGAAATGTATATCCTGTCGGGTGCTATAAGCGTATCAGCGGTAGCCGAGGTTTCCAGGTAAGGCTGGTCTATGAAGTTTTTCTGTGCCTGTGCCGAAAATATACAAACAATAAACAATAAGATTATCCTTAGTAATATAATTGGTTTCATAATGGTTTGGTTTTTACGCTAAAATAGGAAAAATATACAAATAATTATGGTTGCTGAGTGAAGCTTAACCTGAAACTTTAAACCTGAAACTTTTCTCTCTGCAAAGTTACGCCCACATCCTCCACAAAGTACTGAACCCATTCGTTCAGTAAAATTGTTGAGTGAAGCTCCCAATAACCAATAACCGACAACCAACAACCAAAAAACTCGTAAGTTGTACTGAAAGCAGTTGTTCAGTAAAAACGCTGTGGAAAATGTGGAATATTCGGCGCTGCTGTGAAATGACGAAATTTGTTAGTTTGTTGATGTTTAGTGTTTTAATATTTTTAGGCAAAACTAAACTTCCACAGCTTTTTGTACTTTTTTGTGCAAAAAGTGGAATATCTTTTTGGGTGAATTTTCTAACAAATGTTAGTTTTGGATTGAGTTATAAATAAATTTTCCTAACACGTATTTCGCATATTGTTATTTTACTACATTTGAATAAATAAAGATATTTCAAAAAACCTCATGGATTTCGATAGAAAACAGTTGGGTAATGAACAATTACTCGATTTATATAAGAAATTATTAAAACCACGCCTTATAGAGGAGAAGATGCTTATCCTCATCCGACAGGGCAAAGTATCTAAATGGTTTAGCGGCATAGGGCAGGAGGCTATTTCTGTAGGAATTACCGCCGTATTACAACCCGATGAGTACATATTGCCCATGCACCGTAACCTCGGTGTTTTCACCGGGAGGGACATACCTTTGTACCGGCTTTTCAGCCAGTGGCAGGGCAAAGCTAACGGTTTTACCAAGGGGCGCGACCGTTCCTTTCACTTTGGCACACAGGAGTTTAAGATAATAGGTATGATATCGCACCTTGGCCCGCAGCTGGGTGTGGCTGACGGTATTGCCCTGGCGCACAAACTTCGTGGCGAAGGTAAGGTAACTGCCGTATTTACAGGGGAAGGCGCTACAAGCGAGGGCGATTTCCACGAGGCGCTGAACATAGCCGCCGTTTGGGAACTACCTGTTTTGTTTGTCGTTGAGAATAACGGCTACGGATTAAGTACGCCTACAAACGAGCAGTACCGATGCCAACATATTGCAGATAAAGGGATTGGCTATGGAATAGAGGCGCACATTATAGACGGGAACAACATACTGGAAGTATATACGAGGCTGACCGATATAGTGGCTTCGCTACGTGAAAATCCAAGGCCTGTACTGCTGGAATTCAAGACGTTCCGTATGCGTGGGCACGAGGAAGCCAGCGGTACCAAGTATGTGCCACAGGAACTTATGGATGTCTGGGCCGTAAAAGACCCTGTTGAAAATTACCGCAACTACCTTAAAGACAATAGTATACTGACTGATGAAGCCGATGATGCCATTCGTGCGGCACTGAAACAGGAGATAGACGAACACTACCAGCGTGCTTCGGCTGAGCCGGCTATTGAGGCCAGCCTTGAAGAGGAACTGGGTGATGTATATAAACCATATGATTTTGAGGATGTTGCTCCAAAAGGTGATGCCGAAAACATCCGTATGATTGATGCCATACAGCAAGGGCTTGCCCAAAGTATGGAACGCCATAACAACCTGGTTATCATGGGGCAGGACATTGCTGAATACGGCGGCGCCTTTAAAATAACCGAAGGTTTTGTGCAGCGTTTCGGGAAGGAGCGCGTACGCAATACCCCTATATGTGAGTCGGCTGTAGTATCGGCGGGGATGGGGCTGTCTATCAACGGCTATAAGTCGGTTATAGAGATGCAATTTGCTGATTTTGTGTCGACTGGGTTTAACCCGATTGTAAATTACCTCGCTAAAGTCCACTACCGCTGGCAGGAAAATGCCGATGTGGTGGTACGCATGCCTTGCGGGGCAGGGGTGCAGGCAGGGCCGTTCCACAGCCAGACGAATGAAGCATGGTTTACCAAAACCCCGGGGCTTAAAGTGGTGTACCCGGCGTTTCCTTATGATGCTAAAGGCTTGTTAGCCACTGCCATAAACGACCCTAACCCGGTAATGTTCTTTGAGCATAAAGCCCTGTACCGCAGCGCTTACCAAGAGGTTCCGAAAGAATATTATACACTGCCGTTTGGCAAAGCGGCACTACTTCGTGAGGGTACTGATGTTACGGTGATTTCATTTGGCGCAGGAGTACACTGGGCTATAGAGACGCTGGACCAGCACCCGGATATTAAAGCCGACCTTATCGATCTGCGTACGCTGCAACCTCTTGATACCGAGGCTGTTTTTGCTTCTGTAAAGAAAACAGGCAAAGCTATTATCCTTCAGGAAGATACGTTGTTTGGCGGTGTAGCAGGAGATATTTCGGCACTGATTATGGAAAACTGCTTTGAGTACCTCGACGGCCCTGTAAAACGTGTAGGCAGCCTGGAAAGTGCCATTCCGTTTACCAAAGCCCTTGAAGACCAGTACCTTCCCAAAACGCGCTTTGAAACTGCACTGAAGGAATTGGTGGCGTATTAGTAACTTAACTAACTCATTTATAACAAAAAAAGGGCTGTCTTAATGACAGCCCTTTTGTATTACGGCATACGCGTATCAATCAGGTATACAATCTTCCAGCCGTCCTTAAACTTAACCAACTCAAAGGAGTCCACACCCTTGTGGCTGAACTGCCCGTTTACAAAAAACTCATAATTAACCCATACGTGTGCTATGTGCCCGTCGGTCAGTACTTTGTAGTCTTTTGCCTTTTCTTCGAAGTTCGCCTTACCTGCCATGCTTTGCAGCCATGCGTAGAATTTCACGTCGGTTTCTTCGGTAAATTTATTGCCAACCGTATGTACTTCAACTGATTGCAGTATCATTTTGTCGGCGCATACTGTTTTTATTGTGGTTACATCAGCTTTGTTAAATGCAGTAAAAAAGGTCTCCACGGCTTTTTTAGCTTCAGCTTCTTGTGCCGAAACAAGTTGCAGGCTCAGCAGGGCCAGTAACACAAGTACTTTTTTCATTTCAATTTTATTAAATAAGTTATTGTTATAGGGATAATTGACCTGCGTGCTATTAATAAAAACGCAACAAAGGCCTTATTCTTAGCGCAATTTACTACTTTTACACTCCAAATTTAAAGAAAAATGTCAGTCGCTAAAAAAGATTATAAAAGGATAACCACCAAGTCACTTATAGAAATGAAAGCCCATGGCGAAAAAATTTCCATGCTTACCGCCTATGACTTTACCATGGCGAAAATCGTGGATACTGCCGGGGTAGACGTAATATTGGTGGGCGACTCTGCCAGTAATGTTATGGCAGGACATGAAACTACGCTTCCTATAACGCTGGACCAGATGATCTACCATGCATCATCGGTAGTGCGCGGGGTAGAGCGTGCGCTGGTAGTGGTAGACCTTCCGTTTGGTACCTACCAAAGTGATCCTAAAGAGGCATTGCGTTCGGCTATCCGCATCATGAAGGAAAGCGGCGCCCATGCCGTAAAGCTGGAAGGAGGCTCTGAAATTAAAGACTCGATTAAAAAACTGCTGCATGCCGGTATCCCTGTAATGGGGCACCTTGGGCTTACGCCGCAGTCGATATACAAATTCGGTTCATACACCGTGCGTGCCAAGGAAGATGCCGAAGCTGATAAGCTTATTGAAGATGCACAGCTTTTGGAACGCCTTGGCTGCTTTGCTGTAGTGCTTGAGAAAATCCCGGCGGCTTTGGCGCAAAGGGTTGCCGAAAGCCTTACCATTCCTGTAATAGGCATTGGTGCCGGTGGCGGGGTAGACGGGCAGGTACTGGTAATCCACGATATGCTGGGCATGAACAATGAGTTTAGCCCACGCTTTCTACGCAGGTACCTGAACCTTTTCGATGATATGACCAAAGCTATTGGACAATATGCAGCCGATGTTAAGTCTAAGGATTTCCCAAGCGAAAAGGAGCAATACTAATTGGTAATTCGGTTATTCGTTAATTTGTTTATTTGAAACTTCCGGTTTGAAGATACTCTCTACTAAAGACAATCTCGATGTCCTCTACGAAGACAACCACATTATTGTGGTTAATAAGCGTGTGGGCGATATTGTACAAGGCGATAAAACCGGAGATAAGCCTCTCAGTGAGGTTGTTAAAGAATACATTAAGGACAAATACAACAAGCCGGGCGAGGTTTTTTTGGGGGTAGTCCACCGGCTGGACAGGCCCACTACGGGCATTGTGGTCTTTGCGCGTACCAGTAAGGCACTCACCCGGCTGAATGATATTTTTAAAAACCGCGAGACCCAAAAAACCTACTGGGCCATTGTAAAGCAGCGTCCTGAAAGGGATTCCGCTATGCTGAAGCATTACCTTACCCGTAATGAGAAAAGCAATACCAGTAAGGCGCACACCAAAGAAGTGACCGGTAGTAAACCGGCTTCGCTGGACTACCGGATTATTAAGGTGCTTACTAACTACACAGCTCTTGAAATTGACCTGCATACAGGGCGACATCACCAGATACGCGCACAACTCTCAGCTATCGGTTCTCCCATAAAAGGCGACCTCAAATACGGTGCCGACCGCAGTAACCCCGATGGTGGTATTTGCCTGCATGCCCGTAAGCTGGTACTTACACACCCGGTTGCCAAAACACCACTTGAAATCATAGCCCCGGTTCCTGATGATGCTTTATGGCAAAGTGTTCAGGATTAGTGTCTTAAAAAGCAGTGTTTTTATTGGCATAACAATAACTTTTTATTAGTAATACCCATTTTTCAGGCTGCGTAAATTAGTAGTGAAAAGTTAGGGATATGAAAAAGCTTATTGTAATATCAGCATTCCTGGGCACACTGATGGTGCAGGCCCAGGAACATTTTGCAGGGATAAGCACATCGCTGCGTACAGGCATCCTTAACAGTACGGTAAACCCTGCCGCACTGGCTAATCTTAATGAAACTTTCTCTTTTAATACGCTGTCTGTCAGTGCGTATATGTCGAATAACAAGATGGGCTTTAACGAACTGGTATCCGGTAATAATTTTGAAGAAGCCATTTTTTCGGGCGATAAACCCGCCAGTATCCGTGCTGATTTCGAAATCCTCGGCCCTTCTGTAGCATGGAAGGTGGATAAATGGGTATTTGCCCTCACCACAGCAGGAAAGACTAAAGCGAATATCGTAAACGTGAACAACGACCTGGGTAATGCCATTGTAAACGGAGCTTTGCCGGAATCGGTAGAGACTGCATCGACGCTATTAGTGGATTATGACCAGAAAGCCTCGGCAGTAACCTGGGGCGAGATTAGCTTTTCTGTAGCCCGCGAACTGTATTCCGAAAATGGGCATACTGTTAATGGTGGTGCTACTGTAAAACTCCTGATGCCGGGTACCTATGCCCGAATGAATGCGAGTGATTTCAGTGGTACGCTTGCGCTGAACGACAATAGTGTGGCACTTACCGATGCCTATTCTAATATAAGTTTTGCATATTCAGGGGCATTGAAGGATGACTTTAACGACCGGTCTAATTTTGTAGATTATTTTGGGAAGCCAGGTGGGGTAGCGGCTGATATTGGCCTAAATTACAACTGGAAACCCGATGATGAGAAGCTGTACCGTATTAATGCAGGTGTGGCGTTGCGAAATATGGGAACCATGACGTTTAAAGACCCTAATAATCAGAGCAACAGTTATGTAATTAACGTTCCTGAGGGGCAATATCTCGACTTACAGCAGTTTAGCGGCGATGATGATTTGGAAAGCATTGAGCAAAAACTAATAAACAGCGGTTTTGCCCAGATTACCAAGCAAAATACTGATTTTAAGGCAAAAATGCCGGGCACATTGGCTATGTATGCCGATGCCAATATTTACGGAAGTTGGTACCTTGGAGCCTACCTGCAACGCAAACTGAACCAGGATTATGAAGTAAACCAGATAGCGGTACAGGATGTGTTTACCGTAACACCGCGTTTTGCCACCCAAACATTTGAAGCCTTTTTACCCATAAGCGACAGCGAAATCTCAGGTTTTGCTATGGGGCTTGGCCTGCGTTACGGGGGTTTTTACATCGGTTCGGGTTCGCTGTTAACGGCTGTCTTTAATAACAGTAATACCCACCAGGCCGATGCTTATTTCGGGTTCAGGTTTAGTTTATAGGGATTTATCCATTTTAGTTACAATCTCATCAAGGCATAGGTTGTTGATACTGCCCTCATGTGTATGGTTCGTTGCTTTTGGCGATACAAAGGTGCCTTCGTCTACCTGGCCGCCTACAATTTTGTACGCATCGCGGAATGGTATGCCTTGGGTAACCAACTCATTCAGTGCATCTACAGTAAACAGGTAATCATACTTTTTATCGTCCAGTATATTCTCGTTAACCTTTATTTCCTTAATCGAATAATGCGCCATTTCCAGGCACGATTTCAGGGTTTGCAGTGCCGGGAACAATCCTTCCTTAAGCAGTTGGAATTCCCTGTGGTAACCGCTTGGCAGGTTGTTGGTTATGAGGGTTATTTCATAAGGAAGTGCCTGTATTTTATTGCATTTGCCACGTATAAGCTCGAAAATATCCGGGTTCTTTTTGTGCGGCATAATGCTGCTGCCGGTGGTTAGATGCTGTGGCAGGCTTATAAAATTGAAGTTCTGGCTCAGGTACAGTGTAATGTCCATCGCAAGCTTAGCCAACGTACCCGCTACCGATGCCAGTGCAAAGGCAGTGGTTTTCTCTACTTTGCCACGGCTCATTTGCGCAGCAACAGAGTTGTATTTTAGTGTGGCAAAGCCCATTTCTTCAGTCGTAAACGTACGGTCGACAGGGAAGGAACTGCCGTACCCCGCCGCTGAACCCAGTGGATTCTGGTCGGCTACGGTAAGCGCTGCATTGAGTAGTGTAACATCGTCTATCAGTGTTTCGGCATAGGCTGAAAACCACATCCCGAACGATGACGGCATAGCCACCTGAAAGTGGGTGTAACCCGGTAAAAGTATGTTTTGGTACTGCCTGCTTTGCGCAATAAGCAGGTCGAAAAGTTCCTTAACCTGCGCTTTTATGGTTTGAAGTTCTGCTTTAATATACAGGTGTATATCTGTAAGAACCTGGTCGTTACGCGAACGTGCCGTGTGGATTTTTTTGCCGGTATCGCCCAGCTTTTCTATCAGCAGGTATTCTACTTTGCTGTGTACGTCTTCAAACAAATCTTCTATGGTAAAGTCACCTTTTTTGATGTCGGCCAATATCTCCTCAAGTGCAAGTACAAGGTCGGTTGCCTCGGCTTCGGTAAGCAGTCCCACTTTAGCAAGCATCTTCGCCTGTGCAATGTTGCCTATAACATCATACGGAGCCAGTACAAGATCGAGTTCGCGATCGTTGCCTACGGTGAATATATCGGTCTTTTTATCGGTAGGTATACCTTTATCCCAAAGTTTCATTTTTAATTTGTGTTTAAAGTTTAAAGTTTCAGGTTCTTGCCGAAACGTAAACTAAGACTGTTTAAGAAAGGAAGTCAATATTTTGATATACAAATCAATACCTTCTTCTATTTCATGTAAAAATATAAATTCATCGGCGCTGTGCGAACGGGGCGAATAACCCGGTCCCAGCTTCAGCGACTGGCAGCTCAGTACCGACTGGTCACTTAGCGTAGGCGAACCATAAGTAGTCCTGCCCAGGGCCACACCGGCCTGTACCAGCGCGTGGTCTTTATCTATGTGCGATGAGTTAAGGTGCAGCGAACGAGGGTTCACTTTTACCTTATCGCCAAATTTTGCAGCGATTTCAGCGCGGATGATTTCAAGTACTTCAATGTTGGTATAGCAGTCGTTTACACGTACATCTACCACAAGGTTGCATTCGGCAGGGATAACGTTGTGCTGCTTGCCTGCTGCGGTGCCTGTAACGGTCATTTTCATTGGCCCCAGTACCTCGCTTACCTTTTCAAAGCGGTAATCGCGGAACCACTCTATAACGGGGATGGCGTTGTATATGCTCACATCATCGTTAGGATGTGCTGCGTGGCCCGGTGTGCCGCAAACGGCTACATCAAGTACCAACAGGCCCTTTTCGGCTATGGCGAGCTGCATTTCGGTAGGTTCGCCTACAATGGCCAATTCTAAGTCGGGCAAATGCTTCAGTACACTGTTTAGTCCTTTAGGGCCGCTGCTTTCTTCCTCTGCAGAAGCCACAATAACAAGGTTATACGGCAGGTTTTCCGCGTCATAAAAATGCGTAAATGTAGCAATCAGTGAAACAAGGCATCCACCGGCGTCGTTACTGCCCAGCCCGAAAAGCTTACCGTCTTCCACTGTTGGTTCCAGTGGGTTGTGGGTATAGCCCTGGTTGGGTTTTACCGTGTCGTGGTGCGAGTTAAGCAACAGCAACGGCTTGCCTGCTTCAAAGTTTTTGTTGAATGCCCAAATATTGTTGTTTTCCCTAAGGAATGGAATATCGTATCGTGTAAACCATGCTTCTATAAGCAGCGCCGTACCTTCTTCTTCAGACGAAAAAGACTGCGTACTGATAAGCTGCTTCAGCAGGGCTATGGCTTCCTGTGTTAGTGTTTGTATGGTTGTTTTACTCATGCAATTGTGTTTTCATCCTGCGGTTACCAGTGTATAAATGCTGTTCCCTTTCAGCATTTCAGGGCTGCCTATGCCTATCTGTGTCACCCCTTTATCTATAGCGTTAAAGCAGTTTTCCAGTTTTGGCAGCATGCCGCTGTGTATTATACCCTCGCCGCGTAGTGTCTTGTAGGCTTCAAAAGTAAGGTTTTTTATTACGGTATCCTCATTTTCGCTGTCCATAAGCACACCTTTTTTCTCAAAGCAATACATCAGCCTTACGTCAAAATATTGTGAGTTGGCTACCGCTACCGTGCTGGCTATGGTGTCGGCATTGGTATTCAACAGTTGGCCGTTGCCGTCGTGCGTTATGGCACAAAATACGGGAACCACATTTTGCTGTACCAAAACCTGAAGTAAATCAGCATTTACCGCCAGTACATCGCCCACAAAACCGAAGTCTACCGCAGCATTCTTACGTTTTTCAGAAAGGATAAGGTTGCCATCGGCTCCGGTAAAGCCCATAGCGTTACTGCCAAGTGCCTGTAGTTGTGCAGTTATGTCTTTATTGATAAGCCCGGCGTAGGTCATCACCGCAACATCCAGCATTGGCTTGTCGGTAATGCGCCTGCCTTCGTGGAAAACGGCTGTAATACCAAGTCCCTCTGCGGTTTTGGTCGCAATTTTTCCACCACCGTGTACCAGTATCTTATGGCCTTCAAGTGCAGCAAAATCGGCCAGGAAGCTTTTCAGTGCACCGGTATTGTCTATTACGTTGCCACCTATTTTTACAACGGTCAGCTTAGGTTTATTCTCCCGCATCTTCAAGTATTTTAGTCAAAATGGCCTGTGCAGCCCATGTGCGGTTGTTCGACTGCGGGATAACGATAGACGTATCGCTGTCCAGCACCGCATCGGTAACAATCATATTACGGCGCACCGGCAGGCAGTGCATAAACTTACCGTTATCGGTCAGTGCCATTTTTTCAGGCGTTATGGTCCATGATGGGTCTTTGCTCGTTATTTTACCATAGTCAATATAACTGCTCCAGTTTTTGGCATAGATAAAATCGGCATCCTTAAATGCCTCATCCTGGTTGTGGGTAATGGCAACACCTGCTGTAAAATCAGGGTTCAGTTCATACCCTTCAGGATAGGTGATTACAAAATCCACATCGGCCTTCTTCATCACTTTTACAAATGAATTAGGCACAGCATGCGGAAGCGCCCTCGGGTGCGGCGCCCAGGTAAGCACCACCTTAGGGCGGGCTTTGGTTTTGTATTCTTCTATGGTAAGTGCATCGGCTACAGCCTGAAGCGGGTGCTCGGTACTGCCTTCAAGGCTTATTACCGGCACTGAAGCGTATTTTTTAAACGCACTGATTACATATTCTTCCTCATCCTTTTCTTTATCGGTAAGGGTAGGGAAGCTGCGTATGGCTATGATGTCGCAGTACTGCGAAACCACCTGGGCGGCTTCTTTAATGTGCTCACTGCTGGCGCCGTCCATAACAACGCCGTCTTCAAACTCCAGTGTCCATCCTTCGGTATTCAGGTTCATTACAATAGGCGACATGCCCAGGTTCAGCGCGGCTTTCTGCGTGCTGAGCCTTGTCCTTAAACTCGGGTTAAAAAACAGTAACCCAAGGATTTTGTTTTTGCCCAGTTCCCGGTTGGCAAAGGGAGCTGCTTTAACCGCTTTGGCCAAAGCCACAAGGCCGTTAAGGTCTTGTATGTCATCTACCGATGTGAAGTTTTTCATGTAATGTGTGTATTTTAACCCATGCATTTTACATAGGGAAAAAGTAAATTTTTTGCCGTCAAATATACTTAAAAACTACGGTATTTTTGGGAAGGAAACTGTTATAAAATACAGGCCGAATATTAAATTTTGCTTGTTGCTGAAGGGATAATTTGTAGTTTTGGCAAAACCTAAAATCAAAGAGAAAAATCTGCATGGAGTACAGGAAAGATATACAGGGGCTTAGGGCACTGGCAGTCATTTTTGTTTTTTTGTTCCACCTGAATGAAGCCTGGCTTCCGGCTGGTTTTATAGGCGTAGATATCTTCTTTGTGCTTTCGGGTTTTTTGGTATCGTCCATCATTATAAATAAGCAGGAGCAAGGTGGTTTTAACATTGTCCAATTTTATTTTAAAAGGATAAAGAGGATAGTCCCGGCATATTATGTAATGCTTATAGTTACTGCTATAGTAGGCGTGTTTGTATTCATTGGCGGCGATATGGATAGCTTTAGGCGCGAGTTTCTCCATGCGGCCATATTCGATTCCGACAGGATATACGCCGGCATGAACTCTTATTTCGGTGCTCCCATGCAACAGCGCCCTTTATTGCATACCTGGACTTTGGGCAACGAAATGAAATTCTATTTGCTGCTGCCGTTATTGTTATTGCTTCCGCCAAAAAAATACAGGTTTGGGATTATAGCAGTAATTACTGCGGGGTTGTTTACATTCGGTATTTACCAAACGGAAATCGCCCACAAAATTGCCTGGGCCTATTATGCACTGCCGGTACGCATCCCTGAATTTTGCGCAGGGGTATTGCTGGCCTTAAAACACAAGGAATTGACAGAAAAGCTTAAGCCGATAAAGCCCTACGCCGGCTATGCCGGTATACTGTTGTTATGTGTTGGGGCTTTTGTTATTGATCAAAACCATTTCCCGGGAATATTCCTGTTGTTTCCCTGCATAGGTACGGTGTTGCTGTTGCTTTGGGAAACAACACCTGTAAATGTGTTGCTCAGCAAAAAGCCTTTTGTGTTTTTGGGAATGTTATCGTATTCCATCTACTTATGGCACTGGCCGGTGATTGCCTTAATGCGTTACTACAATGCCGGAGGTGCATTTAGTGTTGGCCAATATATTTTAATCATACTATCTACTGCAATACTCTCATGGTTGTCTTTTGCATTGGTGGAAGATACGCTGCGCAAGACAAAACCCCGTGCCTTTTGGTTTGGTATGGTGCCAATTGTGGTGGGTGTTGGTGTATTACTTTTTACGATGCTGCCGGTAAACCGTTACTTTTCTACCATACCGACTGAGTATGCCGGGCCTGTTTTCGGGATGAAATCACACAATACCGGCAAAGCCGAGGTGCTTGGCGATAAAAACACTCAACCCGAAATTGTGCTTATAGGCAACAGCCATGCCCTGTGCCTGAAGCCTTACCTGGATTACCTTGGCAAAAAGCACCATTTTTCGTTTAGTACTGTTACAACCAATAGTTATCCTGCGATAAACGGTATAGATAAAGAGGAAGTACAAAAGAGAGGCAGGTACGGCGATTATGAGGAAGCGTTAAGGGCGTTGCCAATAACATCAAAAAAGATACAGGAAAGCAAGGTTATTATCATGGCAATGAGTTCGTGGGTAATGGTGCCGTCACTGACAACCGCACTTGAAGACATGGCAAAAGCATTGAAGCCAGGGCAACAATTACTGCTGGTAACGCCGTTCCCCATACTGGATAAAGACCCACTGAGAGTGAACAGGGGGTATCTTAAAAGAAAAGATGTTACACAGCAATATACGGTTCGCCAGCGCAAAGAAAACCAGGATATGCATTGGCTGGAACAGAAGTATGCCAATGTGCATTTTATAGATTTATCTAAAAATGATGCTTTTAAAGACGCCCCGTTTTATCATGATACACTGATGTATTACAATAAAAACCACATCAATAGCTTCGGTTCTCTGGTTTTGGCTAAAAATTCTGAAGCCGAATTTATGGAAGTACTGAATACATTAAAGTAAAAGAGGTCGCCTGATTAGGGCAACCTCTTTGTTCTATTCTTCGGTGTCGAAGTCTTCTTCTTCAAAATCCTCGTCATCAAAATCCTCATCTAAAAGGAAGTCAACAACCAGTTCTGTAATATCACCTTTTTCATTAAGGCCCCAGTAGGCCGGGTAGTAGCCTTCGCCGTTTCCTGCGGCAAACATGATAATGTTGTTATCGCTGTCGGGCGCTACATGGTGGTCATTCCAGTCGCCCAGCTCGCGTGAAAACGTGTTTTTACCCGAATACTCGCGAAACTCATCTGCCAGTACGGTATCATAATAGTTATAATCAGGGTCGCTTTCGTGCAGGGCTTCAAGCTTTTCTGTAAACTCTTCAAGCGTTTCTTCGTCCATAAAGCCGCAAAGCCCGCTCTCTACCGGGAAACCGTAAAATTCGTCTACGCCCAGGTCGTCCAGTTCCTCAGCACTCACATCTTCGGTAAGTGCCAGTATCCAGCGTACAGCTTTTTCGGGCCTGAAGGCTATTTTTGCATAGGCTATGCGGTAGTGCAGCTTTTCTATTTCAGAAAGGTAGATGTACACCGGGTATTTGTCCGGCTCTACGGTACGCGCAAAGGCGGCCTGTTCCGTTGCAAAAAACGGGTCGGCAACAACTATGCGGCCGGTGGGCAGGTTTACATCGCCTGCGTGTATTTTTACCAGTTCCATATCGTCCATTTCAGACGCTAAATCGAAAGGAAGTTCAAAATCGTTTACATTTCCCATAATTTGGAATTTTTGTTTGTAATTTAAAAGTACACATTTTTTTACAGCAAGGCACAACAGTTTGTTATACTTTAACCAATAAAAAAATCCTCCCGGTACAGCCGGAAGGATTTAATAGTATTTTGTTGGTTTACTACAACTTATCCATATTAACAGCCAGGGTTTCTATGAATTTTGTTATAGGCCCTTTTATCATCATGGCCATCATGGCATTAAACTCGCCCTCAAATTTTAGCTGTACGGTACTGCTGTTCTCATCTGCCGCATCTATAAAAGCAGTAAGTGTAAACGGCAGTTTATCGCTGGCAGCACCCAGTACTACCTTGTTAGGGCTTTGCCTGTCTTTAAGCTTCAGCTTTATTTCGGGCATGCCTTTCAAGGCAAAAATGAATGCTTCTTCACCAATAACTTCAAATTTTGCTATGTTTTCAGGCATTAGCTTTTCGAAGTTTTTTACATCGGTAAGTGCATCAAAAATATATTGTGCCGGTTTTTGTACTGTTACTTTCGGGCTATCTAAGTTCATTTTATAGTATTATTTTTTCTTACCAAATAACTTATCTACTTGTTTCTTAGCAATGAAGTTACTTAATATTAATTCTTCATCATTTCCGGGCTTGGTACATACAAATGCAAGTACTTTTGCACCAACAAAACGTGTAAATTTAAGATATACGGTCCTGTTAGCAAATGTAACCTCTATACTGTCTTTTGGCATTTCCTCAAAGCCTTTTTCAATCATCGCATAAAGCGTGTCAAGATTGCCGTTTTCATCTTTAAATTCAAAATCTACATAATAGTCAACAGTCTTAAAGCTGATGTCCCTGAAACTGATTTTGTAGACATTGTCTTTTTTTGTCAGTTGAGCCTCAATAGGCGCGCCAAACTGTTGTGCACGTCCTATCTCAACACCTTCCTTATCCAGGGTTTGAGAATAAATTGAAATTGTGCACAAAAACACTAATAGTGTAAAGATTTTTTTCATGGTTGATTAATTTAAAGTGTTTTATAATTGATAACAAATATAAAGAAAAAAATCTTTTAAACAAGAAAAAAATCAATTACCCCATGTGTCCGGAGAAATGCGCCAGTCTTTAAGGGTATCCTGCTCGGCTTCAGTAATGTATTGTTTCGCCACGGCAAGTTCCAACAGGTTTTCATAGTTGCCCAGCGTATGCAGGTTTACATTGGCACTTTTAAAATTCTCTTCAGACACACCAAAACCGTAGCTGAAAATAGCCACCATGCCTTTTACATTTGCACCGGCTTCACGTAGCGCTTCCACAGCCTGCAGGCTGCTTTTTCCGGTGCTTATAAGGTCTTCTACAACTACCACATTCTGTCCTTTTTGCAAAAAGCCTTCCACTTGGTTTTGGCGGCCGTGCTTTTTAGGCTCAGGGCGTACGTATACAAACGGCAGCCCCATATATTCGGCGACAAGCATACCTATGCCTATAGCCCCGGTGGCCACACCTGCTATCACATCGGGCTTGCCATATTCTTTTTCTATAAACTTGGCAAACTCCTCACGTATATAGTTACGTATCGGTGGAAATGAAAGGGTTATACGGTTGTCGCAATAAATTGGAGATTTCCATCCCGAAGCCCATGTAAAAGGATTTTTGGGATTTAATTTAATTGCGTTTATTTGCAACAGCAACTCGGCTGTTTTTTTAGCTGTGTCTGTGTTTATAATCATACCGCAAATGTATAAAGTTTTTGTAAACGATAAGCCGCTTTTTTTAACCTCTACCGTAGAGAAGGAAACTGATTTTCAGTTATTTCTTTTAGAGAGTATTGATATAGAGCAACTTATATCAAAGATGTTTAATAATCGCATAGACAAGGCTTTTTTGTACCATCCTGATGAAAAGCAGGCGCTTAAAGTGCTTAAAGAGCGCATACCTGTAGCCAAAGCAGGTGGCGGCCTTGTATATAATAAGTGGGGCGATGTACTTTTTATACTCCGCAACGGCAAATGGGATTTGCCCAAAGGCGGTATAGAAAAGCATGAAGAGATAGAAGATACCGCCATGCGTGAGGTGGAGGAAGAAACCGGTGTGGGCGGGCTTAAAATAACCCGTAAGCTGGAAAAAACCTACCACGTATTTAAGAGGAACGGAACGTACCGCCTTAAAATAACGCACTGGTACGAAATGAAAACTAATTTTGACGGTCCCCTTGTAGGCCAGGCAGAAGAAGGTATAGAAAAGGTGGCATGGCTGAAGCCGGCACAGATTAAAGAGGCATTGAAAAACTCATATGAAAATATAAAGCTGCTTTTTGAGGAGGAAGGCAGTGTAAAACAATTATAATTATCTTTTTAAGAACACTTTAACGATTAGTTGTTAGTTTTTAACACTATGCCGTTGTAATTTTATGGTATAGAAATATCAGTAATAACTGATGTTGCTGCCAGATAAGATTGAGTAAACTTTTTAGAAGGTTTAAAGATAATTTGTGTTTGTTTTATTGGTTAATGGCCCCGGCTCTATTTTTTATAAAATAAGTCGGGGTTTTTTTATGGATTGATATTACAAATTTCATCGGTTTTGTGTAATTGTTTTGCGTTTTATGTAACTGCGCTAATAAAAGCTGTAGTTTTTTGCAATAAATTTGCACAGTACAAATAATCCCAATGAATTTAGAAGCCATTTACCAGAGCGTTAAAGAGAATTCCCTGCACGGGCGCTATATAACCAATAAAAACATTGAACCTTTACTGGAAAAATTCAAGCCGCATTTTGCCGTAGGTATTGAAGGACATTCTGCCGAAGGCCTGCCTATATATAATATAGTAGCCGGAGAGGGGAGTACCAAAATATTCATCTGGTCGCAAATGCACGGCAACGAATCTACCACAACCAAGGCGGTTTTCGACTTTTTGAATTTCCTTATTTCGGGAGATAATACAGCCAAAGCATTCCTGGCGCATTTCACCTTTTATATATTACCAATAGTAAATCCAGACGGGGCCAGGCTGTATACCCGCGAAAACGCTAACAAGGTAGACCTGAACCGTGATTCGCTAAACCTTTCCCAGCCCGAAAGCAAACTGCTTCGTGGTGCCTTTGAAAAGTTTAAGCCCCATTACTGCTATAACATGCACGACCAGCGTACCATATTTGGTGTAGGGGAGGGCAGGCCAAAACCCGCCACGGTATCATTTTTGGCACCTTCATTTAATGAAGAAAGGGAAATTAACGGAGTGCGCCAAACAGCCATAGACGTTATTGCAGCCATGAACGAAACCCTGCAGCAATACATTCCTGGGCAGGTGGGCAGGTTTGACGATTCGTTTAATATTAACTGCATTGGCGATATGTTCCAGTCGCTTGGTGTGCCTACAATTTTATTTGAGGCGGGGCACTACCCGGGCGATTATGAACGTGAGATTACACGCAAATTTATATTTTTTGCATTATTTTCAGGATTTCACACAATTAACGAAAACGTTATAGCTTCAAGTGCAAACAACAAATATTTTGATATTCCTCAAAATAAGATTGTATTTTATGATATGATGTATAAAAAAGTTAAAATAAATTATGAAAATAAAGAAAAAATCACGAATTTTGCAGTACAGTATAAGGAAGTTTTAATTGACAAATCTGTAATTTTTCGAGCGTTTATAAGAGAAATAGGCAATTTGGAAGGTTACTTTGGCCACGCAGAATTTGACTGTAATGAGGCATTTTTTTACAGCGAGGAGAGTGGCAAAACACCTGAAATTGATAAAAAAGCTGACTTTTTTATAGGAGAAGACAGAAAATTCATCAACGGACAGGAAATTTTAAGTTAAATTTTTCGTTTTACTGTAGAATATTAAAATGATTCGACCTAATACCAGATACAATAAACCTTAAAAACACACATTTATGAGCAAGTTTCGTTTAGATGAAGTTGACCATCAGATACTGGATATGCTGATTGACAACACCAGGGTACCGTTTACTGATATTGCAAAAAAACTGCTTATTTCGGCAGGTACTGTCCATGTAAGGGTTAAAAAAATGGAAGATGCCGGTATCATAATGGGTTCATCACTTACTCTTGATTACGAAAAACTGGGTTATTCTTTTATTGCTTATGTGGGTGTGTTTCTTCACAACACGTCGCAGACTAAATTTGTCCTTGAAAGGATAAATGAAATACCTTACGTAACTGTGGCACATGTTACAACAGGTAAGTTCAACATTTTCTGCAAGATAAGGGCTAAAGATACCAAGCACGCTAAAGAAGTAATCTTTATGATAGACGACATTGAGGGTGTATACAGGACTGAAACCATGATTTCGCTTGAAGAAAGCATCAACGACAAGAAGAGGCTGATGCACACCATCTTTAAAGATCTGTAAGATTATTTATAAAAAGATTAATACCCCTATGTTTTTTACATGGGGGTTTTTTATTAATTTCAGCAAAAAAATAGAACCATGTATCCTGCCACAAGAATTGAACGTTTTAATGAAAACGTACGCCTTAAATACCAGCTTTTCAACAGTATTTTTATCACCCTTCCTTTTACAGATATAGACAACACCGGGGTATTACTCCCATTGTTTTCTGAAATATGCGATGAAGGGTTTAAAAAAGGCAACAGCCCCGAACAGATTTTTAAAGATTTCTCGGACAAGTACCTTCAGGATGTGCCTGAATCGGAAGAGATAAGCCTTATGTTCCGCTTTATACAATATGTAGAGCGCCAGGTGGTACTGTTTGATGCTATTGAAGACGCTGCTTTTGCAGGGCTAAATAATCTTGAAGGAAGCGGTACACTGCGTGAAGCCCGTGAAAAGGCAGAAAACAGCGGGCAGATGCCGCAACTGCGCGAATTTTTAGAGCAGTTTGCCATTCGCCCCGTGCTTACGGCACACCCCACACAGTTTTATCCTGACGAGGTATTGGGTATAATTACCGACCTTACTGCTGCAATTAAGAACAATAACCTTAGTGAAATAAAAACGCTGCTTGCCCAGCTGGGCAAAACCCCGTTTATACGCAAAGAAAAGCCTACCCCGTTTGATGAGGCGGTAAGCCTGCTGTGGTACCTGGAAAATGTGTTTTATAAAGCTGCCGGCGATATTTCGTCTTACGTGCAGGATGCCTTTTATAAAGGGGAAACATTGCCCGAACCGATTATAGCATTTGGCTTTTGGCCGGGTGGCGACCGCGATGGTAACCCGTTTGTAACCAATGAAATTACATTGAAGGTGGCCGACAGGCTACGTACATCAATACTAAAATGTTATTATAATGATATTAAGAGGCTGAAAAGGCACCTTACATTTAATAATGTACATAAAATAATTACCGAATTAGAAGACAAGGTATACAGGTCGGTTTTCTATTCTAAAGGAGATATATATATTACCCTCGAAGAATTGAAAACAACCCTTACTGAAATCAAGGACTTAGTTATAAGCCATCACCAGTCGCTTTACCTTGACGAAATAGATGAGCTGATAAATAAAGTAAACCTGTTTGGTTTCTATTTTGCATCGCTGGATATAAGGCAAAACAGCCATATACACAATGCCGTATTTGCCGATGTTATAAAACATCTGGAAGACAATCATCAGTTTACCAAAGAGTACAGCAACCTTGATGAAGAAGATAAGTTAAAAGCGCTGAACGGTATTGATGCTAAGATTTCGCCGGAGCAGTTTGAAGACGAAAACACCCGTCGCACGCTGGAATCTATCCTTGCCATAAAAACCATACAGGAACGCAATGGCGAACTGGGCAGCAACCGCTACATTATAAGTAACAACGAAAGTGCGCTGAATGTTATGGAGCTGCTGAAAATGTTTGGGTTGCTGGGCTGGGATGAGCCTACGGTAGATATAGTGCCGCTTTTTGAAACCGTGGACGATCTTGAAGAGGCAGGCCATGCCATGAAGCTGCTGTATGAAAATGAAAAATATGCCGCACACCTGAAACGCCGTGGCAGTACCCAAACCATAATGCTTGGCTTTAGCGACGGTACCAAAGACGGTGGTTACCTTATGGCCAACTGGGGTATTTTCCGTGCCAAGGAAAACCTTACCCAAATGGCCAGGGAATACGGTATTAAAGTGATATTTTTTGACGGACGCGGCGGCCCACCGGCACGTGGTGGCGGAAAAACCCACAAGTTTTATGCTTCGCTGGGCGCTACCATAGACAATAACGAAATTCAGGTTACCGTACAGGGGCAAACCATAAGTTCTAACTTCGGGACCATAGACAGTTGCCGTTTTAACCTGGAAAACCTGCTGAGTGCCGGTATTACAAACGGTGTCTTTAAAAAAGAGGACAAGCAGTTTACCCCGGGGCAAAAAGACCTTATGGATGCCATGGCGCACCTGGGCTACGAAAAATACATGGCCTTTAAGGGGCATCCTAAGTTTTTACCGTACCTGGAACGCATGAGTACGCTAAACTATTATTCTAAAGCCAATATAGGCAGCCGCCCAAGCAAGCGCAACACCGGCGGTGAGCTTAACTTTGGCGACCTCCGTGCCATACCGTTTGTGGGCAGCTGGGCACAGCTGAAGCAAAATGTACCGGGTTTCTTCGGGGTGGGGCATGCGCTGGGGCATTACGAAAAAGAAGGCCGTTGGGAAGAGGTAGCCAGCCTGTATCAGGAATCGCTGTTCTTCCGTACGTTGCTTGAGAACAGTATGATGTCGCTGAGCAAATCGTTCTTTCCGCTTACGGCGTATATGAAAAACGACCCTGAGTTTGGCGATTTCTGGCAAATCATTTACGATGAATACCAGGAAACAAGGCGCTTATTGCTTAAAATTTCGGGGTACAGCGAGCTGATGGAGAACTACCCTGACGGCTGGGCATCGATAAAAATGCGCGAAAATATTGTACTGCCACTACTTACCATACAACAGTATGCGCTGATTAAAATCCGCCAGATTAAAGCCGGTAAAGGCGATGAAAGCCTGCTGGAAACCTATGAGAAGATAGTAACCCGTTCGCTGTTTGGCAACATTAACGCCAGCCGCAACTCAGCTTAAAGAATGAAAATAACCGATATTCAGCCGGGCGAATATGCCCCGTACCAGGAAAGCTACATAAAGCTGGTAAGCGACGAATGGAGCCTTGCCGAAGAACTGGAGGTAAGCCTGCATAATTTTATCCATTTTGTACGCGATATCCCTATGGATAAATATGATTACCGCTATGCAGAGGGTAAATGGACCATAAAAGACATCATTCAGCATGTTATAGACAGTGAGCGTATTTTTGCATACCGTGCGCTTCGTATTGCCCGTGGCGACAAGACCCCGTTACCCGGTTTTGAAGAAAACGACTACGCTGTTTCGGCTCAGGCCGACAGGCGCCACCTGCAGGAATTGCTTACCGAACTGTCTATGGTACGCCAGTCTACCATTTTTATGTTTAAGTCATTCCGGGAGGAGGAGTTACTGCATACCGGTACGGCCAGTGGTTATACGGTATCGGCTCGGGCGCTTGGTTTCCTTATCATAGGGCACCAAAACCACCACATAAAAATCTTTAAAGAAAGATATTTGTAACTTTGCCCGAATTTTAAAGCTAACGCTATGACCTCTACTGCCGCTACACCGCAGGAATACCTTGAATCGCTTCCGGAAGACCGTAAGGCTGCCATGCAAAGGCTCTATGAAATTATAGAAACCAAGTTACCTAAAGGTTTTAAGGCCGGTATGGGCTACGGTATGCTGGGCTGGTCTGTGCCGCACAGTACATACCCTAACGGGTATCATTGCGACCCGAAGCAACCGCTGCCGTTCCTTAGCATTGCATCGCAAAAGAATTTTATAGCGCTGTACCACATGGGCATATATTCTGATGCTGCGCTGTACGACTGGTTTGTAGGCGAATACCCTAAGCACAGTAAAACCAAGCTGGATATGGGCAAAAGCTGTATACGCTTTAAAAAGCCTGAAAACATTCCGTTTGAGCTTGTGGCAGAACTGGTTAGCAAAATGACACCGGAGCAATGGATAGCCAAATACGAAGAAATGCTGGGCAAAAGCAAATCTAAATAGACGTATAGAAATCAATTAATATAAGGAAACGGCTTTATGCCGTTTTTTTTCGCTAATTTCGTAGGGTATTTTATTCGAAATTTATGAAAATCGCAATAGTATGTTATCCCACCTTTGGCGGAAGCGGTGTTGTGGCCACAGAACTTGGCCTGGAACTGGCACGCCGTGGGCACGAGATACACTTTATAACTTACCGCCAGCCGGTGCGCCTGGCACTAATGAACCCTAACATCCACTACCACGAAGTACACGTACCGGAATACCCGCTGTTCCATTACCAGCCTTACGAACTGGCACTGAGCAGCAAGTTGGTAGACATGGTAAAGCTGCACGGCATAGAGCTGATGCACGTACACTACGCCATTCCGCACGCTTATGCGGGTTATATGGCTAAGAAAATGCTGAAGGAGCAGGGCATACGCATCCCGATGGTTACCACACTGCACGGTACCGATATTACCCTTGTGGGCAATCACCCTTTTTATAAGCCTGCTGTTAGCTTCAGTATAAACCACAGCGATGTGGTGACTTCGGTTTCGCAAAACCTAAAGGATGATACCTACAGGCTTTTTGATATAAAAAGGGAAATCTTTGTGATACCGAATTTTATTGAAGTTAAGGAGAAAAAAGACGGATTGCCGTGCAAGCGCAATGCCATTGCCGCCGACGGCCAGCGTATAGTAACCCACATTAGTAACTTCCGTGAGGTGAAACGCATACCCGATGTAATAAAAATATTCAACGAGATACAGAAAAAAATCCCTGTTAAACTAATGATGGTAGGCGATGGCCCTGAGCGTGAGCCTGCCGAAAAACTGGCCGAACAGCTGGGTATCAGTGATAAGGTAGTATTCTTTGGTAACAGTAATGAAATCAATGAGATACTGTGCTTTACCGACCTGTTCCTATTACCGTCGCAAACCGAGAGCTTCGGGCTTGCAGCACTGGAAGCCATGGCGCTGGGCGTGCCTGTAATTTCTACCAATGCCGGTGGCCTGCCTGAGGTGAACCGCGAAGGTATATCGGGTTACCTGGGCAATGTGGGCGATGTGGAGTACATGGCCGAAAAAGCGGTATACATTTTGTCTGATGATAACAGGCTGGCTACCTTTAAGCGCAATGCTATGGAGAATGCCCGCGAGTTTGACATCCAGAAAATCATGCCCATGTACGAGAACATTTATCGCAGGGCACTAAAACAGCAATTTGTATGAAAAAATTAATTTTTGCATTGGCTATGGCAGCCCTTATCTCCGGCTGCTCGGCACAAAAAGAGGAGAAGGTGCATGCCGATTATACTGTGGTAAAACAGGAAACCTACGGTGGCCTTGATACTGAAACAGGCATACTTGTTAATTCGACAGAAGAACTGAAGGTGCTGTACAGCGAACTGAACCTTGAAGAAATCCCGCAAGTTGACTTTGCAAAACACAGCATCGTAGCTGTGTTTATGGGACAGAAACGTACCGGCGGTTATAGTATTACCGTTACCGGCGTACACATAAAAGATGGTGTGGCTACGGTAAGTACCAGCAAAACATCGCCTTCGGGGGGTATGGCTACCATGGCGCTATCGGCCCCGTACAGTATTATTGAAATCCCCAAGGCCACGAGCCTTGTAGTGAAATAAATAACTTCCATTTCGAGCGAAACGCAGTGGAGTCGAGAAATCTCAGCCAAAAAAGAGATTTCTCCATTTCGCTTCACTTCAGTCGAAATGGAAGAATATTTTTTAAACCGTTTCCAGCTTACTATGCCATTCGTTATGATGGTCAAAATTGCGGTCGCGCAGGTACAGGAAAGCGTGGTCTGTAAGTATATGGAAATCCTCTGCGGTAAAATTCCTGAACTTTTCCGTTTTCTTAAGCCCACCCTTAAAGTAATTGAAAGTTGCCAAACCTTCGGTGGTTATTTCAACAGTAGCCGGTATGTTGCCGAAGTTCATCCATACTGTCAGCGTATCTCCTGGTGAATTATACTGGTAAGAATAATCAATCCCTTCGGCTTCACAACGTGCTGCCAGTTCTGTACTATATTGTTCGAAGCCTTTATCTGTAATCAGGCTGTTTAGTGTTTGTTCCATTTTGTTATTTTTCAAAGGTAAGGTCGGTTAGCACGGCTAAGTGGTCGCTAAGGTAGCGCCCGTTTTTATTGTCGCTCAGTACAGCATACTTATTTACTGTTACGCCTTTTTTTGGTACAAAAATATAATCGATACGATCAGTAACCGACTTGCTGAAATCAAACGCATTCCATGTTCCGTCAGGGCCATATACCAGTTTGGCTACTTTTTTACTGTCGTTAATTTCAGATACAATACGCTGTATGCTTTCGTTATCTTCGGTAAGGTTAAAGTCGCCCGTAAGCACAAACGGCAGGTTTTGCTTGTTTAGTTCTTTTATTTTTGCCAGTATCATCTTAGAGCTTTCCATACGGGCTACTTTCCCTATATGGTCAAAATGCGTATTGAACACCCATACTTTCTGTTTGGTCTTCAGGTTTTCAAACAGCCCGTAAGTACACACACGGTTGCACACGGCATCCCAGCCCAACCCCGGTTTATCCGGTGTTTGTGATAGCCAGAAGGTACTTTGCTGCACCACCTTATATTTTGATTTGTTATAAAATATTGCCGAAAACTCACCTTTCTCTTTACCGTCATCACGGCCCACACCTATAAAATCATAGGCTACAAGGGTACTGTCCAGGTAATGCATTTGCTGAGGCAGGGCTTCCTGTACCCCCATAAAGTCGGGTTCATAGAAACGTATTTGGTTTGCCAGCAGGTTTTTGCGGTTATCCCAGCGGTTTTCACCGTCGCTGGCAGTATCAAGCCTCAGGTTATAGGTCATTACCCTGGCAGTATTTTGCGCAGCAGCGGTAAGGCATGCCGCAGTAAGGCACAGCCCCAATAATATTTTTTTCATGGTTTTGTTTATCCGGGCAGGTACCCGTTTTGTTTTAGTTCTTGTTCGTTCAGGACAGGGATAAAGTTACCATTTTTCAGTAAAAGGTTGTACGTGCTTATTTCTAAAACATCGGTATAATAATGATCAGTTAACACAATGCCTTTGCTTTTAGAGAGTTCGATTAGCAGCTCTTTTATCTTTTCTTTATAAAGTGGTTCTACCATACTGAAAGGCTCATCAAGCAACATAAAAGGGTGGGGCAGGTAGGCCACGAGCAGCAGTTCTAAATAACGCAGTTCGCCCATTGATAGCTTACCGGCAGGTGTATTTGCCAGGCGGTGCATGTTGTACGAATAAAAAATACGGTCCTGTATTTCACCATCGTCATGGTACAGGGGGATAATGTCGCGTGTTTTGAGGTGTGCGGGCAGAAAAGGATGCTGCGGCAGGTAACTGATAATTTGCTGTGGGATAATATCCTGTTGCTTAATAAGCCTTCCGTTATACGTAATGCTGATAGTATCTGCCTTTTCGGTACCGAAAAGTATTTTTAGCAGGGTAGATTTTCCGCAGCCGTTTCGCCCCAGTATGCCTGTGATTCCTTTAGATTTCAGCTCAAGGCTTACGTTACTTAAAATTTCTTTTTTGCCAAAAGATTTACACAAGCCCGATATAACCAGTTTTTCCATTTAAAATAACGTTGCTAATAGCAGCAACAATACAGCAACGACGGTATTTATAATAAAAGTATGCAATGCCAGTTTTTTCCTGGTATACCCCAGATTATAATAGAAATAATACTGGTGCTTAAAATAAAAACCATAACACAGCAGCCCGGTAAGGGTGCCGAACGTACAAAATATTGGCGGGAAATATTTAAACCCCGATACTGCAGAAACGATAAGTGCAGCAATAACGCCAAAGAGGTTTACCGTTACGTAAAAGTTGAAGAATACCCTCAATCAGACAATTATTTATTGTGGTGGGATAACAGCTTTTTAATGATGCTGCTATCTGCATTGTTAGTAAGCACATCATTACCGGTAACCAGTACACCCTTATGACCAGTGGTAGATGCTATGCCGTATACTGTAGCCTCATCATCAGGGTTACTTTCACCCTCGTAGAAATAAATATGTTCTATGTCAAATTCTGCGTCGCCAAGTCGGCCTGCACGGCTGGTAAGGTAGTTGTCTTCCAGGTTAAAATCTTCTTCAAAGCCCTTAGCCCGAAGTTCGTCTATGGCTTTCGCTACTGTAGCGTAGTGGTAACTGATGCTCATGGTTTTGATATTTCGGTTATACCCAAATATACAAATATATTGGCACTTGAAGAATATAGTTACTTTAAGATAATCCTTTAATTTAAGGATTGATAATCCCGTAAAATTTAAACTTGCCGTTTACCTTAACAAAACGGAAAGCCTGTCGCATACCCGGATGCCCTTTAGAAAGCTCGCCCGGCAGGTACGTATCTACCCACACATCATATACCTTTGTTTCGGCAACGGTTTTTTGGCCAGCCACCTTCATGTTTTTCATAACGGCAGAGCTGAAGCCGTAACCGCGTTTGGCCAATGCTTTATACAAGGCCGATTGGGTAAAGTTTTGTTTTATTATCGTAAAATATTCACCGGAAGGTACAAAGAAATTATTTGGGTTATAATCGCCTGCTTCGGCGCATTCGGCACATTCTATTTTAGACAGGGCCACGCCTGTAAATTTGGCCTGGTCACCTTTGGTCAGGGCTTCAATAAGGCTTAAAAAAGCTTTGTCCAGTACATCCCATTCGCTTGCTGCTGCTTTAGAGGGGGTATTTTGGGCAAAGGCAACGCCTGAAATAAAAAAGAATATAAACGCAAGTTGTCTCATGCTGATAGTGCTGTTTTACGCGGCTAAAATACACATTCCTGTAAAATAAAAACGCCGGTTAGTACCAGCGTTTCTTATTTTTTTTCGATTCTGCCGATTTCCTCGAATTTGAATTTGTGTTCGAGTTGCCCGGCTTTGATTTTCCTGTACGTCCACCGCTGTTGTTATTACTAACGGAGCCACCGGTAGGCTTATTATTGTTAGGAGCCTTTTTCTTATTCCTGAAATCGGGTTTGGCGCCTTCAGGTTTGATTTCCTCGCCGTAAGGGTAAGGGTGCCCGTCTATAACCTTTATCTTCTGGCCTATAAGCTTTTCTATATCCTTAAGGTAAGGCAGCTCATCGCGCCCGCAGAAGGATATGGCAAGGCCGCTGTTGCCCGCGCGTCCGGTACGGCCTATACGGTGTACGTAGGTTTCGGGTATGTTTGGCAGGTCAAAGTTTATTACATACGGCAGGCTTTCTATATCTATACCGCGCGCGGCAATATCTGTAGCCACAAGTGCCGGGATTTCCTTATTCTTGAATGCATCAAGCACACGCTGACGTGCACCCTGCGATTTATCGCCATGTATGGCACCGCTTTCCACGCCGTGCTTTTTCAGTGCCTTAACCACGTTATCGGCACCGTGCTTGGTACGGGTAAAGATAAGTACGTTGTTCAGGTTTTCATTACGTATCAGGTGGTACAGCAGCTTTCGCTTATCTTCCTTGCCCACAAGATAAACTTGTTGTTTTACCTTCTCGGCGGTAGACGATATCGGCGTTACCGATACATACTCAGGCTTGGTAAGGAAACTGTCAGCAAGCTCACGTATTGGCAATGGCATAGTAGCCGAAAACAATAGTGTCTGCCTGTTTTCAGGGGTAAGCTTTATAATCTTTTTTACATCGTTTATAAAGCCCATATCCAGCATCTGGTCGGCTTCATCCAGCACCAGGTGGTGCAGGTGGTCCAGGTTGATGAATCCCTGCTTGTGCAGGTCAAGCAGGCGGCCCGGAGTGGCTACCAGTATGTCGATACCGCTTTTAAGCTGGTCCACTTGTGGGTTTTGGTTCACCCCGCCAAAGATGGTCAGCGTACGTATGTTGGTATACTTCGCGTAAGCGTCAAAGTTGGTGGCTATTTGCAGTGCCAGCTCACGGGTAGGGGTTACTACCAGTGCGCGTATGTATTTTACCTTTTTGGCTGCCCCTACAATAGGATGCAGGTTGTTTATAATGGGTATGGCAAAAGCAGCGGTTTTTCCGGTACCGGTCTGCGCACAGCCCACAAGGTCTTTGCCGTCTATTATTATAGGTATGGCCTGTTGCTGTATCGGGGTAGGGGCTTCATAGCCTTCATCGGCAAGCGCCTGCTGCAACTGGCTTATTAAATTTAAATCTTCAAACTTCATTCAGTGTAATGCCGCTATGTTGCGGCTTTAAAATTAGCCTGCAAAGTTAGGCTTTTTATTTGGATTAGTGGTTGTAATGGTAATTTTTTGTAAATCAACAGTTTATTTTAATTAATTACCGGTTTCTGTTCATTTTTCTGAACTGCCTTGGGGTGCATTGGCTCATCTGCAAAAAGGCTGTATTAAAGCGACACAGTTTTAAAAACTAAGTGTTTAATAATTATTGATCTGAGTCATTCCAATTAAGCATTGTCAACAGACCATTTTTTATTATAATACATCCAACTTCACTTCTTTCAGCTATTCCGTAGAAATCCAAATTTATAAGTTTAGTTTCACCGTATTCGGTTGTTAATGGTCGATGGGTGTAGATATCAGTATTAAATAATGGGTTGACAACATTAATGGTAGTGCCTTGTACCTCTGCTAAAAATGTTATTTCCCTCCAACGAGCAAGATATAATGTCCTGTCGGAAATTGTAAATGAAGAAAAGAATTGTATGTCGTAAAAATCAAAAATTTGTTGTGCTGTCTTTGATTTATCTTTATAACCTAAAGCTTCTCCATCTACTCTTTTACCTACTTCTGTTAATGATATTATAGGTAACTTTTCTATGTCCGTTATTCCTTTTAGCTCAGTATTTCCATGCATATGCCCCAAATTTGATAGTACATAATAGGTTCTATTTTTCTTGTACATTGTGTTAGCACACGTAGCCTCTGTAAAATGAATTTTTTTTGTTTCTCTATTGTAGAAATAAATTGTGCCTCCCCATTCACCAAAACAATCACAAAAAGAAATATAGGTTTTATCTTCAAATAATTTTCTGGTGTTTTGGAATGGAACATCTTGTCTGTATTCTTGCCAAACATTTTCTGAATTAAGATAATAGCTCTTTTCTCCTGATTTGGCAACTAATTTATCTTCTGATATCCAATGATACTGAAAGTCTTTTGTGTTGAGTAATTTTTCAAGCTTAGTGTCGCGCTTAAAGTTGTCGAGAGAAAGGCAAATAAAGCCTTTGTCAAAAAGCGTTATTAAGCGGTCATTATATATAACTGAATATGATAAAGGGTAGGTGCCTCCAAAAGGATTATTTACCTTTATTTTTTTTAGGTTAAAATGTACAGGTGAATCACTAAGCATTATTGAAAAGTCTTTATTCTCGAAAAGTACCGGAAGATGAATAGTATCTTTGCGATAATTGTTCTTTCGTATGGTATCAATCATACTTTTAAAACTAATATTATTACCTGTTTGTTTTTCGGTACTACAAGAGCTTATAATTATTGAGAGTAATATTAGTATTTTAAATATGGAAGATTTCATGTGTTTATAAATGTAAGGATATAGTATTAAGATGTACTTCTTAAGGAAAAGGTTGGTTACAGGATAATTTTCTTAATAAAAAATGTACCTGATATTTTCTGTAAAAAAGAAAACCGCCCTATCAGGGCGGCTTAGTCTAACTACTAACTCAACTGTGTATAAAAACTTAACTTATGGTTTTCCGTTTAGTTTGCGAAGGTATTCGCGGGTGCGTTTTCCGCTTTCCTTCAGGTCGCTGTCTTTCCACTTGCCGTCAGATGAGGCAGTAGGGTAGAGCACACTGCAGGTTTCATCCTTATCGGATACCGACCATGTAACCCAACTCAGGCCACGGGCTTCCATCCAGTCGATCCATTTTTGCCATTCGGCAAGGTCAAGCGGGCCGTCGCCGGTAGCTTCCATCCCTGCACATTCTGAAATGAATACAGGTAATCCCGCTTTAATGGCTTCGTCAGTACGGTCGCGCAGGTACTGTTTGTGTGTAGCTGCGTAAAAATGTACTGTGTACATCAGGTTGGTATACCCTTTTATAGGGTCGGCGGCAGGCAGATTAATGTCCTGGTCCCAGTGCGGGCAGCCTACCAATATGATGTTGTCAGGGTCGTTCTTGCGGATAACTTTAATCACCTCTTCAGAATATGCCTTTACCTGAGGCCAGGTTTCCTCGTCCGGCTCGTTGAATACCTCGTAAATAACATTAGGATACTTGCAGTACTTTTTGCTCATTTCGTCAAAAAACGCTTTGGCTTCCTCCAAATTAACGTTGTGGCTGTGCCAGTCGATGATTACATAGATGTCGCTTTTAATGGCACCATCTACCACATCAGTTACGCATTTCTTGGCAAAAGCAGGGTTTTCCTTATAGGTTTTGCCCTCGCTGCCTATTTCCACGCCTATGGCAGCACGTACTATGTTTACGTTCCAGTCGTCCTTCAGCCAGTTCACGGTTTTTGCGTTGTAAAACCTTGGCCAAAAGCTGCTCCAGCCGTAGCTCATGCCACGCAGCATAACGTGCTTGCCGTTTTGGTCTACCAGTTGGGTACCCTTTACACTCAGCTGTCCGTGTTCCTTAACCTGTGCAAAACAGGCCAGTGAAAACAGCAGTGCAGCGGCAGATATTTTAAAGTGCTTCAGCATGGTTATTTCTTTTTGGTAAGGGTAAGGCGCAGTGCTACCACATCGTGAGCAGGCACTTCGGCCTTAAAGGCTTTTTTGGTAGTGGCAGAACCTTTATCTTTTTTATCCCAAAGGTTTTTTAGGGTATAGATATTCGTGGCAAAGCCTGTTTGCAGGTTGAAGATGTCGTCTTTAATTTCATTCTTCAGCCAGTCAAATTCCACTTTTTGTGCAGTAGTGCCACGGTTAAGGAACACAACGGCCCAGTCGCCACCCTGTAGCGGTTTCGCCCAGATTTCAAGCTCGTCCTTAGCCGATACCTTAAAACCTTCTATACCCAGCTTGTCCTGGCTAACGGCAATAACATTTTTGTTGGTAAGCACCTCGGTAGTTTCCTTGCTCATGCTGCGCAGGTCGTTACCCGCAATAAGCGGAGCAGCCAACATAGCCCACATGGTAAAGTGTGCACGGTCTTCGTTTACCGTAAGTGCACCGTTGCCTACTTCCAGCATATCGGGGTCGTTCCAGTGGCCCGGCCCGGCGTACTTGCGCAGGCCTTCCTGCTTGTCCAGTATTTGCATTACACCCCAGGCTTTCCAGGTACCGTGGTCTTTTACGCAGTCGAAACAATTGTAAATATCCCCGGTAGAGCGCCACAGGTGTCCTACAGCAGGGCCCCATTCCCAGGGCTTGTCATTACCCCATTCGCAAATGCTCAGTACAATAGGGCGGCCTGCTTTTTTAAGGGCAGCGGCTATGGTTTTGTAAGCACCCTCGGCTTTAAGGCCTTCGGTGTTGCACCAGTCGTATTTAAGGTAATCGATACCCCAGGCGGCATACTGCTGCGCATCCTGGAACTCATAGCCACGGCTGCCCGGCCTTCCGCCACAGGTTTGGCTGCCTGCATCGCTGTAAATACCCAGTTTAAGCCCTTTGCTGTGTACATAGTCGGCCAGCGCTTTCATCCCCGACGGGAAACGTTTCGCATCAGGATGTATAAAACCTTGTGCATCGCGGTCGCCGTGCCAGCAGTCGTCTATGTTAATGTAGGTATATCCTGCATCGCGCATGCCGCTGCTTACCATAGCATCGGCCATTTGCTTTATCATGTTTTCGTCTACATTGCAGGCAAATTTGTTCCAGCTGTTCCAGCCCATGGGCGGGGTAAGGGCCAGGCCCTCGTATTTTGTATAATCCTGCACGTAGTTGTTGCCCTGTGCCATAGCCGTAAGGCTAATAGAGGCCGCAAAAAGTGCAGTAATCCATTGCTTCATATTTGAGTTTGTTTTGTGTGTTATTTCAATATGTCGTTTATGGCATATAATTCCTCTTGTGTAAAGTGGATGTTTTTAAGGCATTGCAGCGAATCAGTAACCTGTTCCGGCCTGCTTGCACCTATAAGTACCGATGTAACCCTTTCATCTTTTAATATCCATGACAGCGCCATGTGTGCCAGCTTTTGCCCGCGTTGCTGTGCTATTTCGTTCAGCTTTTTAATTTTTTCTATCCTTTCGGGCGTAATGTGGCTTTCGTTAAGAAATTGCCCGCTTGTGGCTACTCGGCTGTCGGCCGGTATGCCGTTCAGGTACTTGTCGGTAAGCAGCCCTTGTGCCAAAGGCGAGAAGGGTATACAGCCCACTCCGTTATTGCCCAGCACATCAAGCAAGCCAAATTCAGGGTCGCGTACAAACATGCTGTATTTTGGCTGGTGGATTACGCAGGGTGTACCCAGTTGTTTCAGTATGTTAATGGCCTTTTGCGCCTGCTGTGCGTTATAGTTGCTTATACCTGCGTAGAGTGCTTTTCCCTGCCTTACAATTAAATCCAGTGCGCCCATAGTTTCTTCCAGTGGCGTATCAGGGTCCATACGGTGGTGGTAAAAGATGTCCACATAATCCAGCTTCATGCGCTTCAGGCTCTGGTCCAGGCTAGATACCAGGTATTTTTTGCTGCCCCAGTCGCCATAAGGGCCGTCCCACATGGTATAGCCCGCTTTGGTAGAAATAATAAGCTCATCGCGATAACTGGCAAAGTCGCTGTGCAATATTTTGCCAAAATTCTCTTCAGCCGAACCCGGAGGCGGGCCGTAGTTATTGGCAAGGTCAAAATGGGTAATACCGTTGTCAAAGGCTGTGTGCAGTATACGGCGGCTATTGTCGTAGTCGTTTACGTGGCCGAAGTTGTGCCAAAGGCCCAGCGACAGTGTTGACAGTTTCAGGCCGCTTTTTCCGCAGCGGCGGTACTGCATGTCGTTATAGCGCGTGGCAGACGGTGTGTAGGTTGTCATGGTAAAATGAGGTTTTGGTTAACATGCACAAGGTACGAATGTTTGCCACATAAAAACATTCCCCGGAAAAAACCTCCGGGGAATGCAGAGGGTAATGTTTCAGCCTACCCTATAAAATATGTTAATCAACTGTAAAACCAAAGTTGTCAAAGTAATACGTGTGTGTGGCACCGCTAAACTCCTGGAACGATATGTTTTGCATTGCTGCAGGTACACCGCCCATTTGTGCCCAGGTGATCCGTACATCAGTCCACTCTGTGCCGGTTATAATAGCGTGGGTGGCATCGCCCCAGCCGCTTCCGTTAAATATCCAAACCAGTTTACCCACATCGTCCGAACGTACGGCAAAGTGGATACCGGTATAGTTATTCATACCTTCCTGCCAGCCCCAGTTGCCCTGGATGTTGCCCCAGCCTTCTATGTCTTTCTTAAAAAAGGTAGTACCCTGGTAGGCTTTGGTTTGATCTGTTACGTACACCTGGTTGTTCCAGTCTTCAAAGTTCCATGAATTGTAATACACATCGTCATAGATAGCGGTACCTACGGCAGTAGTATCCCACTCGTCTTCACCCGATGTGGTAGAAACCGTTACATACTTATTAGTAGCCCCGGCAGGCATTATGGCTACAATTTGCGTAAGCGTATTAGAAACTACCTGTGCCTCTATGCCGCCCACGGTTACTGTAGGGTCCAGGAAATAGGTGCCGTAAATGGTAAACTGTTCGCCTTCTGCAACATTAACCGGGTTAAAGCTTTGTATACTTGGTGCCGGAGGTAATACCGGGAAGTGGTAGATAGCCTCGCCGGTTTTTGTTACCACCTTAAGCTCACTCGAAGCATTTTCATACGGTGTGCTGCGGTCTATGGTAACAAGGATAACCTGGTCTGTAACAAAGTTGACGTTGAAATAAGTGTCGGTTTCGTTAAAGTAAATTTTCTGGGTGCCGGTAAAGCCCTTACCCCTTATAATATACATGTTGTCTGCAAAACCGTATTCTACAAGCGAATCGTTTTGGGCAAGGCTTACGCTTTCTATAACCGGAGACCCGCCCGAACTGTTATCGTCGTCGCACGAAATGAACAGCGTAGTGGCAAACAGTGCCAGTAAGCCGAACAGGAATTTAAATTTATTAGTTTTCATTTCAATACAATTTTATACTGTTATTCAAAGTTATAAGGTACCGGTGCATCAAGCAGTTTAGGGTTTTTAGAAACCTCGTTGTCCGGGTATTTCAGGTAGAAATCACTTTCCTGCGGAGTGTAGTACTCGGCAGTCCACTGGTTACCCCTGTTTTGTGCAGCTATAATAGCCGTGGCCTGGGCGCGTGGCAGCCTGCACAGGTCAAACCAATAATCACCTTCAAACATCAGCTCTTTGCGGCGCTCCTGGAAAACATCATCAAACGTAAGGCTGGTTACGGGCTCAAGCCCGGCTCTTTCATGTACTGCATTAAACGAAGCCAGTGCCCCGGCATCGCTGGTGCTGCTGCCACCTGCAAGGGTAGCTTCGGCATGGATAAGCAGTACTTCCGCATAGCGCATCAGGTAAGTATTGTTTTCAAACATGTTCCATCCGTCAAGGTCGCCTGTTTCGCCGCCGTTTACAATACCTATTACGTATTTTTTAATGGCTGCGCCGGTACCCTGGCCACCAATCTGGTCGGCTGAAGGTACGGTAAAGCCCATTTGGGTTGTCCATCCTGTACCCGGGTTAACGCGTACCAGTATATCGTTGTACTGGTCGCCCGGCATCATTATGGTTTGTTTCCTCCTTACGTCAAACGGATCCCATATATTAAGAGCATCCATAGATGGGCCAAACACGCCGCCGTAGCTGGCATTTGATGTAGTAAGCGTACCGGTGCTGATACCAAATTGTGTGTTGGCATTGTTTGCCGAACCGTAGTTACCGTCTACCACCCATTGTATAGCGAATATAGATTCTTCGTTATTATTGTTAGGGAAAGTAAACAGGTCGTGGAACGATTTGTTAGGCAGTTCACTACCACCAACCAACTTAAATTCACCGCTGTTTATTACCGTTTCGGCCATAGCTTTAGACTCGGCATACCTGTGTTGGTACAGGTACACCTTGGCAAGGAACGAACGTGCCGAACCTTTGCTCACACGGGCATTATCTGTATAGGTAGAAGTCCTTACCTTTTCGTTTAGCAGTTCTATGGCTTTAAGGTAATCTTTTTCAATAAGCGTGTAAACGTCCTCTGGCCTGTTAGTGTTTATTTGTGGGGTGGTTACATAGTCCAGGTTGTTTTCTATGATAGGCACCGCACCCCAAAGCCTTACCAGGTAAAAGTATGCCGTGGCACGCATAAAGTATGCCTCGCCTACAGTATTGTTAAGCACCTGCTCACTCACTTCCGGGCCTACCCTGGCAGGAAGGAAGTTAATAATGTTGTTGGCCTGTGCCACATTAGCCCATAGCGATGACCAGCCGTTTAACAATTCCGGGTCAGATCCGTTAAGGCTGAAGGTACGCATACCGGCTACGTCTGCCGATGCCGTATACATGTTACCCGAGCCTACTTCGGCCACAGCATAGAAAAACTTGTTGGCAAACTGGAACCATGTACGGCAGTACATACCATTTGTTGCAGATTCTACCTGGGCATTGTTAGAATAATAAGCATCAAGGCTTATGGCATCTTCAGACGGACGGTTTGTAAACTCGTCGGTGCAGGAAACAGCTAGCCCTACTATTGCAGCTGCACAAAGAATTTTATATCCTTTAAAAAGACTTTTCATTTTCATTTTTCAATTTTTAGAATTCTACGTTTATACCAACAGAATACGTCCTTGGGGTAGGGTACCTTCCGTTATCTATACCTGTAAGCAGCTGGTTTTGGTTATATGAACCAATTTCCGGGTCGTAACCCCTGTACTTGGTAAAGGTGTGCAGGTTACTAACTGTGCCGTAAAGGCGTACCCTCGACATTTTTATCTTAGAGATAAGGTCGTTAGGCAGTGAGTAGCCTAAGGTAAGGTTTTGTATCCTCATGTACGAACCGTCTTCTATGTAGCGTGTAGATATAAGCAGGTTATCATGGCTGGTGTTGTTTACCGGCCTTGGAATGTTAGTATTTGTGTTTTCAGGTGTCCAGTAGTTTTGGGCATCGCTAAGCTGGTTTACATATAGCTGCGCGTTTGTGGTACCGTTCCTCCACACAAGGTTCATAACATCGTTACCCACGCTGCCCTGTAAGAATACCGAAAGGTCAAAATTCTTGTACCTGAATGTGTTTGTAAAACCAAAAGTAAAATCAGGATGCGGATTGCCTATAAGTGTACGGTCTGTAGCGTCAATTTTACCATCTCCGTTCAGGTCTTTGTATTTTACGTCGCCCAGTTGAGGGGCATCGCCACTGGCACCTATAGGGGCATCGTCTACTTCTGCCTGTGTTTGGTAAAGGCCTTGTGCCACATAACCGTAGAACATACCTATTGGGTGGCCCACCTCTGTATTGGTTACGTCATACGGCTGGTAACCGTTCATGTTAACCGCCTGTTTAAGGTTCAGGCTACTGTTTATACTGGTAAGCTTGTTTTTGTAGCGTGAAAATACAAGTGTAGAGTTCCATACAAATTCGCCTTTGGTATTGTAGTTAAGTGTTATATCATAACCTTTGTTTTCCATTGAGCCAAGGTTAGAATACGGCGCATCCATACCACCATATTGTGCACCGCCACCCGTTAGGTAGGCAGGTAGTGGCACCTGGAATAGAAAGTCTTTAGAGGTCTTTTTATAAAATTCAACAGTAGCAGTAAATCGGTTAAGGAACCCGATATCTATACCAAGGTTGGTTTGTTGCATAGATTCCCATGAAAGGTCCGGGTTCGGAATGTTTGCCGGTAAGAAACCAGTACCAATACTAGAGTTCTGCTGGTTTAGCAACGCACTGTATCGGTTATTTGGTATTTGCTGGTTACCGGTTTCACCATAACCTATCCTCAGCTTCAGGTTGTCCAGATAATCTTTGGTACCTTCCATAAACGGTTCGCTGCTTATCCTCCATGATCCGCTTATTGCAGGGAAATATCCCTTTTGGTTATCGGTGGTAGGGTCAAATTTCGAGGATACGTCCTGCCTTATAGAGGCCGATACGCTATACTTGTTATTGAAGTCATAAATAACGCGGCCAAATAGCGAAGTAATAGAAGCGCTTCCTTTGTAACCGGTAGTTTTAGTCTGGTCCGGATCGGCAAGGTTTATTGTATGCGGGTCATTGGTCTGGAAGTTCATTGTAGTGGCAATTATACCTTCCCAGTGGCTGTCGTTAGCTTCATGTCCTGCCAAAACGGTAATGTGGTGCTTGCCGAACATTTTATCGTAAGTAAGCAGGTTTTTTATGTTTACCGAATACCAGTTTTGCCTTCTTTCTACAAGGTCGGCACTTGGGTTTGTCTGTACGCCCCATGCGTAGGTAGGAGTGAAGTCGGTATTTTCGCTGAACTCGGTGTTAGCACCTGCTTCTATACGGTAGCTAAGCCCTTCTAATATTTTGGCTTCGGCATATGCATTGCCTAAAAAGTTTTTACGAATCAGCTTATTGTCTTTAACAAGTGCTTCCGCCACAGGGTTAAAGTACGTAGCGTTCATGCTGTTGTCAGTCGGCCCGGCGAAAGACCCGTCAGGGTTGCGTACGGGTATATCCGGGGCTTGCAGCAGGGTGTTGCTAATGATACCACCATAACTTTGGTTTATAGTAAGCTTTTCGTTAGTTATGGCTGCGTTAACATTAGTGCCTACTTTAAGCCAGTCTTTCACCTTGCTATCTGTATTAATCCTGGTGGTATAGCGTTTGTAGCCCGAACCTAACAGTGTACCTTCCTGGTCTAAAAGACCTCCTGAAATATAGTAGCTGCTGGTATCGCTACCGCCCGAAAATGACAGTTGGTGGCTTTTGGTTATAGCTGTACGGTATACAGCGTCCTGCCAGTCAGTACCGCCGCCTAAAAGCTCAGGGTGGGCAAATTCAGGCCTTAGCTGATCCTGGGGTATGCCATATAGCGTAGAAAGCTCGTTTTGCTGTTGTGCATACTGCCTAAGGTTTAGTACATTTAGTTTTTTGTAAATAGTTGCAGCCGATGTGTAGCCCTCATAACTAAGCTTGCCGGTGCCTTTTTTACCCGATTTTGTAGTGATAATGATAACCCCGTTAGCACCACGCGAACCGTAAATAGCGGTTGCAGAGGCATCTTTAAGGATGTCGATACTTTGTATGTCGTTCGGGTTAATCATAGAAAGCGGGCTTACGGCATTGGCACCGGCTCCACCGCCACTGCTGAAGTCGTTACCGCCAATAGGCCTTCCGCTGGTAGAAATGTTAGTACCGTCTCCTGATATAGGCACACCGTCTATAATATAAAGAGGCTCGTTAGTGCCCGATATAGAGGTAGTACCACGCACGCGGATGGACACCGCGCTACCCGGCTGGCCTGAGTTGTTGGTTACAGATACACCCGATGCCTTACCCTGTATCATTTGGTCTACAGTAGTCTGCTTCAGGTTTTCAATGTCTTTTGTACGGATGGACGACACCGCACTGTTAAGGTCTTCTTTCTTTTGCGTACCGTAACCTATAACCACCACTTCATCGAGTGTTTTTGCGGTTTCGGTCATTTTTACGTTAATGCTTGTTTTGCCTTTTACGGCTACTTCTTCGGTTGTAAAGCCTATAAAGCTGAATACCAGTGTGCCGTTTTCCGGCACGTCTATGGCATATTCACCGTCAAGGTTGGTTACTACGCCCCCCTGGGCGCCCTTTACGGTTACATTTACCCCCGGTATGGTCATCCCTTTATCGTCAGATACCACACCGCTTACCTTGTGCTGTGCATGCATGGTTCCTGCAAAACACAGTACCATAAGGTAGAACAGGGCTTTTCCTTGTGTACACCATTTTGTAACTTTGTGTAGTTTGTTACCCATAGTAAAATTCGTGTTTGGTTAGCTACTAATTCGCAATTATTAAGGTTAGAAATTTAGCTATCAATAATTTTAGGGTTCTTTTATTGACAATAACAAATTTAGTAGTAAGGTTAAGGTGTGGTTAATATTATTTTATCATTTAGCAATAATATTTTCTCTAACGTTTGCGTAACTTTTATACTTTAATATATAGCTATAAATAAAAAACAGGTTAATGTGTTTAAAATAAACATATTAACCTGTTGTTGTTTATAACCGAAGCAAAGCCAGTATTGTATTTTTTTGTCAGTAAAAATGTATCACAGGAAGCGCTTCATGCCGTGGAACTCGTCACGATACTGGCTTGGGGTGGTCTTTTTTATGCTTTTAAAAATACGGTTAAAGTTGGCAATATTGTTAAACCCGCTTTTATAAGCAATCTCACTTATGCTGAGGTCTTTTTCTATAAGCCATCGGGCGGCATATCCCACGCGAATGTCGTTCAGGTAATTTACAAAGGTTTTGTTAGTACGTTTTTTTATAAAACGGTTAAACGAAACCGGGCTCATGCTGGCCACATTGCTCACATCGTCAAGGGTTATCTTTTCGCTGAAGTTCTTCTGTATGTATTCGTATACCAGCTTCATTTTATCGCTGTCTTCAAACACATCGCTGTCCACGCTGTAGTTGCTTAGCAAACGTTGGTTGCGCGAATTGGCCATATCGTGCAGTACCGACATAATTTCCAGGAAGTAGTCCATTCCGTCCAGCTTACTGATGCGTCGGAAGCGTTCGGCAAGTTCGGTAGCGGTTTTCTTTGAAAATAGTATGCCGTGGTTGCTGCGGTTAAACATATCGCGGATGGGCATCATGATGCGGCGGTGCAGAAACGAATCTTCAAACAGGTCGTTGTGAAACTGTATGGTTATTTCGTTTATGTCTTTATTTTTACATTTATAAAGTTCCCAGCCATGGGGCAGGTTAGGGCCAACCAGTACCAGTTCCACATCGTCTATTTCCTCTATGTGGTCGCCTACTATGCGCTTTACGCCCTTTCCGCCCAAAATGAAATTTATCTCATATTCAGGGTGATAGTGTATGGGGAACTCAAAACTGTCCTTGTGCCTGTCGAAAACAAGGAAGCTGTCGTCTTTAGAAAGTGGGGGTATTTCGCGGTGGAATTTCTGGTTGTCCATAGTTACTACAACGTTTGTTATAATTTGTTATAATAATGATAAAATAATATTAACGCTTCTTGTGTGCCGGTCATATCTTTGGCATTATCAAAAAAGGGTTGATAAAATTATACTGTTGGGAATTATCAATCAAATAATTTAAGAATTTTACAATCTTATAAAATTCTTTTTGAAGCACATGCAAATATAGATGAAAAATAATATTGCCATAATTATAGCCGGAATTTTTCTTGTATCGTGCAAAGGCACCTCACAGACGACTGCTGTAGCGCAGCTTCCGGCCGACAAAAAAGCTACTCCCGAAACCGTGGCTTTGTACCAAAATTTGTTTAAAGCACGCGAAAAAGGGTACATGTTCGGGCACCAGGATGCACTGGCGTATGGTGTAAACTGGCGTTACGAAGACGGGCGCAGTGACATAAAAGATGTAACCGGCGATTACCCTGCGGTATACGGCTGGGACCTTGGTCGTACTGAGAATAAAGAAGAAAAAGACCTTGATGGTGTGCCGTTTAACAAGCAGAAGCAGTTTGTGGAAATGGTATGCGACAGGGGTGGGGTAAACACCTTCAGCTGGCACATGAACAACCCGCTTACCGGCAAAGATGCCTGGAACAACGAGCCGGGTACGGTGGCTTCGGTACTGCCGGGCGGCACCAAGCACGAACTGTTTAAAAGCTGGCTTGATAATGCTGCTGCGTACTTCCTTACACTGAAAGGGAAGGATGGTAAGTTGGTTCCGATACTCTTTCGTCCGTACCATGAGTTTACAGGGAATTGGTTCTGGTGGTGCAAAAATACTACCACTCCCGAGCAGTTTAAAGCACTGTGGAAATTCACCGTGAATTACTTTGAAAGCAAGGGTGTACACAACCTGCTGTATGTATACAATACCAGCGATGCCAACGTACAGACCAAAGCCGATTTTATGGGATACTATCCCGGTGATGAGTACGTGGATATGGTGAGTTTTGATATTTATCAGGGTGAGGAAGAAGCAGAAAAACGTGAAAAATTTGCCACCGATACCAAGCGCCTTACCGGTATTATTGATGAAGTTGCCCGCGAGCACCATAAGCTTTCGGCTATTGCAGAAACAGGTTTTGAGCAGATACAGTATGCCACATGGTGGACAGAAACCCTTACCAATGCCATTGGTGATAAAAAAATATCGTATGTGCTGGTGTGGCGCAACCATGGCTGGAACGAACACATGGATCCGCCGCGTATGCATTATTATGCGCCATACAAAGGCCACAAATATGAGGCTGATTTTATAAAATACTACAAGCAGCCCGAAACCCTGTTCCAGAAAGAAGTAACCAAATTCAACCTTTATAAAAAATAATCACGCCACGGCGTGACCCGAAGATATAATGAGACTTACAGCTATAGACCTCTCTATTATTGCCGCCTATTTTATACTGATGGTGGCCATAGGCATAGTAATGAAAAACCGCGCTAAGCGCAGCAAAGACAGCTACCTTATGGGGGGCAAGTCGCTCCCGTGGTACATGCTTGGGCTTAGTGATGCCAGTGATATGTTCGATATCAGCGGTACCATGCTGCTGGTAAGCATGGCGTTTTTATACGGTTTTAAAAGCGTATGGATCCCGTGGATGTGGCCGGTGTTTAACCAGGTGTTCCTTATGGTGTTCCTGAGTAAATGGCTCAGGCGAAGCAACGCTACCACCGGTGCCGAATGGTTGGGCACACGTTTCGGCCTTACCGATAAAGGAGTTCAGAGCAGCCATGCTGTAGTAGTGGTTTTTGCACTGATGCTTTGTGTTGGCTATATGGCCTATGCGTTTGTGGGTGTGGGCGAATTCCTTGAGATATTCATTCCGTATGATACTATAAAAGCTGCTGTGCCATTCTTAGACCAGCATGTAGAGCAGTTTGCCATAGGTTCAGCCGAATATAAAACTGCATTACTGGATGCCAAGCACTTTACGGCTCAGTTCTATGGGGTAAGTATCTGTATTGTAGCTACATTCTACAGTATCGTAGGGGGGATGCACGGTATCGTTTTGGCCGATTTCATCAAGTACATGATTATGATTGTATGCTCACTATTTGTGGGTACCATAGCCATGACGGCACTTGCCGACAGCGGTATCGTATTTACAGATAAAATGCCTATAGGTTGGGACAGCCCGTTGTTTGGTGCCGAACTGGGGCTTGATTGGCAAAATATACTGGCCGATGCCCAGGTAAAACTGGAACACGACGGTTATAAGCTGTTCTCGGCTGTGGTAGCCATGATGTTCTTCAGTGGGGTGCTAAAAAGCCTTGCAGGGCCTGCACCTAACTACGATTGCCAGAAGATATTAAGTACCAAATCGCCCGAGGAAGCCAGTAAAATGAGTGGTTTCATATCCATCATACTGCTGCCTATCCGTTATTTTATGACCATGGGGCTTTGTATACTGGGCGTGCTGTACTTTAAAGACCTTGACCTGAACCACACTGCCGACGGTGTAAACTTTGAGAGCATTATGCCTGCGGTAATAAACAAATACCTGCCTGTGGGCCTTGTGGGCCTTGTGCTTGCCGGTTTCCTTGGGGCGTTTATGAGCAACTTCAGCGGAACGCTTAATGCCGGGCAGGCCTACATAGTAAACGACATTTACCTTAAATACTTTAAGCCCGATGCAGGCCGTAAACAAATCATCCGTATGGGATACCTTTCGGGTACGCTTATGGTGATACTGGGTGTGGGCCTTGGGCTTTTTATTAAAGACGTAAACATGATATTCAACATTATCACCGCAGGGCTGTATGGGGGCTTTGTGTGTGCTAATGTACTCAAATGGTACTGGTGGCGCTTTAATGCTACCGGTTTCTTTTGGGGAATGCTGGCGGGTATCATCGCCAGCGCCATACCTCCATTCTTATCGGTAACGGGCATAAGCCATTTCTTTGACGGAACCCGTATGCTGTACTTTTTCCCGGTGTTTTTTGTAATACAGTTGGTCGCCTGTATTTTGGGTTCTTACGCGGCGCCTCCGACAAATACAGAAACGCTGGTGAATTTTTACAAAACCGTAAGGCCGTGGGGTATGTGGAAACCCATACACGAACTTGCACAGAAAGAGGACCCGGGCCTACAACGGAACAGAAACTTTGGCACCAACATGGCGAACGTGGCTATGGGTATTGCCGGGCAGATACTGCTTACGCTGCTGCCTATGTATTTTATCCTGAGTAAATGGACCGGGTTCTTTACGGTGCTGGTTTTACTGGCAGTAATTTTTGCCGTAATGAAAAAATCATGGTGGGACAGGCTCACCGACTTTTAAAAAAAACACAACAATTGCACCAATTAACTAAAAAGGGTATTGGATATGATTACTGAAAACACGGTTAAGATACCAAATTACGAAGCGTTGGCGAAAGCCCACCGCGAACTGACAGAGAAGAAGAATGAGCCTGCTGATGTAAGCAACGGTATTTATACCCGCTACAAAAACCCGGTGGTTACGGCTGCACACGTGCCGCTGCACTGGAGGTACGACCTTAATGCCGAAACCAATCCGCACGGGCTGGAACGTATAGGCTTTAATGCCGCGTTTAATGCCGGTGCTACAAAATGGAATGGTAAGTACATTTTGGCTGTACGCGTGGAAGGGGTAGACCGTAAGTCGTTCTTTGCCATTGCAGAAAGCCCTAATGGTATTGATAATTTTACCTTTTGGGACAAACCGGTTGTAATACCGCAGATAGAGGGCAACGCCGATACCAACGTGTATGATATGAGGCTGATACAGCACGAAGACGGTTATGTGTACGGTATTTTCTGTACCGAGCGCAAAGACCCGGATGCCCCTAAAGGCGATACCAGTTCGGCTATAGCCAATGCAGGTATAGTGCGTACCAAAGACCTTATCAACTGGGAGCGCCTGCCCGACCTTATAAGCAATACCGGCCAGCAGCGCAATGTGGTGCTGCACCCTGAGTTTGTAAATGGCAAATACGCTGTATACACACGCCCTCAGGACGGTTTTATAGATGTAGGCAGCGGCGGCGGTATTGGCCTTGGTTTCATAGATAAGATGGAAAACCCGGAGGTGCTTGATGAAAAAATCATTTGTGGCAAGGTGTACCATACCATTTATGAACTGAAGAACGGCCTTGGCCCTGAGCCAATTAAAACCGATAAAGGCTGGCTGCATATGGCACACGGCGTACGTAATACTGCGGCAGGCCTGCGTTATACGCTGTATATGTTTATGACTGACCTTAATGAAATAGACAAGGTTATCCACCACCCGGCGGGCTATTTTATGGCTCCGGAAGGTGAGGAGCGTGTGGGCGATGTAAGCAATGTATTGTTCTCTAACGGCTGGATAGCCGATGAAGACGGTACCGTGTACATTTACTACGCATCGTCTGATACGCGTATGCATGTGGCGGTTTCTACTATCGAAAAACTGGTAGATTATGTGATGAACACGCCTGAAGATACCTTTACTTCGGCAGGTTCGGTACAAACCATCATTGATCTTGTAGACAGCAACAAGAAGTTTCTATAATGGCACAGCTTAAAGAAGCCATGCGCCATGAGTTGGACAGCATACTGGCGTATTGGGAAAAAAACACTACAGATACGGTTAATGGTGGCTTTATAGGCGCCATAGACTGTAACGAACACAAAGACTTTTCAGCCGAAAAAGGCTCCGTAATGAATGCCCGCATTTTGTGGGCATTTGCTGCGGCATACCCGGTTACCAAAAACGAAGCACATTTGGAACTGGCACACCGCGCATACCGTTACATTGCCACATATTTTTATGATAAGGAACATGGCGGTATCTTTTGGAGTGTGAATGCCGACGGTTCGCCTAAGGATACCAAAAACCAAATTTATGCGCTGGCGTTTACCATTTATGGTTTGACCGAATATTATTCGGTTACCCAAAATGAAGATGCGTTGCAACTTGCCATCAGCCTTTACAAAAAGATTGAGGAGTACAGTTTTGACAAAGAATATTCGGGTTACCTGGAAGCCTTTACCCGCGACTGGCAACCCATTGACGACCTTCGCCTGAGCGATAAGGACGCCAATGAAAAAAAGACCATGAATACCCACCTGCATATAGTGGAAGGGTATGCCAACCTGTACCGCGTTTGGCCCGATGCCGGTTTAAAAAGCGTTATATCGCAGCTGCTGATTACCATAAACAACCATTTTATGGACATCGAAACCGGGCACCTGCACCTGTTCTTTAATGAGGAATGGGTAGAAAAGCCCGATGTTATTTCGTACGGTCATGATATTGAAGCGGCCTGGCTGCTGCAATGGTGTGCCGAAGTGATTGGCGATGAACAATTGGTAGCCATTTATAAAAAACATGCTGTTATTATGGCCGATGCCACCTTTGAAGGTGTGGATGAAGCCGACGGCGGCCTTTGGTACGAATACGACCCACAGGAAGACCACCTTATCACCGAAAAGCACTGGTGGCCGCAAAGCGAGTTCCTGATAGGTATGGTGAATGCATGGCAGCTTACGGGTGATGCAAAATACATGGATGCCACAACGCGTAACTGGCAGTTTGTACAACAGCACATACTCGACACCACAAACGGCGAATGGATATGGGGCGTAGATGCAGGCTATAAGCTGATAGAAAAAGACAAAGCCGGTTTCTGGAAATGCCCGTACCACAACAGCAGGGCATGCCTGGAACTGATTAAGCGGTTGTAGAGCTTATCCAATATTGTGTGTCATTGCGAGGCACGAAGCAATCTCATAAAGTTACTAAAATGCATGATGAGATTGCTTCGTGCCTCGCAATGACAGGGTGGTCTATGAGTGAATGCTTTACATTTAGGTAGTTGCTTATCACAACCATAATTCTCCTGAAAATATAATACCTTTTTTTGACAAAATAGCAGCATTACGAAAACGATTGATGCTGTAATTTGCATACGTTAAATGAGATTTACTTAGTGCCTTATTCTTAGGCATAATACGACTAACACGACATGAAAAAATTTACTGTAAGCCTGCTCGCTATGGGTATGGTACTGGCTGTATCATGCAGTAGCGACAGTGACAGCAATAACGATACTACTCCGCCTGTAGTGGTGGATGACGACCCGATGACAGCGGCAAACGTGCGTACCTATATGGCCGACCCAAATGCCACTGCCGAAACGGTAGCGCTCTTTTACAATTTGAGGAAACTGCAAAAAACAAAATACCTTATAGGGCAGCAGGATGCATTCAACGGTTTTTACCAGGATGCGGCGGGCAGTTCAGATATTAAGAAGGCTACGGGGAGTGACCCGGCATTGCTGGGTTCGGACTTTATGTTCATTACCGATAATAACAATACCGGCCAGCCCGATAACTGGTTTTACCAGCAGGAAATCATTATAACCGATGATGCTAAGGAAGCGTACAATAAAGGCATGGTAAATACCTTTTGCTGGCACTTTCGCGAGCCTTACCACGGTGAAACTTTTTACGCCGCCGATATGACGGCACAGGAGAAAGCAACGGCCTTTGCCAGTATATTACCGGGAGGTGCCAACCACGATTACTTTAAGCAAAAGCTTGATAAAGTGGCCGATGTGCTGAACAACCTGAAAGGTAACGACGGTAAGCTGATTCCCGTTATTTTCCGCCCGTTCCATGAGTTTGACGGCAACTGGTTCTGGTGGGGTGCAGCATATTGTACGGCTGATCAGTACAAGCAGGCGTGGCAGTTTTTGGTAACCTACCTGCGCGATACCAAAGGGGTGCACAATGTGCTGTATGCCTATTCACCCGATAACAGCTATACCGCATCGGCACAATACCTGCAACGCTATCCCGGCGATGGGTATGTAGATGTACTGGGTATGGACAACTACGGCGATTTTACCGGCAGCACTACAGGTGTTACCAATGCCGGTAATAAACTGAAAATGGTAAGCGATATAGCCAAAGACAAAGTAAAGATATGCGCTATGACCGAAACAGGTTACAGGGTTACGGCTACCACCGCCCCTATAGCAGGATTTTTTAATACGAACATGTACGGCGCCCTTAGGCAGTATGATGCACAGGTGGCGTATGTAATGTTCTGGAACAACAACCTCGACGGTTATTATGTTCCGCCCTCGGGGCAAAGCAATACGCAGGACTTTGTGAATTTTACACAAAAAGGCGCGTCGGTGTTGCAGGATAATATTCCTGCTATGTACACCATTACAGAATAGGTTAAGATTTGGGTTAATGTTTTTCGTGGGGCGTGGCTTGTGAGGAAAGCCGCGCCCTCACTTTTAAACCCGTAAGAGATAATATATATGACAAACGTATTTAAAACCGCATTGGCCATAACGGCGGTATCATTTGGGGTATCGTGTTCGGCACAGAAAACAAAAGGCCCGGAACACATTACCGTAAAGGGAACCGAATTTTACAAAGGCAATTCCCCATACCATTATATAGGTGCCAACTACTGGTACGGCAGCCTGCTGGCAAGTAAAAGCGTGGGCGACCGTACCCGCCTTGCCAAAGAGTTGGACGAACTGAAAGCAAATGGCATTGACAACCTCCGCATACTGGTAGGGGCAGAGGGCGGTACACAGGATTTTACCGTAAAGCCTGCCCTGCAACCGGAACAGGGAGTGTATGATGAGGATTTGCTCGAAGGGCTTGATTATCTGCTCAACGAACTGCGCAAGCGTAATATGTACGCCGTGCTGTACCTGGCCAACAACTGGGAATGGAGTGGGGGCATGGCGCAATACCTGGAGTGGAACGGCTATGGGAAGTTGCCCAACCCGAACATCCCACCGAATACCTGGCCGCAGTTTATGGACTATGTAAAGCAGTTCCACAAATGCGAACCGTGCCGTGAAGCGCTGAAGCAGCACATTGCCAAAATAATAGGCCGTACCAATGCCTACAGCAAGCTGAAGTATACCGAGGATAACACCATTATGGCATGGCAGGTGGGCAATGAGCCGCGTGTGTTTACTGCTGATAACGAAGGTGCGTTTACCAACTGGCTTACTGATGTGGTTGACACCATAGACGAGCTGGACAGTTACCACCTTATCTGCACCGGTAGCGAGGGCAAGGCGGGTTCGGCAGATGATATTGCCATATACGAGCGTACCCACAATAACCCGAAAATCGACTACCTTACAATGCACATTTGGCCGAAAAACTGGGGTTGGTATAAGCACGAAGATGCTGCCAAAACCCTGCCTATAGCCATCAGCAAGACCTTGGAATACGTTGACCAACATATCGCTGTCGCCGAACGCCTGCACAAACCATTGGTACTGGAAGAATTTGGCCTGCCGCGCCAAGGCGAGAGCCTGGACAGGAATGTACCTGCCAAAGACCGTGAAGCGTATTACAAAGCCATTTTTGATAAACTGGAAAGCAGTATTAAACAGCACAAAGCGTTTACGGCGCTAAACTTTTGGGGATATGGCGGCACGGGTAAAAATAACCCGGCACAGGGTCACTGGGTAAAAGGTGATGCATTTACTGCCGACCCACCGCAAGAACCACAGGGGCTTAATACGGTTTTCAGTACCGATACAGATATGCTGAAGATGATTAAGAAGTATAACGTAGCAATACGTAAGTAAGAGCCGAAAGGCTCTTTTTTTGTTTATATTTGATAAACCAATTGACTATTATATGAAATCTGTTTTCGCTGCTGTTTTGGCAATAATGTTGCTTCAATCCTGTAAAAATCCTTCTGGAAAAACCGAAGCTGCTAAAAAGCCTTTAACCGACTCTGTGGTTGTTTATACTGATACACCCAAATCAGCATTTACTGCTGAAGAAGAAGAGACGATCAGGAAAGACAGCCTTCTTCGGGTTAATAAAGTTTTTCCGTATGTGGCTAAATATTCTTTTGAATCTTATAAAGCTAATTTATATAGCGGAACGCTTAAAGCGCCTGATTTTACAGGAAATCCATTTGCAAAAGATAAAGAGTATGTAGACTTTATTACTGAAGGTTGCAAACGGGGCATCAACTTTGGAGGGAAATATACTGTAATTGAAAAGAGTTGTGGCGCTATGTGTAGTTTTCTATTTATGGTAGACCGCGAAAATGGAAAGATAATCGATACTGCTGAATTAGACAGGGTAGATGGTTTCTATGGTTTTGCCTACAATAAAGACAGCTATTTATTGATAGCAAACGCGACTTCGTTGATTGATGCATCGCTTGATGAAACAGACCAAAATTCAAGAAAGACGAAACCTGAAATCTTTGTATGGAAGGATAATAGGTTCAAAAGATTAGAATAGTCTTGTCCGGAAATAATATAAATATAAAAGGCCGCATAAGCGGCCTTAAATTTTAACTGTGTCCTTCAGCCTCCGCCGGGAAATAGACCCATATTTCGGTACCGAACCCGGGCATGGAACTGGCGGTTATCTGGCCTTTATGGTTTTGCATGATTTTCTTGCAAAGCGCCAGCCCCACACCAGATCCCTTCTGGTCGGGCAGGGCATGCAGGCGGGTAAAAATATTAAAAATCTGCTCAGCGTATTTTTGGTCAAACCCCATACCGTTATCGCTAACCGTTATGGTGTGGTAAAGCTCACTCGAACCTTCAAGATATTTCAGGCCTTCATGGGCAATTGTTATTTCAGGCTTACGCACTTCATCGGCATACTTTATCGAGTTTGATATCAGGTTGAAAAACAATTGCTTCAACAAGAAAGGAATGCCCTGCACATGCGGCAATGCACCTATGGTAACTATAGCCTCTTTTTCGGTTATGGTTTCAGCCATATCCTGTTTCACTTCTTCAAGAAGTTCGGCAAGGTCTACCGTTTCCAGGTTGTCGTGCGTATGGCGCAGGCGCGTATATTTCAGTATGTCTATCAGCAGGTTCTGCATACGGTTTGCCGATGCATTCATACGCCTTATAGAATCTTCCACAGTCTCTGGCAATGTACGTTCACGGGTTAGTATACGCGATGCCATAAGCTGTATTTTGCGCAATGGCTCCTGCAGGTCGTGCGTGCTTATCCAGTTGATGTTCTCCAGCTCGTTGTTGGTTTCCCTGAGCAATTCGCTCAGTTTGCGGTATTTTTCTTCCTCCTGGGTTATAATCAGCAGGTTTATCTGTCGTTGCAGGCTGTAGGCATAAGAAGCCGCCGCATCCAGCTCCGGGCGCAGCCACGGTTTGCTGATGCAGTCTACAATTTCTTTCCACAGCGCAAACGAACGTCTTGGCGAAAGCCCTTTTTCATCTTTGATGATAGATTTTTGTGGGTCACCTGCCCAGTGTACCTCTGTTTTGGTCTCAGGCCTGAACCATATAATACAGTTGTTACTGTCTATATCCAGCGAATGGTAAACAATACCCGACGTGGTTTCGCAGTCGCCTTTAAATTCCGGCAGGTACGCGGTGATTTTCTCTGTACTGAAACTGCCGTTATTGGTATAAGTAGCCAGCCATGAGGCCAGTTGCTTTATTTTTTCGTCATCGGCGGTAAGCCCGCTTTTATATACGGTACCGTTAAACACCACAGCGGCTCCCGATGCATTGGTTAAAGCCAGTATATCGGGGTTGGCCACAATCTGTTGCAGGTCGTTTTCCTTATGCAGGAGCACATTGTTCATACGTTCCAGCGCCAGTGTGGTCTTACGGGCGTGCTCGTATTCTTCAGACGACTGCCTTACATCAATTTGCGAAGTAATAAAGTGCCCCTGCAACTTGGCTGCCAGCCTTATTTCAGGGCTAAGGTTTTTAAGCGAGTAGTGGTGGCAGGCTATAAGCCCCCACAACTGCTTTTTGTGCATGAGCGATATGGTAAGCGTGGCACCCACCCCCATATTGTGCAGGTATTGTACGTGTATGGGCGATGTGCTGCGCAGTATGGACAAGCTCAGGTCCAGTGCTTTGTTTTCGGCATCGTCCTGCGTAAAGATAGGTACAGGGGTATAGTCAATATCTGTAATAAGGCGCAACAGGTTTATTTTGTACAGCTCGCGTGCCTGTGGCGGTATATCGGTATGCGGGTAGTGCAGCCCAAGGAACGGCTCCAGGTCATCGCGGCAGCTTTCGGCAAATACCTCGCCGTTATAGTCCTTATCAAAACGGTATACCATAACGCGGTCGTACCCGGTAATTTTACGCGTACCTTCGGCCACAAGCTGGCACAGTTGTTTCAGCGTATGCGTTTCGTGCATGTAGCCCAAAAACTGCGATGTCTGGTCGTATACCTCGCTGGCTTCCTGGTGGCTGAAGCCTTCGGGCTCGCCTTCCAGTATGTAAATATCCTGTGCGTTAAGGTGCATGGTACACAAAAAATCTACCCCGCACAGTTGCAGCTTCAGCAGGCTGCTGCCCAGCATGAGCCCTTTGCCTGCATAAGCGGTCAGCTTTTTTGCATTGTCTTCGCCAAAGGCCGCACCAAAGGTTTGCCCCAGCAGTTGCGTATGGAACAGGTTAAGGTACTCCGCCGTATTGGCACTGCAAAAATCGATGATAAGCGATTCTTTCTTTATGCCAAGCAAAAAACCGTGCGGCTGTATGCTGCCCGGTATGTGTATGGGTTCCTGTTCGCAATTGGTGAGGTTTACAATATCGCGGTTTACTATATCCCTTATCTTCATAAATCCGTTATCGGTTGCCATTGCTGCTAAAATGCCTGTGAATGGCTTCAAAAGCATAGTTAGCCCCGGCTATAATTTCGCTGCCGGCATCGTTTTTAGTCTCAAAACCGGCCAGGTCTGCCAAAAAGCCTTTCCAGCGGCTGCCGGTAAGGTTGCCGTAGCCGCTAAAGTAAGCAGCGCCGCTTTCTTCGGTATGGCCTAAGGTTTTGGCTATGTTTTTCAGTATTACCCTGCCGCCTAAAGACGAGCCTTCTATAACATACAGTATGCCCATAGCATACGCAGCCGAAGGGTTTTCCACACCTGCCGATACCGGTTTTTGGCTTTCGGATAAGTCGATGCCTAACTTTTTAAGGTCGGCTTCTATAAGGTGTGTTTTATTACGCTCGGCTATATCTGTCACATAAGGCTGCAATGCGGGGAAAATATTCTCTTCGGCATCTTTAACCACATCACGCATTAGCGCAAGGTAGTGTGCATACTCTTCATCGGTTACATCTTCCTTTAGTATAGATTCAGACACGGGCAGCGTCTCAAGGGCGGTGTGTGACGTAGCGGTAGACTGGCGTAGGTTATTTAAAAAATTGGTTTCAGTTACGGTATTTTCCATGAGGGCTGTTAGTGAAAATTATATACAAAGTTTTTATCAGTGGGAATAAAAGTACCCCAGTTTATAGACAGTGCATGGATTATGGAGTTTTTAAGCTTTTCAAAATCACCCGATTTCGGCAGGTAATACGTAGCGCCATAAAGCCGCGCCTTTTCTATAATGGCAGTATCATTAGACGTAGATATCATAATTACCGGCATTAGCCTGTGGTTGTCGTTTTCCCTTAATTTTTTAAGCGTTTCCAGCCCGTTCATGCCCGGCATGTTTATATCCAGGAAAATAAGGTAGGGGTGTGGCGGCGGGTTTTTAAGCGCATGTAGCAGCTCTTCGCCGTTGTTTTGGGTAACTACGTCATACTGTTCTCCAAGGCTGTCTACAATCTCACTGAAGAAATCCAGGTCTTCCAGGTCGTCGTCGGTGTAAAAAATAATCAGTTTCTTCATCTGGGGATATGAATTTTTAAGTTCAAACAACAAGGTACAATAGCAAATATACCTATTAATACACCGCTAATAACGTAATTAAGGATGTTTAACCCTCCAAAATATTTGTTAAATGATGTAGGGCCCGGCTCTATTAGAGTTTTCCAGCCTGAAACACACTGTGCTATATATAAAGATAATCAGCAAAAAAGGACGCGTTGTGCAGGGGTATTCTGTAAATTTGTTTAAAATATAACCGTGGTTTCTGCCGTTTTAGGGAAAATAAGTATCTTCACGCCGTTTTTTACCATCAGCAAACTAAGCAAACTTTTGCACATGAAAAATATAAAAAGGTTTTATCCTGAATTACTGGCCGTACTGGGCTTTATTGTGGTTTCACTGCTTTATTTTTACCCGGTTTTGCAGGGCAATAAGGCTTTCTTCCAATCGGATATTGCACAATATACAGGAATGGCCAAGGAGCAAAACGATTTCCGTAAGGAGCACGAAGCCGAACCGTACTGGACAAACAATGCCTTTGGTGGTATGCCTACTTACCAGATGGGGGCAAACTATCCGCACAATTACATTAAAAAGCTGGACGGTGTTATCCGTTTCCTGCCGCGCCCTGCCGACTATCTGTTCCTGTATTTCCTCGGCTTTTTTGTATTGCTGCGTGTATTGAAACTCGATCCGCTTAAGGCGTTCTTCGGGGCGCTGGCCTTTGGTTTCAGTACCTATATGGTTATTATCCTTGGGGCGGGGCACAATGCCAAAGCCCATACCATAGCCTATATGCCGGTAGTAATAGCAGGTATTATATTGGTATTCCGTAAGCGCTATGTGGCGGGAGGGTTGCTTACCCTGATAGCTACTGCGCTGGAAATAAACGCCAACCACTTCCAGATGACGTATTACCTGCTGTTCCTGTTACTGTGCATAGGCATTTACTATATTGTAGATATTGTTAAAACTAAAGATTATAAGCACCTTGGTACCTCTGTTGCCGTATTTGCGCTTGCAGGTATAGTGGCGCTGGGGCTTAATGCTACCAGCCTGATGGCTACGTCTGAGTTTACAAATTACAGTATTCGTGGCAAGAGCGAGCTTACCTTTAAGGCCGATGGTACCCCGGTAACGTCGGGCGCTGCTATGGACTATAGCTATATTACTGAGTACAGCTATGGCATTGGCGAAAGCCTTGACCTTTTGGTGCCAAGGCTTTACGGCGGTGGTACACACGAAACGGTTAAAGGTGAAAATAAAGTGTACGATTACTTTATCAACCTTGGCCTGCCGGCTGACCAGGCAAAGCAAATATCTGAAAACGTGCCGTATTACTGGGGCGACCAGCCAATTGTAGAAGCACCTGCTTATATAGGTATTGTGGTGTTTTTCCTGGCGGTGTTTGCGCTTTTTGCCGATAACCGTAAAATTAAATACGCTTTCCTTGCGGGGGCTATACTAACACTATTATTATCTTGGGGTAAAAACCTTTCGGGGCTTACCAATTTCTTTATAGAAAACGTGCCGCTGTACGATAAGTTCCGTGCGGTATCGTCTATGCAGGTTATACTGGAACTTTGTATACCGGTATTGGCCTTTATGGGGCTGCAAACCTTCTTTAAACTGACCAAAGAAGAGCAGTTTAAAAACCTGTGGAAATCAGGTGCTGTAGTAGGCGGGTTACTGATTGTACTGTTTATACTGAAAGGTTCGTTTGCGTTTGAAAAAGCTGACGACGAAGCTTTTGCAACAAACTACATCCTTGGCCCACAGGGCTTCCAGCAATACGGCGCAGGTTACATACAGGCGCTTAAGGAAACCCGTATGGATATGTTTACAGCCGATCTAACACGTGCTTTGTTCCTTGTACTGGCTGCTGTGGCGGTGCTGTATTTTGCATATAAGCAAAAACTTAGCGAAACGGTTGCCGTAGTCATTATAGGTGTACTTGCTGTGGGCGACCTGTATACTGTGGACCGTAAATATGTAAATGCTGATGATTTCGTATCGGAAAGTAAGATGACTGTGCCGTTTGAGCCTAATGGTGCCGACGAATTTATATTAAAAGACGATGGCCATTTCCGCGTGTACGAACCGGGCGGAAGGATGCAGGGACGTACATCATACTACCACCAGTCGGTAGGGGGGTACAGTGCCGTGCGCCCACGCAGGATGGACGAACTGTTTACCTACACATTCGAAAGCGGTAAGAAAGATGCTTTTGCCCCGATATTCAATAACCTTGATGAAGAGACCCTGAAGCTGAAAAGTGCTGTACCTGTACTGGACATGCTAAACGTGAAATACCTGATAATGCAGGGGCAGCAGGGCGATTACCTGCCTATAACCAACCCGTTTGCAGCAGGCCCGGCCTGGTTTGTAAGCACAGTGAAACCGGTTGCAACGGCTGACGAAGAATTTAAGTCGGTTGAAAAGCTGGATGTGAAAAATGTTGCCGTGGTGAATAAGGAGAAATTTCCTGAGGCAGCTGCCAAAACTACATTTGTAAAAGACAGTACTGCAACCATAACACTGGAATCGTACGAGCCGAACCACCTGCGTTATACCACTAATAACAGCCACGAAGGTTTTGCCGTATTCAGCGAAATGTATTACCCTAAAGGCTGGAACGTTACCATAGACGGTAAGCCTGCCACGCACTACCAGGCCGATTATACCCTGCGCGCCATGCCTATACCGGCAGGTAAGCACAGTGTAGAGTTTAAATTTGAACCACAGGTTGTAAAAACCGGCAGCACCATAACCCTGATCAGCTTTGTGCTATTCCTGGGCTTGCTGGGTGGTGGCATATGGTTTGAGAACCGCTCGCTAAAAGGGGAGAAAACCCCGGAAACTAATAAACCATAATTATATTTTATGGATATGAGTGAGCAAATTCCCCCTTCGGGGGTTAGGGGGCGCGTGTTAATCATTACATATTACTGGCCTCCTGCGGGTGGCCCCGGTGTACAGCGCTGGCTGAAGTTTGTAAAATACCTGCCCTCATTCGGGGTGCAGCCTGTGGTGTACATCCCTGAAAATCCTACCTATCCGTTAGTGGATGAAGGGCTTCTTGCAGAGGTAAACCCGGATGTAACCATACTAAAACAGCGCATAACCGAACCTTACGCATGGGCTTCCATGTTCAGTAAGGGGAGTACGAAAAAAATAAGCAGCGGCATCATCCCCGATAAAAAGAAACAATCTTTTTTACAGCGTGCAATGTTGTGGGTGCGGGGCAACCTGTTCATCCCAGATGCGCGTGTACTTTGGGTAAAACCATCTATAAAATTCCTGTCGAAATACATACAGGAAAACGGTATTGACACGGTTATCACTACCGGGCCGCCGCACAGCCTGCACCTTATCGGCCTTGGCCTAAAAGAAAAGGTAAACGTTAGGTGGATTGCCGATTTCCGTGACCCATGGACAACCATTGGCTACCACAAAGAGCTAAAGCTTAACGCTTCCGCAGAAAAAAAGCATAAGGATTTAGAAAAACAGGTGCTGAATACTGCCGATACTGTATTGGTTACCAGCCCTACTACCAAGAAGGAATTTGAAGCGCTTACTGCTAAGCCCATTGCCGTTATTACTAACGGTTACGACGTGGAAAACATAGCAAAACAGCAATTAGACGAAAAGTTTACACTGGCGCACATCGGTTCGTTCCTTAGTGAGCGTAACCCGCAGGCGCTATGGCAGGCGTTAAGCGAACTTACCCGTGAAAATGAGGCTTTCGCCCAAAGTTTTGAACTGAAGCTTATAGGTGCGGTGAGCCGTGAAGTGTTGGACAGCATTGCACAAAACGGGCTTAATGGCTATGTAAATAACCTTGGCTACGTGCCACATGCCGAAGCTGTTGCCCACCAACGCAAAAGCCAGGTGCTTTTGTTGGTGGAAATAGACCGTGAAGAAACCAAATGCATTATACCTGGCAAGCTGTTTGAATACATGGTTTCAGACCGCCCGATACTGGCTATTGGCCCTGACGGTGCTGATTTTGCCGAGATAATGCGTACTACCAATACGGGTGTATTTGCTTTGTATAACGAGAAGCAGAAAATTAAAGATACCCTACTAAAATACTTTGCCGAATACCAAAACGGCAGCCTGAAATCGCATGCTATAGGCTTGCAATACTATTCAAGAAAGAACCTTACCGGGCAACTGGCAGAGTTGCTTAAGAAATAAAAAAAGCTGATTGAAATATGATTTCAATCAGCTTTTAAAATTATTGATTTATAGTGTCTTAGCTGTTTTTGTTTTAATCAAGACTTAAAGTGATTTGTCCGTCATCATCCAGGCTTACTGATGGTTCATCACCTTCCGTTTCGTCTGCAATAACTTCAGGTTCTGCCGGTTCGGATTCTTCATACGGTAATGATTCCAGAAGGTTAATTTCTTTTACCTTATCGGTAGTAAGCTGGTTGCCCTGCGCTTTTATACCTTTTACCGTGATGAAGCTTTCAATGTCTACGGTTATCGTTTCCTTTTGCACACCTTTTACTTTAGGGAAAATCACTTCCGCTACAGGCCTCCAGTCGGTACTTACAATTTCAAGGCGCGAATCCGGGTGGTCTGAAATAAAGGTTTCTTCCTTGTTTTCGTTTTCCACCACAAAACGTTTTATATAATAACGCTGCTTGTCACCATCATAATAAATCGCCGAAAGGGGCTTATCAGGGTTCCATTTTTCCAGCACTATCATACCATCGTCAAAATGCGTGGTAAGTTCCGGCACTATGGTTTTCAGCTTGCCATTTTGGTTGATAACCAATAGCCTGTCGTTAGGTTTAAACTCACCCAGCAACTCACCGCGTGCATCTACATTCAGGCGGTGTACGGTATCGTCAAACCAAATCCTTCTCGGTTTTAGTGTGCTGATTCCCTTTTCTTTAAGTTCAATTTTCTTAATAGGGTATTTGGTAACCGTATTACCCCTTGAAGCACGGCCTTTAATGGCTATTGCTGCGAAATCAAGGTCTATCTTCAGCTTTTTAATACTGCCTACCTGACGTAACAGCACCGTTACAACCTCAGCCTCACCATTAGGGTTACCGCTAAAATACAGCACCATAGAGTCTTTCGTTCCGGCGCTAAGGTCATATGGTTTATCACGCGTTACACCTGATACGTTAAAACGCTTCACATAGCTTGGGCCGTTTTTACCGTCGCGATATATCATGTTGTATATGGTACGCTTGTCGTTCCTGTCAAACACCGCTACGTGTATAATATCCTTGCCTACAAACGTCTTCACATCTACTTTCGTGATAATCATGCTGCCGTCACGCAGGAAGACTATTACATCATCAATATCACTACAGTCGGCTACGTACTCATCCTTTTTAAGTCCGGTACCTACAAAGCCTTCCTCACGGTTTACGTAAAGCTTGGTATTTCGTAATACCACTTTAGTAGCTTCAATATTATCGAAGTTACGTATCTCGGTTTTGCGTTCGCGGCCTTTGCCGTACTTATCTTTCAGGTTCTGGAAGTATTTTACAGCAAAGTCGATGATATGTGCAAGGTTGTATTTTACCTGTTCTATTTCGCCATCCAATGCTTCCAGCTTTTCCTGGGCTTTGTCAATATCAAACTTAGAAATACGCTTAATACGGATCTCGGTAAGGCGTACAATATCCTCTTCAGTAACGGCGCGCTTCAGGTGCTTGGTAAACGGCTTTAGCCCTTCATCTATAGCGCGGATAACGCCCTCCCAGGTTTCTTCCTCTTCAATAAGGCGATAGATACGGTTTTCTATGAAAATACGCTCCAGCGAAAGGAAGTGCCATTGCTCTTCCAGCTCGCCCAACTCAATTTCCAGCTCTCGCTTCAGCAGGTCTACCGTACGATGGGTAGAGATGCGCAGCATTTCACTAACGCCTACAAAGTACGGTTTGTGGTTTTCAATCACACATCCCAGCGGTGCTATAGAGGTTTCGCAGGCCGTAAAGGCATACAGTGCATCTATAGTTTTATCGGGAGACACCCCCGGTGGCAGGTGGATAAGGATTTCCACATCGGCAGCCGTGTTGTCTTCTATTTTCTTGACTTTAATTTTGCCCTTTTCGTTGGCCTTCAGTATGCTGTCTATAAGCGTACCGGTATTGGTACTAAACGGAATCTGCGTTATGGCCAGTGTACTTTTATCTAGCTGGCTGATGCGTGCACGCACACGCACACGGCCACCGCGCATACCGTCGTTATAGTTGGTCATGTCGGCTATACCGGCAGTAGGAAAGTCGGGGTATATGGTAAACGGCTTGTTCTTCAGTATTTTTATCGAAGCATCTATAAGCTCGTTAAAGTTGTGCGGCAATACTTTGGTAGAAAGCCCTACTGCGATACCTTCGGCACCCTGTGCAAGCAGCAACGGAAACTTCACCGGCAGGTTTACCGGTTCATTTTTACGTCCGTCATAACTCAGCTGCCATGTGGTTATCTTAGGGCTGTACAATACCTCAAGGCCAAATTTACTCAGCCTTGCTTCGATATATCGCGAAGCAGCAGCCCCATCGCCGGTAAGTATGTTACCCCAGTTACCCTGGGTATCTATAAGCAGGTCTTTCTGGCCTATCTGCACCATGGCATCGCCTATACTGGCATCACCGTGTGGGTGGTATTGCATGGTATGCCCCACCACGTTAGCTACTTTATTATAGCGTCCGTCGTCCAGTTCTTTAAGTGAGTGCATAATACGGCGCTGTACAGGCTTAAAACCGTCTTCAATGGCGGGTACGGCACGCTCCAGGATTACGTACGATGCGTAGTCCAGGAACCAGTCCTTGTACATGCCGGTGACTTTCGTAATGGTTTCACCGGCTTCGGGCTCGTGCCCCGGCGGATGAAAGTGGCCTTCACCACCTTCTAAAGGCTCTAATTGTTCTTCGTCCATGTATTGCCTCCTTGTGTTTGTTAGGTCGAAAAATCCCTGTGTTTCCTAAGTAAAAACACGATTTTTACAAATATATTAAAAAGGGTCGAAAAATGAAAACCTGCTTATTTTAACTCACGAAATAATCCTGAAATTTTCGGTGCAAAAAACGCTATTAATGCGTATGTAACTAATACGGAATTAAAGTAGATATTACTAAAATAACCGTACGGCTGATATATTCCGTCTAATAGGTATTTAAGTATGAGTATTATAGCAAAAAAACGCAATGTTATTGTAAACGCCTGTTTGCCATCTATATCCTGATGTGATAATTTAAGTAGCCTTAATATCTTTTCGGGATTCAGCAGTAGCAATGCAATGATTACTGTTGGGAGAACATATTTCAGGTATTGAAAAGAAATATTTTGCAGTAAATAAAAATAAGAATCTAAATGTTCCAGCATAACATAAATACCCAAAATTTTCATCAGGAACTCAACAATAGAGTACGTTGTAATGTGTGAAAAACTGATTTTTACAGGGTATTTATGTACCAGTAAATAAAGGCTGCTTAAAATAACGAGTTCAGCAATATTCAGAATGATATACCTGTTAAGCTTTTCGGGCATCATTAAAAAATCATTCGATGGATAGGCATACAAGTATATAAAGGAAATAATGCCTGAACCTGCTGAGGATAAAATAAGCGCTTTTATAACTGTATTTGCAACTTCTTCTATTGTTAACGGATGTATATTTTCAGAAGAATTATCCTGGCGGACACCTATGACATGGCCTGCAAACCACGGCGAAAATACAAAGAGGAGGTACAATATAGCGCAAATGGCAAGATATAAGACTATGTCCATAAACCAGGAAACAGTTACTCCCCAAATTAAACTCTGAAAAAGCGGCAGTACAATTAGCGTTGCTAAGGCGGTAAAAATAGTTCGTAGTAAAGATACCGTGAATCCCGTAGTTTTTACAGATAGTGGCTTAAGCATCATAACAACCAAAAAAAGTAACAAAGAAACAACCGCAGATGTACCTGTCTTTTCAACATAGTTTACAGGTTCATGCATCTGGACACCGAACAAATAAATATTCCAGGTGCGGAGAATCTCATTTATGCAAAACAGCGAAAGGCTAATGTGGAGCAGAAGTTTATTGGTGATTGGTTTTTTCATGGAAATAATGCTTCAGAAAGTAAAGCAGTAAAAATAAAAAATCCCGCAAAATTTGCGGGATTCGTATTACTTTAATTTGTAACCGTAACAGTTTTTACAATAGGTGTTGAACTGTCGGCAGTCTGGAAACGGAGTTCGTAAGTTCCTGCTGCGCTGGCTGTAAATGAGTATTCTTTTGTAATAGTACTTTCAGTCTGCGTACATTCGCAACCGTCATAATCTACTATGGCTGTAATATTTTTGGGGAAACCGGTAGTTTCGCTAAAGCTGTTGAATACGGCACAGCTGTTATACGTTTTAATGACAACGTTAAACGTTATTGCGGTATTAATCGTAGTTGTGGCCGGGCCACTAACGGTTGTAGCCGGTCCGCCGGTCCTTGCAAAACAATACGGCTTGTCATCGCCAAGGCTGCATGCCGATATGCCTATTAAAGCCGTTAGGCTTAGTGCTGCTATTAGTGTTTTTATTTTCATCTGTTTGGTTATTATTTGGAATAAAGATACAAAATTGCCCTTAGGGTTGCGTAGCGTGTTAAAATACCTTTACTGTAAATGCAGCAGTATAGTTGTTAGAAGGTGCCAGCAGCAGTATGCCTTCTTTCTCCAGTATATTACCTGTGGCGTTGTTATTGTCGCTGTAACCCTGCCATGGCTCTATACAAAGGAATGGAGCGTCCACTTTTGTCCAGATACCCAGGTGTGGAAAATCGGCGAAGCCAACCTCTATATAATTTTGCCCTTCTTTTTCTATCGTAATGCTTTTACTTTCAAGTGCCGTGAAAATAAGTGCATCGTTTTCAAAAAGCGCATAATGTAACGGTACAGTACCATTTTCTGAATCAATAGTAACCTGTTGTTCAGACAGGAGGTCGTTTTCCAAGGCTGTGCTTAGCAGTGGCTCGTCTTTTTCAAACTTCAGGCTGTACGAATTGAAATCTCCGGGTAGGGCAAAGGCGGGGTGCGCTCCTATAGAAAAAGGTAAAGCATCAGTGCCGTGGTTTATTATATTGTATTCCAGTTTCAGGGTATCTTCTGTAAGGATATAAATAAGCTGTAGTTCAAAATCAAACGGGTAAACGCTTTTGGTAGCATCCGAAGCTTTAAGGGAAAATACGGCGCGGTTACCTTCGTTGCTCACTAGTTCAAATACATTATCCCTTGCAAAACCATGCCTTGAAAGGTTGTATGCTGTACCATTATATGTATAAGTGTTATCTTTCAGGGTGCCCACTATTGGGAAAAGCACCGGCGAGTGCTTGCCCCAAAAGTCGGGGTTGCCTTCCCATATATATTCCTGTTCGCCTTTTTTTAATGAAAATAGTTCGGCGCCTTTTGGGTTAATGCTTGCCGACAACGTACCGTTTGTTATGGTTACAGACATCTTTTGGTTTTTTGTTTTTAGTGTGTGCTAAAATATCAAATCTATTGTTCATTGCAAATAAATATAACAATACAAATCCTTGTAAAATTTTCCTACAACGTTTGCTGCATTTTTCTTAAAAATATGTATTCCGTATTGTGTTGTTTTGTAATTTTAGTGTACAAATAACCATACATTTCTAATAACACAATTATGGAGCAAACAAACTGGAAAGCCGGCAGTGCGCCGCTTTTTAAAGATGAGACCCAAATCCCTGAAGAATACAGGATACCGGAAATACACCAGCGTGAATACCTTGTAAACGGTGAGTGTGTAGCCTGGAACGGGACTGTAGATACTATTTATTCGCCGGTATGCATACCCGGCCCCGATGGCCTGCAGCGTAAAGTGGTGGGCAGTATCCCTAAAACTTCACCTAAAGAAGCTATGGAAGCGCTTGATGCTGCCGTGGCTGCCTATAACAATGGGTTGGGCGAGTGGCCTACCATGTCGGTAGAAGGCCGTATAAAGTGTATGCAGAAATTTGTATACCTGATGATACAGCAGCGCGACCTGGTTATAAAACTGCTAATGTGGGAAATAGGCAAAACCCTTGCCGATGCTACTAAAGAATTTGACCGTACGGTAGATTACATCAACGATACCATAGGTGCGCTGAAAGACCTTGACAGGGAATCGTCGCGTTTCCAGCTGGCTGAAGGTACGCTGGCGCAAATACGCCGTGCACCACTAGGTGTGGTGCTGAGCATGGGGCCGTTTAACTATCCGCTAAACGAGATATTCACTACCCTTATCCCTGCACTGATAATGGGTAATACCATATTATTCAAGATGCCGAAACACGGTGTATTGGCACACTACCCATTACTGAATGCTTTTAAAGAGGCGTTCCCTAAGGGGACTGTAAACACGTTGTACGGTAAGGGATCTGAAATTATTACCCCGGTTATGGAAAGCGGTAAGGTAAACGTGCTTGCGTTCATCGGGTCGAGCAAGGTGGCAAATGGCCTTAAAAAGCAGCACCCTAAGGTAAACAGGCTGCGTGCCATACTAAGCCTTGATGCTAAAAACGCTGCTATTGTTACCAAAAATGCCGACCTTGATGTGGCAGTAAGCGAATGTATACTTGGTGCATTGTCATTTAACGGGCAGCGATGCACCGCGCTTAAACTTATTTTTGTACAGAAAGAAGTTGCGGAAGAATTTACAGCCAAACTTAGTGCGGCAGTATCGGCCCTTAAACCTGGGCTTCCGTGGGAAAGCGGCGTAAAAATAACCCCGCTGCCTGAAGCCGATAAGCCGGCTTATCTGCAAGAATGTATAGTAGATGCTGAAGCCAAAGGTGCTAAGGTAATCAACGAAAATGGCGGTTACAGCGAAGGTTCGTTCTTTTTCCCGGCTGTGGTTTATCCTGTAAACAGTGATATGAAGCTTTTCCATGAAGAACAGTTCGGGCCTATAATCCCGGTTGTGCCTTTTGAAGATATTGAAGAGCCTATAGATTACCAGGTGAATGCTTCGCATGGTATGCAGGTAAGTATCTTTAGTAACGACCCTCAGGAGGTGGCCAGCCTTATAGACCCGTTTGTAAACCTGGTAAGCCGTGTAAACATCAACTGCCAGGCACAGCGTGGCCCGGACGTTTTCCCTTTCACCGGAAGGAAAGACAGCGCCGAAGGTACACTATCAGTATTTGATGCCCTTAGGTCGTTCTCTATCCGTTCGCTTGTAGCGGCAAAAGCTACCGATACAAATAAGGAATTGCTGAATAGTATTGTGTACGACCATAAATCTAATTTCTTAAGTACAGATTATATATTCTGATAAAATTTTAAGAATATTTTAACAAAGGCTGCCTTACGGGCAGCCTTTTTCTTACCCCGTTTTATTGATTCCTGATATTTTTAAGATACTGCACGGCTAAAGATTTTTACCATTCGTCGACACTTTATTGCCATTTACCTAAAACAAGGCATTGAAGTTTGTAATGTGTAGTACTTTTGTCAGGAAGCTAATAAGTACTGATGGGATACATGCTTATTAGTGGAATGAAAAGTAAAATTTTCATAAATTGGTTTTGATTGGTTTTGTTAATTTCCTGTAAACGCTTGTTTACAGGAAATTTTTTTTTGTGCCGTATCCTAAAAAAATAAAACAGGCATTGAATTTGCTATTGCTTACAGCAATAAAACCATTCATATGAAAAAACTCTTCTTTTTACTTGGAGGCCTCATCACTACGCTACCTGTTTTGGCACAGGGCAGGGGCAATATAGAAGCATCATTAAACATTGGTTACAACTCTGCCACTGTAGACAGTGATTACTACGGTGCGTATGATTACAGGAGTGCTTTTAACGCAGCGGTAGGGCTTGATTTTTATATAAACCACAGTTGGAGTATAAAAGTTAAAGGCATTTATGACCGTAAAGGTTTTAATGACGTGCTGTTTACTGATTATTATGGTAATACTTATGACACCAACATACAAATGGATTATGTTACCGTGCCGGTACTGGCCAGTTGGCATTTTGGGCCTACAAAAAACTGGTACCTGCATTTTGGTCCGTACATAGGTTTCCTTACCAATGCTAAAGACACCCGCTACAATGTAGATGTAAAACAGGATTTTAATGAAACAGATGCCGGTGCTGCTTTTGGCATTGGGGTAAAAATACCTGTGAGTAATATGGTACGCCTGTATTTTGAATACGATGGGCAGGCAGGGTTTACAGAAATATACCAGCAGCCGTATGATGACTATAATACCACAGTAAGGAGTTCCTTTAACTTTGGGGTAAACTTCCTGCTGAAATAAAAAACTCCGCGATGTAAGTCGCGGAGTTTTTTGTTATTCTTTCTTTTTAAACTGTTCCAGCAGCTTTTGTTTAAAATCTTCTTCGGCCTTCTTCAGTTTAAGTATTTTTATAGGGCTTATAACCGTTTTTAAATCTTCTACCAGTTTAGCCTTCAGGTTGTATAGTTCCTTATCGGCGGCTTCCAATTTGCACAAGTTTGCTTCAGCTTCCTTGGCCGACATCTTATCAAGCCCGTCATCCTTCATTTGCTTTAAAATGGGACGCATTTTTTCGTGGCGTATCTTATACTGTTTTTCGTCGTACGCATTGTATATAGGCCAAAATTTAGCAGCCTCATCGGGTGTCAGGTCCAGCGCTGTGGTGAAAAACGAAACCTTCAGGGCCTTTATTTGCTCATGCTTTTCTTTTTTGTCCTGCGCCTGTAGTGTAAATACGGTAAACAACAGTACGGGCAGTAATAGTAGGTTTTTTAGTTTCATGGCTATTCTGATATAGTATTGTTTAACAGGTAATCTTCAATTGCTTCATCGCTTATGGCCATAGAGCCTTCCAGTTCTTCAAAATCGGCATCGTCAAGGTGTTGCCCCAGGTCGTATGCCGAAATGTTTGTATTGTACACCAGGTAGCTTTCTATAGCAGCCGCATCGGGCTGGGGGCTTGCCCTGTTATTTAGGAAATAAAAAGCCCCGCCTGCCAAAACAGCAAAAGAAGCTGCAGCGCCAAACCAGGCCGGTTTCCGCTTGTACAGCGGCACCACTTTTATTTCCTGCTGTGGTACAGCCTGCATTATCCTGTCGGCAAGGTTGTCAAAGTACTTGTCCGGTACTTTAAAACCTGCTTTCAGTTTATCCGTTTCATCTATCTTAAAATCATTCATATCGTTTTGACTGCTGTTTTAACAAATGGTTTAATTTCTGTTTATATAATCTTCAATTTTTTTTACGGCATGGTGATACGATGCCTTCAGCGCACCCACGCTCGTACCCAGTATTTCCGACATTTCCTCGTACTTAATATCCTGGAAATATTTCATTTTAAATACCAGTTGCTGCTTCTCAGGCAGGGTAGCTATGGCCTGTTGCAATTTCAGCTGGAGCGCATCGCCTTCAAAATAATCGTCGGCGATGAGGTTGCCCACCGCTTTTTGCAAAACTTCCTCACTTGTTATGCCGCTTTTTTTCGCCCTCTGGTTAATAAAGGTTATGGCTTCGTTAGTAGCTATACGGTACATCCAAGAAAACAGTTTGCTTTCGCCTTTAAACCCCTGCAGGTTGCTGTACACTTTAATGAAAGTATTTTGCAGTACATCGTCGGCATCATCGTGGCTTATTACTATAGTCCGGATGTGGTTATACAACGGCCTGCCATACTGGTTTACCAGCTGCCTGTAAGCCGCATCGCGTGTACCGGGGTGTAAAAGCTGTGCTATAAAAGCCTTTTCGTCCTGCAAAATCCTTTGTTGTTTATAGGTAAGACTAAAGATACATTAAAAGGTTTAAAGCTTATAACACTGTACAGCTTTAACAAGATATTAGTATAACTGCCTTTTGGTGATTTGTAACTTTATAAGATACAAACTTTAAATACAAACAGTTATGAAGAATAATGCAATGATTGATGCCTGCTTGGCCTGTTTTGCAGCATGCGAAATGTGCGCCACTGAATGTATTAAAATGATGAAGGAAGAACACCTGAGGTGTATAGCCCTGTGCCGTGACTGTGCTGAAATTTGTATGCTTTGCGTAAAATTTGAAGAAAGAGGATCAGAATACAGCCAGCACCTTATGAACCTGTGTGCCGACATGTGCAGCACCTGTGCTACAGAGTGCAGCCGTTTTGAAAACATGCATGCACACTGCCACGAATGTGCCATAGCCTGCCGCGAGTGTGCTGAAGAATGCCTTGCCTACTAAGGTTAAATAACCAAAAACTTTATACAATATCCTTTACTAATCGTAAAGGATATTGTATTTTTGGGCTTTACACACAATTATGGTAAAAACAGTTATTTTTGATATGGACGGTGTAATTGTAGACACCGAGCCGCTACACTATTTTGCTTACTACAAACACTTCGAGCATCTTAACATAGATGTACCCCACGAACTCTACGCAACATTTACGGGGCTGAGTACTAAGAATACTTATCAGCGCCTTAAAGAAACCTTTGCGCTGGATCATGCCGTGGAAGACCTGATACAAAGCAAGCGCGATTTCTTTAACGAGGTTTTTGATACCAAGGAAGACCTTGACCTGCTACCGGGTGTCTTTAACCTGATTAAAGATTTTTATGCCAATGGTTTACAACTCGTACTGGCTTCGTCGGCATCTAAGGTTACCATAAAGCGCGTGTTCGACCGTTTTGGGCTGCACCAGTATTTTACGCATACGGTAAGCGGGGAAGATTTTCCGCAATCCAAACCGCATCCTGCAATTTTCCTTAAAGCTGCCGAACTATCAGGCACGCCTGTGGAACAATGCATTGTCATAGAAGATAGTGCGAATGGTATTAAAGCTTCTAAATCGGCAGGTATATTTTGCGTTGGTTACAAAAGTGCCAATACCGCCCCACAAAACCTTAGCGAAGCTGATATGGTTATCAGCCATTTTGATGAGCTTAATGCGGAGAAGGTAAAAGGCCTTGTTTAAGTTAATACAGTTTAATAATGATATAAAAGAGCTAAGAGGCTAAGTTTCTCAGTGGCTCAGCAGCTTTTAAAAATGATAAAATCAGTAATATTTGATATGGATGGGGTAGTGGTAAATACTGAACCCCTTAGCCACAAAGCAAACAGTAAATTTTATGAATCGCTGGGTATAAATGTATCTGATGAGGTATACTCTACATTTATAGGGAACAGCGATGTAAACATCATCCAGAAGATAAAAAACATCTACGGCGTAGAGGTTGCCGAAGATGTACTACTCCAACAATGCCTGGACTATTATTGCGACGAATTTGATGCCGATGAAACCCTGGAGCTAATGCCGGGTGTAAAGGATTTGATAGTAGACCTGCACAATAACGGTGTTGTGATTTTACTTGCATCATCATCATCTAAAGTAAAGATAGAGAGGGTGTTTAACCGTTTTGGATTAAACCCTTACTTCAGTCATAAAATCAGCGGGCAGGACTTTGAGTTTTCAAAACCGCACCCTGCAATTTTCCTCGAAGCGGTGGCAAAATCAGGCTTCACTGCCGATGAGTGTGTAATTATAGAAGACAGCACAAACGGTGTAAAAGCCGCCAAGGCTGCCGGGGTATTTTGCATTGGCTATAAAAGCGAGGAAGAAACAACACAAGACACCTCGCTGGCCGATATAGTAATTACTGATTTCAGCCAACTGAGCTACGAGAAAATCAAAAACCTGAAATAGTTTTAGTTTTCAGTCGCAGTTTACAGTGTTTAAAGGCTGCTGACTGCGACTGAAAACTCATCTGTTTAATCCTTCTTTATAGGTTTTAAGTGCGCGTTCGCGGGCTTCCTTATGGTCTACCATAGGGGTATAGGTCAGTTCTTCAAATTCAGGTACCCATTTACGGATGTATTCCAGGTTTTTGTCAAACTTCTTTACCTGCTCGCTTGGGTTAAACACCCTGAAATAAGGTGCAGCATCTACACCCGTACCTGCTGCCCACTGCCAGTTGCCTATATTGCTGGACTGTTCATAATCCAACAGCTTTTCAGCAAAATAAGCCTCACCTTTACGCCAGTCCAGCAACAGGTGCTTACACAGGAAACTGGCCACTACCATACGTACACGGTTGTGCATATGCCCTGTAGCATTCAGCTCGCGCATACCGGCATCTACCATAGGGAAACCGGTTTTACCCTCGCACCATTTCTTATAATAGGCTTCGCTGTAACGCCATTTTATGTTGTCATATTCAGGCCTGAATGCCTTGGTAACCGTATGCGGGAAATGCCATAATATCTGCATGAAAAACTCCCGCCAAATCAGTTCCTTTAAAAACGTAGGGTTATTGCTGTTATCTGCTTTTTTAACTATTTCGCGTATGCTGACTGCCCCGAAACGTAAATAGGGGGCTAAGTGCGACGTACCGTCAATAGCCGGGAAGTTCCTCGTATCTTCATAATGATTGATAAGCTTATCCGATACATCGTAAGGTTGAGGTTTTATATCCGATTCCTTAAAGCCAATATCGTTTAGCGACAAATAGGGGTAATCATGCTTAACCAGGTTTTCTGCTTTAAGCGAAACAGGATAACCTTTAGTATCTGCTTTTTTAAAATACTCCAGCCAGCGCTTACTGTAGGGCGTAAATACCACATAAGGTTCGCCATTGTCCTTTACAACTTCATCCCGTTCAAAAATTACCTGGTCTTTAAAGGTTTTCAGCTCGACGTTATGTGTGTTTAATAATTCTGCTATTTGCTTATCCCGGTTTTGGGCATAAGGTTCATAATCGTGGTTGGTATACACTGCTGTAACTTCATGGTCTTTCAGCAGCTTTTTAAATACATTTTCGGGAGTATCATGAAACACTGCCAATGAGCGTTGGTGTGATTTCAGTTCTGTATTAATACCATCCAATAGATGAGAAATGAATGTTACCCTTGCATCATCTTTCGGCAGTTCTTCCAGTATGTTTTTGTCAAATATAAAAATGGGCAAAACCTGCTCGCCACTCGTCAAAGCTTCATGCAGTGCGTGGTTGTCATACGTTCTCAGGTCGCGCCTGTACCAAAATATCACCATAAATTATCCTTTAAATTCCCCGAAAAGCTCGGCCAGTTTTTTATACCTGTAATTAAATGTTTCCTCCAGCTTCGGTTTTACCAAAAATGGGTATGCCAACCTTCCCAAAATTCCCATTGGCAACTTATAATGTACAATATCTTCCATTTCCACGCCTCCGTCTATTTCTTTAAAGAAGTGCTTATGGTGCCAGAATGTATACGGCCCAAACCGTTGTTCGTCTACAAAAAACTCACGCTCGCGAACGTGTGTAATTTCGGTAACCCAGTGCAATTTAATTCCAAACAAAGGCGTTATGGTATAAGTAATTACCTGCCCGGCAAACATTTTACGCTCATCGCCACTAAGGGTTGTAAACCCCATACTGTCAGGGGTTATTACGGCAAGGTTTTTGGGATTACTCATAAAGTCCCACAGTTGGGATAGGGGTACAGGCAACTTTTGTATGCGGTGCAGGGTGTATACCATTTTTTAACAGGATTTAGGTGTGCAAATTACAAACTGCCCGGCGTAACTTACCACGGCGCACCTATAATTTTAAGTAATTTTAACAAGTGTCAGCGAGATATTAAGTAATTTAGCAGCGCAAATAAAAACAAGCATATATAACATTATGAAGAAGATAATCCTTACAGCAGCAGTGGTACTTGGCCTTACATTTACTGCTACTGCGCAGATACAAACCCCGCTTGCCAGCCCGCGAGGCACAGTAGAACAAACCGTAGGCCTTACAGATGTTAAAATTGACTACGGGCGTACCAGTGCACGTGGCAGGACAGTGTATGGGGAGTTGATTCCTTTTGGGCGTATATGGCGTACCGGTGCTAATGCCAATACTACCGTAACTTTTAGCGATGATGTGGTTATAGGTGGTAAAACCCTGAAAGCCGGTAAGTATGCGCTGTATACCCAGCCAAAAGCGGACAGCTGGGATGTAATATTCTACACCGATACAAACAACTGGGGTGTGCCTGAAAAATGGGATGAAACCAAAGAAGCGGTTCGTGTTACCGTAAAACCGGAATACCTGAGCCGCCCGGTGGAAACACTTACGTTAGGTATTAACGGCCTTGATACGGATTTTGCTTTCCTGGAAATTGCCTGGGAAAAAACAATGGTAGCTGTTAAGTTTGAAGTGCCTACACGTGCTACTGCGCTTAAAAGCATAGAAAGTGCTATGAATGGCCCGTCGGTAAACGATTACTATTCGGCTGCGCAGTATTTTTACCAAACCAATGCTGATTATAGCAAAGCGCTGGGTTGGATAAACACAGCTATAGAAAAATCACCAAAAGATAAAGATGTACCATTTTATATGCTTAGGCTGAAATCGCTGATACAATACAAAATGGGCGATAAAAAAGGCGCTATAGAAACGGCACAACTTTCGCTGCAAGGTGCTGAAAAAGCAGGTAACGCCGAGTACATCAAAATGAACAAAGACGCTATACAGGACTGGAGCAAGAAATAATTTGCACCATTCTTAATTATACAAAAGCAGCCCATAACAAGGCTGCTTTTTTATGCGGTAGTGTTTCGTGACAGTATTTTTTTAGAAATGATGATGCCCCGTTCGGTAAGAGGTTTTTCTACATAACGGAACAGGATTTCGGCAAGCAGGAACATCAATAGGGTAGAGCAGGCAAGCGAAACAACACCCTGCCAAAGCGGCGATTCTTTTACTGTAGCCCCGGTAATCCTGAAAAAACATTCGTTTGTAAAATGAATCATAGGGATGTTCAGCAGGTAAATGGAGTACGACCTGCCGCCAATCCAGTTCAGTACGCGGTTAGCCGGGATAACACCGGTTTCTGCCGCTGCAATATATACTAATATAAAACTGAACAACAGTATAGTTGGGTATACTAACGTTGGACTGAAGCCTAAAAAGCCTCCTGCCAATGCTACCATAGCTGCTGAAATCAGGACAAGTATTCCTAATTGCAGTTTGCTGAATTTTTGCGTATTGATGTTTATCAGTGCTATAACACAACCTGCAAACAGCAAGTCCATACGCAGGTAGGTAGGGGTAGTGAATAGCGGCCAAAGCTTATCTGTAGTAACGTTAGCAGCATACAACGGCCTTACAATAAAAGTGACAGCAATGATTATGGTTAAGAAAAGCGCGACCTTGCGACTGGTCTTTTTGATGAGTAAAATAAGGAAGGGGTATACAAAGTAAAATTGCTCTTCAAGCGACAAGCTCCAGTACCAGCCCAGTACTGTATTGTCCAGGAAAGGTATGGCGAGGTTATACACGTAGAAAATAACATAGGGAGCTTCTGCAAGGACTTGGTTGCTATCGGCAAAGATACCAGAGATGCTGAAGTATTTGCACAACAGCCAGTACCCAAACAATATAAGCAATGATACGGGCAGTAAGCGGAATACCCGCCTTACATAAAAAGCACCTAAAAACTGACCGGTTGTAATGGTGCCTTCGGTAAGCAACTGGTAATTTTTAGAAAGCGAACGGGTAATTACAAAGCCCGAAATCACAAAGAACAGGTCGACACCGCTCCATGTACCCTGTAATATCTGTGGGTAGTCATACACCGTAAACGGTAGTGAATAGTGCAGGTGCCTGAATATAACCAGTAGTATGGCCAGCGCCCGTAATGATTCTATTTCCTCGTTTTTATTGTGCTTAAATGTGGTCATTGGTTTCGTTAGTTAACACGTAAAGATAACCGAAAAAACATTACACCCCGCTGTCTTCGTCCTTTTGTGGTACTATACTCACACCTTTTTGTAATAGAAGGCTGTTAGGGTAGGTTACAATTTCACCATCGCGGGTGCGTAGTATGGTGTGGAACGTTTTTATGTCCTCAATCTGTCCTTCTATTGGGAAATCTTTATCATGTATGCGCACCATATGCCCTATACGGAACGGGAAGGTAAAGAACATAATAATCCCCGAAGTAATATTGCTGAGGATGCTCCACTGTGCAAAAAATGCCACGCCTATAACGGTAAGTGTAGCCCCCACAAAATTGAAAATATCTTCAGACTTTACGCTCCATATAGCAATAGCGCCTACACTAACCAGTAAAAATATAATTACATCTATGTATTTAGAAATAAGATTTGTACGAGCTTCGGATAAATGTGATGCTTTAGCAAAACGGCGTGTGATGTTTTTAATAATCAGGTTGATTATCATAAAAACAGCCAGCAGTATTACTGTGCGTAATATCTCGTTTCCGTATTCAAAATTCCCCATAACAGGTAATGCTATTGTTTAAAAATTTATCAGTGCCTGGTACACTTTATCTACCGGCAAGCCCACCACATTGGCATACGAACCCTCTATGCGGGCTATAGCTACAAGGCCTATCCATTCCTGTATGCCGTAAGATCCGGCCTTGTCGTAAGGCTTATAATTATCAAGGTAGTATTTTATTTCTTCGTTTGAAAGGGTATTGAATGTAACCTTTGTCGTTTCATGAAAAATCTGAGCTTTGGCAGTGCTTTTAAGGCATACCGATGTAATCACCTCATGTGTTTTTCCTGATAGTGTACTAAGCATAGCAAAGGCATCGTCGTGGTCTTTTGGTTTGCCCAATGCCTTGTTTTCATGCCAGACTATGGTATCGCTTGTAATGATGATTTCATCCGTAGCGGGCTCAAATGCATCGGCTTTAAGCTTGGCAAGGAAATCGGTAATCTCTGCTCCCTGTAGTGTATCAGGGTAAATTTCCTCCACATCCTTAAGGCGGATTTCAAAATCAACATCAAGGTCATGCAAAAACTGCTGCCTGCGGGGTGAGCCCGAAGCCAGCACTATCTTGTATTTCAGCTTATTGTTTAACATGTTGTATATTAAAACTGATTACTATTAAGGTAAACAATGCAAACAGGAGTACCAATTTCAGTATGCCTGCTATGTGCACAAAGTCTTTCTGTGCCTTTGCCTGGAAAAGCCTTAGGATTACGTACAGCAACAAACCACCTACAAACAGCAGGCTATAGCCTAATGCATAGATAAGGTTCAGCAGGTATTTATCGGCATAGTATACCAGCATAGCAAGCGGTATCAGGGTAAGCCCCATAGTAATTTTGGCAGCCCTGTCACGTCCTAATGCAATGGGAAGGGTATTTGCACCACTGTTATAGTCCGCATCAGAATAGGCAAGGTCGTTTACAAAACTCAGTACAAGCCCCGTAGCAAAAGCAAAAATGCTAAAGTCGGTAAATATGCTGAAGATGGTGCGTATTATAGCATTGGTTTGCTCATCAGTAATACCAATTAGCGGGTACAACTGGAAAAGCCCTACTGCTATTATGGGGAAAGCCACGAACAATGCAAATAACACATTAGACAAAACTATAATCTGTTTAATGCCGGTAGCATACAGGTACATTACTGCTGCCGTTATCATAAAAGCTCCCGTAAGCAACATGGATTTACCCAGTGAGTTTGCTAAATAGTATATTATTCCGATGCCTATAACATTAAGTGCCGCATAGATGTTGTAGCTTTTGGCTTCGTTCAGGTCGGCGTCGTAGTCGCGGCCATTACCAAAAACGTTATTAGCAAAGAACCCGCCCGCCATTACAAGCAATGTTGCCAGTACAAACAAAAGATATTTACCCGTACCAAGCGCCTGTACAAGCCCGGTTTGCCGGTCTAAAAATCCAAGCTTTAGTGCAAGCAGCACAACAGCCAGTAAAATAAGGTCGGGTATATTGAAGTGTTTTAATAATTTCATATTTCAGATTGTTGGATTATTAGATGGTTAGAATATTAGATTCTTGGATTGGTTGGATAAATATAAATGATGTACAAATTAACAAATTCACGTATCCACAAATTAACCCCTAATCATATTTGGCATTAAAATGCTCCATCCATTTGCCTTGCACTTTCATAACCTGCTCTATAACATCGCGTACGCAGCCGGTACCGCCGGTTTTGTGCGAAATGTATTTACTAATACCTTTAATTTCAGGTGCGGCATCCTGTGGGCAGGTAGGTAACCCAACCAATTGCATCACAAAATAATCAGGAATATCATCACCCATATACAGTACCTGCTCCGGGTTAATGTTATAAATATCGGTAAACTCTTTAAACGTTTCCACTTTATCGGGCACCCCCAAATGGATGTCGGTAATCCCCAGGTTGCGCAGGCGAATGCGTACCCCTTCATTACTTCCCCCGGAAATGATGCACACTGTGTAGCCGTTTTCTACAGCGGCTTTCATGGCATAGCCGTCGCGTATGTTCATGTTGCGCAGCATTTCGCCGTTTGGTGCTACGTGTATGGTGCCATCGGTAAGCACGCCGTCCACATCAAAAACAAATGTGGTAATATCGTTCATCAGCTCTTTATAGCTTTTGCTCATGTGTTTGTTGTATCGATTGTGTTAGTAACGTATATATTTCCTTAAGCTGCCCGTCTTTCAAAAAATCAAGATGGCGCTGCAGTGTTTGTGTATCGTTCCGCACGGCAGGGCCGGTTTGCGCCTGCACGGGGGATAATGTATTTATTTTATAGGCGGTTTCCTGTATCAGCGGCTTCAGTATATTAAACGGGATGTTGTTTTCTTCACATACCCGTGCACCCAAAGCATACAGGTGGTTCACAAAATTACACGAAAACACTGCTGCTACGTGTAATGCCTGCCTTTGTGCCGAGTCTATATAATGCACACTGTGCGACAGGGCAGCGGCAAGCGTGTAAAGTGTTTGGTTATCCTCTGTGTTTTCTGCTTCAATGCAAAGGGGTACTTCGGAAAAATCAATAGCCTTTGCAGCAGAAAAAGTCTGCAACGGATAAAACACACCGCGCCTGTTACGGGCATCTATAGCCTGCAAAGCGGTACTACCCGATGTATGTACCACAAGCCTTCCGCCAAACGGAAGCTGCAATGCTACCGATGTAATTGCATCATCGCTTACGCTGATAATGTAAACATCTGCCGGTTGCAATGCCTGTAAATCAGTAGTGATTTTTTCCGGTGGGAGTAAATGTTCCAGCTTTTCCGGGTGGCGTGCATAGGCCTGCACAAGGTATACCTGAGAGGCAGCCTCAAATGCCTTTATAAGGTGCTGCGCCACATTACCCGATCCTATTACTGTTACTGATAGCATGGCGGCTAAATTAAAAAAATAAAACGGGGTATAAAAACGGCTGCACCATACCGGTTTGCAGTTTTAAGGGATATATGTACCTTTGTACATCGGTAAACCGGATATTCCAGATGAAAAAATCAACAAAAGCGCTGCTGTACAACTTTTTAGGCTTTGCGCCCATTTTTATACTTACTTATTTTGCGGTGCAACATTATACCAACCTAACCGGGTTTTGGGTACCAGCCACCAGCTTTATGGTTACGCTGATACTGTCGCCTAAATTCCAGGCCGGTAAGGTATATGGCGAAGAAAAGCTTTTTATGCGCTGGCTTTTTATGAAAGGGGCAAAGGAGATAAAATAGTTTAACTATCTTTATGGTTATGAAAGCCTTACGAATACTATCACTTTTATCATATTCTTTTATACTTCTTAAAGGGAGTATGATTTGTGTACCATTTATATTCTGGCTTATTTTTACGGCTTTTGACTTCGGTAATATCGACCAGCTGTTTGCTTTACTTGCAGTTGCAGGCATCGCTGCCAACTTTACAAAATGGAAAGATAACAACTTTGTAATGCTATTGTCATTTTTGTTGATGTTATCCCCAATTGTAAACAGGATGTCTCAGGTAGATATAGAATTGTTCGATTATTTAGGTTTCCAAATCCCTATACTGATATTTATAGTTACTTACCTGGTTTTAATATGCCTTACAACTGTTAATTGTATAAAACGTAACATTGGGGTTTACCACTAAATATTACTTCGGCCCCAACTTTACATAGCCCACCTGCCATTCATCATCTGTAGCTTCTATCGCTAAAGGCGTAATCTGTATACTGTAACTGTTGGTAATATGTGCAGGCAGTAAGTCGGCAACGTTATGCATATCATCTACATCCAGCATGTACTTATCGTCTATATGCGATTCAGCCCCTTTAAAACCATACTGTTTATAAAAGGCTGTTTGCTTGGCTTTTTTAACGGCGTCAGCCATGGTTTCGGCCACAACCAGTATCTTAAAGTGGTATTCTTCGGGGTCTTTGGGCAAATATCCACCCAGGTTGAGGAAGAATAACTTTAGCTTTTGTGGCAGCAGCGTACTTTTTTCCACCATTTTTATTTCAAAATTTTGTACCCTTGTAATTTCCCTGTACGAGTCGATGTGCAGTTGCCCTGCATCGGGCCAAAAATCATACATATCAGGTTTTAATTGTTTGATTTCGTGTCCAATTCCAAAAAAAACATCGTGCTGTTCTATGGTACGTCCCGGCGGGGTAGCGCCCAGTATCACCATAAAAAGGGTAGGGGAGTTGCTGCTCATAGCACAAATATAGGTAAAGAATTTTCCCAAATTTTGGCTAAAAAGATTTTTTGGCTCATTTTTTGGAATACATTAGCAAACGATATAATGAATCAACACTAAAAAACCTTTTTACATTATGAAAAAGATAGTTCTACTATTCGCGGCCTTCGGCCTGCTTACCATGACAAGCTGTAACAATGACGATGATAATCACTACGACCAGGACACCGTAGCACAGGTTATTGAAACTGCAGGAATCAACTTTACCAGCAGCAACAGCTTCTCTCAGCTTATTACTTTTGACAGTGAGCTTTACCCATACGATATGGTGCTTGTGTACAGGCGTGGTTATGATGCGGCTGCTAACGTAAATATCTGGGAACTTACCCCGCGTAATTACAACTTTGATAACGGCGACGTGATAGGTTACGATTTTAACTTTACACAAAGTGACGTAGAATTGTACATGCTGGCTAATTTCGACCTTTCACTGGCTTCAGGTACCTATACCCAAAACCAGGTTTTCAGGGTGGTAATTATCCCGGGAAGCCTTAATGGACAAGGTAAAAAATCAATTAACTACAAAGATTATAACGCTGTTATGCAGGCTTACGGCCTTACGGACAAAGACGTTAAGAAACTGAAATAATCTGTTTCCATACAAAAAGATAAGGCTACCGAAAGGTAGCCTTACTTATTTATAGGTAGTTGTAATTGTGGGTTTTTAGGCTCTTAATTCCGATATTTTTGCAGCCCTGGCCTTACGACGGAAATACACCGTATCCGGGTTACCGAAGTATTTGGTTATTGTAAGCCTTGCCATCAGGTAGCTTAAAGTACTTTCTGCACCCTGGTTAAGGTTTACGCTGTGTTCTTCAAGGCCATCAAAGCAGCCGCCGGTACATGGGTTATAAATAACATGCTGCAGGTGGTTGTTACCAAGGAACCAGTTAAAAGCCGTTTCCATTTTATTAAGGTATTCTTCGCTTTTGTATATATCATGGAATTTTCGCAGCGCCAAGATGGTATACGCCACATCTATAGGTTGCTCGCCATAGCGTTGAGAACGTTCACCTTTCATTTGCCATCCACGGTTTGATACCACTTTTATCATACCATTTTCAAAAGTCTGTGATAGTAGGAAGTCAAACGATTCTTTGGCAACTTCACTATATACTGCATTTCCTGTTACGGCATAGCATAAAAGTAAAGCTTCCGGTAGCACACTATTGGCATACGTAAGATAGCCCTCAAACCATTTCCAGTTTTTATCGCTTTCGTGCCTGTACATCTGTACCATGCGGTCGGCAAACATTTTCATGAAAATAAGCGTATCGTCATCCTTCACAAACCTGTTGTAGTAATACAAGCCTTTGATTACAAAAGCCATGGCGCGCGTAGAATACATGTGTTTGGTAAGCGGCAGTGTCTTTTGGAATACGGCCTGGGCTTTTTTAATCATTTCGGTAGGTAAAATATTGCCTAATGAAATCAGGTAACCTAATGACCACATAGCACGGCCTGAACTGTCTTGCAGGTTTTCGTTATCGTTTTGTGTCGTAAAGTTTTTATTTACATCGGTATAATTAAGGAACCTGCCGTCTGCCTGCTGGCAGTATTCTATATAATTAAGGTAGGTGCTTATATATTTAAGGCTATCGGCTTCGCGGTATTTTTTATAGTGCATGCACATGGCTATCATTGCACGGGCATTGTCATCAACAGTATAGCCAGAAGCAAGGTCGGCCACATTAAGCTTTGCAAACTGCACCATCCCAAAATCAGTAGTCATGTTTTTTACGTGGTCCAGTTTCACCTTAGGGTTGCGGTACTCCAGCTTAATTGCGCCTTCAGGGGCAGTTTTTTGCAGTACCTTGGCATGGCTTACCGCTGAGTTTTCCCAGGCAGTGTGTACTATTTTGTGCAGGCCGTTCAGTACCATGGTTTCCCTTAGCAGCGGGTCGAACAACAGGCGGTTAATAGCCTGTGCCAATTGCTCTGAGTTGCCAAAATCAAATGTGATACCGGTATCGCCGGCCAATACTTCTTTGGCATGCGGGATAGGGGTAGAGATAATAGGGCAGCCACAACTCAGCGCATAAGAGAAGGTTCCGCTCACGGCCTGATTTGGGTCTTTACTGGTAAACAGGTAAATATCGGTAAGCTGCAGGTATTCCAGAAGCTCATCAAGCGCTACATATTTGTTGATGAACATTACATTATCCTGCAAATTGTTTTCTTCAATTTTACGGATAAGCGATTCGCGGTATACTTCACCTTCATTTAATACCACAGTAGGATGGGTTTTGCCAATGATTAGGAATAACACATCAGGGCGTTTGTCAACTACTTTTGGCAAAGCATCCAGTGTGGTTTCAATACTTTTTCCTGAACTAAGCAACCCGAAGGTTGAAAGTATGGTGCGTCCCTGCAAACCGTGTTTTTGTTTCAGTTCATCTTTACGCCCATGCATAACAAGGTGGGTACCGTGTGCTATAACCGAAATCTTTTCACGGTCTACTATATAATCACGTACCAGTATGTCGGCCGCGTTGTTTGTCATTACTATTAAAGAGTCGGCGCTATTTAGAATATGCTGTACATTGGCTTTAAACACCTCGTCAGGGTTTGGTAATACCGTATGGAATACTACCGATACCGGCTTCTGGAGTTCATCAAGGAAATTATTAAAGCTGTCTACCGTTTCGTGTACCAGGCCAAACTCATGCTGCATCAGCACAATCTTTATGTTTTCATCTTCATTGATGGCTTTGGCTAACTGTTTATATGACTCCGGTTCGCTGGTATTCAGCGTATATTTTACGGCAGGGTCGGTATACGTGTGCTGTTCCTTGCTGCTTTCTATGGCGCATACCTTAATAGAGAACGAATCCACATAATGGTCGTTCATGGCCTTTATTAAATCCTGCGAATAGGTGGCTATACCACATTGCCTTGGCGGAAATGTGGTAATAACCAGTATTTCCGGCAGGGTTTCGGGTTGGTTGTTTATATGGTGAACAGCAAGCTGCTCTATGATTTGATTGTAAGGCTGGAATTTTTTTCCTAAGGTTTTCCTGGTCTTCATGGCGTGCTGAAAGTGTATTAATGTATTATATGTATGCTACTGATTAATTAGTTGAAATACGGTTTGCTTGTCTGTTGTTTCATTACCGGGTTAGCGAAGCCCGCCCGGTATATGTCCTGCCCATTGGCTTGCGCGTTCCATGGCGGTATTATCGCCCGATTCTTTAAATTCTTTCAGTGCCTTTCGCTGAAGTTTTTTCAGGCGGCTGCCGTAATGTTCTTTTGCTTCTTCTGCATTAGCTAAATATGATTTCCTTTTTTTAGCTACTATAAGCGCTACCCCGGCGGCTACTGCAGCACCGGCCGCAATACCTAAAATCAGTTTACTATTTTTCATAACATTTGGCTTTAAGTGAATATCATTTTTACTTGATACAGCCAAATTATTGATTACCTATAATTAAGCCAATATGATTGACAAATATTTAACTCAATTAACTAAGCTTTGTAAATATTAAAATATTTTTAGTAGTTGTAAGAATTTTATTGAAAATTCTGCAACTCCAAATACAGTCCTGTTAAATTTACGAAATAATACCCTTAAGTGTATATAAGGGTAATGTTAATTTTAAGCCAACATCAGTAATTTAGGGGCTTTTTCCATATTCTTCAAAAAAATCCGCAATAAGCCCCTCTAAAAAACAGGGGTGGGCAGAAAAATGAATAAATATTTGTACATTTGCACAGGTTTTAATCTAACATTAACTTTAAATAACATAGTTTCATGTCAACATTTCGTTTTGAGGCCATCAAACAAACTGCCGGAAGAAAACCGGTAAAGGTGGAAGAACTGGACAAAAAATCGGTAATTTTTGGAAGTAACGTATTTAATGACAAGGTAATGCGTCAGTTTTTAACTTCTGAAGCTTATAAGGCAGTACAAAGCGCCGTACAGCATGGAACAAAAATTGACCGCAAACTTGCCGACTATATAGCCCTTGGCATGAAAGAGTGGGCACTTAGCAAAGGTGTAACCCACTACACACACTGGTTCCAGCCGCTTACAGGTACCACTGCAGAAAAGCACGATGCTTTCTTTGAAACGTCGTTTGACGGCAGCGACCCTGTAGAAAAATTCGGTGGCAGCCAGCTGGTACAGCAGGAGCCGGATGCTTCAAGCTTCCCTAACGGCGGTATCCGTAATACGTTTGAAGCCCGTGGATATACTGCATGGGACCCAACTTCACCTGCATTCATATTTGGTACTACACTATGTATCCCTACCGTATTTGTATCGTACACAGGTGAGGCACTGGATTACAAAGCACCACTACTACGTGCCCTTTCGGCTGTAGATGAGGCTGCTACTGCAGTATGCCAGTATTTCGATAAAAACGTAAAGAAAGTAACCGCAACCCTTGGATGGGAGCAGGAGTATTTCCTTATAGACTCTGCACTTGCCGCTTCAAGGCCGGATATAACACTTACAGGCCGTACGCTTCTTGGGCATTCATCTGCAAAAGGGCAACAGCTTGACGACCATTATTTTGGTTCTATACCTACACGCATACTTAACTACATGCGTGACCTTGAAAACGAGTGTATGCTTCTTGGTATACCGGTAAAAACCCGTCACAACGAGGTTGCACCTAACCAGTTTGAGCTTGCACCGATATTTGAGGAGGCTAACCTTGCGGTAGACCACAACTCACTGCTTATGGATGTAATGCAAAAAGTAGGCGAGCGCCACAACTTTAAAGTATTGCTTCACGAAAAACCATTTGCAGGCGTAAACGGTAGCGGTAAGCACAACAACTGGAGTATGGCTACAGATACAGGTGTTAACCTTCTTGGTCCTGGTAAAACTCCTATGAGCAACCTGCAATTCCTTACATTCTTCATCAACACTATTAAAGCGGTGTATTCTAATGAAGAACTGTTAAGGGCATCAATTGCTACTGCAAGTAATGACCACAGGCTGGGTGCTAACGAAGCCCCTCCTGCAATTATATCAGTATTCGTAGGCCAGCAGCTTACAAAAGTACTTGCTGAGCTTGAAGGCGTATCTTCAGGTAAACTTTCTCCTGAAGAGAAAACCGACCTTAAACTTAATGTTGTAGGTAAAATTCCGGATGTACTTCTTGACAATACTGACAGGAACCGTACTTCTCCGTTTGCCTTTACCGGTAACAAGTTTGAGTTCCGTGCAGTAGGTTCATCTGCTAACTGTGCCAATGCCATGACCATCCTTAACGCTATTATGGCGAAGCAACTTAAAGACTTTAAAGCGGCTGTAGATGCACTGATAGAAGGCAAGGACATGAAGAAAGACGATGCTATTTTCAACGTACTTAGGGAATACATCAAAGAAACCAAAGCCATCCTTTTTGAAGGCGACGGTTACAGCGATGCATGGGCTGAAGAAGCTGCTAAACGCGGCCTGAGCAACCATAAGACTACACCACAGGCGCTTAAAGCCAAAGTATCTGAAAGCACACTTGCTTTGTTTGAAGAGCTTGGCATTATGAACCATGTAGAGGCTGAGGCCCGTTACGAAATTGAACTTGAAGAATACACTAAGAAAATACAGATAGAAGGCCGCGTGCTGGGTGATATAGCCCGTAACCACGTAATACCTACGGCTATCCGTTACCAGAATATCCTTATAGAGAACGTTAAAGGCCTTAAAGAGATATTTGGTGCAGAATATGAAACTGTAGGTAAAGAGCAGATTTCTATCATCCGTGAGATTTCCGGCCACATTGCCGGCATCAATACTAAAGTAGAGGAAATGACTGAAGCCCGCAAAGCAGCTAACGCACTTCCTACTACCGAAGAGCATGCGCATGCATACTGCGATACCGTGAAGCCTTACTTTGATGTAATCAGGAGGCATTGTGATAAGCTGGAACTACTGGTAGACGACGAAATTTGGCCACTAACCAAATACAGGGAGCTACTGTTTACACGTTAATTTATTTCTTTCCTTCCATATTTATTACAAACCTGTTGCTTTAATTAGCAGCAGGTTTTTTATTTTTACTAAAATATACAGGCTTTCCCATCGTTTGTATAGTAACAATAAACCACCATTAATGAATAAGCTTTTTATCCCGGCACTATTTGCTGCCTGCACTGCTTTTGCACAAAACCAACAAAAATTTACTGTTTACTTTCCGTTTAATAAAGATGTTGCCACAGATGAATCGGCATCCAAAATGTACGAATGGGTTAAAGCCCACCCGGGCGCTTCCATAGACCTTTTAGAAGGGGATGCCGATAAAACAGGAAACGAGTATTATAACATCGACCTTTCTGAAAGGCGCATTGCTTATGTATTAGGATTCCTGAGCAGTAGCGAGAGTTTTGACTTATCTGCTACCGATAAAAAAGCCTTTGGCGAGAGCCGCGCTAAAGCAGGCTATTCTGCACCCGACCGTAGGGTAACAGTGTATTTCAGGGAAAAAGAAGTAGTACCCGAGATAATAGCCACTCCTCCTGTAAAAAAGGAACCTTCAGACTTTGCAAAGAAAGTTACCAATTCCAATAAAGGGGATAAAATACGTATACCCGACCTGCATTTTTACAACAATTCCGATATCGTACTCCCCGCATCAGAGCCTATACTGAAGGATTTACTTTCTATCATGGTAGATAACCCAACCCTGAAAATTGACATACAGGGCCATATATGCTGCCAGAAAAATGAAGAATTCCAGATATCATTAAGAAGGGCACTAACAGTATATACCTACCTGCTAAAACACGGTATAAACAAAGACAGGCTTTCGTATAAAAGCTTTGGCAGTACCCGCCCAATATACCGCCTGCCCGAAAAAAATGAAGAAGAGCGTGTAGCAAACCGCAGGGTAGAGATAGAAATACTAAATAAGTAATATTTAAAACCGGCCAACTATGAAACTTTTACTCTTTTTACTGTTTCCGATGATTGCCTTTGCGCAAAACGATAGCATAACAGATAAAAATATCTCCGTCATTTCTGCGGAGAAAATGAATGTTGTTTACCGTGGTATAGATAATCCCATTAAGATTGTGGTACCCGGTGCCGTAAGTTATGTGGTATCAGTATCATCGGGTGATATTCGTAAAAAAGGAGAAGAAATGTATATGCTAAACCCAGGCACAGGAAATGAGACAATTGTATCTATCGATGCGACTATGCAGGATGGAAGTATACTGCACGAAGAGAAAAGGTTTAGAATAAAACAAATTGGCCAACCATCAGGTATTTTAAAAGGTTATGAGCCAAGCGATACCGAAATTCCAATTAGTAAAGATGAGTTGATTAATAGTGTTGTTGGAATTACTATTTCAGATTTTATGTTTGAACTTGGAGAATATATTAAGGTGCGTAGTTTTACAATTTTTTACGGCAAAAAAAATGTTAGGGTTGATGGAGATAGAATGAATGCAGAAGCAGTTTTATTCATTAAAAAATTAAAAGAAAATAAGATAGTTATAATTGATGATATTCGTTGGGGAGATCCCACAACGTGTTATAGAAGAGTTCAGCCAATTGTTTTGAAAATAATTAAGTAAAATATTTCAATTTTACAAAATCAATAATTTTTGTTATCTATAACGGTGGTTTCATTAAAATAATTATTTTTGGGCGTGGTATTTCCTGATATTTATTTAAACATTTGCCACGTTTTGCTATGACCGAATGTATTTCAATTTTTGATATGCTAAAAATAGGCGTCGGCCCGTCAAGTTCCCATACACTGGGGCCGTGGCGTGGTGCCGAACGCTTTTTAAACGAACTCCGCTCTGAAGGTATTTTTGATGCTGTACACCGCGTAAAAGTAGATTTATACGGTTCGCTTTCCCTAACCGGGAAGGGCCATGCCACCGATCTTGCCGTGATGCTTGGCCTTAGTGGCGCCGACCCTGAGTATGTGCCTGTGGAAAGTATCTCGGGAACCATAGACAACATCAGTGTTAACCATAAGCTGAACCTTGGTGACAGCCGTGAAATTGGCTTTACAATTGCTGAAGACATTGTTTTTAACCGTGATTTTTTACCATTCCATGCCAATGGTTTTACCTTTACAGCCTACTACAACGACACAGAATATATTTCAACGTTCTATTCAATAGGAGGGGGCTTTGTAGTTAAGGAAGAGCGTGTTGTCGCAAAAGAAAAAGAAGAAATACGCAAATCATTCCCATATCCTATAGACAAAGCCGACCAACTTTTGGCCTATTGTAATACATTGGGCAAAAGCATATCGGGTGTGGTATATGAAAATGAAAAATCGATACGTACCGAGGAGGAAATACACCACGAACTGATGCGTGTGTGGAACACCATGCTGGAATGTATGTACACCGGTTGCCATACTGAAGGCATACTGCCGGGCGGGCTTAACGTGCGCCGCCGTGCATACGATATGCATTGCAACCTTATAGGTACGCTGCCGTATTCTTCACCACAGGAATGGCTACAGGTAATCCGCCAAACTGAGGTGAAATTTCGCCAGATATTAAAGTGGGTGAGTTGCTTTGCGCTTTCCGTTAATGAAGTCAACGCTGCATTAGGCCGTGTGGTTACTGCACCTACAAACGGCAGTGCAGGGGTAATACCCGCAGTGCTCATGTACTATTTGGTAATAGAAAATCACCAGGCCGACGAAAACCACATTAAGCAGTTTTTAATGGTGGCTGGCGAAATAGGAAGTATCTTTAAAAAAGGCGCTACCATAAGTGCGGCCATGGGTGGGTGCCAGGCAGAAATAGGTGTATCGAGCGCTATGGCAGCGGCAGCGCTTTGCGAAGTTATGGGCGGTTCACCCGAGCAATGCCTTATAGCAGCCGAAATAGCCATGGAGCATCACCTGGGCATGACCTGCGACCCTATAGGTGGATTGGTACAGGTACCGTGCATAGAGCGTAATACTATGGGGGCGATTAAGGCCATCAATGCGGCAGAGCTTGCCCTTGAAACCGACCCTAAGCATGCTAAAGTACCTTTAGACAAGGTAGTAGACACTATGTGGAAGACAGCACAGGACATGAATAATAAGTATAAAGAAACCAGCGAAGGCGGGCTTGCCGTTACGGTAAACAACGCAGACTGCTAAAAATAAAAACCATATACATTACAAATCCACGGTATTAACTCCCGTGGATTTTACGTTTTAAGATGTGAATTTAATAAATATTTAAATTTTAAATATTTGTAAATCAATGATTTATATTCAACAACTACAATTCACAACTACAAACCTGCCATTCACCGAAACTAAATCGGCCATTCGTCTAAAATACTCACCAAGGCTGTAAAACCGCCGTACATTTGTCATGTAATCCTGAAGCAAGTGAGAGCTTTTGAGATTCATGAGGTTAGAAATTTCATATTGGTTTGGTTTTTGAAAGTTAAAGCGCCCTGGGGTGAATGTTGATGAGTGAAAGCCCCGGGGCTTCTTAAACAAAACCGGTAAAGCACTAAGGTGCAACAAATAAAGGAAGTAAAGTTTTTTTCATAATTGGTTTTTGATTGGTTTTTAAAACGCTGTGGTACCCAAACCATGGCGTTTTATTTTTTATGCCAAATCACTAAGCCTGAGTAAATATTTACTACATTTGTATATACAAATATTATAATCATGTCGCTGCATAACTTTAAAAACTGGACAGACAACCTTAGACAGGATGATGTAAAAATGCCGGTGCTATTCATAGGCCACGGTTCGCCTATGAACGGTATTGAAGACAATGAGTTTAGCCAGACCTGGTCTCGCTTTGGTAAAGAAATACCGAAGCCGGCAGCAGTGTTAGTAGTTTCGGCACACTGGCTTACGTATGGCACGCATGTTACTGCTATGGAGCAGCCCCGTACCATACACGATTTTGGCGGGTTTCCACAGGCGTTGTTTGATGTGCAGTATCCCGCTCCCGGAAGCCCGGAGTTGGCAGAGGCAACATCAGGACTAATTACAACCACAAGGGTAGGGCTGGACCACCACGAATGGGGACTTGACCATGGTACCTGGACGGTAGTGCGCCACATGTACCCTGATGCCGATATACCTGTAGTACAGCTGAGCATCGATTATGCCAAACCGCCACAATATCATTATGACCTGGGTAAGCAGCTTGCCGCTTTGCGTAAAAAAGGTGTACTGATAATTGGCAGCGGTAATATGGTACACAACCTTCGTATGGTAGACTGGCAAAGGCTGAACGAACCAAACTACGGTTACGAGTGGGCCATAGAAATGAACAGCATTTTTAAAGAAAAAATAAGCAACCGCAGCCATGCCGAGCTTATTAAATATGAGTCACTAAGTAGTGCTGCAAAGTTGGCCATACCTTCGCCCGATCATTATTATCCGTTGCTGTATACCCTGGCTTTACAGGATAGCAAGGATGATATCGGCTTCTTTAATGACAAGCTGGTAGGCGGCTCACTGAACATGACCGGCGTAAAAATAGGGTAGTGGAACCCTCCTAAAACAAAAGTGCACAGCCATTACAACTGCGCACTTTTTCTATTAACGAACATTTGCGAAAAATCTATCTTGTCTGCAAAATATAGGCATTGTACCGCTTGCCCACCGAAAATACTTTTTCGGCAATAAAGAAAACAATAAGCGGTATAAAGGTATATTCCGGATATTCCTGCGTGTACAAAAAGTAAGTAGACAACATGAGCAATCTGCCGTATTCCAGGTAGTAAATCCACTTACGTTGTTCTAAAAGCGCCCCGCAGTTGATAAGGGTTATCAATACAAAACCGGTTGTAAACAGTTTGTCTTCAGCATGCAGTATATTAAAATAAAAAGTAAACCAGGTAAGCATGGCAACCGAAAGCAGTATCTGAAAAGCGAGGTAACCTTTAAAACGCAATTCTTTACGTTGAAGGCTGCGGTCTTGTAAAAAACGCTTTTCCAGTTCTGGGCGGATGTCCTGGTCCATATACGCCGGGCTGCCGAAAACAGCTTTCCATTTCAATTTAAAACCTTTAGCCCTGCGGAAACTTTCGGCAATTTCAAAATAATAGTGGAAGTGCTGCCATAAAAAGCTGTAACTGTTAAGCGGATGGGTGAGGCCGTACTTTGGTTGTTCTTCTTCCGCCATGAATGTACCGAACATTTTATCCCAAAAAACGAAAATATCTCCATAGTTTTTATCGAGGTATTTTTCATCACTGGCATGGTGCACACCGTGTAATGACGGGGTTATAAATACATATTCGAGCCATTTTATACGTCGAATGAGCTGTGTATGTGTAAAAAAGGAATATGCGCCGTGTATCAGCAGCATGGTAATAACCATAGCCGGATGGAAACCTATGAAAGGCAACAGGCACCAAAAAGCGGTACGTACTATGGCCTGAAGCGTCGTAATACGTGCGGCTGCCGTAAAGTTGAATTCTTCGCTTTGATGATGTACGATGTGTGCCGCCCAAAACAAGTTAACTTCGTGCCCCAGGCGATGGTACCAGTACCAAACAAAATCAGTTGCAAGTATCAATGCAACCCAAACCAACCAGTGATTCGGGATACTGAACAGTGCGTAATGCTCATATATATAATAGTATAGCCCGTAAAAAGTACCCGAAACAAACAGGTTGAGCAAACGCTCGGCGATACCGATGCTTACGTTGCTTATAGAGCTTTCATATCTAAATAATTCGGGCTTTTTTTGCCGCTGTGCCGCCTTGTATTCCATAAAAAGGAACAGGAAAAATGCAGGCATGGCAAAGGCCAGATAGTTATAATGTTCCATAGATGATGGTTATTGTGTATGGCAAAAATATAAAACTCTACTAAATTAGTAGACTATTTGAGTTAAAAAATATGAACAAAATGTTCAACCTAAAAAAATGTAAAACCTGCGAAGGAATAAATCAATAACTTCGTCTAAAGAGGAAACAAACAGCAAATGCAGCAACACTATTCGTTTAACCAGGTTTATTTTGAGTACCGTATCATGGTATTCAACCTGGCGTTGCATTATGTGCTGAATACTGAAGATGCTGAGGAAATTACACAGGATGTATTTGTGAAAGTGCACAATACTCTGGGCAGTTTCAAACAAAATTCGTCTGTAAAAACCTGGATATACCGCATAACGGTGAATGTATCGCTTGATTTTATAAAGCATAAAAACAGTAAAAAGAGGTTCTTTGTTTTTGGCAAAAAGAGCAGTTCGGAAAAGGAATACCTAAATACTGCCAGTTTTGAACATCCGGCTGCATTGCTTGAAAATAAAGAGAAAACAGCCATGCTTTTTCAGGTAATAAATACTTTGCCTGAGAACCAGAAAACAGCATTTTTATTATCGAAACTCGAAGGCCTGGGCAATGCTGAAGTAGCTGAAATTATGGGAATTAATATAGGCGCAGTAGAATCGTTACAGGTACGGGCTAAAAAAGCACTGAGGGAAAAGTTTGGGCAAAAATTTGAAGAATACCGCAGGAAAAATTAAATAAAACCGTCTAAATCAGTATGGAAAAGGAACAATGGATTGATGATGTTTTAAACAGTACAAACAACTTAAGGAAGCTACAGCCGGATGAAAATCTTTTGCAACGTATAAAAGACAAGGCCGTAGCCAATAGGGTTGATTATAAAACATTATGGCTTGTAGCGGCCTCTGTAATAGTATTGGTTTTGCTCAATTTGCGCGCTTTGGGCGCAGCTAATTCTGTACAGGAACCCGCAACTGAAACCCAGGCTGATAATCCTTTTTCTGCGAGTAATCAGTTATATTAAATTTCAAAAAGATGAAAAAAACAACATTACTTATAGTATCGCTTGTTGTGCTTATACTACTGAATTTGTTATTATTAGGAAGTATTTTCTTTGGCCCTGAACACGGTCCGCATACCGGTGAAGGCCCGGGTATGCAGAGACCACGGGAAATTATTATTAACGAGCTTCAGTTTGATGCTGCACAAATAAAACAGTACGATATTCTGATTGAAAAACACCGGGCTACAATTAACGGGCTTGATAAATCCATCAGGGACAAAAAAGAAAAACTGTATGGCTTATTAGCGGAAGATTTTACACAAAATGAGGAAGACAGTTTAGTCGCTGTAATTAATAATTACCAGCATGATATTGAAATCACACATTTTGAGCATTTTGCAGCAATTAAAAAAATCTGTAAACCAAACCAGTTGGAATCATTTAAAGTACTGGCTGTGGAATTTCCAAAACTTTTTGGGCCAAAACCACCACACGGGCCACGGCCATAATATTTGTATCTATTTTTAGTTGAGTTTGAATCCTGTATAATTATACAGGATTTTTTATTGATATACAGTTGAATAGAGATTTATATAATCATTTTATTGTAAAATAGAGCCACTAACCTGCCCTCAAAATACGCCGACCAATTCGACTTATAATTTATGTTATGTAAAATAGAATATTTAATTTTGAAACTATATACACCCTAAAGCTAACCTACTTTAACAAACTATTAGGCTAATTCCTGTAGGTATTGTTTTTAATGCTGTCTTAAAATATGTATTTTTAACCTTAAATATACTTTACATGACAAATCCGGTTGTGCAGAATGTTGCCGATTTTTTAAAGCATTATCCGCCGTTCAGTTATCTGGCTGCAGCTGAGCTGTATGCTGTTGCCGAAAGTTGCAGGCTCATATACCTTCAAAAAAACCAGGCGCTTTTTAAAGGCGGCGAACCTGTGCACACTGATTTTTATGTAGTTAAAGACGGCGCTGTTGGTGTTATGCTGACATCTGATGCCGAGGAAATGCTTATAGATAAATGTGATGAAGGCGATATTTTAGGCCTGCGCCCGTTCTTTGCCAAGAACGATTATCTAATGACAGCCAAGGCCCGTGACGAAGCCTGGGTATATGCGGTGCCAATTGCCGTATTTGAACCGTATATTTCTGCAAACCAAAAAGTTTTGGAATTTTTACTGGAAAGTTTTGCTTCGCAAACGCGCAACCCCCGTGAACGTGAACGCAGCGGCCGCCTGCTTTCTGAAAATACCATTTACAGCGACCAGGAAGTTGATATTCAGTATTTCCAGCCGATAAAATATACACGTAACCCGATTACAGCCAATCTGGATGATGTGCTGATGTACATTGCCCGCACTATGGCAAACAGCGCCGTGGGCAGTGTGATTATACAAAAAGACCAACTCCCTATAGGTATTATTACCGATAAAGACCTGCGTAGTAAAATTGCCACCGGCCACTTCCCTGTTACGGCCACTGCCGGCGAGGTTATGACCAGCCCGGTAATTACCGTGCCTGAAAATATTTCTGTAGCTGAAGCCCAGATGATTATGCTGAAACATGAAGTTGGCCACCTTTGCGTTACCCGCGACGGCACCGATAACAGCATAGTAACAGGTATTATTTCTGAACATGATGTGGTTGAGGCACAGGCCAATACTCCGGGCGTATTGCTTAAGCAAACACGCAGGGCTTCTAATAATAAGGAACTGAAGTACGTGCGCGAAAAGCTTACCGACCTGATACAGAATTCGATAGACAAAAACATACCTATTTCGCACATATCCAATATAGTAGCGGAAGTGAATATTGCACTGACACGCAGGGCTATAGAGCTTGCCGTGGAAAAAATTGGCAACCTCCCTCCTGTCCGTTTTGCGTGGGTAAATATGGGCAGTCAGGGCCGTAAGGAGCAACTGCTGCGTACCGATCAGGATAACGCGCTTGTTTTTGAAGACGTGGCTCCGGAGCAGCATGATACCGTAAAACGTTACTTTATAGAACTTGCCGAAATTGTAACCGAGTCGTTAAGTAAAGTCGGGTATGAGTTTTCGCCGTATAATATCATTGCACGCAACCCAAAATGGTGTAAATCATTGACCGACTGGATAAAACAGTATAATGATTGGATAAATACCCCTAAGGAAAAAGATATTGAAATCAGTACGCTTTTTTTTGATTTTGACTTTATATATGGCTTCCCCGCCATCGAAGATATATTAAAAGAAAGCATCAGCCAGGGCATTGTACGGAACAAAAAGTTCTTCGCGTTCCTTGCTTCTGATACGTTGAAAAATGCTTCTGCATTGGGCTTTTTCAGGCAGTTCCTGGTGGAAGCTGATGGCGAACACAAAGACTTGTTCGATATAAAAACCCGTGCTATAAAGCCGTTGGTAGATGCAGGACGATTGTTAGCTTTGAGCCAAGGGCTTATCGAGATTACCAATACTTACCAGCGTTTTATGAAGCTGGCAGAACTGGAACCGCAGCATGCCGACCTGTTTGAAGAATGTGCTGAAGCTTTTAATACCCTTCAACGTTTCCGTACCGAGGATGGATTACTGAACGATTCTAACGGTAAGTATATTAATATAAATGAACTTTCCAAGACGGATAAGGCCAAGCTTAAGAACAGCTTCCAGCCTATTGCCGATGTACAGGATATGATTAAGAACCGTTTTTCGCTAACTTACCTAAGCTGATAATTTATGGCATTTGAATGGCTTACAGGCAACAGCCCACAATTCTGGAAAAATTATGCGTCGCTTTTCGATAACGAAACACCACATAAAAAGAAGCGCTACGTGGTTTTCGATGTGGAAAGCACCGGATTGGACTGGAAAGAAGATACTATACTTTCTATAGGAGCACTTGGTATTGTAGATAACGGCATTGCCGTGGGTGACTTCCTGTATGTTACCCTTATCAACCCGAAGCAAAACAATACAGCTAACACTGTTTTAAAAACGGAAAGCGAACCTGTTGTGGAAGCTGAGGCTATGATACAGCTGCTTAATTTTATAGGTGATGCTACACTTGTGGGTAACAATATCAACCTTGATATCGAGATGATTAACCAGGCTCTAAAACGCCTTGACCTTGGACGTCTGAAAAATGAAGTAATGGATACCAGTGTGCTTTTTAAGCGTTGGAAAGGTATTAATGACGATGATGCTAAATTTACACTTGATGAACTTTGTGACGGACTCAAAATAGATAAAGCTGACCGAAACAGTTCATGGGGGAATGCGTATACTACGGCATTGATTTTCATTAAACTAAAATCAATACTGAAAATATAAGTTACAGGTTTTGGTGCTGCGGCAGGTAGATGGAAAATGTGGTACCGCTTCCCGGGGCAGACTGTATAGAAATACTGCCACTATGGTTATTTACAATACGGCGGCAAAGCGCAAGCCCTATTCCACTCCCCGAATATTCTGAACGGGAATGTAATCTTTTAAACACTTCAAAAATCTGCTTTTGGTATTGTTCCTCAATACCTATACCGTTGTCTGCAATGCATATTTTAAAGTAACTTACCTGCATAGGGGTTTTAATGTATAGTGCAGCTTCTTCAGGACTAACCGGTGTAGCCGAAATCCTTATTACCGGTGTTATACCCGGCGCTGTAAATTTAAGGGCATTACCCATCAGGTTGTATAATAACTGATTCATTTGCAACGGAACAGCATCAATTACCGGAAGTGTTTCTGTAATAACTGAAGCGCCTTTTTCTTCAATAAGCAATTCAAAATCATGGGTCACGGTTTGCACCATCTGGTTCAGGTCTACCGGTACAAAACGCGTATTAGGTTGTATAAGCCGCGAGAATTCCAGCAGGTCTTTTATAAGCAATGACATTCGTTGCGATGCTGCAATGATTTTGTCAATGGTTACTTCATTACGCTTATCGGCATCACGTTCTTTTAGCAGGTTGCTGAACATACTGATCTTCCGAAGCGGTTCCTGCAGGTCGTGGCTGGCTACATAGGCATATTGTTCCAACTCCTGATTGGTATTCAGCAGTTTTTGGTTAATTTCCTCCAGTTCATAATTGGCACGCTGCAGGGCTTCAGTACGTTCCTTTACCTGTGTTTCCAGTGCCAACTGTATTATTTTTGTCGAAGTTATATCCTGTGCGGTACCAGTAAGCAGGTATGGTATACCATTTTCATCGAAAAAAGTTTTACCTACTGCGTGCAGTATACGCTCATTGCCGTTAATGCGGTTAATTATGCTAAATTCTTCATTGAATGAGCCATCACCTTCCGGATCAATAGCCTTAAATACGGCCTGACGGATACGCTCCTGGTCAATTACATGCAGCTGGCTCAGGGAATCGTCAAGTACTTCGGGTTCGCCGTCGAGCCCCAGCCATTCCTTAAGCCGTGTCGAATAGGTAAAACGCTCTGCCACCGGGTCAAGGCTCCAGGTGCCAAGGTCGGCCAGTTCAATAGCGCCACGAAGAGAAGCATCCGATTCGCGGAGTGCCTCCTGTGCTTTTATGGTTTCGGTAACGTCTATAGCAATATCCAGCACTGCATAAATGTTACCATTAGCATCATATAGCGGCGAATAACTTACATTATAAAAGTTTTGCGTTAGCACGCCATTGCGCATTATGTTTACCTGCCGCCCGAAGTGATGGGTTTTAATACCTTTTGTATACACTTCCCGCATAAGGTTAACCGACTCCTGCCCTCTTATTTCGGGCATGCTTTCCAGCAATGGGCGGCCTATGAAGCCTTCCCTGTTGCGGCCCGTAAAGCGTAGAAACTCATCGTTGGCAATATCTGCTATCAAATCAGGCCCTTTAAATACCGCAACCGCTGCCGGGGCTGAATAGATTACCGATCTGAATTTTTCCTCGCTTGCTTCAATTTCTTTTAAAACCCTTATTTGCTCGGTAACGTCATTGGCTACTACCAATACTCCGAAAACTTCGTCTTTTTCATTTCGTAATGGCGAATAGGTAAAGTCGACATAAAAATTAGTTAGCACACTTTCATGTTCCAGCTTTACCAAAGCAGCATCACCTTTATAAATTTTACCTGAGGTAAAAACATCCATCAAAAGTTCGGTGAACCCCTGCCCTTCTATTTCGGGCAATCCTTCAATAAGCGGCAGCCCGATAACACTTTTGTCCTTGCCCCAAATTTTTAGCAAAGTATCGTTTGCCAACCCTATCCGCATTTCCTCACCCTTTAAAAAACCGATGGCCACGGGGCTTTGCTCTGTAACCTGTCTGAAAAGCGCTTCGCTTTCATATTGTTTCTTTTTGGTGAGTACACGTTCAGTAACATCTACCGCTATATTCATCACCCCGAATACCTCTCCCCTTTCGTTACGCACCGGTTTATAGGTATAGTCAAAGTAATAGGTGCCAAGTATGCCGTTTACAACAAGTTGTGCCGGAGCTTCAATTTCTTCGTGGGCAATACCGGTAGTGTATACTTTATCAAGTAAGCCAAGGAAGGGCTGGCTTACGAGCTCGGGCAGGGCTTCCGCCAGAGGTAATCCGAGGATACTTTTGCCTTTGCCCCAATAGCCAAGCATAACGTTATTGGCAATTTCAATTTTCATTTCAGGCCCTACATAAAGGCTGGTCGCTACCGAAGCCTGTTCTACCAGCGAACGGTAGAAATTATCTTTTTGCGGGGAATATTCTGTATGGTGGTATTTCTGTATTGTACCAAGATAAGCACCTGTTGTACTGTCATAGCTGCCTTTTACCAAAACGGTACCGTTTATGGTATCAGACAGGAATTCAACAGGCATGTGGTTTTGAAACAGGGCCTTTATCTCATCTTTCAGAGAAATTGAGCTACCAATAAATTGTTCAAAAGGGACTGCGTTTGAAGTTGCACCAAATAACGCTTTCGCAATGTCATTAAGGTTAACAACACTACCCTCAGCATCGTATTGCCACATACCTATCCCTGAAGCGGCCAAAAAAGACGCTGCATCCTGAGGAAAAACATGTGGTAGTTTCATTTGGTTAACGTTAGTGCTTCTAACAAATTTAATTATTTAAAGTAAATGATACCTGCCTAATTACCATATTAACTATAAAAAAGAAGCCACCGTATTCCGGTGGCTTCACTATTATTTTTTGTACCGGTTATTTGATACGTCCTTCTTTAATTTCTTCTACCACTTCAGGATTTAGCAGTGTGGTAGTATCGCCAAAGTTAGAGAAATCACCCTCGGCAATTTTACGAAGTATACGCCTCATAATCTTACCCGAACGCGTTTTCGGCAGTCCGTTTACAAATTGTATTTTATCCAGCTTGGCTATCGGGCCTATGTGGCTCGATATGTGTTCGTTAATCTCTTTTATAAGGTTGTCCTGGTTACGCCATGCACCGGCTTCTTTCAGTGTGATGAAACCGTAAAGCGCATTACCCTTCACATCGTGCGGGAAGCCTACAATGGCAGACTCCGCTACAGATGGGTGTTCGTTAATGGCATCTTCTATAGGTGCAGTACCCAGATTGTGGCCTGATACGATGATAACATCATCTACACGGCCGGTAATACGGTAGTAACCCACTTCATCTCGAAGGGCGCCGTCTCCGGTAAAATATTTACCCGGGAACGTAGAGAAATACGTGTCCTTAAAGCGCTTATGGTCACCCCAAATGGTGCGTGCCATACCCGGCCACGGGAATTTTATACACAGGCTGCCGGCAACCTGGTTTTCTTCAATTTCATTACGCTTTTCATCCATTAGTACAGGTTGTACACCTGGTAATGGTAGTGTGGCATACGTAGGCTTGGTAGGTGTTACAAACGGTATAGGCGAAATCATGATACCACCGGTTTCGGTTTGCCACCAGGTATCTACAACAGGGCTTTTCTTTTTGCCCACGTGGTCATTGTACCAGTGCCAAGCTTCCTCATTTATAGGCTCCCCTACCGACCCGATTACTTTAAGCGAAGACAGGTTGTACCCGTCTACCCACTTCCAGTCTTCTTTGGCAAGCGAACGGATGGCTGTAGGCGCAGTGTAAAACTGTGTTACTTTATGCTTGTCTATAATTTCCCAGAAACGCCCGAAATCAGGGAATGAAGGTATTCCTTCAAAAATTACGGTTGTAGCGCCGTTAAGCAGCGGGCCGTATACTATGTACGAGTGCCCTGTAATCCAGCCGATATCGGCAGTACACCAGTACACATCGTTTTCTTCGTAAGCAAAAATATTCTTAAACGTATATGCAGAATATACCATGTAGCCTGCAGTAGTATGCAGCATACCTTTCGGCTTGCCTGTAGAACCCGAAGTATACAATATAAACAATGGGTCTTCGGCATCCATAATTTCTGCAACGCTGTTGGCTTCTTCTGCATCAAGCAGCGGCTGCAGCCACAGGTCGCGGCCTTCCACCACATTTATGGCAGCATTTGTCCTTTTTACCAAAAGCACTTTCTCTACCGTAGGGCAGGTTTTCAGGGCTTCATCTACAATACCTTTAATATCTATTGTTTTACTACCACGGTAAGCACCGTCTGAAGTAATAACCATTTTACATTCGCAGTCATTAATACGTGCTGCAAGTGCCGCTTCAGAAAAACCTGCAAAAACCACCGTATGCACCGCACCGATACGGGCACAGGCCAAAAGGCTTATAGCAAGCTCAGGTATCATGGGCAGGTAAATACATACCCTGTCCCCTTTTTTTATACCTTGGCTGCGCAGCGCGTTAGACATTTTGGCTACACGGTCATACAACTCATTATACGTAATGTGCTGGGCTTCTTCGTTAGGGTCATTTGGTTCAAAAAGTATGGCCGTTTTATTGCCCCTTTTGGCGAGGTGGCGGTCGATACAGTTTTTAGTAATGTTAACTTTCGCATTGATAAACCACTTTACATCAGCTTCCTGCATGTCAAATTCCACTACCTTATCCCATTTTTGGTACCAGGTAAAATTTTCATCAGCTATGCGGTCCCAAAATTTGCGGGGTTCGCGTATGGATTTATTATAGTGCTTGAAATATTGTTCGAGGTTGTCTACTTTATAATAGCTCATTGCGTTCGTTTAGTTTTATTTATTCCTACGTAAATATATTAAGGTTTTGCAATACTTCGGGCATGTTTACGCAAAAAAATGCCCTTTAAATTATTTGTTTGCAAAAAATACATACGGCTTTTGCCAAATATTTCCGAAGTTATGAAAATACTGGGATTGGCTGTCCTGCACTGTCCCGAAACAGGGTGTAGTTTTGGCACATTTCTATTTCAAAACCTTTGCCTTGCAATTGTCGCACAGGTATGGATTGGCATTGTCTATGGTCTTTATTTTTTCGGCAGCGCTGGTCATTACACATTTTTTATTCGGACAATGCGGCAGCCCGAAGTTGTGCCCCAACTCATGCAATGCTACTTTCTTAAGCCGTGTAAAATGCAGTTGTTTATCAGCTGTTTTCAACCGAAAAGTAGAAACCACGCAACTCTTACCGGGACGATACCCGAGGCCCATAATGCCAAAATCATTATATTTCCAAACGGGTTCTTTTATCTTTCCGTTTTCGTAGCGGGGTGCAGAAATGTCTTTGTGGGTAAGGCCAATGATATAATCAATGCTGTCCGGTTTTTGCCGAAGCTGTATGCGGATAAGGCTGTCGGCCCTGTAGCGTGGTGACTTAATATTAATAAATGCCGTTTCAGGCAGTGGCTTTTCATTAAGCACACACACAGAAACACCGTAATATTTTTCTATATCCGCCTTTACGGAATCAACCTTTTCTTTCGGGAAGCCTTTGTAGGGCAAAATACCTACCACAGTAGTATTGCTTACCGTTTCCCTGCCCGAGCAGGAAACCAGCAATAAAACTGAAAGTATTATCAGCAGGCTCCGCATAGGTGGTTAAAATATAGTTACATCCCAGGGTAATGAAGTATCGTAATGTAGTTCACCGTGCTGTACAACCAGCGGGCTGTCGAAATTATTAGTATATAATGCACCGGTACCCAGTCCCTGTGGCATAGGATTGCCTTTGGTAAAGGTGTATTGTGCAATAGCATTCAGCCCGATATTGCTTTCCAATGCAGAAGTAATCCACCAGCCGATAGTGTATTTTTCAGCCAGGGCTATCCACTCATCACAGCCATGGATACCTCCCACAAGGCTTGGTTTCAGTATAATGTATTGCGGCTTTATTTTTTGCAATAATGTTTCTTTATCTGCGTAATCAAATACACCGATTAGTTCTTCGTCCAGCGCTATGGATAAAGGAGTTACACTGCAAAGTCCGGCCATTGTATCTGCCTGGTGCTGGCGTATGGGCTGTTCTATACTGTGGAGGCTGTACTGAGCCAAACGGTTTAGTTTTTCCAATGCATCTTCCGTACTGAAAGCACCATTTGCATCTACGCGTATTTCAATCTGCTCCGGGGTAAAATTAGAACGGATGAATTCCAGCAAGCTTAACTCACGCTCAAAATCAATGGCACCTATTTTCAGTTTTATACAACTGAATCCCTGTGCCAGTTTGTCCTCAATCTGCTCCTTCATATAAGCTTCATCGCCCATCCATACAAGCCCGTTGATAGGGATGTTCTCCTCCCCTTTTGTAAATGCCGACGGGAACAATATATAAGGATTATCAGCCATAAGCGAACGGAAGGCCGTTTCCAACCCAAACTGTATCGACGGGTATTCCTTTAACACCTTCCAAAGCTGCGCCTCACCCAAATGGATGTTTTCACAGACCCATTGCAACTTTTCTTCGTAATCGGGGCGGTCGTCTATACTCAGCCCGCGTAGTATACCGCACTCCCCTATCCCTTTTTTACCGTTATCTTCAAGGATAATAAGCCACGTTTCCTTGGTGGTCATCACTCCCCTCGATGTACCACTCGGGCGCTTGAAATTTAGTACGTATTTTTGATACGAAGCGGTCATGAATTATTAATTAAGAATTTCAAATTACGAATTGTCTTCTGGATACTGCCAATAATTCTCAGCAGCTCTTCTGCATCTTCAAGCAGGCTTTCACTTTGCTCGCCCGATAGATAATTTGTATCTCTTAAGAGTTTTATCCAATATTGACTTTCACGGGCTTCCTTGTAAGAGATTTACAATTTAGCTAAAAAATCTTTTCTGCTTTGCGCACCTATAGCTTCCTCTATGTTAGCTCCTATTGAAGCTCCTGAGCGTAATAACTGTTTTGAAAGAACATATTCTTTATGTTGTTCACATAAAAATTTATAGGCATTTACTACTCTTATAGCAAAAGCATAGCTCTTATCGCGAACAGGATTCTCCTTCATCAATTCGTAATTATTAATTTATAATTCTATAGAATCGCCTATTTCAAGAAGCGTAAGTTTCTTTCCTTTATCTTCAAAAAGCTTTGTAGTAGCTTCATGATCAATTTTGATGTAGCCGAAAGTATCATAATGATAACCAAGCACATTATCGCATTCTACAAAATCAGAAGCGATTACCGCGTCTTCGGCATCCATAGTAAAGTTTGAACCTAAAGGCAATATAGCAAGATCCAGCTTGGTGCGCAGCGGTATCAGCTTCATATCAAATGTAAGCGCAGTATCACCGGCTATGTAGATATTTTTATCGGCTTCAATCACAAAACCACCCTGGTTACCACCGTAGGTACCATCAGGGAACTGGCTTGAGTGGATGGCATTTACATACTTCACCTTACCAAAGTCGAACTGCCAGCTGCCGCCGTGGTTCATCGGGTGTACATTAAAGCCTTTTTTGCCATAGTAAGTTGCTATTTCAGCATTCGAAACTATGGTAGCGCCGGTGTTTTGGGCTATGGCCTCAACATCCAGCACGTGGTCGCCGTGGGCGTGGGTAAGCAGTATATAGTCAGCTTTAAGCGTATTGATGTCTATGTGTGCAGCCAGTTCGTTAGCCGTAATGTATGGGTCTACAATAATGTGTTTTCCGTTTGTTTCTATGCCAAGGGAGGCATGTCCGTAGAAAGTAATTTTCATTGTTATGTGGATTTGTTAATCTGTCTATTTGTTTATTTGTCTGGGCTTACATTTAAAATTTAAAATAAATTTTATAGTTGCATTGCCACGCACAGCAGTACCGAAAGTAAAAATGTGCTTAGGGCAACTTTCTTCAGTTCAGGGTCCAGGTCGCGGGGTTCGGTATTTTTTACTACGGTTTTCACATGCAGCAACAACGGGATGTATGCAATAAGGAAAATGTACTGCACCGGCTTAAAGTGGTTCAGTATTGCGAAAGCCAGGGTTAATGCTAATGCTGTAATTATTACCGCATAGTGGTATATTTTGGCCACTTTCGGGCCCATTTTTACTACGATGGTGTTTTTTCCGCTCATGGCATCACTTACCTGGTCGCGCATGTTGTTAAGGTTCAGTACCGCTACACTCAGCAGGCCAACCGAAACAGCAGGTAGTATCACCAACGGGTTCATGGCTTTGGTATACAAAAAGTAACAGCCGATAACGCTTACCAGCCCGAAGAATATGAATACGAATACATCGCCAAGCCCCCTGTAACCGTAAGCGCCACTGCCTACCGTATACTTGATGGCTGCTGCAATGGCTGCCAGCCCCAACAGGAAAAAGAATACCGAGTACCCGAAATTCTCTTTACCGAACGATACATATATCAATACTACAGCTGCAATCAGCGTAAGCACAGAAGTGATGATGATACCCTTTTTCATATCAGCTACCGTGATGGAACCTTTTTGTATGGCGCGCTGCGGCCCTATACGGTGCTCGTTGTCAGTCCCTTTAACGCCGTCACCATAATCGTTGGCAAAGTTTGAAAGTATCTGTAAACCAAGGGTAGTAACCAATGAAAGTGCCAGTATTCCCCAATTGATGTAACCCAACTGGTTCATGGCGTAAAAACTCCCTACCAGTATCCCCGATACCGATAGCGGCAGTGTCCTTAATCGTGCGGCTTCAAACCACGCTTTTGCATTAGACATTTCTTTAATTATTTTGAATTATAAATTTTAAATGATGCTTCACGAATCAACAAATAGACAAATCAACACATCCACCAACTACATCCACTCCTTCTCCGTGGTCTCCACCTGGTACAGCCAGTAATTGGCAAGGCGGTTCAGTTGTGTAAAATTGGCCAGGCCAAAGCTGATATGCCCACCCGCTGTATATAGTTTTATGACACCCACATCGCTCCACTTTTGCCAGAAGAACTGTTGCAGTTTAACGCCCTGTATTTTGTGTGGCATCAGTATATCATTGTCCACATCCCAGGCGCCACGTTTACGGATGATGAAATCAGGCGAAATAAACAGCCTGCTGTTCGTGAATGCAAAGTAAATAAGTATACCAACAAACAGCACATAAAATGGTGCAAAAATTAAGGCTTCACCTGCTTCAGGCATCAGTTGGGTATACCCATAAAATAATGCTACCGGAATCAGTATGAACTTAAATACCTCAAATATCACCTTACGTATATTCGGCCTTACTTCAAAGCCTCTTTCCGGCATCTTTTCCAGCAGGAACAGTAGCAGCGCGTCTTTCTCGGCATCGTTCACACCGGGTATTTCCATCTGCATCTTGCTGCGGTCGCTGCTTTTTTCAAGGTCGGATGCCTGCTTAATCTTCAGGTCGTTAATATTGAATTTCTTCTGGAAAAAGTTGCGCCCCACCGTTACTATCTGCACCTTTTCTGGCCTGATGATGGTGTTTCGCGTATTGATCAGCCCGTGCGAAAGCAACAGCGCATTGTCCTCTTTGGTCACCTTAAAATCATAGAAACGCAGTATGGTGCGCCCCAGGTTCACTAAAAGCGTCATGAACAGTATTACCACTATAATCGCTGCTATAGAGCGGATTAAAAATGCGGTATTAAAGTATTCATCAAGGAAACTGTCGTCAGTATTGCTGAACCTCAGGAAATCATCAAGATGCTGCCAGGTAGAAATAAAAAACGCCAGCAATATACCAAAACTACGGATGTAATTACTGGTAATACCCGTCTTTAAAAGGCTGGCAAAGCTTATAGTGATGAATGGCTTGTGCTTCTTCTCAAATACTTCCTGTGTACCGGTATCGTCGTCTTCGACAGGAGCATCGAGCAACAACCTTTCCTTAAGCAACAAAGCATAACGCTCTGTCATGGCCTTAATCGTGACTTCCGTTTTAGAGCTGCCTGCGGTATCAACCTGAAGGGCATGCACTTTCAGTATTTTTTGGAGCAGGTTTTGCGTAATATTTACCTGCTGTATCTTATTAAGCGGGATGGCTATACGGGTCTTACTGAAAATACCTTTTCGTACCACCAGCTCCCTATTGGGTTCGTCTATGAAAAAGGTGAAGTTACGGTACTTTAAATAACCCGACACCAGCGCACCGACCAGTATTATCAAGCCCAAAATAACATAATAATACTTGTTCTTACCCTGGAATAACGACACCACTACCAACGGGAACAACGCCCTGATACTGCTTTGCAGCGTATCGGCCGACATAATGAGTATACCTATAAGCGATTGCCGCTGGGGCCTGCTAAAGTCATACTTCATCGGCAGGGGTATTTTCATTGTTTATATCATGGGTAGCAGCAGTATATAGGTCATCCTGTGCTGCTTTCTGCATATCTTTTTCTATTTTACCTACCAAAAGCTGCTTCACGGCTGCCGCGTGTACTTTTTCAAGCCCGGGTATACGGATATCGCTCCCTGCACCGCCTGCTGTAAAAATTTCTATAGACGAAAGCCCGAGCATGCGCGATACCACACCTTCATGTTCAGCAACGTGCTGTACCCTTGTATACGGGATAATGGTTGTGGTAGTGCTTATGGCACCGCTACGGTAAATTACATCATGCTCACGGAAAGCAAAGCCCTTAATACGGAAGTTGATTACCTGTACAATGATGTTGGTAACCAATACCAAAGCATACCCCAGCATAATATAAAGCCAGTACGCTTGTAGCTCTTCTATAAAATAAAAGGCTACCCCCGCCCCTATAGCTATGATACCGTAAGCCACAGCAATATTAACCCACACCACCTTCAGGTATTGTGGGTGCACAGGTGTTAGCTCAGCATCCTGGTATTGCGGAAGCTGTAGGGTATCTATGGTTTCGTTACTAAAATTTTGCAAGTTCATTGTTTAGTTGATAGTTGTTGGTTGTCAGTTGATAGAAACTTCACTCGAAGCTATACAGATGAAGGCTTAATCATGAAATCACCTGAGTAAGGCCAACAACCAGCAACTGACAACCAATAACTAATTATGGTATCCACTTAATATTACGGAAGTTAGGCTTCCTCTTTTCAAGGAATGCATCACGTCCTTCTTTGGCCTCTTCGGTCATGTACGTAAGGCGGGTAGCCTCACCGGCAAATACCTGCTGGCCCACCATACCGTCGTCAGTAAGGTTAAAGGCAAACTTCAGCATTTTTATAGATGTAGGCGATTTATCCAGTATTTCCTGTGCCCACTGGTAAGCAGTATCTTCAAGCTCGGCATGAGGGATAACAGCATTCACCATACCCATTTCGTAAGCCTCCTGTGCGCTGTAATTACGGCCAAGGAAGAAAATTTCGCGGGCACGCTTCTGCCCTACCATTTTGGCAAGGTACGCCGAACCATAGCCACCGTCGAAACTGGTAACATCGGCATCGGTCTGTTTAAATATAGCGTGTTCTTTACTGGCCAGGGTAAGGTCGCACACCACGTGCAGGCTGTGGCCTCCGCCTACTGCCCAACCCGGTACTACGGCAATAACCACCTTTGGCATAAAACGGATAAGGCGCTGCACTTCCAGTATGTTCAGCCTGTGGTAGCCGTCTTCGCCTACATAACCCTGATGGCCGCGTGCCTTCTGGTCGCCGCCGCTGCAAAATGAATATATACCGTCCTTGCTTGAAGGGCCTTCTGCCGACAGCAGTATTACACCTATAGAAGTGTCTTCCTGCGCATCGTAAAATGCATCATAAAGTTCTGAAGTGGTTTTGGGGCGGAAAGCATTGCGTACATCGGGCCTGTTAAAGGCTATACGGGCTACGCCGTTAAATTTTTTATAGGTTATATCTTCGTATTCCCTTACGGTCTGCCAGTTAATTTTATCCATTGGTCTTTAAAATTTACCCGTAAAATTAGGCATTTTTTATTTTGCCGTGGCAATAAAAAAATATCATAAAGTAAAGCAACTGCCATTCAAAAAGTTATAGCATTTTACACAATAAAATGTGTTTTTTAAATGTTAAAGGCTTCTTTACAAATTGCAAAAAAATATATTGATTCTATATATTTGCGGTTCGACCCCTGGCACGAAACATGAAAATTTTAAGATACACACCCTATATATTACTCGGCTTACTGATGTCCTGCAAACAGGAAAGCAAGCCACTGGCAGAAAATACAGACGATAACAAGCCCGATACGGTGTTGCATATAACCCCGCCGTCTGTTAAATTCAGGAAACTGAGCAATGCCTATAAAAACGACAAGCATTTTGCGGCACAGCAATACTATAATAAGATTTGGCCAAAGAACGACCTTAGCGGCGGTATACTGATAGCCAAGAACGGACAAATATTGTTTGAAAAATACGGCGGCTATGCCAACATCCGTGACAAGCGTTCCATAAACGAAGATACCCCGCTGCACCTGGCTTCGGTAAGTAAGGTACTAACGGCGGCCGTGGTACTGAAGCTTATTGACTTGGGTAAACTCGACCTTGATGCTAAAGTAAACAGCATACTACCGGAATTCCCGTATGAGGAAATCACCATAAAAATGCTGCTGAACCACCGTAGCGGATTGCCTAACTACGCTTATTTTGCCGACGACCGTGCAATATGGGACCGCCACATGATGAACAACCAGGATGTACTGAACCTGCTGGCAGAGCATAAATTTGCCCTTTACTTTAAACCCGATAAAAAATTCGGTTACTGTAATACAAACTATGTAGTCCTGGCACTGGTTATAGAAAAGATTACCCACAAAAATTACCGTGATGTAATGCGCGAAGTAATCTTTGAACCACTGGGTATGAAGCACAGCTATGTGTTCGATTATGAGCGTGACAAGGACAGCGCATCATTTTCATACAAAGGCAACGGTGTACTGTATGGGTATGATTTCCTGGATAATGTATATGGGGACAAAAATATCTACTCTACCCCGCGCGACATGCTGAAATTTGACATGGCTACCTATTCTAAAAAATTCCTGAACCCTAAATTACTTAAGCAGGTTTTCCAGGGATACAGCTACGAGCATAAAGGCGAGCGTAATTATGGCCTTGGCATACGAATGCATGAATGGGAAAGCGGCGAAAAGCTGTTTTACCACAACGGCTGGTGGCATGGCAATACTACAAGCTACGTTACCCTGAAAAAAGATACCGTAACCATGATAGCGCTGAGCAACCGTTTTTCGTACAAGCCATACAAAATATGGAAGCTGTCTACGCAATTCGGTAAATATCCTATCAAGCCCGATAAGGAAGACACTGCGGAATAACTACAGGCAAAAGATATACACCCAAAACAACAGTACAAACTGCATGGGTATCCTGAAGAATAAATACGACGGGCCGGGACCTTCATGGTTGGCCTGTTCGTAGTTTACGGTTTTAAAGGCAGCGTTAATATTAGCCGGAAATATTACTATTAAAAACATGAGTAGTGCCAGTGCGGCATAGTAGCGTGTGGCATCTGCCATAATTAATATAGCAAATGCAATCTCTATGGCGCCGGTAAGCACAACCAAAAGTTTTTTCTGCGGGATAAAATCAGGTATCATCAGCGCCATGCCATCGGTAAATTTAAAGTGGCCTATTGCTGTAAAAACAAGCATAATACTAAGGGCAATCCTTCCACTGAAGGTTACATTAAAATCGCCGGTGGCAATATAAAAAGCTGAAACAGATACGGCAAATACCGTAAAAAGTAAAAAGAACGGTTTCATTTTCAAGGGATATTGGGGGTCGGCACAAATATGCAGCAATATTTTCCTCCCTGAAAGTGATAAATGTTAGCTTTTTACATATAACTTTTACGTATACGGCTCAGGCTTTCGGGTTGTATACCCAAGTAGGATGACAGGTGCTTTACCGAAATTTTCTTAACCAGTTCCGGCCTTTGTTGCAATAGTTTAGAATAACGTTCCTCAGCAGTAAGCGCTAACAGGTCCATCTCTTTTTTAAGCCTTTTTGTATATTGCATTTCGGCGATAATCCTGCCAAAGTTGGCCGCCTTTACCATTGTAAGGTAATTGGAACGGATAATGTCAAACGGGAAAATTATCACCTCTGTATCGGTAAGTACTTCAACTGTAATAATACTTGGCTCACCGGTAATAATAGAGTAATAGCCTGTTACAAATTCGTCTTCAAAATGGAACTCAATAGTATATTCTTTTTCATTCCGCATAAAAAAATTACGGCTGATGCCCGAAACCAAAAAATAGATACTGTCTTCGATTTCGCCTTCTTTAACCAGTTGGGTGCCTTTTTTAATTTTTTTGATTTCCAGCATAGGCTCTAAAAGGTGCCATGCCTCTTCATCAAGCGGAAAATAACTCTCTATAGCTTTTTTAAGCTGTTGTAGTTTTTGCATAATTGTGGTTGGTAGGTAAGAAAGGGGCTGTCTCAAGAGTTCCATTTCGACCGCAGCGTAGCGGAGTGGAGAAATCTCAAAAATGTTGATTAAAGAGATTTCTCCTATCGTCGAAATGGAACACTCGCCAGTAATCACTACTTTTGAGACAACACCCCATTATTAATTTTACTGAAATTTAGAATACGAAGATAGGCCTTTCGCTCATCATTTCGTTTACAGAATCGGCTACTTCTTCCAGCACTTCTTCATTAGTGTGGTTAGTGATTACCTTATCTATAAGGGCAACTATAGTTTCCATATCGGCTTCTACAAGGCCACGGGTTGTAATGGCAGCAGTACCTACACGGATACCTGAAGTAATGAATGGCGACTTGTCATCAAACGGAACCATGTTTTTGTTCACGGTGATTTCGGCCTTTACAAGCGCGTTTTCAGCCTCTTTACCGGTAATGTTCTTATTACGAAGGTCGATAAGCATCATGTGGTTATCAGTACCGCCGCTGATGATGTCATAACCAAGCTTCACAAAAGCATCTGCCATAACTTTGGCATTCTTTTGTACCTGCATGGCATAACGGAAAAACTCATCAGAAAGGGCTTCACCAAAAGCAACAGCCTTGGCAGCAATAATGTGCTCCAACGGCCCGCCCTGGTTACCCGGGAATACAGCAAGGTCTAACAATGCAGACATCATACGCACCTCCCCTTTCGGGGTTTTGTGGCCCCATGGGTTTTCAAAATCCTTGCCCATAAGGATCATACCACCACGTGGCCCGCGAAGGGTTTTGTGTGTAGTAGTAGTTACTATATGGCAATGAGGGATTGGGTCGTTCATAAGCCCTTTGGCGATAAGGCCGGCAGGGTGAGAAATATCAGCAAGAAGGATAGCGCCTACGCTGTCAGCAATTTCCCTGAAACGGGCAAAGTCCATATCGCGGCTGTATGCAGAAGCACCGGCAATGATGATTTGCGGTTTTTCGGCAGTAGCTATTTCCTGTATTTTATCGTAGTTAAGACGTCCTGTTTCTTTTTCAACACCGTAAAAAGCAGTCTGGTACAAACGTCCTGAAAAGTTTACAGGGCTGCCGTGTGTAAGGTGCCCACCGTGAGAAAGGTCGAAACCAAGGATTTTATCACCCGGCTTAAGGCATGCATGGAACACAGAGGCATTGGCCTGAGATCCGCTGTGCGGCTGCACGTTAGCATACTCAGCACCAAACAAGGCTTTAGCCCTGTCTATGGCTATCTGCTCTATAACGTCTACCACCTCGCAGCCACCGTAGTAGCGCTTGCCCGGATAGCCTTCGGCATATTTATTTGTAAGTACAGAACCGGCTGCTTCCATCACCTGTTCGCTTACAAAGTTCTCAGAAGCAATAAGTTCTAAGCCATGTATTTGCCTGTCCTGTTCTTCAAGGATTAAATCGAAAATTTGTTCGTCGCGTTGCATTGTATAATTTTTCGTTAATTTGTTGTCAAAAGTACAAAAAACGTTTGGTTTAAAATCAGACAAAGGTATATTTGGTAAAAAGATAAAACATTAACACATACAAATAACACAATATAACGATATGCCATTATCAGCAAACGATCCGACAAGAAAATCCTGGCTTAATGTACCGAAAGACAGTGATTTCCCCATACAAAACATTCCCTTTGGTGTATTCATCACCAAAGACGATGTGGTGACCATAGGTACCCGCATAGGCGATTTTGCCATAGACCTTGGTGCCCTGCAACAACTTAATTACTTTGAAGGTATAGAACTTACCGACGATATGTTTATGCAGGACACGCTCAACGACTTTATAAGCGACGGCAAAAAAACATGGCGCTTGGTGCGTAACCGTATTGCCGAAATTTTTGATGAAAACAATACCCTGCTTAAAGATAACGAAGCCCACCGCGAAGTGGTAATATTCCACATCTCGGATATTGAAATGCAATTACCGGTGCTGATTGGTGATTATACCGACTTTTATAGCAGCAAGGAACACGCTACCAATGTAGGTAAAATGTTCCGCGACCCTGAAAATGCACTGCTGCCTAACTGGCTGCACCTGCCTGTAGGCTACCACGGACGTTCGTCTACTATTGTTCCGTCGGGAATACCGGTGCACAGGCCGATGGGACAAACATTGCCAAACGGCGAAACACAGCCTGTTTTCGGGCCGAGTAAGCTGGTAGATTTTGAGTTGGAAATGGCGTTTATTACTACCGATGCTAATATTATGGGCGAATGCGTTCCTGTAGAGGAAGCCGAGGAGCATATTTTTGGATTGGTATTGTTTAACGACTGGAGTGCCCGCGACATACAGAAATGGGAATATGTGCCGCTTGGGCCATTCCTTGCTAAAAACTTTGCATCGTCTGTTTCTCCGTGGATTGTAACGCTTGATGCGCTGGAGCCGTTCCGTACCGAAGGCCCTGCACAAGACCCTAAACCATTGGAATACCTGCAACAGGAAGGCGCGCATTCATTTGACATTAATCTTCAGGTAGCCATACAGCCCGAAGAAGCTGAGGAAACCGTAATAAGCAACAGTAACTTTAAGTATATGTACTGGAGCATGGCACAACAGCTGGCGCACCACACTGTAAACGGCTGTCGCGTAAACAGTGGCGACCTTATGGGCAGCGGCACAATAAGCGGTCCTACTGAGGACAGCTTTGGCTCCATGCTGGAACTTACCTGGGGCGGCAAGAACCCGCTTACGCTAAAAGACGGCACCGAACGTAAGTTTATAAACGACGGCGATACTGTCATTATGAGAGGGTATTGTCAAAATGATACGGTTAGGATAGGCTTTGGTGAAGTAAGCAGTAAATTATTACCACCGGTTTATAAGAAGTAATTTTCATTATTGCCTTGCTTCACGTCCGTCATTGAGAACGTGAAAAACATAAAATAAAAACGCTCCATTTAGGAGCGTTTTTATTTTATAAGAGATAGGATTTACTGCTGATTTTTAAGCGCATACAAATCATCCCTGAGCTGCTGTAATACTGAAGGATTAAAGTTTTTGGTATCTTCAGCGGTCAATAGTATGGGTTTTCCAATGGTCATTTTTAAAACATGTCCCCTTTTATTAAAAAGCTCAGAGATTAGTTTAGACGTTTGCAGCATAGGATGGATGGATTTCAGAAGGCTGAAAAACAGCCCGTTATTACCATGAAAGTATATCGGCAGGATAGGCACACCTGCTTTGCAGATTATTTTTCCAACGGCAGGATGCCACTCCCTGTCGGTAATCTTTTTTGTTTTAAAGTCGTATGATGAAACTTCACCGGCGGGGAATATTGCTACAGGTGTACCGTCTTTAAGTATCTGGAATGTAGATTTTAAACCACTGATACTCGATGCGTTTTTTATATTTTCAAACGGGTTTACTGCAATGATGCTCTTTTCAAGATTTGGAATTTGTTTCAGCAGGAAGTTGCCCATATACAGCGTATCCGGGCGCATTTTGGCAATGGTGGTTAATATTGCCAACGACTCTATACCGCCATAGGGATGGTTTGCAATAGCTATAAATGCACCATCGGCCGGGATGTTCTGCAATCCGGCATCGTCTACGTGTACTTTCACACCTATTTTATGCAATACATGGCTTGAAAAATCAGCACCTTCAAGGTCTCCGGCTTCTTTTACAACCATATTTAATTCGTTTATTTTCAAAACTTTCATCAGGTAAGAAGGCAGCCACGGAAGGGGTATTTTACAAAGCCCGGCAGCTTCAGAGAATTTTTCTTTGGTAATCAGCATAATCCTGCGGTGTATAAAAATTTTCTAATCCGGCAAATATACTTTTACTGTACATCAGCGTGTTATGCCAACATTACATTATCAACACCAATATGTACGGGAATATTTTTTCAAATTTAATTCCGGTTCATTTCGCTTTTTTGCAAAATAAATATCAGTAAAATTTACACTCACTCCATTTTTGGAGCGCTTTTTGTATGGAATATGTTGCAGAAAAGTGCGCAGGGGGCTTTTTTATGGGGTATTTGCAAAACGTATAAATTTTGAAGAAAAATTAACCTTATATTTTTTCAAATGGTTTACATTTGCAACCGTAAATAAAGCTGAAACGCCCTTACAAATTAGTGTTCATTTTTATTTTAATAAGGAATTGAAAACAACAACTGTTTTTACATCGTCTGTAATTGGGGAACTTGCTTATATCAGCAACCTTAATTCTTTCCTGAGCCCGAGGCGCTTCAGGCCGTAACGGTCTGCTTTATTTTTGGGTGGGTCCGTCCTGCCCGTATCCCACGAAACTATCCTATTTATTTTATTGACTTTCATATACTTTATTTCTTAAGCTGAAATGAATATATCTATTATAATAGCCGGAGAAGAGCACTACAAGTTTGCGCAGGAAATCGTAGATACCATGTACGAGTCTGCCATACAGCGCGGTACCGGTATTGCTAAGCGTACACCTGAATACATCATTGAAAAAATGAAGCATAAGGACGCTGTTATAGCCATAGGCGATGGCAAATTTGCCGGTTTCTGCTACATAGAAAGCTGGAGCCATGGCAAGTTTGTAGCCAATTCGGGCCTTATAGTACACCCTGATTTCCGTAACCATGGCCTTGCCAAAAAGATTAAGGAAAAGGTTTTTAACTACTCGCAGGAAAAATACCCGGGCGCCAAGATATTCGGTATCACTACTGGTCTTGCCGTGATGAAAATCAACTCAGAGTTGGGCTACAAGCCCGTACCTTTCAGCGAACTGACCGATGACCCTTCATTCTGGAAAGGGTGCAGCGGCTGCAATAACTACGATATACTGCAACGCAAAGAGTACAAAATGTGCCTTTGTACAGGGATGCTGTATGACCCTGCCGATAAAAAGAACAAACAAGAAGATTCCAAATACGATTTTAACCAAAAAGTGCTGACACGCCTTAAAAGCATAAAACAGGCACTTTTTCTTAAAAAAGACAAAGAAAATGAGTAAAAAAGTGGTTTTGGCATACAGCGGGGGCTTAGATACCTCGTACTGCCTTAAGTACCTGAAGAACGAACTGGGGTATGAAGTGCATACCATACTTATTAATACCGGTGGCTTTGGCGAAGAAGAGTTGCAGGCCATAGAAAAGCGTGCTTACGAACTGGGCAGCGCTAACCACCTTAACCTTGATATTATAGACAAGTACTACGAAAAAGCCATTAAATACCTTGTGTATGGCAATGTACTTAAAAACAATACCTACCCGCTTTCGGTAAGTGCAGAGCGTGTGTTCCAGGCACTGGAAACAGTACGCTATGCCAAGAAAGTTGGTGCCGAGGCCATTTCGCATGGTAGTACAGGTGCCGGTAACGACCAGATTCGTTTTGACCTGGTGTTCCAGACCATAGCTCCGGAAACGACTATCATTACCCCTATTCGCGACCTGAAGCTTACCCGCCAGGAAGAGGTAGAATACCTTCAAAAGAACGGTGTGGAGTACAGCTGGGAAAAAGCCCAATACTCTATCAACAAAGGTATCTGGGGTACCAGCGTAGGCGGTAAGGAAACCCTTACTTCAGGGCAGCCCCTACCCGATTCGGCATACCCTTCGCAACTGCAAAAAACAGAAGCGGAGAAAGTTGTCCTTCACTTTGAAAAAGGTGAGCTTGTAGGCCTTAATGGCGAATTTGACAAGCCTGCTACAAATATACAGAAGCTGGAAGCACTTGCATCGGCATTTGCCATTGGTCGTGATATTCACGTGGGCGATACCATTATCGGTATTAAAGGCCGTGTAGGCTTTGAAGCTGCGGCTCCGCTTATCATCATTAAAGCGCACCACCTGCTTGAAAAACATACGTTGGGCAAGTGGCAGCAGTACTGGAAAGAGCAACTGGGCAACTGGTACGGTATGCTGTTCCACGAGGGGCAATACCTTGACCCTGTGATGCGTAACATAGAAACGTTCCTTGAGGATACTCAGAAGACTGTAACAGGAACCGTGACCATAAGCCTTAAACCTTACCACTTCTCACTTGATGGTATTGAGTCAGAGCATGACCTTATGAACAGTGGCTTTGGCCAATACGGTGAGGTAAACAATGCCTGGACAGCTGATGATGCTAAAGGCTTCATTAAGATTGTAGGCAATGCGCAAAACATTTATGCGCACGTAAACAACGAAAAATATGATTAAGATAGGCATCATAGGCGGAAGCGGTTACACAGCAGGCGAACTTTTACGTTTACTTGCCAATCACCCTGAGGCCACTATCGATTTTGTGTACAGTACCACCAATGCCGGTAGCCCCGTGGCTTCGGTACACGAAGATCTTTACGGTACGCTTGACGTTAATTTTACCGATACGGTAAACCCTGATGTTGATATGGTGTTCCTGTGCTTGGGGCATGGTAAATCACTTGCGTTCCTGCAAGCCAATGCTTTTTCTGATTCAACTAAAATTATCGACTTAGGCAATGATTTCCGTTTGGAAAAAGACGCTGCGTTTAATGGCAAAACCTTTGTTTACGGACTTCCGGAATTAAACCGTGAGGCAATAAAGTTGGCTCAATACATAGCCAATCCGGGCTGTTTTGCTACCGCGATACAGTTGGCACTACTACCACTGGCTAAAAATGACTTGCTGGCTGATACCGTTCATGTTAATGCTACAACGGGCAGTACGGGCGCAGGCGTTATGCCATCGGCTACGTCACACCACCCATGGAGGATGGGCAACATGAGCCACTATAAGGCGTTTAACCACCAGCACCTTGGCGAGATTGTACAAAGCCTTCAGCAACTGCAAAACGGTTTTGATGATGAAGTACTTTTCATTCCTAACCGTGGCGATTTTGCACGTGGTATTTTTGCTACGCTGTATACTAAGGTATCACTTGATTTTGAATCGGTTGTGAAGCTGTATAACGAATATTATGCAGGCGAACCGTTTGTAAAAGTTACTACAAGCAGCATCAATATGAAGTTGGTCCTACAAACCAACAACTGTTTTATCAGCCTGGAACAACACGGCAAGCAGTTGCTGATAACATCGGTAATAGATAACCTTGTGAAAGGCGCCAGTGGACAGGCGATTGAAAACATGAACCTGATGTTCGGGCTGGAAGAAACCACCGGACTGAAGCTGAAAGCGGCAGGGTTTTAAAAGCCCCCTATCCCCCACACGAGCGAAGCGAACTGGCGAAGCAAAGGGGGAGATTGGAATGAGCAACAATGAACTATAAACAACAAACTATAAACTTAAAAGCATGAGTTTATTTAACGTATATCCCATATATAACATTACCCCGGTAAAAGCGCTGGGGGCTAAAGTTTGGGACGACAAAGGCCAGGAATACCTGGATTTTTACGGAGGCCACGGCGTAATTTCTGCCGGGCATTCGCACCCTGATTATGTAAAGGCAGTAAGCGAGCAGGTTGCCAAAATAGGATTTTATTCTAACTCAATAGAAAACCCTATACAGGAAGCCCTTGGTAAAAAACTACCGGAGCTTGCAGGTTATGCTGATTTTACACTTTTCCTGTGTAATTCAGGTGCTGAAGCCAATGAGAACGCACTGAAACTTGCGTCATTCCACAACGGTAAAAAGAAGATCATAGCGTTTAAAAAAGCATTCCACGGGCGTACCTCTGCTGCGGTTGCCGCTACCGATAACCCATCGATAATAGCACCTGTTAATGCAGGTCACGAAGTAATATTCCTTGAGCTTAACGACGAAGCTGCTTTTAATGCAGAAATTACTAAAGGCGATGTAAGTTGCGTTATCATAGAAGGCATACAAGGCGTCGGTGGCCTTGACCAGGCTACGAGTGAGTTCTTCAAAACCATTGAAAAAGCCTGTAACGACAATAATGTTGTGCTTATCCTTGATGAGATACAAAGCGGTTACGGACGTTCGGGTAAGTTCTTTGCACACCAGTGGCATGGCATTACCCCGGATATCATAAGCCTTGCAAAAGGTATGGGTAATGGCTTCCCTATCGGCGGCATACTGATTTCTCCTAAGTTTGAAGCAAAGTACGGCATACTGGGTACTACCTTTGGCGGTAACCACTTGGCTTGTGCGGCTGCGCTTTCGGTACTGGATATCATCGAGAAAGAAAACCTGATAGCCAACGTGAATGAAATCAGTGCTTACTTTAAAGAAAAAGCCGCTGAAATCCCTGAGGTTAAAAATATAAAAGGCCGTGGATTGATGCTTGGCCTTGAGTTTGACTACGATGTTACAGAGCTTCGCAAGAAACTGATATACAACGAGCATATCTTCACAGGCAATGCATCGCAAAAGAACCTGTTGCGCATCCTCCCTCCCCTTTCAATAACAAAGGCCGATGTGGATGTGTTTTTTAAGGGGCTTAAAAAGGCGCTTCAAACCGCATAGTTACAATTGATAATATCTGTTATAAAAAGTAAGAGCCGCTAATTTAGCGGCTCTCTTATTTCCTGAAAATAAAAACAGGCTATCTCAAATATTACAGTTCTAACGGCTTGCCTGAATAGCATGCCTCATAATATCAATTTCTTCTTTCTGCCCTGTTGCAAATTTAGAGGCATAGGAAAGATATTTATCGAAGAGCTGGTTCTTATCAGCCCTATCTGTAAAAATTGCCATTAAAGATCCGCGTAGTAACTGCGAGGGAAGAAAAGGCGCAAAAGTTGTCCATTCAGGCTTATCGGCACTATTGTTTTTATAAGGCAGTGTATTAAAAAGATAATCTATCTTTTTGAGAGAGTCAGTTCTTGGTACCACTTCATTTTTAACAAACAGAAACACTTTGCTATAAAATTCATCAGCAATGCGTTCAAGGGCTTCCTTGCTGTCTACAGGATGCTCATTGATATAAATATCAACTTCATCGGGCGAATTATAAATTCCGGCTTTATTCTCCGGAACCATTAGGGAGTTCAGGTTGATTTTTACCAAAGGAAATTCATCGAGCTTATTATCTAATAAAAATTTATTGTATAATTCAGTTATAGGTTCACTGTAGACAGACAGGTAAAAACAGGCCTTTATATAATTTGGCTTTATAAAGATAATCGTAAACCGATATTTCAGCTCTCCAATACGGAATTCGTATTCAGCATAGTGATCCCTGATAAACTTCTTGTTTCTCAGTGTAAGACCTTCGCTATACACTTTTTGACTGAAAGCTTCAGTAACTCCCTCTTCTATTTGTCTTCGGTTCATTTCATTTTTTAGATTAAGGGATATCGTTGGTAGTAATGCTAATTTACATTTTTTCGATAATTTTAATAAACAAAGTGGCGTAAACTTTTTAGAGCTAAAAAGTTTACGCCACTTTGTTTATTAAATACTATATGCTTACTCTTTCAGCGAGCGTACACGTACTTTATCTATTTTTACACCGTCCATGTCTACCACCTGTAGTTCAAAAAGGTGCCAGTGCAGCTTTTCACCTTCTTTAGGTATATAGCTTAACTCAGTCATTATAAGCCCGCTAACTGTGGTTACCTCATATTCATTGATAAGCTCATCCAAGTCGAAATACGTAAGGAAATCGTGCAGCGGATAATGCCCGTCTACCAGCCATGTGCCTTCCCCTTCTGCAACGAGTTTAAACTCATCTTCGTAGAAGTCGGCTGCATCACCTACCAGTGCCTCAAGGATGTCGTTAAGGGTTATCACCCCCTGAAAAACACCGTATTCGTCAGTAACAAGGGCATAATGCACCTTGGTTTTTTTGAATATTTCCAACGCCTTATAAGCCGAAGTATGTTCTATAAGATATACTGGTTCTTTAATGATATCGCTAAGCCTGAAACCTTCACGGTCGAAGTTGGCAAAAATATCCTTCAGCAGTACCACCCCTTTAACTTCGTCAAGGTTATTACCTTCACTTACAGGATACATACTGTGAAGTTCTTCAAGCATTACTTCACGTATCTTTTCCCTGTCAAAATCAGCAGTAAGGTAACTAACCGACTTACGGTGCGTCATAAGCGAGTTCACTTTACGGTCGCCAATATGGAAAACACGCTCCATAATGTCATGCTCTATTTCCTGCACTTCGCCGCCTTCGGTACCTTCCTTTATTATGGCCTTGATTTCCTCTTCGGTTACTTTACCGTCGGCAGTAGGGCGTATGTTGAATATCCTCATAAGCCCGTCGGTACTTACGGTAAGCAGCCATATAAACGGTGCGGTAACAATGCTTATGTATTTCATAGGCACGGCCACCAGCTTCGCTATACTTTCAGGATAGGTAAGCCCTACCCTTTTAGGCAATAGTTCACCCAGTACCAGTGAAAAGAAGGTAAGGATAACAACTACTATACCTACCGAAATGTTATCGGCATACGGTTTCAGTGCCGGTATGCCTTCTATAAATACACGTACATCGTCGGTTACTTTATCGCCCGAATAAATACCCGTAAGGATACCTATAAGCGTTATACCTATCTGTACCGTACTCAGGAATTTGTTAGGTGCATTGGCAAGATCCAGTGCGGTCTGTGCACTCGTATTGCCTTTTTTTGCAGCGGTTTCCAACCGGTTCTTGCGCGCAGAAATAAGCGCAATCTCACTCATGGAGAACACACCGTTAAGGATAATAAGGAATAATATTATGGCTATTTCCAATCCTGAAATATTTAGTTAAGACTGTCAATTACCAGGCCAAGCCTTTCGGTAACTTCTTCTACACTCCCTATACCGTCTACTTCATAGAATTTTCCTTGTTTCTTATAGTAATCGGCCAGTGGGGCAGTTTTGTTATTGTATTCTTCGTAGCGGTTGCGTATCAGGGTTTCATCCTGGTCGTCCGGGCGGCCGCTGGTTTTACCGCGCTCTAAAAGGCGTTGTACCAGTATCTCATCATTAGCCTCAAGTGCTACAGTAGCGTCTACCTGCCAGCCTTTGCTTATAAGGAATGCATCAAGTGCTTCAGCCTGTGGTATGGTACGTGGGAAGCCGTCAAACAAAAAGCCTGCAGTACCCTCGTGCTTGGCTACTTCGTCTTCAAGCATTTTTATGGTAAGTGAATCCGGAACCAGGTCACCTTTGTCCATAAATGCTTTGGCCTGTTTGCCCAGTTCGGTTTCGTTTTTAATATTAAACCGGAAAACGTCGCCTGTAGAAATATGCGTAAGGTTGTATTTCCCTTTTAGAAATTCTGCCTGGGTACCTTTACCTGCACCCGGTTTTCCGAATAGTACAATATTAATCATCGTGTGTTATATAAAGTTTAGAGTATTTTATTTCAATTGGTATACTTCAGGCAGGTTACGCCCCAGCCCGTCATAGTCCAGCCCATAGCCCACTATAAATTTATTAGGTATTTCAAACCCGATATAATCCAGTGTAATGTCTTTTGTATAGGCTTCAGGCTTAAAGAACAATGTAGCTATTTTCAGCTGTTTTACACCCTTATCGGTAAACATTTTTACAAGCTCTTCTACAGTATTACCGGTATCTACTATGTCTTCTATGATTACCACAGTACGGCCTTCAAGGCTCTGGTTCAGCCCGATAAGCTGTTTTACTTCGCCGGTGCTGCCGGTACCCTCGTAGCTGGCTACCTTTACAAAGCTTACCTCGCAGTTGGCGCTGTAGTGCTTTACAAAATCTGAAACCACCATAAATGCCCCGTTCAGCACGCCCACAAACACGGGGACTTCACCTTTAAGGTCATTTTCCACCTGTGTGGCAAGGGCTTTTAGCCGGGTATCTATTTCGGCAGCCGGTATAAACGGCACAAAATATTTATCGTGAAGCTGTATCACTGTTTTTGCTGGTTTTTAAAGCTACAAATATACTAATTGTAGTACAGCCGATTATACTGCTTACCCTATTTTGTAATAATTTTATGAATGTTAAAATAAGTCTAATTTTCAATAAGTTAACAGAGGTTATGCACTTATGGCAGTAAATTTATGACTGAAGAAAAAAATTTAAGAGCCCATATCCGCTTATGAAAAACCTTTCGCTTCCCCTACTATTCACTGCCCTGTGCCTGCTTACCGCCTGCCAGGAAAAGAAAATAACCCGCGAAGAAAAACAGGACGCACAGGCCGAAGGCAGTACTACGGTACAAACCGCCATAGGCCCGCTTACGCTGCCTGCCCCCTATAGTACTGAGAGTGTTACTAAACGCAACACCATAATTGACTGGCCTGAAGATGAAACTCCTGCCGCGCCGCAGGGTTTTACCGTAACCAAATTTGCAGGTGAACTTAAGAATCCACGCAATACTTATATTGCCCCTAACGGCGATATTTTTGTAGCCGAAAGTGGTACCGCTATGAGTGCCGACCGCATTACCATGTTCCGCGATGCGCATAAAAACGGTACTTATGAAGCCCGTTATGTTTTTGCGCAAGACCTTGAGCAGCCTTACGGTATGCTGGTACTGGGCAACAGCTTTTATATAGCCAATACCGATGGCTTGTACCAATTTGCCTATAAAGCAGGCGATACCGAACTAAAAGGTACAGGTAAAAAAATAGTGGAACTACCTGCCGGTGGGTACAACAACCACTGGACGCGCAACCTGCTGGCCAGCGCCGATGGCAAACAGATATACATATCGGTAGGTTCAGGTAGTAATGTAGGCGAAAACGGTATGGAGAATGAAGTCCGCCGTGCCAACATACTAGTAGTAAACCTTGACGGTTCGGGTGAAAAGGTTTTTGCTTCGGGGTTGCGAAACCCTGTGGGTATGGACTGGAACCCGGTTACCAAACAGTTGTGGACTGCCGTAAACGAACGCGATGAACTGGGCGACGGGCTGGTACCCGATTATGTAACCGGCGTGCGCGAAGGCGGCTTTTACGGCTGGCCCTACTCCTATTACGGGCAGATAGAAGACCCAAGGCTGAAAGAACAGGCTAGGGATAAAGTAGCTTCGGCCATAGTGCCCGATGTGCCCGTGGGTGCGCATACGGCATCGTTGGGGCTGGCGTTTTATACCGGCACTGCATTCCCTGAAAAATACCGCAACGGCGTTTTTGTGGGCCAGCACGGCAGCTGGAACCGCAGTACGCTCAGCGGTTACAAAGTAATCTTTATTCCGTTTAAGGACGGAAGCCCATCGGGTCCGCCGGAAGATTTCCTTACCGGTTTTATTGCAGACGAAAACAAAGCCAAATGCTATGGCCGCCCTGTAGATGTTACCGTAATGAATGATGGTTCGCTACTGATAAACGACGACAGCGGCAACACACTGTGGCAGGTGAGCTTTAAAAAATAATTCCCAACATCTCCCCCCTTGTCCCGCAGTGCGTTACAACCTGCGGGACTTTTTTATGGCAATTCTTCAGGTTACTAATTTTCTGTAAAATTTAACAATAGTGGTTAAATCCGTTTTAAAGTTTCTCTTTTTAACACTCCTTTTCTCTACTTTTGCGAGGTAAACCAATACACATACATGAAGAAAATTATTTTTACAATGGCCGCTGTAGTATGCACTTTGGCTGCGCATGCCCAGTTTGGGATTAAGGGAGGTTTTAACTTTGCAAACTTCAGGGGCGATGATGCCGATGGGTTTAACGTACTTACCAGCTACCATGTTGGAGCGGTATACGAAAACCATTTTGGGAAGTATTTTTCATTCCAGCCGGAGTTACTGTATTCAGTACAGGGAGCAAAAGCCGATGACGAGAAGATAAAGCTGGGGTATTTTAATGTACCATTGATGCTCAAGGTATACCCTACCTCAGGCTTTAACATACAGGCAGGCCCACAGTTTGGTATGCTGATTAATGAGAGTGACAACTTTAAATCTTATGACAGCCAAACGTTTGATTTTGCACTGGCGGCAGGTATTGAGTTTTATGTTACAGACAATATCTTCCTGCAGGCACGCTATGTAAGTGGTACTAAAAAGGTAGCCGATACAGCTGAGATTAAAAACTCTGTAGTACAGGCTTCAGTAGGTATAATGTTCTAATAAAAACAATATTTAACCAAGACTATTAATTATGAAAAAACTATTTATTGCAGCTATGATGGTGCTGGGCGCCTACACTGCACAGGCACAGGGAGTAGATTTCGGTATTAAAGCCGGGGCTAACTTTGCAAACTTTAACGGTGACGATGTAAACACTGACGGTGTTACAAGCTGGCATGCAGGTGCGGTACTGGAACTAAACCTTGTACCAAGCTTCTCTATACAAGGTGAGGCTATTTACTCTTCACAAGGGGCAAAAGTTGAGGATACCGATTTAAAACTGGATTATGTAAATGTACCGGTATTGGCTAAATTTTATATACTTCCTGAAAAGGTAAGTATCGTAGCAGGACCTCAGTTTTCATTCCTTACTAAGGACACTGAAGACTTTAAGGCGAAAAGCACCGATCTTGGACTTGCGGGTGGTGTAGAAGCAAAAATTATTGCAGGCCTTTTTGTACAGGCACGTTATACTATTGGTCTTACAAACATCAACGATACTAATCCTGATAGTGAATTATATGCAGGAGATGTTAAAAACGGTGTATTCCAACTTTCAGTAGGCTATAATTTCTTCTAAGAAAGCTCAGAACAATATTTATTAAACGGACGGGATTGTACCTGTCCGTTTTTTTATGGAGATAACTGTTAAATTTTTCTGTACGGTAACTACAGAAAATTCTTCGGTTAATTATCTTTACTATACCAAAAAGCAAACACGAAAAGATGAAGATTATAATTATTAACGGCCCTAACCTAAACCTGCTGGGGAAACGCGAACCCGAAGTATACGGTAGCACCACCTTTGAAGATTATTTTGCTACCCTGCAACAGAAGTACCCCGGTACGGAACTGCAGTATTACCAGAGTAACATAGAAGGCGAACTGATTACCAAAATACAGGATGTAGGCTTTAGCTATGACGGCATTATACTGAATGCAGGTGCGTACACACACACTTCTGTAGGTATAGCCGATGCTGTAAAAGCGGTAACCACACCGGTTATAGAGGTGCATATAAGCAACACCTTTTCACGCGAGAGCTTCAGGCACCAGTCGTACCTGTCGCCGGTATCAGCAGGGGTTATTATAGGTTTCGGGCTAAAAAGCTACGAACTGGCCCTGCAATCGTTCCTGATGTAATATGAAAAACACCTTTGCTGTACTACTGTTTTTTATTACCCTTGCGGTAAATGCCCAGGTAACCGGCACCATAACCGACAAAGCGGGTAACACATTGCCTTTTGTATCGGTAACCGTGCAGGATACCTACAATACTACTTTGGCAAACGAAGCCGGGCAGTATACCCTTGACATTTCTAAAAAAGGTAAGTACAGCCTGGTATTCCGGATGATTGGCTACAAAGTGAAAGAAACGGTGGTAAATGCCACTACCCTGCCCTATAGCTTTAACGTAGTACTTGATACAGATAACTATAAGGCTGCCGCCCTTCCTGAAGAACAAAAAAAACATATTGCCGACAGTATTATCAGCCACGCCATAAAGCAGCGTAAAGTGAATGCAGCTAAAATGGCACAATTTGAGGCAGATTTTTATTCTAAAGGAACATTACGGATAAACAATGTACCGAAGAAAATACTCTGGCAGCAGATAGGCGACCTTGGAGCATCGGTAGATACCAGCGGTAACGGGATTATTTACCTGAGCGAAACCATCAGTAAAATAAAGTACAAGGCACCTGATAATATACATGAACAAGTTTTAGCCAGCCGCGTTAGTGGGGAAGACAACGGTTTCAGTTATAACAATGCCGATGCCGCCTGGTTTGATTTTTACCAAAATTACCTGCCTTTTGAGGTAAATGTAATATCGCCACTGGCAGGCAATGCCAAGGGCTACTACCGCTACAGTACAGAGGGTATTTTCTATGCTGAAAATAACCAGCTTATTTATAAGATTAAGGTCAGCCCCAAGACCAAAACCTCCCCTACTGCCGAAGGTTTTATTTACATTGTAGGCGCTACAGGTGAAATCTACGCTACCGACCTTACCCTGAAAGGCAGCACTATAAAACAACCTTTGCTCAACACCTTTACCATTAGGCAAAGCTTTGGCTACAACGCACAGGAAAAACTATGGAGCAAAAATGGCCAGGTAGTATTGTTTGACCTGAGTGTGCTGTCGGTACGTGCTTACGGCACTATGAGTTATGTATACAGCAACTATAATTTTAAACCTGATTTCACTGAAGATACTTTTGGTTCCGAGATACAGCGTTTTGAGAACGAAAGTAATACAAAGCCCCAAAGCCATTGGAACAGTAACCGCCCAATTCCATTGAATACGGACGAGCGCGACGATTACATTGCAAAAGAAAAATTGGAAGCCGAGCGCAATACTACGGCCTATAAAGACAGTACGGATGCCCTGCGTAACAAGTTTAAATGGACGTCTATACCATTAGGATACACCTACCACAATACAGCCGAAAATTGGGAAATTGCCTTTACCGGGCTGGCACGCCGGTTGGCATTTAATACCGTGCAGGCCTACTGGCTCGGGCCGGGTTTTGAGTTTAAAAAATCGTATGTTGATAATACCTATACAGCCATTGGCACAGATTTAAACTATGGTTTTGCAGAACAGCGTTTCCGCGCCACAGGGCATATAGAACATAAGTTTAATAACTTCAGTAAGCGTATTATCCGCCTTAGTGGGGGCAGCAGCATAGAACAATACAACCCCGAAAAGCCGATTAATAAAATTGTAAACAGTATCAGCACACTGTTTTTCAGGGATAATTATATGAAACTGTACGATAATAATTTTGTGCGGATTAATTACGAAGAAGAAGTGCTGAACGGGTTGCACTTATACGGCAGCGTTGAATACACACGCCGCCACGCATTAAGAAATAATACGGACTTTAGTACCCTGAAAGACAAGTATCATCCTTATACTTCAAACAACCCATTGTTGCCTTGGGATTTTGATACACCTGCATTCCTTAAACACGAAATGCTGAAAGCATCGGTTACGGCAAGGGTTAACTTCGGGCAAACCTACCGCACACGCCCCGATGGCCGCGAAACCATATCAGACCCTGACTATCCGCAACTGTGGCTTAAATATGAAAAAGGCTTTGCCAGCAGCATAAAGGATTATGAGTTTAACCACCTTTCGGCACGCCTGAGGTATGATATTACCATAGGCAATGCAGGCGAACTAGGCACGGCATTCCGTTCGGGTGTATTTTTAAACAGTGGTAATGTTGCTTTCCCGGACTGGAAACATTTTAACGGCAACCAAACCCATGTAGGCCGCAGTGAACGCTACCTGAATGTATTTAACCTGCTGCCCTATTACGACCACAGCACAAATGACCGCTATTTTGAAGCCCATATGGAGCATAATTTTAAAGGCTACCTTACCGATGCAATACCGGTATTCAATAAGCTTCAATATTATCTGGTGGCCGGTGCCCACTACCTTGCCACACCGGAACATAACCCGTATATGGAATTTACCATAGGGCTGGATAATGTAGGCTGGGGTAAGTTCAGGCTGCTACGGTTTGACTATGTGCGCTCTTATGAAGGCGGTTTCCGTGGAGACGGGGTTATTTTCGGGCTTACATTTATCGACTTTTTAGAATAGTCCTAAAGTTGCATTAAAAAAGCCGCACGCTATGGGAAAAGTTATATAAAGTACTATATTTGCACTTTTGAAATTAAACACAAAAAACGACTTACCGTGGAACATCCGAGTGCGCAGAAACTGATTAACAAGATCCAGGTCGACCTTTTTAAAAATGGTTTTGAAGCAGAACGCTTAGTTACTGACCTGAAAAAGCTACGCGAATATTCGCTTGAGGAAAACAACCCAGTGCTTACCAAAGCCCTGCGCCTTACTTACGAACACATAGAGGCCAACGGCGCTTTCCTTATCCCAATTCCGGATGATGAGCCTATAGAAGGCGAAGAATTGCTGACCGACGAAGCTAACACTACTGAAAACAACCTTGAAAGCCTTGAGTACCTTGTGTCGCTTTTCAGCGACCTGAGCCACAAGAACAACCTTTCAGACCTTAGGGAATACAACAAAGCCCTGCTTGCTTTTTAATCTGAAACAATAGTTTTATATACAAACAGTCCCGCCAATGGCGGGACTGTTTTGTTTTGTGTCTATCCGGGAAACAGAAATATGTTTCTTTTATTTATCCGATACGTAATCCGTTTTCTACTTTAAAATCGGGTGAAAGCAATACCACATCACCTTCCTGCCCTACGGCTCCCAACACCAGGCATTCGCTTATAAAATTAGCAATCTGCTTTTTAGGGAAGTTTACCACCGCTATAATCTGCCTGTCGATGAGTACTTCTTTAGTATAGCGTTTTGTAATTTGCGCAGACGATTTTAATATGCCTATCGTTGTGCCAAAATCTATAGTAAGCTGGTAAGCCGGTTTGCGTGCATTTGGAAAATCATTTACTTCAATAATAGTCCCTATACGCATTTCGGTTTTTTCAAATTCTTCCCAGGTAAGCATGTTAATTACTTTTTTTGGCATTCATAATCTGCCACTGGTCATTGATGTATTTTACTTTTCGTACCTCTTTCATAATATCTTCATGCTCTTCAGCATAATAGTCGGTACTTTTGCCTTCTTCTGCATCAAGGTCTGCTGCACGTTCCAGTAAATTTATCATTACAGGTTTCAGCTTTTCCTTTACAATTGCAGGCATATCATTAAACAAAGTTTCTAATTCTTGTTTCAGCATGTCGGTCAATTACTTATTAAAGCACTCAATAATTTTATACGCTACCCTAAGTGCTTCGGTACCATCTTTAAGTGTTACTACCGGTTCTGTACCGTTGTTTATGGCATCGGCAAAAGTTTCCAGTTCGTCCAGTATGGCGTTGTTTGCTTCAATTTCAGGGTTTTCGAAATAAATCTGTTTTTTAAGCCCCTCAGCATTTTGAAGTATAATGTCGAAATCGCCCGGTGTTTCAGGGGCATCTTTCATTTTTACCACCTCACAGGTTTTGTCAAGGAAATCAACAGATATATAAGCATCCCTCTGGAAGAAACGGCTCTTACGCATGTTCTTTAATGAAATACGGCTCGCAGTAAGGTTTGCCACACATCCGTTTTCAAATTCTATACGTGCGTTCGCAATATCAGGAGTTTCACTGATTACCGATACACCGCTGGCGCTTATAGCTTTTACGGGTGATTTTACCACACTTAGTATCACGTCTATATCGTGTATCATAAGATCCAGCACCACAGGCACATCGGTTCCGCGTGGGTTAAACTCGGCAAGGCGGTGCGTTTCTATAAACATAGGGGTTTCTATCTTGGTGCGGGTAGCTATGAACGCGGGATTAAAGCGCTCTACGTGGCCCACCTGCCCCTTTATGTTAAATTGATTTGCCAGCGATATAATCTCGTCGGCTTCCTCAATAGTGTTTGCTATAGGTTTTTCTATAAAGATGTGCTTCCCTGCCGTAATGGCTTCTTTGGCACAATCGAAATGCGATAATGTAGGGGTTACTATATCCACTACGTCTACGGCATTGATAAGTTCTGTTATGGTATCGAATTTTGTATAGCCAAATTCTTTTGAAACCTTGTCAGCATTTTCGCTGTTCGGGTCGAAGAAACCCACAAGTTCGTATTTATCAGACTGGTTTAGCAAACGCAGGTGTATCTTTCCAAGGTGGCCTGCGCCCAAAACGCCAACTTTTAGCATAAGGATGATATTTTAAAACAAAAGTAAGATTATTTAATTCGAATTTCCAAAAAATAGCGGGTTAAGTATAACGAATTATTCAATAAAAAGTGCAACTTTAGCGTTTAACATTTGTTTTGGAAATTATTAAGATTGTTTGCTATTTTTACCAAAATTAACAGCCTTTAAGATTGAAAGATACCGCCAAACATCAGGGATTACGTAACCAACTTGTAACCGTACTGGAACAGAAAGGAATTACTGACAGGAACGTGCTCGACGCTATAAAAAAAGTGCCGCGCCACCTGTTCCTAAATTCCAGTTTTGAAGACTATGCATACCAGGACAAGGCGTTTCCTATAGGTGCGGGACAAACTATTTCGCAACCTTATACTGTGGCGTACCAAAGCCAGCTGCTACAGGTGAAAAAGGGCGATAAGGTACTTGAAATAGGTACCGGCAGCGGTTACCAGACTGCAGTATTGTTTGCCATGGGGGCTGCCGTACACAGTGTAGAACGCCAGAGCGAACTGTTTAAAACCACTTCGGTATTATTGCCGAAGTTGGGCATCCGCCCGAAGCATCTGTCATTTGGCGATGGCTATAAGGGCCTGCCGAACTTTGCCCCGTTTGACAGTATTATTGTTACCGCAGGTGCACCCATGATACCCAAACCGCTTATGGCACAGCTAAAAGTTGGCGGAAGGCTGGTAATACCTGTGGGCGGAGAAAATGAGGTACAGATGATGAACCTACTGATACGTATTGACGAAACCCGCTTTGAAAAGCACGAACTCGGGGAGTTCCGTTTTGTGCCATTGCTGGAAAATAAGAACTAACAACCTTTTATTAATTATGAGAAAATTACTTTTAGCATTATTGCTGGTAGCGGGTATGGTACATGCCCAAACCAGCCAGGACAAAGTTTGGGACCTGCTGCTGAAAAACAAGCGCGAAGAAGCCCGCAAGCTTTTTGATAAGGACCTGAAGAAAAAGAAAGATACCAGTGTAGAGTTGGTACTCCTCGACGCAATTATTGATGAAGAACTGGGCAGGATATCGTTTGACAGCGGGGTACTGAAAAGCTTTTCTAAATTTCCGGAGAGTAAGGATTTGCTATACCCTATATGGTATAAATCTTTTGGATTGGGCAACGTAAACTCTGAAGGGTACGATGATTTTTCATACGAAAAAGCAGACTATTTAGCCGGTGTAGATGCCTATAAAAACGACCTCCTGGTACTGTACAATAAAGCGATTTTTGACCGCAGGAGGCGTAATTTTGATGGCTATGCCAGCAATATAGCAAAGCTTGCCCCTATAGAAAAATGGCAGTTTTGTGGTGTGTTTGAAAACATGAACGGCAGTGGCCTGGAAACCGACTATGAGCCGGAAACCTACGCAAAAAATGATAAGACGTTTAATGCTAACAGTAACGGTCTTGTAAACTGGTATAATCCTGCAATACCACAAAAAGAAGGTTACCATTTTTACTACAACGAAAATGAATACGGCAACGGTATTATCTATGCGCAAACCTTTATAAGCAGCCCTGAGGATAAAACCGTGGTGCTGAACTTTGCTGCAGGTGGCCCGTTAAAGGTATTTGTAAACGATGTGGAGGTGTACGTTAACGATAAAATGGAAACTACCGACCTTAACGCTTACAAGCTAAAATTCACATTGAAAAAAGGTATAAACAGGCTGTTGTTTAAATCGTCTGTAGACGGCAGGGGCGATTACTTTTTTGCTTCGGTAAGGGATGCTAATGGTAACCCGGTAGCCGGGCTGGAATATTTTGACACCTATAAACCTTACAACAAAAGCACAGCTACAGACCTGAATGCTGAAGAAGTACTTCCTGATTTTGAGGCATACCTGATTAAGAAATGTAAAGAACAGCCAAACAACCCGTTGTATGCAATTTTACTGTTTGATGCTTATAACAACAACCATAAGGATGAGCAGGCATTTGACGCTATAGAAGCACTTTCAAAAAAATATCCGGGCAGTTCGCTTGTTAATACCATGCTTATTACACATTATTCGCATACCGATGATGATAATAAGGTAGAAGAACTTACCAAAAACATGATGCGTGATGATGAAAATTATTACTACAGCGTAATCTCTAAGTTTAACGACAGTAACTTCCTTAAGGAATCAAACATATCAGAACTTGAAAAGTATAAGGAAAAAGCGGGTAAGCTGCTTTCGCCTAACTATTCGCTGTTGTTTGATTACATCATTGCCTTAAGGAATTCTGATGTTGACCTTTCGTTTAAAAAGCTTGAGGAGTTTTTAGCAAATACACACAACAACGAAATGTATACTGCCACTTTTGCCGGTATGTATACTTCGCTTAAAAATGATAAGGACAAGACCCTTGCCATTTATGAAAAGCTTGTAAAAGACCGCGAAAATCCTGAAGCTATAAACAGGCTGATAGATTACTACAACGACATGAACCGTAAGGACGATGTGAGAAAGCTTGTGAACGAGCGTATACAGCGTTACCCTTATTTTAATGACGTGTATGACGATGCTATAACACTGGCAAACAACGATAATAATTATGATGAAGCACTTAAGTACAGCGATACCGGCCTTAAGAACTTCCCGTATTCGTTTAACCTGCTGGAAGAAAAAGGCAGGAGCTACAACTCTTTAAAGAATACTAAGGAAGCCGAAAAGTATTTCCGTGAGGCGCTGGTGCACCATTCGGGTAACAACAAGCTGAGGAAAACACTGTATGATATTACCAAAGTGCCTGATGAACTTGAAGAAGTGGCGACTAAAGATGTGTACCCCCTTATAAAACAGCGCAGGAATTCTAAAATGCCATGTAACTATGGCGTAAACATACTGCTTGATGAGTACATTGTAAACATACTGCCTGAAGGTGGCCGCAAGAGCAAGGTTACGTACATCTACGAGGTAATTGCCGAAAACGGCGTTGAGGAACTTAAGGAATATGAAATAAACGGTAGTGGCCTTAACGTTATTAAGGCTGAGATTGTAAAACCAGACGGCAGCCTTGTTCCGGGTGAACAAAATTATGGTACTGTTGTGTTTACCAACCTTAAGGTGGGCGACGTGGTACACGTATGTTACGAAACTACAGATAACAGCTACGGACGTTTTTACAAAGATTTTACACTTGATTATTTCTTTAACGGTGTGTACCCTTCACAGCAGACAACGTTTGGTATTATTTACCCGAACGGCATTACGTTTGCCAATAACATAACTAACGGTGCCATCCCGTCTAAGACTAAAAAGATAAAAGACCGTACCTACATTTACTGGGAACAGAAAAATACACAGGCGCTTCCGTTGTCTGAAGACTATTCGCCACAGTACGGTGATGTTGCCAATAAAATTTCGGTGAGTTCTATCAAATCATGGTCGGATATTTCTAACTGGTATGCCGATCTTGTGAAGAAGAACATCAAAATGGATAACATTGCAATTAAAACCTATAACGAAATTTTCCCTAAAGGTACAGACGGCCTTAAACAGGAAGAAATTGCCTATAAGATTTACAAGTACATAGAAGAGAACATTACGTACAGCTCACTTGACTTTAGGCAGAGTGGTTATGTGCCGCAAAAACCGTCTAAGACCATCACCACAAAACTGGGAGACTGTAAAGACGTTTCTACCCTGTTTGTAGCCATGGCAGAACGTGCCGGGCTTAAGGCAAACCTTGTATTGGTGCAGACTAACGACCGCGGTATAGAATCGCTTAAGTTGCCTGCTATCAGCTTTAACCACTGTATTGTAAAAGTTACCATAGACGGTAAGGAGCATTTTGTGGAAATGACCGATAAGTACCTGCCGTTTAAAGCACTGCCAAGCAGCCTGTACAAGGCCAAGGCGTTGGTAATATCGTTTGACAAGGCTGAGAATGAGAAATCAGCGCTTATCAATATACCGTTTACCAATGCGCTGCCTACCACAATTTCGTCGGTAAGCACAGTAACAATCGATGAAAACAGCAAGAAGTTTGACAACACGCACACTGTAACCGGTGCGTACAAAGCATACTTCAACGAAATGTTTAGCGATGCCACAACTGCTGATGTAAGGAAAAAGGAGTTTGAAGACGACTTTAACAACAAGCTGAGCAAAGTGGTGGTGTTTGAAGACAGCAAGCTGCTGAGCAACGAGCGTTTTTCTCCTGAAATTAAGTACCAGACCAAGTTCTCAGTTTCAGAGAAGCTACAGTCGGTAGGTAGCCTTAAGATTTTTGAGATACCTTTTATCGATAAGATTTACACCAAGGCCATCATCAATACCGAGAAGCGCAATTACGATATTAACTATCCTTCTTACGAAAATGTAAACCACTACAGGAGTGAGGTGATACTGAACCTTCCTGAAGGCAAGAAGTTTAGCGAGATACCGCAAAACCATACATTTACCTACAAGAACCACAAATACAGCCTTACCTACGAGCAGGTAGCGCCAAACAAGCTGAAAGTGGTACGCGATGTAGATACTCCTTGGGATAACATTAGCACGGTGGACTATGCCGCCTACAAGAAATATGTAGAAGATGTTATTGCCGCCGAAGAAGAAATTATCGGGTTTAAATAATGACAGATTTAATAGTAAAAAATAAGGAGACCAATTGGCCTCCTTATTTTTTATGCTCTATATACTATTTCAGTATGTATTCGCTAAGTACTTTGTATACTTCGTTAATGTTATTATCACGGCCAAAGTGTTTAGAAATAGGCTGTGCCTCACCACGTATCCATATCTTCAGTTCGGCATCAAGGTCCAGCATGCCGGCACTTTCCTTACTGAATTTGATAATGCTGCCATACGGTATGGTAAGGTATTGTACTTTACTACCGGTAAGTCCTTGTTTGTCTACCAGTATAAGGCGTTTGCTGGTAAAAACGAACATATCCCTCACCAGTTTATATCCTTTTTCTATCGTTTCGCCACCGACTAATACCGGCCCGAACTCCTCGTTCAGTTTTTCCATGCTTACTTCGCTGGCATGGCCCATAATTGCATTAAATAATCCCATAATTGTTTATTTTAAATATGTAAGGTTAAATTAGTTGATTTACGATTATCGAGCCGTAAAGCCCGGTTAAAAATAAGCCAAAATTAGCGTTACCACTGTGTTATGGTATGAAAAAATATTTGCGTACATTCACCACACCAATTTTACTAACCAAATATGCTCATAAAAGTCTACGGCAGTGCCGTGTTTGGGGTAGAAGCCACTACCATAACCGTTGAAGTAAATATAGATAAGGGTGTAGGTTACCACCTTGTAGGCCTGCCCGATAATGCCGTAAAAGAGAGTAGTTACCGTATAGCTGCCGCATTGAAAAATAACGGCTATAACCTGCCCGGAAAAAAGATAACCATAAACATGGCCCCGGCCGACCTGCGCAAAGAGGGCTCGGCGTACGACCTGACACTTGCCGTAGGTATACTGGCTGCTTCGGGACAGATAAAATCTGAGGAAGTGGACAAGTATATCATTATGGGTGAGCTGTCGCTTGACGGTTCGCTGCAACCCATAAAAGGTGTCCTGCCCATTGCTATAAAGGCAAAAGAAGAAGGTTTTAAAGGCTTTTTCCTGCCGAAGCAAAATGTGAAAGAGGCTGCTATAGTTACGGGGATTGACGTGTACGGACTGGAAAATGTATCGGAAATTATTGACTTCTTTGAAGGCCGTGGCACAATAGAACCTACTGTAATAAATACGCGTGAGGAGTTTTATAAAACATTAGACTTCCCGGAGTTTGATTTTACGGACGTAAAAGGCCAGGAATCTATAAAACGCTGTATGGAAATAGCCGCCGCTGGCGGACACAACATTATATTGATAGGGCCTCCGGGTGCAGGAAAAACCATGCTAGCTAAACGATTACCCAGTATATTGCCACCCATGACCCTACGTGAGGCTCTTGAAACCACCAAGATACACAGTGTGGCAGGCAAAATAAAAAATGTAGGGTTGATGAACCAAAGGCCGTTCCGTAGTCCACACCACAGCGCTTCGTCTGTCTCCCTTGTAGGAGGTGGAAGTTTTCCACAGCCTGGGGAAATCAGAATTTAACATATTAAATGTGTGGGATATTTTAAGTAATTAAATATCAATAAAATGTGGTTTGAATATGGAGATTAAATTTACAGCGAATCAAAAGCATATTAGTCAAATTACTGCCTGGCTATTCAATGAACAGCAAAAGGGAGTGTACTTCTATAATAACTTTACAGGTATAGCTTCATGCTTAACCAATAATAATTTTGTTTATATAGTTGTCGATGACAAAGCCATAGGTTTTATAAATTATTCGCTTACAACGGATGGTAGAGAATGCCTTATTGAAATTGCATGCGTTCAAAATGAATATCGAAGAAAAGGATATGGGCAGATTCTACTTAATGCATTGATTGAAAAACTTAAATCAAAAGGATGTCTATTGATGTATTTATATTGCGCTCCAAGGTCTTCAAGAACTGCATGGAAGAGATTAGGGTTTGAAAAATTTGCTGTTATTAATAATTATATATGGATGTATAGACCACTTGTAGAGGTCTTGAAACCATTAGCTAGAAAAAAGAAGTTAGAAAGTTATATAGCGTTATGGAAAAAAGAAGATGGTTTGGTTCGGGAGGATGATAAACCTGATGTAATGTGGGATGTTATAAATTTTGATAAACCAATTATTTATCCAGCTGATGATAAATGGAAACTGAAGTACGTTAGGGATGGCAAAACCATTTCTAATAATGAAGTTTATCGCACCTCTTTTGCTAAAGCTGAATCTTTAAAATTTACAATTATTCATAATCAAAAACAATTATATGCATACAACAACTATCTCAGATGTAACTCTTAGGATTTCTTATGACACGATTCAAGTAGCAGTTGCGAGAATAGTCCCACTTGGAACGAATTACGTAGAGATTGAAGTGACATTTATTCTAACAGCTCCAAATCTTATACGCCCTTTTGGTATTTTTCAAAAGAAATTTAATATTAATGAAGTTAATACAGCATCATATGTAAACTTAATTCAAAGTGTATTACATAATTTTTTTAATTATCCTGATGAAGCATTAACGCATTACCAGATTAATCTATTAAGAGTCAATTTTGACCTAAAAATTGAAGGAAATGATAATGATATTAAAGTCTGTAAAGATTTTTCAAATTTTGCAAAAGGGACGTATGTTTATGTGAATAGTTACAATCAACAAGTATATCCAGATAGAACCGACGTAGGATTTGACGAAATATTCAAGAACCTTGAGTAATTGGATTTAATTCTTTGAGGGACTCATTATAAGGTTTGGGTAAATAAACCCAAGCCTTATAAACTTTATCAAATAGGCAAATTATCAATTGTGTCATCCAAATCACATTCATCCTCTAATATTAATTGTTCAGATTTAATCTTGTTGTCAGGTGGACTATCGGTTTGATAAAGGGTTACTTCGGCTCGCGTGATGGCAACATATTTAAGACATTTCTCCTGATATAATTGCCAATCTAACATATTTTCCTTTTTAATAGGTAGTTGGTCATAGCCAATTATAAAAACATTTTTCCTTTCTAATCCCTTAGCCCTATGAATTGACGATAGCATAACGGAATCTACGTCATCGCTGTCCATTAGGCCTTCGATATATGAAAATAAATCTTCTAATGTTTTAAAATTATCATTATTAAAAAAACATGTTTCAATAATATTTATACTATCGCTTAAATTTTCAAGTTTTTCATAGTTAGCGGGATTACTACTTAACTTACTTTCAGCGTTTCTATACATTTGGTCTAAATGGATAGGTAAATCTTCATAATATTTTTCGTTTGTAAATGCCCAATTTGGGATAATATTCTTCAAAGATTTTAATATCTCGTTTTTCCCGATTATTTTAAATTTTATATCCTTTTTTAAAAGTTCAAAAACTACCTCGAATAAATTACTGTTATGTCTTGATAAGATAAAATCTTGTTTCTGAATGTATTTTGTAATTTCATTGAACTTTATCTTTTTAATTTCAGAAGCGAATGTATTGCTAGTAGTTATATCTTCTCTAATTTCTTTAGCTAATTCTACAATTTTGCTTGAACATCTGAAGCAGTTAGTTAACTTAAACATCACAGGTTCAAATACCGTCTGAATGTTAGTAAATGATTCTGGGGATGCACCTGCAAATCCATAGATAGATTGATAAGGGTCTCCAACAGCAAAAAATCTCCCTCCCTGTTTTAAATGTTTCCTAATGATTTTTAATTGAGCGTTGGACAAATCTTGGCATTCATCAACAAAGACAATATCAAATTGATTTTTTGCTCGTAATTTAAACTCACATGGTAAGAAAATCATATCAGCAAAGTCATAGATACCTAAATTTTTTGCTTTGTTGTTCCCTTCTTCAATAGCGTATTCAACCAAGTTTTTATATAAAGATAACACTATTGAATCCTCAGGGTCAATATCGATGGAATACTTTTCAACAAGCTTTTTAAATGAATCCTCTCCCTTACTAAAGCTTAAGGTATATCTTAGTAAATCTATTAATCTATAATAATTTGAAAAAAAAGTTTTGTAAAATACATCAATCTCATCAGGTTTTTTTTCTGAATAGTATTTACGTTTTAGGGCTTCAAAATAGTCTATAAAATTATTATCATTTATATAAGCACCTTGGTTATCCTTTTTTAAATTTTCATTCAAAATATTATAATATTTTGAACTGTCGGGATTACGATTACTTATTGCAGGAATGTAATCTTTTAAAATATTTAAACCTAATGCGTATGTTGTCCTAACTATTACATTAGTTTTCTCCTTGGTTTTTTGATGAATTTCTTCTTGGATTTTTTTATTGAAAGCACAAAATAATATTCTATTAGTGCTATGTATATAATCAAGCCCTTTTATTATAGTGCTTGTTTTTCCAGAGCCAGCAACAGCATCAATCATTCCATTACCTTTGCCGTTTTGAAAAAACTCAAAAATTTGTTCCTGTTCTTGTGTTGGCTTAAATGACATATTAAAAGTTGGTTAGTAGAATTTTTTTTGACAATTTACTAATTAAAATTAAGTTGTGAAAGATTTAACCTGTTGAACAAATTGCTCAAATAATCCTTCCAAATCCTTCATCTCAACTCCAGCAGCTGGTTCAAAACTCATAATCAATTCCAAATACACCTTCTTACCACTTGGCTGTTCAGGAGCGTCAATTTTAAGCAGATAATTAATGCTATTTAAGCCATTATCTACCAAGAACTGATACAACTCCTGCCTCATCCTTTTTTGTTGTTTAGAAACGGCCCTTAGGCTGTAATTTTCCTTATCAACTGTAATGTGAACACCCCCGAAAAAGGTTATTGATTTCGGGGCATGGTCATATCTTTCTATTGTCATCTTTCGGCCTTGAAATTGCCATGTATGGACTTTGGTGGTTTTCTTTCTCTTACGCGCTTCTTTTATCATTTAGGTATTTTGTTTCAATTATCATGTTATCATCCTCATCATCATCATCTTCCGTTAGGAAAAAGAGGTCATCCAAATCATCTTCATTATCATCTGGGGCCATTTCATATAGGCTCTCATAATGTAAGCTTGGAACAAGTTCAAATAGTTCCAAGAACTTTTCTTCAAATATCTCCTTCACCCTCGGAGCTTCTTTCTCGCTTACTATAAAGCTATCATGCACAGTAAGCGGTGTTATTCCTGCTACTTTGCAAGCTGGCATAACCACATCAAGTATGGCATGGCTTTCCATTGTTTGCATAGCTACAGCAAGCGTATTATATTGAACTTGGTTAGTTACATCAATGTACTCCATTATGCTCGGGAAAACGCTTCTAAATACGTCTTTGTAATATGGGAAACTGCTAACCTTAGAGTAAAATATTTTAAACAGAATCTTCTTGATGGCAAGCCTATCTTTCACCTTGCAAGTGGCCTTTTCATACACTTCAGAAAAGTATTCATATATCTGGCCCGTTACCACCAGCTTCCCATATCTTTCAACTTCTGCTTTGTCAATGCCTGGCTCATTCCTCAACTTGGTATAGAGAAAATATGGCTGGCTGTTTTTTATATCAAGATTGATGAGCGTTTCCTCACTAATGATAAACTTTCTCAGATAACTTGGTAATGATGTAAGATTTGTGTCCAACCTGCCATTTGTCTCATTTCTTTTAAAATATAAAAAGCCATCCGCAATTGAGTATATATGCTGTTGGTGTACCATCAGTCTATGAAGAATATTATGTAATTCCTTACCACCTTCTAACGTTAGAATGATGTTGCGATGTTTCACATACTCTCCTGTACACTCTATGAGGTCATTTATTTGCTCTTTAGTGAGCTTGTATTTGATGTTTAGGAGCAGGGTGGTTATATCACCAATAGCCTTATCTTTAGCTGCTTGCAGGGCTTCTGGACCGTTTATTTTAAAGGTTTTATAATACTTGCTTTTTTCATACTCAAGCATCGCTACTCTTACCTTTTTGGTCTTGTTACGATGCTCCTGAATCTTCTTGCAAATCTTATCATCACTTATCTCAACGGCTGTTTTGCTACCTAGGTATTCTTTGGATATTTTATATCCTTTTGCTTGCGCTCCTATACCATATACATAATAGTCATTCCTTTTGATGAAGTCATTATCAATAAGGAATTGCAGCCCAGCCAATACTCTATCTTTGGAAGGGATAATGTTTTCAAATGATTTCCTGTTTATTTGGCAATAGCCATACTCCATCTGGAGTTTGTTTCGGAAATAGACCTGCTTTCTGTAGATTAGGTCAATAATACAGTACAAATCATCTTTTCTTTTGTACTCAGTGTTTTGTAGAACTTCCTTTAAAGGTTTTGGAAGATACCTCTTTTCAATCTTTTTGGGTCTCACTCATTCTCTCTTTACCCTTTTATTCTAATATTAGAATAATTATTTTACTCTCTTTTGTTTACTCAGTGAGAGAACCTAGGGCTGATGGCCGTCAGTAATTCCCTAGGAAACTGAGGATATTTCTATCTTATACTAATAAATATCAGAAAATATGTGAAAGTTCAAATTATTTTTACTGATATAGGCAAATATACATAATTTTTAACATTTTTAGAAGTGTTTTGCTCATTAATTTATGGTAATTCTATAATTTTTTTTTACCTGCGAAAATAACTATCTTTCAAAACACCAGTAAAATAAGGGTATTCCAAGGATTATTATTAAAATACGACACATAAGGCAACCGCAGGTTCTGATTTTAGAAAGCTTCGCTTGCCTTATGTGTCTTAAAATAAGATAAAATCTCTGAAAACCCTAGTAAAATAAGGCATTCCCAGAGATAGTTATTTTCGCACCCCAAATTCTAATGTTAGAAACCCACCAGACTTTACTTTGCCCAGGCTTGCCAGTATAATTATTCAGAGACCTCTTAAAGAGGCATAACAAGAAGAATAATTATCTCCTAACTATCAACGTACTTTCTTTATTTGATGGCATTAGCTGCGGTCAAATAGCTCTAAACAAAGCTAGAATATTATATTCTAGCTATTATGCATGTGAAATTGATAAGCATGCTATAAAGGTTACCCAAACCAATTATCCTAATACAATCCAGCTTGGTGATGTTACCAAACTCGATGTAACCCAACTACCAAAAATAGACCTTATCATAGGTGGTTCACCATGTCAAGGATTTAGTTTTGCAGGAAAGCAACTCAACTTTGAGGATGAGAGGTCAAAGCTTTTCTTTGAATTTGTTAGAATCCTTAACCAAGTAAGAGAAACGAACCCAGATGTCCTTTTCATGCTTGAGAATGTAGTGATGAAAAAGGAATATCAGGATGTTATTACCCAATACTTAGGAGTTGAGCCTATTCTAATCAATAGTGCTTTGGTGTCGGCCCAAAATAGGAAAAGGCTATACTGGACAAACATTCCAAATGTTACCCAACCAGAAGACAAAGGAATCCTTGTGAGAGATATTCTGTTGTCAGACGGTTTAGGCGTCCATATCTGTGGAAGAAAAATCAATCCTGAAACTGGTTTAAGGGAAGACAAGAACAAGGATTTGTCATATACCCAAATGACTTATGTAAAGGAGGATGGCAAAACAGGTTGCTTAACAACTGTGAGCAAAGACCAAATGATTTTTGACTTTGAGAAGGCCCGATTATCAGATGATGCCATTGCGTATATGGATAGCTTGAGAAATGGAAAAGCCAGATGGGAGCATCATAAGTACCCTCTTGATGGCAAAGCAAGTTGTTTGACGGCAAGTCATGCTAAAGGAGTGCCATATACGGCAATTAAAGACCTTCTGAGACATCTTCATCCAATTGAAGCGGAAAGGCTACAGACGGTACCAGATAACTACACATCCTGCATCAGCAAAACCCAAAGATTAAAGGCTCTTGGTAATGGTTGGACAGTTGACGTGATAGCAAACATATTTTCTAAAATTAAATCAACTTAAATCAGCAGTTTTAGACAGCAGTACCAATCCAAACACCTGAAATTAACGCAAGAATACTAAATGCCCATTGTCTAGTTGTATCATCATATTTTTCTTTAGGAGCCATAATTATTTTTAAAGCGGCCCAGCAAAATATTAAAGAAAATAAAAGCTTTACGCTCAAAAACTTGGAATTAGTATTAGTTTCAGGCCCCATAAAGAAACTAATATTATCGCTTGATGAAAATCCAATATAGCCACTAGAACTTGACATTTCGTATATAATTAAAGCGACAATTAACAACAGCGTAACAATACTGATTAATTTTAAATGTTTCATAGTATATCTTAATCTTCATGTCCGCACAGTGTCCTACCCTTTCGCTTAGCCTCTTCAAGGGTAACTTTTTCAATTTTAGTTGAGCAGTTATTCAATCCCTTGCAATCTTCGACTAGATGATATTTTTTACTGTATTTGCCATTACAGATGTACACATATTCTGTTGGAGTTGATGCTGCCAATAAGAAGCTGGCAACAACTGATAGTAAAAATGTTTTCATGGTTAACTTGTTTAAAGTTAATATGAAATTAACATATAGTACAGTAATAGGAAATACCTACAAATAGGTATTTTGTAAGAATTAAATAGTTGTAATTTTATGTTGATTGTCAAACGCTTAACACCTTACAGTTATGAAAAATGTACTACTATCGTCTTTATTGGTTTTCGTCTTTTGGGGAAATGAGGGTCACAGGACAGTTGGGGCTATTGCTCAAAAACATCTCAATGCAAATGCTTCTACTGCCATTTTAAACTTATTGCATAGTGAGACTATGGCAGACGCAAGCACATGGGCAGATGAACATAAAAGCCCTCAAACAGCACCCTGGCATTATATCAATTTGCCTTTAGGTTTAACTCACTCGCAATTCGTTCAACAAGTAAAAAGCAGCCAGAACAATATCTATGAGTCAATTGTGAATTTTGAAAAAACCTTAAAAAATCCCAATGCTGAACCAGTGGCCAAATTGAAAGCCTTACGTTATCTTATTCACTTAGTCGGTGATGCTCATCAACCTATGCACGTAAGTCGTAAAGCAGATAGAGGCGGTGGAACAATTACACTGTATTTTGGCGGTAAAAAGACAAACCTACATTCACTTTGGGATAATGATTTAATCGAACATGAGAGTTTGACAGAATCTCAAAGAATATCTGACTATGATAAAGCCACACTTGAAGAAATAAAAAAATGGCAAAGTGCTGAACCTGTTGAGTGGCTTTGGGAATCTTATAAAATAAGTACTAAGTTGTATGCAGAGACACCTGAAGGGAGTACGGTAGACGAAGCGTACTATAAGAAGTACATACCGATAGTTCGGAAAAGAATCAATATGGCAGGAATACGTTTGGCAGGATTGCTAAATAACGTCTATAAAGCACCTCAGTAAAATCCTGTAACAACAATAATCAAAATAAACATTACTTTTACGCCTGTGAATTCACCAAGAATTCATTTGGTTGGTTGATTTGAAATGCTCTCATTTATTTGGGGGCATTTCTATTTTGAGTATAGTTACTTTAAATTTTCGTATATATAAGTGCTAAATTATATTACAACGTTATTGTTAACAACTCAGTGCAAAACATCATTCCCAAAATACACTTTGTTAATTAATTTGTTTATAAGATATTTAGGTTCGTTAATACCTGTCGAACGATGTCGTATCTTTATATCAGAGTTTTTTAATCAGGGTTTAATTATTTAATTCTTTTTTATATGAAGAAGGATAAAAAAGAAGAAAAGCCCTCCTGGTGGAAGGCTTTTTTTGAAAAATGCTCTCATGTAGTGAAATTTGGACTCTTCCTACTTGAATTGCTTCATTTAATCCATTTAGGATTTTTTTAGAAAAGGGCCTCGCAGTATTGCGAGGCTCTATCTTTATATAAAATTAGTATTAAATAAGGTAAAAAAAACAACATTTTATAAATATAATGAACAGGTTATTAACAGCAGATTGAATTTATATAATTGAGCCAGTTAAAAATTATACAAGAACTACCAATTAGTAACATTTTTAAATAAACTATTTACTTTCAGACCTTTTGGCCGTATAGTTATTTATATGATTGGAACAATATATATAAATGGCGTAATTGGTCATGACACAACATTATTAGATGTAATCAGACAGGTTAAAGCAGCAAAAAACTCAACTGAATTTCTTGTAAAGATAGATTCGGTTGGTGGTTATGTTGATGCTGGAAAAGCCATTTATGATTATTTAAAAGGGCTCCATAAGCCAGTTTCCACCTACACTACCAAAGCGTTTTCAATAGCCTCAGTAATCTTTATGGCTGGGGATAATAGAATCATTCCTCAAGGTTGCTCTGATGTCTTAATGATTCACTTACCTTGGGCAGAGGTTAAAGGCACCTCAGATACACTTGCAGCCCATGCGGAGTATCTCAAAAAAGTCGAGAATGACCTTGTCGGCTTTTACTCTAAAGCTCTTCAAATCGATGAAAACGCAATCCAAGCATTACTTACTAATGAAACGTATTTGGATGCAACACAGGCCCTAGAAATGGGCTTTGCTACAGAAACACAGCCACAGATGAAAGCAGTGGCAATGATAAATAACAAGAAAGAAGAAGATGACAGTTTGATGAACAAACTAACAAAAAAACTATCCCAAATCTTCAATAAGCTTAACGGTATCAAAGCCGAATTGGTTCTTCAGGATGCTACTGGTACTGAGGTTGTTTTTCCAGACTTAGAGCCTACAGATGTTGCCGAAGTTGGAGTGAAAGCAACGGTTGATGGCAAACCAGCTGATGGAAGCTTTATAATGCCTGATGGTTCGACAATAGTTGTAGCAGGTGGTGTTGTGAACGAGATTTTACCAGCTGAAGTTGAAGAGGAAGCCCATGCTAATGAAGAAGCTTCACAAGCTGCTGAGGATGATACCCAATCGGAAGACCAACCAGTAGAAGATGACAAGCTTACAGCATTAGAACAAAGAGTTGCAGAACTTGAAAAGAAAATAGCTGAATTACTTGGTGATACCCCAGCTGAAAATTCTGAGGTTGAAAGCAAGATGCTTGAAGTTGTTGCGGTGGCAGCCGAGAAAGTTGCTGAACTGCAAACCAAGTACGAGGCACTTGCAAAATCGGTTGGCAGTGATTACCAACCTTCTACAAAGAAAGAAAATAAACCTACAGTTAAGGCTAGTGAAGAAACCCTAAATAGGGCTTGGGCCATCCTTAACGCAAAATAACAAGAAGTCTAACCTTTAACAATAATGGCTTATGATGTAAGTGCTTTAAGCACCTATGTAAATGAACAAAGTTTTCCAATTTTAAGGAAATCAATTTTTGGTAGTAAAACTATCGAGCTTTTTGAAAAGCAAACAGGAATCAAGCACAGTGAAGCATTAAACTACATGGATGTTGATGCAACCTTCCAAAGCAATGCAGCTGGGCAAACAATACAATCAATTGGAAATACTAAGTTCACTCAAAGATACATTACTGTATCTCCAATTGCTATACGTCAAGATTACGACCCAAGAGAACTTAATACCAAGTATTTACAATCTCAAGTTAAAGCGGGAAGCGAAGATAACGAAATCCCATTTGAGGGTCAAGTAATTGATGCTTTGACTGATAAAGTAGCAAATCAAAATGAAACTGGTGTATGGCAGGGTGATACCTCCTTGACTGGTGCCACTAACGTGAATAAAAATAAGTATGATGGTTTCATCAAGAAACTTGATGCTGAAGCAGAAGTTATTAGAGTAACAGGTACAACACTTACAAGTGCTAACGTCGTTGCCCAGATGGACAAGATTTATGAGGCTATTCCAACCGAACTTCTTGATTCAACTAGTCTTGGTATATATGTGGGTAGAGACCTTTACAGAACTTATACTCAAGCATTGAAAAATGCTAACCTTTTCCATTATTCTGTTGATGGGGGTGAGACTTTCACATTGCCAGGAACAACTGTCAAGGTTTATGCATTGCCAGGTCTAAATGGTACTGGTAGAGTGTATGCTGGCGAGACCACAAACTTTGTTACTGGTCATGACCTTTTAGGTGAGGATGATAAGGCAGAAGCAGGTTATATTTTTGAGACTGAACAAGTGAAAGTAAAAATCGCTTTCAAGATTGGTGTTCAAGTGAAATTCCCTTCTCAAATCGTTACTTATAAAGCTAACTAATAACACAAACAGATACAATTATATATAATGGAATGTATTTCAAAATTAACCGCCAATATTGCTTACAACTGTTCACAAGCTGAGAAGGCGAAGGCAGGTCTTGAGACAAAGGCAGTAATTATTAACCGTGCTGATTTAGACCTTACAGCGGTTACAACCTCTGGAGCCAATGTTACAAACATTTCTTTGGCATCAGGTGCAACAGGTTACTCAATCGGTTGGATAAAGCAGCTTGGTAGCTCTACCAGCTCATTTACAGCTAATGATTCTGGTGTTGATACGTTTGCTCATGGCTTTGCTTGTAGAGTATTTGGCCAGGGTAGCGAAGATGCTGAAAGGATAAAAGAACTAAGTAGTGGTGAGTTTGTGGTGATTGTAGAGACAAAGTGGAAAGGTTATCAAAATGCTGAAGCCTTCCATGTTTTTGGTATCGAAAATGGTTTAAGAATGAGTGAGGGTAGCTATTCTACACTTGAAAATGATGGCTCATTTGTATTCACCCTTAGCTCAGTTGAGGGATATGGTGAAACCTATCCTTACCAAGTGTGGAAAGAAGGTAACTATACTACGCTTAAAGCGAAATTTGACAATTTTATGGTTGACTAATAATATAGAATAAAAGAAAGGAGATAAAGAAGGTGGTGGTTGTAAAAAGCCATCACCTTTTTTTCTAACATTAGAATATGGGATGTACAAAATGTAAAAAGAAACCAGCCTTATCGGCGGCTACCGACTTTGAAATTATAGAGGTTGAAGCTGTTATAGAGGCTGTTTCACAATATAGATTAAGAGATAACATTTCTTATGACCAGATAGGGCTTAATAACCCTAGTGATGAACAAATTGAAGCATTTTTAAGGGTTAATTTAAATAGGAAAAGCCTATTTAAGCAACTGCCAGATAACATTAAGATTGGAATGAGCAAGGGATAATGAACAAGAAGTCGGGAATAAAAATAAAGCTTATCGATGTAGACAGTAGGCTTTCAATTAAATATGACAAGACCGAGGGTATTTATAAGTGGGGTGATGATAATGCTTATCCTCAGCTTATAAAAAGTCTTATTGGTAGCTCAGTTACCGCCAAAAATTGTGTTGATACCAATGCAAAATACATATATGGAAAAGGTTTTGCCTTTGCTGGCAGAGATACTATAGTAAATAAGAGAGGTCTATCATTAAATAAGCTATTTAGACAGGCCAGCAGGGAGTTTTCTGAGCAAAACAATCTGTTCTTTCACGTTAATTATAATGCTCTTTACCAAGTAACCAGTGTTGAGTTAATCAGTTGTTCAGATGCAAGGATTGGAAAGTCAGATAGCACGGGGTATAGCGGTAAAATAGTAAGTTATGATAACTGGGATAAAGCCAAAGGCAAGAAAGTAGAGAAAAAAGACTTTGAATTATTCGATGTTTTCAACCCTAACCCAGCCGTCATTGAAGCCCAAGTTGAAGCAGTTGGTGGGTGGAATAAATACAAGGGCCAGGTACTTCATGTGACAGCCGATTTAAACGACATCTATTCTTTAAGCGATGGTAATAGCGTATTGCGTGATATGAACGCCGAGTTTAAAGCATCTGTTTTCAAGGATGCAGCACTATCACGAGGGAATTTCGGTACAAAAATCTTTATCACCAAACCTTTCGATGATGATTTTGAAAGACGTGATTTTGAAAAAACAATCCAAGATTTATTAGGTGTTGAAAATACAAACGGTGTTTTAACATTAGAAGCCAACAATGTAAGTGATGACCTTGAAGAGCAATTTATTATTAAAAATCTCGAAAGTGATTTTGATGATAAGAAAGTAGAGTATACTGAAACCAGTTCAAAAAGTAAAATCATGTCAGCTTTTGGGGTTCATCCAATCCTTATTGGTGATGCCGATTCAACTTCGCTGTTTGGAAACTCAGGAGAACTATTAAAACAGGCCAGAATGACCCATTGGGAACAAAAAGAAGAAGAAAGGGCTATCATTATTGAAGCATTCCAAACCATTTTTAGCCGTTGGGAGGAACCAATTAATCCAGACAACGACTGGACAATAACACCGATTATAGCATTAGAAAACAATGTACCAAAATTTAATTACAATTGAGGATATACAAACCCTAAAAGATATTGGTAAAAAGAATGAAGCAACGAGTGCTAAGTTGGCTGACAAAGTTAATCCTGTCATTACCCAAGCACATGATGACCTTAGAGAATATTTAGGCGTGAATTTTTATTTTGATGTTTTGGCCAATCAGGATAATCCTGACTATCAGGATTTGCTATCTGGTTCAACCTTTACAATAGCTGGTCAGTCACCTGTAATCACTTATTACCAAACAGGGCTAAAAGCCATGTTAATTGACCTTTTTATGGCAAGGTATCTACCCCAAATAAATATGAATATTACACCATTTGGATCCACTACTAAGGAATCACAAGACAGTGAACCAGCTACTGATGCAAAGCTCAAAGACAGGGCAAAAGAACAAACACAAATGGCTGGTTCAAAATGGGAACTTATTAAGATGTATTTGACCGAAAAATACACCCAGTTCCCAGCTTATAACACCTGTACAAGCACAATAGCAACAGGTGAAAGAAAAATGAGGCTTAGGCGCATAGCATAATGCAAATATTTGATACAAACGATTCAACAACCTTTTTCCATAATGGCAGAAAATACGTAAAGAATTTCATTTCAATACCTATTGGTAATGAGGCGATTGCCGTATATAATGCTTATGATACTAGATTAAGATTAATTGAGCCATCTCACTTCACAGAGGTACAGGTTGACGGTGTTGTTCACGATAGCCAGATTGCCCTAATGGATGCATTATCACCAACCATTTTTGCAAAGGGTATGCCAGCAGGAATGAGCGCCCAGGATAACGTACCGAGATATTACACAAGCGGTTTACTTGAAGGTACTGGCGATATTACAACAGCCGAAGTAGCTGAATGGTTGAACACCCGCCCCTACTCTATTCCAGTTGGTGAAACTACAACTCCAACTCTCTTTGAATTTAGAAGGAACGAAAATGGCGGTACCAAAAAATACATTTTCCTTTTACTGAGGGGTAAAGGCTATCATGGTGCTGCCCAAGGAAATAACCCCAATGCTGTCTATTCAACATCCTTCAAGCTAATCAGTATACAAACCGTTACCGCTGCTGATGTTGAAGATGATGAGAACAGTAATATCAATTATTTGGGTGAAATTGAAGATGGCGATTTTGTAAGTGTAGCAAATGAAAGTGAATGGTCCTTCACAGGTACAACACAACAATATTACTTCTCATATACAACAAATGATGTGCTGTATTTTGCTTTGTTTGTTGGTGTTCCAAATGTATATAACGGTGATTTTGAACAAAGTGATTTCGTAATAACGACCAATAGTGAGGTACAGCCAACTACAAATCATAATGACCTTCAGGGTCTAAATGAAGGCGATTATCAGCATTTAACTGAAAGCCAACTGGAACGTGTTTTAGCTATTATTTATCAAAATAGTAGTGCAACGTTAGCAGTATTACCTGCTACAGGTGAACGTGGTTTATCGACAAATGTAAATGTAATATTTGATGTTCAAAGCGGTGATGACCTATTCCTCACATCATCCATCAGTCAAGGAGTTGGTAACATTCTAGCTTACGTTAACCAAGGCCAGCAATCATTGTCTGGTGGTAGCAGAACAGCTAATACAACATATACACTACAGAACACATTCAACCGAAATGATGAGTTTATGGTTGAAGCCATTGCTACCACCTACACCACCTATCTGCCGCAATGGTCTGGCATATCAATCGATGCCGTCCTCAATACCAGTGGTTATACGGCGGTATCGACAGCATTGCAAAAGGTAGTACAAAGTGATGACACTATATCAAGGTCATTGGCCCCATCTGGGCAATATGTTTGGTTCGTTAGTACGAATACAAATGCAAGTATTACGAATAACGGGTTTTCTACAGTGATAGGCAGCTGGGGTGATGCTACAGCATTTTTCTGGAAGCAAACGGTCACATTTACCTTAGCAAATGGTACTTCAACTGCGAGCTTAACCTTTTATAGGACAAGACAAACATTGAGTTTAGATGCTGCTCAGAATTTCACAATCACATAATAACAAGAAAGTTAATGTAAAAGACTGAATGAAAATATATAATGGTGGTATTGGTACCGCCACAGGGCTTAATATTTCCAACAACACTCCATCTGATGACCGTTTTGTCGTTGATACTTACAGCGGCTTAACCGCTCTAACATATAAGTATGACGGCCTTACCACTAAGGTACAAGATGAAAATAAATTTTATAGTTATGACCTAACCACTGATACATGGTCAGAATTTGGTGGTGGTGGAGATACATCAGGTTTAGTACCTTACGTTGGGGCAAATCAAAGTGTTCAATTAGGTTTAAATTCAATAAATGGACACCTTTTTGACGACCCATCATCTATTACATGGAAATTATCTAATGATGAGGATGGAGGAAGATTGCAATTAGGTTACGCTAACTTTATCAATTCAATACATACTCATAGCTACATTTATAGAACTATTGGTAGTGATACATATTCGTTAGCTTATCCTAACGTCAATGGCACATTTGTTACGTCGGTTAATGGTTTCGGAGCCGATTCAGAGGGGAATATAGAATTATCATTGGGCGGTAGCCAAGACCTTCAGAGCGTATTGGATTATGGCAGCACTGCTAACATCTCTACTGATTTATCAATAGTAAGAGGTGGTATTGGACAATTGTCAATGGGCGATACATCATTCTATTTTGGTGGGATGAATGGTGCATTAACACTATCAGATGATGGTACAACACTAGATTCGTCTGGAAAACCATTAACAATAAATGGTGGTGGCGGTGGTCAGATAAATATGAACCCTTCAAATGGTGTCACGATTGCTGGCAATTCTGGTGGGATTACGTTAAATGGGAGTTCACAAGGAGTACAAATTCAAGGTGCTGGTGGTGCTATTTCTCTTGTAAGTGGTTCTCAGCCAATCATTCTTGATTCATCTACGCAGCCTCAAATTATTGTTAGTGGTGACGTATCAGTTTTTTCTGGTATCACTTACAGTGATGATTTTTCCTCACTATATACTGACCGTTCATTAATTGACAAGGGCTATTTACATAGTAGGATTAGTGGTTTTACATCAGGAAGTACCTCTACCCCTACTCTTGAACAGGTGACTACTCAAGGTAATAGCTCATCACAAGGAATCGTAACTACAAATGGAGCAAATGCTACGGGTATATCTCCTGATGGTACTTCTTATTATAAAAATAATGGTTATCTACTCACCCTACAGCCAACAATTATTACCGCCGATAAGACATATAGAATTGACGGTGGCAAAGCCAGTGGTGACACGTTTGCAATGTTAAGTGATTTGCCATCAATTGGCTCGGAAAAAGTAAGCAAATCAGGTGATACTATGACAGGTACACTTACAACACAAAATTTGATTGCTGATGTAAATACACGAGATATAGGAACTACTTCATTAAGATATAACAACTTATATAATGCTAGAACAAGCACTACAGTTGTAACTAGAACACCTGCAATTACTGACCAAGGTTCGGGTCTAATCTTTCAAAATTTAGCTAATACGCAAACTTGGGCTAAGTTTAATACCACAGGTAATTTCAACGTAGGTACTGGAACAACAGACACTGGTTATAAATTAAATATTGAAGGTGCAGGTAGGTTTACTGGGCAACTAGATGTATCATCTACAGCAACAAATGGTATACAAGTTTATAATACTGCTGACCAAACGACCAACACCGAATCTGGATATATTAGATGGGTAAATAACTCATTAAATATTGGTAATGCTGCCACTGGAACTGGAGCTGCAAGGAGCATAAATATTGTTAGAAATGGTACTATTGCAATGCAAATAAATGGTATCACTCAGTCTACAGGAGCTGTTAATATTGGTAACTACGCCACTGGTGGTGCAGGAGCATTAGTAGGTATAACACCAACTAGTACAGTTGCATCAGGTACCTTTACAGCACTATCTATATTACCAAACATAGCACAAAGTGGAACGGCTGGATATAGAACACTCTGGTTATCCGCTTATGAGAGTACAACTGGTGGAACTGGTACCAAACACCTTATCGATGCTGGTACTAATACAGCTGCTAGTGGTGCATCTTATACTTCTAAATATATCTTAGACACTGCTGGTAAAACTACTCAGTTATCAGATATGGAAATTACAGATAATACTAAAGGAGTAATTTTAAAATCTCCTGATGGTACAAGATATAGAATAACAGTCAATAATGGTGGTTCTCTTACCACTACAGCTTTATAACAATAGAAATGATTAAAAAAATTATCACTACCAATGAGCATATTATTACGATTGGTAGAGATACAGAACAAGGTAAAATACTAATGGTGCTAAATAATTTTACCATTACCAAAAATGGAGTGTATACGATAAACACCACATCTTACCTGATAAATGAGGATGCCGAAAATACATTCCCAGACAACTATCCTTACCAAATTGAAGGGTATGATTTTTATAAAATAAAGTTGATTGATAATAAGACTACAACATATTCAAGTGAACAAGTTCAAAGCCTTTTTATTGGGATAGATAAAGAAATACTTCTAACAGGTGATTTTACTTCACAACTTGCTGATGTATTAAGTGATGCTTTATTATTAGTGGTAGCAACTGAAAATACCTTCAATGTAGGAGGCATAGATAACTGGGAATTTATAAACTAAAAAATGGCAGAAGTAACAACATGGCTATTACAGCAATCACCTGTTATCGTGGTAATGGGGATTGTGATTTGGTGGTTAGCAAAAAGACTTGAGAAGGCTCAGGAAGATAAAGATACCCTGTCAAAGGATGTGGTAAAGTTAACCACTATATGGGAAGAGAAGTATGAAAAGGAGGCTAATAAAGAAGAACAAATAATTCAGTTGCTTACTGAAATTAAAGTAATCGTTTCAACCAAATGAATCTATTAAAAACCCTGTTCCAAAAGAGGGATAACTCAAGTTACTTGGAGGCTATCAAGAGACTTTCCAACGTTAGAAAAAAGTTGGAGAGCAGGAAGTTCAAAGAGATTTACATTACCGAAATACACTATTAATAAATGATGCCCGGCCACGGGCATCATTTATTTTATATACACCCTTTACTTTACTCACATCTGACCGTATTATTTCCTTAGACATGAAATAATTATAATGGAAAATGAAAAGCCAAAAAGACAAAATAAACCAGGTGCAGGGAGGCCGTTTAAGATGAAGATTTGGGTTGATGCTTTAAAGAAAGTGATTGATGAAAGAAAGATTGCTTTTCTCAATAATGAAGAACTGGTTTTTTTAGTAAACAAAGAAATACCCGATAAAGAAAGCCACATTACCTATAGGACTTTCAAGAATTGGATTGCAGGTAAGACCGACCCAAAAGATATTGAAACCGCTGAGGAATTTGTAGACCTATATAGGGCTGCGCTGATAGAGCAAAAGCTCAATATTATTGATGATTTATTGGTTGGGGGTGACAAGAACTGGTATCGCTTTGGCTGGTTATTGGAAAGGAAATTCTCTGATGAATTTAACCTCAAAAAAATTACTGAGGTACAACACACCAGCAACCAACCAATTATTAATATACAAGCTGCCAATCCCCATCAAATGCAGCTAATTGATAGTATTATCAACGGTGATAATGTAATTGATATAGATTTCAAGGAAGTGGAGCCGATAAAGCTTCAAACTAAGAATGATAACAAGAAGGAAGATGAATATGATTTTTGACACCCACCAGCTGCTTCAACAAGATTGCAGAACTTACGAAGCCAATCAGGATAATACAAGGAGGTACATCAGCAGGAAAGACCTATAGTATACTTCTTTACCTTATATATTATGCTTTAAAGCGAGAGCTAACGATTAGTATTGTAGCTGAAAGTGTACCAGTACTCAAACGTGGGGCATACAAAGATTTTATTAAAATCCTGAAATCCCTGAATTTATATGATGAGGCCAACCACAATCTAACAGACAGAAAATACCGACTGGGTAACAGCGAGTTTGAATTTTTTGGTGCTGATAATCCAGATGGTTTAAGAGGTGGTAGGCGTGATATTCTTTTCATCAATGAGTGTAATAACGTATCATTTGAAGCTTATGGAGAATTAAGTATACGTACCAAGCTATTCACATTTTTAGATTTCAACCCGACCGCGCCATTTTGGGCAACTACTGAGCTTATTGAGGATGAGAAGGCTGAGCATCTTATTGTTACCTATAAGGATAACGAGTATCTGGAACAGAAGATTATTGATGAAATCGAAAGCTGGCAGATAAAAGGTGAAACGAATGAGTACTATGCCAACCGTTGGAGGGTAATGGGTTTAGGTTTGATGGGCAAACAGGAAGGGGCTATCATTACCGATTGGGCTGAGATAGTTGAATTACCAGTAGATGCGGAACTTATTGCTAGTGGTCTTGACTGGGGTTATAGTAATGACCCTACAACCTTCATATCTCTATACCGATACAACCGTGAACTGATTGTTGATGAAAAGCTTTATCAGAAAGGGTTATTGAATAGCCAAATTGCTGAGAAAATAAGAGCTACAGATGCTAAGCATACGATTATTTATGCTGATAGTGCCGAACCCAAAAGTATTGCCGAGCTAAGGAATTATGGTTTTCCTATTGCACCAGTTGTGAAGGGAAAAGATTCAATAAATTATGGGCTTTCTTTAATACAAGAGCAACCAATAAGGGTAACGGCAACAAGCACCAACCTTATTAAGGAACTTTTGAATTACACGTGGGCCAAGGATAAAAATGGAACACCGTTGAATGTTCCCATTGATGCTTTTAATCACGGGATAGATGCCTTGAGATATATCTTCCTGATGAAGTTCGGGAATAAAAGCACAACATTTAGTTTAAAATGGAGACGATAACAGACTATAAACTTATTGATTTTCTAACGTTAAAAAATGAGATTATCGATGAATATCTACCAATACTTGAGCTATTATCACCAGTTACAGAAGTGATTGACCCCATCAGTGAAACCTTCGGAAAGATTAAAATACCAAATGTAAGAAGTCTGAAATATGGTAAGGTGGTAACACTTAAGCATCTACTTAACGAAGGTACAACGGAGGCTATTACTGAAGCGGTTAGCATCATCACAAGGTTACCAAAAGAATCGGTTTACCACTTTACAATCATCCCATTTTACAGTATATATAATGGTATACTGGCCCAGCTCATTGAGATTAAAAACATGGAAATAAATGAGTTGGTTAGTGAGGATGAAGATATTGTAATGATAGAAGCCCAGGCGAATGAAAGGATGGCAAAATTCGGTGTGATAAACACGATAGACTCACTAGCAGGAGGTGATATAACCAAGTGGGCAGAAATAGAGGAGTTACCCTATATGGTAGTATTTACCAAGCTTAGGATGGAAAAAACTAGGGGTGATATAATGAGGGATGTGAACGCAATCCGACAGAGGAAAAATAAAAATTAATGTACGATTTTTTTAAAAATATAGCTGAGGAAAATGATTGGAGCTTTGAGTATGCAAGGCAAGATTACCTTAACCTGTACGATGATGTTGAGGCAGGAAAAATATATCTGTTTGTTGACCCCGTAACAACTGACAGTAAATTTAGTGACCTAGGTAATGAAACATTAACCTATTCTGGTAAGCTATTCCTTGTAATGTCATCAGATGTCGATGAAGAGTATAGCGACAAATATTCACAATACATAAAGCCTCTTTTTGAAGATGCTCGTAATCTTTTAATAGGTGCTTTTGCTTGTTCTCAGTATGATGTAAACAGCTTTAAGACAACCGAAGTCATTAACCTTTTTGACCAAAACCTTGACGGACTCCTAATAAATTATTCCGCTACTTATGTTGACTAAAGAAGAAAATGCCAACATACTCAAAGAGGAAATGGAAAACATTAAAAACGATATTCTTCAACTATATAATGCTAGCGGCAAAAAGACTTCGGGAGAGTTTGAAAGAGGTCTACAGGTTGAATACAATGACCTTACAGCAGTGCTTAAAGGCTATACATATCTTGGCGGTAGGCGAAATGGTAGACAACCACCAATGAAACCCATTTTGGATTGGGTTATTGCTAAAGGTCTTGCTAAAGTTGAAGAGAAAGCCAAAGCCAGCTCAATAGCTTTCCTCATTGCTAGAAAGATAGCTGAGAAAGGAACAGACAAACAGAGACACCTACAAGTGTACAGCAAAGTGATTACACCCGAACGCATTCAATCAATCCTAGACAGGGTGTCACAACTTAATGCAAATGCCTTTATTCAGGAGGTAGTTACAACAATAACAAAGAGCTTTAATGAGCATCAATGATAACATTTTTAAAAGACTTATTACCAGTTAATCCAGCATATAATGACAGCATAATTCAATTTTCAAGTGACGTTATTACTGGTGCGACAAAAGCAGTCATAACAATAGAAGAAGATAGTTTTGCTACAGTTCCGTTGAACGGTGTTTTTACATTTAACCTGAAGGAAATCATCAAGGCAAAAATCAATACCAATAGGTTTGATGATGCTATTATCCCTGACCTTTCAACAGGTCAGTACATATATAGTGATGAAAATATTGGCAGAACCTTTGATGTAAACATTGAAATTCAAAATAGCCTGACGGGTGAGAGCATCACCAAAACGTATTATTTCCAGAGAAGCGTTGAGCAGTTACCGAATTATCACCGTTTAACCCAACTACCAAATGGTATAAGGGTGTTGTTACCATCAGAAAATTATATTGATTATGCGGTAAAGCATTTCGAGGGTTATCCCTTTGATTTCACCGTAAACGGACATAACACATGGAACGGTATTCATTTCAGGAATATCACAACCAATCAAGAAACTGACCAATATACAGCCCTTGATACCAATGCTTTGAGGGTGTTTGTTAGTGATGGTGCCAATAACAGTACCGATACCGATATTTTGCTAAATGCCAGTACCCTTAATAAGGTTGAGATGTATGTGAATAATGTATTCAAAGCTAATATTAATATCACAAAAATAGAGAGCCAATGCGGCGTATACTTAAGGTGGCTAAACAGTAAAGGGAGTTATTCATATTGGCTATTTGATAGTGTTTACAAGGATAACCTAACACCGAGAACAATTGATGATTTTGCAGGGTATTACGACAACCTGCAAAACCTTACTAATACAACACATTTGATTGGTAAGACGGCTAATAGGACATACCAAATAAATACAAAGTATGATACAACTGATGCCGCTTATTTAAGTGATTTATACATTTCACCATCAGTTTGGATGTATGCCCATCAAGTACCTTTTCAACAGTTGCAAGACCGTTTTGATTGGATAGGTATTAGATTGTCCGATACTGCTTTTTCAGTTGATAAAAAAACAAGTAAACAAAAGTTGAATTTAACAATAACAATGCCCGATGTACAAACGATTACCCAGTAATGCAGATATTTTTAAATGACCAAGAGCTTGATTTATCAGATGGTGAGAAGGTGGCCCTAACATTCCAAACTAATGAACTTGGTGATATTAGTAAAGCCAACACCAGTTACACCAATAGTTTTAAAATACCTCTTACTGCAAAGAATAGAAAGATTTTTGAATATTTAGGGGTACAGGGAAGCACTACAAGATTACCCTATCAACAGGTAAAGGTTGATATATATGAGAATTCTTTACCAATAGTAATTGGAGGATATTGTGTTATTAAAGAAGATACGAATAAGGATGTATCAATCTACATTTACGGTGCTGAAAAAACATTTTTTGAGACAATCAAGACCCTCAGTTTACAGGAGGTATACCCATCAACTGAAATAGTTTGGCAGGCTAGTACGCTGATTAATTATGTAAACTCAACTGAGAATTTTGTTTTCCCAGCCAGCCAGTATAACGCATATACTACCTCAAGTGGTTACCTATGGTCACTTCAACCATTTATCAATACACCAATAGTATACACAACACCTCATTTTTATGTGAAGTACATATTTGAGAGAATCTTTGAATATCTTGGTTATGAATTAGATTACCCAATCTCTGATGATGAAGTGTTTAAAAGGCTTCTAATATCTGCAAAAAAAGGAGTCAGTCATTTTCCAGTAACACCTTACCTACCCTTTGACATTAAACAATGTCTTTTTGATGATATATACAGTGATGTTTTCATAAGAGAAATAATGGTAAGGTGGGGATTGGTAATCCGAGTTGATGAATTCAACAAGAAGGTGGTTTTCGTACGCATGGATGACCTCTTATCAAATAGCGAGGTAGTTGATTGGAGCGACAAATATGATAGTCTAAGCAATAGAAAATATACAATTGGTGGCTATGCCCAGAAAAATAACTTCACAGTTGCCGATGATGTTGCCGATGAACACTGGCCTGATATATTCCAAGCAAATTATTTAAAAGGAAGTTTCACAATTGATAACGAACAATTACAAGCTGAAACAACGGTTTTTGATAGTTCACTTCCCAAACCAAAATATTGGGGTGAGAGTTCGACTGATGGTAATCAAACTATAAAGGGAAGGCTATTCACTGATAACTATTTTTTTGGTTATTATTTTTTTGATTTGGCTGAGAACGAAATGGACGATAGTTCCATCATCACAACAAAAGAACTGCCCTTCCAATTTTTGTATTTGCGAGAATATTCTTCCGACCCTATATCATATATTTTTTCCGACCCGTCTGGTTTTTCATCCAATATCACAGCTCCAATGAGAGTAGCCACCTATGACTATCTAGGCTGGCAATATTACCTTAATAATCATTACTTCTACCTCAAACAGTTGTTTGATAACATGGAGCTTATAAAGGTTAAGATGAAGCTTTCGGTTTTGGATATATACAACCTTGACCTATTTAAGAGGGTCTATCTGGAACAGTACGGTAGTTATTTCTTTATTAATAAGATAAGCAACTGGCAAAAGGAAAAGCTGGTTGAAGTTGAGCTAATTAAAATACCGCCCCTTGAGGCATAACATCAAAATAATATGACTATGAGTGGCACAACAAGTAGAGATATTAAGTCTCAATATAGATACTCAGGCATTACTTACCAAGCTAAGTGAAACCAAAAAGAGCATAGAACAATTACAGGCAGCACAAAAAGAGCTGCAAAAAGCTGGAGAAGGTAGCAGTACCGAGTTTATCCAACAGGCGGCAACCCTTAAAAATCTACAGCAATCTTACAATAAACAGTTACAGCTTGTACAGCAATTGGAGAATGCCGATAAGGCTGCTGCCAATGCTGTTGAAGCAACGAATACAGCATTAAATAAAGAGGTTAAAACCATTGACCAAGCCGTTCAAAATAATAAAGAGCTTAGGACAATAAGAAACCAAGTTAATGCTGAGACGGCAGAGGGTAGAGCTGCCATTGATGCTATCAACAAAAAGATAGATGCAAACACCGACTTTATAAAGGACAATACTTCTGCCCTTGAGAAGCAGAAGATGAATGTGGGTAACTATACCAACAGCATCAAAGATGCCCTGGCCCAGATAAATCCTTTTAACGGTGGTATAAGTGGCTTCAATGAGCGTGCTAAAGAAGCTGGTGGGGCTGGTAACCTTCTAAAGAATTCCTTCAGCCAATTATCATCTGGAATTGGTGGTGCTACCAAATCAGCTTTAACTTTTATTGCTACTCCAATAGGTGCTGTAATTGCTGGTATAACGGCAGCCTTTGCAGCTGGTAAAGCCATTTTTGATTACAATCAGGGGTTACAAGAGGCCAACAAGGAACTGCGTGCGCTTGGTGTAAACGCTGCTGACCTTTCTAACGTTAGAAGCGAAATTACAGCCACAGCCGAGACCTTCGATAAAGACTTCAAAGACATAGCTTCCAAGGCAAATGCCCTAGCAAAAGCGTACGGGATAAGTATGTCAGAGGCAAATAATATTATTGCTCAGGGCTTGGCTTCAGGTGGTGCGCAAAATGAGGAATTTCTTGATTCAATTGGGGAGTATTCAGTACAGTTTGCTAATGCGGGTTACTCAGCCGAACAGTTCATGGCAATAATTAACACGGGCTATGACCTTGGTGTTTATTCGGATAAATTGCCAGACGCCATTAAAGAGGTAAACCTTTCATTAACAGAGCAAACCAAAGCATCACGTGATGCTTTGGTTAATGCCTTTGGTGCTTCATTTACAGATGACATCCTAAAGAAAGTAAGAACGGGGGAAGCGACAACAGCAGAGGCTTTGGATGCTATAGCCAAAAAAAGTAGTGAGGTGTCACTTACTCAACAACAACAGGCCCAGTTGACGGCTGATGTGTTTAGAGGGGCTGGTGAGGATGCTGGTGGTGCAATGAAAATCCTTGAGGCTGTTAACCAAGCAGCCAATAAACAGCTGGATGAAACCGCCAATAAACAGCTTGAGTTGGTTGATGCAACCGAACGTTTGAATAAGGTTCAAGCCGAACTATTCGAGGTAAAAAATTTCGGTGATATATGGACATCAATTAAGATAGTGGCTGTTGATGCCCTTGCCGAAATGATGGAGTATGTCGCTGACCTTAAAAAAGATTTTCAGCCGTTGATTGACTTTGTCGGGGTATTGCTGGTAAATGCTTGGGAGAACCTGAAGACATCCGTTAAGCTTGCCTTTGAGGTAATTGCAACAAACTTTAGAATCGTTGGTAACACAATTTCAACATTTATCAACTTCTTTAAAAAGATTGTACAGGGTGACTTTTCAGGTGCTATTGATGCGTTAAAAAATGGTTTTACCAACCTTGCCACTATCGTTGGCAATGCCTTTGGGCGAATAAAAAATACCATTATTGATGCGGTACAGGGAATCCTAGAAAGAATAACACCAGTATTAAAGTTCCTTAGGATTGATGTTGATGCCCTAAACAAATCATTAGACAATATGAAGTCTAAAAATGTGGAGGTAAAATCTAAGGTGTCAACTACTACAACTCAAAAAAATGTTGTTGCCGATAATGACCCTAATGCAGCAGCCGCTAATGCTGCTGCACAAAAGAAAGCCGTTGCTGATGCCAAGGCTGCTAGCGATGCCAAGATTAAACAAATCGATGCTGAAATTAAAAAGCAAAAGGAAGCAATTGATTTATTCATCGCACAGCAGGGCTATAAGAAGAAGAGTTTACAGGATGAGTTGGACTTCCAAAAGCAGATTACTGACAAAAAAATGGCCCTGTTAGAATATGAAAAATCCAAAGGCAAAAAAACAGAAGCACAATACCAAACAGAAAAACTAAATCTTCAAAATACCTACGCAAAGAAACAGGCCGAGGCTGCCGTGGAATTGGCTGCCGATGAAATTGAACTGAGGAAAAAAGCACTTGAACAACAAAAACAAGATGATGCTTTTTATTCGGAGGATAAGCTTTTAAAGTCTTTCGACCTAAACAACCAATTGGCACTGGCTCAGCGTGATTACCAGCTAGCACGTAAAGAAGCTGGCATTATCAATGAAAAGGAATATAACGATGCTATCAATCTCATTAACGAGGACAATAGGATAAAGAATGAGGAAGCTCAAAAGCTAAGGGATGAGGCCAAGAAGGAACAAAAGGCCATTGACCTTGAGAATCAAAGATTAATTGATGCTGAAAAGTTTGCAAACGATTTTGAACGTCAACTATCGGAAGAAGATATAAGATACCAAGCAGAGTTAAAGGCTGCGGAAAAGACAGGTGCTGATACCACCAAGATTGAGCAAAAGCACAACATAAATAAGAAGAAAATTGATGATGCTTACCTGAACGCAAAGCTATCCGCTTACGGTGATATGTTTGGGAATCTATCTAAACTTTTGGGTGAAGATACCGCAGCGGGGAAGGCCGCGGCAATTGCCCAAGCTACGATTAATACTTTCCAAGGTGTTACTGCAACACTAGCAGCACCTTCAGTGTTGCCAGAACCATTTGGTTCAGCAGCAAAATTGGTATCAGCTGGTACCATCCTTGCAAGCGGTATGGCTCAAGTTAAAAAAATATCTGGCATAAATGCATCATTTGCCGATGGTGGTCAAGTTCCTATACTTGGAGCTGGTGTAATTAATAACGGAAGCAATATTTTACCGCTTGCCAATGGTGATGATACGCTTGCCTATGTTAGACAAGGAGAAGTAATTCTAAACCAAGATCAACAAAGACGTGCAGGTGGTCCAAGGTTCTTTCGTTCCATCGGCGTGCCTGGCTTTGCCGAAGGTGGCCTCATAGGTGGTGGTTATTCTAATATGGGTAGTATGAACGGGGTTAAGATTGATTATGATATTCTTGCCTCAAAGATTGGTCAAGAGGTAGTTAAGGGTAATGCAGCACTACCCTCCCCTATTGTTCGGGTTTCTGAAATTACAGATGCCCAAAGCAACACAACAAGGATAGTTGAAGGAGCTTCACTATAATTATAAATAATATTTTTTTCTCTGAGAACCCTAGCATTTGCTGGGGTTTTCCATTTCTATCAAAATTATTTTCAATTTTTTTATCAAAAAATGGTCGTTTCCATTTCTGCTAGATATTTAATAATAAAGGAACAATATGAATGACGATGAAAAGCCATTTGATGAGCAACTTAATGACTTCTTATGGCACTGTTACCAGCTAAAAAAGAGAGCTGAGGCGGTACAAAATGAAAAGAAAAGCCTACCAGAGTGGCTACGTAAACTACTGGATTATAATAAACCCTCAAAAAACTAAAGCCGAGGGCAAGAGAGAAAAAGTATTAATTAAAAATGAAGAAGCAAAATGAACAGTGGAAAGCAATCAAAGCAAATGAAACCTATGAAGTAAGCAACCTTGGAAACATCCGTCACACCTATAAGAACGGAAAAACAAGAACTCTATCGCCACTATCCAATGGGCAAAAAAAGGATGATTACCTATTTATTGTAATAGACGGCAAGAAGTATTATATGCACCGTCTAATATTAGAATCATTTGTTGGTGAGAAGCCATCAGGTTACGAATGTGACCACATCAACAGCAATAAGCAGGACAACTCCCTAACTAACCTAAGATACCTTACAAGGGCTGAAAATCGTTCACATAAGGGTAGTAAACACGGCATGGCAAAACTATCCGAGAAGCTGGTAAAAGCTATCAAAAAGTTGGTGAATATGGGTATCAGCCAAAAGCAAATTGCTGGCTTGTACGAGGTATCAGCAAGCACAATAAGCTCAATCATCACGGGCAAGACTTGGGGCCATGTAATATAATGAATAGCATTTATTACAATGAATTAAGCAATATCCCCACTTTATCAAAAGAAGAACAGCTGGCCTTGGTAATAGAGGCCAAAGCTGGGGATAATAAAGCAAGGGAGCAACTAATAAATGCTAATCTAAGGTTGGTTGTCCACCTTGCAAAGAAGTTCCAGAAGTATTTACCAGATGATGGAGCATTAACTATCGATGACCTTATATGTGAGGGGAATATTGGATTAATGGAAGCGGTTGAAGCCTATCAACCGCACATCGGAACAACCTTGTCATATTTTGCAGCAGTACAGATAAAGAGAAGAATAATCACGACCCTATTGCAATACAACAGCAGCATCAGAATGCCCTCCAAAAAGCTAAAGGAATTGTTCAAGAAGCAACAATCCCTACAAGATGAACAAAGCGCGGGGGGAGAATATAATATACCAAGAAAGATTCAGTTGCCAGAATATTTTGAATTTCCTGATAATAATGATGATGAAAATACCTCAGAAATGTGGGAAAAGATTGAATCAGCCCTAAAGTCACTAAAGCCGAGGGAAAGAGAAATAATAGAATACTACCACCAACTAAATGGAGAAAAGAAAACCCACGTACAAATGGCAGAAATATATGCTGTTACCAATAATAGAGTAGGTCAAATATATAAAGATACAATAAAGAAAATTAGAACCCTATTAGAGAACACTGGCAATTAAAGCTGGTGTTTTATTTGTTATATTTTCTTTTTCTCTTCGGGCATTCTATAATAAGAATAATCAATTCCACATTCGCATTCTTGAATTAAATTTGATTCATAAAAATTTATAAACGTTCTGACTGCAATTAAAGCCTTCTTAAAATCAAAATCAAGTATTCTTCTATAAACATCTTTATACCCAGTATTGGTTTTAGGAACTGGTTTTAGATGAATAATATCATTTCTGAGAATTACTAAACTCTCAATGCTCTTGCGATGTTTTTTATTACTGCTAATCTCGAAATTTACCTTTTTAAGCTGAGGAAGTACTTTCGTTAGTTTATAGATTATTGACGGTCTAACGGGGTTACCCTTGCTGTCTAAATAATGATAATTTTCTGGAATTATACTATTTGCAAAGCTCTCTAAAGACGCTTGAAGATTAATTATACAATTGATAGCTAATTGAAAATAATGTCCTGAGTGAGTTAAATTTGTGTTTTCGTTAGTTTGGCTTGCTACTTTGTTAACATCTTGTCCTTGTTGTAGAAGTATATTTCTATAATGTTCTAAAGACCCAAATGACATTACGGCATTAGAATAAAAAATTGTTACAGGGTTTATTTCAATAAATAACTTCTTAGTTTTATTATGGATATAATCAAATCCAAATGTAATCATATCATCATACATCAACATGATATCATAATCTTTCATTAACTCCTTCGATTTTAGATAGTCGATACCAATTTCTTTACTTTCTTCTGAAAGTTCTATATTGTTTAGTTCTTTAGGATTAAATGAAATGCTTTGATGTTTGCTAGGAATCAATTTAATATGAGCCATAAAATTACAGTTAGAAATTTTAATAAATATAGTAAATCCACATAAATATTTCCCCTCTTAAATACGCGCGACCCTGACCCGAATTAAACAGGCCCAGGAATGCCCACCTCACATCAAGGTAGCAGCCAGATTACATCAAAATAGATTTTCCTTATAACAGAAAAATGCACGATAATACTATAGGTTATTGTGCATTTGTTTTTGATGCCAATACCAAACGTATTTACTGGTGAAAATGATTTAAAAAATACATAAAAATAGTTAAGTATTATTTTGTATTTAAATTTAATATGCCTATCTTTGACTTGTTCAAATAAGGAACAACAAGTACATTGAAATATTGAGATACCACCAATAAAAAAAGGGATGCGCTAACATCCCTTCCAAAGGTTAGAAGCGAACCCCTAACCAATTTTCACTTATGACAAAAATAGTAAAAATTTTTGAGAACATGGACAGCCTTTGCTGCCGAGATTTTGATGTGGAGCAAACACTACTATTACTCCATTATCCAACCCCCAATGTCTTTTGGAGTTGGGGTGTTGAGAGGAAAATTAACTATGATGATAAAGGGCTTTTGCTCAAAGTTAATGCTCACAGGCATTCAGGTTGGATGCTGATAAGTTTATCAGTTGCTGACCTTTATGATGTGTACCTGTTTGAAGATGGCAAGATAAAGGATGAAATCAAAGGTTTGTATTTTGACCAGCTTTTAAAGGGCATTGATAACAGGATTGAATTTATAGAAGGTTACGAATATTAATTATTAACAACGGGGTTTTAATCTAAGCTTTGGTGAGGTGGTTTATCTTAATTAATAATCATTTTAAAGCGATTTAAGACCATGAATAAAGCAAGATACATAAGAGTGTCAACAGGCCAACAATCTACCCTGAGACAGGATATAAAGAAGCAGCAGGATGAACTTATCTTTACCGATAAGGGTGTATCTGGTGCAATACCATTTGCAGATAGGCCAGCAGGTAAGAAGCTTTATAAGGCTGTGAGTGATGGTCAGGTAAGTGATTTATTTGTATCTGAACTATCACGCCTGGGCAGGAATACGCTTGATATACTTACCACAATCGATTATCTACATAGGCATGGTGTCAATATCCATGTGGAGGATTTAAATGGCTTAAAAAGCCTTAATTCGGATGGTAGCGTTAATCGACTATTTTCCTTCCTTACAACGGTTTTAAGTGGTATTTCGACAATGGAAAGAGAGACCATCAATCAACGCATAAGGGATGGTATTAAGGCTAAGAAGGATGCTAATGGTGGTGTGCTTAATGGCGGCAGACCAAAGGGTACTACTGAGAATGATGCTGAGGTATTAAAGAAATATAGTAGGGTCGTTAAGATGTTGCAAGACTACCCAGAAATGAAACAGAAAGAGGTGGCTGGAGCTTGTGAGGTGGATGCAAGAACCGTGAAGAAAGTTCAGGATATATTAGAAAAACAATAAGGGTAGCTAACGCTACCCTTATTTATTAAATTTTCTTATTTCTTGAAAAACTTGTCCAATTAATTGTGCAAAAGAATCTTCAATCTCTTCAATCTTTTCAATTTTATAATCATCAACCCTAAGAGTCGTATTCAAGTGCTTAATACCTTCCGTAAAAGTAGGCTCGCTACTTACCATATCAATGCTTGTTGAAAGTATACTAGTTCCTTTAAGAACAAGATATACTGGGTCTAAGTCTACATGATACTCTAAAGGAACTTCATAAATATCATTTGTTTTCAAGTCCTTTACTTCAACGATAAATGTAATTATTGGCATAATATAAAATAATTGGTTAATCTTCCAAAGATAAGAATTTCCTTTCAGCATCTTCTAACTTTGTACAATACCAAGCTTATAAACCAAAATCTTCATTGCTTGAATAAACTTCACAAGCTTCATATTCAACAACCTTATCGTTAAAGTTTGCCGTTCTGGCATCCATAATTTTTTTTAATTTAGATTTCACTTGAATTAATACTGGTATGCAGCTGTAACTCCTGTAATGATAAAACCAACAGGAGAAAGTAGTGGACCAGATTGCCCAGCCCTAAATAAACAGGTTGGTTCATTGCAAGGCATAGTGGTTACAAATCCATCTGAAAGCCTTTTTATTATTACTCCAGTTACCATAATTGAGCAAGGACATATATTGCCAGTAGTATTATTTTGATTGTTAACCCAAATACACTCGGTTGGTGATATAGTAAGTTTTGCTTTATCATTAACTTCACTCCAGGTTAATTGATTCTGTCCAATATTTGGAGCAATATTATATCTCCAACTAGGTGTATTTCCTTGATTTATTAAATTAATATTTTGTACAATTCTACTAGCGTTATCCCGTGCTTGGCTTTCTAAACTATTCCAATTCGTTGAATAAATAAAAGCAAAAGTTTCAACTCCCATTTGGTCGTATTGTAAAACGTGAGTTAGTTCGTGTGCCCAAAGTTCTACATTATTAGCTAAATCTGCGCTTGAAAAACATACAACATTGTCAAATGTTACGGCACCTTCTTGATTAAGCCAATTTTTTAGCATTCCATCAATGCTAATTCCATTTGCAGTTGTCCAAGTTGTACTCTCTAAAATATTTCTAGGAAAAAAATTTAACAACTGTTGTTTAATATTATAAGGAATTGGTTGAGTTCCTCTATTTTGAGCTTGTCCTTTTGAAAATCTAATTGACGAAGCTAAAATTGGTGCGGCTGGATTTAATAATGCTTGGCCAACATCTTTAGGCAAATTTTGTAGCATTGTTGGTATTGCCGAAATGTCAGGAGGTTTAATAGAAACAGTTTGATTGTTCAAATTTATATCAACACCTGTTATTTGAGCTACCCAACTTTGAGCATTGCTGGATATTGAAAACATAAAAATTACGACTGTTTTTAAAACGTATTCTTTCATAATTATATTTTTATATATTGAATAGGTAAATTCGGATTTTTAACATAAAAAAAAATACCTATCAATAGGTATTTTCTGTTTAAATTGTATTCAAGACAAAATGCCTCCATGGTTAATCTAGAATGGCGACGGTATCTCTCAGGATTATAACTCTTTCCATCGCATTATTAACTATAACCATCAGTTCGGAACTATAATTACAGCGTGATAATAACATATCCAACGTAGTAAAGAAACCAGATGATTTTGAATAAGGTTTTGTTTTGGATAATTTAATTAAGGCTTTGCTTAGATATTTCTTAATATCCTCAAGTTGCTTTTTGTGGGAGCCAATGCCTTTAATTTTCACCCCCTGTTCCGTCTTTATTAGATTTCTCATTAAACCTTTTCTAGCTCCGTGCCTGTTGCCTGGACGACATTTAAAAGCGTTGCAAATCAAGCTTTCATAGCGCATGATTTCTGTTTCCATTGGTATAATTTTTTATATTAGGGCTGCAATCTAGCAAGACATAAAAAAATACATTGTAACATGAAAATCGGGCATAAAAAAGGGGAAAGCCATTAAGCAATCCCCTTTTGAAAATTATTAGTACCTTCTAAGAGATATAAATTATTTCTGCTTCCTCTCTCCCTAGGAAGTAAGCAATTACATCTTTTTTATTTATGGTTTTTTCAACAATATCAAATAGTTCTTTTTTCTTATCAATCTTTTCTCCTTTGGCGAGATTAATATAGGTGAAAGCAAAATACTCTGCTACTTTCCTATCAGTTGTCCAACTGAACCTGAATTTCTCTGATTTAATTTCTTTCTTACTACATCCTCTGTAAATTGTGAATGTTTCAGGTAAAGCTGCTAATGCTTGTTGTTCATCTTCATCCATTAAAAAATGCCTATCTGGTCTATCATTTTGAAAAAAGGGAAGTATGTTATCAGCGTCTTCATAACACATATTGCTCATTGTGTAAGCATGTGCTACTAATTTCCAATATGCTTTATTTGGAATATTAGCACCATGTTGTTTAATGACCTTGGCTAGGTTATTCTTATTGATTGTAGCAGTTAAGCTTTCCCAATCAACTTCATCAGATTTGTTCAGGAGTGTTCGTAAATGTGCTTCTGTCAATTCTGATGCTTTTTTAGCGGTAATTTTCTTTTTTACAAAATTTTCGGCAATAGAATTCAGAACTTCGTGTTGATAATACACTCCACTTTTTCTAGGTTCAGGCCACTTTGTATTTACATTGTTTGAAATTATATCTCTCACTGTACCTTCTCCATAAACTTTACATAAGTTAAGATTGTAAGTAAATGCTTCTGATTCGCCAATGTGATAGTCATTATCTATTATAGTCATTATGATTGATAAGGTTTAAATTAGATTTGCAAAATAAAAAAAAAGCTCAGATTTTTCTGAACCTGATGATTAAATCTTTTTATTCTTAATAGTATTCAGGAAATTCCAGCTTCAATTTCTTATTAATCGGTGCATTATACGTTTCAAATCTCACTTTTGTATTGCCCGCATTTTGTGCTAAGGTATCCTTATTCCAAATTTGGAAATCCAGATAATTTTTTTCATTTGGATAATACCCATCCGCAGGTATCACCTTAAACCAAACACTATCATTTTGCTGCACTGTAATGTCACTATATGATACAGGTTGTTCAACCCATTCATCATTACCACGCTTGATAGCAAAGTACATATCATTTGTGGTTAGAGTTATAGGCATATGATACAGTGATGCGTCATAAGCCATCGGGAAAAATCTGTAGCTTTTGGTTTGTTCTGTTGCTATAGGGGATGGTTCATTTATTGCTGTAGCGTCATCTGATGAACATGAGGCTAGGCTGATTATGGCGAATAGTGTTAATAATATCTTTTTCATTGTTGTTAGTTTGATAGTGTTATCGCATTGGGCTGCCAAACGCCGTTGTTCTGAATAAAGGTTATTTCATAACGTTTTGTTTCGGCAAGCGTTTGCTTTATTTCCTTGCCGTTCAGCGATACCTTTAAATCCTTTGATATTAAGTTTGTTTGTATCTGAACACGGGTAATGTAATCACCTGTCGCATAATCAATAAAGTTTGTGTAACCGTTGCTGTCGGATATGTTAGTTTGACCTGCACTGGCATTTTTTGTGCCGCTGGTGGCATCATTAGACCAATCAATCTTATAGGTTCTTACAAGGTTATCAGTCCATGTAACCCTTAGCCTGTTTTGTGCTGTGACTGGGTTCGGTTGTTCAGATAGCGTTTCATTATCATCGCTACTGCAAGAGGTTAGCGATAGTGTTAGGGCAATTGCGAGAAGTGCCAAGATTCTTTTCATATTATTTTGGTTATAAGTTAATTATATGGCAAATATACATAAAACAAACAAAAACAGTCATATATAACTGGAAAAATACGTTCCTGTTTATGTGGAGTGATGAATTTACCTTTGGTAATAATGGAAAGAAAGAAGGAAATACCAGAGATTGTTATTCAAGTCGGGGCCAAAGTAAAGGCTATCATAAAAGAAAAAGGCCTGAAGGTGCGTGTAGTTGCGCACGATGCAGACCTTGATATTGAAGCCTTGAGACGTTATATGGCTGGAAAGCAAATCATGGGTATTGATAAACTTTATCGCATTGCCCAGGCATTAGATGTTGAAATAGGAGAGTTATTTAAATAAGGAGTAAATGGATAGTGAGAATTTTTTTATTAAGCTGTTTCAAATAGATAAAACACCTGTTAAGTTCTATTCAGTTATATCAATTTTAGGTACTATCATCTTTATTTTTAGACCCAAAGCTATCGTAGAAACCCAAGATTTTAAAAATTGGCAGGGCATTATTTTGCTTATATATCTATCAGCTTTAACATTTCTAATAGTTTCATTTATATTTTGGATATCGAATTTCTTTTACAAAGAATACCGTGAGAAACAACTTATACGTAAGAATAAGAAAAAGTGGTTTAAAATTTTTAATGAATTAAACAAAAATCAGAGATTATATGTAAACGAATTTTTGGTAAGAAATACAACCTCTATAAATTTTTCGTATGACAATGCAGACCTTGAAAGACTGGTAAAAAAAGGTGTTTTAAGCGAATATTATGTTAGTGGTAATACAAGTTCGTTTAGTTTAAATCACGAAGTGCGAGAGATTTTAGTTCAGCAAAATATTGATATTATTTCAATGACACATCTGAAATAATATCAATACACTTCCAAGAAATTTTTCCTATCCATCGATAACCAACCCTTCGATGTTATTTCTTCATTATAGACTTTATCCAATTCCTCAGCATTTTGAAGTATATACTTACCGTTCTTTCTAAATTCTCCCAAGTCAAATTTAGGTTCCGTTGTTATAGTTATGCCATGGAAAATTTGATATTTCGGATAGAATTTAACTCTGAATCTATCGTAAATCAATCTTATTGGAGGTAAAATAGTTACATCTCCTAATTTAATGTAAACTGTTAACAACATTAGTTTCTCACCAATCTCATTAATTACAATTTTATCGATGAATTGTTTAAATAGTGATTGCAGTTCTGCTCTGTTATCTTTAGCATTTACCATCACATCCTGATTAATCTTTTCCTCATCAAATTTTACTAATGCTCTTTCTTTTTGAGAAAGTTCTTTTTTAAGCAGTACAAGCTTTTTTTGAGCTGAGTCTAATTGAGTTTTAAAATCCGCATGTCTCTCATTATAAACATTATTAGTAATCTTATCTTCAAGTAATAAATCAAGTAATTTATTATTCTTTTTTTCCAGTTCTTTTATTGTTTTTTCGGTTTGAGGGACTTCTAATTTTAAGTGCTTAATTTCATTTGCTAATCCTTTCTTCAACTCCACCGAACTGCTTAGATATTTTAATAGGTCAGGGGAGAGAGCAATCTCATTATAGATTAGTGTCTCAACAAATGGAAGGTTGATTGATGATTGCCCACATGGTGTATGTGTTATCTTAGAGCTGCACATATACACCTTATCACCATTTGGTGTCGGCTTGTATTTTGCGTAATAATTTCTCCCACATTTACCACAGGTAATGAGGTCTTTCAATAGATAGGTGTAAGAGGTAAGATAGTTTCTATTTGTCTTATTTTGCATTATATCCTGAACGCGTTCCCAATGTTCGGGTTCAATTATTGCAGGTGCAGGGATGATTTCATCCTTGTATTTTCTTTCACCCTTATAGATTGAATTGGCAAGTATGCCTTTTATTGTTGCAATTGTCCAGGCATACTCACTGGCCTTTTGTTTGTTGACTATCTTATCAGCATCATAGATAGTATTGAACTTTGTAGGTATGCCCATGTTTTGAAGCCTTGTAGCAATTGCTCTCATGCCAAGACCTTGTGAATAGAAGTCAAAGATTAATTTAACCGTTTCAACTTCATCAGGGTTTATAATTATTTTTTTATCATCACCTTTCATATAGCCATACGGATATACATTGGTTGCATGTTGACCTTTCTTGGCTGCTGCCAATTTTCCTGATTTTATACGTGTTTTAAGCTGTTTTACCTCTTCATGCGCAAACTCCATCAAAACCTGCAAAATAATGTTTACAATGCCGTCTCTGTTGCCTTGAGAGTCAATCGTGGCTCGGTTTAAGGATTGGATAAAAACAGGCACCTTCAAGTCGCTCAGTTCATCAATTGTTTTCCTTGTTTGGCTGGGATTTCTGCCAAGGCGAGATATTTCAGTTACCCAAACTGTTGATTCTGGATTTGTCTTGATAAAAGAAAGCATTTCGTTAAGGGCTGGCCTTTCCTCATTCTTCTTATATCCTGATATTTTTTCAGAATAGATTTTAATGCTATCAAGTTGGTGTCCATTATCAGTTATTACTTTCTTCAAATCATCGATTTGTCGCTGGTAATCCTGATATTCAATAGTTGAAACACGAGCGTAAATAAGATTATTCATATCTTTGAAATAATGGTTGCAAATATAAACAAACATCCCTCATCTTTTGAGTGTGCAATTTCAGTTGCACACATTTAAGGTGAGGAATATTTCTGAGATTCAAATGTAGATAAACATTCCGCATGTTGTATATGTGAAGATAGCCTGGCACACAATGGTGTACTATTCCTGGATGAGTTGCCTGAATTTAAGCGTGAGGTACTGGAAGTAATGCGTCAACCCTTAGAAGACCGCGAGGTAACCATAAGCCGCGCACGTTTTACTATTACGTATCCGTCTAGCTTTATGCTGGTTGCAAGTATGAACCCAAGCCCTGGCGGGTATTTTAACGACCCAGATGCCCCGGTAAGTTCATCGCCGCATGAAATGCAACGTTATCTCAGTAAAATATCAGGTCCCCTACTCGACCGTATTGACATACATATAGAGGTTACACCCGTGCCGTTTGAAAAGCTAAGCGATAACCGCAAAGCCGAAAGCAGTGCTGAGATACGCAAGCGCGTTACCGCTGCCCGCGAAATACAAACGCAGCGTTTTGAACAATACGAAAACGTACATTATAACGCACAAATGGGTACGCGTCTGATACGGGAATATTGCCAGTTGGACGACGCTTCACTGCAACTGCTAAAGACAGCAATGGAGCGCCTTAATCTTTCTGCCCGGGCGTATGACCGTATACTGAAAGTATCGCGCACCATAGCAGATTTGGAAGGCAGTAATAACGTAGCATCACATCACATTAGCGAAGCCATACAGTACCGTAGCCTTGACAGGGACGGCTGGCTCGGTTAGTTTATTAAACCTTCATAAACAATATTGTTATTTATTGAAGATTTAGATTGTTATTGCGTAGATTTTTTTAGCTTAGCATCAATTTAGTTTACACCGGTTATGACGATTAAACAACTGCTTCTTGCAGTAGCCCCATTTAAATATGTAGTTAAGGGATTTGATTACCTTAAAGATCCCTATTATGTAGAGGTTCAGAAACTGAACCGTAAAGAGACTTCCAAAAGCCCTGTAAGGACAGAAATAATTAACTACCTGCTGTCTGTAAAAGGTAATGACACCTGTTACCTTGAAATAGGTGTACGCAACCCCGAAAAAAACTTCAACCATATTAAGTCGCCACGAAAGTATAGCGTAGACCCCGGTGTGGAGTTTAAGGAGAACCCTGTAGATTTTAAAATGACCAGCGATGTCTTTTTTGAAAAGCTGTCGGCAGGTGAAATCCTGTCAAGCGATATTAAATTTGACGTTATTTTTATAGATGGCCTTCACCTGGCCGACCAGGTAGACCGAGATATTATAAATGCTTTGCAATACATTAAAGAAGATGGCTTTATAGTGCTTCACGATTGTAATCCTCCGACAGAATTTCACGCGCGTGAGCGTTATGGCTATTACTTTACCCCGGCCAACGGTTTCTGGAATGGTACTACATGGAAAGCGTTCTTAAAATGGCGTTTTAACCCGGCTGTATATTCTTGCTGTATAGATACCGACTGGGGTGTGGGAGTATTGTCTAAGACCATTGATATTGGCAAGAGCATTGCACCTGTTAACCCGTTTTTTGAATTTACAGAATTCGACCAAAACAGGAAAACGTATATGAACCTTATTTCCTTTGAAACTCTTAAGGGTATTGTTGGTAAAGGCAAATAATATAAAGTTTGATAAAATCATTTTGTGAGTTATATTACCAATGTATTGGAAGGATGTTTTTTTGATATAATCTAATAATTATTCTTATTTTTGGATATAATCTGCAAAAAAGAAACAAACAATAAACTATAACTTATTTAAAATGAAAAATATTGCGGTAATAGGTGCCGGTACTATGGGCAACGGGATAGCCCACGTGTTTGCACAAAGCGGTTTTAACGTAAAACTGATTGACGTATCAGAAAAAGCGCTTGAAAAAGGCATCAATACAATCGCTGCCAACCTAGACCGTATGGTGGCAAAAGGTACCATAACCGAACAAGACAAGCATAAAACCATAGGCAACATTATTACCTATACCGATATTGAAGACGGAGTAGTAAATACTGACCTTGTAGTGGAAGCTGCTACCGAAAATGTAGACCTGAAACTAAAAATATTCAGGGATTTGGATAAGTATTGCGCCACCGAAACCGTTTTGGCTACCAATACTTCGTCTATCTCTATAACGCAGATTGCCGCGGTTACTAAGGCCGAAAGGCAGGATAAGGTAATAGGCATGCACTTTATGAATCCCGTGCCTATTATGAAGCTGGTGGAGATTATCCGCGGTTACAATACTTCAGACGAAGTGACCAAAGCTATAATGGAACTTTCCGAAAAACTGGGCAAAGTACCTGTAGAAGTAAACGACTACCCTGGTTTTGTGGCAAACCGTATACTGATGCCGATGATAAATGAGGCAATAGAAACCCTGTACAACGGCGTAGCCGGCGTTTATGAGATTGACACTGTAATGAAGTTGGGCATGGCACACCCTATGGGACCACTGCAACTGGCCGATTTTATTGGCCTTGACGTTTGCCTTAGCATACTTAACGTAATGTATGACGGTTTTAAAAACCCGAAATATGCCCCTTGCCCGCTACTGGTAAACATGGTACGCGCCGGTAAGCTGGGTGTAAAATCAGGCGAAGGTTTTTACGATTACAGCGAAAGTAAAAAAGCTGAGAAAGTAGCATATAAGAAGTAATAAAGTTTAAAAGAGGTAAAGTAGCGGAGTTTACTTTACCTCTTTTAAAACACATCATTTTTCTTTATATTTGTTAGTAGAAACCCGTTTTGATACTATGGAAATTACAATCAAAATAAACCCAAGAAGTAAACAGGCAAAGGCATTCTTAGAATATCTTAAGGTACTCCCTTTTATTCAGATTGAAGAAAAAGCCAATTACAGCCCTGAGTTTACTACTAAAATTAAAAAAGGGGAAGCCGACATAAAAAAAGGTAAAACCACGCGCCTAAACCCCGATAACGTATGGGAAAATATTTTGTAGAAATTACTCCTGATGCTAAAAAAGATTTAAAAGAACATTTTAAATCCGGGAATAAAGCTACTATCAAAAAAAATGAAAAGATACTTTTAGAACTCACAGAAACACCCTATCAGGGAGAAGGCAGGCCTGAGCAACTCAAACATGATTTTAGCGGCGATTGGTTCAGGCGCATAAACCAAAAAGACAGGATGGTTTACCGCGTTCAAGAAGATGTGGTTACCGTATTTATTGTTTCTGCAATGGGCCATTATAACGATAAATAAGAAATCTGTAATATCCTGAAAACTTCAATCAAAAATCTGAAATAACTTTTGGCTACAATAGTACCCTTTAAAGCAGTACGCCCATCGCGTGACAAGGTGAGCCTGGTTACCTGCCGTTCGTATGACGAATACAGCCCAGCTGAACTGGCATCGCAGCTGGATTATAACCCTTTCTCGTTTCTGCACGTGCTGAACCCGGGTTATATCAACCAACAGAAACTATCTGAGAATGTGCGTTTCCGTTCGGTGCATAATAAGTACTTTGAATTTAAGCAGGAAGAGATATTACGTCAGGAAAACACCCCTGTTTTTTACCTGTACGAGATACAGCGAAAAGGCAACACATATACCGGTATCATAGCCGGGACTTCGATTGCAGATTACCAGAAAAATATCATTAAAAAGCACGAGGATACCCTGCCCTATCGCGTATCATACTTTAAAGACTATATGCACCTTACCGGTTTTAATACCGAACCGGTATTGGTCACATATCCTGAAAACAACGAACTGGAGCAATGGATAACAGCACGCAAGCAAAAACGCCCGCTGTACCTGTTTTCATCACTTAATCGTGACAAGCACACCTTGTGGCGTGTAAAGGATGCTGCCGAGATACAATGGCTACAGGCGCAATTTGCCAATATGCCCAGCCTGTACATAGCCGACGGCCACCACCGCAGCGCATCGGCAGAAATGCTGTATGAGGAATATAAATCAGAAGGCAATGCTAATCTGGACTATTTTATGAGCTTCCTGATAGCGGAAAAAGACCTGAAAATATATGAGTTTAATCGCCTTGTTCATGACCTTAACGGACATACGGCAGGCCAGTTCCTTAAACTTTTAAGCAAAGATTTCGAGGTAGAAAACCGCCATTTAGAACTTTGGAAGCCTTCAAAGAAATTCGAATTTGGTATGTACCTGCAAGGTGAGTTTTATTCGCTTACGCTTAAAGAAGCTACTTTCAGTAATACACACGAAGCCCTTGATGCACAGATACTCTACGATAAAGTACTTCAACCGTTACTTGGCATCCACGATTTACGGAATGACGGCCGCATAGAATACCTTCCCGGTACTAAATCCATCACCGCGATTAAAGAAATGGTAGATGAGGGTCTGTTTACTGTAGGCTTCACCCTCTTCCCTGCTTCTATAGATGAAATAAAAGCGCTGGCAGACAACAACCAGATAATGCCACCGAAAAGCACGTATATTGAACCTAAGCTGAGAAGCGGATTGGTAGTGTATGAATTGTAGTGGATTTGTGGATTCGTGGATTTGTTAATTTGATTGTTCGTAAGTATTGTACCTTTGCGAGAACTATCAACTGTAAACTAAATAAAATGTCAATAGCCGATAACCTAAACAACATAAAAGCATCCCTCCCGCCCCATGTAACGCTGGTAGCAGTGAGCAAAACCAAGCCTGTGCCCGACCTAATGGAAGCCTATAGTGCCGGGCAACGTATTTTCGGGGAGAATAAAATCCAGGAAATGACCGATAAATGGGAGCAGATGCCCAGGGATATACAATGGCACATGATAGGCCACGTACAAACCAACAAGGTAAAGTACATGGCTCCGTACGTTTCACTTATACACGGTGTAGACAGCCTGAAGTTACTTACAGAAATAAACAAGCAAGCTAAGCGTTACCGAAAAACCATTAACTGCCTGCTGCAAATACACATAGCCGAAGAGGAAACCAAGTTTGGGATGGATGAAGCTGAGCTTGATGCTCTACTGGTATCGGATGAATTTACACAAATGGAAAACATCTGTGTAACCGGCCTTATGGGTATGGCTACTTTTACTGAAGATGAAACACAGATACAAAAGGAATTTACCCTCCTGAAAACCATTTTTGATAAATTAAAACAGTCAGAACTTTCGGAAAAAACTTTAAACCTGAAACCTGAAACTTTATCCATGGGTATGAGTGGTGATTACCAAATAGCAATAGCCAGCGGCAGTACTATGGTACGTATAGGCAGTAGTATATTTGGCAGCAGATAATTTTGTACATTTGCATATAACCCATTACCCCAGAAGGTAATTTTAAACTTAAACCTGAAACATTTTTCTTGTACGCAATACTCGACATAGAAACTACCGGAGGGCAGTTTAACGAAGAAGGAATAACTGAAATAGCCATTTACAAGTACGATGGCCATGAGGTTATCGACCAGTTTATCAGCCTTGTAAACCCGGAAAAACCCATACAACCCTTTGTGGTAAAGCTCACCGGCATTAACAATGCCATGCTTCGCAGCGCCCCGAAGTTCTATGAAGTAGCTAAGCGTATCATAGAAATTACCGAGGGTTGCATACTTGTAGCCCACAACGCACAGTTTGACTACCGTGTACTGCGCACCGAATTCAGGAACCTGGGTTATGATTTCGAAAAACAAACCCTTTGTACTGTAGAGCTCAGCCAAAAGCTGTTGCCCGAACAGCCATCGCACAGCCTGGGTAAACTGGTGCGTTCGCTGGGCATTCCTATCAGCGACAGGCACCGTGCCACCGGCGATGCCATGGCTACCGTACAGCTCTTTAAGCTACTGCTGCAAAAAGATACCGAAAAGGAAATTGTACGCAGCCTTATAAAAACCGAGGGGCAAAAAGGTATTTCGCCGCGCCTGCTCGATATGATTGAGGGATTGCCTTCTATTACCGGTATCTATTACATTTATAAAGAAGACGGCACGCTGATATATATTGGCAAGAGCCGTAATATAAAAAAACGCGTTAACCAGCATTTTACAGGTACTTCGCGTAAATCAAAGCGCATACAGCGCGATGCCTTTACCGTAACCTATGAAGAAACCGGCAGCGAACTTATAGCCATGCTGAAGGAATGCCAGGAAATAAAGGTTAACAAACCGATACTGAACCGCGCACAGAAAAAAACAGTCTACCCTGTTTCGCTATATGCCGAAAAGGATAAAGACGGTTACATTGCCCTGAAGCTGCTAAAAACCGATGGACGTAAAAAGGAAATCATTTCGTTTACAAGCAGTGTTGAGGCTAAAAGCGCTTTATACCGCATTACCGAAAAATACAAACTCTGCCAAAAGGTAAACGGCATGGATCCTTCGGTTAAGGAAACCTGTTTCCCTTATGGTATGGGCGAATGTAACGGTGCCTGTATAAAACAGGAAGCCCCGGCAGAATACAATGCACGCGTAGAAGAATTCATCAAAATGAACAGCTTCTATAACCAAAGCCTAATTATTATAGACCGTGGCCGTGCTATTGATGAACGCAGTGCCGTGCTTATAGAAAATGGTATTTATAAAGGCTATGCCTTTTTTAACCTGAACTATCAGGTTACACACATAGACATCCTGAAAAACATCCTGATACCAATGGACAACAACCGCGATGCCAAAAAGATTATACAGGATTACATAAGGAAAAAGAAAGCGCTGAAAACCATGCGTTTTTAAAATATTTTTCAATATTTTAAGGTATGGAAGAGAGCAAGAGAAATATTATCCCCGAAAAACTGCGGCAACGGCTGCACACCATAATACACGAGTCTGATACCCGCGCGGGCAAAACATTTGACATAGTATTACAAAGCATTATATTTCTTAGTGTAGTAGCAGTAATGCTGGAGAGTATAGAATCGGTACGCATTGTTTACGGCCGTCAGCTCATGATTATCGAATGGGTAATTACCGTACTTTTCACACTTGAATATATCGGCAGGATTATAGCAGTAAACAAACCCATAAAATATATACTTAGTTTCTATGGTATAATTGATTTGCTTGCCATGCTGCCCATGTATATAGCACAGTTGTTTCCTGCTACACACTTCCTGATAGCAATACGGGCAGTACGTTTCTTACGTATCTTCAGGATATTGAAGCTGCCACAGTTTGTAGGCGCATCAAACCAGCTTACAGGAGCCATAGCCAAAAGCCGAACCAAAATAGCGGTATTCCTGTTCAGCGTTATGGTGTTATGCATTATACTTGGTACACTAATGTACATGATTGAAGGCCCCGAACACGGCTTTACCAGCATCCCTATCAGTATTTACTGGACCATCGTTACGCTTACTACTGTGGGTTTTGGCGATATAACACCCATTACACCACTGGGCCAGCTGGTATCGGTAGTCATCATGTTTATGGGGTATGGCATAATAGCAGTGCCTACCGGGCTTGTTACCGCTCAGATAATCAGCGACCACAAGGTGCATCTTAATACCCAGGTGTGTCCTGAGTGCCATGCCAAGGATCACAGGGACGATGCCAAATTCTGCTATAATTGCAGCTCCGAACTAAATCCAAACCATGATGCCACTTAAGAAATACCTTATAACTGTTGTTGGCCCTACTGCCATTGGCAAAACAGCAATGGCTATACAACTTGCACAGCATTACAACTGCGAAATACTATCGGCAGACAGCAGGCAGTTTTTTAAGGAAATGGCTATTGGCACCGCCGTACCATCTCCAGACGAACTGGCAGCTGCCAAACATCATTTTATACAAAATATCAGCATTTTTGAAGAATATACCGTAGGTGATTTTGAACGCGATGCCATTGCAAAACTGGATGAACTTTTTGAAACCAGCGATTATGCAGTTATGGTAGGCGGCTCAGGACTATACATAGATGCCGTACTGAAGGGCTTTGACGACTTCCCTGAAATAGATCCGGCAGTACGCGAAGAGATAAAAGCCCGTTACGAAACTGAAGGCATTACTTACCTTCAGGAAGAATTGCAACGGCTTGACCCGGTCCATTATGAAAATGTAGCAAAGGAAAACCCGCAGCGTATGATGCGTGCCCTTGAGGTAAGTATAGGCAGTGGGCGCCCCTACTCTTCTTTCCTGAATATTAAAAAGAACAGCCGCAGGTTTACCCCAATAATCATCGGCCTTGAAGCCGACCGCGAACTGATGTACAACCGCATAAACATGCGGGTAGATATTATGGTACAGCAGGGACTTATTGAAGAAGCAAAAGCGCTATATCTCCACAAAGAACTGAATGCCCTGCAAACTGTGGGGTATCGTGAATTGTTCAGTTATTTTGACGGTGAATGGGATTTGGATTTTGCCATAGAGGAAATAAAAAAGAATACACGCCGTTTTGCCAAAAGGCAAATGACCTGGTTCCGCCGTACTGAGGGTACAAAGTGGTTTGATTTTACCACAGAACCGAAAGAAATCATTAATTACATAAACGAAACATCATGCCAATAGCACCGGATTTTACATCGGTATACAGTCACGACTGGGAAATAAATTTTATTCAATGCACCCCAAATGGCCTGCTGAAACATACCGAGCTGTGTAATATACTCCAACTCACTGCCGGTTACCATGCCGAAAAAGGCGGGCTTAGCTTTGCCGATATGCAGCTGCACCACCAGGCATGGGTACTTAGCCGCATGCGTGTTGAGATAAATGAACTGCCTAGCTGGCGCGATGTGGTTACGGTAAAAACCTGGATAAACGATTTGCAGGGTTCGCGCTCCATACGTGCATTGGAACTGTGGCATGGTGATAAAAAACTGGCAGGCAGTGTTACCTATTGGGCCGTTTTTAATACCCGGACCCGCAGGGCTGAATCTTTAGCGCTGCCACATGAGCATATTGAAAAATACCCTGACAATAAAGCATCTACAGAATCCTTTAAAAAAGTGGAACTCAACCGTGAAACTACCGTAGCTGCTGAATATAAAACTGTACTTAGCGACCTGGATATTGTAAACCATGTAAATAATGTGAAATATTTAGAATGGTGCCTTGATGCCATAGACCCTAAGCCTTTACTGAAACAGCAACTACAAAGCTTGGACATGAATTTTATGCGAGAGCTACAGTTGGGCGAAACCGTACAAATCCTTACCGGTAACGAGGACAAGCAAACTTTTTTCAGTATAAACAAGGATAATAAAGCCTGTTTTGCATTAGAGCTAAACTGGAAGTAATATAAAACTAATCAGGCACTTTATTCTTTGTTAAAAATAACTTTCAAAATATTTTGAAAGTTTAAAAATAATTATTTACCTTTGGTGTATGGAATTCGGAGAAGCAAAAAATAAGTTCATACAAACCTGGGGCGCATTAGGCTCTCAATGGGGTATAAACAAAACCATGGCGCAGATACACGCCCTGCTTATGGTAGCACCCGAAGCCCTGAGCATGGAGGAAATAATGGAAGAGCTGCACATAAGCCGTGGCAATGCCAGCATGAACCTTCGCTCGCTCATGGACTGGGGTATTGTATATAAGGAACTGAAGCCGGGCGAACGCCGTGAGTTTTTTGTAGCTGAAAAAGATCTTGACGAATTGGCCGTAAAAATAGCCCAGGAGCGTAGTAAACGCGAAATTAAACCTGCACTTAAAGTGCTGAAAGATGTATCGTCTTTTTCTAAAGAGGATAACTCTACCGAGGCTAAGACCTTCAGGGAGCAGACAGCCAAACTGTACGATTTTGTACTGAAAGCTGACAACATGATAGAGAAAGTTACTGAGCACAAAGACAACTGGATAGCCCGCCTTGTTATGAAGATAATGCGCTAAAATTTTTTATTACAATATTTCAATATTTTTTGAAAGTTTAAAACAATCAATACTATGAAAAATATACGCCGACTTAATAATTTTGTAGTAATACTGCCTATTATATTGGCTCTGATAGGGTTTATTGATAATGGTTTCTGGGCTTATGCAGCTTTATCTACAATACTCACGGGTTTGGTACAGGTTGTTATTGCAATTAATCATGCTGTGGATAATCCTAAACAGTCACATATATACATTTACTTTTTAGGTGTTGTGGTGTTCTTTGGCTTATGGATAGTGGGTGCCGATGTAGATTACATCTGCTTTATACCGCCGGTGCTTGCCTTTTACCGGACTTTTATTTTGTATAACAACCGTAAAGCAGCGCATCATGAATACAATCAACAACATTAACCTGATAGCCATTTGTCTGCTTACAGTTTTCACGATTATTGGTTTCGGTTTTATGGTTGAAACATTCATGTACGTAAGTATGTGGGCAGGATTTATAATAGCAGCCGCTCAGGCATTAGGTGTAATTATCTGGATTGTCCAAAAGGGCACAAATATATACATCATAGTCTATCTGTTACTGGCACTGGCAACAATACTTGTGAGGGATAGTACAATGTTTATACTGGCTCCACTTACTATAATATATCTCACTATAGTACTACACATAAAAGCGAAAAGCCATGAACCTTAACCTCCTTGCCTACTGTATATTCTTGGCTTGCACCATATACATTATTGTTATAGTAGGCAGGATTTGCTACCGCAATGGCAATACCTATGTGCTGTCGCTGATACCCGGGCATCAGGAGTTGTGTACGCGCATTAATAAAATACTGCTTACAGGTTACTATTTTGTAAACATTGGTTATGCCGCCACTACCCTTGCCAACTGGAAAAACATAGAAACCCTTACCGGTTTTTCCGAAACGCTTGCAGGCCGCATCGGTTATATAGTCTTACTGATTGCTGTGCTGCATTATGTAAACCTTTTCATCATTACCCGTTACGTGAAAAAACTTATTCATTAACTATAAATCATCTTTATATGGAAACTACAAAAATCCTTACCGGCTATTTTATTTACCTGCCTGTGGCTATTGCCCTTACGCTGGTCGTAAGTCGCACCCTGTTTAAAAACGCCCGTATTTTTATGTTGGATATTTTTAAGGGCCGTGCCGAAATAGCCGACGCTACCAACAAGCTCTTCGAAACTGGGTTTTATCTGCTTAACCTTGGCTTTGCCCTGATGATACTGCGTATAGAACTCTACAAAGACAGTTACCAGGAATTGGTAGAAGCACTGAGCTATAAAATAGGCGGTTTTAGTATTTATTTGGGTGTTATGCTGTTCCTTAACCTGTACTTCTTTTTCCGTGGCAAACGCAAAGCTAAAGAGACACCAGCCGAAGATAAAATAGTGTTTAAAATGTAAGGCTATGAAAACCCTGAAACACCAAACACTGGTATACGACAAGGACTGTCCGTTATGCAGGGCTTATACCGCCGGTTTTGTGAAGACAGGCATGCTCGATGAAAACGGCCGTCTCCCCTATGCCGACCTCAACACTGATACTTGCGCTTTTGTGGATGCTAACCGTGCACGCAACGAAATCGCGCTGATAGACCACAACAACAAATCAGTTACTTATGGTATAGACAGCCTGCTGAAAGTGCTGGGGCATTCAATATCGTTTATTGAAAAAATGGGCAAAACCAAACCAACCTATTTCTTTTTAAAAAAGCTGTATTCGTTAGTATCGTACAACCGTAAGGTGATTATCCCTTCAGCAAAAAGTAAAACCGAGGTACAGTGCATCCCTGATTTTAACCTGAAGTACCGTATTGCTTACATAGTGCTTGCAGGTGTAATGACCGCTCTTGCACTGTACCGCTATTCGCAGCTGAGGAATTATGGAAAAGCTACGTTCCCTTTTTGTCTGGAACTGTTTTTAGCCTTTGGGCAAATACCGTTTCAATGGCTGTTGCTACAAAAAGAAAGCAGGGAAACCCAATTTGAATACTTCGGCAATCTTATGACGGTATCTCTGTTTGGCTCTTTATTACTGGTATTGGGAATGATAGCAAACTCGCTTTTAGATATATCAGGAAACGCTATATTCTTCTGGTTTTTAATTACGGCAATCATCATGTTCTCAGAACACTACCGCCGTATAAAACTACTGGGTTTACGCACCGGGCTTTGTGCAGGCTGGTTCCTGTACAGGTTTCTCATTCTTATATTTACCATACTTTACGTTTTCCTAACTTACTAAAATCATCATGAAAAAAATAGTAATCGCCGCAGGTACAGGCTTCCTGGGCAAAACTCTTATTGCTTATTTTAAAGATAAAGCCGAAGAAATTATCATACTCACGCGCAATATGTTACCCAATAAAGACAATATAAAATATGTGCATTGGGATGCCAAGGCGCTTGGCAATTGGGCAACGGAACTTAACGGTGCCGATGTGCTGATAAACCTTGCCGGGAAATCGGTAAACTGTCGCTATACTATAACCAATAAAAACGAAATACTAAACAGCCGCTTAGACAGTACCGCTTTACTTGCCAAAGCAATAGCACAATGCAGTGCCCCTCCCGCCCACTGGCTGAACGCATCGACTGCTACCATATACCGCCATAGCGAAGACTTGCAGATGGATGAGAGTAACGGTGAAATAGGCTCTGATTTCAGTATGAATGTAGCCAAAATGTGGGAGCACATCTTTTTTTCAGCAAATACACCAGGCACATATAAAACTGCGTTGCGTACCTCTATAGTTTTGGGTAACGGTGGCGGGGCATTCCCCCCGATAAAAACACTGGCCAAAGCCGGGCTCGGCGGCAAGCAGGGAAACGGCAGGCAATTTATCAGCTGGATACACGAACTGGATTTTGCCCGCGCGGTAGACTTTATCATTACCCAAAAGCTTACCGGGCCGGTAAATGTAACCGCACCTAACCCAATAAAAAACACTGATTTCATGGCTATGCTACGCAAAACTATACACATGCCCTTTGGGTTACCCCAGCCCAAATGGCTTTTAAAAATAGGCGCTAAGATTATAGGCACTGAAACCGAACTGGTACTTAAATCAAGAAATGTAATACCGGTGCGATTATTAAAAAGCGGCTTTGAGTTTAAGTATAACAACGCTGAAGATGCTATTCGAAACCTTATTATCCAATAATGCAACAACAGGTTTCTTTCCCTGTGAAAAACATACAATATTAAAATATAAATTATGATAGCCCTGTTCCGCTTCCTTCACATTGTAAACCTGGTGTTTGTTACTGTAACCATATCGGTGCATACAGCAACATGGGGTAAAGGCCTGTCATTCCAGTTTTGGCTGGGGTTTTACCAGTTGTCGTTTGGCATAATACAATTGGTATCCATGCGTTTTTTTAGTTCCAAAACAAAAACCGCACTTGGCCTGTATTGGGGAATAACCGGTGTATGGCTAATATTATTCTTCGGCCTCTCAAACATTTACCCTCTACTACGCCCCATTTTACTCATTATAATCCCCATGCTAATTGCTTGTTACTCAGTATGCCTAAGCTGGCACGCACTGAAAGACCTTATTAACTATAAACCTTAAAATCATGATTATCAACATTCCAAACTGGCTCATTATACTGGGAGGTATCGGCCAAATATTCACTGCACTCATTTATCCCTACATACGCCACCGTGTTTTCGACTGGTACAACGATGTAAAACAATTAAAACCCCTGAACCAGGAAATTGCCAAAACCTATGGGCGCTACATACAGGGGCTTAATTTTAGCTTTGGGTTAATTACCAGATACCGCAGCAAACTATTTTTAAAATTGGCAGTTATGGTATGAATGCATTGTTTGTGCTGTTTGCCACAGTATATACGGGATTGCTTGTGTATAATGTTCAGATGTATTGGCAAATAAATCAATTCTGACAAGCTTTATATTTCTTTGCTTAAAAATCAAACAATAGCCATTATCCTACCGTTACCTTTGTGAAAAGCAAGTATAAACGGTTCTTACGAGATTTCATAAAATTCTCTTAAAAACAGCCCGCTACTGTTACATTTCTGTAAACTCATTTGGTTTTAACGCTGCCTTAACACGCTTTTCCGCCGTGAAAAAGACTTTTGGCAGCAACTAATTAAAAGTAACCTAAATGAAACAGAACTTCACATCGTTTTTCACTGTGGTATTCCTGCTGTTTGCAGGGATAGCATTTTCACAGGAAACAGTAACCGGTACAGTTGCCGATACCGATGGCCAGCCATTACCCGGGGCCTCAATCGTTGTTAGTGGCGGTAGTGATACCACAACTGCCGATACAAACGGTAACTTTACCCTAAGCACACAAACAACAAGTGGGCAGCTAATAGTAAGCTTCCTTGGGTTTAGTTCACAAACGGTAGATTTTACCATTACTCCGGGTACGCCCCTAAGTGTAGGTACAATAACCCTGAGCGATAATACAACTGAACTTGAAGGTGTAGTGATTGTAGGTAAAGGTGTTATAGACCTTGCACAAGACAGGCGTACACCTGTAGCCGTAAGCAACATAAGCCGCCGCGAAATACAGGAAAAATCAGGTAACCAGGAATTTCCTGAGGTTATGAAAAATACACCGGGTATCTACGTAGCCAGCCAGGCCGGTGGTTATGGTGATTCGCAAATGTATGTGCGTGGTTTCGACCAGACAAATACGGCATTCCTCCTGAACGGACAGCCTATAAACGGTATGGAAGACGGTAACATGTACTGGAGTAACTGGAGCGGTATGACCGACGTGGCCAACTCTGTACAGGTACAGCGCGGTCTTGGTTCATCTAAGCTTGCCATATCTTCAGTGGGTGGTACAGTAAACATAGTTACCAAAGCTACCGACCTTAAACAAGGCGGCTTTGCCCAGTCTATGATAGGGAACAACGATTATACCCGTACTACTGTAGGCTACAATACCGGCCTTATGGAAAATGGTTTGGGTGTGAGTGCCATGCTTACCAAATGGAGCGGAGACGGCTACAACCGTGGTACCTATGGTGAAGGTTATAACTACTTCCTTTCGTTTGGTTACAAAGCCAGCGAAAAGCATATTTTTAACTTCCTTGTATTCGGTGCACCACAATGGCACGATCAAAACTTTACCAAGCCTATTTCAAGGTACCTGCAATATGGCCGTAAGTACAACAATAACTACGGTTTCCTTGACGGAGATTACCTTAGCGAAAGGACAAATTACTACCATAAGCCAGTAGCTAACCTTAACTGGGACTTTAACATCAATGATAAAATGAACCTTAGTACTGTACTATATGCTTCATGGGGCCGTGGTGGCGGTACCGGTAACTTCGGTGCTTCATCTAATAAAAAATATACTGCAGACGGGCATATTGATTTTAATACCATACGAAATAACAACATGGCATTACCCGATGGTATAGGCCAGCTTTCTAACTCTTATCTTATCCGTAATTCGGTAAACAACCACGCCTGGTATGGTGTGGTAAGTAACTTTAACCATAAAATTTCAGAAAACCTTAGCTACAATGCCGGTATAGACCTGCGTACTTATAAAGGTACCCACTACAGGGAAGTATCTAACTTTATGGGGTTAAGCGGTTTCAGGGTACCTGCTTATGATGCCGGCCAGCCAAACCTGGACTATAACTACCATCACCTTGACGGTTATGTGGTTACAGAGCAATACAGCGCTAACCCGTGGAGTGCGTTTACAAATAAGCCAGCCGATACACAGAAGATAGACTATGACTATGACGAGCGTATAAGTTACGCCGGTGTTTTCGGGCAGGTAGAATATGCTACCAATGATTTCTCTGTATTTGCACAAGGTGCTTTTTCTAACCAGAGCCATGTACGTTGGGACCGTTGGGGATATACCCAGGCAGAAGAAAAATCGGCTAAGGTAAACAACACCGGTTATAACATTAAGGGTGGTGCCAGCTATAGTATTACAGAAAACCATACCCTATTTGCTAATGCAGGTTTCTACTCTAAGCAGCCTTTCCACGACAACATTTACCTGAACTTTGGTAACACGGTTAACCCGCTTACCGAGAATGAAAAAATTACAGGATTTGAAGCCGGTTACCGTTTCCGCAGCCAGTATGTAGACGCTAACCTTAACGGATACATTACCCGCTGGAAAGACAGGGTTACAACCACAAGTACCACTGACGCAGAAACAAATATGCTTGTTTACAGTACTAACTCAGGTGTACACCAATTACACAAAGGACTTGAACTTGATGTACATACACGTCCGTTACCGGCTCTTGATGTAAGGGGATTTGTATCGCTTGGCGACTGGAAATACGATGATAACGTATTTGTAGTAAGGCGTGATGAAAACAGGAACATACTTAGTGAAGACGTTATTAACGTAAAAGATATGAAAGTAGGCGGTGCTGCCCAAAGTACTGTAGGCCTTGGCGCTGCTTATAAAATAACCAAAGGCCTGAGTATAGATGCCGACTGGAGGAACTATTCAAGCCTGTACTCTGATACCGTACTGGAAGACTACGTGGCCCTACCGTCTTACGACCTTGTAGATGCAGGTGTTACATACAGGATTAACTTCCCTAAAACATCTATAGTATTCAGGGCAAACGTAAACAACGTTTTTGACGAGGTTTACCTTTCTGAAGTTACTTCAGCAAACCAGGTTACCGAAGGTGTTACAACCTACAAAGGAATAAATGTTACCAATAACGCTTTCTTCGGAAACGGTAGGACATGGAACTTTAGCATGCGTTACAATTTCTAAATAAGGCAATTATTTTCTTTCTGTAAAAGCCTCCTGCATACGTGTGGGAGGCTTTTATACTATATAATCCAGCAATAGCAACAAACCCAGCCAAAACACCGGTACACTTTCCACCCAAAACAGGGTGTAGTATTTAGGACGCTGTGGGCTGGCAAACTGAGTAAACAACCCTACGGTAAATATAAGCACCACGTTAGCCATGAGCTGGTGCATGTCGGTATGGGTTTTAAAAAATTCCAGGAAGTAGAACAGTGCCAATAAAAACAGGTTCAGCAAACGGGTGTTTTTAATACCTATCTTTTGGGGAACGGTTTTCAAAGCCGGGTCATCTACACTGAGATCGATGATTTCGAAAATCAGTATCAGGATAATGACAAGCAAAAAGCGTTGGCAAAATTTCAGCCAGGCGTCATGGCCCAAATCAAGCCCGGCATTGAGCAACGGCATCAGCGTAGTGATGCCCGCCCAGCACAGCGCAACGATGTATATTTTTATCCCGGCAAGGTTCCGCAGGTTGCCTTTAGGCGAAACAGGTACCGCATACAGCACTGCAAAAACAAACAGTATCAGGGCGGCAAGCTGCGCTTTATGCGAAAGCATGAAAAAACACCACGCCCCTGCTACAAGTGATAGCAGGCTAATTATTAAAACGGCTTTGTGAAAGATGCTAAGCGGAAGCCTGTTGCGGAAACGGCTTTCGTATTTTATAAAATTGTACCCGAACAGCGTACCAAAGAACGCAAAGCCCGCCATGTAAGCATTTAACGGCAGTGAAAACATGTGATTGGTCATCAATACAAGGCTTAGCACCGCCACCGAAACGTGGATGCTGCCGTGTATATAAAAGCTAAACAATCGTTTTAGTACTGCCATAATTACAAATTTAGCGAATATCACAAAGGTTATTAACTTGTGTTGAAAAATTCACAAAATCACGTTTATACACAGATAAAAATTTGAATAAAAATGACTAATTTTGTGCCTTTAAAAACAACGCACTCAACACAACATGAAAACAGATGCTTTTGCTTTGAGGCACATTGGGCCAAGGGAGGCTGACCTCCAACAAATGTTTAAAACAATTGGCGTGGAAAACATGGACCAATTGATCTACGAAACACTTCCGGACGACATCCGCCTGAAAGCACCGCTAAACCTGGATCCTGCACTTAGCGAGTATGAGTACTACAACCATATCACCAAGCTGGGCCGCACCAATAAAATTTTCAGGTCGTACATCGGTTTGGGCTACCACCCTGCCATTGTACCTGCACCTATACAACGTAATATTTTCGAAAACCCGGGTTGGTATACCGCCTATACGCCGTACCAGGCTGAGATAGCACAGGGCCGCCTTGAAGCGCTGCTTAACTACCAGACTACTGTAATAGAACTTACAGGTATGGAAATAGCAAACGCATCGCTGCTTGACGAAAGTACTGCCGCTGCTGAGGCTATGGCACTGCTTTTTGACGTGCGTACCCGCGACCAGAAAAAGAACAACGTAAACAAATTCTTCGTTAGCGAAGAAATACTTCCGCAAACCCTTAGCGTACTGCAAACGCGTTCTACACCTATAGGCGTAGAGCTTGTGGTGGGCAACCACGAAACCTTTGATTTCTCTCAGGATTTCTTCGGTGCCATACTACAATACCCTGGCAAATTCGGCCAGGTGTACGATTATGCCGCATTTATTGCCAAAGCTAAGGAAAACGGTATTAAAACTGCGGTTGCTGCCGATATTTTAAGCCTTGCCGTGCTTACCTCTCCGGGTGAGCTTGGTGCCGACGTTGCCGTAGGTACTACACAGCGTTTTGGTATCCCTATGGGTTACGGTGGGCCTCACGCAGCGTTCTTCGCTACTAAAGAAGAGTACAAGCGTTCTATGCCGGGCCGTATCATCGGTGTTACTATCGATACTAACGGTAACCGTGCACTGCGTATGGCGCTGCAAACACGTGAGCAGCACATTAAACGTGAAAAAGCTACATCAAACATCTGTACTGCTCAGGTACTGCTTGCTGTTATGGCTGGTATGTATGCCGTATACCACGGCCCTAAAGGCCTACAGTACATAGCCGGTAAAGTTCATGCTTCTGCTGCAACTACTGCCGATGCGCTTAACAAGCTTGGTGTTTACCAGACTAATACTGCTTTCTTTGATACCCTTGTGGTAAAAGCTGATGCTGCCAAAGTTAAGGCTGCTGCCGAAGCTAAGGAAATCAACTTCTTCTACATAGACGAAAACACCGTAAGCATAGCGTTTAACGAAACTACTTCGGTAAACGACATTAATGATATCATTGCTGTATTTACTGAAGTTACCGGTAAAACTGCTGAAACGGTTACCGGACTTTCTGCGGTTGCAAACTACCCTGAAAGCCTTTCACGTACCAGCGAGTTCCTGAAGCACGAGGTATTCAACAAATACCACAGCGAAACGGCTCTTATGCGCTACATCAAAAAGCTGGAGCGTATGGACCTTGCCCTTAACCACAGTATGATTTCTCTTGGTTCTTGTACCATGAAGCTTAACGCTGCTGCCGAAATGCTTCCGCTAAGCTTACCAAGCTGGAACAGCATCCACCCGTTTGCACCGCTTGAGCAGGCACAGGGCTACCAGACCATGCTGAAAAAATTGGAAGAGCAACTTAATGTGATTACCGGTTTTGCAGGTACTACCCTACAACCAAACAGTGGCGCACAGGGCGAGTACGCTGGCCTTATGGTTATCCGCGCCTACCAGGAGTCTATAGGACAAGGCCACAGGAACATTGCCCTTATCCCTGCTTCTGCACACGGAACCAACCCTGCTACTGCGCATATGGCCGGTATGGAGGTTGTGGTTACCAAAACTTCTGAAAACGGAAACATTGACGTTGAAGACCTTAAAGCCAAAGCAGAACTGCACAAGGACAACCTTGCCTGCCTTATGGTTACGTACCCGTCTACCCACGGTGTATACGAGGCTTCGATAATAGAGGTTATAAACATTATCCACGAAAACGGCGGACAGGTATATATGGACGGCGCTAACATGAACGCTCAGGTTGGCCTTACCAACCCGGGTACCATTGGTGCTGACGTTTGCCACCTTAACCTGCATAAAACCTTCGCTATCCCTCACGGTGGTGGTGGTCCCGGTGTAGGCCCTATATGTGTGGCTAAGCACCTTGTACCGTTCCTGCCTACTAACCCGGTTGTGGCTACAGGTGGCGATAAGGCTATTACTGCCATATCAGCGGCTCCATGGGGTTCTGCCCTTGTATGCCTTATTTCTTACGGCTACATTACCATGCTGGGTGCTGATGGACTACTAAGTTCAACTGAGCATGCCATACTGAATGCCAACTATATTAAAGAGCGCCTTGCAGGCCACTTTGATACACTATATACTGGCGAAATGAACCGTGCTGCCCACGAAATGATCCTGGAATGCCGTCCGTTTAAAGCGAATGGTATTGAGGTGACGGATATCGCTAAGCGTCTTATTGACTACGGTTTCCACGCGCCTACGGTATCGTTCCCGGTAGCAGGTACGCTGATGGTAGAACCTACCGAAAGCGAAAACCTTGAGGAGCTTGACCGTTTCTGCGATGCCATGATCTCTATCCGTAAGGAAATTGACGAGGCTACCGCTGAAGATAAGAACAACATACTGAAAAACGCTCCGCACACGCTTGCCATGCTTACTGCTGATACCTGGAACCTTCCTTACAGCCGTGAGAAAGCAGCGTATCCGCTGGAGTACCTTCAGGAAAATAAATTCTGGCCTGCGGTACGCCGCGTAGACGATGCGTATGGCGACCGTAACCTGGTTTGTTCTTGCGCGCCTATAGAGGCTTACATGGAAAACTAAGAGTTTCTCTTTTAAATAATTCAGCCACGAATTACCTTACTTTCACTAATCAATTGGTGAAAATTAGTGTAATTCGTGGCTTATTATTTTACTGTATATCTTTTATTAGTAAATTTGGTAAAAAGCTTCAGCTATGGAAACTACCTTTCATTTTTCTTCTGCCGACGAAATTTCACCGGATTTCATTGAAACGATTAAGGCCGCGTTTAAGAAAAAACCGATATCTATAACAATAGAAGAGGATTTTTATATCCCTGCCTGGCAAAAAAAAGAAACACTTCGCAGACAACAGCACATAAAAAATCATCCTGAATCCCTAATCGATTTTGACACTATGATGACAGAATTAGAAAAGGAACTGGGTGATGAAAATTAAAAAACATGTTGCTGATACCGTAAAATCAGACTTAAAAGAAGCTGCTGAATGGTATAATAATGCCCGTAAAGGTTTAGGTCATATATTTCTTAAAGAAGTAAGTAATATGGTAAACAATATTATTGAAAATCCAGCAGCTTACGGAATTAGATATTCCAACATTCGGGTAGCCTTCACAAATAAATTCCCGTACGGGATACACTATGAGTTTCTGCTTAAAGAAAACCAGGTCAATATTCTGGCAGTGTATCACACTTCACGAAATCCTGAAATCTGGGAAAAAGAGTAAAGGGCTATAAATCTTTTATTGTATTTAGGCTATAAAGCATTTGACTTTCTCATAAAAAAGACAGATTTTTGGCATTAAACTAATTCTACAAACAATAAATGAAATACCTGTATATTACGCTTTCCTTATTCCTGCTTGCATCGTGCGCAGATGAAAAAAAATCTCAGGCTGAAACCAAACCCGAAAAAACTGATCTCGACTTTTACAAGCTAAAAGGCAATGTGACATCAGTATCTGAAAAATCATTTAAAGTTGGCCCTGACGGTAAAAATGAGCCAGGCAATGAAATAGCCTCTGAACACGATACCGACCTTTACTTTGACGAAATCGGTATGTTGGTTTCTGAAAAGAAATGGCTTGGCAATAAGGCTTTTGAAGAGTCTTCATATACCGGCAGGGAAAAGTTGCTAAGGCGTACCCAGTTTTTGAATGGGGTACCTTCTATGGTTACGGAAAACCAATGGGATGCCGCCGGAGACAATATACTGGCCACCATACGCCGTAACCCCGATAACAGCCAGTTGGGTAAAATCACTTACAAGTATGAAAACGGTAAACCGATAGAGAAGATAACTTACAATGCCCAGGATAATCCACTGGATAAGAGTACCTACATGTACGACGATAAGGGCAACCTTATAGGTGAAAACCTTTACATGGGTACGGAAATTATAAAGGTAAAAGCAAAGTATGAGTACAATGCACAGAACCTGAAAATTGCCGAAAGCCGTTACAGCGAAGAAAAGCTGAACTATAAAACTACGTACCAGTATACCGGTAAAAACCTTGTTAAAGAAGAAACCACAGACGATAAAGGCCAAACTGAGTACGTAGAAATATTCAACTACGATGCTGCCGATAATGTATTCAGGCATATAACTACAGAGCGCTATGATAATTCTGAAACTACAGATACGTATAAATACGACAAGGATAAGAACGTAACATTACGGGAACGCGAGAGAAAAGGCTCGCCTAAAGTTACTATTGAAAATATTTATGACGATAAGGGTAACCTGGTTTCGGTACGTACAACCGATGCAACAGGCAAGGTACTGGACGACCGTAAGTACGTATACACCTACGACGACCACAACAACTGGACGAAAAAAACAGTAGTTGTTTTCAGTAAGCCTGCCTTCAACGTAGAACGTAAAATAACCTACCAGGAAGCAACTACTAAGTAAATTTAGGATTGCTAAATTCCTCAATTTATACAAAATAGAAAAACAAATAGGCCGCTTTTCAGCGGCCTATTTTATAATATTTACATAGTAAACTATTTAAGTGCAGCAATACTTTGCTCTAGTACGGCTATTTTAGCCAGGGCATCTGCCTCTTTCTGGCGCTCTATGGCTACTACCTTTTCAGGGGCGCTGTTTACAAATTTCTCATTGCTAAGTTTCGCCTGTACCGATTTGAGGAAACCACGGTTGTAGTTAAGCTCCTCCTCTATCTTGGCTATTTCCTCCTCAATGTTCACATTGCCCGTTACAGGGATAAAGTACTCGTTACTCTTCACACGGAAGGTAAGCGCACCGCCTACTTTGTCTGAAACGTATTCCACAGCACTTACATTACCCAGCTTGGTAATCACACTGTCAAAGGCTTCAGAAGCGTTTTCGGTATTGATAGCTTTCAGTTCTATAGCATCCTTAAACGGAATGTTCTTATCCTTCCTTATGGTGCGGATACCCGCTATAACCTCGGTAGCAAATTCGAAGTCAGCAAGCAGCTTCTCATCATACGGTTTGGCTTCAGGCCATTTCGATACGATAAGCGCTTCTTCGGCACTGCGCTCAGCAATATGTTGCCAAATCTCTTCTGAAAGGAATGGCATAAACGGATGCAACAGTTTCAGGTTGCTTTCAAGCAGTTCTATAGCCTTGGCAAAAGTAGCGCTGTCTATCGGCTGCTGGTAGCCCGGCTTTATCATTTCCAGGAACCATGAACAGAAATCATCCCAAACCAGCTTATAAATAGCCATAAGCGCATCGCTGATACGGTATTTCTCAAAATGGTCTTCTATCTCAGCAAGCGTTTTCTGTAACTTGGCTTCGTACCATGCTATGGCTTTCGCCGAATGTTCCGGCTGGGCTATGTCGGCTACCTCCCACCCTTTTATCAGTCGGAACGCATTCCAAACCTTGGTGGTAAAGCCTTTGCCCTGGTTGCACAATTCTTCGTCAAACAGTATATCGTTACCTGCAGAAGCACTCAGTAGCAAGCCTACACGTACACCATCGGCACCGAATTTCTCTATCAGGTCAAGCGGATCCGGAGAGTTACCCAGTGACTTACTCATCTTACGGCGCTGACTGTCGCGTACCAGGCCGGTAAGGTATACATTGGTAAACGGTTTTTCGCCTGCGTATTCATATCCTGCAATAATCATCCTTGCTACCCAGAAGAAAAGGATATCCGGACCCGTAACAAGGTCATTTGTAGGGTAGTAATATTTAAACTCTTCGTTTTCAGGCTCCAATATACCACCGAATACACTCATTGGCCATAACCAAGAGCTGAACCAGGTATCAAGCGCATCAACATCTTGTTTCAGGTCGGCGGCAGTAAGTGCAGTGTTACCGGTTTTGGCTATAGCCAGTTCCAGTGCAGTAGCAGGGGTTTCGGCAACCACAAAATCTTCTTTACCATCACCATAATAGTAAGCAGGTATCTGCTGGCCCCACCATAACTGACGCGATATGTTCCAGTCGCGGATGTTTTCAAGCCAATGACGGTAGGTGTTATTGAAACGGCTCGGGTATAGTTTTACCTCCTCGGTTTCAAGTACGGCTTTAAGCGCAGGCTTAACCAGTTCATCCATTTTCAGAAACCACTGGTCACTAAGCCTTGGTTCTATAACCGCCTTGGTACGCTCTGATGTACCAACTTTGTTAAGGTGCGTTTCAATTTTTTCAAGGCTGCCAATGGCTTCAAGCTCTTTGGCTATTTCATCGCGTACCACAAAACGGTCTTTACCGGCATAGTGCAGGCCAAAACTGTTCAGTGTGGCATCTTCGTTAAATATATCTATGATTTCAAGGTTGTGCTTGTTGCCAAGTTCCTTGTCATTCACATCATGTGCCGGAGTCACCTTTAGTGCGCCGGTACCAAATTCCATATCTACATACTCATCAAAAATAACAGGTATCACACGGTTGGCAATCGGCACAATAGCCTTTTTGCCTTGCAGGTGCGTATAACGCTCATCATTCGGGTTGATGCATATAGCGGTATCGCCCAAAATGGTTTCCGGGCGTGTAGTGGCTATTATAATGCTATCATCAGTACCTTCTATTTGGTACTTAATGTGGTACAGTTTACCCTGACGCTCTTCGTAAATAACTTCTTCGTCACTTAGCGTAGTCTTAGCTTCAGGATCCCAGTTTACCATACGGTAGCCACGGTAAATAAGGCCTTTGTTATACAGGTCTACAAACGACTTTATAACCGAAGCGCTCATATCCGGATCCATAGTGAACTTGGTACGTTCCCAGTCGCACGAAGCGCCCAGTTTTTTAAGCTGTTCTAAAATTACCCCGCCGTATTTTTCGGTCCATTCCCATGCATGCTTCAGGAATTCCTCACGGGTAAGGTCAGCCTTGTTGATGCCTTCCGCTTTCAGTTTGGCAACCACCTTAGCTTCGGTAGCTATACTGGCATGGTCTGTACCCGGCACCCAGCAGGCGTTAAAGCCCTTAAGGCGTGCACGGCGTATAAGTACATCCTGTATGGTATTGTTCAGCATGTGGCCCATGTGCAGCACCCCGGTGACGTTTGGTGGCGGGATTACTATGGTGTATGGTGTACGGCTATCGGGTTCTGAATGGAAATAATTGTTTTTCATCCAATAGTCGTACCACTTACTCTCTACTGCTTTCGGGTCAAATTGTGCTGGAATACTCATATATCAGTTAACTTAAATAAACGCCTGAAAAATGGCGCGGATTTTGTAAAATTAAATGCAAAAGTAACCATATAAGCACAATTACAAAAAAACACAGGCATTATTTGTGGGTATAGCGGATATGTTTATTTTTACGGATACAAAATGCATAATACATGAAGAAATTTTTACACTTAGTAGCCATGCTGTTTATCGTTGTTACTGCCAATGCACAACAGGGCGCCAAAATAGAATATAAAAGCGATACCATAGATTATGGTACTACTAATAAGGACGAAGATAACGGCCTGAGGGTGTTTGAGTTTAAGAATACCGGTGATGCTGACCTTGTAATTACCGAAGTAAAATCATCTTGCGGATGTACTGTACCCAGTAAGCCGAAAGACCCGATAAAACCGGGACAAACCGGAAAGATTGAAGTAAAGTATAACATGCATGCCGGGCCTATACGTAAGACGATAACCGTACAGAGCAATGCTGTAAATGTTACCGGTGGCACCGTAGTGCTAAAGCTTAAAGGCGAGGTAATAGAAAAAGAAAAGGTAGATGTACTGCAAAAGAAAAAGACCATAATGGACCAGTAGTTAAATACTGTCTGGTAAATAAAAAATCCCTGAGCAAAATAGATTGTTCAGGGATTTTTTTTGTTTGATGATTAAAGTAAAAAAATTAGCCTCGCAATTTGCGAGGCTAATGTGCTTATTAATATGAAAATACTATTAAGATTTTCTCTTAGCTTTCATAGCGTTATAATCAGCAGTACGGTCTAGTGCCTGGTACATACCGGCAAGTACTGAAATTACGTACTGGTCATCTGACTTCACTTTATGGGCCTGTTCAAGATATGGCAGTGCTTTATTATAAAGTGCCGCCCTTTGTTTTTTAAGCGCTTCGTACTTTTGGTTGTCTTTAGCAGTGTTGCCTGTAATCTTGTTCATGTCATCAATAATCTTTTGCTCGCCGTTTAGCTGAAGGGTACCCAATGCCACAAGCGCGTCAAAATAATCCGGTTTAAGCTCAATAGCTTTTTTAAAGTAACCTTCCGCTTCAGCAGGTTGTGACTGTGTAGTAACGATACCCATGTTGTAGAACAAAATTGGGTCGTTAGGGCTTTTAGCTACAGCTTCGCCTATAAGTTTTTTATAAGTAGCTGTATCACCTAATTCATAGTAAAGGTTTGCCTCGGTAAGCAAAAGGTCAAGGTCATCAGGGTTTTCCTTACGTGCATTAGCAAAAAATGTCTTTGCTTTTTCCTTTTCACCTTTTGTTTTATAGATAAGGGCTATTTGTTTAATGATTTCGGGCCTTACTGAAGGCTGCTTTGTTTCCCTTCCGTTTGTATGGGTTTTAGAAGTATTGATGGCAATATCCATAACCGTTTTACTAGGGAAAGTTTCATCCTGGCTCGTAGACTTATTGGTAGCTATATAGTAGGTATATTCACCTGTGAAACCAATTTTATCAAGCTCAAGGTAATCTTTTAATGCTGCATCGTAATCCTGAGAATTTAATGCCATAGCACCGGCATTGTAAAGGCTGAAAGGGTCTTTAGGGTCTACTTTATAAGCTAACTCATAAGCAACCGAAGCCATTTTATACTGCTTTTGTTGTGTAGCAGTTTCGGCCAGTTGCAATATTTCAGATTTCAACTGAGGCAGGCTCTGCTGCTCAAGCTCGTCTGTATATTTCTTTTTACCTTTTTTCTCTATTTCAAGGACTTTACTAACGTCGTCCATACCCTTGGTGATTGCATTTACTGCGTTAGCCGGGTTTAGGGCTAAATCAACAAATAGATAATACGTACCGCGATAGTAATAAAAATCCCTTTTTTGTTCTTCGTTTGCACTGCCTATCTTAGACTCAAATGCAGCAAAAAGGTCGTTATATTCTTTAATCTGTGCTTCTGTAGGCGGAGTCTTAAGCTCATCAAGTTTTTTTAGTGCCTTCAGCTCGTCTTTTTGTGCATAAGCAGCAACTGAGAGTAGCAGCGAAGCCGCTACGGCATATTTAATTTTCATAATTATTTTGTTATTGTTGTTTATTCGTCTGTATTTGTATCTTCCTGCGTATCTTCGGCAGTAGTAGCATCGGTACCTTCATCGGTAATACCTTCTACTCCTTCAAGGCCCTCAAGGTTTTCCTCTTCTTCCTCGCGCATTACCTTGGCAACAGCCGCAATAGAGTCGTTACCCTTAATGTTTATAAGGCGTACACCCTGTGTGGCACGGCCCATAACACGCAGGTCGCTCACCATCATACGGATGGTAAGCCCCGATTTATTGATAATCATCAGGTCATCAGCATCGGTAACGTTATTTATAGATACCAACCCACCCGTTTTATCGGTAATGCTCAGCGTTTTTACACCTTTACCGCCACGGTTTGTAATACGGTAATCCTCAAGGCTGCTTCGCTTGCCGTAACCGTTTTCAGATACCACAAGGATTTCGCTGTTCATATCGTTTACAGATACCATGCCAATTACCTCGTCCTTTTCATCGGCAAGGGTAATACCACGTACACCGCTGGCACTACGTCCCATTGGCCTGGTCTTACCTTCCTCAAAACGGACAAGCTTACCACTCTTAACGGCTATAAGCACCTGGCTTTCACCGGTAGTTAGTTTCGCTTCAAGCAGCTCATCGTCTTCGCGGATAGTAATAGCAGCAATACCGTTTAGCCTTGGGCGTGAGTATTGCTCAAGAAGGGTCTTTTTAACAATACCCTGTTTGGTACACATTATTACATAATGGCTGTTAACGTACTCCTCATTTTTAAGGTCTTGCGTACAGATGAATGCTTTTACCTTATCGTCATTTTCTATGTTAATAAGGTTTTGTATAGCACGTCCTTTGCTGGTTTTACTACCTTCAGGGATTTCGTATACACGCATCCAGAAACATTTACCTTTTTGTGTAAAGAATAGCATGTACTGGTGGTTTGTAGCTACAAACAGATGCTCCAGGAAGTCGGCATCACGTGTAGCCACACCTTTTTGGCCTACACCTCCCCTGTTCTGGGTTTTGTATTCGCTAAGTGGCGTACGCTTAATGTAACCCGCATGCGAAATAGTGATTACCACATTTTCGTCGGCAATAAGGTCTTCGATGCTTACATCACCACCGCTGTATTCTATCTGACTACGACGGTCATCACCATATTTATCTTTAACCTCTGTAAGTTCTTCTTTAATAAGGGCCATCCTTAGCTCTTTACTGGCAAGGAGTGCTTTTAACTCAGCGATTAATTTCATGATGTCGGCATACTCAGCACGAAGTTTATCCTGCTCTAGGCCGGTAAGCTGGCGTAGCCTCATCTCTACAATAGCGCGCGCCTGTATTTCACTCAGGCTGAAACGCTCTATAAGTCGGGCACGGGCTTCCTCACCGTCTTTAGAACTACGGATGATGGCTATTACCTCGTCTATATTATCTGAGGCTATGATAAGGCCTTCTAAGATGTGTGCACGCTCTTCTGCTTTGCGGAGTTCGTACTGCGTACGGCGTACCACTACATCATGCCTGTGCTCCACAAAGTGATGGATCATATCCTTCAGGTTCAGCATTTCCGGCCTGCCGTTTACAAGTGCAATGTTGTTTACACTAAACGACGACTGAAGCTGCGTGAACTTAAACAGAGTATTCAGTACCACGTTTGGCACTGCATCCTTCTTTAATATATATACGATACGCATACCGTTACGGTCACTCTCGTCACGTATATTGCTTATACCCTCTATCTTTTTATCGTTCACAAGGTCAGCGGTTTTTTTCACCATTTCGGCCTTGTTTACCTGATACGGTATTTCAGTAACAATAATAGCTTCGCGGCCTTCTACTTCTTCAAAGTTGGTCTTGGCACGAAGCACTACACGGCCACGGCCGGTTTTGAAGGCTTCACGTACGCCCTCATACCCATATATAATACCACCTGTAGGAAAATCAGGTGCTTTTATATGGTGCATCAGTTCGTCTATTTCAATATCGGTGTTATCTATATATGCAAGTATACCGTCTACCACCTCTGTAAGGTTGTGCGGGGCCATATTGGTAGCCATACCTACGGCAATACCGCTGGCACCGTTTACAAGCAGGTTAGGTATACGCGTAGGCATTACGGTAGGCTCCTGCAGGGTATCGTCAAAGTTCAGCTGGAAGTCTACAGTTTCCTTATCAAGGTCACTCATTATATCTTCAGAGAGCTTTTTAAGCCTTGCCTCGGTATAACGCATTGCTGCGGGGCTGTCACCGTCTATAGAGCCAAAGTTACCCTGTCCGTCTACCATCATGTAACGAAGGCTCCATTCCTGGGCCATACGCACCATAGTATCATATACAGATGAATCGCCGTGAGGGTGGAACTTACCCAATACCTCACCTACAATCCTTGCCGATTTTTTATGCGCCCTGTTACTAAGTACACCCAGTTCGTACATTCCGTACAGTACCCTTCTGTGCACGGGTTTCAAGCCATCCCTTACATCCGGAAGCGCCCTTGACACGATAACCGACATCGAATAATCTATGTAGGCCGACTTCATCTGGTCTTCTATATTAATGGGAATTAACTTTTCTCCTTCAGCCATAAGTCGTTATAATTAAAATTTATAGTTAATACAAAACGCGCCAATATACGCAATAAAATTATGATTTCCGTATTTTAAAACTACTATTTTACTTCATTTATCAACAACGGCAACCCCAGCTATAGTTGATAAAGTAAGCATAAAACACTTTCTTTTGTCAGGTATTTTTTGTCAATTAGCATGACAGTACTTTGTTGGGTACAGTTTTTGCAAATTCCTTAAAAAAATAGTAGATTTACATTTAGTAAAGAAAGGAAGAATATGGATGATAATTTTTCACCAAGAGTCAAGGACGTAATTACCTACAGCAAGGAGGAAGCCCTCCGGCTGGGCCATGACTTTATTGGTACAGAACATCTTATGTTAGGTATTTTACGGGATGGCCAGGGCAAGGCCATTGCCATCCTGAACAGCATATCGGTAGACTTGGACCACCTGCGCAGAAAGGTAGAGATACTAAGCCCTGCAAACCCTACGGCAGAGCGTAATAACGAGAAGAAAAACCTCCACCTTACCCGCCAGGCCGAAAGGGCACTACGCACTACATTCCTGGAAGCCAAGGTTTTCCAAAGCACCAGTATAAGCACAGCACACTTGTTGTTATGTATACTGCGCAACGAGAACGACCCTACCACGAAATTGCTGAACAAACTGAAAATTGATTACGAAACTGTTAAAGAACAATTCATTAGCATGACATCAAACGAGGAAGATTTTATGGATAACCTGCCAAAAGCGGAATCCTATAACGACGATCCAGGACAGGATGACAGCCTGAGGGGCGACAGCGGCTTCAGCAATCCTGCTCCGGGCAATAAGGCCAATAAAAAATCTAAAACCCCGGTTCTCGATAATTTTGGCCGAGACCTTACTGAACTTGCCGAAGAAGGCAAACTTGACCCTGTAGTGGGCCGCGAAAAAGAGATAGAGCGCGTAAGCCAGATCCTTAGCCGCCGTAAAAAGAACAACCCACTACTTATAGGTGAGCCGGGTGTGGGTAAATCAGCAATTGCTGAAGGCCTTGCACTGCGTATCATCCAGAAAAAAGTATCGCGTATACTGTTTAACAAACGTGTGGTAACGCTAGACCTTGCCAGCCTTGTGGCAGGTACCAAGTACCGTGGACAGTTTGAAGAACGTATGAAAGCGGTTATGAACGAGCTTGAAAAGAATGACGATATCATCCTTTTTATAGACGAAATTCACACTATTGTAGGTGCGGGTGGCGCTACGGGTTCGCTTGACGCAAGTAATATGTTCAAACCGGCACTTGCACGTGGCGAAATCCAATGCATCGGTGCTACTACCCTTGATGAGTACCGCCAGTACATTGAGAAAGACGGCGCACTTGAAAGGCGTTTCCAGAAGGTAATGGTAGAACCTACAAGTGTTCCTGAAACTATTACTATTCTTAACAATATTAAGAACAAGTACGAAGACCACCACAACGTTATCTACACACAAGAAGCTATTGAAGCTTGTGTGAAGCTGACCGACAGGTACATGAGTGAGCGTTTCCTTCCGGACAAGGCTATTGATGCCCTTGACGAAGCAGGAAGCCGCGTACACATTACAAATATTGATGTTCCTAAGCAGATACTTGACCTGGAACGCCAGCTTGAGGAAGTACGCGAGCTTAAGAACAGTGTGGTTAAAAAACAGAAATACGAGGAAGCTGCGAAGCTTCGTGATGACGAAAAACGCATAGAAAAAGAACTTGCCATAGCCCAGGAGCAGTGGGAAGAAGATTCTAAAAACAACCGCGTTACCGTTACCGAAGACAACGTGGCCGATGTGGTAAGCATGATGACAGGCATCCCTGTAAACCGTATTGCACAGACTGAAAGTAACAAGTTAGCCCAACTACCGGAACTTATTAAAGGTAAAGTAATTGGACAAGACGAAGCTGTTCAGAAAATTGCAAAATCAATACAGCGTAACCGTGCGGGCCTTAAGGATCCTAACAAGCCGATAGGTTCGTTCATTTTCCTTGGACAAACCGGTGTGGGTAAAACCCAGCTTGCCAAGGTTATTGCAAAAGAACTGTTTGACAGTGAAGATGCGCTTATCCGTATCGATATGAGTGAGTATATGGAGAAATTTGCCATATCACGCCTTGTTGGTGCGCCTCCAGGATATGTAGGTTATGAAGAAGGCGGACAGCTTACTGAAAAAGTACGCCGTAAGCCGTATGCAGTAGTGCTTCTTGACGAGATTGAAAAAGCCCACCCTGATGTATTTAACATGATGCTTCAGGTGCTTGATGACGGTTTCCTAACCGACAGCCTTGGCCGCAGGATTGACTTTAAGAACACTATCATCATCATGACCTCTAACGTAGGTGCCCGCCAGCTAAAAGACTTCGGTCAGGGAGTTGGTTTTGGTACTTCTGCCAAAGTGTCGCAGGCTGATGAGCACAGCAAAGGTGTTATTGAAGCTGCACTTAAAAAGACATTTGCACCAGAATTTATCAACCGTATTGACGACATCATTGTGTTCAACCCTCTTGAGAAAGAGCATATTGATAAAATCATCACCATTGAGCTTGAAAAACTATATGCCCGCGTTAAGGACCTTGGCTACAACATTCAGCTAAGCGAAAAAGCGAAAGACTTTATTGCCGACAAAGGTTTTGATAAGCAATATGGTGCAAGGCCACTAAAACGTGCCATACAGAAGTACGTGGAAGATGTACTTGCTGAGGAAATTATCACCTCTAAAATATCAAGCGGCGATGAAATTTTCATGGACCTTGAAGATGGCGGCAGCGAACTGGTTGTGACCATTAAAAAGGCAGAAAATCCTGCAAGCTAATTTTTAAGCTTAATTTATATTGTTAATAGTAATCCCTGCCCTAAAAAGCAGGGATTTTTATTTCACCCCTATAGCACTAAACCATTAGATGCTTAAAAAAAACGATTATAAGCACCACTCCCCCACTAAAAATGCCTTGTCAGGGGAAATAAAATAAGTTATTAAAAGCACACCCCTGCTTAGACTAAACACCGCTTTAAAAAAAACTTTTCTAACTATAAAAATCAAAGAAAATTTAGACCTTTAATTTACTGAAAACTCAAAATCTATATCGATTTTTTACGAAATAAAACCACCTTATTTAGAATGAGTTTTCCTATATTTGCGAGCCTTGAATTGTATTTTCGGTATGGTGTAATACATGCATCCCTAAATACAGTTTAAAGCCTAAACAAACTTAAAATAACGTATTAACAATCAGCTTTTTCGGTTTCATTTTCCCGATGAAGCTATAAACAAACAGAAGATGTCTGACAAATCTAAAATTTACTACACGATAACGGATGAAGCGCCAATGCTGGCCACACATTCATTCCTGCCTATCGTGCAGGCGTTTGCCTCAACAGCAGGAATCAATGTTGAAACAAGGGATATTTCACTTGCAGGCCGTATACTGGCTAACTTCCCTGAAAACCTTACCGAGGCACAAAAAATAGGCGATGCACTTACCGAACTTGGTGAGCTTGCCAACACCCCGGAAGCAAACATCATTAAACTTCCGAATATTTCTGCCTCTGTACCACAGCTTAAGGCAGCTATTAAAGAACTTCAGGAGCAGGGTTACAACATCCCTAACTACCCTGAAGACGCACAAACTGACGAAGACAAAGCTGTAAAAGCAAAATATGCCAAAGTACTTGGCTCGGCTGTAAACCCTGTACTACGTGAAGGTAACTCAGACCGCCGTGCGCCTAAAGCCGTTAAAAACTATGCTAAGGCTCATCCGCACTCTATGGGTGTATGGAGTGCTGATAGCAATACACACGTTGCCAGTATGAGCGAAGGCGACTTCTACGGTAGCGAAAAATCAGTTACCGTAAGCGAGGCTACCGATGTAAAAATCGAGTTTGTAGGTACTGATGGTACTTCAACCGTACTTAAAGCTTCTACCCCGCTTAAAGCAGGCGAAATCATTGACAGCTCTGCACTTAGCCTAAGCAAACTGAAAACATTCGTTTCTAAAGAAATTGAAGATGCAAAAGCAAAAGGCGTACTGTTCTCTGTACACCTTAAAGCTACGATGATGAAGGTATCTGACCCTATCATTTTTGGCGCTATTGTAGAGGTATTCTATGCTGAAGTATTTGAAAAGTATGCTGAGCTGTTCAAACAACTTGGTGTAGATACACGTAACGGCCTTGGTGATGTTTATGCTAAAATAGCAGGCAAACCGGAAGAAGCTGAAGTAAAAGCTGCTATTGAAGCCGTTTACGCTACTGCCCCTGCGCTTGCTTATGTAAACTCTGACCTTGGCATTACGAACCTTCACGTACCGAGCGACGTTATTGTAGATGCTTCTATGCCTGCAATGATACGTACAAGCGGCCAAATGTGGAATGTAGAAGGCAAACAACAGGATACTAAAGCCATTATCCCGGACAGGAACTACAGCGGCGTATACACTGCTACTATCGACTTCTGTAAAAAACATGGCGCGTTTAACCCTGCCACTATGGGTAGCGTACCAAACGTGGGCCTTATGGCACAGAAAGCTGAAGAGTACGGTTCGCATGACAAAACCTTCCAGGCTACTGCCACAGGTGTAATCAAAGTTGTAGATAACAACAACGGTACTGTATATATGGAGCAGGCTGTTGAGGCCGGTGACATCTTCAGGATGTGCCAGACCAAAGACGCGCCTATCCAGGACTGGGTGAAACTTGCCGTAAACCGTGCAAGGCTAAGCGACACTCCTGCTGTTTTCTGGCTGGATGAAAACCGCGCCCACGACCGCGAGCTTATCGCTAAAGTAAACACTTACCTGAAAGACCACGATACTACAGGTCTTGACATACAAATCCTTGACCCTATTGCTGCTACTCAGTTCTCGCTTGAGCGTATTAAAGACGGTAAGGACACTATCTCTGTAACCGGTAACGTACTGCGTGACTACCTGACCGACCTGTTCCCTATCCTGGAGCTTGGTACATCGGCTAAAATGCTTTCTATCGTTCCGCTAATGAACGGTGGTGGCCTGTTTGAAACGGGTGCCGGTGGTTCTGCGCCTAAGCACGTTCAGCAGTTTGTAGAGGAAGGTTACCTGCGTTGGGATTCACTGGGTGAGTTCCTTGCACTTGGTGTATCTCTTGAGCACCTTGGACAAACGCAGAACAACGCTAAATCATTAGTACTTAGCGAAACCCTTGATGCTGCAAATGAGAAGTTCCTTGATAACGATAAGTCACCAGCACGCCGCGTAGGCCAGATAGACAACCGTGGTTCGCACTTCTACCTTGCACTATATTGGGCACAGGCGCTTGCTGCACAGGACAAAGATGCTGAACTAAAAGCTATTTTCGCTCCTATTGCTGCTGAACTTACTGAAAACGAAGCTAAAATTGATGCCGAGCTTATCGGTGCTCAGGGCAAAGCTGAAGAAATTGGCGGGTACTACCACCCGGACAATGCCAAGACTGATGCTGCTATGAGGCCAAGTGCCACGCTTAATGCGATACTTGCGAAACTTGCTTAAATTCCAATAATCTCCTGCTTAGGTCGAAATTAGCCGGAGTATAAAGAAAGCTGTCCCTTTTACGGGGACAGCTTTTTTGTTTAAGCCTATTATGAGATTATCTTGTAAATCACTCCTTAGTAATCATATCCAGCTTCTTTAAAATATCGGGCATGCGGTAACTGCCGTGCATGGCGTGTATTTTGGCAGCAGCCAAAGCCACATCCATCCCTATAGCCGATACATACAGCGAATTTTTGCTTTCGCTACGAAAGACCTCAATTACGGTTTCTTTATTGGTATGGAATCCCGTTTTAGCCACCCCGATAACCGGGAGCTTCCCGCCCATCAACTCAAAAGTGCGTCCGCCCAAACCATAAGTACCGTTATTATCTACGTATATATGCCCGTCTACAATAACTGCATCGAGAAAGTCTGTACCAATCTTTTTCAGCAAGGCTTCTATGCAGGGTAATTCACGCTTATAAAATTTGCCCGGAACATAATCGGCTACTTCATCTATAAACTCTATAATGGTTTGCCTGGGTGCGGCATCATCCCATTCAAACAATACACCTACAGCTTTGGCACCTTTATCAAGGTAGTACACATCAATGGCTAAAATCATACGGTAAAATTGCGCATTATTTCTTAAATCCTGAAACAATGCATTAGCAAAACAATTTTACGCATTAAAAAACCATTAATCCTGTAACATAGTGTACTAAAAAACGTCTGATAGGCGTTAGCCTATCGTCAATCAATAAAAACCACTATGAAAAAACTGCTTAAAGAATACCTGCCGGTATTCTTTTTATTTGTGTATTGCGGCCTGCATGCACAGGAAAAATTCACACTCAGCGGCACTATAGCCGACTCCGGCACCACCGAAACCCTCATAGGTGCCACCGTTTACATTAAAGAACTGCAAACGGCTGTTACTACAAATGAGTACGGTTTCTATTCTATTTCAATGCCACAGGGTACTTACACGGTGCAAATAAGTTATGTAAGCTTCGGCACTATTGAAGAGACCATAACGCTTACAAGTAACGTACGCAAAAACTACAACCTGACCAGCAGTGCGAATGAGCTTCAGGAAGTGGTAATCAGTACCGATAAGCCCAAGGCTGACGTACGTACCCCGCAGATGAGCATGAACCGCCTTACATCGGCAGAAATTAAAAAGATGCCGGTGGTACTGGGCGAAACCGACGTTATTAAGTCGCTGATGCAATTACCGGGCGTAACCAATTCGGGCGAAGGGTCTTCAGGTTTTAATGTACGTGGTGGGGCTGCCGACCAAAACCTGATATTGCTTGATGAGGCCATGTTGTTTAACTCATCGCACCTTTTCGGGTTTTTCTCGGTATTCAATGCCGATGCCATTAAAGAAATCAAACTGTATAAAGGCGGGATACCCGCCCGTTATGGTGGCCGCCTTTCCAGCGTACTGGACATTTACCAGAAAGAAGGTAACAAAAACGAATTTCATGTAAATGGTGGTATCGGGCTTATATCAAGCCGTTTGCTTGCCGAAGGTCCTATTGTAAAAGATAGAGGATCATTCCTTGTAGGTGGACGTACAAGTTATGCCCACCTGTTCCTGAAACTTTCGGGCAACGATAATTCAGCCTCGTTCTATGACCTGAATACCAAATTGAGCTACAAGTTAAACGATAACAACAACCTGTACCTTTCGGGTTATTTCGGGCGCGACCTTATGAGCATCAGCAGTAGCTTTAACAATATTTATGGCAATACATTGGTCAACCTAAGATGGAACCACCTGTATAGCGACAAGCTTTTCAGTAACATGAGCCTTATTTACAGCGATTACTATTATGGGTTGACACTTGATTTCATCGGCTTTAAGTGGGACAGCGGTATTAAAAACTACAACTTTAAGTACGACTTTAAGCATTACGTAAACGACAAGATAAAGCTTACCTATGGTGTTAATGCCGTGTACTACAGCTTTAACCCCGGCGAAATTACCCCTACAGGTCCGGATTCTGCCATTAATCCCGATAAGCTGGCTGAAAAATATGCCTTTGAACCCGCCTTTTACGCCGATGCCGAGCACCAGCTGACCGATAAGCTTACTGTGAGTTACGGCCTGCGTTACAGCCTTTTCTACAGGCTGGGTGCACAAAGCATGAATATTTATGCCAATAACCAGCCCGTGGCCTACGACAATGACCTGAAAATATACGAAAAGGCTACACCTATAAGTACACGCTACTACGGCAGCGGCGATGTTATAGCACAGTTTAATAACCCAGAACCCCGTGCAGCCGTATCGTACCGCCTTAACGATGATGCATCAATTAAAGCAAGCTATAACCGTATGGCACAATACCTACACCTGATAAGCAACACGGCATCGCCTACCCCACTGGATGTTTGGGCACCGAGCGACAACTACCTGAAACCACAATTGCTGGACCAGTATGCATTAGGCTACTTCCGTAACCTGAAAAATGATGCGTATTCTGTTGAAGCCGAAGTATACTACAAAAACATAAAAAACAGGCTAGACTATATAGATGGTGCCGACCTTATAGCCAATGAAAATATAGAGCAGGTGCTGTTAAGGGGGAAATCGCGTGCATACGGCCTTGAGTTGCTTGTGCGTAAAAATGAGGGCAAACTAACCGGTTGGGTATCGTATACCCTTTCCCGTTCAGAACAGCAGACCCCGGGACGTACCCCAAATGAAATAGGCATTAATGATGGCCAATGGTACAAAACCGGCTATGACAAGCTGCACAACCTTTCGGTAACAAGTGCGTATGAGTTGAACAAGAAATGGCAGTTTGGGGCAATATTCACGCTGCAAAGCGGGCGCCCGGTTACATTCCCTAACGGGCAGTACCACTACGGCGACATTACCATACCAAGCTACGGCCTGAGAAATGAAAACAGGCTGCCGGCCTACCATCACCTGGACATTTCGGCTACCCTGACCCCTCAAAACCAGAAAGGTAGAAGATGGCAGGGCGAATGGGTATTCAGCATTTACAACCTGTACAACAGGCAGAACTCAGCTTCTATAAGCTTCCGCCAAAACGAAGATACAGGTGCTAATGAAGCTGTAAGGCTGTCCATTTTTGGGGTAATACCCAGTGTAACGTATAACTTTAAGTTTTAATCGTTAACCATTTTATTATCAGAATCATGAAAAATATATTTTATATACTTCCGATACTTACTGTATTGCTTTTTACTTCTTGTGAAGAAGTGGTAGATGTTAACTTGGACACCGCCCCGCCAAGGCTTGTAGTAGACGCATCACTGGACTGGGTTAAAGGCACACCCGGCAATGTACAAATCATAAAGCTTACCACAACTACCGGTTATTATCAAAGTGAAGTACCCGTAGTAAGCGATGCCATAGTAACTGTAGCAAACAGCACCGGTACACTTTTTACCTTTACAGAAACACCCGGTACAGGGCAATATGTATGCAACGATTTTGAACCCATTATAGGTGACACCTATACACTTACAGTGATTACGGACAGCCAAACCTATACCGCGGTAGAAACCCTGGCTCCTATACCTGATATTACCACGGTACACCAGGTAAATGACGGGGGATTTTTAGGTGATGAAACTGAGGTACGTTTCTATTTCATGGACGATGCCACTGCCAATAATTATTACATGGTACGTTTCGACTCCGAGGTACTTCCCTACCCTGACTATGATGTGTTTGACGATGAATTTACGCAGGGTAATGAAATGTTCGGCATTTTTACCGATGAAGACCTAGAACCGGGGCAAACCCTTGGTATAAGGCTGTTCAGCATTTCGCAGCGCTACAAAAACTATATGGATAAGCTGCTTGAAGTAGCCAGTGGAAACGGCGGCGGGCCATTTACAACCACCCCGGCCGGTGTACGTGGCAATCTTGTTAACCAGACCGATATTGATAACTATGCCTTAGGGTATTTCCGCGTTACGCAGGTAGACACTCTACAGTATACCATTACCCAGTGAAATAATTAATATTCCACAATCAGCCTGTTTTTTTATAAAAGCAGGCTTTTTTGTTGTGTGTGATTACTGTAGCACTTATTGCTCCAGTAAAAATCCCGCATAAGTTACTACCTTTGTAAAAATAGCAACAACACAAAATGTCATCACACCACATAGTACGAGACGACCAGGAACCCGCACTTATAATAGCTAACGGCGCCGAATGCAGTAAAGAACTTATGGGGCAGCTCCTGGAATGGTCGCCACTGGTAATTGTCTTAGACAGCGCCATAGACCGTGTGATGGAACTGGGCATAAAGGTAGATGTACTGCTTGGGGATTTCGACCGTGGCTTCAGCCCTGAAAAATACCTGGAACAGCAATATCCACTGGAAATCGTATATACTCCCGACCAGGAAAAAACCGACCTTGAAAAGGCTTTCGACTACCTTATCACCCGTAATATACCTGCCGTAAATGTAATTTGGGCTACGGGTAGGCGCGCCGACCATACTGTGACTAACATTACCAATATAGTCCGCTTTCGCGACAAGCTGAAAGTTGTATTGCTGGACGACCACAGCAAGATATTCCTGCTACCGAATAAGTTTGAAAAGTGGTACCCAGCCGGTACAATTATCTCGCTTATCCCAATTGGTAAAGTTGACGGTATCTCCACTAAAAACCTGAAATACCCACTGCACGAAGAATCGCTTACCATAGGTTACCGTACCGGTAGCAGCAACGAAGCCGACAAAGACGGTATGGTTGTTATAGAGCACCGTGAAGGTGATTTACTAATGATGGAATGTTTCGACTAAAGCAAAAGAACTATGGTTACCCTACGTAAAGCTACTGCCGCCGACCTCCCTGAAATACAGCAAATAATGAATCATAATATAGTATATAGCACTGCAATATACGATTATGAGCCAAAAACGGATGCCGAAATAGCACAATGGTTTGCTGATAAGCAGCAGGGGGACTGGCCGGTTATTATAGCCGAAGAAAATACTACCGTTTTGGGTTATGCTACCTACGGCACCTTTAGATTTAAGGATGGGTTTAAGCCTACGGTAGAGCATTCGGTATACGTGTCTGAAAATGCGCATAGCAAAGGTGTTGGCTCTACACTCTTCTCACATCTTATAGAACTTTGTAGAAGTGAAGGTTACCACTGCATGGTAGGTTGTATTGACGCCGCAAACGAAAGCAGCATTGCCTTCCATAAAAAATTTGGCTTCACAGAAGCGGGAGTGCTAAAAGAAGTGGCTTTTAAATTTGACCGTTGGCTTGATTTGCAATTTATGCAGTTGTTGCTTTCCTGAGATATCTAAGCCACGAATTTCACCAATTTACACAAATCAGTATTTTAAAAACTACCCCAATTGCGTAGGTGCTTTGCCAAAAGCTTTTTTAAATGCAAATGAAAAATGCGACAGGTTTTCAAAACCTACTTCAATATACACATCCGATGCTTTGTAGCCTTTGTCGGCAATAAGGTAACGGGCTTCGTCAAGGCGTTTTTGCTGTAACCAACGACTTGGCGTAATACCGAATATCTTCTCGAAATCGCGTTTAAACGTACTCAGGCTACGGCCGGTAAGGTAGGCAAAACGTTCCAGGCTTACATTAAACCTGAAATTGCGCTGCATAAAATCCTTGAGATCTATTTTGCCCGGTTCGCTTATGTCCAGCAACACACCTGCCAACTCAGGTTGCGCCTGGAGTATCAGCATTGCTATTTCCTGGACTTTTAACTGTTTAAGCGGCCCGGTAAGTGTTGCACCACTGCCCAGATAGGATATGAGTGACTGCGCAAAACCCGTATACAAAGGGTTTTCATCCAGTTTTATAATAGCATCATTTGTTACAGGCTTTTGTAATGCCGCATCTTTAAAATTGGCTTTAAGCCCACGGAGTATATCACTGTCTATCCTTACAGATAAGGATTTAAATTCCCTGCCCGGTTCAGGCATTTTAGAAAATTTGGCAAGGCGGTTACGCAGGTAAAAAGCGCAGTCGCCCTCCTGTAGCAGGTATTCCTTTTTACCATCGTTAATACGCAGGCTGCCCGATTCTATGTAACTAAACACATGGTACGGTATAAAATTCTCACCTTCGCGGCTCAGGCGGGTGTAGCAGGAATAAATAATACCGTCTATAACTGTAGTGCTTGTATTTGACATACTGTTTTTATGTTTTGACACGAATTTCACTAATGTACACAAACTATAATCATATCGCCTGCTTATGCAGATTAGTGAAATTCGTGGCTGAAAAATTATTTCTTAAGATAAGTTTTTCCCATTTCTGTTTCAAGGAAATTTTCAGACTCATCATGGTCGGTGCTAAGGCTTACCGGCAGCCATTCTTCCAGCTCAGCAGCACGCCAGGCATCGGCACTCCTTAAAAAACCTATGGCTTCACTGCCTAATACTAAGTGTACGGGAGGATTCGGATGTACAGCAAGGTCTACCATAACTTTGGCTGCCTTATCAGGATCGCCTACAGGGACAAATGTACCGCTACTGAAATAATCGGCACGGCTGTTTACCGTAACATAGTCCTCTATCCTGCGTGCATAGGTCATACTGTCACCCGCCCAGTCTGTACGGAAACCGCCCGGCTCTACCGATGTAACTTTAATACCCAGTTCGGCTACTTCCTTAGCCAGCGCTTCGCTGAAACCACTAAGGCCAAACTTGGCCGCCTGGTAAATACTTACCCCGGCACTGCCCATACGCCCGCCAATAGAACTTACCTGTAGTATGCGTCCGTTGCGTTCCTTACGCATGTAGGGCAATACCGCACGGGTAACTTCTATAGGTGCATACAGGTTGGTTTCCAGCTGGCTGCGTACCTGGTCATCTGTAAATGCCTCAGTGGCACCGGTAATACCAAAACCTGCATTGTTTACCAGTACATCTATACGCCCAAAGTTTTTTACTGCACCGGCTACAGCCAAATGTACGGCATCATAATCGGTAACATCAAGCTGTATTACCTGTAGTTGCTGGGGATATTGGGCAACCAAATCGTCAAGCTGCTTAGGGTTTCGGGCAGTAGCAGCCACTTTATCACCGCTTTTCAGTACGGCTTCGGTAAGGCTCCTGCCAAGGCCACGTGAACTTCCTGTTATAAACCAAACTTTTTCCATGACATAATGTTGTTTAATGATTATGGTACAAAGTTAGGCAGCAATAAAAGGGGCTACTTTGGTGTAACGTTCAAATTTACTTTGCTGAAACGTTCATTGAAGTTAGCCACGAATTACACGAATTTTTTCAAATTATATTTAAACACCTTTAAACTTGTATAGAGCTTACACTTTCTTTTCAATACGTGCCAATATATCGTTCATCATATCTACCTGTACTTTTTGTATTTCCATCAGGGTTTTCTCCTGGTGCAGTATCAGGTGGTCTATTTTTTCGTGCAGCATCCGTATTTCCAGTTCTGATTTCAGGTTAACCATATAATCGTTCTGGGCGCGCTGGCGGTCTTTTTCTTCCTGGCGGTTCTGGCTCATCATAATCACCGGAGCCTGTAATGCTGCCACGCAAGACAGTATCAGGTTCAGTAAAATAAACGGATATGGGTCGAATCCCTTATTGAGGAACACAAAAGCATTGATGCCTATCCACACCAGCAGGAATGCAACAAAAGAGATTATAAACGTCCAGCTTCCGCCAAAATCAGCAACCTTATCGGCTATACGCTGGCCAAAGGTAAGTGGCAGGCTGTCATCATCATCGGGGTTATCGCTAACGAGTTTCCTGTCGGCCATTGCTTTTACAACCTTTTTCTCAAGGTCGTCAAGCTGGCCTACCTCCTGCTCCAGCGATTCAGATATGTAGCGCTCGCGATACGCGTTAAGCTCGCTCATGGCAAGGTGGCAACTGTCGTCAAATTCTGGGTGTTCGGCCTTAATAAGGTCCAGTATGGGGCGGCGTACCACGGTAGCAGGTACTTTTTCCTGCTGCGGGAACTCCTTTTTAGATACATCACTAATAAAATTCATAATTAAAACCAGCGTTTCTTTTTAAAATAAATGACCATGGCTATTATAGTAATTACCATTATTGCTAACACTATATAATATCCGTTATGGGTATGCAGTTCAGGCATATTATCGAAATTCATGCCATAGACACCCACTATAAAAGTAAGCGGCATAAATATTACCGAAAACACCGTAAGGGTTTTCATAATCTCATTCATACGCTGCCCCTGCGATGCAAAATGGAAGTTACTGGCGCTGTCCAGTGAGGTGAGGTCGTAATCGGTTTGATCCAAAAGTTCCAGGCACTTTTGGTGCAGGCGGGCAAAATATACGTGGGTTGCCTTGCGTATGGTTTCATACTCGTCTTCATCCCGCTCGCTTTTAAGGCTCAACAATGCTTCACGAAGCGGTGTTATGGCGCGTTTAAGGAATACAAGATTGTCTTTTGTAGCTTCAACGCGTTCAATGAAGTTGGCACCGCAATTGGTTCGGCCTTCATCATTAAGCTGCGCTATGCGTTCCTCGTATTTTTCCAGCGTAATGAAAAAATTCTCCATAATGGCATCCAGCATCAGGTACAGCAGATAGTCGTTCTTCTTTTTACGGACAACGCCTGTGCCTGTACGTATGCGTTCGCGTATGTGGTTAAAGTAATCGCTGCGTTTTTCCTGGAACGATATTATGGTATTTCCTTTCAGTAAAAAGCTCACCTGTTCGGTTTTCACTACATTATCCTCCTCCTCCGGCAGTACCGATTTTATGCTGAAAAACAGCACATCGCCAAGCTCCTCAATACGGGTACGGCGGTGTACATTAAGAATATCGCCTATTATAAGCGGTTCTGCTTTTAGCAGTTCGGTAATGTTTTTTATAAGTTCCGGATTATTGAGGCCATGTAGGTTAAGCCATTTTATATCATGTTCCTGTTTAGGGTCGGTACACTCACTGATTACCCGTTCCAGGTTTACTTTTTTATATTCCTCATAGCCTTCTTCGTCAAAAACAAAGAGCTGCATTTGTACGGGTTCGTCGGTATGGTCGCCATTGTATTCAAAAGCATTGGGCTGCACCCTGCGTACTTTATTGTATTCTATTCTTTTCACAAAAAGTGTGGTATTTTCTGTACTATAAATATAGGAGTTTTTTAAAAGTGATGCTATTTTTACACAAACTTTGACATATGCCGATACTCATTACCAATATAAAAGAACTACTACAGGTTCGCGATACCCATATTGATAAACTCAGTGGTGCCGAAATGGCTACACTACCCGCATTGCAAAACGCATGGCTGCTTATAGAGGGCGATACCATAACAGGCTTTGGCACAATGGATAGCTGCCCTGCCCTGCCAGATGCAGAGGTTATAGACGCCACCGGAAAAACTGTGCTACCCACCTGGTGCGACAGCCATACCCACCTGGTATATGCAGGCAACCGCGAACAGGAATTTGTAGACCGTATTAACGGGCTGAGCTATGAAGAAATAGCCAACCGTGGCGGTGGCATCCTTAATTCGGCAAACAGGCTGAACGAAACCGGCGAAGACGAACTGTACGAACAAAGCCGCAAACGCCTGGAAGAAGTGATGAAACTGGGTACGGGGGCTATTGAGATAAAATCAGGATACGGGCTCACTGTGGAGGGCGAACTTAAAATGCTGCGCGTAGTAAAGCGCCTGCGCGAAAATTACCCGGTAGCTGTTAAGGCTACTTTCCTTGGGGCGCATGCTTTCCCAAAAGAGTATAAAGAAAACCATACGGGCTACATTGACCTGATTATAAACGAAATGCTGCCTGCTATTGTAAACGAAGGTTTGGCAGATTATATCGATGCGTTTTGTGAAACCGGATATTTTTCTGTGGAAGAAACCGAACGCATTATGGAAGCCGGTAAACGCTACGGCCTGGAAGCCAAAATACACGTGAACCAGTTTACAGCTATTGAAGGTATAGCTGCCTGTGTAAAACACAATGCGCTCAGTGTAGACCACCTGGAAATTGTTACCGATGAAGATATTAATGCTCTTAAAGGCAGCCGCACCATGCCGGTAGCGCTACCCACCTGCTCGTTCTTCATTAGCATACCATATACACCTGCCCGGCAAATGCTTAATGCAGGCCTGCCCCTTGCCCTGGCTACCGACTACAATCCCGGTACCACGCCCAGCGGCAACATGAACCTTGTAGTAGCTACAGCCTGCATCAAAATGAAAATGACCCCGGAAGAAGCAATAAACGCAGCCACTATAAACGGCGCTTATGCTATGGGGCTAAGCGAGACCCACGGTAGCATTACCGTTGGTAAAAAGGCAAGTATCATCATCACCAAACCGCTCAATTCGTATTACGAACTGCCATATGCTTTTGGCAGCAACCTTATAGATACCATTATTATTGGCGGTGAAATAATATAGTAGACACAATTTACACAAAACAAAATGGGTCTGTATCAAAAAGATACAGACCCATTTTTATATTATTTACGAAGTATATTATCGTAGAGAGAAGCTTGAGCTACCTACAAGTACACCGTTATCAAACACGTTTACAAAGTAAGTACCTTTAGCAAAATCCTCACCATTAATAGTTTGGTTTATATCCAGTGTTTTGTTCTGGAAGTTAGCCTTGGTAACAAAGCTATACGTAAGCGACTGCCCGTTAAATGTTTCGGTTTTCTTTTCACCAGCAACATTGTTTTTAGGGTCTATTACCTGAACATAATATGTTTTTTCTCCGGCTATAGCCACCTCATTTGCAGCAATGGTAAAGGTAACGTCTATAACATCTACCCTGCGGGCTTTGTCTGTTTCTACCAGCTTACCAGAACTTTTCTTCTTGTAGGTTTTGGTACGTACATTAGTAATGCTAAGTTTCTGTGCTTTTTCTATTACTTTATCCTTGCTACTGTTTTGCGCTACAAGTGTATCGTTAAGGCGCTTGCTTTCATCCAGTGCACCGCGAGTACTATCGCGCTGTGTGGTAAGTGTAGCATTTTCCTCTACCAGCCTTTGGTTTTCGGCAATCAGCTTATCATGCTGCTTTTTAAGTTGAGAATATTTATTCCTGAAACCTTTCAGGTCGGCAATCTGGCCGTTAGATTTCTCTACTTCAGCCATAAGCTCTACAATTTTGGCACGTTCTGCCTCAAGCTCACCCGATAGCGAAGTGTTTTCGGCTATAGCTTTATCATAGCTTTCTTTTTGAGCCTTAAGATCGGCCATTAGCTTATCTTTTTCAGATACCAGTTGCGTTTCCGTCTCCTTACTGTCAGTACTCATTTTGTACATTACCCCAAGGCTTCCTATAAGAAGCAAGGACAATACTATGATTACTATTTTCAGTCCTGAGTTGCTTTTTTGATTTTCTTCCATAACGTTTATGTAATTAGTTTTTCAAATTTAGTTATTAATTAATACGATTTTTCTCTTTTAAGAAAAATTTACAGAAAAGTATTATTTTTGGTATAACAAGCAAGCAATGAAAAATATTATACCATTTACAGCTGCAGACCTGTTAAAATACACAAAACAGCGCAGTGGGGAGATTAAATTTGGCGAACGTATAGTAACCGTTCCTAAGGATACAGACCCGTTTGAATTTTTGAAAGAAACTGAGGCACAGTTTGTTCTGCTGGGTGTGCCCGAAGATATAGGGGTACGTGCCAACCATGGAAAACCAGGCGCAGCAAAAGCCTGGGACTATGCCCTGCGCAGCATTTGCAACATGCAACACAACCGTTTCTGCAAAGGCAGTAGCCTTGTAGTGCTTGGACAGGTAGACGTTACAGAAGCCATGGAAGCAGCTTCTGTTATAGATTCTCGTGAAAAAGAAGGCCGCAGGGAACTGAGTACACTGGTAGAAAAGATAGACAAAGACGTATCTCATATAGTATGCCGCATTATTCAGGCGGGTAAAATACCTATTGTATTGGGCGGTGGGCATAACAATGCTTATGGTAATGTAAAAGGTGCCGCGCTGGCAAAAGGAAAGCCGATTAATGCTGTAAACTACGACAGCCGTGCACGCCTGCGTATGCTGGAAGGACGCCACAGCGGTAATGGCTTTAGCTATGCATTTGAAGAAGGGTTCCTGAAAAATTACTTTATTTTCGGGATGCACGAAAGTTATGCCAACAAAGGCATACTCGAAACTATTAAAAAGCATAACGACCGCCTGCGGTATAACACTTATGAGCAGATTGCTGTACGCAAGGAAAAACACTTTAATGAGGAATTGGCACTCGCCAAAGGTTTTATTGCCGATGACCCATTCGGGCTGGAACTGGATTTGTCTGCCCTGCCCCACTTCCCTACTGATACCATGACGGCAAGCGGTTTCAGTATAGAAAAAGCACGACAGTTTATACATTATTTCGGGCAATGCCGCAATGTAACCTATTTGCACATATGCGAAGCGGTGCCGGAACTGGAGTATGAAAGCTACATACACCTTACCGGAAAAGTAATTGCAGCACTGATAGCCGACTTCATTAAATCTAAAATGGAATAGTTACAGATATAACATAATTGTTAATTTTTAACAATTCATTAAGAATAACTAAATTGTAGCTAAAAAAATATTCAATTAAAGGATAATTTTTATTGAAAAAACGATATTTCAAATAGTGATTTTGCCTAATTTTACATTCCCGCATCAGTTTCTAAACCAACTGTTTTCGGTACGTTAAAATTTCTTTCCGGCACAAACATTATTAATAACACTTTTTGCCGGTATATACCGTATAATGCTATAGACCTGTTTGCAAAGCCTCCGCAAACAGGTTTTTTATTTTGTTACGCTTTCATAGGTTGGCTCTCCATTGTTTATAAGGTATAAATACATAAACATACAAAATGCTGCTATAGCCCCAAATGTATGCCATAAAAAGTGCGTACCCCATGCCATCCAGTGCCAAGGGTCGGCCACCCTAAAAGTAAGTGCGCATACAAATGCAACCAAAGCATAGCCTACCCACCTACCGTGGTTAAATTTTGTTTTTATAAGGTAACCTAAAACAGGAAGTAATACTATGCATCCCATTATGGCATAATTAATATTTATGTAAAGCTGCACATTTGTTGCTCCTTTCAGGTAAGTGCGTAATATGTACCAGAATGCCATATATGCCACAACCAGCAGTAGTGCATAATACCATTTTGTAAGCCTGCTGATGAAATAAATTCCCGCAAAAACGCACAGCAGCATAATAGGCACCCAGTCCATCATGATGAAGAAAGTCCATTGGCGCAGGCCGTGGTATATGGTGCCGCCAATACCTCCTATATATAGGAGTACTAATGCAAAACTGAGAAATGTATATTGCCTGCCCCTGCCCCACAGCTTAAATGTCCAATAAATGGCTATGGCAAGGAAAAAGCACGATGTTATGGCATTAAGCGGTTCGGGGAACAGGTAATGCATATCGGTTTCGGTATAGATGATACCGCCGTCCGGTGGCAACAATTGTGGCATACAGTAGTATTTATCGCATAAAAATACAAGGTTTAAACATTGATAAGGTATGGGTTTAATAAATTTTTATAAAATTTTACATACTAATAGCATTTACAATGCGCACATTTTCAAAATGTTAATTTTTAACACATGGTGTATTTTACAATATTGTGTACTGTACAAAAGTGTAAGTATTACAACCATAAAATTTTATACTTTTATATCTCTACTGAAGATATCCTACAAAACCAGTTATAACGAAAAATACCGTATGGAACTTTACCTGAAGTACAACATAGACACCCTGTGTAAGGTTCTGCTGCAGCAGCAACTCGATAAATTTAATATAGACTGCAAGGTGACTGAGCCGGGATATGTAAATTTTAAAAGCGGCGTACCTGCCGATACCTATCATGCCTTTTTAAAATCGCTGGAGGCATTCGGTATAGAAATCGTTGACAACCAAAAGAATATATTGGTACAAAAAATAAAGAATGTAATCCTGGAAATGCTGTATGCAGATAAGGGCATGCAATCGCTTAAAATATCTACGTACCTGTCTGAAAAGCTCGGTGAAAACTACCGTACACTTTCTCAGGTTTTTTCGGAAGTTACTTTTATATCTATCGAAAATTTCATTATTTTGCACAAGATTGAAAGGGTTAAGCAACTATTGTTAACAGAAAATTTATCGCTTACCGAGATTTCTTTCATGATGAATTATAGCAGCGTGGCTTACCTTTCGCAGCAGTTTAAAAATATTACAGGGGTAACGCCCTCTGCCTTCAGGAAAATAATGCGTCAAAAAAGGATTACTGATATTAAATAAATCTTTAAAAAAATTGATGCACGATAAACCACTGCATATAATGCTTGCCGACGACGATGAAGATGACCGCCTGTTTTTTAAGGAGGCATTTGAGGAGGTAAAGATAAAATACGACATTACCACCTTTAACGATGGCGAGCAGCTTATGGAATACCTAAATACTCCCGGCAGTGTACTCCCGGATATCGTTTTCCTGGACCTGAACATGCCCCGAAAAAGCGGTATGGAGTGTCTTAAGGAAATAAGGCAAAACGACCAGCTAAAGAAAATATCGGTAGCCATATATTCCACTTCTTCATCTGAACAGGATATTGAGGAAACCTTTGTAGCCGGAGCTAACGTTTACATTAAAAAGCCTAACGACTTTAACATGCTGAAAAAAGTACTTAGTGATGTGGTACACATTAACTGGCAGCATATTTCAGATGGGTTAAGCAAAGACAATTTTATACTAAGCCTATAACAAAAACGCCCTGCATATTGCAGGGCGTTTTTGTTTGATATTTTATATACTATAAAAAAGCAGGATAAGTTTATCCTGCTTTTTTTATTATTCCTTAGTCCAGGTATTATCGCTTATATTAATATCCGGAACGAAGCGTCCCGGGTCTATATCCAGTATTTTAATTTTCTTGGTGGTTTTAAAGAAATGATTCCATTCGTTGCCACGTTGCCATATTTCTACCGGCAGGGTACGCACCTCTGTAGTATTATCGTCATAGGTTACTTTATACACTACCGGGGCAGGCATGTCGCCTTTGTTTGTAAAGGTTATCAGGTAACCGTCTTTTTCTTCAGCTACTGCAGATATACCAAGGTCTATATTGGCATTGCTAAGGAACCATCCCCTCCAGAACCAGTTAAGGTTCTCACCTGCAGCATTGTCCATGGCGTTAAAAAAGTCGGTTGGCTGCGGGTGCTTGTATGCCCAGTTTTTTATATAATTACGAAAAGCGTAATCAAACCTTTCGTGGCCCAATATGTATTCGCGCAGCATTATAAGACCGGTTGCAGGCTTGTAATATGCTGTATAACCTAAATTCATAGACGACCTTGCTACATCTGGGTAGGTAGCTATGCTTTCGCGTTTGCTGCTCTTTAGCCAAAAAACATGGGCACGGCTTTTACCAATATTGCTCGGGTACTCATTGTTATTAAATGCCCCGGCGCTGTAGTAGTTGATGAATGTATTGAATCCTTCATCCATCCACGCATAACGGCGCTCGTTGCTGCCCACTATCATAGGGAACCAGTTGTGGCCAAACTCGTGGTCGGTTACTTCCCAAAGGTCGCCGCGGATACTTGTAGCACCACAAAAAGACACACCCGGATATTCCATACCGCCCACATTACTGGCTACATTTATGGCATTAGGATAAGGGTATTCAAACCACGTTTTAGAATAGTGCTCTATACTGCCCTTTACGTATTCGGTACTGCGACCCCAGGCATTGTTATCATCTACTTCTTTAGTATATACCGATTGTGCCAGTGCTTTTTTACCGCTTGGCAGGTTGATACGTGCAGCATCCCAAATAAAATTCTTCGCAGTGGTAAACGCCACGTCGCGTGTGTTTTCCATCTTAAAGTGCCAGGTAACCTTACCACTCTGCACCGGTCGGGTTACGGTAGTATTACCAGCCTCTTCAGGAGAAATAATATATACGGTTTTATCGCTGTTTTTGGCCTGTTCCAGGCGTTGCTGCTCTTGTTTTGTAAGCACTTCGCCGGCATTTACAAGCAAACCTGAGCCTGCTACTATGTGGTTGTACGGTACTGTAACTTTGTAATCAAAGTTGCCGTACTCCACATAGAACTCACCAGCGCCAAGGTACGGTTCTGTATTCCAGCCTATAACATCATCGTATACAGCCACACGCGGATACCATTGGGCTATAGAGTATGTAGTACCACCCTGTGTAGTAAGGCGCCCCATACGATCCATACCTTCAGACGGGATTTTAAACTCAAAATCCATACTTACAGTTGCTTTGCCACCATTAGCTTTAATCGGTTTATCAAAAAATACCTGGAAGCGGGTATCGCTAACCAGAAACTTAGTACCTGTAAAACCCTTGGTCTTAGCAGAAAGGTTGGTTATATTCAGGCCACCGTCGGTATCGCCGCTATAACGGTTACCACTAACGGGCGTAGTAAGCGTACCGCGCGAATTCTCGGTAAAGCGGTTCTGCTCGGCATACATCCATATATAATACAGGTCTTGCGGGCTGTTATTGTAGTAGGTCATGGTAAGCTTGCCTTTCAGGGTATTGCTTACATCGTCTAGCTCGGCCTCTATAACATAGTCGGCGTGGTTTTGCCAGTATTCCGGGCCGGGTGTTCCACTGGCAGCCCTGTAGGTATTGCCGCGGCGGTACATAATGTCATCAAACTTTTCCTGGTTGGTAGGGTCGGCTTCCTGGGCAAAGGCCGTAAAAGCAGTAAGGCCTATGAACCAGAATATTTTTTGTATTTTCATTAAATTAAGGTAATGGTTATGTTTCCTTTGCGACCAAAGATACCTAACTTAATGTAAATAATAAAATTGATACAATATTTTACTTTATATCTAATTTTATGAAATAACGGCTGCTTCAAACTGAAGTTTTGAGTATTTTTGCAGGGATTTTTTACAACCTCTTTGTACATACACAAATGAACAAAATAGCATCTTTCCTGTTTTCTACCCGTTTAATGGCCATGTTGTTCCTACTCTTTGCTGCTGCTATGGGCATAGGCACATTTATAGAAGACGCATATAATACCGAAACCGCACGCGTATTTATCTATAATACATGGTGGTTTGAAGGTATAATGCTGGTTTTCCTGATTAACTTTTTGGGCAACATAAAAAAATACCAGCTTCACAAACGCGAGAAATGGGCTACGCTGCTATTGCACCTTGCCTTTATATTAATACTTATAGGCGCTTTTGTAACCCGCTACCTGAGCTACGAAGGCATGATGCCAATACGCGAAAAGGCTACCGAACACCAGTTTTACAGCGATAAACCTTACCTTACCGTATGGGTAGATGGCGAATACCAAGGGCAGGTAATGCGCCGTACGTATGAAAAGACGATACTGATGACCAGTAAAGAAATGCCGCTTTTGGCAAGCAACCACTTCAGTATAGATGATGAGTTTAACAGCATACCTTTTGAAATAGAGTACAAAAACTATGTTTTGGGTGCGAAAGAAAACATAGTGCCCGATGCTAACGGAACCGAATACATGAAACTGGTAGAGCAAAGCCAGGGTAAACGCGCCGAACATTACCTGAAGGCTGGGGAAGTACAAAACATAAACAACATACTGTTTGCCTTTAATAAGCCTACTGCCGGTGCTATTAACATTACCAAAAATGGCGAAGACTATACACTAAGCGCCCCGTTTGAAGGTAGCTTTATGCGCATGGCCGACCGTATGCAGGGCAAAGTAGCCAAAGACACTGTGCAGCCGCTTATGTTCCGATCACTGTATAATGTGGCGGGTGCCATGTTTGTACTGCCTGAACGTGCCATAAAAGGTAAAGTGGATTATGTGTTTAACGGTGACTATAAAACCAAGGACGATTCGGCATTAACGCTTACCGTAAAAACACAGGGCGAAGAAAAAGAAGTAACCCTTATGGGTGGTAACCAGAAGATAGGCGTACCGGTGGCCTTTAAAATAGGTAAGCTTGATTTCACGCTGCTGTACGGCAGTAAAACCTACGAACTTCCGTTTGATGTAACGCTTAACGACTTTATAGCAAACCGCTATCCCGGTATGGAAGGTATGAGCGCCGGATATTCGTCATTTGAAAGTAAAGTTACTATAGACGATACTGAGAAGAAAGACAAATTTGACTACCATATTTATATGAACCACGTGCTTGATTACCGTGGCTACCGTTTCTTCCAGTCGGGTTTTGACCCGGATGAGCTGGGTACCAAACTATCGGTAAGCCACGACTTTTGGGGTACATGGATATCGTATGCCGGTTACTTTTTGTTGTACCTGGGGCTTATGGCTATTTTGTTTGACAAAAACACCCGCTTTGGCGACCTGAAAAGGAAGATTGATAAAATACACGAGAAGAAAGCCGGACTTACCGCCCTGCTTGTACTGTTCTTTGCATTGGGCGGATATGCGCAAACGCACAATCACGACCATGATCACAATCACGACCATGACCATTCCCAAGAAGAAAAACACCAGCATGACAGGCCAACCGATAAACAGCTGGATTCTATTTTTGAGAAATATAAGGTAAGCAAGGAGCATGCTGCTAAGTTTGGCCGTATCCTTATTCAGGATAATGGGCGTGTGATGCCAATTAACACATTCTCTTCTGAACTTTTGCGCAAGCTGAGCAAGAAGGAAACATTCCATGGCATGAACTCAGACCAGGCACTGCTTTCCATGACGCTTATGGACAGGATGTGGTATGAAGTGCCTGTCATTTTTCTTGCAAGGCATAACGACAGCCTGCGTAAAATAACCGGGCTTCCTGTTGATACCGAGTATGCTGCCATGTCCGATTTTTTTGATGACAAGGGTAACTATAAGCTGAGCGCTGTACTGGAAGAAGGCGCCCATAAAAAGGAAATGAATAAGTTTGATAAGGACTTTAAAGATATTAATGAACGTATAGTATTGCTTAACCTTACCCTTTCGGGGCAGTTGTTTAAGGTACTTCCGGTGCCGGGCAACAAAAACCACAAGTGGGTATCGTATACCGAGGCAGTTACCGACAGTATTAAGGGTATGGATACCATACGCAATATAGTGCCGTATTATTTCGGGTCACTTGGCGGGGCAGTACAAACCGGAGGTTATAAAGCTGCCGATGACATACTGGATAACCTGAGCCTGTACCAAAAGAAAATGGGCACTACAGTAATACCATCTGATCGTAAAATTGACGCAGAGTTGTTGTACAACAAGGTGAATATTTTTGAAAGGCTTTTCCAGTACTACCTATATGCAGGGTTATTGATGCTTGTATTTGCCCTAATCAAAATTTTTAAAGACACACGCGGTATAAATACTTCTATCAAAGTTTTCCGTACCATTATATGGATATTGTTTGCACTGCATACAGCCGGGCTTATTGTACGTTGGTACTTATCGGGCCACGCCCCATGGAGTAACGCTTACGAGTCTATAGTCTATGTTGCCTGGGCTACAATGTTCTTTGGACTTGCGCTGGGTGCAGGCTTTACCCCTAATATAATACTGCATCTTGTTATGAAGATAAGCTTCGTAAAAGATTATGTAAAGCGAAGGTCAGACCTTGTGGTTGCAGCGGCCGCTTTTGTAACCAGTATTATCCTTATGGTAGCACACTGGAACTGGCTTGATAGTGCTATTGCTAACCTGCAGCCGGTACTTAATTCCTATTGGCTGATGATACACGTAGCGGTGATTGTAGCCAGCTACGGGCCATTTACACTGTCTATGATACTGGGGCTTGTATCTCTTATACTGATGCTGTTTGCAACAGAAAAAAATAAAAAGAAGCTCGAACTTAATATTAAGGAACTAACCTACGTAAACGAAATGGCGCTTACCGTGGGCCTTGTAATGCTTACCATAGGTAACTTCCTTGGCGGGCAGTGGGCAAACGAAAGTTGGGGCCGTTACTGGGGTTGGGATCCTAAGGAAACCTGGGCGCTGGTAAGTATTATGGTATATGCATTTGTAATACACATGCGTCTTGTGCCAAAACTAAGAGGCACGTGGATATTCAGCCTGTTTAGCGCATTGGCATATTTCTCTATACTAATGACGTATTTTGGTGTAAACTTCTACCTTACCGGCCTGCACAGTTACGCTACCGGTGAACCGCGTACACCTGCACATTTTTACTATATGGCAGCCGGTATGCTTATCCTTGGTGGTTTTGCTTACTGGAGGTATAAAGCAGTACTGAAGAAAAAGTAGTATAACTTAGTAATAAAACAACAAAGCGCTCTCAAAAGGAGCGCTTTGTTGTTTATACGTTATATATTAATGTATTTCTTTATGTAATTATATTTTACAGCATTATAATCAAGTCATTACTCATTAAAATGATTTGTAAAATGCATTTCTCAACAGAAGCTATCGAATACATTTCCTATCTTCTTATTAATTAATCCTGAAATAGGTTGATATTTTATTAATCAACTTTTTCAGGGCAAGACATATAAATAAAAACGCCCCGCAAATTGCGGGGCGTCTATTATCTGTCATCTATTATCTCTAAATCTTAGAGTAAAAGATTACTTCACTTCTTCAAAATCTACATCCTGAACATTATCTCCGGCTTCGGCACCTTGTGGCTCCGCTTGCTGGGCACCACCCTGTCCGCCTTCGGCCTGGGCTTTGTAAAGCTCTTCAGATGCAGTTTTCCAGGCTTCGTTAATCTTGTCAAGCGCAGGCTGTATGGTAGCAGCGTCTTTGCTTTCGTAAGCAGCTTTAAGCTCGGTAAGGGCAGCTTCAATGTTGCCTTTGTTTCCGGCAGAAAGCTTATCGCCAAATTCTGAAAGTTGTTTTTCAGTCTGGAAAATCATGGCATCAGCTTCGTTAAGCTTTTCAACCTTTTCTTTTGCAGCCTTGTCAGCTTCAGCGTTTTCTTCAGCTTCGCGGCGCATCCTTTCGATTTCTTCCTGTGTAAGACCTGAAGAAGCCTCAATACGGATGTCATGCGACTTGCCTGTACCTTTATCTGTAGCCGATACTTTAATGATACCGTTAGCATCAATATCAAAAGTTACTTCAATTTGAGGTACGCCTCTTGGTGCAGAAGGAATTCCGTCAAGGTGGAAACGTCCGATAGTTTTGTTGTCGTTAGCCATTGGCCTTTCACCTTGTATCACGTGGATTTCTACTGATGGCTGGTTGTCAGCTGCGGTAGAGAATGTCTGTGATTTTTTGGTAGGGATAGTAGTGTTAGCCTCGATAAGCTTGGTCATTACACCACCCATAGTTTCGATACCAAGAGAAAGCGGGGTTACGTCAAGAAGTAGTACGTCTTTAACGTCGCCGGTAAGTACACCACCCTGGATAGCAGCACCAATAGCCACAACCTCGTCCGGGTTAACACCTTTTGAAGGTTTTTTACCAAAGAATTTCTCCACTTCTTCTTGTATACGTGGTATACGTGTAGAACCACCTACAAGGATAACTTCGTCAATATCTGAAGTTTTAAGACCTGCATCCTGAAGCGCCTTTGCAACAGGCTTCATAGAACGCTGTACAAGATCATCGGCAAGTTGCTCAAACTTAGCACGTGTAAGTGTTTTTACAAGGTGCTTAGGGCCTGAAGCAGTTGCAGTAACGTACGGCAGGTTTATTTCGGTCTGTGCAGAGGCAGAAAGTTCAATTTTAGCTTTTTCAGCAGCCTCTTTAAGGCGTTGTAGTGCCATTGGGTCTTTGCGCAGGTCTACACCTTCTTCGCTGTTAAACTCATTGGCAAGCCAATCGATGATTACCTGGTCAAAGTCGTCACCACCAAGGTGTGTATCACCATTAGTAGAAAGCACTTCAAATACGCCGTCGCCAAGCTCAAGGATAGAAATATCAAATGTACCACCACCAAGGTCATATACGGCTATTTTTTGGTCAACACCGGCTTTATCAAGGCCGTAGGCAAGTGCAGCTGCAGTAGGCTCGTTAATAATCCTCCTTACTTTAAGGCCTGCAATTTCACCGGCTTCTTTAGTAGCCTGGCGCTGTGCATCGTTAAAGTAAGCCGGTACAGTAATAACGGCTTCTGTTACAGTTTGCCCAAGGTAATCCTCAGCGGTTTTCTTCATTTTCTGAAGCGTCATGGCGCTAAGCTCCTGTGGAGTGTAAAGGCGGCCATCAATGTCTACACGTGGGGTGTCGTTGTCACCTTTCACCACTTTGTAAGCTACTGTAGATGCTTCTTTAGCACTTTCAGTATACTTGTTACCCATAAAACGCTTAATAGAAGCTATGGTTTTTGTAGGGTTAGTTACCGCCTGCCTTTTAGCAGGGTCGCCCACCTTAATTTCGCCTCCTTCAACAAAAGCGATTACCGATGGCGTGGTCCTTTTCCCTTCGGCATTTGCAATAACAACCGGCTCACCGCCTTCCATTACGGCTACGCAAGAGTTGGTTGTTCCTAAGTCGATTCCTATTATCTTACTCATCTTATATAGTTTATTTTTTTGTTTCCGATTTATATTTTTATTTCAGTACGCTTTCTATTAGTCAATGATTGTGCCAGTAAACCATGCCATTCAAAACTGTGTAAATTGTCAGAAAACTTATGACAAGTTGACACGGAAGAATCATTCCAAATAGTTAATGTCACACTTTTTGTCAATACAGGTCGTGTTTTTTTAGTAAATTTATAGTAACTCCATCAAAACTGAATTATAACCAAAACCACCAAATGATGCACACCATGCCTGTACTTCGTTATAAATACGCAGCATTTTATTCGGCAGCGGCTATTATTATCCTCAGCGTACTGTCTTTAATCGGCTGGGTATATGATAATGAAACCCTGAAAAGCGTAGTGCCCGGGTACACCACTATGAAGGTAAGTACCGCTATCGGCCTTATCCTGCTATCCGTTTCACTGATACTCCACCTGGCACATTCACTGCAAAAATACAGGCTGTTGGCACGTATATTGGCAGGTTCGGCAGCACTCATCGGGTTTGTAGGCCTGGAGCAAAGCCTTATACAAGACAGGCCTTTGTCTCACCTGTTGTATGCAGCGTGGCAAAACCGCGAAACCTATATGGTGCAGGGCAAAATATCAATATACACCTCATCGTGCTTTTTGTTCTCGGGATTAGGGTTGCTACTGGGTAACAGTAAAAAGAACACGGTCATCACCCTATCACAATACCTGCTTCATGGCGTAACCTTTATATCCACTTTAGAGCTGCTTGGGTATATTTTCAATTTACAGGACGTATACACTTATAATGAGTACCGCCCTATGGCCATAAACACCGGTGTGTGTTTTGTGTTGTTTTCTGTGGCAGCCAGCCTACTCAATTACCGCCACGGCCTTACCCGCCTGTTTACCGGTACAGGTATAGGCAATGTAATGGCACGCAGGCTGTTTATAAAAATATCGGCGGCTATGCTGCTGATGAGTTACATAGACGGTTATATAGACCACTACCAGTTTATGTTCAGGCAAACGAACTCATTGATATTTGCGGTCCTAATCATTGTTATAAGCCTTGTGTTTATCTGGCAAACGTCAAAAAAACTAAACTCACTGGAACACAAAATGCTGCTGGAAACTGAAAAGCTGAACAGTGTTTTTGAAGCCCTGCCCAATGCCCTTGTTATAGCCAACGAAGAAGGTAGAATATTGCTTGCAAACCTTGAAACGGAAAAGATGTTTGGCTACAAGAAGGAAGAAATGCTGGGGAATAAGATAGAAATGCTGCTGCCCGGCCGCTTTAAGGCATTGCACCCCGAGAAAAGGAAACGCTTTTTTGTACGGCCAACCTCAAGGAAGTATACCTCTGAAGCGGAACTGTATGCATGTAATAAGGACGGACATGAATTTCCCATAGAACTTGGCCTTACCCCGCTGAAAACGGAAGACGGCTTTGTGGGCCTTGCCATAGTGGTAGACATTACCGAACGTAAAAACACCGAACGCATTATTAATGAACAGATGCGCGAACTGAAAATAAAAAACCAGGAGATGGAGCAGTTTAACTACATAGCCTCACATGACCTGCAGGAACCGCTCCGCACGGTATCTAATTATATTGGGTTGCTACGGGAGGATTATCCTGAAGCGCTTACCGATGAAATAGGCATGCACCTTGACGAAATGGAACAGGCCACCACACGCATGAGTGGTCTTATAAGGCACCTGCTAAATTATGGGCTCCTGGGTCGCGACAAGCAACTGTCTACTACCGATACGGCTACAATTGTAAACGAAGTAAAAGCCGACCTGAAAGGGCTTATCACTGCATCAAACGTAGAAATATATACCGACACTCCCCTGCCGGTAATCCCTGCTTATGAAACAGAACTCCGCCAACTTTTCCAGAACCTGATAAACAATGCCGTAAAATTTTGCCGGAAAGATGTCCAATGCACTATACACATAGGCTACAGCTACAACAATAATGAGCACAAACATGAGTTTTATGTATCAGATAACGGTATTGGTATAGATGAGAAGCATTTTAAGAGCATTTTCAATATTTTCCAACGCGTAAACCGTCGCGACGATTATGAAGGTTATGGCGTGGGGCTAGCCAATTGTAAAAAGATTGCCGAAATGCACGGGGGCAAAATATGGGTAACATCTGTACCCGGTGAAGGCAGTACTTTCTGGTTTACAATAGCTAACCTTGAAAGCTAAAAAATGTTAAGGATATGCTAATTAGGGAAAACCCTATGAAATTTCACGAAAATTGTAGGTAAATTTCCCCTGTTTTATATCCCAAGAAAATAAACATATCCAAAATTACTAAAACTAATCGCTGAACGCATTGTACACAAAAGGCTTATACCATACAAAAGCATTGGATTTCAGCTCTATAACTGATTAATATGGACAGACAGATAAAGCTGATAATGCTTATTGATGACAACAAGATTGACAACTTTTTTCATGAAAGGGCCATCAAAAAACATAACCCCGAGATTACAGTTACCGCTTACCTTTCGGCAGATGAAGCGCTTAATGCCATAAAAACCGCTGATACCGACGCACTGCCCGACCTTATTTTCCTCGACATAAATATGCCCGGCATGAACGGCTGGGAGTTTTTAGATGCTTATTTTGCGCTCGAAGAAACGCAAAAGAAGAGCCGCATCATAACCATGCTCAGCACATCTGAAAACCCCGACGACATGAAAGTAGCCGAAGGCCGTGGCGTAAGTTTCAGCTCCAAGCCGCTTACTACTGCCGCAATCATGGAAATAGAGGAAAAATTCCTGGCGCTGGAATAGGCTTATAGTGTACCGTGGTACATAGCCTTCACTATCCCGTCAGATAATCCTATTTTAGGTACGTAAATGTTCCTGGCACCGCTCCACTTCATGGCATTGAGGTAAATGCGCGTGGCATGGATAATTACGTCAGCACGGTCCGGGTTCAGTTCCAGGTCGGTAATACGCTGCTCATAGCTCATGCTGCTCAGTTGCTGGTACTGGCTCTGTATGTAAAAATAAGACAACGGCTTATCCTGCTTTTTACCCGAAAGCTTAAACAGCTTGTTTATGTTACCGCCAGAACCTATGAGGTTAATATTCTCATACTGTTCGGTAACGGTTTTAATCCATTTTTCTATTTCGTGCCATACAACATCATTCACCATATTGTTCAGCAGGCGCACGGTACCGTTCTTAAATGATTTAGATGCCACTATCTTACCATCGGCAAATAATGAAAATTCAGTACTGCCGCCACCCACGTCTACAAACAGGTAATTGTGCCCGGGTTTTAAAAAATCGTGCAAATCTGTAGCCGCAATAATAGCTGCTTCCTTTTTGCCGTCTATAATATCTATCTTAATATCGGCCTCACGCTGTATAATATCCACTACTTCCTGGCCATTATAAGCCTCACGCATAGCCGATGTAGCACAAGCTGTATAGCGTTCTACTTTGTGTACCTTCATAAGCAGGCTGTAGGCTTTCATGGCATCTACCATGCGTTCTATATTTTCCTCGGTAATTTCCCCTACAGTAAAAGCATCCTGGCCGAGGCGTATGGGTACGCGCACCAGCGAGGCTTTGTTAAACGCAGTTTCTTTTCCGGGTGCTTCCACGATATTAGATACCAAAAGCCTCATGGCATTTGAACCAATATCTATAGCAGCATATTTTTTTATAGTAATCATGTAGTCTAGCTCGTGTCTTTAAAATCGTGTTACTCTTCCGTGCCTTCTGGGCTAACGGTGGTATAAATTACCTCCAGCTTGTTGCGGTAGTAATTATAGGTTTCCTGCTGCGCACGGAACGGTTTAGCATTGGCCTTTTTACGGTATTTGTTTTCCATACCTTCGCTGTGTAGCCTGGCTTTAACGTTGCCCTTCCACCCTATCTCAAAGGTATCCAGCAGCTCCTTCTTAATATCCTCATCATATATAGGGCAGGTAACTTCTACACGCGAATCAATATTACGCGTCATAAAATCTGCCGACGAAATATAAATATCCGGATGGCCCGCATTCGCAAAAATATAAATACGCGGGTGTTCCAGGTAATTATCTACAATACTTATCGCTTCAATATTTTCGCTCATGCCAGGTACTCCCGGTATAAGGCAGCACATACCACGTATAACCAACTGTATACGTACACCCTCGCGGCTGGCTTCATACAGCTTGTCTATCATACGGAAATCGGTAAGGCTGTTCATTTTCAGCTTTATATAGGCTTCTTTTCCTGCTATAGAATTCAGTATTTCCCTGTCTATCAGCTTATAGAATTTATTCCGCATATAGTGCGGCGATACTATAAGGTGCTTGTAGCGATGTACTTTGTAATTTACGTCAAAAAAGTCGAATATCTTGCTTACCTCCTTCATTATCTGCTGGTGGCCGGTAAATAGCGTTACGTCAGTATAAATCTTAGCGGTACTTTCATTAAAGTTACCGGTAGATATAAAGCCATAGCGTTTTATTTTACCATTTTCAAGACGCTCTACAAGGCATATTTTGCTATGCACCTTAAGCCCTTTCACACCAAAAATAAGATTGATACCCTCAGTCTGCATCATTTCGGCATAGGTAATGTTACTGGCTTCGTCAAAGCGTGCCTGTAGCTCTATCTGTACTGTTACCTTTTTGCCGTTTTTGGCAGCATTTATAAGCGAACTGATAATCTGCGAGTTTTTTGCAAGCCTGTACAGCGTTATCTTAATACTCTGCACTTTTGGGTCCAGCGCTGCCTCACGCAAAAATTTAATCACATACGAATACGACTGATAAGGCGCATATATAAGGTAATCTTTCTTTTTTACGCGTTGAAGAATGTTGCCCTCCAGTGTAAGGCCGTTTACCGGCAGCGGAGGGTTTTGCTGGCTCAGCAGGTCGGTGCGGCCCAGCGTAGGGAAATCCATATAATCCCTGCGATTGTGGTAGCGCCCGCCGGGTATAATACTATCGGTAGAATCTATGTTTAGTTTTTCAAGGAAGTACTGTAGTGTATCTTCCTCTATAGATACATCGTACACAAAACGAACAGGCTCGCCAATGCGACGGTCTTTTACCCCGGTCCAAATCTTCTCCATAAGGCTCTTGCTCTGGTCTGAGTCAAGATCGAGCTGGGCATCGCGGGTAATCTTGATCATGTGTGCCGAAATGCTCTCGTAGTTAAAGATGTTGAAAATATTATTCAGGTTATAACGTACCACATCATCAAGCAGTATGATAAAATGCTTCTCGTTTACCGATGGCAGTATTACAAAACGGCTCACGGTTCGCGGCATTTCTATAATGGCATAGCGTACACGCTTTTCGCCATCGCCCTCTCTTTTAGGTGGCAATACCATTTTTACCGCAAGGTAGCCCGCAGTATCTTTAAGCAGCGGAAACTCCTTAAGGTCGTTAAGTACAATGGTTACCAGCTCATTGCTCACCTTTTGCAAAAAGAAATCCTTTACAAACTGCTCCTGTTCACGGTTCAGTTGGGCTTCATTCAGCATGAAGATGTTCTCCTTTTCCAGTTCCTTTTCTATACGGCTCAGGATGCGGAGGCTTTCACTTTGCTGTTCTATAACAATTTCTGTAATCTCGCCCAGCAGCTTGTGTGCCGAGTCGGTAAGTGGGAGTTCTTCACTGGTTATGCCCTCCAGGCTCAGGCGGCGAATGGCGGCATAGCGTACACGGAAAAACTCATCAAAGTTATTGGAGAATATCCCTAAAAAACGAAGTCGGTCTAATAATGGTACAGTTTCATCGGCGGCTTCCTGCAATACGCGAGCGTTAAATGCGAGCCAGCTTTTTTCCCTGTCGTTATACCGGTTAACCGGTGAATGATGGATCATATTTTTTTAATTCTCTTGGAAAGATTAGCACATCTGTTGAACCTTTGGTAAGGTTTTTCCAGTCGTCTGTATCAAACGTCATGGAAACAAACCCCGACGTAGGCACATTTTCCACATCGCGGTTCCCAAAGGTATTAACAAAATTAGTAATCGCATCATTATGTCCAAAAAGAATTAGGTTATCAAATTGGTTATCGCAGGTTTTTACCACTTTTGCCAGCGACTTGTGGTCAAAAGTATACAGGTCGTCCCTGAAGTTGATAGTATCTATAGGTACCGAAAGCGTTTCGGCAAAAATATAGGCCGTGTTACGGGCGCGTTGTGCCGTGCTGCTCCATACTATATACGATTTTGGCAGGCTGTCTTCAGCCTTTGCTGCCACAAGGTGGGCGTCCTGTATGCCACGGGTACTCAGCGGGCGATCCTTGTCGTTAAGGGGTGCATCCCAACTCGATTTAGCATGGCGGATCAATATAAGGGTTTTCATACGCTTCTGTTTTTGAAATGATTATAACTAAATTTACAAAAATTATTAAAGCAATGCCACCCAAATAGTTAATTTGCTCTTAAAATTATGATAAAAATTCTATTCTGTTAATTTTTACGGCGCCAGCCTTACCACCTTCCATGAATGGTCATCCTGTAGTATAAAACGGATACGGTCGTGCATACGGTTTGGCCTGCCCTGCCAAAACTCCACGCTCACCGGCCTTACAAGGTAACCGCCCCAGTGCTGCGGGCGTGGAATTACTTTTCCCTTGTAATTTTTCTCTACAACCGTAAGCCTGTCATCAAGGTAATCACGGGATGGCACTACACTACTCTGTTCTGATGCTATTGCACCCAGTTTGCTGCCATCGGGGCGGCTGTCAAAATAACCGTCGCTTATATTCACGGTAGTCTTTTCAGCCTTACCCTTTATAATTACCTGACGCTCCATATCCTGCCAAAAGAACGACAGGCATACGTTAGGGTTTTCGGCAATGGCCTTCCCCTTATCGGAATTATAATTGGTAAAGAAAATAAAGCCCTCGTAAGTATACTGCTTAAGCAGCACCACTCGCGAATTCGGGTAGCCGTCCAGCCCCATTGTACTAACCGTCATGGCATTTACCTCGCCTGACATACCAAATTCCTCTGCCTCTATAAACCACTTCTTAAACAGGTTTATAGGGTCTTCGGGCAGGTGGGTTTCATCAAGCTGGCTCTTTTCGTAAGAACGGCGGTAATTGCTCAGGTCGCTCATGGCTTCGGGTATTTTGTTTGTAAAGCAAAGTTACGCTTTTGGTGGTTTATGGCTAACGAAAGCATGCCTATAATTTTACAGGCGGCAGTACGTTTTTTCGCACTTTACCGTTACCTTTACAAACAAAGAAGAAAGCAATGCCCGAAAATATTACCATACTGAGCGAAGAACTGCTAAGCAACAACTGGGGTACCCTGACCAAAGTTACCTACCAGACCACCACTCCTGACGGGGAAACTGTAACAGGAGTACGCGAGGTATACAACCGTGGCAACGGCGCTACCATATTACTGTACAATAAGGAAAAAGGCACCGTAATCCTTACCCGCCAGGTACGCATACCCACCTATTATAACGGTAACCCCGAAGCACGCCTTATAGAAACCTGTGCCGGCCTGCTGGACAACGAAAGCCCCGAGGAAAACATTCGCCGCGAAACCCAGGAAGAAACCGGGTATATTGTGGGCGAAGTTACCCGCATTATGGAGGTATATATGTCGCCAGGCTCAGTGACTGAGACCATACATTTTTTTGCCGCGCCTTACAGCGATGCCCTTAAAAGTGGTGACGGCGGTGGCCTTGAAGAAGAACAGGAGTTTATAGAGGTACTGGAACTGCCGTTTACAGAAGCATTCGGCATGATAAAGAGTGGCGAAATCAAGGATGCCAAAACTGTTATGCTGCTGCAATGGGCTAAGATTGAAGGGATTTTAGGGTAGCCTTATGGCTTGTCTTCAAGCTTCCTGACCACTTCTGTAGGCGGTAATTTGGCTTTTTTTGGAAGTGCGTATAAAAAGTCAATAAGCCTGTCAGCTACTTTTGGCGGGAACATGGATTTGAGGTATTTCCGCTCACCGTTATAATATAGGATAATGGTAATTTCAGGCGCGTCTGCTCCCCACTGTTCCGGGAAATATAATGTCCTGATATTACTTGTTGATAAAATTTCCAAGAGTTCTTGATATAAATCATCGGCAATTACCCCTTCATACCTGCCCAATTTTTCTTTTTCGCCTTCAAACACAAACATTGGTTTTGGCTCATATTGAATGTACGTGGTTCTGCTTGCTTTAATTTCTATATCTATAACCGGACAGGTACCAAAACATGGCGTGGTATGAAATATAAGTTTTTCAAAATTCAGCGCCGCATCAACATTAAATTTATCTTTAGTGAATTTAATCATCTTTCTGTTTTGAAAAAAGCTCTTAGAAAGTTTGGATACAGGTTTTAACCACAGTTCTGTTTCTGACAATTTCAGTATTTTAAAGCTATACATAGAGGTATGCAGCTTTTTATAATCTTCCCTTGATGAATAAAATTCCTCAGTAAAATTAAGTTTCTTTTTCTCAATTGATAATGCCAATTCTTGGCTGTCATTTAATGTCGCAATTATATTTGTATGTTCTGCTACACTATCAATCATAATAATATCGCTTTCCTTAGATATCCATGTACCTTTTAATTGCGATAATTCCTGTGACCACACGGCAGCACTAAACAGTAATAACAGAAAGTAAATATTTTTCATGGTTGTTGTTTTTAATATTCGCTTTTCAACCCTTTAGATTTTATAAGATGTAACACGTGGTTGGCCACATACAGTGCTTCATTCCTGTATTTGGCATCGGTATATACAGAAAACACCTTTTCATGCTTTTGTCCTGATTTTACCATTATATGCACTATAAAATAATGGTAGGTATTATACCTTCCGCTTACAGTATCTTCATGGTAACTAAGGTTTAAAACCGTATCGGCGGTATAGGATATTTCTTTCTGCCGTAACCTGTATTTATATGAAATATGGCCGGGCGATACCTTTACAAAATCGCGTGCCATGCTCAGTACCATATACATACTATAGCCCATTAACGGTAACCCCAAAGCCAAAAGCACCATGGGCAGCCACTGAAAACCTGCTGTAACAACAAATACAGCACAGATAGAAAATATCATCATAAAAATTACAACACCATCCCTTACCCAGGTATTCTTCATGCTAAAGTATTGGGTAACCAAAACATGCCCGGGGGTATCTGTAATTACCACTCCTATTTTTTTAGATAATTCCGATATCGGTTGGCCATGCATTTTTTTAACAACTATATTTTTAAACTAAGTATCTAAGCTTCTCAGTAACTCAGCATCTTTTTTAACACTCCCTTACAAACAGTACCGTAAGATAATGCTTATTTTTATATCCGCACAATTACAATCAAAATGGATATTACCTTTAACAACGACCCAAAACTAAACATATTGCTCCCCCTGCTCTACCACGCCTGGCAGGACAGCGAACTCACCACCGAGGAATACAAAGCCATAGCCGATTTTATAGGCAAACAGGACTGGCTCACCAAAGCCGAAAAAGATTTTTTACGGTCTAAAATAGATGCAGGTATACCACCCACACGTTCGGAGCTGTTCCACTGGAGGGAAAAGATTGATACCGTACTGCAAGCCAATCCTAAAACTGCATCGTTTACCGACCTTGGCATCCTTATAGCCAATGCCGAACGTATTGCCGTTAAGGACGAAGATATTGCCAAAATAGCCCCTGCCGTTGCCCTGTTGGAACAACAACTGGGGATTATAGGCGTTGATGCGCTTTCGGCTTACCGAAAAAAGGAAAGCATTACAGCACAGCACAATACCGAGCATACGTTTGACACCGCCGCCATGACAGCGCTGCTGGATGCCGACCATTCCGATATTATCAATAAAGTTAAAGACATCATCAGCCGCAAGGATTTTACCCCCGTGGTAGACAGCGATATTAATGCCTTCCGCGAACAGGTGCTTGGCTGGTGCAAGGTACTCGCCGATGAAGGCATGGGCAGCTACGCCTACCCTGTTGCCTACGGTGGCAAAGGCGATATGGAAGCCTACTTTGCCATTATGGAAACCCTGAGCTACCAGGATTTGAGCCTTGTTATTAAATTTGGCGTGCAGTTTGGCCTTTGGGGTATGAGCGTTATGTTCCTCGGCACCGAAAAGCACCATAAAAAATACCTGCCTGCCATAGGTTCACTGGAACTGCCCGGCTGTTTTGCCATGACCGAAACCCACCATGGCAGTAATGTAAAAGGCATCCGTACTACGGCTACGTACAATCATGCTAACCGTTCGTTTACCATACACACTCCCGAGAAATACGACCGAAAGGAATACATAGGCAACGCTGCCGTACATGGTGAAGCCGCCACGGTTTTTGCCAAGCTTATAATTGATGGTAAGGATTACGGCGTAAATGCGTTTATAGTGCCCATACGTAATAAGGAGAAGCAGACGCTACCGGGTGTTACCATTGAAGATTGCGGGCACAAAATGGGCCTTAACGGTGTAGATAACGGTATCATTACCTTTGATAATGTGGAGATTCCTTACGAAAATATGCTGGATAAATTTGCCTGCGTAAATGAAAACGGTGAATTTGAAAGCCCTATCCCGAGCGATAACCGCAGGTTCTTTACCATGCTGGGTACGCTGGTAGGCGGCCGCATCGGTATACCGCGTTCTGCGCTGGCAGCCGGTAAGGTAGGCCTTGCCACAGCAATTAAATACGGTGACAAACGCAGGCAGTTCGGCCCCGAAAGCGGACAGGAAGTACCGATACTCAACTACCGTATGCACCAGCGCCGCCTGATGCCCTACCTGGCCAATGCCTACGCGCTTACCTTTGCCCTGCAATACCTTACCAAACGATTTATAAACCGCAGCGAAGCCGATATGCAGGAAATTGAAGCACTTGCCGCCGGGCTTAAATCCTACACTACGTGGAATGTACGCAATACACTACAGGAATGCCGCGAGGCTTGTGGAGGAAAGGGTTACCTGAGCGAAAACCGCATAGACGACCTGAAAAACGACACTGAGATTTATACCACTTTTGAGGGGGATAATACCGTATTAATGCAGCTTACTGCAAAGAACCGTTTGGGTGAATTCCGTAAGCAATTTGGTGAAATGAGCGTGAGTACCATTTTTAATTATGTAGTGGAGCAGGCCAAAACAGGCATTACTGAAAAGAACCCGTTTGCAACCCGAAATACCGACGAAACCCACCTCAAAGACCCTGCCTTCCATTTACAGGCGTTTAAATACCGCGAACGTGAGTTGGTAAATTCTGCCGCAAGACGCTTTAAAAAGCTCACCGATGATGGATTGGAACCTTTTGATGCGGCCAACATTATGCACCCGCACATGCTGCAAATATCTGATTCGTACCTGGACAGGGTGATTTTAGAGCAATTCCAGGCAAAACAGGAGACTGTAACCGACCAAAGCCTGAAGGAACCGCTTACCGGCCTGTACCAGCTCTTCGCATTGAATAAACTTGAAGAACACAAAGCCTGGTACCTGGAACAAGGCTATATGGAAGGCGTAAAAACCAAAGCCGTACGCAAACTGGTCAGCCAGCTCTGCTGGGAAATACGCCAGGATGCCGTGCCGTTGGTCGATGCCTTTAACATCCCTGAAAACTGCCTTGGGGCTATTGCCGCCAATAAAATAGAAGAAGCTTAAAAAAGTAAAAAGGTGCTGCCTCAGTTTTGAGACAGCACCTTTTAAATATATCCCTATTACACTATTATTTCAGCTTGTATACCTCGCTACCTGCAAGCAGCAGGCAGCCCAGCCCATAATCCTCAAAATCGGGTTCTTTAGATATGGATAGCGGCTGGCCGTCTTTCGGCTCTTTGCCGGTACCCTGTACCCAGCCCAGGAAACCGTTTGGTTGTACGCAGTCGGTTACTATGGCGTTCCATGCCTTAAGCAATACAGGCAGGTAGGTTTTGCGGTCTACAATACCGTTGTTTATGCCATACGCCATGCCGTATACAAACAGTGCACTGCCGGTCATTTCTTTTCCGCCAAAGTTAGTGGGGTCGTGCAGGCTTACATTCCATAGGCCGTCTTCCCTTTGTATTGGCGGCAATGCCGAAAGCAGGTCTTTAAAATCCTGAAGGTATTCGGCATAATGCGGGTCGTTTTTAGGGGTAATCTCCAGTGTACGTGCCAGTGCAGCCACTACCCAGCCATCGCCACGGCTCCAGTAACAGTCCTGGCCGTTTGGTTCTTTATAAGGAGGTACAAAATCCTTATCCCTCCACCACAGCTTATCTTCTGGGTTGTACAGGCCGTTTACACCATGTTTGTTTTTGGTATAGGCATACATCTGGTAGTTACGCTCGTAGTACCTCGGGTCGTTATAAAGCTTGCCTAATTTAGCATACACGGGCATGGCCATTTGCAGGGCATCAATCCAGTTCCAGTCGTCTATCTTGTCGGTAGCCATCATGCGGTCTATCGATTCCTTAATGTCTTTTACCCATTCCGGGTGTTTCTTTCCGTCCAGTTCATACAGGTCTATGTAGGTTTGCCCGGCACAGTGGTTGTCCGCATGCCTGGTTTCCACACCACCGCGAAGCCCCCATTTGTGGCGTTCGCCCCATTGTACGGCGTAATCATAGTATTCCTTTTTCGGGTCTACCGAATACAACGCCATAAGCCCCTCGTAGTACACACCGCGTGTCCACAGGTTACTGGAACGTTCTTTGCCCCCACCAAAGGTAGGCGCCCCCGGATCGGGCCATTTTTTCATAAAGTAGCTGTTTGCCCTTTCCATAACTTCTGTTACAGAAGCCTTAGATGGGATTTTCTCGGTAGATGCCGTAGCGCTTTTTTGTGTCCCACAGCCTGTCAGTACCAGTGTAAGCCCTAATATACTGCCTGAAAGTATTCGTTTCATATTATTAAAAATATAATAGTAAGTATGTTAATCCATAAATATTTTAATTACTCCTCGGTGATTACCACGCCCCACGCCGGCAGGGTTATGGTTTCACCTTTTTTAACGGTGCGGTTATCCAGCAATGAAGCCCCCGTTCCGTAAGGGTAAACCACCTGTTGCGGTGCAGCGCTGTAGTTAAACAGGTAATGCACTTTTTTGCCTTTACCGTTAGTACCCTCGCGCAGTATGATTGGGAAATTGTATTTGCCTTCCAGTGGCAATACGCCTGCCCGTTGTGCCGACCTCTTCACTATGGTAAACAACAGCTCGTCTGAAGGTACAGTGCCAATATATACAAGGTGGCCCTTGCCGTAATCATTCTCGGTTACGGTAGACCATTTACCAAAGAACGGATGGTCTACAGAAGCAAGTGTCCTTGCAGTTTCAGGTACTAAAAACTCAAACCACGAGTTTGCTGCAGACTTGGTTACCCCAAGGCTGTTTTCTTTAAAATCAAGGCTCCCGATTGTGGAATATTCCTGGTAATAAAACCCACAGGCTTTGCGCAGCGGCCCCGGTGCCTTCATGGCACGTACGGCATCATATTCATTGCAGTAACCGGATTTAAACAGCATTACCACCTCACCGCCGTTTTTAACATAAGCGTCTATTTTTTGCAAAAGCGCATCGGTTGCCACATACAGCGGCGGTACAATCAGCAGCTTGTACTGGCTGAAATCGCTCATCTGGTCGCAGGGGATAATATCGGCTTCTATGTTCTGGTCATAAAGCGACTGGTGCAGTTTCTTTATGAATTCGTAATTATCATTGTTAGAAAAAGGCATGAAATTCAGCCCGAAATACGAATCATGGCTAAACAGCAGCGCTGCATTATTCTGCTTTTTAAGGTTGACCAGCTTCTCGCCTATCTTCCCTATTTCCTTAGCCGAAGCCGCAAACTCATTGTACACACGGTTCGGTTCCTGATCGTGCCCCAAAAGCCCACCCCAGTAGGTTTCCTGCCCGTAATGCAGTGTAGCCCAGTGCCAGTATTCTACCATATTGGCACCACTGGCCAGGTGGCTGTACATATTCTGGCGGAGTTGCCCGTCGTAAGGAGGGTAATAATTTTTAAGGTCCCAACCTATACCGTTAGCATTGGTTTCGGTAACTATATAATTGCCTTTAATAACCGTACGCATATAGTCGCCTGCAAAGGCTATATAACGCCCATCCTGTTTATCCTGTACTTTATTGTACACATTTATAGCCGGATACTGCATCTGCCTGAACGATTCCACGTGGTCTATGTCGTTAAAATGCGGCATAAAACAGTGGGTCATGAACTGGTCTTTACGCTTGTATTCCTTAACAATGTCGGCCTGCCAGTTCAGGAAATCGGCCAGTGCCTTACGGTTCCAGCGCTCCCATTCCAACTTATACGATGGGTTGGTAACGCCATTACGCGCATAAAACTCATCCCAGTTATAAATGTTCATGCCCCAGTAATTAAGGCCCCATTCTTTGTTGAGCTTCACCAGGTCGTTATTAAAGCGCTGCTTCACAAAGTCCTTAAACCCCTCGAAATAATCGTCGTTGTTTACACCACGTGCCACAAGCTCGTTATCCAGCTGGTAACCGATGATTGCAGGATTTTTGGCATAATGCTCCATAAGCTTACGGATAATACGCTCACAGAAGAAACGGTATTTCGCATTATAGAAATCCATATTCTGGCGGATGCCGTAATAGCTTTTTTCGCCATTGGTTTTCACCGAAAGCACTTCAGGATACGCCTTTGCCATCCACGCAGGAATGCTGTAGGTAGGTGTGCCAAAGATGATTTTAATCCCTGCTTTCTGGAACTTTTCCACAATACGGTCCATCCAGGCAAACTCAAACTTACCTTCGCTCGGCTCAAAAAGCCCCCAGGACGACTCCCCTATCCTTACCACGGTTACGCCGCTTTGCTTCATCATCTCAATGTCCTTATCCAGGCGGTCGGTTGGCGTGTATTCACTATAATAGGCCGCACCGTAAAGCGGTTTATCAAATGTATACTGGGCATGAGCAAATAAAGCCATGAATATAATTATGGCCGTAAATAATCTCTTATTTTTAATAATTCTGTTCATTACCATTGTTTTTTTAACTGACTATTGTTTTGGCAGGTACTCAAACCAGTCGAATACCGCATTATTGGTACTTTTAATACCGTTTGCGGTAGCATACATGCCTATACCCGTACCATTAAACTTATTTATACTGCTGTCAGACATTACATTTATATTTTGTACCGGGCCTATTGCTTTCATATCATCCGGCGCATTACCGTAGCTGAATTGTAAACCGGTTTTATCAACCTTTACTTTCAGGTATACAGTTCCCTGTTCATATTTTATATGGGCTACTGTTTCTTTTTTACCATTATCTTTCTTTATCAAAATAATACCCGACTTATCCCTGACCAACAAATAATAACTTTCAGCATTACGGTGGATAATTAATCCTGCCGTTTCGTTATCCTTATTTGTTTTAAATTCCAGTTTGGTCGATGCCACAAAGTCATGATGTTTTATTTTTTGTACAATCAATGCCGGACTAACCAAATTGTCTACTGTTTCAGGCTTTAGACGCAGTTCCAGCCTACCTTTATTCAGACTGTAAAATTTATCTTTGGGAGTCCGTATAAAATACCAATCCATAGACAGGCCTTTTCCGGTAAACTCATCCCTGTAAGGTACCGGTGCAAACGGGGTCCATGGTAGGTCAGGCCTTTGCTGCTCAGCCATCACCCTGCCAAAACCGGGATTAAATATGGGTGTACCGTCCTCAAATGTTACTTTACAAAGAAATGTTTCCCTCGAAAGGGGCGTTTCACCATCTACCAGCCTTTTACCAAGTACCATCGCCCACCAGTCACCATTTTGTGTTTGTACAAGGTCGCCATGCCCCACTGCCTGGATTGGATATCCTTTACCCAGATGCCTGTGCGACAAAACCGGGTTTATTTTATCTGAAACATAAGTCCCTAAAACCGATTTGCTATGGTGGGCAGCTATGGCATGATAGGTATCAGTTCCTCCTTCAGCAGTTAAGAGCAAATAACTTCCGTCAATATTATATAAGTGTGGCGATTCTGTATAGCTTGCGTTATTGGCATGCCCATACGTAAGTACTTTTCTTTCACCAACTAATTTACCAAGTTTTATATCAAGCTCCTGTGCCCAAATGGCGCATTGTCCCGGCCAGGATTTTTCAAAGTCCCAGGTATTACCACTATAATAGCATTTACCGTCAGTATCCCACATTAGGGATGCATCAATGCCCGGAGCATCTTTAAGCCAAACCGGGTCAGACCATGGCCCTGCAGGATTTTGGGCAGTGATGTAAAAATTACCGCCACAGCCCGAACAGGTTGTAGAAATATAAAAAAGTCCATCATGGTGCCGTATAGTAGTGGCCCAGATACCATCTTTATCTTTAAGCCCGGCGAAATCGACTTGTCCGGCACGTGAAATCCCATGGCCGATAAGCTCCCAGTTAACCAAATCTTTACTATGGTATACAGGTATGCCCGGAAACCATACAAAAGATGATGTTACCAAATAATAATCATCACCAACCCTGCAAACAGAAGGATCCGGGTTGAATCCCATCAGTACAGGATTCCGGAAATTATCCGGCTCCTGCGCCCGGGCAAACAGAAACATCATACAGAAAATAACAATCTGTAATTTCTTCATCTGCTGTTATTTTTTATACCCGTTTAAATATTTAGACAGCTCACAGCCTTTTAATTGCTTCAGCCCGTTTACTACAAGCTGTGCATTTACCTGCGCGCCGTCTTTATTGGTATGCGTATGGTCTTTAGGGAAATATTCCTTAACCGCAGCCGGGCCTTTCTTTTCATAATCGGCAATGACCAAATCGTTCAGCGGAATGAAATACGCACCGGTTTGCGTGGCAACTTCCTTGCCCCAGGCAGCGTATTTATCCTTTTTCATTTTGCCGTTTTCGTCAAAATCTCCCCTCGGTACCGGCGAGCAAATGATTGCCACAGCGCCTTTGGCCTTGGCCTCATTCACGTACTTACGCATGTACCAGCCATAGCTGTGCACGGTTTCATCTACCTTACGGATAAGGTTGTGTATCTGCGTGCTGTCATTTCCGGTTCCGGGTATGGTGCCGCGTGCACGCAGGGTATCGTTTAGCGGGCCACCGTCGTTATGGCCAAACTGCATGATTACGTAATCACCTTTTTTAAGGGTGGAAAGTATCTTCTCCCAGCGCCCCTCTGTAAGGAAGGTACGGCTACTACGCCCGCCAATGGCGCGGTTTTGTATCGAAATTTTTGTGGTATCAAAATGGTCGCCCATAAAGCTTCCCCAGCCCCAAAGCAAATCAGCCCCCTGGCCGGTTCCGTTTTTTACGGTTGAGTCGCCTATAATGTACAGCGTTGGCCTATTCTTAAACGGCATAAACGAGAAAGCCGTTGCGGTAAACACCACCATTAATGCGATGATAAAACCCTTCTGTTTCATGCTTATTTTGTATTGGCCGATGCAGGCTGTTTTACAACAATATTAGCTTTTGGTGGCTCAGGCATTTTTTCATCCATATAGAAGCTGGCATGCGGCGGCTGGTTGTAGGCCACGTTTTGCCAGGCAATGCTCAGCCTGTATTGTGGGTTGTGCATCAGCGTATACAGCCTGTGTTCTGTTGGGATGTTAGTACTGAATATCTTCAGTTCCTTATTATCTTCCGTCCTGTAGATAACCTCCTCACGCCAGTCGCCAAACAGGTCGGCCGACAGCACCGGGTTCATCTTGGTACCGTTGTTAGACGCGCAACCGAAGTTTTTGGCATCAAGCAGCACATTGGTACTTTCTGTTTTATAATCCCATTTGTCTATAACGGTACCGTTCAGTAGTTCGCTCAGCAGGTCGCCGTCCCAGTAGATACCCATATTGCATGATGGTGCTTTCTCTGAAATCCTGTTGCCTTTACAGTCGAACATACCGCTCATGCCGGCACTGGTAGCCCAGCACTCTGAACCCGGATAACGCGGGTCTATATTCAGCGCAAGGCCACGTCCCGGTCCCTGCCCTTTGTCAGCTTTAGAAAGCGACGGTTTTTTCCAAAGGACTTCGCCTGTGGCACCATCCCTGAAGTGCATACCGGCATCGTCAAAACGTTCCTGTATGTCAAAAATCTCCACTCCGGGATGTGTAGGGTCAAGGTCGCCCACATGCAGTGCATCACCGTGGCCGTAACCGGTACTGTTCAGAACTTTGCCGTTGTCGTCCACCGTCATGGCGCCATATACAATTTCATCTTTGCCGTCGTTATCCACATCGGTCACCGAAAGGTTGTGGTTGCCCTGCCCACCGTATTGCTTGGTTTCAGGCGATGCAGCCGAATCAAATAGCCAGCGCAGTTTCAGTTTTTTATCTTTAAAATCCCAGGCAGCAAGTGTGGTACGGGTATAATAGCCACGGCACATAACCAGGCTTGGCGATTTCCCGTCGAGGTAGGCCACACCCGCCAGGTAGCGGTCGCTGCGGTTACCGTTGCCGTCACCCCAAACTTCTTTCAGTTGCTCTTTCGTAGGGTTTTCAGTATCAGGGTGGCGTGGTACAATAAATTTGGTAGTTGTTATTTCGGCACCGGTTTGCCCGTCGAAAACCGTAAGGTATTCCGGCCCAAGGAGTATATGGCCGGTTTCGTTGCGCCAGTCCTTAGAGGCGTCGCCTATCACCTTGCCTTTACCATCGGTAGAGCCATCGGCGGTTTTCATGGCCACTTCTGCCTTGCCGTCGCCGTCCAGGTCATATACCATAAACTGTGTATAGTGTGCGCCTTCGCGGATGTTTACCCCAAGGTTGATCGTCCACAACAGCGTACCGTCCAGCTCATACGCCTGGAAAATAGGCGGGTCTGTAGGGCCATCGTGGCTGTTATCGTGAGATTTACCTACCTGGTGCAGCACAATTTCATACTCACCATCACCATCCAGGTCAGCCACCGAAGCATCGTTCGGGGCATAACCTTCAGGTGTTTTCAGGGCAATAGATATATAAGCTGGCTGGTTTGCCTTAATGGTAAACCTTTCGCCCGCGAGCTCTTTTTTACCGGAAACCACTTTCACCACATAGGTGTTGTCTTTGGTTTTATCGGCTTTGGTATCTAAAAAGTTGGTGCCTTTAGTAAGTGGCTTGCTGTTCAGCTTTACCTCCTTGCCATTGGTAACACGATACAGGTTGAAGGCAGTGTTCTTGTCTTCGGTACCCAATAGGCGCCAGCTTACCAGTATACCCTGTTCGGCAGTGGTAGCTGCCACTCCCCTTTTCAGGTATTCCATTTGTTTCTGTGCATGCAGGCTGTTGCAAGCACCCAAAAGCGCCGCAAGCACTACTGCCTTGCCCAAATAGCTATGCAGTTTATGTAACTTTTTTTTCATTTGTCCTGATGGTTTTTGTTTGGAATTATAGCGATACCCCGCGTTTCCACGGGATAAAATCATCCTGGTTCAGTTGCACAGCTTTCGGTATTACTTCACCACTTGCTGCTTTAATACAATATTCCAATATAGCTTCACCCATTTGCTGAATGGTCTTTTCACCTTCAATCACCGGCCCGCAGTCAATGTCTATAATATCGCCCATGCGGGTTGTAAGGCTGCTGTTGGTTGAAACCTTAATGGTGGGGCATACTGGGTTTCCTGTAGGTGTACCGAGCCCTGTGGTAAACAGTATCAGTGTGGCTCCGCTGGCAGCTTTACCTGTAGTAGCTTCCACATCGTTACCGGGAGTACAAACCAAATTTAAGCCCGGCTTTGTAGCGGGTTCGGTATAGTCCAGCACATCTACAACAGGCGATGTACCACCCTTTTTGGCAGCACCGGCACTTTTAATGGCATCAGTAATAAGCCCATCTTTAATATTGCCGGGCGATGGATTCATGGAAAAGCTGGACCCCGCATTGGTTACAATCCTGTCATAGCTTTTCATAAGGCCCATAAACTTTTCCGCTGTAGGGCGGTCTACAGAGCGGTCTACAATTTCCTGCTCCACACCACACAATTCGGGGAACTCAGCAAGCAATACCTGCCCGCCCAATGCCACAACCAAATCGGCACAATAGCCCACAGATGGGTTTGCCGATATACCACTGAAACCGTCGCTTCCTCCACATTTTACACCAAGGCACAACTTGCTCAGTGGTGCCGGTTTACGTTCCAGTGCGTTGATTTGGGCCAAACCTTCAAAAGTTTGCAGTATGGCCTCTTTTATCATTTGTTCTTCGCTTTGCGATTTCTGTTGTTCAAAAAGATATAACGGCTTATCAAAATTCGGGTTGTGTGCCTTCAGGTCGGCCATAAAATCCTGCACCTGCAGGTTTTGGCAACCAAGGCTCAGCACGGTAACCCCACCTACATTCGGGTGGTCAGCGTAGGCCGCAAGGAGTTTACTCAGCACTGCTGCATCCTGGCGAATACCCCCACAACCGCCCTGGTGGTTCAGGAATTTAATACCGTCTACATTTTTAAACGGCCTGTCATTACTATTTTGTGATGGCGACAGGTCTATATCTGCAAGGGTTTTACCTTCTTTGTAGGCTTCAAGCAGTGCATGCGTGTATTGCTTGTATTTATCCGTTACGGCATAGCCCAATTCATTGTGCATGGCCTCACGGATAACATCCATATTGCGGTTTTCACAAAACACCGTGGGAATAAACAGCCAGTAATTTGCCGTCCCTACCCTGCCGTCGCCACGGTGGTAGCCGTTAAATGTTTTTCCTTCAAATTGAGATACGTCGGGTGCATGCCATTCAAAGTCAACATCCCTGTAAAAATAAGGCTCGGCGGCATGCTTCAGGTTTTCCGTACTCATACGGCTACCGGCAGTTACGGGCAGTTGTATTTTGCCCACAAGCACCCCGTACATGGTCACTTCATCACCGGACTGCATGTCCTGCATATAAAATTTATGCTTTGCCGGTATGGTTTCCTGCATTACATAGTCGTGCCCTTCAAAGGAAATTATTTCTCCTTTGGCAAGGTCAGATAAAGCCACAATTACATTATCCTTAGCATTTACTTTTAAAACCCTGTGCTTCATCTGAATACTAATTATTGTTCCAATGCCGCTACGGTTTGCAGCGCACCGTTTGTAGTTATACTTTTCATTTGTGCCTTAACCGCATCGGCAAAGCCTGGTAAGGCTGCAAGGTTGGTTTCCCAAAGTGTTTCATTCGCCAAAACCGTATCTACCACAGCATCTGCATCATTACCATTCCACAATTCATGGAAATATGCCGCAGATTCATCTTTTATCTCATACAATTCGCCATTGCGTTCACCCCAAAAACGGCTGTCTTCATTTTTAACTGCTTTCATGTATAACACGTAAGCGGCAAACCCTGTAGCCATATATTTCGGTACACTGTTATTTACCTTGTAATGCTGTAGTAACAGCGGTACGTTGCGCATCCTCATTTTTGAGGTATACTGTACCGTAATGCTCTGCCACTGGTGGTTGATGAACGGATTGCAAAAACGCTCAAACGTATCTTTGGCAAAGGCTGCTTTTACATTCTCGTCAATTTCATACGGAATGGCATTGCTTATCTGCTTCATAAGCTTGTGTGTAAACACACTATAAAATTCATTGCCCACAGCTTCACGGGTCAGTTCAAAACCGCACAGGTAAGCCAGGCCACAGTTAAAAGTATGTGTACCGTTAAGGATACGCAGTTTTAACTCTTTAAACAACGTAATATCCTCGGCTATTTTTACGGCATCATCGGTTTTATAGAATGATAGTACTTCCTTTACCTTTTCACCACCCTGTATTGCCCAGAGGCAAAACGGTTCACTCATGGTAAGCAGGCTATCGGTATAGCCTAAAGCCGTTTCAAGCACTTCTAAATCATCACCCGATGGCTTACCCGGCACAATTCGGTCTACCAACGAATTGCAAAACGTATTATGCTCTGTAAGCCATGAAATAAAAGCCGCTTCAAGATTGTTATAGGCTGCCAGACGCAATACTATACTTTTTAAAGTATCACCATTATCTGTAATCAGCTCAGTAGGCACTATCACCATACCTTTGGTAGCATCGCCATTAAACGCCTTATAACGCTCATATAAAAATGCCAGCAGCTTCCCCGGGAATGACTCAGGTACACCATCGAGCACATTTTCCTCCACATACTGAATACCAACTTCGGTAGTATTAGATAATACAATACTCATTTCGGGGTTGTGGGCGCATTCCAGTATTTCTGCCCATGCAGTTTTGGCAGCCAACACACGGCTCACCGATGCATTAATAATATCCTCTTTCACCTCGTTGCCATTAGCCAAACCACGCACACAAACGGTATACAGGCTGTCTTGTTGGGCAAATTCGTCGCTACTGCCGCCGGTAGACTTTACTATAACCACCCGGCCGTTAAATACGCCCTGCCTATTGGCTTTATCTATAAAATAATCAGGGAGGCCGCGCAATAGCACCCCTGTACCAAATTGCAGTACCTTTTCGGGTAGGGTAAATATTTTTTCGTCGGGAATTTGCAGCCCCGGTTTTGCTTCAATATGCTTTAAATTTTCCTTAGATAGTTGCATTGTTATTTTGTTTGTTTCAATAGCCATTTTACCCACTCTTCCGCTGCCTGGTAGTTCACAAAATCGGCAGGCATTTTTTTGCCGCCTACATACTCATTATAAATCCACGGATCGCCCAGCGTAAACACTGTCCCCTTACCGTATTTGGCCACAGCCATAAGGTTATTCTCCCCGCTTTTAAGTACCGTTTTTGCTGGGGTTGCCACATTCAGCGAACTGTATTCTTTTACATACAGCTTTTTAGCTGAGCCAAATATCTCGTGTCCGGCAGGTGTCATTACGGCTCCCTGCTCAAACTGATCATTCTGCACACGGTTGTGGCTGTCCTCATTAAAATGGATGCCAAACTTATCTGAAAGGATATTAAGGTGTTGCAGGTCGCAATTGCCGCTGTCATTAGCCAATAGTACCAGCACACCGCCATTTTTCACCCATTTGGCTATTGCAGTTGCTCCCTGTTCATCCATATAGTTAGGGGTAGCCGTTTCCTTTTCGGTATCAGGATCTACAATGATATATACCGAAGCGCTTTTAAGTGTTGCATCGGTAGGCTTGGTTTCCAGCGAGCTGATTTCTGCGCCTTGTTTGCTAAAAATCTCCCCAAGCGAAGAATATCCCCCAAAGGTGGTATCTTCCCAGGTGTAGTGCCAGCGGGTATCTTTGCCGGTGGTTTTATCCTTTTTCCATTCGTTGTTGTAGTAATAGTCTAACACCACTTTTTTCTTTGGTGCAGTAGTGCCCGCCTGTTGCGTAACGCAGGCCGCCAGTAACGATGCCGCTGTGGCTATAATCAGTTTAGGGTTTATCATACTTTTATATTTATTTAATCAAAATTTTATCTACCGACACAAAATAACCGGTACTGCCGTAATTGCTCTTCTTTTTGTCCGACCAGTTTCCGCGTACTCCCATTACGGTAACCGTAAGGGTATAATCTTCTTTGGGTAAAACCGGGCTTATAAACCGTAATCCTGCCGACTTGTACTTCACATAATAGTCAATCAGGGTTGTGAGTATCACTTTTCCTTTGCTGTCTTTAAGTTGTACTTCGGCATAACCACCCTCAGGGCCACCTGCACCGTACAGGCTTATTTGTGTGCCGTTAAAAGGTACAACAAAAGCATCAGCTTTATTGTCAGATGCTGTTTCAGCTTCGGTTTGTTTCCAGTTGCCAATGTATTTTATGCCTTTATCGATATTCTCTATACTCTTGCCTTTGGGTTTTACAACCGTAGCCAAACCCGTTTTTACATCGATCTGCCAGGCTTCTGTAAAATCAGGCAACGAAAGCACTGCGCCTTCTACTTTCAGCGGCTGCCACACATACGTAGCCGAAGATGCCTGCTTAGGGTACGACCACCTGTCGCCCATAAACATATAGGTCGTGCCTTTAGTACCCTGTATGGGTAATACAAAGGTGGTTTGCGAGTTCCACGTAAGGGTGTTTTCCGGGGCGAAAAGGCCACGCTTTTCCCAGGGGCCATACAGCGAAGTAGCCGTGTAATAATAGTTATCGTTCTTTTCCCAGGCGGTAAGGTTCGACCCAAGGAAATAATACATATCCCCTTTCCTGAAAATAGCGGGCGACTCAAAACCGGGTTCAAAGCTTTTATTTACCTGTTCGGTAACGCTTTTGTAGTCACTGCTGAGCTTGTAAATGTCACCGCCATGCAGCAGTACATAACCGTTGCCGTCAGTATCCTGAAAGGTACCCATATCCCATTTTTTAATTGGCTGGCCGTTAAACAGCAGTGGCCCTTTAAAGATATACGGCCCGGTTATTTTATCTGAAGTGGCATAGCCTACAAACTGGCCTTTATAGGTAAGCGTATCGGCATGCATGTACATTACGTATTCTTTAGTAGTGGGGCATTTCATTACCTTAACCCTTTCGCCTACACTGTTTGGCCCCAGTTTACCCGAAGGCTGCACCGGCAGGGCAAGGCTTTCAAACTTCCAATTGTATAAATCAGCAGACGAATAGCAGTTAAAACCTGCAAAGGCATTGCTGTCGTCCTGGTGCTTTTCGCCAAACAAATAGTACCTGCCATTGTCTTTTACAATACAGGCACCGTGGGCGCTAACTACCTCGCCCTTGTCATCAAACCAGGGTGTACCGGAGTATATGGCATCGTAACCCGACTTTTGCGCATGCGAAGAAATACCACTAAGGAGCAGTAACAGTAAGGCTACTATTTTTATAGGTTTACCCAAAATGTTCTATTTATAATCTACAGGCACAATACTCACCCCGCTTATACCCGAAGGCTGCACCTCCCAGTTTGACGCGTCGAAGTCCCTGTACTTAATGTTTACAAAGTTTATCTCGTGGTATTTGCGCCACTCCATTTTATTTTTATCCATATAGCGGATGCGGTTAGCCATAAGGTTACACACATCTATCTGTATGGTATTCTCGCCTTTTTTCAGGTACTTGCCTATATTCAGCTGAACCGGCACACACCATATAATACCGGCATCCTGTCCGTTTACTGTTACGCGTGCACTCTCGTTTAGTGTGGCAATGCTCAGCATATAATCATCAGCAGCCTTCTTTTTCAGCTTAAATGTAGTATTATATATTGCAGTACCCGAAAAGTTTTGCGCAGCAACATCGGTAGTAAAATCCGTCCACAGCTGTGGTGCGGTAAGCTCCCTGTCGGCAGGGATTTCAGGCCCTCCGTTTACAAAATGAAGCTTCCACTTACTGTTTATTGCAATAGGTTTTTCAACCGAGTTTACATACTTCCAATTGTCCTTACCTGAAGGCGTACCGTTAGATAACTTCACAAACATAGCCTCACCCGGTGCCAGTTGCAGCCTTACCCCGGTGCCGTTTGCCTGCTTACTGAAATCTGCCGTACCGATAGCGCCGGTTTGCGGATCCATTAGCACAGCATTCGTGGCAACAGTATTAAAGTTGATGAAACGGTCAACCTTTACATCCTGGTGGTTTACAATGTAGTAATACGCACCATCATCCGTTTTGCGCCTTATGTAATTAAGGCCGGTATCTACCAGCGCTTCCCTTTGTACATTGGCATAAGCCAGTCCTTTGGCAGTATCATCGCTTACAATGATTTTACCGTTGCCAAAAGCCGCCTCGCTGATGCCGTTTGCCTTTTGTACCAAAGCAATGGAAGCAATCAGGTCTTTTAGCTTTTTACGGTTGGTTTCAAGGTTATCCAGCCCCGGAACATCTTCCGGGAATCCCTGCAATACTATGACACCACCACTTTTAGCCAGCCTGATGCTGTTTTCAAGCGTGCTTACCAGCATGTAATTGCTTTTAGAAATTACCAGTACTTTATAGGCCGCGCCGTTATCGCTAACCTTAATTTGCCCATTAACTACTTTGGCTTCGGCCAGCATTTTGTCTGAAGCATAATCCAGCGCATAACCCATTCCCTGCAGTGCAGAAACATTCTGGTAAAAAACCGTTGGGCACAGCCAGTTGTCTATCTGGTGGATACCAAATGGCATATCCAGTCCTTTAGCGTTCATCCAGCTGTCGTACACAGGCCAGTAGGCCAGCACGTCGTTATCGGGTGTGCCGCTTTGCAGTATGGCCTGGCAGCGGGCTATGTATTCGTTCAGCCCGTTAAGGTGCGGATACATGCTGTTTTGCGGGGTGAAGTTAACCGAAGCATAAAACAGCCACCCCGGGAACGGCGCATCGGCAGGCGAATAAGGTGTACCGTGGTAAAACACGTGGTTAATGCCACTCAAAAATACCTGCTCCACTTCGGGTTTACACTGGCTCCACGAGGTTTTAAAATGCTCGGTAAGCCAGGTAAACGTTTCGTTTGAGGTAAGCTTTTTGCCCATAACATGCGCTGCCGACGATGAGAATTTCAGGATGCTCGGGTCAGGCCCTACTTCCTGTGCTTCGGCACCGGCACTGCGCAATCCGGGTATGTTAAACGGCGTACTGCCAAAAGTTTCACTCTCAGGGATGTCTACCGCCGCATACAGGTCGAGCAGGTTTGCCGGCGAACCGTGTGCCTGGTTGGTATTCATCGCTTTTTTGCCATTGGCCCACGCAGTAAATTTCCTTGTGAAATTCTCCAGCATCAGTGCGCTCATGGTTTCTCTGTAATCGGCTTTTACGCGCGTGGTAACATCGTCGTCGGCCTTTTCAACAAGGTATTTTATGTAAGGCCTCAGGTCATACCCCTGCCTCTTTTCAAATTCTGTAAAGAAATCTGCTGTCCAGTTGGCACCGTATACCTCGTAGCTGTCGTTAAAAAACGAACGCACCCCGTGGCTGGTACCACCGAATGCCGTATCAAACTTCTTGAAATAATTACCCAGCGCCACATCAGAAAAATGGTCTAAGGTAAAGCCCTCCCCACCTAACGCGGCACGTTTCACCTTTTGTCCGGTTTTTGCCGTAAACAGGGCATACACCTGGTAGTTTCCTGTTTTCGGGTTCCATTTCAGCGTACCGTCTGCCAGTACTTTATCGGTTATTATTTCAGCTTTTCCTTTATCATCATACGCCACCACCGCACTAAGGGCTACACCGGGTACACCTTTCTGCTTTTCATCGGCTATAGTAATCTTTTCTTTGAAGGGTTCGCCTGCTTTCAGGGTATAGGTTTGCATTACCATTTTACTCGCGGCATCTTCGGCAGTAACCTGCGGGCCTCCTATGGGCCAGCCCGTCCCCACCGAAATATCCACACCCATACCGTATTTAGCAGCATCGCTTACGGTATAGTCCAGCACGCCCATCCAATCAGGGGTAAGGTAGCTTATGTATTTATTTTCGTAACCTTTTGCGCCATAAATAGGCACCACCTCTACGCCGCCAAAACCTGCCGCTCCCAGTTGGCTCAGCTGTTTGTCTACACCTTCTTTATCTACCGCGCTGCCCATCCACCACCAGCGTGTCCAGGGTTTGGCAGTTTGGGTAACTTCAGGCCACTGCTGTTGTGCCGCACACACAAGCGGCAGGCCAAAGCTAAACAGTACAGGCAGTATTTTGTATGTTTTCATTGTATTGGTTTTAGTTCCCGTCGGGCTTGCGGGTATTGGTAAAACTGCTCGCAGGCCAGTAAAACTGTGCTGGCGGCAACGGTTTGGCAGGGTCAAACTTCTTCACATCTTTGCGGATGTATTTTGCCAAAGGCAAACCCTGGCTGCTGATGCTGCTTACCACACATTCGGCAAGCTCATAAGCGCCATACGGGCTGAAGTGGGTATTGTCCTGTAACTCCTTTTCCTGGTTCGGGAAGGTATTGGCAGGGTAATGTACCAACGCTTTCATCGACTCTTTTTCGCCCAAAGCCTCGTAGAACGTTTTGCTCATGGCAGTAAGGTCTATCAGCGCCACGTTTTCCTCTTTGGCGGTCTGCCTCATGGCTTCAGGATATTCCAGAAGCGTGTTTACAATATGGCCTTCCGCATCAAAATTCCTGCGGTTTGTGGAAGTAACCAACACAGGGGTCAGTTTCCTTTTCCTGGCCTCGGCTATCCATTCTTTCAGTTTATCCTTAAAAGTAGTAAACGGCTCCAGGTGGTTGCCCCCCGCTTTTTGGTCGTTATGGGTAAATTCTATAAACAGGTAATCGCCGGGCTTGGCCATGCTCCATATCTTCTTCAGGCGGTTTTCACGCTCAAAAGCAAGCATGGTTTCACCGCTTTCTGCATAGTTGGCCACCGCTATGGTTGACGGCACCAAAAACACCGGGAACATTTGCCCCCATGAAGCATACGGATGCCCGGGCTGGTCGGTTACGGTGCTGTCTCCTGCCAAAAAGATGGTAGCCGCTGTTTTGTTTGGTGTTATCTCCACCGCACAAACTTTCGGGATGGAATCCGTAAATTCAAGTGTAAGCACGTTATCCCAGTGCAGATGGCGTCCCTCCCTCTTTTTAAGCTTCAGACCGTCTACCACACTACCCTTCTCATCACGGATAAGGCTGTCGCGCACATGTACCGTAAAGGTTTGCTCTGTAGTCTCTCCTTGTTTTGTTTTTATGTTTTCCAGCATCAGCCTGCGGCATTCGGCACGCACTGTCGTAGCCGAAGTGCCTTTTACATCACCCAAAACCAGTTTCACATCATAGTTTCCTTCCGGCAGTTTTACCGAAAAGTAAAACGGCTTGGTACCGGTTATAAAATCTTTTTTTACACCCTTGCCGCCACGGGTTTCCGCCTGCACTTCAGAATCAAAGTCGAAGCCGTAGCCTGTTTTAGCACTGTATTTTGTTTCGGGTGTTATCTTTACAAATCCCTTTTCGGCTTTGCCCGTACCAAAATCAAACTTGAATGAGTTTTGCTGCGCAAAGCACGAAAGCGACAGAAAGAATACTATTATGGGATAAAATATCTTTGGCATTTTGATGGCTTTTCAGGATTACTTCTGGTAATAATGTATGGCGCTGTCGTTTATCTTCAGGCCGCTGCTCTTAACCAACTGTATGATTTCGGCACCCGCCATAATCACCGGGCCGTAGCCGTGTGCAGCCTTGTTGTTTACCGGGCGGAAGTAATAAAACGCAGGATCAAAGCCCATACCGGTACCCACGCAGGTACCTTCTACCTCGCCTTTGTCGTTTATTTTGGTTGAAACAGCGTTCCAGGCCAGTAGTGCCATAGGTGCATACGCTTCGGCATTCAGCCAGCCGTTGTTAACACCCCTTGCTATACAATAGGCATATATGGCTGTAGCCGAAGTTTCCAGGTACGAATCGTTCCTGTCCAGCAGCTGGTGCCAGAAGCCCGTACCCGACTGGTAAGCCGCAAGCCCCTTTACATGCGCACGGAATTGTGCCAGCACATAAGCCCTGTCAGGGTGGTTTTCAGGCATTACATCAAGAAGCTCGGTAGCGGTTAGTAAAGCCCAGCCGTTTGCCCTGCCCCAATGGAACTGTGGGTGCGGCTCCATGCCTTCAATCCAGCCATGCATGTAAACGCCTTTTTCAGCATTAAACATACGCGGTACAAACTGCTTGAACTGTTTTACAGCATCGTCCATATATTTCTTTTCACCGGTGTATAGGCTTAGTTGTGCCAATGCCGGTATGCCCATGTACATATCGTCCAGCCACAGGCTATTTTTAAGCGGGCGCAGCCTTGCCAGCGTACCGTCTGAAAGGCGGTGCTCTTTATTGCTAATGAAATCAGCAAAAATATCCAGGAGCGGCTTCAGCTGCCCGTCTACGTTTTTAGACCTGATGCCCTTTATCATGGCAGCACATATAGCGCCACAGTCGTCCAGCGCGTGTGGTTTCAGGAATGCCATAAACGGAGCCTCCTTTGGGGTAAGCTTACCGCTTTCTACCGCTTTCTGTATGGCAGGCATCCAGGCGGCTATAAAATTAAAACGTTTGCGAACGTATTCCGAATAACGCTTATCGCCCGTAACATCGGCCACACGAAGCATGGCTCCGTAGGTAACGCCCCATTCGTAACTGTTAAGGCGGTAATCGCCCATTTTAAGCGTTACATTGTTGTCTATCGATTTGGTATTGGTATACTCGGCACCGGTTTTCTTATCTATCATCATGGCCGGGGTAGCCCCGTCAAGGTAGGTAAACATACGGTCCAGCACCGCTTTTACATCCTCTTGTTTCGGTACTTCGTAAGGTATGGTGTAATCGGGTTTTTGCAGGTGCAGCGGCGATGTGGCATCACTACCCTTACCGTTTACGTATTGTGCAGCTGCAGGCAGGCCCATGGCGCAAAGCAGCGGTAAAATGTATCTTTTTTTCATATCCTTTGTGGTTATAGCTATTGTTTAATGAGGTTAATCTGTGAGTATGTTTTCCGATGGCATTACAAACTGCTTTTCTTTATTATCCGGTTCCGGTGTACCGAAGTAGAAATAAAGGGTACGTTTTTTAGTTCCGGTAAGTTTGTTCAGTTCGCCTAACGGGCCAAGCTGGTCGGTCTTGTTATTAATATTGAATGCCAGCTTACTGCCTATAGGAGGTATGGTTTCCAGGAACGAAATATCACCTTTTGGCAACTCCGGCGACGGTACCGGGCCGGTAAGCCCGTAAAAATCAAACAGGCGTACAAACAGGTTGTCCTGCTCTGTACCTACAAGGAACTTTCCTTCGGCGGTGTCCATTTGCAGCCAGGTAACATCGGCATAGTAGCCTTTAAACTCAGGGTAACCCCATGAATGACCGGTTTCGGCATCGTTCATCAGGTTTTCCCAAACGTTGTGCGTAGTGCCCTGCATGCGGTTCTTCCAGACACGGTACGGCCCTTTGCCCAGCCATTTGGCAGCAAACACATAGTTTTCAGGGTAGTTAAAGCTCACACCCGAGTATGTAAATTCACCCTCGGCAGTATATTCATACGAAAGTTCGAGCCAGCCATTCGGCTTCAGTTTCCAGGTTACTTTTTTCATATCGCCGGTATAGGTAGCCTCTACCGCCTGTGCAGTACCGTCTTTATACGACCTGATGTTTTGCAGCATAGCAGTACCCGAAACCAGTACAGGGCCATTGGCAAAAGACATCTTTTTACCTTTTTCAGGTACCACAGCCGTAAGCAGGCCGTCCTTTTTACCGATGGTTACCACCATATCGTTCACCGAAAGCTCTATCCCGGCATCAGTATCTTTGGCCGTAACTTCCGATTGCTTTTCAGGCGATTTTATAAGGGTTTCAACAATATCCTTGTTCTTCTTTATTTTCCAGGTCCAGGTGTACAGTTCGTTACCCTGCGGGTCTGTAGCACGAAGCAATAACGCATCATAGCCTTTCCAGTCTTTTGGCAATGCCAGTTTTATTTCGCCTTTTTGTACCGGCTTTACGTTTGGCGCTTTTACACTGCCTTTTTGCGAAGTAGTATAGCCGTACACACTGCTTTTTGGGCTTTTAAAATTCACCAGTTCCCACTGAAAGATACACTGGTTAAGGTTGGTATAGTGGTAACGGTTTTCTACCGGTATGGTACCGTTAAACTTGTCATCTATACCCGTCATGGTAATCTTTACCGGGCAGTATATCTCTTTAATGGCATTGTAGCTTCCCTCCTTTTCGCGGTGAGGGCCAAGCAGCCCGTCGGGTGCGTTGATACCATTGGTATCAATACGGTTGTCTCGGTCGGTACGAACAATGCCTTCATCCAGCAATGCCCAGATGAACCCGCCCGCACCGTGCTTGGTATTCCAGTGCAGTTCCCAGAAATCAGCCAGCGAAGCCGCCCCACCGCCATCGTCCTGTGCGTGCAGGAACTCGGTAGGCATATAAATGTTTTTATCTTCAATGATCTGTTTGCTGCTGTAGTAGTTTTCGTAGTGGTTGCAGTCGATGCCGCCAAAGTCATTGCCCGGCTTGTGGTGGGCATGGATTACCGGGCGCGCCGAAAGGTCGTATTTGCCGTAATCATCATCAAGGTCGAAGTTATGCCCGCCCTCGTTACCATTACTCCAGAATATAATAGACGGGTGATTGGCATCGCGTATTACCATTTCCTTTACCAATGGTATACCCGCGTGGGTGCTGTAGGCTTTTTGCCAACCCGCAAGCTCATCTATAACATAAAGCCCCAGTGAATCACAGTATTGCAGGAACGCTTTATCGGGTGGGTAATGCGAACAACGCACGGCATTCATGTTCATGCCTTTGATAATCTGCACGTCGGCAAGGTCTATTTTCGCATTGATGGTACGCCCCGTTTCCGGCCACCATACGTGGCGGTTAACGCCTTTCATCTTTATCTTCACGCCATTTACGTAAATACCGTCGCCCTGGCGGACTTCAATAGTACGGAAACCGAATTTATCATTGGTGGTATACACTGTTTTGCCTCCCTGTTTCAGCGTAAAATATGCCGTATACAGGTTGGGTGTTTCGGCAGTCCATTGCAGCGGATTTTTTACGGCAAACTTCACCTGCTTCAATGTATCACCTGCCGTTACGGCTACTGTACCCGAACCAACTACCTTATTGTCTTTACCTTTTACTTCAACCAAAACTTCAGCGGCCTGCTGCACACCTTCAAGATGGATGTTAGCTGTAAAAGCGCCGTCGGCTTTGGCATCAATGGCGGTCCATTCTATATGCGATTGCGGAACGGCCTCAAGGTACACGGGACGGAAAATCCCGCCGAAAATCCAATAATCCGCAAGCCTTTCAGCATTGTTTACCGAAGCATCGGCCGACATTTTAGATACGGTTATCTCGAGTTTGTTTTCCTTGCCAAATTTTATTTTATCGGTAATGTTATATTTAAATCGGTAGAAGGATCCCTGGTGCACTGCCCCGGCCACCTGCCCGTTTACCTTCACTTCGGTATCGGTCATGGAGCCTTCAAAAACAATGTTTATCTGCTGTCCTTTCCAGCTGTCCGGTACGGTAAAGCTGTGCCTGTAAATCCCCTTCTCATCATTAAACCGGAAGTTTTTGCCGTAGGTTACATAGTCACGCCCGTAGTTGTAAGCGCCATAACCCTGCTGTTCCCAATGCCCCGGCACCTGTATCTTGCTCCATTTGCCCGAATTTCGGCCTCCGGTTACCCAGAAGTCCCACGCCACGGTATGCTCATTATCGGTCCCCGAAAGGTATTGCAGCTGTTTTGACTGGGCTAATACCTGCATACTTGCTATACCGGCGGCTAAAAGGCAAAAGATTTTACGCATCAGATAAAATTTATAATATCCTGCTAATCTAAAACGTTTGCGGTAAACCACTGTCATGAACTGTCCTGTAAAATACACCCTAAACACCTACAGTACTGTAAATCAAATATTTTACCCTATAAAAATTTACAATATTTTCATATACGGTAGCGGGTATTTACTCCGTATTATTTTACCCGGAGCAGGTAAGGACAGGTTACCCACCCGGTAAAAAAAACGTAACATTGCCCTTTACATACACACCCCGAAAGCTGCTTTGTTATAATTCTAATTTTATTTGATTAAAACCAAAGTATTTATGTGTATTAAAAAAACATTTTGTTTACTGCTTATCGGCTTACTCACCGTTACCGCATCTTGGGCAAAAGACGCCCCGCTGGTATGGTTTAACGGAAAGAAGCCGGTTACTTATTCATTGAAGCAGCCCGCACCGGTGGTAGTAAAAACCGCTATCGGGATGTTTATCGATGACCTTAAGCTTGTTACGGGCATACTGCCGCAACAGGCTCCTGAAAAGGCGGCTACCATCCGTATAGTGCTTCTGGATGCAAAAAATGCAGCCGGGCTGCGCTCGCTTGGCGTACCCGCAGACAGCCTTGCCACAAGGGCCGATGCATTCTTTATTAAGGTGGTAAAGAACCAGATACTGGTTGTGGGCAGCGATGCCCGCGGCACTGCTTACGGTATACTGGAACTGTCGCGCCTGGCCGGTGTATCACCGTGGGTGTGGTGGGCCGATGTGCCCCCCGCCAAAAAAACGCAGCTTACCATTGCTACAGATTACAGGAGTTTCCAGTACCCTTCTGTGGCCTATCGTGGTATTTTTATTAACGATGAAGACTGGTCGCTGCAACCCTGGAGCTGGAAGCATTTTGACCCTCAGGGCAAAGACGGCCTTATTTCGGGTAAAACCTATAAGGAAGTCTTTAAGCTGCTGATGAGGCTGCGCGCCAATGCTATATGGCCGGGCATGCACGGGGCTACCGTTCCGTTTTATTTTACACCCGGAGCCAAGGAAGCTGCTAACGAATGCGGTATTGTAATAGGTACGTCGCACTGTGAGCCCCTGATGCGCAACAACGTAGGCGAATGGGATGAAAGCGTACGCGGGCATTTCAACTTTATAGACAACCACGATGCCGTGATTAATTACTGGTCTGAGCGCCTGAAGGAAGTGCAGGGGCTGGAAAACTATTACACCATAGGCATGCGTGGCGTACACGACGGTGAAATGGAGGGCGTACATACCCTTCAGGAAAAAACCGATGCCCTGCAAAAGGTGATTTACGAACAGCGCGAACTCCTTGCCAAATACATTAATAAGGACGTTACAAAAATCCCGCAGCAGTTTGTACCGTATAAAGAGGTACTTGCTATTTATGAAAACGGCCTGAACGTACCCGATGATATTACCCTTACCTGGTGCGACGATAACTACGGTTATATGACCCGCCTTAGCGACAGCCAACAGCAAAAACGCAGCGGTGGTGCCGGGGTGTACTACCACCTGAGCTACTGGGGCCGCCCGCACGATTACCTTTGGCTAACCACTACACAGCCGGGGCTTATTTACAACGAAATGAGCGAAGCCTACAACCACAATGCCCGCCGTTTGTGGATTGTAAACGTACACGACCTGAAGCCTGCCGCTTACGACCTTGAGTTTTTCCTGGATTTGGCATGGGATTTTAAATCGGTTACGCCGTCTACTATCAACAACCACAGGGAAAACTGGCTTAAGCGTGAATTTGGTGAGAAAGCTGCCCAAAAGCTGGTACCGGCCATGCAGGAATTTTATCGCCTGTGCGGTATACGCCGCCCTGAGTTTATGGGCTGGAGCCGCGTGGAGGAAGACAAGCAGAAATACCCTAAGGGCTGGACGCCTGTTATAAACTCAGAATTCAGTATTACGGAATTTGGCGGGGAGCTGGACCGGTACCTGGCCGATTATGAAAACATAAAAAAACTGGTTGATGAAGCCGAAAAAGACATAGACCCTGCCCATAAGGATGCGTTTTTCATTACGGTGAAATATCCGGTATACGGTGCCTCGGCTATGGCGGCTAAGTGGCTGGAAGCACAACGCGCCAATACCATTGCGGCTATAATCCCCGAAAGTGAATGGGCTAAAAACACAAGCCTTATAAACGCCTGTACCAGCAGCCGTAATGCCTACAATGAGATTGTACAGCTTACCGACTATTATAACAACACCCTGTCTGGCGGGAAATGGAAACACTCCATGAGTTACAACCCAAGGGATTTGCATGTTTTTGCCGCGCCAAAGCTTCCGTTGTCGGAAGCCGCGACTACCAATACAAAACCTGTTGCCAAAGCGGCCCCTGCCCCACTTGCTACCGATGGTGTTATTGCCAAAAATGCCAAAGATTACAACAAAAGCACCGGGAATGTGCAGGTAATACAATCTTTGGGACACAGCATGAATGCCGTTTCCATACCGAAAGGGGGTTCACTTATGTTTGAGTTTGACAGCCCGATGGATGGCGATGCGGTATTGCGTACAGCTGTTATCCCTACCCAGCCGAACGATAAGGGGGACATACGCTTTAGCGTAAAAATAGATAACGAAGAACCAAAGATATGTTCGTTTAAGGAACCTTTCCGTAGTGAGGTGTGGAAAAGCAATGTACTGCGCGGGCAGGCTGTACGCGAAACCAAACACAAGCTTACCAAAGGGAAACACACCCTTACCATAACCGCACTGGATAACCACATTGTGGCCGACCAGTGGATGATTGATTTTAAACCCAACCGTAAGTTTTATCTGTTCCCTATTAAAAGCGAACTAATTAAATAGGACTTTAATAATATTAAACAAAAAATCGATTGGAAAATTCCAATCGATTTTTTGTTTATAAGCCTTTTTAAAATTAACCTTCGAAATGATGTGTACCCGAATTTACCTGTTTCGTTTTTCCATCAGGTAAAATTACTGTAGCCGTACTGCCTTTCGGTATGGTAACATCAAGCACCAGCTTACCGGTATTAAGTTTCCAGTCCACGGAAATTTTGCCATTAGGGCAATCATAGCTTGCTTTGCACCAGGTAAGCCCTCCGCCCGGTACTGGCTTAATTACAATATTTTTATAACCCGGCGAACCCAACTGAATACCTGCAATGTTTTGGTACATCCAGTCGCCGATAGCGCCATAGGCATAGTGGTTAAAACTGTTCATGTAAGTGGTCTGGAACGAGCCATCTGTCTTAATCCCATCCCAGCGTTCCCATATGGTGGTTGCACCCATTTTTACAGGATACAGCCAGCTTGGAAACGTATCCTGCAGCAATAGTGTATAGGCCAAATCAGTATACCCAAAACGTGACAATACATGGCACAAATATGGCGTACCTAAAAATCCGGTGGTAAGGTGGTCTTTATAGTTGTGGATGTTATCGGCAAGGTATTTGGCTGCGGCAGCACGGTTGGCCTCTGGAAGCATATCAAACTGCAATGCCAGTACATAAGCAGTCTGCGTATCGCTAAGCAGGCGGCCACTACCGGTAATGTACTCGTGCCTGTACGCTTCCTTTATTTTTTCTAAAAGTGACGTGTAGAAAGCTACATCATCCTTTTTATTAAGCACCGTTGCGGCGTTAATAAGCAGTTGTGTACTATAGGCGTAGAAACACTGCGCAATTTCCTGCTTGTTTGTAATGGCATCGGTACCATCGTCGTGAGGGTCTCGGTAGCTTAGCCAGTCGCCAAAATGCCATGAGGTATTCCACAGATTATTATTAGTGTTATTACGCATAAAATCTACCCACGCTTTCATCGATGGATACTGGGTTTCCAAAATTTGCTTATTGCCATACACCTCATAAAGCGTCCATGGAATGATGGTAGAGGAATCAGCCCAGCCTGCTGAACCGCCTGCCCCATTCAACACATCAGGTATAACATGCGGCACCGAACCATTCGGCTGCTGGTTTAGGGCAAGGTCTGCCAACCAGTGCGTAAGGTATTGGTTTACATCATAGTTAAACGCGGCGGTACGGCTAAATACCTGCGCATCGCCTGTCCAGCCCAGGCGTTCATCGCGCTGCGGGCAATCGGTAGGTATACAGAGGAAATTACCACGCTGCCCCCACACAATGTTTTGCTGAAGCTTATTCAGCATGGGGTTACTGCATTCAAAAGTACCCGATGGTTTCATATCCGCATAAAGTGCAACAGCGGTAAAATCGTCAGGATTAATAGTCCCCTTTACGCCCGTTACCTTTACATAACGGAACCCGAAATAGGTGAAATGCGGTTCATACAGCTGTTTTTTATCCGTTAAAACATAGGAAGCTTTTACTTTGGCTGTCCTCATATTATCCATATAAAAGTTGCCGGCCTTATCCAGAACTTCGGCGTGTAGCAGGTGGATGCTGTCGCCTTTATTACCACCGGCATTTACTATGACCCACCCCACCAGGTTTTGCCCGAAATCAAGCACCGTTTCACCCTTGGGGGTTGTAATAACTTTTGTTGGTTTAAAAGTTTCGTGTTTGGTAACGTGTACACTGGTATCGGCAACCAGCTTATCGTAGCCTGTGTTTGCTATAGTAACGGGCTTATCACATATAATGCTTTTATTACCGTCTACCACTTCACCGTGGTTAATGCTGTTAGCCCCCACCGGCCCCGTGCCGCTCTTCCATGATGTATCTGTCCCGATGATTTCCTTTTTGCCATCGGTATATATTATTTCAAGCTGGGCAAGGAGTGCAAGTTCTTTTCCGTAAAAATCATGCATCTCAAATCCAAAGACACCGCGGTACCAGCCATTCCCTACCGAAACTGTGAGAGAATTATCCCCTTTTTTCAACATATTGGTTACATCATACGCCTGGTACTCCAGGCGCTTGTTGTAATCCGTCCACCCTGGCGTAAGATAAGCATTGCCTACGCGTGTATCTCCAATCGTAGCTTCATAAAGCCCATGGGCGGTAATATAGAGTGTTACGCTCTTAATTTTTTTAGCACATGAAAAGTTCTTTTGGAAATACTGTGCAGGTTTAGCCGTGGTATCTTCGGCATATCCTATAGTTATCCATTGGGCTTTCCATTGTAGAGGTTGCTGTCCCGGTTCCTCATCCTTAGTGTATAAAGAATTAAAGCCGGTAATATTTGCATATGATGCTTTTGCAGTAATTAACAGCAAAGCGTATAAAGCAAAGGTATTAATCGTTGTTTTCATTTGGTTTACATGTTACATTCGGAATAATTACTGTTTAAACTAAAAACAGAAAATGCTATAATAATTGTGAGAACAACCACTATAGCATTTTCAAAATTATGGTATTTAAAGAGAAGGAAACGATACCAAAACGTTCCATTTTTTATTCAAATTGTATCAATAACCTTCTTCTTAAGGAATTGACTAACTATGTTGAACGAATGAATTTCATTGTTTATTTATAGCTGCTATTTAAGCTTCCAAACCAAAACATCAGCTGTATTTAGGGTAGTTTTACCTATCAGTATTTCGGCGCCTTGCGGCAGTTTCATTTCGTACGGCTTATCGGCATAGTTCATTGCAATACCAAAACCGTCGCGGTACTCTACAATCACACCCGGAGGGTAGTTCTCCACCGGAATGTTCAGCTGGCCATACAGCTTTTGCAATACAGCCTGCTCCAGTTCACCGGTATTACTGTCAGGTCCCACGTAGGTCACTGAACCCTTACCCGCCTTACGGAAGGTTACTGCTGCCTTACCGGCATAAAAGTCACCTGCGTACGTTGCCCAGGTTTGGGTATTACCTGTTGGTTTCAGCACATCGCCCCAGCTTGTCCAGCCATAACTGTTGCCACTCATTTGTACAGTATCGGGCGCGTAAGGCTTCAGCAGGTCATAAAATTCTATTTCAGCGCCGATAAGCGGCCAAATCGGTTCAGCATGCTTTGCTTCCCAAAGGTGACCCTGTTCATCTTGGTGGCCGGTGCGGGTAGAAAGCACCAGGTTACCACCTTTGCTTACGTAATCGGTAAGCTTGGCAATAAGCTTGCGGCTCATCTGTTGGTACGCAGGCAGTACAATAACAGGGTATTGGGCAAAATCCGTAGAATCACGGATAAAATCTACCGGTGCACCAAGGCCTTTTAGCGCTTTGTAGTATTTTAAAACGTGGGCTTCGGTATCCCAAACCACCGTTTGCTTGTTCTGGTTAATAGCTATAGTATTATCCGGGTCGTACAGGATTGCGGTTTTACGCTTCAGGTAATCCGCAGGAACCTGTGCTTTGCCTTTATTTTTTCGCAGCAGCTTTATGTCTTTTATGTACTGTTCAAATTCAAGGCCGCCGCGTGTTGGGGTAATACCATCAGTACCTATAATACCGGCATGGTACTGCTCATAACCGTAAATCGGCGCACGGAAACGGTACGTACAGGTAAGCTTACTGCCCCCAGCAAATACATGCCACAGCCACAGGCGTACGGCCCCCGGTATGGGTTGCGAGTTGATAGTACCCCAGTTTACCTGCCCCGGCTGCAGTTCCATAACACCATAGTTTGGCGAAAGCGGCCTGAAAAAATCATTAGCCATAGCAATACGCGAATACTCGCCTACGCGGTAGCCTTTTGTGCCAATGCCCTGGTGCTCACCGTATACCATGTAACGGGTATAGGTAACAAAATCAAGCTGCTTGCTGTTGCCGATGTAACGCGAATCGTAATTCGGGATATAGTTTGAGGTAATCCACTGTTTAGGGGTGGAATACTTGCGTATTTCCTTAGCGGAAAGGTCAAGGAAATTAGCGGTTTCCTCATCGCAAAAACGGCTGTGGTCCAGCCTTTGGTACAGGTTCATACCCCACTGGCTGTGCTGTGGTATATTAATCTGCTTAAAATCAGTATACGTATTGCTCCAGAAATTGGTACCCCACGATTTGTTCAGGGCATCAATATTCTTATACTTGTTTTTTAGCCATGCACGGAAACGCTTTTCGGCATCCTTGCCGTAGTCTACGTTACTGGCAGGCTCATTATCCAGCTGCCAACCCATAATGCGGTCGTCCTTACCGTAATGCTTAGCCAGTTCGGCAATCATTTTCATGGAATAGGTACGGTAAATTTCACTCGAAAAAGACGCATGCTGACGCGCCCCGTGGTCCATAGAAGTACCGTCTTCACGCATTTTCAGTATCTCGGGGTGCTTGCGCGTAAGCCATACCGGCGGGGTGGCTGTAGAGGTACACATGATTACCTTAAGCTTGTATTTTGCTGCCAAAGCCACTGCCCTGTCCAGCCACGCGAAGTCGTACTTGCCCTCCTCAGGTTCCAGCTGTGCCCACGCAAACTCGGCAAAGTGGACAAACTCAAAGCCCATATCCGACATCTTTTTGAAATCGCGCTCCCACTGTGCTTCGTCCCAATGTTCGGGGTAATAATACGCACCTGTAATAGTGAGGTCACCTTCCGGAAAATACACTGGCTTTTTTTGGGCTAAGGCATTCAGTATGAAGCCTGCCACAAATAAAAAAGTAAAAATTTTCTTCATTTTGGTTATAGCGTTTGTATGTTTGTTTTAGACACTAATTCACACGAAATGTTGAACTTTATAATTAGTGGAAATTTGTGAAATTCGTGTCCGGTTTACACTTACAATTTTAAGCTTTTTATCGCTTTAATATTCTTATCCTTCAGTTTATTTATCCTGCGGGTGGTAAAATCGGTTACATTTTTCAGGTCAAAAACCGGTACGCCCGGCAGGGTTTCAGCCTTAATATCAATGAGTTCAGCACCCTTTACATCTTCTAAAATAAATGCCGGGCGGTAGTCGGCTTCATCAAATTCCAGCGTAATATTTTGCATCCTGATGTTTTTCGCATGGCGGATGTAAAACCCGTAAGCAGGTATCTGCCCAAACTCCTGCGGGTCGGGGTACGAGTTTTCCTTTTCCGGAACCACAATAGTAGCCTGTTCTTTGGTACCGCCGCCTTTTACCTTAATGTAAATGTTAGAAAAGACAATATCCTCCACATCATGCCCCGGTATGCCCATAAGCATGGAACCGTATTGCGGGTTATTGGCAATGACTACCACATTGTCTATAAGCACACGCTTTAAGCTGCCCACTTTGGCATCGGCAGGGCCGCGCATACGGCTGCCCAGCCGCAGGAAAAACGGTGCATTCAGCACGTCCTCCATCACCACGTTAGAGACCGTAATGTTTTCCAATACCGACCCGTCTACGGTTTCCAAAGCCAATCCGCGGCAGTGCTTAAAAACACAATTGCTTATTGTTATGTTCCTGAAATCGCCGTTACTTTCCGTACCCAGCTTTATCCTTCCGGTAACCACGCCCTTATCGGGTGCGGCCTTTTGTGTCTGTTGGAATGTACCGTCCAGGAAAGTACCTTCATCAAAACCATACACCTGGCAATTGGTTATCGTAACATTTTCAGTCGGGGCGGCATAACCTAAAGCATACGAAGCTTTAAGTACCAATGCATCATCATTGGGCGAATTTAACGCACAATCTGACACCCGCACATTTCGGCAACAGTCGATGTCTATGGCATCGCGGTTGGTGTCTATCAGCAGGTTGTTTATGGTAAGGTTGTCCACGCCCGTAGCCAGTATGGCAAAATGCCCGCCATGCAAAACGCTGAAATCACGCAGGGTTACATTACGGCACTTTTTCAGGGCAATAGATTTGTTGCCCAAACCTGGTTTGGCATTGCCCCACTTTTGCAGGCCCTTGCCATAAATGCGCCCGAAGCCTGTAATGGCAATGTTCTCAAGGTTTTCACCCCAGATGAGGCTGTTATGGAAGTGGCTGTGGCCAAAGTCCTGGTACTTTAGGGAATCGCCCCAAACGTTGGGTTCAGGGGCATCGTACTTACCGGGATGCTCGTCCATATTGGCAGCTATGAGCGTCGCGCCTGCTGCAAGGTGCAATGTAATATTACTTTTTAGGCGAATGGAAAAGCTCAGGTAGTTCCCCGCCGGGAGCACCACCGTACCGCCACCCGCATCGGCGGCGGCATTGATAGCTTTGTTTATGGCATCGGTATCCAGTGTTTTGCCATCGCCTTTAGCGCCAAAATCCCTTACGTTATATTCCGTAAGGGATTTGGCAGTTGATTGCCCATAGGTAAAATGGGTACATAGTATAAGGAGTATGGTGAATATTGCCCTCATATGCTTACTTTACCGATAACTTTACAACCGACTTCTTCACATCCTTTGCCGTTTTCAGTTTGTCTTTACCCAAAGGCGATTTTATGGTAATGTTAGCCGACCTGCTGCCTTCCACCTCAAAAGCGGTGGCAATAGCGTTATCGGTTTCAAAGCCCTCAATCTGAACGTTCTTCACGTTTTTAAGCTTCAATGCAGGCCCCTGCTCTACCGTAATTTTTATGTTTTTCAGGTTAATATTTTCAGATTCTACCAGTTCAGCGCCTTTTCTTGCTGTTACGGTAATGTCCTGCACGTTTATATTATCTATAGGCATTTCGGGCAGGCCGTTAAAGAACATCGCCCTTCCGGCCTGGCTGCACACTATATTTTTAATGTAAATGTTCCTGAATATTGGAGTGGTTTCATCTACAGCAGGCATCACTTCCGTTTTGGGCGTTTTTTCACCGTCTTCCAAAGTCTCCACAGCCGATTTACCCCCGTAATACAGATCGAACAACAGCGGTTCGGTGGCAATATCAAACATACTGATGTTCGATACATAGATGTTCTCTACCACACCTCCCCTGCCGCGCTTGCTTTTAAAACGCAGGCCAACATCGGTACCGAGGAACTGGCAATTGGTTACGGAGATATTCTTAACACCGCCACTCATTTCGCTGCCTACCACAAAACCGCCGTGGCCTTTAAATACGGTGCAGTTGTCTACAATTACATTTTCGCAGGCAAAATTACGCTTACGCCCATCTGCATCCTTACCCGATTTTATACAAATGCCGTCATCGCCTGCATCAAAAGTACTGTTAATAATCAGGGCATTTTTGCAGGATTCCAAATCCAGTGCATCGCCGTTTTGTGCATACGGTGGGTTACGCGCCTTAACACCTTCTATAATAATATTCTCGCACATCAGCGGGTGCAGGTTCCATGCCGGTGAGTTCTGGAAGATAACACCCTGCAACAATACATTTTTACACTCCTGAAGGCTTACCATAACCGGGCGCAGGAAATCACGTATAGCAGCCCATTCGGCATCGGTCTTCAGGTTTTTCGGTACGTTCATATCGCTTAGGGAATCGCCACGCTTAAACTGCGCCGACGGCATCCAGTAATCCGAACGTTTAAATACACCGCCTTTAGAAGTAGCTTCTTTCCAGAATTTTTCAGAAACCTTATCCTTTTTCAACGCACGCCAGTACTGGCCGTTGCCGTCTATGGCACCGTTACCGGTTATGGCTATGTTGGTTTGCCCCTTTGCCCATATGGGCGACTGGCAGCGGCGCGAATCAAGCCCTTCAAAAGAGGTCTCTATAATGGGGTACAGATTTTTATCGGGCGAAAAAAGGATTACCGCCCCTGCCTGTAAATGCAGGTTGATGTTGCTTTTTAAAACAATAGGCCCGGTAAACCATACCCCCGGAGGTACTATAAGCTTACCGCCACCCTTAGCCGAAAGCCCGTCAATAGCTTTGGCAAATGCCTGTGTATTCAGGGTAATGCCGTCGCCCACGCCACCGAAGTCCTTTATGGAAACTTCCCTGTCGGGGAACGTTGGCGGGGTTACCACCGGCATGCTGAACGGCAGGTTTTTATACAGGTACTCGTATTGGTTTTGTGCTGCCGCTAAAAACACGGTGCATAACGACAGCAGTAAAAATGTTTTTTTCATAATGTGGATTATTTGCCAAGCTCCAGGCAGCCCATGATGAATGGTCCGGTTGCCTTGGCATCGTTATCGCGTATGCGTTCGTTTATATAATATTCAAAGCTGCCATCCCTGTAAGGGGTACCGCCAAGCCCTGCCACAGCACAGCATTTGGTGAGGGTAAGCGTACCGTCGGTATTCTTCACAATCAGATTTTTCATAAGCCCGTCGTAGGCTTTCTCGGCTACCTTTTTGTATTTGGCATCAATGTAGCCCTTATTAACCGCCTTAGCATAGCCGTACATAAACATGGACGACACCGAAGCCTCAAGGTAGTTGCCCGGCTGCGTGCCTTTGTCTACCACCTGGTACCAAAGGCCGGTTTTGTCCTGGTAGCGCGGCAGTGCTTCGGCAAGCTGCTGAACAAGTTGTATAAGCTCCTGCCTTTTCGGGTGGTTTTGCGGGATATAATCCAGCGTATCTACAAGCGCCATATACCACCAGCCTATGCTGCGCCCCCAAAAGTTAGGCGACTGCCCTGTTTCGGGATTGGCCCATTTCTGGGTTTTGCTCTCGTCCCAAGCATGGTAATACAAACCTGTTTTGGCATCATACGTATGTTTGGCACATACCAGGAATTGGTTGATAACATCATCAAAAAGCTCGGGCTTGTTGAACTCAGCGGCATACTGCGCCAGGAAAGGCGAACCCATATACAGGCCGTCCAGCCATATCTGGTACTGGTAAATAAGCTTATGCCAAAACACGCCTTCATGGGTACGGGGCTGGTTTTTCAGCTGCTTTACCAGCCGGTCCATAGCCAGTTTGTACTTTTCGTTTTTGGTTTCTTTATATACGTCAAACAGTACCTTGCCCGAATTTACGTAATCTATATTATAGGTCTCCACCTCATACAGGTGAATTTCGCCCTTATCATTAATAATGCTGTCGGTCCATTTTTGTACATAATCAAAGTACTTACGGTCGCCGGTTTGTTTCCAGACCTTCAGCATGGCAAGGCATCCCAATCCTTGCGAATAGCCAAAATACAGGCGGCTGCCATGATCCAGCTGCCATGCCTGCGGAAACCGTTTCATTTCCGAATCTGCAAATTTTATGGAAGTCTTTTGGGCTGTCATGGGTACAACCATAAGCATTGCCAGTATCAATAAAAAGTATCTTTTCATAAGGTTTTGGTTTGATTTTTAAGGCATCGGTTTTAGCCCTTCCCACTGTACCTCCCAGGTACCGTCTTTCGGGAAACCGGGGTTGTTTGCCGTAGTTCCGTCCCAACCGGCGCACATCATGGAAATTGCCGTAAGCAGCCCACCGTTGCCCGGTAGGTATACGCGCAGGCGTTCGTCCTGGTAGTTGTGCCCGTTAGGCAGATAGGTATTGGTACGCTTATCCATCAGCAGGGCGCCCACAGCCTTATCGGGCTGGCCAAGGCGGGCAGCATCCATAGCCACCATAGGGTAATCCCAGCCCCAGGTTTCGTCCCAGTTCCAGTTATCCCAAATCCAGCTGAGTGTCCTTTTCATGGTTTCCGGCTTCAGCAGGCGGTTTTGCGGTAATATGCCCACTGCGCCAAGCACCGCAGGGTGGTCTGACGTGAAACGGATATCGGTATAGGTATTCAGTGCATCTTCCGAGGCCAGGTACAGCCCGTCCTTCTCCTTAAGCGAAGAAAGCTTGCTGATGATAACATCCCACTCGGGGTTGCGCTTTTGCCCCATACGCTCGCGCCATTGCTGGGCCACGTTAAGCGCATAATGCCAGTACGAAAGCTCAAACGGAGGGTTTACGGTTTCACTGGCACGAAGTGTTTCCTGTGCTGCGATAATGCCCTTCAACACGTAGCGGTCTTTCTCCTTATCGTAGGTGGCAAAGGAAGCCATGAACTCAGCAGTCTCCTGTACCAATGCGTTATATTTTTGTAATACCTCTTTAGTTGGCTTATCACGATAGATAAGTTCCGCCATATAAATATAATGTGGCTGCTGCCAAATAAGGAACGACCCTACCCCCGATGGCGCTTCTTCAGCGGTCGGGTCGGTCATTTTCATCCAGCGCAGGCCTTTAAAACCCTGCCTTTTGGCAATGTTCCTGGCTATAGGTGCCGCCTGCGTATACCAGTCCATACTGCGTTCCAGCAATTCAGGGCGGTTCCACAGGGCAAAGTGGGCCGCGTGCCACCAGTGCATTTCCAGGTGGAACTTGCCAAACCAGCTGTTGTACGTCAATCCCGTTTCCTGTGGCGGGTATTTTCCACCCGATTGTATTGCCATAAGGTATTGCGACAGTACCACCCGTCGTTCCAGCTCTTTAGCCCTTGGGTCGGTAGCTTTAGAGAAATCGACGACAGCGCCTTTTTGCCAGAAATTGTTCCAATAAGCAGTTGATTGCTTAAAGGTTTCCGTAGCTTCATTAAGATTTTTAGGCGGATTTTGCGTAAAGCTGCACACAAAGGAAAAATCATCGCTTTGCGGCTGCAGTGTGTAATGGTGCGGAGATTTCAGTTGCAACAGTGCCTTACCGGTATACTTTACCGATACATAGTAAACGGTAGTATCAAGCGTACGTTTCAATACAAACGAATGCCCGTCCTGCGAATAAATTTCGGTTTTATGTTTTTCGGGTGAAGACCAATCGGTAGCATCATCGGTATGCTTGCCTGTAGGATAAGGGAAACGGAAATTAATCTTCAGTTGCTTTTTGCTTATTAATGTCGACTTGACTATAAAACCTATTTGATCCTTATCAGGATGCGCAGCGGTTTGTACCGAAACAGCTGTACCGTCTATGGTATACTTACTATTTATAGCACCATTCCATAAATCCTGTACCTGATTAATGTTGGTAATATCCTTAGCAGTTACTGCGCTGCCATTTTTCTTATTCAGTTCAAGACCAATATACCCCAAATGCAACCTGTGCAGGTTTGCCCTGAAATAATTGGATGCATCCTGCTGGCGACCGGCATCCTTAAACTGTACCGAATACGGTTCTTCCCAACCGCGGAAGTTATAGTTTTTAAGCGCTTCTTCGGGCTTATAGTTTTCAGTATTTGGGTAACTGTGCCACCCCCATTGTGACTGCGTGCCCAGTGGTACACCCTCAGCATACAATTCCGGGAAGGTTTGCAGCCCCGTGGCATCTATCGTGTAGGCAAAATTTCCGTTGCCCACCGAAAGCGATGCATGCTTGTCAAACTGTTGTATGTGCGGGCTGTTGCGTTGCACCAGGGCATGGCGGTCTATCTTTGCCTTTTGTGCCATGCAGGGCAATGATATGGCCAGCAAGCTGATGTATAGCGCCTGTGTAATCTTATTTATCATTTTTTAATTCTTTTATTTACACCTACAAGGTCTTAAAGACCTTGCAGGAGCAGTAACGGTAACCTACAAGGTTTTTTCAACCTTGTAGGTTTATTTGTCTTCAATTTTAACCTTTTTCAGTACCACGTTTTTAATGCTTTGTGCTTTATCCAGCTGCCCTTTCGGGGAATTAATGGCAATGTTTTCAAACGTAAAGTCTTTCAGCTGGTACTTATCCGACTCAGCAATATCAAAGCCTACCGGGCAATCCAGCTTTATGTTTTTCATGGTAACATTCTGGCAGTACGACATCAGCGGCTCAGTACGTCCTTTCAGGTCAAAGAACTGTGTCCACGGCTTTACGCTGATAAGGCTGCCTGCATCGCCGGTAATATCCTGTACGGTGATGTACTCGTACAGTTGCGGGGTGTCAGGGCGCATTTTCAGGTGAAGTGTTTTCTCTGCCTGGTGAAGCTTACACCGCCTGAACAGTATATTATAGTTGTGAATGGATTCGCTGCCGCAGGTAAGTGCACTGTGGCAAAATCCGTATTCGTTATCCTCTATAAGTATGTTGCGGTTTTCTCCATTATTTACATCCTTATCAGAGTACGGGCCTTTACCGCCTTTAAGCGCAACGGCATCGTCGTTGACTGACATGTAGCAGTTCTTTATCAGGAAATTGGTACATACATCTATGTCCACAGCATCTGTACTGGGGGCTTTTACCGGGGCTTTAGGCGATGTAATACGCAGGTTGAGCAACTTCACGTTCTCACACTTATAGAAATGTGTTGTCCAGAAAGGCGAATCTTTCAGGTGCAAACCAGATACCTGCACATTTTTACTGTTTGAGATATAAATAAGGCGCGGACGCATTTCGTCTTTGTTGGTACACTTAGGGTTCCAGTTGCGGCGCAGCCAGAAGGCTTTCCAGTAGCGCAGGCCGTTGCCGTTTATAATGCCTTCACCCGAAACGGTAAAACCATCTACCCCATCAGCATTTACCAATGCCGGGAAATATTTACAGGTTTCGCCCTCTATACGGGTTTCCATCACCGGGAAATCGCTGATGTCGTCGCTGCCCTTTAGTACAGCACCTTTTTCCAGGTACAGGTGCGTACCTTGTTTAAAGAATACCGAACCCATTACATACGTACCGGACGGGATAACCACAACTCCCCCGCCCTGTGTGGCAGCCTTGTCTATAACCGCCTGAATTTTTGCGGTCTGTACAATAGTACTGTCGGCAGCAACACCGTGGTCGGTTATTTTATATTGTTTGCCAAGCGTGCTGATGTTTACGGCACCTGTTTTGCGGAACCATTCGGGTATGGGCGACCCGTCCGGAAATTTATCCTGCGCATACGATGCCGTAAACGCCAGCAGCAGCACTACTTTTAAAACTATTGATTTCATTATCGGTTTATTTTAGTTGTGTTTTTATCCAGGCCAGCACCGCCCTCTTGGTAGTATCTGACGACCAGTGTTCGTTTATTGGAGTTACAAGCAACTCTTTTTTACTTGTAAGCGAGTTGTATGCCGCATATGTTGTAGTGGGCGGGCAAACATCGTCATTAAACCCAAAAGTCATAAACGTAGGCACTTTAATGTTTTTGGCAAAATTCACCACATCATAATACTCAAGTGTTTTGATAATTTCAGGTTTGTCTAAACCACTTACCTTTTTAAACATGTGCGGATAGCCTCCGGCCCTGCCGTGCAGATAGCCTACCATATCGCTAAGTGCCGGGTAACTTGATGCGCATACCGTAACCCTTGGGTCGAGCCCGGCGGTTACCAGTGCAAGTGCTCCGCCCTGGCTGCCACCCTGTGCTATGATGTTTTTACCATCCCATTCCGGTAATGAAATAAGATAGTCAATGGCTCGCACGCAAGACAGGTATACCTTTTTCATATAGTAACGGTCACGGTCTTCAATGCCATTTACCAGGTAACCATTTTCAGGGCTGCTAAATGAATTGGCTATTTCCTTATAGGTTTTCACATCAAGGTCGGGGCGGATGCCATGTATTTCTATCTCAAGGCGAATCATGCCGCTTTCGGCATAAAACAGCCCTTTGGTGGGGTCTATCTGGTGGATGCCTGCACCCGGTGGTGTAAATACTACGGGGTACTTGCCCGGTTTCTTAGGCATAGACAGGTACCCGTAAATATTGTATCCCTCTTTATAGGCCTGTATTTTTACAAGGTAGGTATCTACTTTATCATTACAAAACTCGGGTGCCAAAGTCTTTTCTACCTTCATGGGGCAAAGTTCGGCCTCGGTTTTGGCTTTATCCCAAAACTCCTTAAAATCGGATGGGTATTGTGTATAGGGTTGTATCTTCTCAGGGTCGAAGCCTACTTTAATATGGTGGGTGTAGGTTTGCCCGCCTATTTCGGCAGTAAGCCTGCAATCGGTAAAGCCAGGTACAGTCATGGTGCCGAGTGAAAGCTCTGCCCTGCCGTCTTTCAGCTTCAGTTTACCTTCTTTTACAGCAGGCAGCAGCTCAGGGCCAAAGTTGTATTTCAACTCGGCATCATAGGGCATACCGTAGCGGTATAGCTGTATGGTTATTTTGGCTTCTTCTTTTACTTTATATATCCAGTCTTTTTTTGTGGGGGTGGTTACCCAAAGCACATCGCTTTCCGATGGGTAATTTTGTGCCTGCAACACAAGTGTATTAAGTAGTACAAATAATGATATAATGTAATTTTTAATCATTGGTATAGAAGAAAGGTTATTGCTTCAAAATGAAATAATCTATAAAATACTTTCCATTTTTTATATGAATGAAAATTATATCAGAATATTTTAATCAAATATAAAATTGTACAGCATAAGCAGTATCCTGTACTCTCTTGCCTGCATGATTTTATAAACCTGCAAAACACCCTGAAATGGACTTTAAAGATATTCTTCTGCGTACTGACAAAAAATTTTGCGCTATTTGTTAAAGATACGTTAACGAAAACGTTATATTGAAAAAGCTTAGTGTTTGCTGGATTCTCAGGATAATTTTTTATTCAGAAACTAACTAAAACGTTTTATTTTTTTTGAAATGGCAGGATAGTACAGGATAACCAGCCTTATGCAAAGACTAATTTTACTGTGAAATTTGAAAATAAAGCTGTAAAAAATTATTAACTTATGAAAAAAACTTACCAAACTTTTTTATTAAGATTCCTGGTAGTACTTTTTGCAATGATACCTGCAATTACTTTTGCACAGGGCAGGGTCATTGAAGGAACAGTACAGGATGGCAGCGGTACAGTACCGGGAGCCAACATTGTGGTAAAAGGCACCACCAGGAGCACACAAACCGACCTTGACGGTAAATTCAGCATTGAAGCCTCAAACGGCGAGGTCCTTGTAATTTCTTTTGTGGGAATGGAAACAAAAGAGGTTACCGTGACGGACCAGTCTAATTATTCGGTAACACTTGGTTCTGCCACACAGGAACTGGAAGAGGTAGTAGTTATCGGTTACGGGCAAAAGAAAAAATCAGACGTAACAGGTTCTATTATCAGTGTAAACGCAAAAGAACTTAAATCAAGGCCGGTAAACAACGCCCTTGAAGCCATGCAGGGTAAGGCTGCGGGTGTAGACATTACATCGAGCCAGCGCCCGGGTACACTGGGTAGCATTAACGTACGTGGTGTACGTTCACTTAGTGCCAGTAACAGCCCACTGTATGTGGTAGACGGCATTCCGCTTATTTCGGGCGGTATAGAAAACATCAACCCTCTTGACATAGAGTCGATAGACATCCTTAAAGATGCCTCTGCTACGGCTATTTACGGTTCAAGGGGAGCAAACGGTGTTGTAATTGTTAGTACAAAACAAGGTAAAGCCGGCAGGTTCAGCATCAGCCTTAACTACTCTTCTACTATAGAGAAGATAAGGGACCTTGCACCAAACATGAATGCGTCTCAGTACATTACATTCAGGCGTTGGGCTAAATACTACCAGGATCCTAACGTTTTCCCTCGTGGTGATATGCCTACTATAGAAAATGACCAGGCTATCTTCTTCGCTTCTCAAGACCCATATGCATGGGCCAACATAGAAAAAGGCTGGGAAGGCGGCACATGGGACGGTTCTAAAGTAACCTCTCGTGACTGGACAAACTATGTAACCCAAACGGGTATTACTAACCAGTACTCACTAAACGTAAGCGGTGGTTCAGACAAAATAAAAGCTTTCGGTTCATTTGGTTACCTTGATAACAAAGGTACCGTAGTAGGTCAGCAATACAAGCGCTATACCGGTAAAGTGAGTATAGATATAAAACCTGCAGAGTGGTTTGAGTTTGGCGGTACTATGAATGCCAGTTTTGGCGTGCTGCAATACGGCCAGTCACTTTCAGGACGTAGCGGCCTTGTAAACTCAGACAACCTTTATGATGCTGCAAAAGCAATCTACTCTTACGCAGTACCGTATGACGATGATGGAAACAGGATTCAGTTCCCGGGTGGTGATGATGCTGTAAGGACTGTAATTGATGAAAGGAAATACTCTAACGACGAGCGCCAAAACAGCCGTATCTTCGCCAGTTTCTTCTCACAAGTTGATTTCGGTGGCTTTACCGATGCGCTTAAAGGCCTTAAATATAGGGTAAACTTCGGTCCGGACCTTTCGTTTAACCGTAACGGTCTTTACCTTGACGGGCTTTCGGTAATACGAAGCGGCAACAGCTATGCATCGCTTTACAAAGACCAGGCGCTGTCTTATACGTTAGACCACCTGCTACTGTACAACAGGCAATTTGGTAAGCACAACATTGACCTTACCGGCCTTATGAGTGAAACCAAATACCGCTGGGAATCAAGCAATATAGCTGCGAATAACGTACCGTATTCAGACCAGCTTTGGAACGCACTTATCCCTGCAAACATTAGTACACTAAACCTTGCAGGCTACGGATCGGCACTTACCGAAAGGCAAATACTATCGTACATGGGCCGTGTAAACTATACCTATGACGATAAGTATAACTTTACTGCTTCGGGCCGATTTGATGGTGCATCACAGCTTGCAGACGGTAATAAGTGGGCATTCTTCCCGAGTGCTGCTGCCAGCTGGACACTAAGCAAGGAAGATTTCCTTTCAAATACCCAATGGATAAACAACCTGGGGCTAAGGCTGGGTGTAGGTGTGGTAGGTAACTCTGCTATAGACCCTTATGCTACAAAAGGAGCACTTGCTTCAACAATTTATCCACAAGGCAGTACACTGCTTTCTGGTAACCTGCCATCATTAACACTGGCTAACCAGGACCTTTCATGGGAGCGTACTACTTCATACAACCTCGGTATAGATTTCTCATTCTTTAAAACAAGGGTAAGCGGTGCTTTAGATTTCTATACTTCTAAAACAAATGACCTGCTACTGCTGCAACAGCTTAACCCTGTAAGCGGTTTTGACAATACATGGGCAAACGTAGGTGCTACAAAAAGCTCGGGTGCAGAACTTACACTAACTACTGTTAACGTAGATACAGGTAAATTCCAGTGGAGCAGTACCTTTAACGGATCTATCCAGACTAACGAAATTACACAGTTAGCAAACGGTATACAGGAAGACCTTGTAAACAACTGGTTTGTAGGACAACAGCTTGGTGTTATCTACGGTTACAAGGCCGATGGTATATGGAAACCTGAAGATGCCGAGCAAATGGCACTGTTTAATGCTAACGGACACGCATTTGAAGCAGGCCAGACAAGGCCAAAAGATTTAAATGGTGATAACAAGATTGATGCTAACAACGACCGTACGGTTATAGGAAGCACACTGCCAAAATATGTCGTGGGTCTTACTAATAACGTAAAATTCGGTAACTTTGATTTCAGCATATTCCTTTACGGAAGGCTTGATTACCTGTATGATACAGGTGGTGAGCACGAAGGCGGCCGCTTTAACCAAAGGCAGATTAACTATTATACTGAGACAAACCAGAATTCTGACTGGCAACGTCCTGAATATACTGCCGGTACTGCCGACCCTTACTACCAGTCATTAGGTTATAAAGACGGTTCATTCATCAAAATCAGGAACATATCTTTAGGGTATACTTTCCCTAAAACAATTACTGACAGGATGAAAATAAGCGGACTGAGGATTTACGTACAGGCCATGAACCCGGGTACTATCTACTCTAAAGTAGACTGGGTAGACCTTGATGTTAGGGCACGTTACTTTAACAGGGGCTTTGTAACAGGTATTAACTTTGACCTATAAACCCAAAAAATTTGTATTATGAAATTGATGAATAAAAAACTGATAGGTATAAATATCCTTGCCGTGGTAATTGCCATGGGAAGCCTTCAATCCTGCCATGATGATTTTCTGGATGAAGAGCTTACAACCGCAAGGAACAACGATTATTATAAAACCGAAGCGGGTGTTATAGCCCTGGGCAATGGTATGTACCAGCGTGCATTGGCATCGCCTTTCTCAGACGAGCTGCAGTACACCACTACTAACTACGGTACAGACGAATTTGCCATAGGCGGAGACGATAGTAACGGTACCTGGAACCGCTATAATGCCAACTTCCAGTCTATTATACCGGTTATAAACTCTAACACTATAGGATCTGAGCGCCAGTGGAACTGGGCGTATACTACTATAGGTATGGCTAACCTGCTTATAAAAAGCGCTACAGATATTACTTCTACAAACCCGGCTGTTAAGGAAACTGCCATGGGCGAAGGGTATTTCTTCCGTGCTTACCTGTACCTGCGCCTTGTAAGCCAGTACGGTGGTGTGCCACTTAAAATTACGGCATCTACCACTCCTGAAAATGAGTTTACCCGCGCTACAGCGGCAGAGGTATACGAGCAGATTATAGCCGACTTTAACCAGGCAATTACACTACTGCCTGCATCGGGTTTCCCTGCAAAAGTGACTAAAGATGCTGCAAAGCATTACCTTGCTAAAGCTTACCTGTACCGTGCCAGCGAAATTAACGATTCATGGAACGGTTCTACAAAACAGGCCGACCTTAGCCAGTGTAAATCACTGTGTGATGAGGTAATAGCCAGCCACCCGCTTGCTACTAACTACGGCGACCTTTGGACGTATGCCGGAGCAGACGGAGCCAGCGAAAGCCTGCCTGAAATTATCCTTTCTGCACAGTTTACAGATGATATTACAATGACTTCAGGAAACTGTACCCACCTGTACTACACGTCTAAATACGATGACCTTCCGATGATGAAGCGCGACCTTACCGGTATGCGTCCGTATACACGCCTTGCCCCTACGTATTTCACTTACGAGGTGTTTGACGGTGTAAACGATTCACGTTTCTGGAAGAGTTTCCGTACCAAGCACCGTGTTAACAACGCTTCGGGCGGATACTACGCTAACGGCGACCTGGGTATTCTGTACATCAACAACCCTAAAGGTGATGCGACCTATGTACAAAGGAAATATAATAACACTGTTATAGACGTAAATTCACCAACAAGCAAAACGATACCGAGTGTATATGTAGTACACAATACCAATAATGAATCGATGCTTACTGAGCCACGTTTCCCTTCGCTATCAAAATTCTTTGATGCATCAAGGGTGGGTGTAAATGATACTAAAGGTTTCCGTGATGCCATACTGGCCCGTTCTGCTGAAACGTACCTTATGGCTGCTGAAGCCGAAGCAAGGCTGGCTTCTTTAGGCGGTGGTGGTTCTTACGCTACAGCACTTAACTATATTAATGCTGTGCGTGCAAGGGCTGCCTTTAAATCAGGTGAAGACCGTGCTGCTTATAAAGACGGTGGCGCTGCTTATGTGGTTTCTACTTCAGGGCAAAGTGCTGATGCCAACTCATACATGACTAAAAACTCGTACTATGAGTCTACACACATAGCGGTAACTACCGCTGCTACAAGCTTAACAATTTCAGACCTTGGCAACCTTCCGCAGGTAGACCAGGATATCGCTTCAACTCTTGGCGTAAGTGGTGATTTCGGACGTATGCTGTGCCTAATCCTAAACGAGCGTACAAGGGAACTTTGTGGTGAAATGCACCGTTGGCCAGACCTTGCACGTACCAAAACACTGGTATCACGTGCCCAGGCTTACAACCCTTCGGCTGCACCAAACGTTCAGGAGAAGCATAACTACAGGCCTATACCGCAAACCTTCCTTGACCTTAACTTTACAGGTGGAAGGCCGCTTACAGCCGAAGAAAAACAGGCTATGCAAAATCCTGGTTACTAATAGTTTTATAAAAAAATCAGGTTACTTAGTTAATAAATTTGGGTTTGTTTATTTACTTTCACTACACAGGCTATTGCCTGTGTAGTGTTTTTATATCGGCCCATCAGCAAAACAGCCTAAACCATGAAAAGATTACTTATACTGCTGGCAAGCCTTACACTGGCATCATGCTACAGCCAAAAAGGACCGGCAATAACAAAAATTAAGATAGATGCTCCTTTTGAAATGCCTGCCATACAGGTAGCAGATTTCAGTAAATGCCCAAAATTCAACATTACTGATTACGGTGCCGTTAAGGGAAATAAAGAAAAGAACACTGCCGCCATAACCAAAGCCATAAGCGAAGCCAGTAAAAGGAATGGCGGTACAGTAATAATACCACCGGGCGAATGGGTTACCGGCAGCATCCATTTTAAAAGCAATGTAAACCTGCATTTACAGGAAGGTGCCGTACTCCTGTTTTCAGCTGACCCGAAAGATTACCTGCCTGCCGTACACACCACCTGGGAGGGTATGGAGTGCTATAACTACTCACCCCTTATTTACGCCCACAATTGTACAAATGTAGCCATAACGGGTAAAGGCACGCTAAAAGCCGGTATGGAAACCTGGGAGAAGTGGTTTGCAAGGCCCGCAGGCCACATGAACAGCCTGAAGCTATTATACAACCAGTGTGCTAAAAACGTACCGGTAGAGCAGCGACAAATGGTAAATGACTCGGCAAACCTGAGGCCGCAGTTTATACAGTTTAACCGTTGCAAAAATGTATTGCTGGAAGGCGTTTCCATTAAAGACAGCCCGTTTTGGGTGATACATCCTTACCTGTGCAATGACGTGGTGATACGCAAGGTGAATGTTTTTGCCCACGGGCATAACAACGACGGCGTAGACCCCGAAATGAGCCAGAACGTACTTATTGAAGACTGTGTTTTCGACCAGGGAGATGATGCCATTGCCATAAAATCAGGGCGTGACCAGGATGCATGGAGGCTTAATACACCTGCTAAGAATATCGTGATTCGCAACTGCCTTGTAAAGAACGGCCACCAATTGGTAGCCATAGGCAGCGAAATGAGCGGTGGTGTGGAGAATGTGTTTATTGATAACTGCAAAGTAGTCGACGGCGCCAAGCTGAACCACCTCCTGTTCCTGAAAACCAACGAACGCAGGGGCGGTTACATGAAAAACATTTACATGCAGAATGTGGAATCGGGTAAGATAGACCTGGGAATACTGGGCATAGAAACCGATGTTATATACCAATGGAAAAACCTCGTACCCATGTACGAGCGCAGGCTCACCCCTATTTCGGGAATCCACCTTACCAATGTAAAGGCTACCGATGTAAAGTTTATTTCGCGTATACTGGGCGAAAAAGAGCTACCCATACAACAGGTATCGCTTAAAAACGTAAGTGCGGTAACCGTAAGGGAAAAGGAACACATCCACGAAAACCTGTTACAGTTTACCGAAACAAAGTAATGTAAATAGTTCAACACCGTTATTTTTTAATTTTACACAAAGGCCACAAAGTTTTTCACGGAGATACACGAAGCAAAACCTGTCCGCCATCGGCAGAAGGCCACAAAGCTGTTGCGTAAAGCCTTGTGGCCTTCAATCCAATAACTTGGATTGTTGTCTTTGTGTGAACCTTGTGAAAAACTTTGTGGCCTTTGTGGTAAAAATATAGGGAATGACTAAAAATCAATTTAGAATAGATAAAATTCCCTATCCTCAAAAATTAAAGCGGCCCGTTATTGAAACCAATAACGGGCCGCGAACTTAAAACAACACACTAAATTCTTTTGGGTATTTAAAACTTATCCCTTGTTTTTATATCATCATCCCAATGGTGGTCTTTCGGGAACGGCTGCCCACCCCATGCCTTTTTGCTCGTCCAGTCCTGTGGGGCATCCGTCCAGAACGGGTGCGTGGCAGGCAGGCCAAGCGGCATAAACGACAGTGAAGTCATGTACAGGCTTCCGTTATTGGTATACCAGTCCGATACATTTACCTGGCTTCCGGCAAAGCCTATCGTCAGGTAACCTTTGGCATTAAAATTATTTTGTTTGTCAAACATCCTCTTCATTACGGCAGTAAGCGCGGCACGTACCTGTCCGTTGGTTACACCCTCCGGAAGGCGCTGGTATTGCGCCATAAGCGCAAGGGGCTGCATGGTGGCCATACGGTACGGTATAGAGCGCCCAAACACCGGGAACGTACCTTCAGGCGAAATAAAACGCTCCAGTACGAGGGCATATTTTTGCGCGCGTTTCAGTTCGCGGTCATAGTATTTTTCATAGTCAATACGTGTATTGGCATGCACATCCTTCATCCCCTGGCAGGTTTCCAGGTACATCGGGTGGAACACGTAGCTGCTGTAATAGTCAAACGAAAACGAAGGCCCGTCGGCATACCAGCCGTCACCCACGTACCACTCCTCTACCTTGCGTATCGCCAAATTGATACGGTACTCGTCATACGGTGCCCCTGCCTTGGCAAGGAACGTTTCCACCGTAGCTGAGAACAGCACCCAGTTGGTATACGGCGGGTCTATGCGGCGCAGCTGGGTAAACTCCTCTATGTAGCGTTTTTTGGTTTCAGCATCTAATGGTACCCAAAGCGCATCATACGCACGTAAAAAACTCTCGGCAATATAGGCTGCATCTACCAGCGCCTGCCCATGCCCTCGCCACAGCAGGTAATCAGGGCTATTAGGGTCTACGGCATTAGTATAACTTTTCAAGGCCCACTCACGCAGCTGCTTGCGCATTTTACCTTCATTAGTAGCATCATCGGGTAAACTCAACCATGGCGAAATACCAGCCATCAGCCTGCCGAAAGCTTCCATATAGGTTACTTTCTTATCGCGTCCATCCCAAGCCGGGCTAACTTCTACCAGCATGTTTTGCTGTAGTTTACCCTCGGCCATATTGCGTAGCACAGGTTCTGCAATCTTATACGCAAGTGCACTCCAGTAGGCCCTGTCCTTGCCTGCTTCATTTTCCGCTTCCAAAAAGCGAACGTACTCGCAACTTGCTAAAAGGAATGCCCCCACACCAAAGTTGGCTGTAGAATTAGCATCAACCACTTGTCCCGGTATGGCCTTCTCCCCTATGGGCTGCACATAACCGATACGGCCGTCTTTTTGCAGGGCGGTAGTTTTGAGGTAACCCCACGCTTTATTAATTACCGGCATAAAAGCCGTTTTGTCTAAATAATTATTGTTTACGCCCCACAACATAGCGTACGTAAAGAATGCCGTACCACTGGTTTCAGGCCCGGGGGCATGCTGTGCATCCATCATGCTACGTGTCCAGTAGCCTTCGGGTTGTTGTATGGCTGCCACGGCTTTCGCCATATTTTGGAACTTCTGCACAAAGAAATCGCGGTGCTTATAATCGGCTGGCAGGTCTTTTATAACCTTTGCCAAACCGGCCAATACCCAACCGTCTCCCCTCGCCCAGAAATCCTTTTTACCATTCACACTTTTGTGCTGCGGGTACACGTATTTGGCATCACGATAGTACAGGTTTTCATCTTTGTCAAACATAATCCCGTCGGCATACGACAGGTATTCGTATAGTTTGTCCAGGTACTGCCTGTTGTTGGTAATCTTGTACATTTTGGTCATTACCGGCATTACCATATACAGGCCGTCACTCCACCACCAGTAATCGTTTCGTGGAGTAGACATCTCATACTCCATTACTTCTTTTGCGCGAGCTATCTTACGGTTTTCCGGCAAAAGGTTGTATAAATCGGCATGTACCTGGAAACATATCTGGTAATCGCCAAACAGCACATAATCATCGGTTTCACCGTAGGTAGATTTCCATTCTGCCTTGTTGGTTCCTTTGGCCCCCATCCATTGGTTATGTTCCGCCCACGCTTCAGAATAGGCACGGTACTTTTCATTGCCCGTAAGCATATAGGCCTCCATGTTACCGGTATGGTAGGCGGCATTATCCCAAAACGCACGGTTTTGCGGTGTGTTATGGGTTTGCCAGTAGGTATTTACCTTATCGATTATTTTGCGTACCTGTTCGGGGCTATCCTTTTTTTGGGCAAAAGAATAATACCCGGAAAGGCACACCAAAAGGCATAAGAGTGGCTTTACAACAATGTTGTGTTTGTACATAGTAAAATGATTTTGACTGAGCCGTAAATATATCGGCTTTATGCAATATCTCAAACGATGTAACTAATAAATATCTTTAATTTTATACTACAGGTCGGTAATAGGCTTGTATTTAGGTACCAGTGTTTTCATTACAAACCAGGCCACAATATAGGCCACGGCACAAAACGAGAACATTATGGTGTAGCCGGTTTCTATATGGCCTAATGCTTTATAATGGTCAAACAGCGCACCGCCTACTTTGGTAACGATAACACCGCCTATACCACCCGCCATACCGCCAATACCTACTACACTGCCCACCGCCTTTTTAGGGAACATATCGCTCACCGTGGTAAAGATATTAGCGCTCCAAGCCTGGTGTGCACTGGCGCCAATACCTATAAGCAATACCGGCATCCAGTAGCTGGAACCGCCCAAAGGCTGTGCAAGCAACACTATAAGCGGGAAAAGCGCTATGATAAGCATGGCACGCATACGCCCGTCATACGCACTGTACCCCTTCTTTATAAAATACTTGGGGAACCAGCCGCCGCCTATACTGCCAAACATGGTCATGGTATACAGCACTGCCAGTGGCAACTGCATGTCTTTAGATTCCATGTTGTATTGTGCAGCAAGGTATTTTGGCAACCAGAACAGGAAGAACCACCATACACCGTCTGTCATGAATTTACCAAACACAAAGGCCCAGGTTTGTTTATAACCTAAAAGACTGAACCATGAAACTTTAGCTTCAGCAGCCTCGTGTTTTGGTTCAACTGCCTCTAATGGTTTATCTTCGACATCGCTATTGATATATTCGTATTCTGATGCCGAAAGCCTTTTTTGCTTTTCAGGCTTTTCATAGAACAGGAGCCAAAATATTAGCCATACAAAGCCGGCAATGCCTACTATTTTAAAAGCCCATTCCCAGCCCCATGCCGCTGCGATAACAGGTACACTGATGGGTGCCAGTATAGCACCGATGTTAGCTCCCGAGTTGAAAATACCCGTAGCTAACGCCCTTTCTTTTTTCGGGAAATATTCGGCGGTGGCCTTAATGGCTGCGGGGAAGTTACCCGCCTCGCCAAAGCCAAGTACGGCGCGGCTTATCATAAAACCTATGATTGACGGTGCGGCAACAATGCCTATACCCTGCAATAACGGGCTTAACGCCCCACCTACCGGAACCGATTTGGCATGCAAAATAGCGCCAAGGCTCCATACAACAATAGCAATGGCATAGCCCCATTTGGTACCAAGCTTATCTATAAACCTGCCGGCAAACAGCATGGAAAGTGCATAGATAAACTGGAATACCGCAGTAATATCGGCATAATCAGACTCACTCCAGCCAAATTCTTTAGAAAGGTCGGGCGCAAGCAGGCTCAGTACCTGCCTGTCCAGGTAGTTTATGGTAGTGGCCACAAACAGCAGGGAACAGATGGTCCAGCGGTAACGGCCTATAGATTGCAGGGTATTTGTACTCATGTTTATTTGTTTTATGGTTTGTGCAAAGGGTTATCCTTTAATGGATTGTACCATTTGCAATACAGTCGCGGTATTGTTTTCTATGGCAGTGTAATCGCGGCTTTCTACAAGCGCCTTACTTACCAGGTTGCTGCCCATACCTACGGCACACACCCCGGCATCAAACCAGGATTTAATGCTCTCTACTGTAGGCTCCACACCACCGGTAGGCATAAAGCTAAGGTTAGGGAACACCGCCGCTATACTGCGCATAAAATCAGGCCCAAGTGCATTGCCCGGGAACAGCTTTACGAACGTAACACCGGCTTTTTCGGCAGCGATGATTTCAGTAGGTGTCATACAGCCCGGTGCATACAGCAGGCCGTTTTCTACCGCGTAATGGGCAATTTCAGGTACAAACCCGGGGCTGATTAAAAAATCGGCACCGGCATGCCTGTAATTCTGTGCTTCATCAACTGTTTTCAGTGTGCCAATGCCCAGGTAAAGGCCCGGCATCTCAGCATCGCGAAGCTTTGCCAAAGCAGTAAAGTTGGCAAAAGCAGCCGCCCCTCTATTGGTATATTCCACCGCCCTGATACCTGCACGGTACAGCACGCGTAGTATTTCTACACTCACGGCTTCATCGGCATGGAAATAAAGGGGAAGTAATCCCTGTTGTTTTATGGCTTGTATAATGGTATCCTTATCGCTCATTATGTATTGTTATTAACTATATCGTTTGAAAATTTTGGTTTAAAAAAGCAGGCTATCGTTTCAGCCTGCCGCTTGTATTGCCACCCGCCACCTCGCTTATCTCAGCTACCGAAGCCAGGTTTACATCGCCTACTATGGTATGCTTTACCGCACAGGCCGCATTGGCAAATGCCAGGGTTTCCTCCATGCCCATAGCAGTTTCAAGCCCGTAAATAAGCCCTGCTGCATACGCATCGCCGGTACCTATACGGTCTACCACGTCTGATATTTCTATTTCCGGTGTGGTATAGAAAGCAGTACCATCCCACGCCTGTGCATATATTTTCTGGTGCGTGGCACTCAGCCCCGTACGTATCTTGTCGTATACTGTGGTGATGCCGGGCAGGGTTTCCATAAGCTTTTGTGCCGAAGCTATAAAGCCTGCCTCATCCCTGCTGAAATCAGTACCCAATATTTCATTCACTTCATTTACGCCGCCTATAAATACGGTGCTAAGCCCCACCAGTTCTCGCAATACTTCAAAACCGTTGCGGCCGTACTGCCACAGGTTACTGCGGTAGGCCGGGTCGGCAGTAATGGTAATGCCTTTTTGTTTGGCAAGGGTCAATCCCTCTTTAAGGGTTTGGTAAGCGCCTTCACTAATTGCCGGGGAAATTCCCGTCCAGTGCAGCAGCGTGCAGCCGTCCAATACCTTTTCCCAGTCTACCTGTTCCGGCTGTATGTTGGCAAAAGCGCCGTGCAGCCTGTTATAGGTTATCTGGCTGGCGCGAAGCCCACTGCCCACTTCCATAAAGTACAGCCCCAGCGGGTGTTTTACTTTAGTAATGTGTGCCGTGTCTATACCATAACCCTGCATGCAGCCGATTGCGGCAGTACCTACAAAATCATCGCTTACATTGCTTACGTGCTGTACCGAAAGGCCAAACTGCGCCAGTGAAGCACCCACATTCATTTCAGTCCCCCCGAAGAAAAAATCAAGGGAATTGCTCTGCTTCATTTTGTTGAATCCCGGCGGCGAAAGCCTCATTATCACTTCGCCAAAGGTTACTACCTTGCCCATTTATATATTTTTTGGCGGATTAAAATTCAAAATACTCTTTTGCATTGCGGTAGCAGATGTCCGATACCATGCTGCCCACCCATGCAGTGTCCTGCGGAAGCTCGCCGCTTTCCATTTCCTGTCCCAAAAGGTTGCACAATACCCTGCGGAAATACTCGTGCCTCGGGAACGACAGGAAGCTGCGCGAATCGGTAAGCATCCCCACAAAAGCGCTTAATAGTCCCATATTACTCAAAGCGTTAAGCTGCTTTATGATGCCGTCTTTCTGGTCAAGGAACCACCAGCCCGAACCGTACTGCACCTTGCCGCGCGCCGAACCGTCGTTAAAGTTACCGCACATGGTGGCAAACAGTTCGTTATCAGCCGGGTTAAGGTTGTACAATATGGTCTTGGCAAGTTTATCCTTACCGTCCAGCGCATTCAGGAAATTGCTCAGCGTTGTAGCCTGAGCGTAATCGCCTATGCTGTCCCAACCGGTATCGGCGCCCAAAAGCCTGTGCATACGGGCGTTGTTATTTCGCAGCGCACCAAGGTGGAACTGCTGTACCCAACCCCTGTTTGCATACTCTTCACAAAGGAAGAGTAGCAGTGCCGTTTTAAACTTATCGGCTTCCAGAACCGTAAGGCCGTTACCCGAACGCCTCTTTTCAAAGATGGCGCTTACCTCTGCATCGGTAAACGATTCAAAAGGCAGCTGGTTAAAACCAAGGTCGCTGATGCGGCAGCCATTTTCATGGAAAAAATCCAGGCGTTTCAGCAACGCATCTTTAAGGTCGTTATAGGTGTTGATGGTTACCCCGGCAGCCTTTTCAAGTTGACCAAGATAATCATTATAGTTCTCATTTTCAATCAAAACCGCCTTATCCGGACGGAATGCCGTACTTACTTTTGTTTTAAAGGTACCGTTGGCCAACGCCTGGTGGTGTTCCAGCGTATCGATTGGGTCTTCGGTAGTACACAGCATTTCCACATTCATTTGTGTAAGCAGACCCTGAGTGGTGTACTCCGGCAGTTTCAGCTTTTCGTTTATGGCTGTGTAAATTTCTTTGGCATTGCCCTCGTTAAGATATGCATCTATGCCAAAGTAACGCTTCAGTTCCAGCTGTGTCCAGTGAAACAGCGGGTTACGCAGTGTGTGTGGCAGTGTCTTTGCCCATGCGGCGAATTTCTCATCGTCGGGCGCAGTACCTGTAATGTATTTTTCGTCAATGCCCCAGGTACGCATGGCACGCCACTTATAATGGTCGCCGCCTATCCAAAGCTGCGTAATGGTATCAAACGCTTTGTTAGTGGCAATTTCAGCCGGTGGCAAATGGTTGTGGTAGTCTATTATCGGCTGTTTTTCAGCGTAGTTGAAGTACAGCTCCTCTGCAAATTTATTTTGCAGTAAAAAAGTATCGGTTATAAAAGGTGTAGCCATGATTATTCGTTAGATGGTTTGCCAATGGTGGCCAGTATACCACCGTCTACATAAATGATTTGCCCGTTTACAAAGTCGCTCGCCTTAGAAGAAAGGAATACTGCGGTACCTGCCAGGTCTTCCGGGTCGCCCCATCGGCCTGCCGGTGTACGGCTGATGATAAACTCGTTAAACGGGTTACCGTCTACACGTATCGGGGCCGTTTGGCTTGTCGCAAAATAACCCGGGCCGATACCGTTTACCTGTATGTTATACGGCGCCCACTCAGTAGCAAGGTTCTTAGTAAGCATTTTAAGGCCTCCTTTTGCAGCAGCATAGGCAGTTACATTGGTACGGCCCAGCTCACTCATCATAGAACAGATGTTGATGATTTTCCCGCTGCGGCGGCCTATCATGTATTTGGCTACCTCCCTGCTCATAATGAATGCGCCCACAAGGTCTACATCTATTACCCTACGGAAATCTTCCACGGGCATGTCTACCGCCAGTACGCGCTTTATGATGCCCGCATTATTCACCAAAATATCTATAGGGCCGTCAGCCTCTATTTTTGCTATGTTTTCTATGGCAGCGGCTTCATCGGTAACATCAAACAAATAGCCCGATGCCGTGTAACCTTTGCCTTTATAGTATTGTAATGCTTCTTCTAATTTAGACGGCGTGGTACCGGTTATGATAAGCTCAGCCCCTGCTATGGCAAGCCCTTCGGCCATGGCCATGCCCAGCCCGTGCGTGCCACCGGTTATTACTGCCCTTTTTCCTTGTAAACTAAATAATCCCATAATTGTGTGTTTATTTTTTAGCCGATGCTGTAGCACACAGCTTATTTCTTTTCTAACGAAACGCCCTGTAGCGTAGGCTTTACCTGCAGGATGTTCCCGTTTTTGTCAAATTCAAGTTTGTCAATGCATACCTCGCGGTGGTACCCTGCCGACGGCCCCATGTCCTGCCCGTTAGGGTACGGGAAACGGTGGTAAACAATGTACCATTCGTCCTTGCCCGGCACCTGCACTACCGAATGGTGGCCGGTACCGTAAATACCCTGCTCCTTATCGGCTTGTATAACAATGTTGTTTTCGGCTATGGTTATAGGCCCTGTTGGCGATTTTGCCGTACCGTAGCGCACCTTGTAATTCGGGCTGCGGGTATCGTCCTCGCTCCACATAAAGTAATAGGTACCCTTGCAGTAAATAACATACGTCCCCTCACGGAAAGTCTTGTCGATATTCAGTGTCTTCAGGGTTTCTTTCTTTATCGAAACCATATCCTCGTTCAGTTCGGCTACAGCCATATAACTATTGCCCCAGTACAGGTAGGTTTTGCCGCTTTTAGGGTCGGTAAACACATCAGGGTCTATCTCCTGCCCACGGGTAATCCCCTCGGGTTTAAAGTCGATTAACGCCTTACCGCTGTCTACAAACGGCCCCGTAGGATTGTCTGACACCGCCACGCCTATCTTCTTGGCACCTGTGAAGTAGTAAAAGTATTTGTACTTGCCTTTTATCTTTTTCTCAACGATGCAGGGTGCCCAGGCATTGGCTTTGGCCCAACTGACATCTTTTTTCAGGTCGAGGATTACACCCTCATCTTTCCAGTCCTTAAGGTTGTCTGATGAAAAGGTTTTAAAATAATACCCGCCCCAGTTATCAAAACCATCGCTGGTAGGATAAATGTAGTACTTGCCGGTCTTGTTGCTGTACAGAATTTCAGGATCGGCATAAAAGCCCTCCAGCACCGGGTTGCTGTTTATCTGCGGATAAGCAGCAGGCTTGCCCCATTTGGCAATAAGCCCTTTCAGTTCGCTGCGTGTTATGGGCAGTATAGTACCGTGTCGCGGATGGAAATCCATGGTTACCTCATTGTCTATCGCAGTAAAATGCTGCAGGCAGGTACTTTTGGTAAACTGGTACTTACCGCTTTTGTACACATCGTACATCAGTATGTATTCGTCGCTGTGGTTCAGCTTAAATACACCTGCACCCTCTACAGCGTCTTTGGTTTGCTGCAGGTATTCAGGGAATTCCTTCCACTGTCCTGATATTAAATCAGTAGTGGTAGCCACCTTAATGCCGGGAGTTTCAGTCTCCGTTTTATAAAACAGGTGGAACACACCGTCTTTCTCTATAATATCGCCATCGATGCAAGCCTTGCCGTTCTTCGGGATAAACAACGGTTTTGGCGCCGCTTCAAGCGCAGTGAAATCTTTGTTGGCATAAGCATAATAAATGGTATCAGGGCCGTCGCCGTGCTTCATGCTGAAATACACCATGTACTTGCCCGCCTTTTCATCATATATCGTTTGCGGTGCCCAAACACGTTTAAGGTCGTCATTACCCGGATAGGTAGTCTGGATGTTGATAACCGTGCTCGTCCAGTTGATAAGGTCAGTACTCTTGAGCAATACCATGGCGCGGTTGCTGTCCCAGCCTTTGGCAGCCACCATATCGGTACAGGCCATGTAGAACGTCTTTCCGTCCTTACCACGAAGGATATGCGGGTCGCGCACGCCGCCTGTGGTGCTTATTACCTTGCTGTCCAGCACGGGCAGGTTACTATTAAGCGCGTAGTAATGATAACCGTCCGGGCTGATGGCATAGCGCACCGCCTCGTGGTTGGCATTGCCTGCATCCTTGCCTGCAAAATACACAAACAGATAGGCAGTAAGGTCTTTATCGGGTACGGCTTCAGGTGCCTGCTGTGCATTGGCAAAAAACGTGGCAATGTATAGTGCTAGCACCGTGGTGAGCTTTTTCATCTTACTTGGTTTTTAGGCGGATTACGGTAAACGAATACGGCGGAAGTTCCTTTTTAAAGGCATCCTGTACGGCAAGCTGCGTGGTTACCGGTTTACCTGATTTGCTTTCAGGCTTTTCAGTAAGCACCGTATACGTAGCCGTCCCTTTTGCTGTAAGGCCTTCAGTGCTGATTGCAGGCTTCACGGCAACAGGCAGCAGGTTTACCAGCTTGATGATTACATCGCCCGTAGCAGCATCAACAGTAGTTGAAACTCCTATACGTTTTACCGCTTCGGTATTGGTTTCGCGTATAATTGCGGTACTGTTCACGTAGCTGTCGCCAGGGTTTTCACCGTATAATTTCTGCACGAAGTAGTTAACCGTAGGCTTCACTTCGGTACCGTTAAAGTAAATCAGGTCGGGGTTCCACTGGGTGTGGCCTTCACGTGCCAGCATGGGAGCATAGCTTGCCATGCTTACCACATCGCCGTTACGCTCTATGGCTGTAAGGTACAGTGCCTCAGCAAGCGCGTTATACAGCGTATTGCCCCATGAGGCATATTCGCCAAGGTATACTTTAGATTTCGACCTGTCATATGCATCATAGAACGACTGGTTGTTGATAAACCAGCCCGGCGACTCATAGTAATGCTCATCTACCAAAGGCAGTTGCAACTTATCGGCAATGGCCCAGCCTTCATCGTAATCAGCGCCTTCAAAGAATGGCCCCACGGTACCTATTATGGTAACATCGGGGTATTTTTTACGAACGGCATTTACAATCATGGTATAGCGTTCCTCAAATACATCGGTTATAAGGTCTTCATTGCCAATACCAATATACTTCAGGTTAAACGGCTTAGGGTGCCCTGCTTCGGCGCGGACTTTACCCCATGGTGTATTGGCACTGCCGTTTGCGTATTCTATAAGGTCCAGCACATCCTGAACGTACTCGTCCATGTGTTCCATAGGGATGCCAAACTGCTGTCCCGCCCCGCCTACCGACGAGTTTTGGCACGGCACACCGGCAGCAAGCACCGGAACCGGCTGGGCACCTATGTCTTCACAAAACTGGAAATATTCAAAATAGCCAAGCCCCATGCTCTGGTGGTAGTTCCAGATGTTACGCATCGGCTTGCGGGCTTCAAGCGGGCCAACGGTGTTTTTCCAGCGGTAAATGTTGTCCAGGCCGTTACCGTGCGCCACGCATCCGCCGGGGAAGCGTACGAACTTAGGGTGGATATCCGCCACCGTTTGTGCAAGGTCGGCACGCAAGCCGTTCTTGCGGTTTTTAAATGTCTTTTCAGGGAAAAGCGATACCATATCTACAGCCGTTTCGCCTTGCGTAGTGATTTCCAGGCGGGCATCGGCTACTGTTTTAACGGGCTTCAGCACCGCTGTGCATTTTTTCCATGCAGCGCCGGGCTTAATATCGGCCTGCGCCAATACAGCACCCGAAGCATCAATAAGCTTCACGGTACATTTGGCACCTTTGGCAAAAATGCTGAAATTGTATTTTTCATTGGCCTTAACGGGAATACCGTCAAAACCCGAATTGGTAATGCTGCCGTTCTTAATCACAGCAAAATGCGGGTTATTGGCATGGATGCCCTTTAGGCTGTCTATCCTGAAATCGCCACTCCATGCAGTGCGTACGTTCCAGTTTTTGTCTTTGCCGCGCTTGTCGGCCGCAGTGTATTCAAAGCCACGGTTCTGTACCAGTTCGGCATACAGGCCACCGTCGGCAGCGTAATTAATATCTTCAAAGAACACGCCTGTAAGCAGGTTGCTTATCTTCTTTTTGTTGGCCGTGTTTATTTTTATCTCAGCCACCACAGGCTTTAAGCCCACAAACAATGCACTGTCTGATTTCGCCGAGGCACTGTTATTTGCCTTCCTGTATTTGGCTACCTCCATGGCCCTTATCAGGCCATCTACCAGTTCCCATTCGGCTTCCCAAACGGTACCCTGCTCCAGGTTGCCGTTTATACGGTACAATTGTATAGCGGCACGTAGAGAAGCATCACCGGTTTGTGCCGCGCTGAACTTCTTAAAATCGGTAGTTTTGCTTGTATATAGCTTATCGTTATCCTGCCAGCTTACCTCATATGCGCCGTTAACAAGTTTCACTTCAGGATTATAAACCCTGCCGCCATTTGGCATTACAGGAATGTAGGTCTGGCGTTTCCAGTGTATCAGGTCTTTACTGGCGGCATGCGCAAGGATGTTATCTTCCTCATTTACACTCCACAGGCAATGGTACAGGCCATCGGCACCTAAAATAACTGTTGGCGTAAGCATGCGCTTTTGTCCGCCCCAGGTACCGTAGTCACATTTTAAAAAACTGTGCTCAGGACCTATGGCGTGCCAGTTAACCTTATCCTGGCTCCAGGCGAAATGCAGGCCGTTATGTCCGTCATTATTTTCGGTAGCATAAGCAAAAAGGAATACTTTGTGCGGGCTTTTTCCATTACCGGCGTAAGCGAAAGGTTGTGCCAATAAAAATGCAAGGCACAGAAGAACGTAGTTATATAGCGTAAAGGTAGATTTCATTAAAATAGGTTTGGTGATTGAGAAAGGCTATTTCAGCTCGTCGGTAGGTACCGCGTCCATATCGCCATAATCAAGGTTCTCCCCTGCCATACCCCATATAAACGAGTAATTGCTGGTACCGCAACCCGAGTGTATGCTCCACTCCGGGCTTATTACCGCCTGGTGGCCCTGCATAAAAATATGGCGGGTTTCATCAGGTTGACCCATAAAGTGGCTCACAGTCTGGCCTTTGGCAAGGTCAAAATAGAAATATGCCTCCATCCTGCGGGTATGCGTGTGCGACGGCATGGTGTTCCATACGTTGCCTTCGTGCAGTTCGGTAAGGCCCATTTGCAGCTGGCAGGTAGGTACAATGCTGTTTACAATCAGTTTGTTCAGGGTACGGCGGTTGGCCGTCTTCTGGTCGCCAAGCTCTATTACTTCGGCATCTTCCTTACCTACTTTTTTGTTAGGGTACGCATGGTGCGCCGGTGCCGAGTTGATATAAAAATAAGGCTGTTCGCCATCTACCGCTTCAAAAATCACTTCCTTATTTCCTTTGCCTACATACAGGGCTTCTTTCTTATCCAGTTCATATACCGTACCGTCTACAGTTACTTTACCTTTTCCGCCCACGTTTACAATACCCAGCTCGCGGCGCTCCAGGAAGTAATCAGCCTTAAGCTCATCTATGGTTTCCAGCACCAGCGGCTTGCTTACCGGCATGGCACCGCCTACAATATAACGGTCGTACATGGTGTACACCAGGCTTATGGTATCTTCCTCAAACACTGTAGGGATAAGGAAATGCTCCCTTAGCTCTTCGGTAGTATAGTATTTTACATCTTCGGGGTGGTGTGCGTACCTGAATTCTGATTTGGTCATTTTAATATAATTGTGTGTGTTTTAAATCGTTTTATTGTTCGTTATTTTACGGTAACCGTAAGCGGGCTGGCCACTACCTGTGCCTGTTTGGTAAGCAGCGCATTCCATTCAGCATTGTTAGTAGCCTGTCCTGCTTTTTCCCATGCAAAACCGGCGTAGTAGGTAACTTTTCCGGCAGGCTTGGTAAGTATTATCAGGTTGCTCTGGTCCTTGGTTTTGCTTTTGTTTACAAAAGCTTTTTGCACGATAGACGGAGCCATAACAATACCTTCGCCTATGTAAGTACCGTCCATTTTTTCATGGTGGATGAAAATGCCTTTATCGGCAAAAACCTCGGCCTGGCCTTCATTGTTGTGCAGGGTAATACCCGTAGCAAAATTCGGCAACGGCTTTTTAGAAGTATAGCTGATTTCAAATTTTGAGAAGTTACTGCCAAGGTCAAGCGATATACGCTTTACCTCCTTCACCTCATAGTCGCTGTATGGTGCATAGGTAAGTTCAAATACCGTACGCAGCGGGCCTTTGGCAATGGTTTTATAGCTCACGAAGTTTTTAGATACCAGCAGGCTGTCCTTTTCCCAAACACCAGTACCACCTGTACCACGGCTGCCGCCCACATGATACGGGTCATAGCCTTCACCACGGTCTTTGTGGTAAAACATAGGGTCGGTTTCGTAACCTTTATACCATTTGTTTATAACCGATTCAGGCGTGCGTTTCAGCCACACGTCGATGCCGCTGCTCAGTGTGCCGTTTTCACGTTTCTGCTCGGTACGTTGCTGGGCATCGGGTCCGTAGGTACGGAAAGCCACCTTGTCATTTTCCCAGGTATAATCATCGGTACGCTCAGGCACAAAACGCGAGTATGCAACCACGTTCGTGGCTGGCACTACATAACCTTTTGCGTCCTCAAGCAGGTATTCAGCTTTGCCTTTAGCCTTAACTTCGGCTACAAAAAGCAGCTCGTCATTTTTGCCGTCGCCATCATTATCTATCCATTGCAGGGTTTCATACTTCCCTGTGGCCTTATTTTTTACGCCAATGCTTTCTTCCTTATTGGTTTTAAGGAATACAGCCAGGCTCTTTTTAGATACAGCCACCACTTCTTTTCGCTCAAAACCCAACGTATTATTTACGGTTACAGTTACGCTTTTTTGGGCATAAAGTTGCGCCCCCGAAAGAAATGTAAACAGCATCAGGGCAGATGCTGTTTTGTATGTTTTTATATTTTTCATGAATTGATTACCGGTTATAGCACCGCCAAAATAAGGCATTTTTTCGATTCGGCTCATAATTATGTTTTTAAATTAAGAAAACGTTTTAGCAAACAGCAGCGTTTTAATAATTTACGCGTTAACGCCCAAAAATAAGGCTAAAGCGTTAGTGTGATGTCCTGTAGTGTCCTGCTAAAAAAAGGCAGAATTTAACGGGCAATATTAATATAATTTAATACATTTACATTTTAACATAATTTTTAGAGCCATGACGCAAACGTTTGAATTGAATATTAATGAAAGCTCGCGAATACCTAAGTATAAACAGATTGTTGATTCTATTTTAGGGGACATTGCAAAAGGCAATATTAAGGTTGGAGAAAAAATACCTTCTATAAACGAACTGAGTGAAATGTGCTACCTCTCCCGCGATACGGTAGAGAAAGCATACAAGATACTGCGCGACCGCAAAACCATAGTATCGGTTAAGGGAAAAGGCTACTACATAACCCGCGTAGACAAGACCGATAAGCTGAACATCTTTTTCCTTGTAAATAAGGCCAGCACCTACAAAATGCTTATTTACGATTCTTTTGTAAATGCAGTAAGCCCCTACGGACACGTAGACATGTACCTGTACCACTGCGATGAAACGCTGTTTGTAAACGCACTGGAACGCAACATTGGCGCTTATGACTACTATGTGGTGATGTCGCACTTCAGGGATGAAAATTCAAACCACGTAAGCTTTACCGACCGGGTTATGAAAGTGATGGAGCAGATACCGAAAGACAAGCTTATAATGATGGACAACACCAAGCCCATGATTAAAGGCAACTACGGCACCATATACCAGGACTTTAAAAACGATATTTACAGCGCGCTGAAGGAAGCCTTTGAAAAAATACGCAAGTACGAAAAGGTGATTTTGGTATACCCAAGCAAAGCAGTAAACCCTTACCCACGCCGTATAGTCCACGGTTTCCAGAAGTTTTGTGCCGAGTTTGACATCGATTTTGAGATACTGGACGAGATTTATGACGATATGGAATTTGAAGGGCGCGACGTATACATTACCATACAGGAGCGCGACCTGGTAAACCTGATGCGACAGGTGCGCAGCAACAACCTGCAACTGGGGCATGACATCGGAATTATTTCGTATAACGAAACACCGCTTAAGGAACTGTTGGGCATCACAGTAATCACTACCGATTTTGTAGCTATGGGCGAATCAGCAGCGTATATGATACTGAAAAACAAGAAAGAACACGTAAAGAACGTGTTTAAATATATAGAGCGTAACTCGCTGTAAACAAATACAAAATACAGGTACGCCTTGTGAAACATAATCCGTGTTTTACAAGGCGTTTTTTTATACCCGTACGCCTGCCGTGTTTGCGCCTTTTCGTTGTACATTTGTTATGCAACTGACAAACGTTGCCTTATCCCAATAAAACAACTATGGCCGAAATCAAATTAGAACTCGACGACCGCCAGCACGGCGCCTTCAACCTGTATGAAGAAGGCGAAAAGCTGGGCGAAATGGTACTTTCCATAAAAGATAACGTACTTACCGTATACCACACCGGTGTAGAAGAAAAAGCCGCCGGTAAAGGCTATGCAGGGCAACTGCTTGCCACTATGGTAGCGTACGTCCGCGAAAACAACCTTATGGTGCGCGCGCTGTGCCCTTATGTACACGCACAGTTTAAAAGGCATCCGGAAATGTATAACGATATCTGGCTAAAATCTTCAGAAGATGAATAACCTTACTATAACAGGTGCACCGCTATCACCCGAAAATAAAGTCCTTGTTATGATACACGGGCGCGGTGCCGCAGCCCAGGACATACTATCAATAGCCAATTACCTGGATGTTGAGGGCTTTACATTTGTAGCCCCACAGGCAGCCGGGAATACCTGGTACCCCTACTCCTTTTTGGCACCACCTGCACAGAACGAGCCTTCTTTATCGGCATCGTTGCAGGCAGTGGCCGATACGGTAGCCAACATTAAGGCCGCAGGCGTACCCGATGAAAACATATACTTCCTTGGGTTTTCGCAGGGTGCATGCCTTGTTAGCGAATATACCACACGCCATGCCACACGCTACGGCGGTATCGTTGTATATACCGGCGGGCTTATAGGCGACCGCGTATATACCGAAAACTATGGTGGCAGCTTTAATGGCACACCTGTATTTATTGGCACAAGTAACCCTGATTTCCATGTGCCGGTAGAGCGCGTAGAGGAAACCGTAAAAATTATGGAAAACATGGGCGCCAAGGTAACGCTTAAGGTATACGACGGCATGCCGCATACCATAAGCCAGGACGAAATAACGCTTACCAACCAACTCATTTTCGGGGAATAAAAAACTGCTGTTCGTGAAAAAGATACTGGTCATAGACGACGAGGAAAAACTAAGGGGGCTCATAGCCCGCATACTGAAGCTGGAAGGCTTTGAGCTGTACGAAGCACCCGACTGCAAGTCAGGGTTGAAAGTACTGGACAGGGAAGCCATAGATGTGGTGCTGTGCGATGTAAAACTCCCTGATGGCAGCGGCGTAGACCTTACCGCAACCATTAAACAGAAATACCCCGAATGTGAGGTAATACTGCTCACTGCGTACGGCAATATACCCGATGGTGTACAGGCCATAAAAAATGGCGCTTTTGATTATATAACCAAAGGCGACGACAACAACAAAATCATCCCGCTGGTGCACCGTGCCATAGAAAAAAGCGCCTTGCAGCAGCGCGTGGACGTGCTTGAAGCCAAGCTGGAAAAGAAGTATTCCTTTGAAACCATAACCGGGACGTCTAAAAGCATAACCCAGGCAGTGGAGCTGGCACGGAAAGTTGCCCCTACCGATGCCACGGTACTGCTCAACGGGGAAACCGGTACGGGTAAGGAAGTATTTGCCAATGCGCTGCACCAAAACAGCCCCAGAAAAAACAAACCTTTTGTAGCCATAAACTGTGCTGCCTTTAGCCACGACCTGCTGGAAAGTGAAATGTTCGGGCATGTGGCGGGTGCATTTACAGGAGCCATAAAAGACAAAAAGGGCCTGTTTGAAGAAGCCGACGGCGGTACCATATTCCTGGACGAGCTTGGCGAAATGGCAATGGACCTTCAGGCTAAATTACTGCGTGTGCTGGAAAGCGGCGAGTTTATTAAAGTCGGGCAAAGCCGTAACACTAAAGTCGATGTGCGTGTGGTGGCAGCTACCAACCGTAACCTGCTTAAAGAAATCGAAGCAGGCCGTTTCAGGCAGGATTTGTATTACCGCCTTTCGATATTTGGAATAAAGCTGCCCGCATTGCGAGAGCGTACTTCAGATATGGAAGTGCTGGCCAATTCCTTCATAACCGTATTCAACAAAAAGACAGGGCGTACTATTAAAGGTGTAACTGCAACTTACCTGAAAGCACTAAAGCTGCATCCCTGGCCGGGCAATGTACGCGAGCTGAAAAATATTATAGAACGCAGTGTAATCCTGGAAACCGGTAACGAGCTTACCCCCGATACCCTGCCCTTCGATATGCAGCAGCTTAGTGAAAGCGAAACTTCTGCTCCTGATAAAACCCTTTCGGCATTTTCATTGGCCGCAGCCGAAAAGGTACAGATACAAAAAGTGCTTAACTATACTAACGGCAATAAGGCCGAAGCAGCGAGGCTGCTGGGCATAGGTATTGCCACGCTGTACCGCAAAATTGAGGAGTACAAAATACGCTGATACTGCCTCACTTTTTCCATAAAATCTCCTTTTACAAAAAAAGCCCGCCTGTAAATTATATGACTACAACGTATGATGTACAGGCGTCGCTGTTTTATTTCAAATTTTGCAGAATTTTGCAGTAAAGCCTTATAAAACAGCAATTCCCGGCAGGAAAAAAAGGTGACATCTTGTTAAATGTCACACTTTTTACAAAACATGTCGCCCTTTTTCAAGACCCTCTATATATGGTTATCAGTATTTTAACTGTTTAGATAAGATAAATTTGTAGCCTGACCTCAAACCAAAGCTATTTTATATTCCAACCCATGGGATATATTGAAAATTTGTCAAAACTAAACACTTGTATCCATGAATGAGCGGAACAGGAAGCGGTACGCTGCTTCTGCAATGAAAAACTTTTTTAGCCTTGCGCTGCTTGCATTGCCCTTAGCATTGTTTGCGCAGAAGCAGGCAGCCATATGGTATTTTGGCGGACAAGCCGGGCTCGACTTTAACAACGGCGCCCCCGTGGCACTTACTAACAGCGCCCTTACTGCCGGCGAAGGCTGCAGTACCGTGTCTACTGCTGACGGACAGCTTTTGTTTTATACAAATGGTGTAAATGCTTATAACCAAAACCACCTGCCGCTGGCTAACAGCGATTACCAGGCGGGATCTAACAGTTCTACGCAGTCGTCTATCATCATCCCAAAACCGGGCAGTACTTCGATTTACTATATTTTTACCACAAACAGTACAGATGGTTTCCTGGCTGCGGGACTCAACTACTACACCGTAGACATGACCCAAAACAGTGGACTTGGTGGCATAACCGAAGTAAATGGCGGGCCGCTTGGCCCATCGCTGCCTACAAACCTTGCCACACCGGTATCTGAAAAGCTTACTGCTGTGTACCATGCCGATGGTGAAAGCATCTGGGTAATATCACACAAAGCTGACGGGCCTGATTTTATTGCGTTTCTTGTAAGCAGTACCGGTGTGAATGAAACACCCGTGGTAAGCAGTGTAGGCTCTGTACACAGCCAGGTGCTTATCCCCGCGCTATGGTGGGAAGAGAACAACCTGCCGGGGGAAATGAAAACATCTCCAGACGGTACAAAAATTGCTGTATCTAAAAACTATGGCGCCAGCAACTGGGTAACCTCCCCTACCATATCGGGTGGTGTGGAATTATTTGATTTTGATGCCGCTACAGGTATGGTATCTAACCCTAAGGTACTGAGTACAAGGCAAAGTTACGGACTGGAGTTTTCGCCAAACAGCCAACTGGTATATACTACCAGCAGCGTAGGTGTATGGGGCGGCTGGAATACGCTGTTCCAATACGATACCACCAGCGGTACCGAAGCAGGTATACAGGCTTCTGAAACCACTATTTACACCCAAAACCCCGGCCTTATAGGCGGACTGCAACTGGGTATAGACGGTAAGCTATATGTAGCAAAAATACTGGGAAGTACTTCTATCCACGTAGTAAATAACCCGGATATAGTGGGTACAGGCTGTAACTTCCAGGCACTGGCCATTAACCTTGGAGGAAAATCGTGCTACAATGCGCTACCTAATTTTATAACCTCATGGTTCCAGGCGCAAACCGTAGAATTTAATGGCATTTGCGAAGGCACCAATACCAATTTTGAAATCAACTCATACGCCACTATTGTAAGCGCCAACTGGGATTTTGGCGACCCTGCTTCGGGCAGTGCCAATACATCAACAGCTATTACACCAACACACAGTTATGCCCAATCAGGCACCTATACGGTTAGCGTAACCTTTGAAAATGCGGCAGGAATCACAGTTACGAGGACCATACCTGTAACCATAACAGCAGCACCGGTGGCCAATACTGTTGCCGACTTACACATTTGTTCGGATGAAAACACGGCTGCGTTTAACGTTGCGGCGCAAACCGCTGTAATATTGGGTGCACAATCTCCGGCAGATTTTACCGTGACCTACCACACTACCCAGGCCGATGCCGATGCAGGCACCAATGCCCTTACAGGCGACCTTTCGGCCTATACATCGGCAAATGCTGATATTTACGTAAGGATAGTTTCGGCTACAACCAGCTGTGTAACTACTACAAGCTTTAGCCTTGTTATAGATGTTGCTCCGGCAGTAGCCCCCGTAACCGGCATAACCCTGTGCGATGATGCTGTAAGCGATGGCTTTACAATTTTCGACCTTACACAAAAGAATACCGAAATCATCAACGGGCAAACAGGTGTTACCGTAGCGTACTACATTACACAGGCCGATGCCGAAGCAGGTACAAACGCCATAACAACCCCCGGTACCTTTACCAATACAGTAAACCCACAAACCATATACGCAGGGCTGACCAATGCGGCGGGATGTATTGCCGTTACATCGTTCACAATCAGTGTTCCGGCGTTACCTTCTACAGGTACCGCTGCCAACCTTACGGCATGCGAAACCACAGCAGGCAGTGGCAGCGCGCCGTTTAACCTTACCCAGCAGGATGCTGCCATAATCAACGGGCAAACCGGTGTTACGGTAACGTACTATACCTCCCAGGCCGATGCCGAGGCAGGTACAAACGCCATAGCATCGCCTGCTGCGTTTAACAATACTACAAATCCGCAAACTGTATATGCAGCCGTAACCAATGCTTTGGGCTGCAGCAGTTATACAACGTTTAGTTTAGGTGCTTTTGCCCTTCCGGTTGCTGGTAACGTATCGAATATCCTGGTATGCGAAACCACAGCCGGTAGCGGCAATGGGCAATTTAACCTTACCCAGCAGGACGCTGCACTAATCAACGGGCAAACGGGTATTACCGTGGCCTACTATACCTCCCAAGCCGATGCAGAAGCAGGTACCAATGCCATAGCTGCCCCTGCTGCTTTTACCAATACGGTAAACCCGCAAACCATTTACACAACGCTTACGAATGCCAACGGTTGTAAAGCTTACGCAACATTTGCAGTGAATGCTACTGCACTACCTGTAGCCGGTACAGTAACAGCTCTTAACCTGTGTGAAGATGCAGCAGGCAGCGCTACTGCCCAGTTCGACCTTACACAACAGGATGCTGCGCTAATCAACGGGCAGGCGGGCATTACCCTTGCGTACTACACCAGTCAGGCAGATGCTGATGCAGGAACCAATGCTATAGCTACACCGGCAGGGTTTACAAACACCCAAAGCCCACAGACAATTTATGCGTCGCTTACCAATGCCGCAGGCTGTAAAACGGTAACAAGCTTCAGCCTGAATGTTACCCCGCTGCCGCAACCGGGTACAGTAGCTAACCTGAGCAACTGCGACGGTAGTGTTGCTGATGGTTCGGCTGAATTTGACCTGACAGAACAAAATGCCGATATAATAAACGACCAGCAGGGGCTTACGGTAACGTATTTTACCACCCAGCAGGACGCCGATGATAATACGAATGTTATTGCTTCACCAAACACATTTGCGAATACGCAAAACCCGCAAACCATCTACGCAAGGCTTAACAATGGCAACTGCTACAGCACTACGTCATTTACACTGACGGTACTTGATGCTCCGCAAATTGCCACCCCGCTTGTAGTGGAAGGTTGTACCGAATTTGACCTTACCATAGCCGAGGCGCAGTTAACGCCTGAGTACATTTATGATTACTATACATCTGAAAGTGATGCCACAGCAGGTACAAATGCCATAGCAAGCCCTGAAACCTATGCTCCGGGCGTGCCTGAAAGCACCGTATACATCCGCGCTGAGAACAACGACGGCTGCTTTACTGTAGCGCCTGTAAGCCTTGTACAGGGTGCCTGCGAAATACCAAGGGGCATATCGCCGGGCGACAGCGACTACAACAACAACTTCGACCTGACGAATTTTGATGTAAAGCACATCAGCATCTTCAACCGTTACGGCCTGGAGGTGTACAGCTACAACGGCGCGTATACCAACCAATGGGCCGGACAGACGAATAGCGGTAATGAGCTGCCTACAGGCACTTACTTCTACTCTTTTGAAAATACGGGCGGTAAATCGTTTACCGGCTGGGTATACATAAACAGAAGAAATTAGTACTGTATATATTTTTTTCCGCCGCAGCCTTCTTCCATTATTTACGGGGCTGCAGCAAAGCTGAGGAAGCCGGGCATTGTCCCGGCTTTTTTAGTATAATTTACGTACAAATACATGATAATACTCATACCAAAGTGCTGGCTGAATTGCTATCTTTGCGCCCGTTAATTAACACATCCATGAAATTAGAAGATATACTTAAGCAACGCAGCGGCAACATTTGTGAACTGAGCGGAACCGATGAAGGTTTAGTAGTATACGAAGTACCCTTTGCCAAAAACAAAGGAGCCGAAAGCGCCGTGCTTATCAGTGAAAAATGCCTGAACCAGATAGAGAAAAAGGAAATGCCCGACAACAAGTTTTGGGAAGGTTTCCTGCTTACGGCCATGTGGAGCGAAGTACCGGCGGTGCAGGTAATAGCATACCGCATGCTGAACCGTTTCCGTAATGAGAGCTGGGCTGCCGATGCACTGGAAATGATTTACCTGGATGATGATACTATGGAGTGGGCACAGGCCAGCGGCGACCACCTGGGCGACGGCAACGTGCAACTGCATACCGACAGCAACGGTAACCTGCTGCAAACCGGCGATACCGTAACGCTTATTAAAGACCTTGATGTTAAGGGTTCTTCGCTTAATGCTAAGATAGGCACAGCGGTGCGTAACATTCGCCTGGTGCATGACAACCACGAACAGATAGAAGGAAAAATAGAAGGGCAAACGATAGTTATCCTTACCAAATACGTGAAGAAGCAGTAGTTTACTTTATTGAAATATACTGCCGGCTTCGACAAGCTCTGCCTGACAGTATATTTCAATAAAATTTACGTAAAAACGAGTAATAATAGTAGACTTCGACAAGCTCAGCCGGACTATTATTGCTCGTTTTTTGTATTATATAATTCTTATTCCGCAGGGGAAATTTCTACGGGTTCTTCAAGGAACAGGTTGGGCTTCCTGAAATGGTAGTACAACCCCGGTGCCGATATTACCGCTGTAAGTATGGAGAATACCGCTCCTACGCTTACGGCTGTTTGTATATCAAGGCTGAAGATTAACGATGCCTGAAGGAATACGTATTCGCGTACGCCGATACCCGAAAATGAGAATACCGACAGCAGCGAACTGATAAGGAATACCAGTATGTAAATCAGGTACAGCGAAACGGGTACACCGCCAAAGGCTTCTAATATGCAGATTACGCACAACACCTGGAACAGCTGCACGATTACAGAATAACCGATACCGGTATAAAAATAGTGTACGTAGTCTTTAAAGAACAGTTTTACAAACCAGCGGCTCATGATAAGGAACAGCGCTACAAACGCAATGCCCAGTGCCACCTGCAATCCGTAAGAGAAATCGAAATATGGCAGCGTAATGCCCAGCAGGCATACGATACCGATAATACCGAACATACCGAACAGCCTGTCGGCTACCATAAGCTTTATAAGCCTTTTTACCTTCCAGCCGAAGCTTTTATTCAGCAGGTATACCTTATAGGCGTCGCCACCTACCCCGCCGGGAATAAAAAAGTTATAGAACATGCCCAGTACATACAGCTCGCTGTTACTACGCAATGATATGGGCAAGTGTGACTTTAGCATTAATTTCCGCAGCCTTGCCGAAGACAATACCTGCGATACTGTTACCAACACTATACCCAGCAGTAGCCAGTAGATATTGGCACTGCTTAACTTTTCCTGTATGTCTTTCAGGTTAATTTTGGAATATACCAGGTATAGCAACCCGGCTGTGATGAACAGTTTTAGTAAAACACTCAGGCTCTTCTTAATCTTTTTGGCGTAGTGCGGTTTGGTCATTTTCTTTTCAAAGGCAATTAGGGTGCAAAGGCGGCAAATATAAACAACATTTATGTTAAATTTTCAGGTACCTGCATTTAATAAAAAAGGCAACCATTATGGCTGCCTCAATTAATATATTTTGTGATACTTACACGTTAAACCTGAAGTGCATAACATCACCATCCTTAACAATGTACTCCTTACCTTCTACCCTAAGCTTACCGGCTTCTTTTACCTTAGCTTCGGTACCGTAGTTAGCATAGTCATCAAACGCGATAACTTCGGCACGGATAAAGCCTTTTTCAAAATCCGTGTGGATAACACCGGCAGCCTGCGGTGCAGTATCGCCTATGTTAATAGTCCACGCACGTACTTCCTGTACACCTGCCGTAAAATACGTTTGCAGGTTAAGCAGTTTGTACGCACCACGGATAAGTGCAGACGAACCCGGCTCTGTAAGGCCAAGGTCTTCAAGGAACATCTGGCGCTCCTCGAATGTTTCAAGCTCGGTGATGTCGGCTTCAGTACCTACCGCAAGGTAAAGCACTTCGGCATTTTCGTCTTTAACCAGCTCACGCACCTGCTCTACATATTTATTGCCGTTTACTGCCGAACCTTCGTCTACGTTACATACGTAAAGCACCGGCTTGGTAGTAATAAGCTGGAAGCTTTCCAGAAGCTTCGTTTCTTCATCGTTTTGAGGAATTACCGTACGGGCCGATTTTGCCTGAAGCAGTGTATCCTTTATCCTGTCCAGCAGGGCTACTTCCGTCTGGGCTTCCTTAGAACCTACCTTGGCCGCTTTTTTAGCTTTTTCAAGGCGCTTTTCTACGGTTTCAAGGTCTTTCAGCTGAAGCTCTATATCTATCGTTTCTTTATCGCGTATCGGGTTTACACTGCCGTCTACGTGCACAATGTTGTCATTATCAAAACAACGCAGTACGTGGATAATAGCGTTACACTCGCGGATGTTACCCAAAAACTGGTTACCAAGGCCCTCGCCTTTGCTGGCACCTTTTACAAGGCCGGCAATATCTACAATGTCTACAGTTGCAGGCACCACGCGCTGCGGGTTAACCAGCTCTTCAAGTTTTAAAAGCCTTGGGTCCGGTACGTTTACCACGCCCACGTTTGGCTCAATGGTACAAAACGGGAAGTTGGCACTCTGCGCCTTAGCATTAGACAGACAGTTAAAAAGGGTCGATTTACCTACGTTTGGCAATCCTACGATACCTGCTTTCATTTAAGATGTTGTTTTTTGAGGGTGCAAAGATAGGGTTTATTAGTCGAAAGTCATAACGTCATAAAGTCATAAAGTTGGCGATACTCTAAAAAGACCTTATGCCTTTAGGCTTTCCAACTTTAGACTTTATTTAAGCTTTTGTTACCACAGCTTTTAACAACTGCAAAATACCTTTGTATCAGTAACATAAAAATGACACCTGATATGAAAAAGATAGCTTTAATGGTGCTGCTTTCCGCAGGTTTTACTGTGGCAGCACAAACGCAAAACGTAACTAAGGAGAGTACCACTACTACCGTAACGGTAAACAACGGTACAGGCAAGCCCAAAAAGGTTACCAAAACCGAAACCACCGAGGCACGCCAGAACATAGAGCTGAAGGATGCCGACAGCAAAAAGCTGAATAAAGACGTGAAGGAAACCCCGGTACAGGTAAGTAGCAGCACTACCATACAAGGCGACGGTATACCTACCTACTACGAGCTGAATGGCGAACGCTATATTTTTGTAAGCGATAAGGCAGGATACAGGATTTCATCAGGGGCAGATAAGCAGTATGGTGTGGTACGACGTACCAGTAACGGCCAGTATATTTACCGTACTAAAAACGCCACCTCTGTAGGATATTTTGATGATAAAGGGAACTTTGTGGTAGAGCGCTACGACGACAATACCGATGGTATTATGGTAGAAACCTACACCAAAGTACCGGTACAATAAATTTGTTATTAGTTAAGTTGCTATGAAAAGAATCCCGTGCGCAGAAGCTCACGGGATTTTGTTATTTTTAATATCTCAGGTAAATAATATAATTTTTTAAATCACAAATAATCATATATTTGCCTTGATTTTTAACCAACCACATCTTCACTCTTTCCGGCCAACAACTCTTTAGGGGAAGCTGTATTTGGACACATAATACCAACAATTTTTAACGTATAACCAATGAAGAACAAACTACCCATTGTATTTTTTTCAATGTTTGCCATGGGGGCCTATGCCCAGCAGTCGGTAAACAGCGGTGCGGTAACGGGCAACGGCCTTATTCATTCGGTTGGGGAAATTTATGTTCTCCCTGCCAATGCAAACCAGGCAAGCTCGGGCACTATAGGGGCTGTATCGCGCATTGAATTCCTTACCCTCGGAATCGACGAGGTGGTGGCAGTACCATCCATTAAGGTGTACCCTAACCCTACCGCGCATTCGGTGTTTTTTGAAACCGGTGCCGAACCAATTACCCACGTAGACATTTACGACATGAACGGGCGTGTAGTACTATCTAAAGACCTTCAAAACAACCAGGTCGACCTGAGCCAGTTACAGGCCGGTACTTACATCATTACAACAAACAGTAAAAACAACCAATCGTTTAAAATAATCAAGAAATAACCATGAAAAAAATATTACTCGCATCTTTCCTTTTTGTTTCATTGCTTGCTTCGGCACAGGCACCACAGGGCATCAGCTACCAGGCGGTGGCATTTGGCACCGGCGGTAACCCGGTAACCAACGGCAACGTAGGCGTAAAAATCAGTATACTGGACAACTCGGCCACAGGTACCGCTGTATATGTAGAAACCCACACCAAAACCACCAACGCACAAGGCTTATTCAACCTGAACATAGGCCAGGGTACAGCTACCACAGGTACGTTTTCGGCCATAAACTGGGGCGTAAATACCAAGTTTGTTAAGGTAGAAGTAGACCCTGCCGGAGGTACTAACTACAGCATAGTGGGTACTAACCAGCTTATGAGCGTACCTTATGCACTGTATGCACAAAAGGTAGATGCAACCGGGCTTGCAGGTATTGGCACAAGCGCCTTTAAAACTAGTAGTTTTGCTGTAGTGGATGATAATCAGGTACATGTATTTAGTAATGGAACGTGGTATTCTAAAACCTGCACAAGCTATCCTAATCCGGATGAGATAATAGGTTCAAACGGAAGTTTTGCGGTAATAGATGAAAATAAAATACATGCTTTCAGTAATGGTGTTTGGGTTACAAAAAACTGCTCAAGCTATCCTAATGCCAGTGAAGTAATTACATCTGATGGGAATTTATTGGTAATTGATGAAAATAATGTACACGCTTTTAGTAACGGAGCCTGGGTTACTAAAAACTGTTCAAGTTATCCTAATACAGATGAGGTTGTGGGTACTAAGGGTTCTTTTGCCGTAATAGACGAAAATAATGTACATGCCTTTAGTAACGGTGTATGGGTAACAAAAGCATGTTCAAGCTACCCTAATGCAGACGAACTTATTGCATCTGAAGGCAATTTCATTGTTATAGATGAAAATAAGGCGCATGGGTTTAGCAATGGCACTTGGACTACAAAAAACCTATCAAGCTATCCCAATTCAGATGAGGTTATTATTTCTGTAACGAATTAACTATTTCAATCGCCATAAAAAAATCCTGAAGCAGTATACTTCAGGATTTTTTTATTGATTATTTTCTATTTTAGATTTTCTATTTCGGCTGAGTGAAACTCAATCTAAAATCTAAAATCATTCATCTCCATGAAGGAAAGCCTGTCGGTTTAGCAGGGTTTCTTCATCCTCTACATAGTTATCGTCCGGTACACAGCAGTCTACAGGGCATACGGCGGCACATTGCGGCTCATCGTGGAAACCCTTACACTCGGTACACTTGCCCGGTACTATGTAGTAAATATCGTCGCTTATGGGGGTATGCGGCGTATCGGCATCTACCTCCTCACCGCTTGGCAGCACTATTGTACCACGCAATTTTGTTCCGTCCTTATAGCGCCAGTCATCGGCACCCTCATATATAGCGGTGTTAGGGCACTCCGGTTCGCAGGCCCCACAGTTTATGCATTCGTCAGTTATTATAATTGCCATACTGTATGGTATTAATACGTAAATTTGCATGCAAAATTACGTCCAAATCCATTCATAAGCAAACAGAATGACGTTAACAGAAAGAAAAAAAGCATTTGCCGCGCTGGGCAGCTTCTTGGGGCAGTTTACCCCGCAAACCAATACACAACAAGCCGCAGTGCCTTTTAACGATGAATATTTCGAAAAATACCTCTCCCTTATAGAGCAGTCGCAGATACACAACCACTGGTTTACCCCGGAGCAGGTGTACTTTGCCACACAGCAATGGGCCGAAGCCCTTACCGAAGAAAACCTGGATAACTGGCTAAGCCATTACAGCCTTGAAAACATAAACCCCAAGACCGTGGCACTGATACTTGCGGGCAACATACCGCTGGTGGGTTTCCACGATTTTTTATCGGTACTGATAAGCGGGCACAGGGTTTTGGTAAAACTGTCAAGCAACGATAAATTCCTGCTGCCGCTGATGGCAAAATACCTGGTAGCCGTAGCGCCTGAATTTGCAGGTTATATAACATTCGCCGAAGGGAAGCTTGAAGGCTTTGATGCCGTAATAGCCACAGGCAGTAACAATACCGCGCGTTACTTCGAGTATTACTTTAAGGATAAGCCAAACATCATACGCAAGAACCGCAACAGCGTTGCCGTACTTACAGGCACTGAAACCAAAGAAGAACTGGAAGGGTTGGGTGAAGATATCTTCCGTTATTTTGGGTTGGGTTGCCGCAATGTATCAAAGCTGTTTGTACCGCAGGGATATGACTTTAAGGACTTCTTTGAGGCAATTTTCAACCAAAAGGACGTCATTTTTTATGAGAAGTATGCCAACAATTACGACTACAATAAGGCTGTATTCCTGATGAGTAATTTTAAACTGCTGGATAACGAGTTCCTTACCCTGAAGGAAGACGGTAGCTACGCCTCCCCTATTTCGAGTGTTTTTTATGAATACTACGATGATATTGAAGCCATAAAATCAAAGCTTGAAGCCGAGCACGAACAGATACAATGTGTAGTGGCCAATGCAGGTTTTGATAATGCGGTAAAATTCGGGCATACACAAAAGCCCGGATTGTTAGATTATGCCGATAATGTGGATACAATTTCATTTTTATCAAAAATTTGATAGAATTATTTATAAAAATTTTGGTGCTAAATCGGGCGATTATTAGGAAATTTGTTGCACTTTAATAAGTAAACACACAATGAAAAAGCACAACTTTAGCGCAGGACCATCAATCCTGCCACAGGAAGTATTTGAAAAATCAACACAGGCCATCCTTGATTTTAACGGTTCCGGCCTTTCAATTCTGGAAATCTCTCACCGCAGCAAAGACTTTGTTGCCGTAATGGAAGAAGCCCGCGCCCTGGCCCTGGAACTTATGGGGCTAACCGGCAAAGGCTACCAGGCATTGTTTCTATCGGGCGGCGCATCGCTGGAGTTTATCCGCGTACCGTACAACCTGCTTAAAGACGGTGGCAAAGCCGCATACCTTGACACAGGTACATGGGCTTCGGCTGCCATAAAAGAAGCAAAGAAATTTGGTACTACCGAAGTTGTGGCGTCCTCCAAAGACGAAAACTATAATTACATCCCGAAAGGATATACCATACCTGCCGATGCAGATTATTTCCACTGCACCAGCAACAACACCATTTTCGGTACACAGATGCAGGATTTCCCTGAAACTGATGTGCCACTGGTATGCGACATGAGTTCAGATATCTTCTCGCGTGAGCTTGATTTCAGCAAATTTGGCATCATTTACGCCGGAGCGCAAAAGAACATGGGCCCTGCGGGTACTGCACTTATCGTAATCAAGGAAGAGCTGCTGGGCAACACCGGCCGCAATATCCCTTCATTACTGGATTATAAGCAGCATATCGACAAAGAAAGCATGTACAACACCCCTGCGGTATTCCCGGTATATGCATCGTACCTTACCCTGCAATGGATTAAAAACCAGGGCGGCGTTAAGGCTGTTGAGGCTAAAAACAACGAAAAGGCAGCACTGCTTTACGGCGAAATAGACCGTAACCCGCTATTCGTTGGCACCGCCAAAAACGAAGACCGTTCTAAAATGAACGTATGCTTCCTGCTTAAAGACGAAGCCCACACCGAGCAATTCGATAAGCTATGGAAAGCGGCAGGCATCAGCGGTCTGAACGGTCACCGATCAGTAGGCGGCTACAGGGCATCGATATACAACGCCATGCCGATAGAAAGCGTACAGGTGCTTGTAGATGTAATGAAAGAACTGGAGAAAACGGTTTAATTTGTTTAAAGTTTAAAGTTTCAGGTTTTTGCCGTTCTGTACGGAACCTGAAATCTAAAAATCTTAGTTTTCAGGCCATGAGTGAAACTCAATCTGAAATCTAAAATCATAAATCTGAAATTAAAAAATGAAAATATTAGCAAACGACGGTATTTCTAAAGCGGGCCTTATAGCCCTGGAAGATGCCGGATATGAAGTAATAACAACAAAAGTGGCCCAGGAACAGGTGGCCAATTATGTAAATGCCAATGACGTTGCCGTAATCCTTGTACGCAGCGCCACCAAAGTCCGCAAGGACATTATAGATGCCTGCCCGGGGCTTAAAATCATAGGCCGTGGCGGTGTGGGTATGGACAACATAGACGTGGAATACGCCCGCGAAAAAGGCATCCACGTGATCAATACCCCGGCTTCATCATCTGATTCTGTTGCCGAGTTGGTATTTGCCCACCTTTTTAGTGGTGTGCGTTTCCTGTATGACAGTAACCGCCAGATGCCGCTTGAAGGCGATACCAACTTCGAAGGCCTTAAAAAGGCTTATGCCAATGGTATAGAGCTTCGTGGCAAAACCCTTGGCATCATCGGTTTTGGGCGTATAGGCCGTTCTGTGGCGCGTATGGCACTTGGATTAGGCATGCGTGTGGTAGCTACCGATAAGTTTGTAGACGAAGCCGAAGTGCGTGTTGACTTCTATAACGGCCAGTTCATTAACGTAGACATTAAAACCGAACCGGTTGAGGACATACTTAAAGAGGCAGATTTCATTTCGCTGCACGTACCGGCACAAAAAGAAGGTTACGTAATAGGCAAGCCTGAATTTGAAACCATGAAAAACGGCGTAGGTATAGTAAATGCATCGCGCGGTGGCATTATAGATGAAGTTGCCCTGCTTGAAGCGCTGGACAGCGGTAAGGTTTCCTTTGCCGGCCTTGACGTTTTTGAAGATGAGCCTAAGCCTGCCGTACAGGTACTGATGCACCCTAAGGTGTCGCTTACACCACACATAGGCGCTGCTACCCTTGAGGCGCAGGACCGTATAGGCACCGAGCTTGCCGAGCAGATAGCAAGCCTTCTTAAACCTTAGTATTTTTGAAAAACCAA